>JASGLA010000001.1:0-112333 GCA_047600405.1 Paludibacter sp.
CCGTAAATCATTGATTTTACGGGCTTTTACTGATTTTTGAAATCTTTTTGGCGGAGAGAGAGGGATTCAAACCCCCGGTACCTTGCAGTACGGCGGTTTTCAAGACCGCTGCAATCGATCACTCTGCCATCTCTCCAGGGATCGTCTTTTCTTCAAAGGCGCTGCAAAGATACGGCTTTTTCTGAAACTACCAAACGGTTTTTCAATTCATAATTCATAATTCATAATTCATAATTGAATAGAGTTTGGTTTTCAGAGTTTTATTGTTTAAACTTTTTTCAAATATTCTACAACATTTTTTTCAATACGTGCTGAAATGTTGGCTATATCAGCTTTATCGAAGCTTTCGCCGCTAATATTTTCGAACAATTCGATGTAGCGTTCGCTGATTCCGGCAACAATTTCCGGTGTCATTTCAGGTACTTGTTGCCCTTCTTTGCCCTGGAATCCATTTTCCATCAACCATTCGCGTACAAATTCTTTCGAAAGTTGCTTTTGTGGTTCACCTTTTTCGAAAAGTTCCTGGTAGCTGTCAGCATAGAAATAGCGTGACGAATCGGGCGTGTGAATTTCGTCGATCAGGTAAATTTTGCCATCGCGACTACCAAACTCATATTTTGTATCCACAAGGATTAAACCACGTTTTGCTGCAATTTCAGTTCCACGCAAGAATAGCTCCATAGTATATTTTTCAAGTAACGCATATTCTTCGGCAGAAACCAATCCTTGTTTCAGAATTTCTTCTTTCGAGATATCTTCATCGTGCATGCCATATTCTGCTTTGGTAGTGGGCGTGATGATCGGTTGTGGGAAACGTTGGTTTTCGCGCATGCCATCGGGTATTTTTACACCACAGATTTCGCGTACGCCGCTTTTATAGGCTCTCCAGGCACTTCCGCACAAATAACCACGTACAATCATTTCTACTGGGTACCCTTCGCAACGAAGTCCTACGGTTACCATGGGATCCGGACTGGCCAGCTTCCAGTTTGGAACAATATCGGCAGTTGCATCCAGAAATTTAGCCGCAATCTGGTTCAGCATTTGGCCTTTATAGGGAATTCCTTTAGGCAAAACTACGTCAAATGCTGAAATACGATCGGTAGCAACCATTACGAGCAGGTCGTTTTTTACTGTATATACATCGCGTACTTTGCCGTGATACACGTTTTTCTGTCCATCAAAATGGAAATCGGTGTTTGTAAGTGCGTTCATATTTTTGAGTTGTTTACGTTTTTATATTATCAAATATTGTTCTTTTTAATCAAAGTTTTTTGTTCTTCGTTTTTAGGGTTTTGCTCTTTCACCCTTTTCTCGTATGCCTCCACAATTCGTTGAACGAGTTTGTGCCGTACAATATCTTTTACGTCAAATTCAACGCGTGCTATACCCTTAATGTTTTTCAATACTTCCAATGCATCAATCAAACCAGATTTTTGTTGATAAGGCAAGTCAATTTGCGTAGTATCGCCGGTTATAATCATTTTAGCGTTCAGCCCCATACGTGTCATAAACATTTTGATTTGCATGGTGGTGCTGTTTTGAGCTTCATCAAGAATTACCACAGCATCGCTCAGGGTCCGGCCACGCATAAAAGCCAATGGAGCAATTTGTATGGTGCCATTTTCCATGTATTCTTTCAGTTTCAGCGGCGTAATCATATCCTGCAGCGCATTGTAAAGCGGTTGCAGGTACGGATCAATTTTTTCTTTCATATCGCCGGGAAGAAAGCCGAGTTTTTCGCCCGCTTCCACAGCTGGCCGACTGAGAATAATCTTTTTTATTTCGCGATTTTTCAAAGAGCGAACTGCCAATGCTATGGCTGTATATGTTTTGCCCGAACCGGCCGGTCCAATAGCAAAAAGAAGGTCGTTGGTTTCAAAATCTTTAACCAGTTTCTGCTGATTTGGAGTGCGGGCCATAATGGATTTCCCGTTTACTCCATGTAAAATCAGATGGTCGAACTTAATATCAACAGGTTCAGTTTCTCCTTTTACAATTTCAATAATATTAGTTTCCGTCAAACTGTTATTATCAATGCAGTAACGTTCAATTTTTTTGAGTTTGACGATGAACTTTTCAGTATCTTCTTCGCTTCCTGAAATTTTTAATATGTGCCCACGCGCCGTGAAACGGATATTCGGATACAAGTTCCGTAAAGTGTGGACGTTGCTGTTATTCACACCATAAAAAACGATTGTGTCGGTGTGTTCGGAGAGTTCGAAGATTTTTTCAATCATTAGCAATGGTTGGATTTAAATGCAAGCTTTTCCAAAGTTTTGACCTTTGGAAAAGCTTGATGTTATTAGTATGCAAAAAGCGGATATGCTTCCATTGTTTTGTTTACACGCTCGCGAACCGATTTGAGAACTTCTTCGTTGTCAACATTTGAAAGCACTGTTTCAATCATTTCAGCAATTTCTGTCATCAACTCTTCTTTTGCTCCACGGGTAGTAATAGCTGGTGTTCCAAGGCGGATACCTGAAGTTTGGAAAGCTGAACGGCTGTCGAATGGAACCATGTTTTTATTCACGGTAATATCGGCTTCTACCAATGCTTTTTCAGCCACTTTACCTGTCAGTTCAGGGAATTTTGAACGAAGGTCAACCAACATTGAGTGATTGTCTGTTCCACCAGAAACGATTGTGAATCCACGCGCAATCAATGCATTTGCCAATGCAGCAGCATTTTTCTGAACTTGGGCCTGGTAAGCTTTATATTCAGGTTGAAGACATTCGCCAAACGAAACGGCTTTAGCAGCAATTACATGCTCCAGCGGACCACCCTGAATTCCGGGGAACACAGCTGAGTCAAGCAAAGCAGACATTATTTTTACTTCGCCTTTTGGAGTGGTTTTTCCCCATGGGTTTGGAAAATCTTTACCCAACAAAATGATACCACCGCGTGGTCCACGAAGCGTTTTATGAGTAGTAGATGTTACAATATGTGCCCATTTCAATGGGTTTTCCAACAATCCGGCAGCGATAAGTCCAGCTGGGTGAGCCATATCGATCATCAACAATGCACCAACTTTATCGGCAATTTCGCGCATGCGTTTGTAGTCCCATTCACGTGAATAGGCCGATCCACCACCAACAATCAGTTTTGGTTGTTCGCGTAATGCCACTTCTTCCATTTGGTCATAATCCACACGTCCGGTTTTTTCGTCAACGTTATATTCGCAAGGTTTGTAAAGAATACCTGAGCTATTTACCAACGAACCATGTGACAAGTGACCACCGTGAGACAAATTCAATCCGATAAATTTGTCACCAGGATTCAAGCATGCTAAAAATACAGCAGCATTAGCCTGAGCGCCAGAGTGTGGCTGAACGTTGGCCCATTCTGCTCCAAAAATTTCTTTCAACCGGTCGATAGCAATTTGCTCGCTTTCATCTACCACTTCGCAACCGCCATAGTAGCGTTTGCCTGGATAGCCTTCGGCATATTTGTTAGTTAATACAGAACCCATTGCCTCCATAACTTGCTCGCTTACAAAGTTTTCTGAGGCAATCAATTCGATTCCTTTCAATTGACGCTGTTTTTCGCGTGCAATGATGTCAAAAATAACCTGGTCTCTTTTCATTTTAATTTATATAATTATTAATTTATTCTATGTTTTTTTTTGGGGGGACAAGTAGCGACTTGTTCCTGCCCATTATTGATTCAACAGTTCCTGAAAACGTTCAATGAATTTCCCTACGTGAAAACCGTCCATTAGGGCGTGATTTACATGAATGTCTACCGGCAACCACATTTTTTCACCATCTCGTGTTATTTTTCCAAAAGTGATTTTGGGGATACTACCTGCAATATCCAGTCTTCGGGCATGATTTACCGCCGTAAAGTCGGCCCATGGAAGCGTTGAATAATGAATCAGATTTTCGCCCGGATATGGAAATTTCAGGCCTTGTTCGGCTTCCACGCGTTTCACTTCGGCGTTTGCCTGCTTCATAAATTCGACAATATCCTCGTTATAAGGCATGTATCCACAGCCATATGTTTCATTTTCCCTGAAAATAGTCGGGCCGGCTCCAATACTATCATAACAATATACTTTGTCGCCTTCAATGCGGTAACGGAATTCTTCAATTTCATTTGCGGCTTTGAGCGACAAATATAGGTAATATAACGAAAAAGAATAACCTGTTTTTTTTGCTTTCCGATATGCTGCCGAACACTCTACACGAACAGTTATACCGAACAAAGGTTCGTTGAAGCTATTAAAAACTTCAAAATGCTCCCGGCGCTTCCAGGTTGATATGCTTATTTCGTGTTTCATAAATGATCCCCTAACCCCTAAAGGGGAATTTAGATAGTTTATTCTATTCAAATATTTAGATAATAAAAGGCTAAAAGTAAAGAAAACAAAACAAAACAAAACTAATCCAATTCCCCTTTAGGGGTTAGGGGTCGTTTTTACTTTTTCTTCTTCTGTACGCTCCAGCCAAACTTTCCAATTTCTTGCCCCAATTTATAATAATGTCCGTGAGAATAGGCAATCAACCTGGCTTTTGCCAGATTAAATGTGTCGGTGTTCGGATCAATGTATTTAGTATCAGCCTGAACATTAATTACCTCGGCAATAAACATATCGTGTGAACCCAGTGGGATAATTTCTTTCACCCGGCATTCAATGCAAAGCGGAGATTCCTTCACCATAGGCGCACTTACCATTTCTCCTTTCATCGGAGTAAGGTTCATTTCGGAAAATTTATTGTAATCTTTTCCGCTTCTCACCCCACACCAGTCAGTGGCATAGGCCATTTCTTCGTTGGTCAGGTTTATAACAAACTCGCCAGTTTGTTTAATAATTTCGTATGAATGCCGTTCAGGTCGTACTGATATATAACACATGGGAGGATTGGTACAAATGGTTCCAACCCAGCTTATTGTCAGTAAGTTGTAATTATCTGGAGAATTACCACACGAAATCAATACTGCCGGAAGTGGATAAATTAGCGTTCCGGGCTTCCATGAAACATGTCCTTTTTCAGAAAAGTCAGAAGAGTTATGATCCTTTTTCATTTGATTTTCACTTCTTCTTGTTTCACTTCGCGTTCGCAGTAATGGCATTTCAACACAATTTGCCCGTCATCGTTTTGTACGTGAAAACGTGTTGTAATAGGCTGATTGTTAGTGACACATACCGGATTTGTACATTGAACAATTTCACGAATTTCTTCAGGAAGACTCAGTGGACGTTTTTCCACCACCTGAAATTCACGAATAATATTTATTTTCGCATTAGGCGCAATCAAAGCAATTTTGTTCGTTTCATCTTCCGCCAAAGCACGCTCGGATATTTTAACAAGTCCTTTCGACCCAATTTTTGCGCTTTCGAGATTGTTGGCCAACGTGATCTGATTCAGGCAAGTATCCAAATGGAGAATAGATACAACTTTGAATAATTTATCTGCCGGAATATGGTCAATTACTGTTCCGTTGCGAAGTGCGGCAACTTTTAATTCTTTACTTGACATAAATGTATGTTCTTATTCCCCTTGGTTGGTTTTCGATTCTAGTTTCAAAACTTTGCTTACAATTGCTTGCCTAACGTATAAACCATTCTGAGCTTGCCGGAAATAATATGCTTTTTCATTGCTATCCACATCCGGATCAATTTCTGTAACCCGTGGTAGTGGATGCAGAATGCGCAGGTTCGGTTTTGTGTTTTCAAGCATGGAATTTTTAAGCGTATACACATTTTTAACCCGCTCATATTCCATTAAATCCTGAAAACGCTCTTTCTGAACGCGAGTCATATACAGAATGTCAGCGTCGTTGAAATTGTCGTTTAGCTCATTCACTTCGGTGAATGGAATGTTCTTTTTCCGGCAAAAAACCTTGTATTCGTCGGGCATTTTCAGCTCATCGGGAGCAATAAATTTGAACGTAGGATTGAAATGCGACATAGCCATGATAAGCGAATGCACCGTTCGTCCGTATTTCAGATCTCCTACAAGGCAAATGGTCAGGTTCTCAAGTGTACCCTGAGTTTTCAGTATCGAATACAAATCCAATAATGTTTGCGACGGATGTTGGTTGGCTCCATCGCCCGCATTGATAATAGGTACCGGAGAAACTTCAGCCGCATAACGGGCTGCACCTTCCAGCGGATGCCGCATGACGATGGCATCAGCGTAACAGCTAACCATGTGGATAGTGTCATTCAATGTTTCGCCCTTGGAAGAACTGCTGGTGGAGGCATCGGAAAACCCGATAATAGATCCGCCCAAACGAATTACCGCAGTTTCGAAACTTAACCGGGTACGGGTAGAAGGTTCGAAGAATAAAGTGGCTATCACTTTGCCATCGAGTGTTTTCCGGTTTGGATTAGCTTCGAATTTAGCGGCTGAATCGAGAATGGCCAGAATTTCTTCTTTGCTGTAATCGGAGATTGATACTAAACTGTTATTGCTCATAATATGACTCTAAAGCCCTGACAGGGTTTTAGTTATTTGTAGTTTATATTTTGAAACGTTCTAATATTTTTATTCAAGACTCTTATTCCTCTTTTTATGGTAAGAGGTGTTTTTACAAACAAAAAAACCAACACAAATCCGATGTAGATTTATATTGGTTTCGTATTCCTCATGAGCAACTTATTCACGCAATTATTTCGCAATGAGCTGCTTTGTCCGAAAAAGTATTTAAAGTTTCTCGTTTTCATTTTCGATTACAAAGATAGTCGTTTTATTTGAAATAATGAAACGGAATTTCAAGCTTTTGTTCCGATTAATTTTCTATGGATAAGCTGCTGATTTTTTCAAGTTTTCCGATTAACAATCCTGCATCTTGCTTCCGGATAGAAAGTTGCATATTACATTTGTTATCAAACGCCTGGGATAGAATTTGTGGATTTATGTCTTTAATAATCCGCATCACCTCGTTCATTTGCACATAGTCGAAGTTAATATCAATAATCTCATTTACAGTTTTTTCAATAATTTCAGTCTGATTCAGAGCGTCTGATGCTGCTTCTTTATAGGCGGTTATAAGTCCGCCGGTGCCGAGCAGAATTCCGCCAAAATAGCGAACCACAATAACCAAAATGTCAGTCAGTTCACGGGAGTTGATTTGTCCCAAAATAGGACGGCCTGCTGTTCCGGAAGGTTCCCCGTCATCGTTAGCCCGAAAGTCCAGATGTTCTGCTCCCAACATATAAGCATAACACACATGGCGGGCATCAAAAAACCGTTTGCGATAATCTTTTACAATTTCCCTGACTTCCTCTGCATTTTTTACAGGAATGGCAAACGACAGGAATTTGCTCCCTTTTTCTTTGTAAATTCCTTCAGTAGAGGTGGAAATAGTTTTGAACGTGTCGGACATAACTTTGTTTTAATTCGCTTGCATTGGTTGCAAAATTACAACAAAGTTGATAATAATGCGAATCAGGAGTAGAAACCATACAATTAATTAACCCGCAATTCATCGACAAAGCCACACTAACAAAGTTATTTATTTAGGAAATTGATCCAAATTTCAAATTGTAATTTAATTCAAAACTGATTATCCTTTTCAAGCACCTCCATGTAACTTTTCATAAAAAACAAATTTCTTATTTTGTTCCTAAAAACTCCTCGTGTTCCATCAACAAATCGACATATTGCCCTCTTTTGTAAATAAACGGATCATTATTAAGCTTACTTTTTGATAAAAGGCCTTTAAATTCGTCAATGCTATTGTAGCCCTTTTGCTCCATCCAGTTTGAAATCTCAGATTTCATTTTTGCTATTTGAGAGAAACCATTTTGATACAAAGCGCTCACAACCTGAACGCTTGAAGCTCCAGACAGCAAGAGTCTTATAACATCGGCCCCGCTAAAAACGCCATGAGCACAACAAATGTCAGCGTTGATATTGTTGTACAACAAACCCGCAAAACGGAGTGATTTTTTGTAGTCGCCTTCGTGACTAAAATTGAATTCTTTAATGTGTTGCACTTTTTCAATGTCTATATCGGGTTGAAAAAACGAATTAAAGAGAACAAAAGCATTTACATCCAGTTTATCCAGTTTTTTTATAAAATAGATAATATTGGTATAATCAGAACTTAGTTTTACAGTCAAAGGTATAGTTATGTGTTCTTTTATTTCTTTTACAATTCGCGTTTGTTCATTCTCAATATGACTGGCATCTTTATTCAAATCCCAGGTATTCAGATAAAAATTCAGTTCTATTCCATCTACTCCGGTCTGATTAATCAATTTGGCATATTCTATCCATGTTTTATTATTTACAGCATTCAAACTGGCAATTACAGGAATAGAAACACTTTCTTTAGCCTTTCTCAGGTTCACCAGATATTCACTTGCACCAGCATGTTCGGCATATGGGTGATTGGTTTGTATTTCGGCTGCAATATCATTAAACTCGTTCAGTTCTTCGTCCAGTTCCAACCGTTCGAGTTGTATTTGCTCTTCAAATAATGATTTGCACACAATGGCTCCAGCACCATTATCTTCTGCTATTTTCAGATTATCAAGTTTAGTTAGCAGGTTGGACGAACCTACTACTATGGGATTCTCAATTTCGATTCCCATAAATTTTGTTTTTAAATTTTTCATTCGTTCCAGGTTTATAAATTACTCTTTGTTCAAGTTTAAAATTTCTCAAAAAATCCCTCCTATCCCTGACACAAAACTCGATTTTAATGTATCTGGGCAAACCAACTAATTGCAAATCAGAACACTAATCATTCCGAATACTTTATCACTTCCACTGGGCAACTTTCGGCAGCTTCAATGATTGTCTTTTCGTATTTCGAAAAATCAACCCCTTCAATCACATAAGCTTCACCATCCATTTTAAAAACTTCGGGACAAATAGCTTCGCTCAAACCGCAGCCTGTGCAACCATCTTCAATCCAAACTTTTGTAATAGCCATTATATTAGCTTTTTAAATCATTTTAAATATACTTTAATCCAATTTGCCAGATTACATAAAACAAAGGCTACAAACCGTTAACATTACCGGTCATATCTTCGGGAACCACCCATTCATTAAATTCATTTTCAGTGAGAAATCCTAATTCCAATGCGGCATTTTTTAAAGTCGTATTATCAGCATAAGCCTTTTTTGCAATTAAAGCAGCTTTATCGTAACCAATATGAGGATTTAAAGCAGTCACCAACATAAGTGAATTATTTAGATTCTGCTCTATTCGTTCCAGATTGGGTTCAATCCCAACCACACAATGAACATTAAATGAGCGGCAAGCATCTGCCAGAAGGGTTGCCGACTCCAACAAAGCACTTATCATCACAGGTTTAAAAACATTTAATTCAAAATGACCGCTTGCTCCTGCAACTGAAACAGCAGTGTCATTTCCAATTATCCGTACGCACACCATAGTGAGGGCTTCAGCCTGAGTCGGATTTATTTTACCCGGCATAATGGACGAGCCCAACTCATTGGCAGGAAGTTTAATCTCTGCTATTCCCGAGCGTGGACCGGAAGCCGCCAGCCTGATGTCATTCGCAATCTTCATTAAACTTACCGCTAATTGTTTCAATGCTCCATGTGTTTCAACCAAAGCATCATTTGCGGCCAAAGATTCAAACTTATTTTGAGCTGTAATAAAAGGCAAGTTTGTCAATCTGGAGATTATTTCCGCAACTTGAATATCAAAACCCTTTGGTGCATTTAGCCCGGTACCAACGGCAGTACCTCCGATTGCCAATTCTGAAAGATGGGGCAAGGTGTTTTTCAATGCCTTAACACCATGTTTCAATTGTGACACATAGCCTGAGAATTCTTGTCCGAGGGTAATTGGCGTTGCATCCATTAAATGAGTCCTCCCAATCTTAACCACCTCATGCAGATCTTTCGATTTTTCATATAAGCCATTTTCCAGCATTTCGATAGCAGGAATTGTGTATTTTATAATTTTATCGTAAGCTGCCATATTCATTGCTGAAGAAAAAGCATCGTTGGATGACTGAGACATATTAACATCATCATTGGGATGAATATACCTTGCTCCAACACCCAGCGCATGTCCTTGTAAGACATGTGAACGGTTTGCAATTACCTCATTACAATTCATATTAGTATGCGTACCCGAACCAGTTTGCCAAATTACCAAGGGAAACTGGTCATCGAGCTTGCCTGCAATTATCTCATCACAAACCTCCGCAATTAATTTCAATTTGTCTTCGGGTAAAAGTCCAAACCTGGCATTTGTAATAGCTGCAGCTTTTTTTAGGTAGCCCAAAGCATGAACAACCTCAATGGGCATAGAAGCAGGGGGGCCAATGCGGAAATTCATCAACGAACGCTGTGTCTGCACACCCCAGTACTTATCGGCTGGGATATTAACTTCACCCAAAGTATCAAATTCTAGCCTGTAATCCATTGTTCAAAGTATTACAAAAGAGATCAACACACTATTAACTCACTTGAAATTAATAATTTAATAAGTATTAATAAACAAACTACAGCCTCCTATTGTTCAGCTTTTAAAATCTTGAAAAAAGTAATTTTTAAAAGTTTAGAACTGTGAATAAAACAAACTAAATCCACAAAAAAAGGCACCCCAAAAATTCAGGGCACCTTGTATATAAAAAGTCAAGACGGCTTCAAATAATTCGAATCGGCTAAGTATTATTTTAGAGTCAATCCTGATAATTATTTTTTAATCTTTTCAACAATTTATGATAATGTTCCTGAAATCCCTGCCCTTCTATCCTGGCCTCAATTTCTTCAAATTTGACTAACATTTTCTTTTGCTTTTCGGGCGGAAATACTCTCTCTGCTATCGGGAAAATGATATTCTCTTCCTTATTAATATGGTTCTTTATCAATTTCACGTAATTGATAAGACTTTCCGACAGCAATTCATGCGAAAAGTTGTTTCCTACTTTACAATTTTCAATGCAACTTTTAATATCATTCAGGTATTTACGCGCCAGCACATGCTCATAAAGCATAACGCTAATCAGTACGTTTTCGTCAGTTGTCTCAGTCACAGAGAGTTCCTGATAAAAAATATCTTCTTTGGAATGATGGCTTTTGTCGATAAAAAAATTCAAAAACTTTATAATATCCTCAACATCACTAGTATAAAAAACTTTGTTCGATTCAATATTATTGGCAATCTTATTCATAATGCCCAGCAATTCTATGATGTCCTTATGCTCGCTTATTAAATTTTCTGTTAGTGTCATTAGTCAATTAAAATTAATTAGTAAAATAATACAGTTCCAACACGACGGTATATCACATATCGTTTTTAAAACATCAAACCCATACAAATGTTTTTATTTTTCAGGAATTTTAGGGCTTATTAGGTACCTGGCAGAAAAAATAATCTCATAAGATTACAAATGAAATAAATTATATTTGCAGAAAAAATTGCTTACAGAATATGATCTTTCAAACAGAATTTTCACTTCGAGAGAAAAAACGGGGATTTCATTTGGTAACTGATGAAATAATTAACCATTTACCACAGTTGCCAGAAAGCGGATTGCTACACTTGTTTCTGAAACATACCTCGGCCGGACTTACCCTGAATGAAAATGCCGATCCGGATGTACAAACCGATATGGGAAGCATTTTCAACAATTTGATTCGCGAACGGGAGCCGTATTACCTGCACACCCTGGAAGGCGACGACGATATGCCGGCACACGCCAAATCTTCAATAATTGGTGTAAGCCTAACCATTCCGATTACACATGGAAGACTGAATATGGGAATTTGGCAGGGAATTTATCTTTGCGAATTCAGACAACGGGGTGGAAACAGGCGGGTAGTTGCTACAATTTACAGTTGAACTTAGAAGTTGTTTTTTGAGAAGCTACAATTTAATTTGTGGCTTTTTTTATGCCTATCAATCACCCGAAAACCTAATATTGTAAAACACCAAATAAACTTTATTCAAATATAAATAAACTTTATTCAATAAAACATACATATAATAAAAATTCATATTACATTTGCGCAATAAAATTTCAACATTATGTTACCTACCTATTGCCCGAGTTGTCATTCACAGCTCAAAGTTAAGTGCCTGAAATGCGACACCTGTCAGACTGAAGTTTC
This sequence comes from Paludibacter sp., assembly GCA_047600405.1. Classification (GTDB taxonomy): domain Bacteria; phylum Bacteroidota; class Bacteroidia; order Bacteroidales; family Paludibacteraceae; genus Paludibacter. The sequence goes on from JASGLA010000001.1 coordinate 12,055, forward strand.
GGGGTCGTACGACTTGCCTATCCTCGCCTTGTTGCCCGAGAGTGACCAGCAGTTTATTCTCCGTTTTGTAATCAATAGTGGAAGTCTTAAAGAAATGGCTTCTGAATTAAAACTAAGTTATCCTACCGTGAGGAATATGTTGAATGAAATCATTGAAAAAATTAAAACTGATGAAAAGTAACGAATTCTTCAAATTGATATTCAATCCGTTTACACGTATAGCCGGTTGGCAGGCGTTTATAGTAGGATTAGCTATTTTAGTTCTGAGCGGAATTATTGGAGCAATTGGAAATGTGATTTTCGATGGAATAATTGACATGCATCTGGTTAAAGAAGTCAACTTGCAACAGTCATTTTATTACCTGCTGATAAGCATGACCACTTTAGTTGTGATAATGTGGATTACCGGGCTAATCATCTCGAGAGGGTTTCGGTTTATTGATATTGCGGGGACCATGACTCTTAGCAAAGCCCCTGTACTACTGATGGCAATTGCGGGATTGTTTACGGAAGCTCCCGACATGACTCTAATGCTGAAAGACCCACTGGCAATAGTAACCTCAACAAGTTTTCTAATAACAATTACGTTGAGCATTCCAGTTACGATATGGTCTGTGGCCTTAATGTACAACGCCCTGAAAGTTTCGTGTGATGCAAAAGGCATCAAACTTACAATTTCGTTTATCATTGCAATTTTAACTTCTGAGGTTATTTCTAAAATATTAATATTTAAACTTATTCATTGATGAAGAAAATTGTTATTACATTATCGATCGTGTTTTACGCTCTGACAGCGGCTGCACAAGACATTGCGGGCGACTGGAACGGTTCCCTTAAAATACAAGGAATGCAATTGCGCATTGTTTTCCATGTAACAAAAACGGATGCCGGTTATACGGCTACAATGGATAGCCCGGACCAGGGAGCAAAAGGAATTCCTTTGAGCAAAGCCACTTACGAAAATCAGGTGCTAGTACTGGAAATGGCGGCATTAAAACTCAATTTCACTGGTACTTACGACAACAAAGAAACGGTAACAGGAACTTTTAGTCAGGCCGGACAATCGCTTCCCATGGTTCTTACACGAAAACCCATTGAGAAAGAGGTTGTAAAACGCCCGCAGGAACCAGTAAAACCCTATCCATACCTCTCGGAAGATATTACTTTTGTAAATACAAAAGACAGTATAACATTAGCTGGGACACTTACTATTCCTAATCAATCAGGTAAATTTCCGGTTGTGGTTTTGATTACCGGCAGCGGACCACAAAACCGTGATGAAGAACTGATGGGGCACAAACCTTTCCTTGTATTGGCCGATTACCTGACACGCAACGGAATAGCCGTATTGCGCTACGATGACCGTGGAACCTACGCTTCGAAAGGAAACTTTTCAAAAGCAACCACTTTCGATTTAGCCATTGATGTAGAAGCAGCTGTCAGTTACCTGAAAACCCGTAAAGAAATCAACTTTAAAAAAAATTGGATTAATCGGTCATAGCGAAGGAGGTATCATTGCCCCAATAGTGGCTGCAAACTGCAAAGATGTAAATTATATTGTTATGATGGCCGGCACGGCTATTCCCGGGAGTGAATTGCTATTACGCCAACAAGAACTGATTGGGCGTGCATCCGGAATTGCAGAAGAGGATCTGAAAACAACGGCCACGCTGAACAAACATATTTATGAATTGGTAGATAAATACGTGGATAACGATACTTTGAAGTTGAAAATTTCCAGTTACTTAACCGAGGAAGCAAAAAAACATCCCGAGATGAAAATACCTGAGGGGAAAAGCATGAATGACATTATTGAAATGCAAATGGCTCAGCTTATGTCGCCCTGGATGCTGAACTTTATTCGGTACAACCCCGCTCCTACCCTCGAGAAGGTAAAATGCCCGGTGCTGGCCATAAACGGAGATAAGGATTTGCAGGTTCCGGCCAATGTGAACCTTCCAGCCATTGAAAAAGCATTAAAAAAAGGTGGAAATAAAAAGGCAACAGTAAAAGAACTGCCCGGATTAAACCATTTATTTCAGGAATGTAAAACCGGATTGCCCAAAGAATATGCTGAAATAGAACAAACTTTCTCACCAATAGCATTAGAAGCAATAACAAGTTGGATAAAAGGTGTAACAAAATAAAAAATTCACCTCACTTACAATTTTCGCCCTCGTTTCTAAACAATTAGTAATCATTAAAAAAGACCGGAGTTGATCAATTCCGGTCTCTTTTTGTCACATTGGGCGGCTATAATGAGGATTCAAAAAAATTAATTACTTTTGTATACTTTATCCTATTATTCAATTCGACCATGGAATATACAACCTTACAGGGGAAATTAATTATGCCCGAATACGGGCGGAACATACAACAAATGGTAGCTCATGCTCTTACCATTGAAGATCGCGAGGAACGCACCCATTGCGTCAAAACAATTATCAACACCATGGGTAATTTGTTTCCTTACCTGCGTGATGTAAACGATTTTAAGCATAAATTGTGGGATCACGTCGCCATCATGTCTGATTTTAAACTGGACATCGATTACCCATACGAAATCCTGCAGGCCGAAAACCTCTTTACACGACCGGAATCCATCCCTTACAAAAACTCCAGGATTCGCTATATGCACTATGGTCGCACGCTGGAGGAAATGATTGAAAAGGTAGCTCAATATCCGGAAGGAGAAGAAAAAAAGGAATTGCTCCGACTGATTGCCAACCAGATGAAAAAATGTTTCCTTACCTGGAACAAAGAGGTGGTTGACGACCGGAAAATCTTTGATGATTTGCGTGAACTATCAAAAGGCAAATTAGACATTCCTGAAGATTTTTTAAAATTGGTGGAGTCCCGTGATGTTTTGTTCAACAAGAAAAACAAACCAAAGAAAAAGAAATAGCAAGTTATTACTCATTCTGAGTTTCGTGTGCTGCGTTTGTTCTCAATAGGCGTCACACATGTAAAAACGCCAATTTAATTCCACACTTAACACTTCAAACTCAGAACACGAAATATAAAAACAAAAAAACATGTCGTCATTTCAAATAGAAGGCGGTCACCGATTAAGTGGCTCTATCACACCCCAGGGGGCAAAAAATGAAGCCCTACAGGTTATTTGTGCCGTACTCCTGACACCGGAAACAGTAACCATCAGCAACATACCTGATATTCTCAATGTAAATAACCTGATAAGCCTTCTAGGCGATATGGGGGTTGAAATTGGCAGGATTAATGCTGACACTTATACTTTTAAAGCTGAAAATATAAATCTGGATTATCTGCGTTCAGATGATTTTTATAAAAAAAGTGCTTCCCTGCGCGGTTCGGTCATGATTATAGGTCCGTTGGTTGCCCGGTACGGAAAAGCAAGTATTCCTAAGCCAGGTGGTGATAAAATTGGGCGTCGCCGATTGGATACACACTTTATCGGAATTCAAAAACTAGGAGCAGATTTTTGTTACGATCCTGATACCAAACGCTACGAAATATCAGCTAAAAAACTGACTGGTTGCTATCTGTTACTCGATGAGGCTTCGGTAACCGGAACTGCCAACATCCTCATGACAGCCGTTATGGCCGAAGGGACTACAACTATTTACAATGCTGCCTGCGAACCCTACCTGCAACAGCTTTGCAAAATGCTGAATGCCATGGGTGCCCACATAACCGGAATTGGCTCCAATTTACTAACCATTCAAGGAACAAAATCATTAAACGGTTGTACACACCGCATTCTGCCCGACATGATTGAAGTTGGTAGCTTTATTGGTATGGCTGCCATGACTGGCTCGGAAATTACCATTAAAGATGTAGCTTATAAAGAACTGGGAATTATCCCTGACAGTTTCCGCCGCCTGGGCATTAAACTGGAGCAACAGGACGACGATATTTTCATCCCGCAGCAGGATACGTATGCCATCGAATCGTTTATTGATGGTTCTATTATGACTATTGCCAATGCACCCTGGCCGGGACTTACACCTGACTTACTCAGCGTTTTTCTGGTTGTAGCAGCAAAAGCGAAGGGAAGTGTCCTGATCCATCAGAAAATGTTTGAAAGCCGCTTGTTTTTTGTAGATAAACTGATTGATATGGGTGCACAGATCATTCTTTGCGATCCGCACCGTGCTACGGTTATCGGACAGGGAGACCAGCTCCATTTGCGTGCGTCGACCATGAGTTCACCGGATATCCGGGCCGGGATAGCCTTGCTGATTGCAGCATTATGCGCCGAAGGGACCAGCACAATCCACAATATTGACCAGATTGACCGTGGATATCAAGACATCGACAAACGACTCAACGCTCTTGGAGCAAATATCAAAAGAATATAATTTGCTTTTGTATGATAAAAGAGACGCTTCAGGTTAATTCCCAGAAGCGTTTCTTTGTTTATATACTTCACAAAAGCCTAGGTTAACAATCTACAGACAAAAACAACTTGCACATTTCAAATAGCTGTGTGCAATTTGTAATACAAACGCATTGTTGGGGAATATTTTCTTCCCCCATAAGAACAAAAATCTATAGTTCTATAGAAACTTAGTTCAAAAAATAATTACTTTTGTGCTGCCATTTGCAATAATGGTAAATCTTCAAAGTATTTTATGATGAAACCGATTATTCCTCCTATTGACAAAGAAATTCTCAAAACAGAACTTACGCCAGACAAATTTCTCCGTCCAACTAACAAAGCACACAACGAAATTTATGTTATAACTGCTCATAATTCACCCAACGTTATGCGCGAAATCGGACGGTTACGCGAATTATCCTTTCGCTCTGGTGGAGGTGGCACAGGGGAAGAGATAGATGTGGACGAGTATGATTACATGGAAAAACCGTATTACCAGCTGATAGTTTGGGATCCGGTAGCCACGGAAATTATCGGAGGCTATCGCTACCTGCCCGGATACGATGTTGATTTCGAGGAAAACGGACAACCTAAGTTTGTAATGTCGCATTTGTTCTCATTCAGCGACAAATTCATCAAAGAATATCTTCCCTACACCATTGAGTTAGGGAGAGCCTTCGTGCAACCCGATTACCAGACTTCGAAAATGGGCATGAAAAGCCTTTTTGCACTGGATAATTTGTGGGATGGACTTGGGGCATTGATACATCAGGTGAAAAATGCCAGGTATTTCATCGGCAAAGTTACCATGTACGAAGATTTTCCAATCACAGCCCGCGAGTTGACATACGAATATATGTTCCGGTATTTCCCTGATCCGGATAAATTAATTGTTCCGCTCAACCCCATTCACGTTAGCAGAAACAGTAAGCTCATTGCTAAAAAGATATTCACAGGAATAGATTCGCCCGGCGATTATAAAGCTTTACAAAAAGCCGTTCGGGCGGAAGGTGAAACAATACCTCCATTATTCAATGCCTATATTGGGCTTACTAACACTATGCGTTTCTTCGGCGCTATTTTCGATCCTGATTTTGGGTCAGTATATGAAGCTGGTATTATGATTACCATGGCTGATTTGCTGGAAACTAAACGGAAACGCTATATCGAACCATACATCGAGTACCTGAAGATAGTATTGGAGGAGAGAAAAGTGGCCAAGCGTGAAGCCCGGGTAAAAAAACTAACCGAGAAGAATAAAAAACTGACTGAAAAAGCAAAAATAAATAAGAAAGACAAGAAATAGGGTTTAAATAACGGCATTAGCTAAAAACTTTTCTGACGGCCGTGACAGATTCTAAAATTATTGTGTCTTACAAGCCATAATACCTTATATGAAAGAGGGGGCGTTTTGCCCACTCTTTCATTTTCCAACCTGACGAATGTTTGGAAGCACTCCACCAATTGAGAAACAATAGCTCAATTAAAAAATTGGAGCTAACCACATTTAATCAGTTCGCTGAAACTTTCAGCACTTGCTCCACACATCTTTCCGCGCATTTCCACAACTTTCCACAACCCACACAAACCATAAAACTTTGACTTAAAACAGATTAATAATTTCGGCATGACTATTGAGTTATAAATCGGCGAATAAAAACTTAGATAATCATGCAACAACCAAAATTAATTCTCACGGGATTAGTGATATTATTTGCAAGCGTAATGCAAGCTCAGGTATCAGTCAATGTAAATATTGGAGGCCTGCCTCCATGGGGACCACAAGTAGAAGCCGACATCAGGTATTATTACCTACCAAATGTACAGGCATATTACGACATAAACAGATCATCATTTGTATACTTTTGTGATGGCAACTGGGTTCACAGACGCCACCTTCCTGCCAGGTATAAACATTATGATTTATATCGTGGTCGTAAGATAGTGGTACATGATTATTATGGCAACTATCCTTATTCTCATTGCAATTATCATAAGGCCAGGGATAATCGGAACTATTATTACCGTGGACGGTCCGGAGGCTCAGAATATTACGAAAGAAACTACAGGGATCATCATTGGAAGAATGGTAATAATGGACATGGCGAGGGAAAAAATAAATTTGCTCGTGGCAATGGCAACGGTCATAAAAAGCAAAAAGATTGGAAGGATTAACCTCAAATCCGGATAAAATCAAGGACAACAACAAAAAAATTATCAACTTATTGAACAAAGTTATCTTAAAATGAGTTTTTAATAAAAAATTTTGTTCTTTTCCACACTATTCCACAACAGTACAATAATATCAATAATAATCACCTCATTATTAAAATATAACCATTAAATTCAACAAAAAAATGAAAACAATTAAATTTTTTGCAGTTATTGCAGTGCTTGCATTTATGACAACATCGTGTGTAGAGAATTCAGAAAAATACAAAGCGATGGTTGCCCAACGTGATTCGCTAGCTCTTGAAAAACAGGCTTCGGACTCTAATTATATCCGGACGCTAACCGTTCTGAATGACATTGAAACCGGATTTGCAGAAATAGCTCAGACTGAAACCCAAATGAAGGTCAACCTAAAAGGAGTAGAAGGTGCAACCAGTAAAAAAGAAGCAATTGTAGCTCAAATGAATGCAATTAAAGAAAGCATGGAGCAAAACAAAGCAAAAATTGCAGAACTTCAACAACTGGCAGCTAAAAATAAAAAAGCAAATGGCATGTTGACAGCAACTATTAAACGCCTGCAAACCGAACTGGAAGAAAAAACAGCTCAGATTCAATCTCTACAGGCTGAATTCGAACAAAAGAATATTAAAATCAATGAGCTTACAACCACTGTGAGCGATCAGAGTAAAAATATTGCCGAACAACAAAGCGCAATGGAGCAACAAAAATCTACTATAAAAACACAGGATACAAATCTGAACACAGTATGGTATTGCATTGCTACAGCTAAAAAACTCAAGGAAGATAAAATTGTTACCAGCGCCGGTCTTTTCCAACCTAAAAAAGTTATGGATACTGAATTTAATTCGTCCAGCTTTACTCAGGTTGACTTAAGAAGTATTTCTTCTATACCTACCGGAAGCAAAAAAGCAAAAATCCTCTCATCTCATCCTAAAAACAGCTATAACCTGGTCGTTGGGGCAGATAAGAATATTACAATCGAAATTACAGATCAATCCAAATTCTGGAGTGTTTCAAAGTATTTGATCGTACAAATATAATTTGATTAAAAGAACGTTTCGTTAGCGAACCTATATGGTTTCCCGTGGGATAATATCAAGTAAATTGATTATTTTTGTCCCATTATGAAACAAACCATTTTAATAATAGAAGATGACACCACCTTTGGAACTATGTTGCAAAGGTGGTGTCGTCGTAATGGTTTTGAAGCAGAATTATGCTCAAAAGTTGCGTTGGCCCAAGCTGAATTAGCAAGCAAAAAAATAAATCTGGTGCTGACCGACCTACGCTTACCCGATGGAGATGGAATCATGCTATTACACTGGATCAGGGAGCAAAAAATGGACACACCTGTCATTGTTATGACCAGCTATGGCGAAATCCAAAGTGCTGTGGCAGCAATGAAACTGGGTGCAGAAGATTTTCTGGAAAAACCTATGAACCCAGCTATACTAAAGGCCAAAATTGAACAAGCTCTTTCTATAAAAACGATTCCTACAAAACCAACCAAACCCACAACCAGCAACATAATACTGGGCAAAAGCGCACAAGCTAAATTGATGTACGACCACATCCTGCGGGTTGCCCCCACACGCATGTCGGTGCTGATACTTGGCGAAAGTGGTACAGGAAAAGAATATGCGGCACGAATGATTCATGAAAATAGTTCTCGTCGCAACAAACCTTTTATCGCCGTTGATTGTGGCAGTTTATCACGCGAATTAGCTCCAAGCGAACTCTTCGGACATCTCAGAGGATCATTCACATCGGCCGTAGAAGACAAAACAGGGCGTATTTGTTCAGGCCGACCAGGGAACGGTATTTCTGGACGAGAGTGGGAAATCTTTCATACAATGTGCAGGTACAATTGTTGAGGGCTTTGCAAGAACAGAAGGTACGTCCGGTGGGCTCTGCCAAAGACATTAAAGTGGATGTGCGCATCCTTGCGGCTACCAATGAAAATTTGGAAACTGCCATTGCCGAAGGACGTTTCCGCGAAGATTTATATCACCGGCTCAATGAATTTTCGCTTTTTGTTCCGCCCATCCGGGAGCGCAAAGGAGATATCGAAATTTTTGCCAACGAATTTTTAGGTCAGGCCAATGAAGAACTGGAAAAAAATATCCGCGGATTTTCAGTTGAAGCTATGGATTTGCTTGAAAAACACAAATGGAGCGGCAACTTGCGCGAACTACGAAACACCATAAAACGAATGGTTTTATTTGCTTCGAAAGATATTATTACAGATGAAGATATTCCTGCCTTTGCTATGCCCGCAACAAATGAAGATATGGCGCTTCAACCTGAAAATGAACGGGAGCAAATTGAAAATGCACTCCGCAAAAGCACGCGGAAATAAAACATTGGCTGCACAATTGCTAAAAATAGACCGTAAAACACTTTATAATAAAATGCACCTTTACGGGATCAAACTTTAATCGACAAAATGGTCTCCACGTCTGCCTGCCACCCTTCATATTCATGGCCGCGCTGTGTATCCATACGGCGCAATTCGGCAACAGGATAGCCCAATTGTGCAAACATTGGCAGTATTTTATGACATACGGCCTGCGCTTTACCAAAATCCTGACTATTAATAGCCTGCTTAAGCAGTTCAAAGTTTTCGACAGTAGAAGTCCGGAACATTTCCATGATTTCTTCATCATCTTCTTCAAGGAAACTATCCGTAAACAACTCTCCTTCCCCAAAAATTTCCCGCAAAGCATCCTGGGTAAACGGCTTGGGTAAAAAGCCCGAGAATCCATGCTCATGTGCTTTCTCCGCGGTGAAATCACTATGTCCGGTCATCACCACAACCGGCACTTCACCCGCATCAGCTAGAATATCCAGTCCGGTAATTTCACCCATTTCCATGTCAGTAAGTATGGCATCACAGTCACGATTGACAACTTCATGGCCCAATTGCACAAGCATGTCACTCACCATACTGACAATGAGCGGGTCATCATCATGCACGACAATTCTTTTTTTACCCTGTTTGATATTCTTTTCTGCTTTTGTACAAGGTATTGAAACCCTGATAGTCGTTCCTTTACCTACGGTAGATTCTACAAGTATGATACCACCAAGCAAATCGACCAGCCCTTTCACAACATACATTCCCAACCCGGAACCATGAGCCAACGCATTATTGCTCTCGACACGCATAAAAGGCTCATAAATCTCCGTCAACTTATCCTCCGGTATTCCTGCACCGGTATCTTTTACTTCAATCAGCAATTGCGAATCGGCATATTTGATTTTTAGTACCACATCCCCTACCCTTGTATATTTTATTGCATTGGAAACCAGATTAATACAAATCTGTTTAATCTTCATGGAGTCGGAATTTATCCGTATCTTCGATCCGACTCATAAGTAAAATCCAAGATTTTTACCACTTGCCCAAAGGCATAAACATTTGTCCAATCTCTTCGCACATATTGCCAATCGAAAAATCTGAAAAGCTCGACCTTAATGCCCCCTGTTCCAGACTCGAAAATTCTAATAAATTTTCAAGCAAAGCCAAAATATGCCGCGCGGAATTTTTCATTGACTTCATATCTTCCTCCTGCCTGCGGAGTTCCAGATAGCCCAAAATAGACCCCAAAGGGCTTTTAATATCATGCGATACTGACAGTAAAAGCTGATGCCTGCTTTCCAGTACCTGCCGGAGCTTTTCGCGGGCTTCTTTCCCTTTGTTTACATCGTATATTATCAGCAAAATAAACAGTAGAATTAATGCTAATGCCAACACTCCTCCCACAATCAGAATCATATAGTTCCGGCTGATGGACTTTTCGTTATGTTCAATTGATTCAAGAGCCGAATTAAGTGTTTGCCTATGAATATCCAGCAACAAAGCCGAAATCTGAATGGAAATTTCCCTGTCGGATGAAATCAAATTTGCGACTTGCTTGCTTATGGCTCTAATGTTTTGCTCATAGCGTTTTTCTGCGCTAGTGGCCAGAGTCTTTACTTCCGAAAGAATCGGAATTGTATCATCACGTCGCAAACGAAGGGTATCGACCTGCTGACTTGCCACCACCAGCGTGCAATCTTTTGCAGGACTAAAAACCTCTTTTATTCTTTTAAAAAAATTCTTATCTGACCCTGCTGTCCTGAATAAAGTATCTTTCTTTGTGGTGACTATATGAGAGTTGGCCGGAGGCGGGGGATTGTAATTTCGGATACGTGCGCTTATAGCTGCAAGCGGGTTAGCATTTCCTAATTGTCGGCTCAGATCCAATAAGTTTGAAGCCTGCAAACCCAACAAACTACTGATTTGCTGCAACTTTTGTTTCCTGGCAGGTTCAATGGCTGAAAGGACATTCATCAGAGAGTCAACCATCAAAACCTTTCGGCCAAATTGCTCCATGTAAACGGTGTTGTTAGTGGAAACAAAAAGGCTTACTGCCGATTGCGCTTCGCCTACGGTATAAATTAATTCGTTTGTCAAAGCCAGTGAATGGTGTTGTTTCTCAATCTCAAGCCTTTGGGCCTTGATATTATTCCTCAGGTTATAAAGAAAAACAAGCATCACCGTTGCAGCAATTCCTACAACAATATACAATCCAACGGCTTTAAAACGAATTTTACTTTCGATATTCATTGTGCAAATGTAGAATTTATTCCGGCAAAACTACTGTTATATGATGCTAAAAACGTTGTATAATCAGCTTATACAACGTTTTATTTGTTTCAGAGCAACAACTTTCTCTCAAATCCATTCCCCATCGTGCCCCTGTTCCAGCAATTCAAATTTTTCAAGGTTTCTAAACTGCTCAAAGTCCGGAATTTTGTATCTAAGTTCGGAAAACAACCGGTAATACTCTTTAATCTCATAGGTTTCAAGATCACGCTTTGTGGATTCAATGATAAAATCGCGTTGCAAATGATAATAAGCCTTTTCTATGTTGCCCATTTTCTTTTGAATCATATATTCTTCCGATTCGCTAATGCCAATGTTCTTTTTTATTTTTGAAACATTGACACACAAAATAACCAGACAGGTAATTATAAGAATTGAAAACAGGCCTGCAACTACTGAAATAAGCAAAAAAAGTTGTCCGTTCATAATACTGGTTTTTAGCATAATTGAATTTACTCTTCCCGGCTTCGATGCTCTGCACTTTTAGAAAACTGTTAGATTCGTGTTTTGATCTATTGTTTAAAAATAACGTTTTAAAGATGTATTTTGTTTGTAATCAGGCAATATAACCGGACTTTTATGTCGGCCAAATTATTCTCGAATAACTGGAATCAATGTTTTTCTTTCCTCTTTTTCTCAGAAGCGCCATTGGGTGCAAATGGGTGATACCACCACAAACAATTTTTCTGATATTCAACAGGTTCATCATCGCTCACATCGCGGCAAAGCCAAACACTCACTTCTCCTGATCCCGGAAGTTTCGGGCAAAGTGCCAAACCCTCTATATTTATATTTCCTTCAGGATTAGGTATCTGATATTCTGTTTTTGTAATAAATTTCCCTTTGTCGGAATGCAAGGTTGTTTTCATATCGGTAACCTCCAGGGTGTTTTCATCGGCATTGTGCAAGATGTAAAGCAATCCGGTAGAACGGTCAAAAGCCAGGTCGCAACTCTCATTCCTGCTGGTTTTGTACTTCCCTACCAACGTAAAATCATCATCTTTATCCGGATTTATATCAAAAACCCAAATCAACCCTTTCTTTTGATGCGCTATAAATATAAGACCGCCCATTCCTTTGCTGGACTTGTATTTTTCACCGGTTTCCGAACTTAAGAAACCAATAGCCGACAAATAACGGTCGGGAACAAATACAATTCCTTCGGGACCATCATTACCTGTATCGATCATGCCTGAATTATCGGTGAGCAAATTCCATTTGTGCGCCAAAGTTACATTCGTAAAATCCGGATTGTGGGTAAACCTCCTTATTTCATAATGTTTTTCATCAATGGTATAGAATTCGTTCGCAGCGTAGTTAACCTGAGTAATTCCTTCGGGGCTTCCTAATTTTCGAAGATCTGAAATAAGGTTGAATTCTTTCCGTGTGGGATCAAACTGAAGAATGTGCAACTGACCATTATCTCCCAAAACATACAACCGGTTCAGGTCAGGATTCCAGTGAAGCCCACTCAGTTCACTCACACCGGCCGAATCTATTGCTGCTGTTATATTAACTGCTTCAGGCCAATCAGAAGCAGCCGAACTACTACCCGACTGCCCGCAACTATTTGTTGCACACACAAATAAAATTAGTGCAAAAAGAATTGCAAATGAGAATCCAGATTTTTTATTGATTTCCATTCATTGTTTTTAGTATTTACGTATTATTTCAGTAAGCATTTTTAAAACTCACCATTCCATTCTTTATAAAATTCATCCAAATACAGTTCCATAAAGCGGTGTCTTCGTTCGGCTAACACTCTTCCGGCATTGGTATTCATCCGGTCTTTGAGCAGCAAAAGTTTTTCGTAGAAATGATTGAGAGTCGGTGCCGTACTTTGCTTATACTCGTCAGCCGTCATGTTCAGGTTGGGTTTAATATCCGGATTATATAGTTCGCGGCTTTTAAATCCACCATAATTGAAAGTCCGTGCAATTCCGATGGCACCTAATGCATCCAACCGGTCGGCATCCTGAACGATGTCCAGTTCCAACGATTTGAAACTCTGGTTTTGACGGCCTCCTTTGAAGGATATATTCGCAATAATGCTCTCCACGTGATTTATTGTTGACTTATCAACTCCATGTAAACCTAAAAAATCACGTGCTTTTTGAGGTCCTATTTCTTCATTTCCATTGTGAAATTTGGAATCTGCAATGTCATGAAGCAACGCCCCAAGTTCAACCACAAATAAATCAGCCTGTTCATTTGCTGCAATGTGTTTCGACAGTTGCCACACCCGGTACACATGCCACCAATCATGGCCACCTTCAGCTTTTTCAAGCGTCTCTTTTACAAATTCTACTGTCTTCTGAAGCACTGTTTCCTTGGCCATTCGCATAATGTTTTGATTATATATAACAAAAAATACCGTATATTATCAGGATCTCTGATAATATGCGGTATTCCGAAAATCAAAGATTATTGTGTGTTACTTTGCTTTCTCGTATTCGCCCGACTGATCGTTCTTTTTCAACAAATCAGACTGGCTCACCAACTCAAATTTCCGGGCGGCTACATTCAGTTTGTACTTTTCTGTCTCGCAACGGAAGGAATAATCGCGGAAATATGCTTCATGTCCTTCGCGATAATTAGAATTTCCGATCAACAATCCACCACTAATCGAGTCGAGATTAAATATCCCGGTCCTGAAATTATTTTTATCGCAGGTTTCAGCCACAATGTCTTCTGATTTAAATTCACCAGTAAATTTGTAGCCTTCATCATTTTGGAGAAAAATAAAATATGTTTTTGTTTCCAAACTGTTTGCCTCGGTCAGGTAAGCACAAATAACCAAATCAGCCATTTTATCGTTATTCAAATCACCCTTAATGAACTTCGAATTATCCTTGGCAAAAGAATACGATCTGTTATTTGGAATTCCGATTGAAATTGCTTCTTTAGTTTCTATCGGGGTAATTTTTTCACTTTCATACATATTTCCTTCAAACTCTTTCTTCATGTCCGTCGTCAGTTTGTCCGTCAGGAATAAATATGCTTTCTTTTCAGGGTCGCCAAGTGAAGCATCATTTTTGATTTTTTGAGAACAGCTCGCCAGGCATGCCAATAGCAGAAATAAAAGTAACTTTGAGTGATTCATAATCCCGATTATTAAGTTTGTTTTCGCCTTAAGGCGATAGTTGTTTTTCTATTTGCAGAGGCAAAAATAGTGAAGTTTTCAACGCCCCGCAATAGCAGCTACATTCAACCGCTAAAATTTTCGGAACCAATGTATTTTCAAAAAATATCCAGTTTTTAAACAAACCGTTCAAAAGCTTGTTATAAAATCAACTTACCTCATTATTAATCTGGAAATTAAAAAAACATGAAACGACTTAATCTGCTTTTAATTTTAGTTTTATCCATTCCATTGTTCAGTTACAGCCAGTATAAATTGGCCGATTTGCCTTACAAATATAATGCACTGGAACCTTACATTGACAGCACTACCATGCGAATTCATCATGATTTACATCATGCCACCTATGTCACCAACCTCAACAAAGCATTGGAAAAATATCCTGAACTTTACAAAAAAACAGAGTTGGAACTTATCCGGAATCTGAGCCAATTGCCCAAAGAGATTCAGACAGCAGTGAGAAATAATGGCGGTGGCGTCTACAATCACAATTTTTTCTGGAAAATAATGGCACCTGCCGGAACGGCCAACATGTCAGCCAAAATGGAAAAATTACTTATCGATAATTTTGGAAGTGTTGATGCTTTTAAGACGGAGTTCGAAAAAGCTGCCCTCGGCCGTTTTGGTTCTGGTTGGGCGTGGCTTATCAAAGACTCTTCGGGCAAATTGCTCATTATATCCACCCCTAATCAGGATAATCCGCTTATGCCCATAGCTGAAGTTAAAGGAAAACCTGTGTTGACGCTGGATGTATGGGAACATGCTTACTACCTTAAATACCAAAACAAACGGGCAGCCTACGCAAAAGCATTCTGGAATGTTGTAAACTGGACTGAGGTAGAAAAGTTGATTTCAGACTGATTGCCCCTCTGAAATGTTTAAATTTGTGAATAAAACGATTTAAGTAGCTTTATTTCAATAATAATTGTCTTTTAAGGTTGTGTAACCCAAATAAAATGAGTTCCTTTGTAGCCGATGAAAGAAAGTGTAGTTGATTTTCACTCATAACCGCAGAGCACTCCACTTATCCGGAATCACATTTATTTAATACATATATTTTTTTATGAACATTTACATTGGTAACTTAAGTTACAAAATTAGAGAAAATGACCTTCAAGGGGTTATCGAAGAGTATGGTCAGGTAGAATCTTGCAAAATTATCAAAGATCGCGAAACAGGCAGATCTAAAGGTTTTGCATTTGTAGAAATGGCTGACAATGCTGCTGGAGCGAAAGTTATCGCAGAATTAAACGGAGCGGAATTTGATGGCCGTACCATGGTTGTTAAAGAAGCTACCCCAAGAAGCTAATAACACCCTCATTTATAATAAAAAACTCCTGTTGTCGAAAGATGCCAGGAGTTTTTTTATCACTATCCTTAAAACTTTCCCTCAAAAAATTAGTAATATTTATACGTATTTCATTCTTTTATTCTATCTTTCGGCAGTTTAAAATCTAAGAACTGCCTTATGGAAAGAATAAATACATCAGAAGTCCTTGAATGGGCAAAAGATTTTCTTGAAAAATCAGAAAAAGAAATCACCGCAGACGAGCTAAAAGAGCAAAAAAAGTATGCCATTCTCATCCAAAATCCGAATGACAAAACACTGCTTTCGAAAATGCTGGACGAGTCGTCGCAAATTCACGACAGCCGGAAACTGGCCAAACGCATGAAACTACTCATCGAGCATTATGGGATTCCTGAGTTTTTCAGTTCTACAGATGCTTTCTTGCTAAAGTTATTTACCTCTTTCGGGTACTGGTTTGATTTTATTTCGGTGCCTATTTTTAAAAAAAGGCTTCGTTCGGACACTTCCAAAGTTATTATCAACGAAAAACCGTCTCTTTTAAATCATCATTTAAATGAGCGCCGCAAGCAACATATCGGGCAGAATGTGAACCTGCTGGGCGAGGTTGTACTGGGAAATGCCGAAGCTGATCATCGGTACAATCATTACCTCGACGCCCTCACCGACCCTCAAATTAATTACATTTCCATCAAAATATCAGGCATTTATGCACAGATAAACCCGCTTAATTATAAAAAGAACAAAGAGGACCTGTGTGAGCGGCTAACCCGCATCTACCAGCAATCCATCGATTTTCAGTATATTGATAACCAGGGAAATTCCAGTTCCAAATTTGTGAATCTGGATATGGAAGAATATAAAGATACGGAATTAACACTGGATGTTTTCAAAACTGTACTGAGCCAACCTCAATTTAAAAATTACAGAGCCGGAATAGTTATACAAGCATATTTGCCTGATGCCTGGAATTTTCAAACTGAATTGCTTGAATTTGCCCGAAAACGGGTAGCTGAAGGTGGTGCCCCGCTCAAAATGCGCCTGGTAAAAGGCGCCAATCTGCAAATGGAAAGCATCATCTCGTCACTCAAAGGTTGGGAAAACCCAATCCTTCCAAGCAAAGTGGAAGTTGATGCTAATTATCTGCATATTCTGGACCGGGCATTGCAACCAGAAAATGCCAAAGCCCTGCATATCGGGGTTGCATCACACAATTTTTTCAGTATTGGTTATGCCTGCCTTTTGAGCAAAAAAACGGGAACAGAGGAGTATGTAACTTACGAAATGCTGGAAGGAATGGCCAATCATTTGCCCCGGGTAATGCGCAAACTCGACAAACAAATTATCCTATACACCCCGGTTGTAAAAAACGAGCATTTCCTCAATGCGGTTTCTTATTTGGTGCGGCGTCTTGATGAAAATACGGGTAAAGATAATTTCCTCAGCTATTCGTTTGGGCTCAAATATGACAGCAAACAATGGAATTTCCTGAAAGAACAATTCATTGAGGCGTGTGGAATGAAAGACAGCATGGAGGCTAAATCGTTCCGAACACAAGACCGAAATAAAGTACAGGAACCAAAAGTCCATGAAATAGAATCTGATACTTTTCACAACGAACCGGATACTAATTTCGATTTGAAGCCCAACCGCTTGTGGGCTGACAAAATAAGGGAAGAATGGGAAAAAACATCAACAGACACGCCTTACCAAATTCCGGTTCAAATTGGAGACAAAGAATTCACTGGCGATAAAAAGCATGCATATTACGATCATAACCAATCTGATGAAATCAGCGTTTGCGAAGCAAATCTTGCTAATTTTGAGCAAGTGAAACAAGCCATTGCTACGGCAGAAACCGATGCTTCGGAATGGAAAAAAACAACGTTAGACAATCGCAGCCGCATTCTCCATCGGGTGGCAATAAACCTGAGCAACAAACGCGGCCACCTCATTGGCTGCATGTCAGCCATCACCGGAAAGACCTTTGGCGAAGGCGATGTAGAAGTTTCGGAAGCTATTGATTTTTGCCGCTTCTACCCTATCAGCATGAAAGCCTTTTCTAACCTAAAAACCGTAACCTGCACCCCTAAAGGCATCATTTTGGTTATTCCACCCTGGAATTTCCCGTTAGCCATTCCGGTTGGAGGTGTGGCTGCAACTCTGGCTGGCGGTAATACAGTTATTTTAAAACCGGCAACAGTGGCATTGCCTGTAGCCTGGGAATTTGCCAAATGTTTTTGGGATGCCGGCGTTCCCAGGGATGCCCTTCAGGTAGTTTGCCCGGGCGAACGGGATGCGCTAAATTACCTGACTTCGCATCAATCAGTCAAACATATTATACTGACTGGTGGAACAGACACCGCTTTCAGAATACTGAACAGCAACCCAACTTGTTCGCTTTCAGCTGAAACCGGAGGTAAAAATGCGATCATACTCACCGCGAGCGGGGACCGCGACCATGCTATTCAGAATATAGTGACGTCCGCGTTTAGCAATGCCGGTCAGAAATGTTCAGCTTGCTCATTACTTCTGCTTGAAAAAGAAATTTACGACGATCCCGATTTCAAATCGAAACTTATTGATGCCGTAACAAGCATACAAACCGGCAGCGCATGGCTGGGTGGAAATATCGTTGGGCCAATGATTACAAATGAGAATGATAAACTGCTTCATGCTATCAACAATCTGGAAGAGGGTGAATGGTGGTTGGTAAAACCCGAATTTGTGGATAAAAAACATTACATCCTGAAACCATGTGTGAAATGGGGAGTAAAATCGGAAAGTTATACGTTTCAAAACGAGTTATTCGCACCGCTTTTAGGAGTGGTTTGTATCGACAACCTTGAGCATGGAATCAAATTGTTGAACTCTTCGGAATACGGGCTAACTTCAGGACTTCAAAGCCTGGATGAATCGGAACAACTGCGTTGGAAAAACAGCATAGAAGCCGGAAACCTGTATATCAACCGTGGCATAACCGGAGCAATCGTGAATCGTCAACCGTTTGGAGGCATGAAGCGTTCGGCATTCGGCGGTGGAATCAAAGCCGGAGGTCGTAATTATGTTTCTTGCTTTGTAAACATTGCAGAAAATGCTCTTACCAACACTGAAACAAAAGACAATAAAGCTTATGAATCATATTCAAATGTTCTGGAAGGGACAGAAAGACTTCGTTTTCTCAGTGCAGTGGAAAGTTATCAAGTCAATATGGACAACGAATTTTCGCAGGAATTGGACATTCATAACCTGCTGGGTGAACGAAATACATTCAGATACCTACCACTCAAGAAAATAGGATTCCGGGTACAATCCAGCGATAACCTGTGTGATGTCCTTATGGTATTGGCAGCTACAAAAACGGTTAAAACAAACCTTACAATCAGCATCAGCAAGTACGATCCGAAACTGGACAAAATACAGAAATGCGCAGGCAAAGACTTTCCTCTGATTATTCAAACCGAACCTGAATTTCTGGTTGAAATGGATAAATATGAACGTATACGAACCTGCAGTCCACTGCACGATGAATGTTACCGGAAAGCATCAAAATCAGGGCAATATATAGCTTCGCAAAGCCCCCTTGCAGAAGGCCGCATTGAACTACTTCATTATGTAAAAGAGCAAAGTATCGCTTTCGAATATCACCGTTATGGAAGCATTACTGAAGAGGTAAAATAGTTTAAGATTCAAGAGCCAAAAATCAAGAATCAAGACAAAAAAACATACTACAAAAAAGAGAGCAACCCGATAATTTATTATTAAGTTGCTCTCTTTTATTCAATAAAATACCAAACAAACCGGTGCTCCGACTTCAATTCGCCGCCCGGTATCAGTCAGTTTTCCGGATTTTTCATTGCGCTTAAAAAACACAATATTATCAGTAAATTGATGGGCAACAAGCACATATTTGCCATCAGGCGTAATCGCAAAATTTCGTGGGCCATCGCCTCCTGACGGAATCTGCTGAACCAAAGTCAACTTACCGCTATTTGCTGCAACTGAAAAACAAGTTATATCATTAGCAGTTCCCCGGTTGGTTACGTACAGATATTTCTGGTCAGGCGACAAATGAATGTCTGCAGCCCGGTTTATTGTTCCCGGTTTATAGTCCACAGTAGTTTCCTGCAACAGGCTGAGTTTTCCATTTTCCATTTTCAAGACTGAAACTGTCCCATCAATTTCCTGAACCAGGTAAATCCTTTTGCCATCACCACTGAAAACAGCATGCCGCGGCCCACTTCCGGGCTTAGCAGCAAGCGTATCGAATGGAGTTAGTATCTCTGTTTGCGGATTCTGGATTGTATTTATAAACTATCACATTATCAGTTCCAAGATCATTAACAACAAGATATTTTTTATCCGGCGAAAGAATAATTTGATGTACATGAGGCTCAGTTTGACGTTCCGTATTAATGCTTTTTCCGCTATGTTTCACCAACTGCAAAATATCAGTCAATGAGCCATCCTTCTTCCGCCCGAAAACAGAAATACTTCCGCCACCGTAATTAGCCGTAAAAACATGTTTTGAGTTAACCGAGATATAACATGGACCTCCACTTTGCGTCAAAGCAGAATTTATCAATCCCAATTTTCCGGTTTTCTTATCAAATGTAAAAGCATTGACTGCACTTCCCTCCGGACTTTCGTTGACCGAGTACACATATTTTTTATCCGGCGCCACTGCCAGATAACTCGGATTCGAGATTCCTGTAGTTACAGATTGACAATTGAAATTACCGGTTTTCATATCGACAGAATAGGTATAAATACCCTGGCTCTTTCCGGTATTCGTGTAAGTTCCAATCAATAAGCGATATCCAGTTTTTTGAGCATAAGCAGAAAACACCATTCCTAAAACTAATAAAACAACAATATTTTTCTTCATTTTTCAGTTCATAAAATTGAACTTCAAAAGTACATATTTTCCCGAGATTAAGTTATAGCTAAAACAAAGTCTTATCTTTGTGTGTTGTTTTGAGTGAAATAAATTAAAAAAACAATTAAAACGGATAAAATGTCGGACAAACATATCATAAAAACCGATTGGAAAGGCGGTATGGCTTTCGAAGCAGATGTAAACGGCCACAAAGTATTGATGGATGCAACAGAAGAAGGAGGCGGACAAGATGCTGGTTCAAGTCCTAAAAAACTTCAACTCGTAGCCTTAAGCGGTTGTACCGGAATGGATGTTGTTTCTATACTAAAAAAAATGCGTGTGGAAATTGAAAAATGTTCCATCGAAGTACAGGGCGATGTCACCAGCGAGCACCCAAAACATTATTATAAAATGCATGTGATTTACAAATTCACCGGAAAAAACCTCCCGCTCGAAAAATTGGAAAAAGCAGTGAAAATGTCGGAAGAAACCTATTGTGGTGTAGAAGCCCTTTACCGTAAGGCCATTGAAGTCACATCCGAAATAAGGATCATTGAATCATAAAAAAAACAAAAACAGATTAAGCATATAACCCAGCCAGTATCAAAACAAACAACATGGAAATCAAGCACATTTTCCGCAACAATCAGAAGTGGATTATTGAGAAACTAAAGAACGACAAAGATTATTTCAAAAAGCTATCCGCAACTCACAATCCTGAAATTCTGTACATTGGTTGTTCTGACAGTCGCGTTTCTGCAGAAGAATTGATGGGTGTGCAACCCGGAGAGGTTTTCGTGCACAGGAACATTGCCAATATGGTTCCCAACACAGATTTGAATGTCATGTCGGTGATTAATTTCGCCGTCAGCCACCTGAAAGTGAAACATATAGTTGTTTGCGGCCACTATTATTGCAACGGGGTAAAATCAGCAATGGAGTCTTCTGATTTAGGTATTTTAAACCCTTGGTTACGAAATATCAGGGATGTTTACCGCCTCCACAAAAAAGAACTGAATGCCATTACCGATGAGGAACAAAGATATAAACGCCTTGTAGAACTGAACGTGCAGGAACAATGTGTAAACATTATCAAAACCCCTGACGTACAAAAAGCATACAAGGACAGGCTATTAACCGTTCATGGTTGGGTTTTCGATATTCACACCGGCCAACTTATCGACTTGAAAATTGACTTCGACCATATTCTCGAAAGCATTATGGAGATTTACAAGATAATATGATGAATAAACAAGGGCGCAAACTTAAAAATTTGCGCCCTTGTCTATTTATCAGTTCTTCAATCGATTTTTTAATTCATTGTATACTTTTTCGTAAGTTGGGGTTGCAATTCCGTATTTCCGGCCCAATTTCACCACTATACCGGTAAGTCCGTTTACTTCTGTATTTTTCCCGGCCAAAAAATCACTGTGCATCGAAGCTGTTGTTTCAAATGGCAGTTTCTCCAACTGATGTATCACTTTATCAATCACTGTACGCTCTATTTCAGCACCTTCGGCATTTGCTACCAGAAGCAGCTCTTCAAGCAAACTGACCAAAGTTGTCTTTCTCGTTTCATCAGTTAGCAATGCGCCGAAACTAACGTTAAAGTAAGAAGTCAATGAAGCAGTTGCCGAAATAAAGAAAAACTTCGTCCAGATCACATGCATGATTTTTTCGTGATAATAGGCATCAATACCTGCATCTTTCAACAGTTTTTCAAAAGCAAGCAAACGACTGTTAGTCAATTGATGCTCATATCCGAAATTAAACCGGTGCACACCACCCGAACTCTCCACAACTCCAGGTTCATTCAGCCTTGCCACAATATAACAACAGCCCTGCCACACCTCCGTTCCCGGAAGTAAAACCCGGATTCGATCCGAATTATCAATCCCATTCAATAACGGGAGAATAACTGTATTTGGCCCAACAATTGGTTTTATTTGGGCAACGGTAGAGTCCAAATCATAACTTTTGGGAGTCATAATAATGTAATCGGCAGTTCCAATTTCTGATACTTTATCAGTTGCAAGCGTTGGAAAGACCTGAAAAGTTCCGATTTCGGTAATCAAAGTCAATCCATTTTCCTGCACTTTTTTCAAATGCTGCCCGCGGGCCACAAAATAAATATCTATTTCCGGATCTTCGGCATAACGTTTTGCAAGCATACCGCCATAGTACCCTCCTACTCCACCAAGTCCTACAATTACTATCTTTGTTTTCATCCGTAAATAATTTTAAAATAGTTGCCGGATGGAACTCGCATGACAAGTTTTCATCCATGTTCAAAAGTTTACGAATCATGCTCGTTTCATAAAAATCTACTTAAAATTGCCTGCAAAGTTACCTATTTTGAAATAAAATCTTTCAAAAGAGCAGCAATATATTTTAAGAAATACTTCAGACACAAATCATTGTTCCCATAACAAAAACGGACTCACCTGATTTTCAAGTAAGTCCGTTCACATATTATATTTCAAACTCGATTAATGGCGTCTTGCCACTTCACCATGATGAGCTATATCCAAACCGACTGTTTGCTCCATCTCCGAAACGCGCACCGGAATAAATTTGTTGATACCTTTAAATAACAGAACTGTAAATCCAAACGCATAAACAATGGCAATCACAAGCGCTACACATTCTTTCAAAAGCAACATGCCATCACCTCCGAAGAAAATACCATTTGGAACAGCTGCATTAATAGTGCTGTTGGCAAAGAATCCAAGACAAATAGTCCCGATTACACCACCCATACCATGAACTCCCCAAACATCAAGCGCATCGTCCCAGCCTTTTTTCTCTTTATAATGTACAGCCATGTAACAACCTACGGCTGCAATAACTCCAATTATAGCTGCGGAATAAATATCAACGTAACCGGCTGCCGGTGTAATTGTAGCCAATCCGGCCACGGCACCAGTCATCAAACCAATAAAAGTAGGTTTCTTTTTACCGGTATTCCACTCAATAAGCAACCAGGTAACGGCAGCAAATGAAGCAGCTGTATCTGTATTCAAAAATGCTGAAATTGTAATCGAATTTACGGCCAGTTCACTTCCGGCATTGAAACCATACCAGCCAAACCAAAGCAAAGCAGTACCGATAGCAACCAACGGTATATTGTTTGGTTCGTGTTTTTCATTTCTGCGTCCAACAAAGTAAACGGAAGCTAATGCAGCAAATCCGGCTGTAGCGTGAACGGTAATACCACCCGCAAAGTCAAATACGCCCCATTCGGCTAATATTCCACCACCCCAAACCATGTGAACAAACGGATAATATACAAAAACCTGCCACAAAACAAGGAAAACAATGTATGATTTGAATGAAACGCGATTGATAAATGCTCCCGTAATAAGTGCCGGAGTAATAATCGCAAACATCATTTGGTAAGCAATGAAAATATATTCCGGAAATGGTTTTTCTGCCGAATAAAGCGTTGAAGGCGTAATCCCATGGTAAAACGCTTTGTCTAAATTTCCGAAAATCCCAAAGAAATCAGTTCCGCTGGCCATATTGCCGCTGAAACAAACCGAATATCCGAAAGCAAACCAGAGTATTGTGCTTATTCCCATAGAAACAAAGCTCTGCATCATAATACTCAAGATATTCTTGTTACTGCCTAAGCCTCCATAAAAGAAGGCTAATCCTGGCGTCATAAGCATAACGAGGCTCGTGGCCAGAATCATAAAAGTGGTCAATCCTACATCTAACATAATGGTGTTTTTTAGTTTGGCGCAAAAGTACACAATTATGTTGACATTTCATACATAAATGTAGCTTTTTGAATTTCAATATGCATTATTTACACAAAATAATCAAAAGGAATATCATTTTGACAGAAATTATCACAGAAAAAACAAAATACAAAACTGTACTCAGAACAAGAATATACCTGCATTTTTATATCAAAAAGAAATATGCGCTTTCAATGCGTTGACAACTTCGATACATCAATACCAAACATTCTATTTTCTTATAAAAAACGTTTTTGGGGCGTGGACCCCTGATTTTAGCTGAACTAAATAAACACCCTTAGGCAAACTCCCAACTTCAATATTCAATGGGCTTTTAGGAGAAAGAAAAATTTTCACAGGCTTCGCCATCATATCAAATACCACCAACCGCTCACAAATTCCAACAAATTCCAACTTCATCGAATCTCCGGAAGAGTTAGGATATATTTTTATTCCATTAGCATTTGATATAACCTCATCTATAGCGGTTCTATTATAAATAACATCATTCAGCCTCTCCCAAATCTGATTACAAAACTGAGGTGTAATATCCGCCACATTGCCACCCGGCTGATTACCCATACGAACCACAACCAATCCCTGCGCAGGGGAAACACTCACAATCTGCCCGTTTTTACCCAAACCTGCAAACATGTCCACCGGAGCTTCCGGGGCATAAGAACCTTGAAAAACATATTGCAAGGTTGGCAACATATAACTTTCCTTTCCATTCAACCACCACAAATATCCATACGATTTATTTAAATTCTGGGAAGTTGTTGTCATCGCCCGCACATAGGCTGTATCACGCAACAAGGTATCTCTTTCCCAAACAAACTTCTCCTGCGCTAACAAGCCATAACGAGCCATACTCCGGGCGGTACTAAAAAACACATTATCAGAATCAAGCATTGCCCAAATACCGGTAATACCTGTTTTCGCCTTGAGTTTCGATTGAGTATACAGGTTTATATTTATTGCCGTTGCATTTTCCAGCACCTTTTCGAGCAACGTATAAGGAGCATTGTGATATGCCCAACGCTTGCCCGGATCGGCAAGGTGCTTCAGACAAAGCGGCAAAGTGCAATGATTATCAGCTACACCATCATCCAAACCACTCGTCATGCTAAGCTGATGACGGATTTTAATTGCATTTTCCTGATCCGGCGTACAATTAGTCCAACCGGCACCCAGATATTTATTACTTGGATCATCAATATCCAGATATCCGGCTTCCTGAGCCGTACCAATCAAAAACGAAGTAATCGTTTTCCCTGCCGAGGCCCAATACCAGACACTATCCTGCTTGAAAGTTCCAAAATATTTTTCCAACACAATTTTGCCATTTTTGAGCACAATAAAAGCTTTGGTATTCTCTTTCTCTAAAAAATCATAAAGCGGACCAATCTTATCCGCCGACCAACCAAGCGAAGCCGGCGAAACAGACTCCCATGGTGCTTGCGTATTTAACGGAGGATAATAAACACTCTGCGAATACAACACAAAAGGAAACACAAACAACAACGAAATTATTATTTTTCTCATAAGCAGCTATTTTACATTTCAATACAACCTTAAATAGGTATTTATTGTTGACAGCAATTTTCATTATTAGTTTAATCAAGCCTGCAAACATAGTCAAAAACGACTTGCAAATTTATCAATTTAAAAAAGTTGCAACAAACATCTCCAAATAGCTTTGTCAATCAAAGATTTATTCGTATCTTTGCCCCGCTTTAATAAAAACTAATTACAAATTACTAAAAAGCTAACAAACAGTATGTTAAACCATTATGAAACCGTTTTCATTTTAACTCCCGTTTTGTCTGATGTTCAGATGAAGGAAGCGGTAGAAAAATTCAAAGCCATTTTAACCGAAAATGGTGCGACTATTACCAATGAGGAAAATTGGGGATTGCGCAAACTGGCCTATCCAATCCAAAAGAAATCTACAGGTTTTTATTCGTTACTTCAATTTGATGCAGAGTCATCAGTAATCGCTACATTGGAAACTCAATTCCGTCGCGACGAACGTGTACTACGTTTCTTATCGTTCCGTTTGGACAAATATGCGTTCGAATACGCAGAGAAAAGAAAAAATGTAAAATCTAAAGAAGTAAAGGAGAACTAAGAACATGGCAGCAAACAACGGAGATATCAGATATTTGACTCCACCCTCAGTAGATGTAAAAAAGAAAAAATACTGTCGTTTCAAAAAAAGCGGCATTAAATACATCGATTACAAAGATCCTGAATTTTTGAAAAAATTCTTGAACGAACAAGGAAAAATCCTTCCTCGTCGCCTTACCGGTACTTCGTTGAAATATCAACGTAAAGTAGCTCAAGCAGTTAAAAGAGCACGCCACATTGCGTTGCTTCCTTATGTAACCGATATGATGAAATAATAAAGAAGGAGGAAAAAGTATGGAAATTATATTGAAAGAAGATGTAATCAACTTAGGTTACAAAGGCGATATCGTTAACGTAAAGGCTGGTTACGGACGTAACTTCCTGATCCCAACAAAAAAAGCAGTTTTGGCAACAGAATCAGCTAAAAAAATGTTGGCAGAAGATTTGAAACAACGCGCTCACAAATTGGAACGTCTGAAAAACGAAGCTATTGAATTGGCTGAAAAATTGAAAGATGTTGTATTAACAGTAGGCGCAAAAACGAGCACAACAGGTAAAATTTTCGGCGCTGTGGGTCCTATCCAGATTGCCAATGCTTTTGAAAAAGCAGGTTTTACTGTTGACCGCAAAGTAATTGTACTTAAAGATGCCGTTAAAGAAATCGGCTCATACAAAGCTACATTGAAACTTCACAAAGAAGTGACTGTTGAAGTTGCTTTCGAAGTTGTAGCTGAATAAGTTTTCAATTCAAAATCCCGATAAAGCCCGGTACGCGAATGTGTATCGGGCTTTTTTCTTTATCGGTAGCAATCACGGTATTTTGTCTTTTTGAATAGCATTTGTCAGAGCTACAGTTCCGTTTATTCCACCCAGGCCCATGCTTTCAACGGCAGTACTTGGTACGATAACAATGGTGGAATTGGTTTTCAACCCTTCATAAAGCATGTTCATAGCACGTAAGTGGAAAGCCGTCGGATTTTCCGCGTAACTTTTGGAAGCTTCATTAAACATTTCGGCTATCTGACGTTCCGAATCACCTAAAATCACCCTGGCCTGGCGCTCACGTTCCGCCTGTGCCTGCATAGACATGGCCGCTTCAAGCCCCTGAGGAATAAGTACATCTTTTACTTCCACCGAGATAACATTAATTCCCCACGGTTCCGTTCGTTCGTCAATTATAGTCTGCAATAACGTACTAATTTTGTCACGCCCTTCAAGCATATCGGCCAGCATGGTCTTACCAATCACATCGCGTAGAGCTGTTTGCGAAGCCCAACTAATGGCGCTGTAATAATCTGCTACATCCAGGGCTGCCTTCTTCGGATCTATTACCTTCCAAAACAACACAGCATCCACATCCACCGGAACCGTATCTTTGGTCAGCGTTTTCTCTGCCTTAAAAGCAGTACTGATAACCCGTATATCAATCCAATAAGGGATAGTGTCGATAATTGGAATAATAAAAAAGATTCCTGGCCCCCTCATCGAATGGTATTTCCCTAATCTCAGTACAATAGCGCGGCTCCATTGAGTGGCAACCTTCGTGGACCAGGCAATAATTGCAGCAACCAGAGTAAATAATCCAACAATAACCGTACTCGATGGCGATGACAAATTGCCATTTACCACATACGTAAAACAAATCCCGACAAAAACAACAATTACAAAGAGTAAAGCTGCAACTGAACTTACATTTTTCATTTTTTCGAGAATTAGATGGTTAATAATTTTATATTAATAACAAAACAAATTATTTACTGGGCAATGAAAGACCACAAGCTAAATCTGGCAAGCTAAACATTTTGATATATAAACAATTAAGTATAATGATAAGTTTTCAGCAAATCATTAGCACATAAAAATAGTAAAGGGCAGATCGTTACCGACCTACCCTTCACTTTCTCAATTCATATCCTTATTTAATTTTCTTCAAAATGAGGTTATCTACTGAGTATTTTCCGCTTCCGCTCACCAGAACCGCCAAAGCCATTCCTACTACCAGAATAAAATACTCAAGGCCTTCTCCTTTTTGCATTCCAAACCAATTCATAAAGAATCCATTTGTTGCATGACCGCCTAAAACAGCTGCTCCGGCCATAGTCAACCCAACCGAAAAAGCCATGAAACGCGTTCCAAAACCAAGGATAAGTCCGATGCTACCTACAAATTCGGCCAAAACTACAAGCGTACCAATTAAAAACGGCATTCCCATACTTTGGAAAAAACCTACGGTGGCAGAAAAGCCATATCCTCCGAAAAGTCCGAGTGCTTTTTGCATTCCGTGTGGTAAAATAACTATGCCTAAGGCAATACGTACTAAAAGTAATGACCATGATTGTTGGTCTGTTGCTAAAAATTGTTTGATTGTTTTCATTTATTTACTTTTTTATTTGTTTAATTATTTGATTTTTAATATTTTATTCTTTAATTCTCAGCCATCGGAATTTCCATAACCAATAACTTAGTAATTGAATTTGATTTTATCTTAACTGCAGAGACCTCGCTAACTCCTAAGCCGTCACGCCTGCTTAGTTCTTGTCCTTCAACACTTACATTCCCTTCTATCACGAAAAAATACACTCCGTTCTTTTTATCTTTCAGCTCATATTCACCTTCCCATCCTTCGGACAAGTTCCCCAAATGAAACCATGCATTTTGATGGATCCAAACTCCCTGGTCATTGGGATTGGGTGAAAGAATCTGGAAAAATTCGTCAATTTTTTCTATATCTGCCAGCGAAATCTGATCGTAACGCGGTGTAACATTCCGCTTATTAGGAAATACCCAGATTTGAAAAAGTTCGAGCGGTATCGTTTTCTCGTGGTTATATTCACTGTGAAAAATTCCGGTTCCGGCACTCATTACCTGGATTTCTCCGGCCTTGATTGTCCCGTGATTTCCCATACTATCTTTATGTTCAACGACTCCTGAAACAGGGATGGTAATGATTTCCATATTATCGTGCGGGTGTGTGCCAAAGCCTTCGCCAGCAGCAATCCAGTCATCGTTGAGCACCCTGAGGGCTCCAAAGTTCACCCTGTCCTGCTGGTAATAGTTCGCAAAACTAAAAGTGTGATGCGTATCCAACCAACCATGGTTGGCATGGCCTCGTGTTTCTGATTTGTGCAAAATTGTTTTCATAATTCTATTATGTTTACCCCTTACCCCTAAAGGGGAATTTAGTTAGCATTGATTTATTATCAAATGAAATAATTGTCGAAACAAACTTAGTCCCCCTTTAGGGGTTAGGGGTGTTATTCTTTCTCATTTGACACGACAAAGGTACGGCAGCAAAATGCTCCGGGAAGTAAAGAAATCGGGAAAATGATTGCAAAAATCAGGACTGACGTGCTAAAACACGAAATTCGGAGGGAGTTTGACCGGTAATTTTCTTAAAAAAATTATTGAAGTGGGCCGATTCTTCAAAGCCCAGTTCATAAGACAGTTCTTTATTACTGATATTACTGAAAAGCAATGAACGTTTAGCTTCGGTAATTAATTTACTCTGAATATGCTCTTTGGCTGACTTACCCGTGAGGTTTTTTACCGTTTTATTCAGATAATCGGCTGTCACGGCCAGTTCTTCGGCATAATCGGAAACCATGTGAGATTGGGCATACCGCTTATTCAACGATTGCTTGAACGTGCGAAGGATATGATTACTGGTTTCCAGCAACTGCGGGTTATTGCTTTTTCGAAGCGAACAATGGTTATTACTCTGAATCAGAAAGAGTTTCACAAGCGAACCAACAGCTTCCTGCGTGTAAGTTTCGAGCGAAGCAGCAAAGTATGACATTTGCTCAGCCAAACTTTTATAAACGGCTATATCACTCTCATTTATTGCAAGCGGGGGCGACTGCCCATAATCATTAAAAAGATAAATATCATTTATCATTTTTTCAGGAATGGAATTGGCAATCAGGAATTGCTCGGTAAAAGTTATTACCCAACCAACGGGTTCGGCAGTGAAAATTACCTGATGCATTTGCCCGGGTTGAATGAAGTAAATCGTGCGATCTTCAATTTTATATTCGGTAAAATCCACGAAATGAGTCCCCTCCCCTTTTTCAATAAAGATAATAGTATAGTATTCATGCCGGTGCGGGCTATCCGGTGCTCCATTCGTATTCCGGTAAATATCCTCAATACGTTTTAGCGCAAAATCCGGATATTGCTGTGCCATTTCCGAAAACGTATACGTTTTTATGTCTTTATGCTGCATGTTCATAATTGCAAAGATAATTATTCGAAAGACATTTTATACGTTAAATATTCACTGCTAATTATTTTTCACATTTCATGCTAAAAACAGCTATAAAAGGCATTTTTATTAGCACTGATTAACTGTTCGAATAATTTTTTTATTATTAGTTGAACTTATTAAAATAATAATTGTTACATAAGAACACCAATAATTGCTACGCTACTGTCAATTATTTTTCTATTAATGGTTCTTTTTCAGAATTTTATACCCAAAATATCTACTGGCTCAACCAGCAGGCGTAAGTAACTGAGGCTTTTTTCAAATAACAAAAGGACTAATCGATTAACGGTTATTTGCAATACTTCAGGTATTATTTACGAATAATTACAAATAAAATTCATTTGTTTGAGAAAATTTATAACCGATGTCCTCAAAGTCAGATCGTTATGAAAGTCTCTATTTTCAGTTTAATCCATAAATTGGATTCTAATTTAAATGCATTCCCAGCTTATACGCATATCGGATGTGTAGATAGCCAACGTTCAACCCAACCCGCTGAATCAGTTGCCTTTTGTGCAAACCTGCAACCTTCTAATTTTTTCCAATATCCCATAGTTATTGACTTCGCAGATATTACCACCATAATTACATCCTATTTATGCCGGAGTTCCGGCAAAATCAGAGGTGCTCCAGCCTCACATTCTCCATAATTCAAAAGATATAACAAAAGACCTTACATTCTGATTAGCCAAACCTTAGATTTCAGACAGTTTACAATTAGCCCAATTACCTTAGAAGCAGATCATTTTCCCTGGCAACAACAGAATCGTGAAAAGAAGAAATCTAAAGACTCTATCTGGTTTCACTCTTCATTCCCAAAGTCAGCTATGAAGTCCGACACCTAAATTAACTAATTTATGAGATTATCTAAAGTTTACTACTATGAAAACAAAAACTACAAACCAGTATTTTGTTCAACAGCTATTGAACAAAGAAAATGAATCACTAAAAATCAACACTTTACAAAACAACTTTCAAGAATTATTTGCATGGGGGAAAATAATTTTATTGGTAATAATATTAATGTCTGCGTTATCATTAACACACGCTGCAACAAAAACAAGTACTGCCGTCGGTGGTGCTTGGTCAAATGGAAGCACCTGGGTTGGAGGTAATGTTCCTGCTACCGGAGATGCAGTTATTATTGCAACAACAGGTACCAATGCCGTCAGCATTACCAACAATTTAACTCAAACCGCAACAGGTTCAGTCACTGTTAATAGTGGAGCAATTCTTAACATGACCACAAATGGAGTTGATATTAGTCTGGGAACACTAACAATCAACGGCGGAGGTACAGTTACAGTACAACGTGATTTGACTGTTCAAGGAGCAACATCAATATCAGGTACTATAAACTTTGGTTCTACAAATTCGTCACAAAATCGTACAATGACTTTTAGTGGTGATGTTACGTTGAATAATGGCGCAGTCTGGAACGAAACCACAACAGGAGCTGTGGCTGTTTTTAATTTTGGAGGCAATTTCACCAACAATGCGACTACTTTTACAACTCAAAACAATTCTGCCGCTACCCACACTTTTACCGGCACAGGTAAAACAATCAGCGGATCAACTGTTTCAACCATCCCGTACTTAGTTATTAATGGAACGAGAACAAACAATGGAACGCTTGGCGTTTCAGCCTCATTGACCGGATCTGGCACACTCAGCAATGAAACCACAGGAACATTGAATTTTGGTGGCATTTCCATCTCTCCTTCATTAACGTTAAATGCGGCAACAGTAGGAAATACTGTGAATTATAATAGTTCCACTAATCAAACAGTAAAAGCAACTTCATATTACAATCTGGTTTTTTCAGGTAGTGGAACTAAATCTATTAGTAGTAACACTACCATTAGTGGAAATTTAAGTATTTCGGGTACTGCGGTAGCCAGCTTAGCAAACAGTACCAATTCTACTGCCAACAGCCTGACACTTGGCGGAGTGAATAAAGTTTCAGGTAGCTGGGGATCAACAGGTTCTACCGCAACATATAAAAATTCCACTTATTTTGGAACAAGCCCCAACGGAATAATTACTGTAGCTACCAGCCCGGTGTCAGCAACCTCAATTGCAACATCAGGCACTCCGGTAATTTATGGAACTTCTGTTACTTTCACGGCAACGGTAACCGGCACAAATGGCACTGCCACTGGTACTGTAACATTCAAAGATGGAACCACAACACTTGGCGCAGGAACATTAAGTTCCGGTTCAGCAACTTTTTCAACCGGAACACTTTCGGCTTCAACACATGGCATTACGGCCATCTACAGCGGTGACGATAATTATGGAACAAGCACATTCTGATAATTTATCACAGGAAGTAACTAAAAAAGAATTGTCAATTACGGGAGTTACAGCCGCTTCAAAAGTCTATAACGGAAATACGAATGTTACGCTCAACACAGCTTCTGCTGTTTTAGTTGGGAAAGTTGGCAGCGACAATGTTAGCTTAGTATCAGGCAGTGCATCAGGAGTATTCGCT
The DNA here is from genome assembly GCA_047600405.1 of Paludibacter sp. Classification (GTDB taxonomy): domain Bacteria; phylum Bacteroidota; class Bacteroidia; order Bacteroidales; family Paludibacteraceae; genus Paludibacter. The sequence continues at coordinate 45,217 of JASGLA010000001.1, forward strand.
GATAAAAATGCTGGTGATGCTAAAACTATTATTGCTTCAGGTTTTAGTTTAAGTGGAACTGCTGCTGATAATTATACATTAACACAACCAAGCGATATAAAAGCCGACATAACTAAAGCTACAGTAACAGTAACTGCAAACACTGACAGTAAGACGTATGATGGAACAGCCAACTCTGCAGTAAGTCCAAGCGTTGTAGGTATAATTGCTCCGGATGTTGCAAGTACCGACCCAATTCAGGTTTTTGCAGATCCAAATGCTGGGACTGAAAAAACTATTACTGCAAGTGGTCTGGCAATTAACGACGGAAATAGTGGTAATAATTATAATATCAGCTATGTAAATAAAACAACCGGAATAATTAACAAAGCCAATCAAGTAATCTCTTGGGAAAATCCCGCAAATATTACTTACGGAACGGCCCTTTCGGCAACTCAGCTGAATGCAACAGCGACAGCGGGCGCATTGACTTATGACCCGGCTATCGACGCGGTTTTGAATGCTGGCTCACAAACCCTGAACGTAACAGCAGCAGCTACCGAAAATTACAACGAAGCTACCAAACAGGTGACGATTGTGGTAGATAAAGCCAATCAGGTCATCACTTGGGATAATCCGGCTAATATTACCTACGGAACAGCTCTTTCGGCAACTCAGCTGAATGCAACGGCAGTAGGAGATCTTACTTACACTCCGGCTTTAAATACAATTCTGGACGCAGGTACACATACTCTTAGCGTTACAGCAGCAGCTACGGAAAATAATAGTGAAGCTATAAAAGAAGTAACCTTGATTGTGGACAAAGCTACCCCGGTGATTAAGATTGAATCCGCGAGTGCTTCTTCAATCTATGGCGACCCGGTGGATTTCTCGGTAAGCGTATCGGGAATAAATGATACCCCACTTACTGGTACTGTATTATTAAGATGCATTGAATCTGTTCTGGATACTGCCGAATTAAATTCGGGGAAGGTAATTTTTACAACCAGCAGGCTCGAAGCTAATGATCTTCATGCTCCTAATGCAGTATTTTTAGGTGACGATAACTATAATAATTGTACATCCAATTATTTGAACCATCATGTTGGAGTGAAAGCACTGAACGTTTCCGGAATCACGGCAAAATCTAAAGTTTATGATGGCTCAACTGCTGCCAGTTTATCTGGAACAGGAATATTATCCGGAGTCGTAAATAATGAAGAAGTATTCTTAGAAGTTTCCGAGGCATTAGGTGAATTTGCGGATAAAAATGTAGGAACAGACAAACCTGTAAAAGTTTCCGGGCTTACCATAAAGGGATCGGGAGCAAAAAATTATAAACTGGAACAACCAGAAGGAATAGCAGGAGCAATAACTCCAAGGCCGGTTACAATTGAAGGTATTACTGCCGACAACAAAATTTATGACGGAACCACTTTAGCAACTCTGAAAATAGGAACATCATTGCAAAACGTTATAAGTGGCGATGAAGTGACCTTATTGAAAGATGGTGCAACTGGAAATTTTATAGATAAAAATGTTGCAAAAGAAGTGAAAGTCATTGCCTCAGGATTTGGTATCAGTGGCGAACAGGCAAACAATTATACAATAGTACAGCCTGAATTTAACGCAGAAATTACCAAAGCTCCATTAACTATCACGGCAGATAATAAAACTAAATCCTTTAATGGCGGAATATATTCCGATGGTTACACGGTTGGCTACAATGGTTTTGTGAATAATGAAACAGCTGACATTTTGGGTGGAATCCTTAATTTCTCCGGTGAAGCAATAGATGCAACATCAGCAGGATTCTATTCGATCATACCTGCTGGATTAAGTGCATTGAATTATGAAATCACCTATGTAAATGGAACCTTAAATATCACAGACATAGGCACATTCAACAATAGTCCGGAAGACTCAAAATCGTATGTAACAGTTTATCGCAATCCATCAGTTTATGGTAATGTAAACTTCAAATTTGGTCTAAACTATAATGCTAAAGTAACTATTGATATAATAGACATGAAAGGATTATTGGTGGGCCGGGCCTTCGAAGGAAATGTTATTGCAAATGAGGTTAATGTAATTACCTATAAAAATGCCCTTCCAACCGGAACATATATCTATAGATTGAAGTCTGGAACTGAACTAACCTGCGGCAAATTTATAGTAGCCAAATAAAAAACAACCGAATTATTTAGAAAACACTTAAAAACATTAAAACCCAACCAATTTGATTTGGTTGGGTTTTATTTTAGTAATGATTATCTGTTTTGTTATACTAATTTTCCTTCCTGAAAAAAACTCTTTTTGGGGGAGTTTCTTTTTGGGGGGAGTTTAAAACAGCAGGCTTTGAACTTTGCAATTTGTTAGAATCATTATTGTTGCTAACCTTGCGCTTCCCTTTACTGGGATTAATAACTGATTTCTTGCCGTTGTTTGTCGCTTTTGTCTTAATCTTCGATTTTTTGTCGGCCAACATATGTTCTGCCGCAAAAGGATGATTTTGTACCACTGGCACTTCCATCGAAATCAGTTTTTGAATATCACGCAGATATTCCAGTTCCTCAACATCGCAAAACGAAATGGCTTTTCCATTGAGACCTGCCCTGCCCGTTCGGCCAATACGATGAACATAAGTTTCTGGGATATTAGGTATCTCGTAGTTAATCACCAGCTTCAATTCATCAATATCAATACCGCGAGCAGCAATATCAGTAGCTACCAGCACCCGAGTTGATCGATCTTTAAAATTTTTCAACGCATTCTGACGTGCATTTTGCGACTTATTTCCATGAATTGCTTCCGCTTTAATGTGCGCTTTGGTCAAAATACGTTGCACTTTATCGGCACCATGTTTGGTTCGCGTAAAAACCAGAGCCGTATCAATCGATTTATCCTGAAGTAAATGCAACAATAAATTTTTCTTATTGGCGGCCTCCACGTAATACAATTCTTGCTGAATGGTTTCAGCAGTGGTCGACACCGGAGTAACAGCCACTTCCTCCGGATTAGTCAGGATAGTTCCGGCCAACACTCGGATTGATTCGGGCATAGTAGCCGAAAAAAACAAAGATTGGCGTTTGGCAGGAATAATTTTCACCAGTTTCTTTACATCATGAATAAAGCCCATATCAAGCATTCGATCAGCTTCATCAAGAACAAAGATGTTCAAATCAGTCAGTTTTATATATCCCTGATTATACAAATCGAGCAATCGGCCCGGAGTAGCAATCAGAATATCTACGCCGGATTTCAATGCATTAATTTGGGGATTTTGAGGTACCCCGCCAAAAATGACAGCATGACGAAACCGCATATTACTCCCATAGGCAGCAAAACTTTCACCAATCTGAATAGCCAACTCACGGGTTGGAGTTACAATCAGTACTTTTATTTTACGATGAATCTTATCATTCTCATGCTTCAAATATAATTTTTGAAGAATAGGAATAGCAAAAGCGGCAGTTTTTCCGGTGCCGGTTTGTGCACAGCCTAATAAATCTTTACCTTTAAGTACAATGGGGATTGCTATTTCCTGAATGGGGGTAGGTTGGGAATAACCTTCGTGACGGAGAGCATTTAAGATCGGCTCAACAAGATCTAATTTATCAAATGTCATAGAATAGTAACGTATCCGTTCTCCTTTCACAAGCTCATTTTTTACACCTGACGGAATACGATTTTGTGCAAAGGTACAGAAAATAAACAGAGGAGTCAAAAAATAAATTTTATTAACTCCAATAAACGTATTGTGTTCTAAACATTTTTTACTTGTTTGATTGCTTACAACAAACATATTTATTGAATTTTTAATTGCACACGAGCGACCCAACTGTGCACAAAATAACATATATTAACTCAAAAATATTTCAGAAAAAGTTGGTCGACCAATTAAAATGCTTACATTTGCTGCCGAGAATATCAGAAAAATAAGAAAAATCTGCTGTTCCCAACTGAAAAATTCGCTAAATGAATTAATCAATAATCAACCTTGAATCACTTAAAAACACATCCTCCCCTCTGTTTTTTCAACAGAAAAACTTACGCATCACTCATGCTGTATAGTTCTTCCTGACACATTTCCCATATTTTTCATCTATGCACATAAACCGGAATTTTGCCGGAGCAGGTTGTAATATATCCCACAAGCAAATAGTTAAATTTAAACATAATCACACATTTAAACCACAATCTAATGAGTAATGCTGATACCGTTTCAACGGATGTTTTGATCATTGGTGGTGGACCATCCGGTTTAGCCACTTCCATTCATTTGGCCGATATCCTGAAGCAAAAAGGATTGAATCGTAGAATTTTACTAATCGAGAAAGGGAGTTCTATCGGTAGCCATATTATATCCGGAGCAGTTATTAAAACTGATGTTTTCAGAAGTTTACTGCCGGAAGTTGATTTTAACGAGATTCCTTTCAATGCTCAAGTTGAAACCGATGCTACGGTTTTGTTGAGCGAAAATGGAGCTTTCAAATTGCCGTTTCATGTGCCTTATATGAGCAACAAAGGCAATTACACCGCTTCGCTCGGACAAGTTTGTCGTTTTTTGGCCCAAAAAGCCGAAGAAAAAGGAGTTGAAATTTACCCGGGATTTTCTGTTGATGAAATTTTATATGCCGATGGTAAAGTAATTGGTGCCAAAACCATAGACACCGGAGTAGATCATCACGGCAACCGGCTGGAAAATTTTCAGCCAGGGACACGCATTGAAGCCAAACTAACCATATTCGCTGAAGGTACCCGCGGTAGTTTAGCCAAGAAACTTATTCAAAAATATGATCTGGAAAAAGACAAAAACTGCCAGATTTATTCATTAGGCGTAAAGGAATTATGGAGCGTTCCCGAAGGCAATATCAAACCGGGCGAAGTATACCACACCATGGGTTACCCACTGAATATGAAAGAATTTGGTGGAGGTTTCGTTTACGGACTGAAAGATAACAAAGTAGCAGTTGGACTGGTCGTTGGACTTGAATATGAAGATCCTACTTTTGATGCACATGATGCATTCCAGGCCTGGAAAACGAATCCGTTTATCGCTAAATTTCTCAAAGGGGGAAAACTGGTGGAATACGGTGCCAAAACGCTGCCCGAAGGCGGTTGGTATTCGATTCCAAAACTGTATACAGATAACGCTCTCATTGTTGGCGATAGTGCCGGATTGGTTGCCATGCCGGCATTGAAAGGAGTACATTTGGCCGTTACATCAGGTATGTTGGCTGCCAGAACTGCTGCCGAAGCATTAAGCAAAAACAATTTCTCGGAGAAAACACTTGCGGCTTACGAAGCATCAATTAAAGATAGCTTGATCTACAAAGACTTATATCCGGTGCGGAATTTCCGCCAGGGATTCTCGAAAGGACTAGTTATTGGATCTCTAAATTTTGGAGCATTATTAATTACAGGAGGTGCCGGATTCTTCGGCAGATTGAAATCGCATCCGGACAAAGACGCCACCAAAACGCTGGCTGAATTTAAGGGCAAACTATTCAAAGAAAGATTCAACGGAAAATTGGAATTTGATAAGGTTCTGACTTTCGATAAGGCGACAGATGTCTATTTTTCGGGAGTAAACCACGATGAACAGCAAGTACCGCACGTTAAGGTCAATAATCCGGCATCGTTCGAAGCCATAAATATCAAACAATATGGTGCTCCGTGCCAATTCTTCTGCTCATCGGAAGTATATGAACTGCACACCGACAAAAACGGACACCAGGAGCTGCGTATCCATGCCGAAAACTGCATGCATTGCAAAACCTGCGATATAAAAACGCCCGGCGATGGAATTACCTGGAGTGTTCCTAATGGTGGCAATGGTCCTGATTTTCAAAACATGTGATGAATGCATAATTGACAATGCATAATTCATAATTATTAATTTTTAATTCTAAATTAAAAAAATGGCTCTCACAATTATAAGTTTAATAAAACAAGTACCACTCCCCACCGAAATGCGCATGGGAGAAGAATGGATTGATGGACAGGACCAAAGCCAAATCGATTATTAACATCGACTGCCAGTTTGGACTGGAAGCAGGATTACAACTGAAAAAACAATATCCTGATGCCAGGCTGATTGCTTGTTCCATGGGACCTGGCTCATTTGAAACAGCATTACGTACTGCCATTTCGTTGGGCTATGATGAAGCCTTCCTCCTCTCCGACCGCAAACTCGGCGGAAGCGACACATATGCTACCGGACTGGCTATTTCTACTATGCTGAAGCATTTGGGCTTCACCAAAGACTCGAAAGAACCGTTTATAATTTTGGCCGGACGGCAAACCAGCGACGGGGATACTGCCCACGTTCCATCACAGGTGGCAGAGAATCTGGGTATTCCGCAAGCTACATTTGTTGAAAGTGTAAAAGCTGACGGTAAGGGAAATGTAGTTGCAAAACGGATTATTGAAGGCGGTTACCAAATGATGCAGCTACCTATGCCCTGCACTATCTCGCTTACGCCAACAGGCATTCCGCCACGCAAACCATCGCTCACGGGCGCTATCAAAGCCCGTAATGCTCAAATAACCGTTTTCGGCATTGACGATATTGGTTTGGGAACCGAAAAAATCGGGCTCAGTGGCTCGCCTACCATTGTTGCAAACGTAGTAAATATAGTAAGCGAGCGTGCTCCGATTATCATGTCCGATGGGCATAATGAAACTGCGCTTGTGGACAGTTTGATTTCAAATTTCAACAAAGGTGCAAATGTGCTGGAGAAAAAGGAAGCAACCGAGAAAAAAACATCAGAAAAACCTGAATTTCCATTTTACGACAACCGCAATGGTGCCAGAGGAATTCTGACCTGGGCGGAAGTTGCCAATGGTAAAATTGTCCGACCTTCGATCGAATTATTGACTCCCGCCCGTCATTTGGCCGATCAATTGGGAGAAGGAACAAAAATTATGACGTTGCTGATTGGTAAAAATGTAAAAGACCAGGTTCAGGTATTATTCGAACATGGATCGGATGAAGTGATCGTAGTCGAAAATGAAAAACTGGAAGAATATCTCGTTTTGCCATTTTCATCAATTTTCGCACAAGTAATCAAAGATCGTAATCCGGAAATCTGCCTTTTTGCAGCCACCACTTCGGGGCGCGAACTTGCCCCACGTATAGGCGTAAAAACCGGCAGTGGAGTAACAGCAGACTGCACCGGACTTGAAATAGGTGAATACGTAAACCGCAAAGAAAAGGTTGTCAACAAACCGATTTTACATTCACGTCGCCCTACTTATGGCGAAAGCAAGCTTGCCACCATTCTTGGATTCGTTTATCCGCAGATTTCCACAGCCCGTGCAGGTACTTTCGAAGTTCCGGCCAGAGTGGAAGGCCGCACCGGGGTTGTATCCACATTCCAACCCACCCTTACCGACGATGAATTTAAAGTGGAAATTCTTCAAACAGTACGTGGTGAAGGAAGTTCAGTAAACCTGTTCGATGCTGATATTATAGTTTCAGGCGGACGTGGAACCACTGGCGATGGATTGGAACTAATCAAAAAACTGGCCTATGCACTGAAAGAAAAAGGTTTGAAAGCAGAATGGGCCTGCAGCCGTGTGGTTGTGGATGAAGGTTTCTCGGAATATGCACGCCAGGTAGGCCAAACCGGTAAAACCGTTCGTCCAAAAGTGTATGTAGCCATCGGGGTTTCCGGGGCTATCCAACACATTGCGGGTATGAAAGAATCTGAAAAAATTATCGCCATCGACCACAATCCGAAAGCCTCGATTTTTCATTTTGCCGACTTTGGTATTGTAGGCGAATATACTGACATTATTCCCGAACTGATTGAACGGGTTAAAGATGGGTTTACCTTTGGTATAGAACCTGTGAAGAATTAGAGTTAAGTCTCTAAATATCGTCTCACCTAAATAAAAAATGGAGTTATACAATAATCTGTATAACTCCATTTTTCATTCCTGTTGTTCAATTGATATTAGTTTGCATAAGCCAAAACCTCCTTTTTGGTGTATCCGTTGGCGCAGTCAATCATTTTCCGGACACTTGCGAATTCGCTGTAAAGCATTGGATTCTTTATCCGATATTGCTGCATCAACGGATCAAGTGTTTCGAGAACCAGTATATATGTATCTGCAATTAGTTGCCTGAGCTCAATAGTTGCTTGCCTGGTTTTGGCTTTTATACTCTGAATGGCAGGTGCATTTTTTGCCAACTCACTCTCGGCTGTATTCAATGAATCGATTTCATCTTTGGTCACACCCAGCGACAGTAAATCCGGCATATAGGGCAATGCGGCTGTATGGAGTTGTCTGAATCTTGCAAACATGTCTTTTGTACGCATACGTCCCAATTCCCAACGCGAAATTTTCGCTTCATTTTTCAGACGGGCATCTTTGTGAGAAACGGCAATAACTTTCAGAGCATCAGACACTTTAATTGCGATATCAATCAAAATATATTCTTCCACACTCTTTATGGCGTAATCGGCTTCCGTAATTTTAGCCTGCAACTCATTCAAACTCCTTATTTTGGTGTTCTTAATTTTCAATTCGCCAATAACGCCCAGAATTGGTTCATTATTATCGAAACTAGATAAATTGATATTCAAAAATTCTTCCAGGGTTCGAAACGTTCCCAATAAATTAATTTCTCTACGATTCATAAACATTCAGGTTTTAAATTCACAATTAAACGAACAAAAACAATTTTATAATTTGACTATTAAGGTAATAAACGAATGCAAAAGTACTCAACATTTTTACAATCTCAAAATCAAACGACTCTTTTTTTTATATAAAACCAAATAATTTTTTAACCTGCCAGATTTTCAGACAGTTAAACAAAAACAATGAAATAATAAAAATAAATGCCGGGCTAAAATAGTTAATGTGAAAAATATTTTCTATTTTTGGAACTGAAATTAAAATTTTAAAGTAATATTTACGTTTCAATTTCTGAAGTTGAAGTGAGTTGAGCCTTTCGACCATTCAATAACTAAAAAATCACCAACCGAAATCTATTTACTTATGGCTAAGAAAAAGAAGAAGAAAACTCCACAATCATCCACTACAAAAGATTTCGAAGTTACAAAGTCGTACTTTGACAAATTCTCTGAAGTGGCCCGTAAGACTCTCCGGCTTATCGACCTTGATCCAGCTCTGTACGATAGGTTTACAAAAAAACAGAAAATTGAAATGATGCGGGCGAAAATGACTGTACCCCGTGTGGTCGTAAAAAAGGGACATGCTGTGCCACGTCAGTATGTAAAAATGGTACAACAGGAAATGCACAAGTTTATGAATTTCTATCCGGTAGGCAACCCGGAAATTGGATTGTTTTACTCCGATTTTATAATCTATGGAATGGCATTTTTGACATATATACAAACAAAAGGGAACACAAAAAATTATTGCGAACAATCAGAAGCATATAAGCTGATTGCTGCAAAAGCAAGCCAAAACGACGAAGAATTTGAAAATAACTTCATGTTTAATTACTGGCAATATGCTCATTATCTGCTCCTTGATATTTCTAAAATAAACTTCCGCATCTACGGGTTCGAATGGGAGTGGAAAGAATTGGATAACATTTGTAAATTTGCCGGACATATAATCCTTACATCCTGCAAAGCAGAGAAATTACATTTCACCTATCGCAACAAAGTAAGACCTGCGTTTAGAGCTATGCTTGGACAGTTTATCTCCTCTAAACCAGTGTACTTAAGCATACCCTACAATAAAATAATCGAGGAAAGCGAGCAAACCCACCTCCTGGAAGTGTATGTGCAAAGCCATGCATTGGCACGAATGAAAGAGAGACTTGATTTGCTTGAACCTATACAGCGAAACTCATTCCTGACCTCATCGCTGTACAACAGTGACATTTGCCAACTTCACAATGGCCAACTGGTTATTAAATTCACTAAAGAAGACAAACAACCACTTGGCTACCTACCATTTACAATTATAAACAAGCAGCTATTTATTCTCACTTTTCTCCCAATTTGCAGCCAGAATGCCCCCGAGGGCAAAAAGTTACAGGAACAATTGGGCATTAGCCGAAATGAAATTGAATTTCTGGGCATGGACAAGCTCAGCTTTTTTAGGGAAACCGACTTTGAAGCAATACCACGCCTGAAAGAGGCTGTAATAGAAGCCGGACTCTGGCATCTGACAGAATTGAAACCTCTGTCTGATTATCAGCCACAAAACCACATAAGCTCCTCCACCATCGCCCGTTTCTTTCAAACAGAACGTAGCCACGAAGAAGTGCTCAGCGAGATTGAAGAGAGGTATTGAACATTGGGTCTTACAATTTGCAATCGCATCAATAAAAAAACGCGAACCGGTTCACCCGATTCGCGTTTTTTTCATAAATGTCAATCACATTAAATTCCCAGAATAATGTGGGCATCAATATTCAGTTTCTTATTCATCTCACGTGCAACTTTGAGAGTTGGCTCGCTTTTACCTGTCAGATATTCACTTATACGGGAGGTACTAACCCCAAGCATTTGCGACAACTTAACTTGATTCAAGCCCATTTCATACATTCGAAGTTTAATAACATCTACCAGAGCTGGTACTGCTATTGGAAAGTGCGCTTCTTCATAATCAGCCACCAAATTAGAAATCACACTTAACTCAATCAGGTTTTTATCTGACTCTGGAGTGTCATTGTCAACAAGTTCAAGAAGTTCTTCTATTCTCAATTTTAGAGCTTCATATTCAGTTTCATTATTTATTTGTGTCATACTATTTTCTTTTTATAATGAATCAGCTCTTAACAAACACCAGGCATGGGCATTTGGCGGTTTGCGGAGCGTTCACTGTCGCACTGCGACAAAGTGAAAAGCGCGAGCTAAACCTCTCCATAGGCGTGTGTTCCTATTCTATTGATTTAATCACCATATTTTATGGTTTTTCAAATCTTTGAGCAATCTATCTTATCGTACTCTTTATGAGTTCCAATAAAACGAATATAAACCATTTTGATGTTGAAAAGCACAATTGCCACTAGCCTGTAATCATTACCCTTAATATTGAAAACAAATCTTTTATTGCCAACTGAATCCACCGTATTAAATGAATTTTTCATATCAGCATAACATGTCCAATTTGCTTCCATTGTTTTAGAGTACCAATCTTGAAGTGCTGTTTCTGCGTCTTTATGTTTTACACAAAAATTCGTAATTGCCTTGTAAGTTACAATTCTCATTCTCTTTATTCTTTGATGCAAAGATAAAACAATATTTCGAAATACAGGATATAATCCCGAAATACAAAACAAAGAAACGCGAACCGGTTCACCCGATTCGCGTTTCTTCATTATAAATTATGCATTGAAAACTACTTATTGTATTGATTCACCAAAGCATCTACCTCGTCGGTGATCAGTTTCGAGAATTCAGCTACCGTCATAGTACCTTTATCGCCTTCGCCCTGACGACGTACAGCTACTTCACCATTTTCAGCTTCTTTTTCTCCCACAATCAACATATAAGGAATACGTTTTAATTCGTTATCGCGGATTTTACGGCCAATTTTTTCGTTACGGTCATCTACCTGAACACGAATATCCTGTGCATTCATTTCCTTTGCAATCTGGAACGCGTAATCGTTGAATTTCTCGCTAATTGGCAGAACCACCACCTGATCAGGTGTCAACCACAACGGGAATTTACCGGCTGTATGTTCAATCAATACCGCTACGAAACGTTCCATTGAACCAAACGGAGCACGGTGAATCATTACCGGACGGTGTTTCGCATTGTCCTCACCGGTGTATTCCAGTTCGAAACGTTCAGGCAAATTGTAATCCACCTGAATGGTTCCCAATTGCCAGCGACGACCGATAGCATCTTTCACCATAAAATCAAGCTTTGGACCATAGAATGCTGCTTCGCCAGTTTCTACACGGGCTCTCAATCCTTTTTCGGCACAAGCTTCAATGATGGATTGTTCCGCTTTATCCCAGTTTTCGTCAGTGCCAATGTACTTTTCACGGTTGTTAGGGTCACGCAAAGAAATCTGTGCTTCGAAGTTTTCAAATTCCAACGCATTGAAAATAATGAAAATAATATCCATTACTTTAAGGAATTCATCTTTCACCTGATCCGGACGGCAGAAAATATGCGCATCATCCTGGGTGAAGCTACGTACACGGGTCAATCCGTGCAACTCGCCGCTTTGCTCGTAACGGTAAACGGTACCAAACTCAGCCAGACGCAACGGAAGATCTTTGTACGAACGTGGTTTGAATTTGTAAATTTCGCAGTGGTGCGGGCAGTTCATCGGTTTCAACAGATATTCTTCACCTTCTTCGGGCGTATGAATAGGTTGGAACGAATCTTTACCATATTTAGCGTAGTGACCTGAAGTCACATACAATTGTTTGTTTCCGATATGCGGAGTCATTACTTGTTGGTAATCGAAGCGACGTTGGATTTTCTTCAAAAAGTCTTCCAGACGAAGGCGCAAAGCTGTTCCACGTGGTAACCAGATTGGAAGTCCCTTGCCCACCATTTCGGAGAACATGAACAGCTCCAGTTCGCGGCCAATTTTGCGGTGGTCACGTTTTTTGGCTTCTTCCAACAAAACCAAATACTCATCGAGCATTTTCTTTTTAGGGAAAGTAATACCATAAAGACGAGTCAACATTTTACGTTTTTCGTCACCACGCCAGTATGCACCGGCTACGCTCAACACCTTGATAGCTTTAATATCGCCTGTATTGGGCAAGTGAGGTCCACGGCACAAATCGGTAAAATTACCTTGCGAATACAAGGTGATTGTTCCGTCCGCCAGGTCGTTAATCATTTCAGTTTTATATACTTCGCCAATAGCTTCGAAACGGGCCAACGCGTCGGCTTTACTGATGTCGGTGCGAACAATGGCTTCTTTACGCGCTGCCAGTTCAAGCATTTTAGCTTCGATAGCCGCCAAATCTCCTTCTTTAATAGATACCTCACCCGGATCTACATCGTAGTAGAAACCGTTTTCGATAGCAGGACCGATACCGAATTTAATACCCGGATACAATTCCTGAAGCGCTTCGGCCATCAAGTGGGCAGACGAATGCCAGAAAGCATGTTTGGCTTCTTCATCGTCCCATTTGTGTAATTTAATAGCTGCATCGGTTTCTATCGGGCGGGTTAAATCCCATATTTCGCCATTTACTGTGATAGCAAGCACTTCTTGTGCCAGTCGGGAGCTGATACTTTCAGCAAGTTGAAGTCCGGTAATGCCTTTGGCAAATTCGCGTACCGAACCGTCGGGGAATGTTACTTTAATCATACGTTTTTGAACCTTACAAATGGTTTTTAAATTTTGAGTTGCAAAGATAAGATTTTTGAAACGCAAAACGATATGAAAACAAAAATAACAAGCTATTTTTTCGTGTTTAATCATCAGTAGAATTTCCAACTGTTATATTTCCATAATATTTCACTTTTATAATAGTTCATACAAATAATAGTTATACTTTTGTAACCAAATTCAAAATATCAGTACCATGACCAACATTTCTGAAGTTTCTATAGACAAGATCATTGAAAATCTGATTCATATCCATCCTTTGCTTTCAAAAGGGCTGACGCGTTCAATCCGGGCTAAAACAAACCTGAACCCGGGCTCTTTGTTTGTCATAGGCGTTTTGAGCAAACACAATATGCTTTCCATGTCGGAAATAGGATGCAAATTATCAATGCCCAAACCGCACGTTACTGCACAGATAGATAAATTGATTGCAGAAGGTATGGTCGAACGGCTCTTCGACCCGAACGACCGGAGAATTATAAATATAAAAATGACCGAAAAAGGGAAAGAAGACTTCAAGGCCATAAAAGCTGAACTCAGCCGGGATTTGCGGGAACGGATTGAAAAACTGGAGGAACAAAAAATGATCACCCTTTTTGAATCGACCCAGCAGGTTCGAAATATTTTATCTGAAATAATGGACGATTCGGGAAATACAAATTCCTGTTCCGCTAAAAACAAAGAATAATACGATACAAACATTCTGAACATTTAAAATTCACTTATATGACTAAAAAGAAAAAAGACCTGAAAATTTACATTCCGCTAATTGCCGTTGTTCTAATCGTAATTGTCAGTGCCGTTTATTGGTACATTGATTATTCCAGCTTCATTAAAACTGATGATGCATTTGTGACATCGGACGTAGTTACAGTTAGTCCTAAAATCATGGGCAGAATTAGCAAATTATATGTAGAAGAGGGCGACTCGGTTAAAGAAGGACAATTGCTGGCCGAACTCGACAGCACAGACATATTGGCCCAAAAGGCTACGATTGTTTCTACCAAAGCTCAGACTCAGGCCGGCAAAGCACAAGCTGAAGCCAAATATCAATTCGATTTGAAAAATATTGACGTATTGAAAATCGGTGTTGAACGTGCTAAAGAAGATTTCGATCGTTCTAAAGTTCAATTCAATGGCGGTGTGACAACAAAAGAGCAATACGACCATATGAAAAAAGCGCTTGAAACAGCACAAGCCCAGTATGAAGCTGCTAAAGCTCAAATCCAGCTATCGAAAACCCAGATTGCAGCTACCGAAACGAACATTAAAACTTCCGACGCTCAAATTGCGGCAATAAATACCCAGTTGAAGAACTCCCGCGTGTACGCTTCAGCAAATGGTATCATAGCAAAACGCTGGTTATTGGCCGGGGACATTGCCAATCCGGGCCAATCAATTTTTACGATTAACAACAACTCAAAATTTTGGGTTAACGTTTTTCTTGAAGAAACAAAAATGGAAAAGTTACACGTTGGTCAATCAGCCAAATTCACATTGGACACCTATCCTGATGTTATTTTTACAGGTAAAATTTTCCTTCTTGGTTCAACCACAGCTTCACAATTTTCGCTTATTCCGGCCAGCAATGCTTCGGGCAACTTTACCAAAGTGACACAACGTGTTCAATTAAAAATCTCGATTGATGGCACTGAAGGCGGAGAAAATTTGTCGGCTTATCGCCTGATGACAGGCATGTCGGCAGTGGTAAAAATTATAAAATAAAACATGAGAAAAATTTCAAGAGCACATAAAATACGGCGAAAGCTACGTAACCGGGACTCTGCATTCCATCCAAAACACGAAAAATACAAGTGGTTTGTGCTGGGCAATGTAATGCTGGGAACGTTTATGGCCGTGCTGGACAGCACTATCGTAAACGTAAGCCTTCCAAAAATCATGTCGGCTTTCGGCGTTGGATTATCAACCATTGAATGGGTTGTAACGGCTTACATGCTTGCCATGGCCGCCATGCTGCCTACTTCGGGCTGGCTTGCTGACAAGTTTGGCTACAAGCGGGTTTATTTCTGGGGATTATTCTTATTCACCTTTGGTTCGTTCCTTTGCGGGCTTTCCGATAATGAAACTACGCTTATAATTGCGCGTATCATCCAGGGAATAGGCGCCGGAACCGTGCAACCACTTGGCATGGCTATTATTACCCGTGAGTTTCCACCCCATCAACGGGGTATTGCCATTGGTTTTTGGTCCATAGCCGCAGCGGCATCCGTTTCATTCGGCCCGCTGATTGGTGGATACCTGGTTGACAACTTCAACTGGCAACTTATTTTCAACGTGAACATACCGGTTGGCATAGTTGCGCTGCTGTTTACAGTGATTATACAGCGTGAGTTTGTACATAAAACCTCGCGCAAGTTTGATTATATAGGATTTATTTCTATCATCATCGCTCTGCCGGTATTGCTTTTTGCATTATCTGAAGGAAATGCCCAGACAAATTCCGAGGGATGGTCGGCACCTTATATTCTGGCATGCTTTGCCATTTCGGCTGTCGGACTTGTGGTATTCCTTACTCAGGAATTAACCACCGACAACCCCCTACTCGACCTAAAATTACTGAAAGACAGAAATTTTGGCTTATCTAACCTGGTACTATTCCTGTTTGGTATTGGTATGTTCGGGAGTACCTTTCTGCTTCCTTTATACCTGCAAAACTCAATGGGTTACACAGCTTTGCAATCGGGCGCTGTATTTTTACCGGTAGGAATTATACAGGGCTTTATTTCTCCTATATCAGGCTGGTTCACGGATAAAGTGAATGCCAGACTGCCTTTGGTCTTGGGAATCGCATTGCTTATTATCAGTTTCTACCTGAATTCGCAACTATCCTTCATGACCGAAAATTCGTTTGTAATGACATCGCTTTATCTGCGCGGATTAGGCATGGGTATGATCTTCACCCCGTTAAGTTCTTACTCACTTTCAACTATACCTCGCGATAAAATGGCTCAGGCATCAGGGATCACCAACACCATTCGCCAGGTTGGAGGTAGCTTTGGGGTTGCCCTTTTGTCGACAATGCTTACATCACGTGTAAACTTTCATGCTCAGATTTTCGGAGGTGCCATCCAGTCAAATTCGCAGGAATTCAAAAATACTGTTAGCGGTTTAAGCAATTATATTCAGCATAATGCCGGAAGTTCTGCGGCTGTAGCCGTAAAACAAAGCCAGAGTGTACTCATGTCGCATGTTGGTTCACAAGCATTTATTGAAGGAATAAATGACGATTTTCTGATTGCAGCAGCCATTACAGCTATTTGTTTTATTCCTATCATCATGATGAAGAAAAAGAAGAAACAAGAAGTTCCGAAGGAAGCCATGGCTCATCTCGATTAATATGAATACAAATTCATTGATAAATTGATTTATACTAAAAATAAAAATATAATGACATATAAAAAAATTATAATCGCTCTGTTACTTGCACCAGCATTGTTGGTTCAAGCTCAAACCACCGGCGATTCGCTGACTCTTTCAGGAATCCTGAGTACAGTGATCAGCAATTACCCGGCACTGAAAAAAGCAGAAAAAGACCTGGTGGCAGCCGACGCAAAAATCGGGCTTGACTAAAACAGCCTATCTTGCCTGATGTAAATTTCTCAAGTTCTTTTACCCGCATCGGGCCTACTTCGAGCATTTCCATGCCTATAGGTGGAACCGTTCACAACCTGGAGCTATATCCACCCAATGTGTATAATGCCACTGTATCAATAAATGAAAACATTTATGATTTCGGGAAAACTGAAAAAAGCTTGGTTATTGACCAAAAGGCAAAAGAAATGGTACAAATCAGCACCGAACAGATTAAACAGAAACTTTCTACTGCCGTAATGGCCAACTACTATGCCATAAGCTTTTTACAGGAAGCTATAAGCATCAAAGATGAACAGTTGAAGAATCTGAATGAACATTTATCCTATATTGAGAAACGACTTTCTACAGGCTCAGCCACCAAGTTTGAAGTACTAAGCACTAAAGTTCGGATTTCGAGTATCGAAAATCAGAAAACCGACCTGCAAACGGCTTTAAAAATTCAGATCAGCCAATTAAACTCACTTATGGGCAAATCGTCCGAATTGCCGCTGGCAGTTTCAAAAAGCGTATTAAGCATCCAGCAACATCATGCCGACCGATTCATTGCTTAATATTGCTTACGCTAACCGGAATGAACTTAAAATCGCGCGGCAGAAAGAAGAAATTTCCAAATCACGCTTGGATTATATTAAGGTGCAAAACAACCCATCGCTAAACGCTTTTGCCTCGGGAGGTTTAAAAAACGGCTATTTCAACAGTAAGTTTGAAGATACCGGAAAATTGAACTATGCGGTTGGCGTGGGAATCAAAGTTCCGATTTTTGATGCAAACCGGTCCAAATACCTCAAAACAATGGCTACTTCCGATTACGAAGGAAACCAACAGGAAACCGAACTGGCCAAACGGTCCATTACTACAGAAATTGTAGAATGCCGAGCCAATGCTGAATCAGCTTTGAAAAAAGTGAAACAGTCGGAACTGCAACTGCAACAGGCCGAGCAAGCCTACGAACTGGCTGAGGTAAGCTACAAAGCCGGCAGCCTGACCAATCTGGATTTGCTCTACAGCTCTACGGCCGTGTCGGAAAGTAAACTTGCATTATTCAAAACTAAAATTGATTATACCGTAAGCCTTCAACGCCTGAAAATTGCGTTGGGCGAAAAGCTTTATTAATCATTTCTTCAAAACTGAAACGGTTGAATTTCGAATTGAAATTCAACCGTTTTTTTTACATTTTGAGAAGTCTTGATTTTCAACCTCCGCATCATCATGTGCATCAGTCCTCCGCCATTCTTCACGTTGGTAAATCCCATTTGTTGCAGAATCCGTTGCCCATAGGCTGAACGCGCACCGGAAGCGCAATACAGCGTAATATCCCGCGATTTATCTCCCAACTCATGTACACGTGCCGGAAGTTCATCCAATTGAATATTCACGGCTCCATTATATGCTCCACTGGCAAATTCCCCCGGAGTACGAACATCCACGATCAATGGAGTATTTGAAGCCTTTGGTGCAGCAATTGGCGCACTGCGGCGTGCCATCATCGCCGACAAGCCACCACCATTCGTTACATTTGTGTACCCTAACTGCATCAATTGGCGTTGCGCATAAGCCGAGCGACCACCCGAAGCACAGTAAACCACAATCTCCCGATTTAAATCAGTTCCAAACTCTTCTCGCCTGTGCATCAAATCATCCAACGGAATATTAACCGCATCCGGATAAGCCCCTGTACGGAACTCCTGAACTGTACGAACATCAACTACCAGCGGCAGGTTTTGGTCTACGAACCTTCGTTTTAGTTTTCTCTTCTTTTTCAACAACTTTCTCACCTATCATCTTTTTTTCTGTTGGTAGCAGGTCAATACTTATATGTTTAAAGCCAAAGGCCCGGGCATGGCGTTGCAATGAAGTGTGCCCACCCGAAAGGTTGGTTACATCCTTAAAACCTGCCCCGATAAGCGTTCGCAAGGCCTGATGCCCTTTTTTACCCGTTTCGTCGTACACAATTACCGGACGATCTTCAGGAATAGAAGCCATTTTTTCAGGCAGGAGTTCCAAAGGAATGTGTATTGCGCCCATCACATGCGTTTTTTCATAAGCAAAAACATCGCGTACATCAATAAACACAGGATTTTTCCCTTCCACAAAATTATCAAGTTCAGAGGCCGTTACAAATGGACTAAAACCGGAGATTCTGTTCTCTGCCGTATAAGCTGCCATATTAATAGCATCGTTGGCAGTTCCCAGGGGAGGCGAATAGGCAAAATCAACATCGGCCAAATCACTAACGGTAAGTTTTGCAGCTACCGCGGTTGCAATCACATCCAACCTTCGGTCGGCACCTTTGTAGCCGGCAGTTTGCCCACCCAAAATCACACCTGTGGCTTTGTCGTAAACGAGCATAACCGTCACTTGCTCGGCTCCCGGATAATATGAAGTATGGTGTTCTTTATGAACAACAATGGCATCAGCATCCAAGCCCAAAGCACGCGCCTGTTTCAACGACAAACCGGTTGAGTCCGGCCACAGCTTCGAATACACGAACAATAGAAGTGCCAACAGACCCTTTATAGGCATGCCTTCCACCCAATGCATTTTCTGCAGCAATACGTCCCTGGCGATTAGCTGGCCCGGCCAACGGAATCCGTACTTTTTTACCATTCACGCGGTGTCCAATTTCCACCATATCGCCAGCCCCATAAATATCCGGATCAGAAGTTTGCATGAATTCGTCAACCAGCAATCCACCAGCTTCCCCAAGCTCAAGCCCGGTTTCTTTTGCTAATTGCAATGTTGGCCGCACTCCTATTGACAGCAGAACCATGTCGGCATCGAGCGCTTTCCCGTTGTCAAGTTTTACAGTACGAGGCAAAATTTCAGAAACACCCGCTCCGGTATGAATTCCCACACCATACGAAAGCATTTCATTCTCAATAAATCCGGCAGTTTCAGCCTCCATAACAGACATGACGTGCGGCATCATTTCCACCACATTCACTTTCAGGCCGCGTTTTGTGAGTGCTTCCACCATTTCCAATCCAATAAATCCACCACCTACAACCACCGCATTCTTAGGTTGCTTCTCGTCGATATAAGCAGCAATTTTATCCATATCTTCCAATGTCCACAAAGTGAAAACATGGTCGAGATCAGCTCCTGGCAATGTCGGTTTTATCGGACGGCCTCCCTGTGCCAGAATCAATTTTGTGTATTCAAATGTCTTTTGTTCACCACTCCTTGTATCAAGAGTTTTGACAGTACGCCCCACCTTATCTATTGAACTTACCAGCGTATGTACATGTACATCAACGTTGTATTGCTCCTTGAAACTTTCAGGGCTTTGAAGAATCAGTTTCGACCGGCTTTTAATATCGCCGCCAATATAATAAGGCAACCCGCAATTGGCAAACGAAATATCAGGCCCCGCTTCGAGCATAGTTATTTGTGCATCAGGAGAAATTCGCCGAACCTTTGCGGCCGCAGTGGCACCAGCAGCCACACCTCCAACAATGATAATCTTTTCCATATCTAATTTTTCTAGTTATTTTTAAACTTCCTCGTCACTTGTCAGGCAATTTTCCGATTTAAACTCATCCAACTGCCACCATTATGCACATTGGTAAACCCTGCGACGTCAAAATTCCTTTTGCAGAAGCACTTCTTGCCCCTGAAGCACAACAAGTGATGATTACGTTGTTTTTATTTTTCAATTTATTCATCTTACCTGCCAGATTATCCAGAGGAATATTCACAGAACCATTGATATGTCCTGCTGCATATTCACCTTTTGTGCGAACATCAATAATCATTGCACCTTCTTTCACTAAATCTGCCAAATTTACTTTCGGAGAAATCCCTAGCAATTTTTTCAGTGTATCTATCATATTCAATTGTGTTTTATTTTTTCTTCCGCAAAGGTAAAACATTCTTTTTGAATTACAATAGTATCACTAATAAATTATTTTGATATCACTAAAATAATTTTTATCTTTGCATTCAAATAAGATCACACAACACAAAAGAGACTGATAATCATGTTATTCAAAGAGGAAATTTCACAAGAATTAGCTAAAGAACTGTTCAACAATAGCGAAAAGGTTTTGAAATTCATTGCCGACATTAAATGGAAAGACGGTTTTACATGCCGCAATTGCGGGCACACCAACTATTGTGAGGGAAAAACACCTTCATCCCGACGTTGTACGCGCTGCAAAAAAGAAGAGTCAGCTGCTGCCAATACCATTTTCCACAACATTAAATTCCCAATCAACAAAGCATTTTACATTGCCTATAACGTTTGCGTATTGGGAAGTGATTTTTCTACGTACAATTACTCCGATCAATTGGGCCTGAACCAAATGACCTGCTGGAAATTCCGAAGACGCATCCAAAACTGCATTTCAAAACTGGAGGGAGAAGAAAAAAACAAAATTCAAACCATTTTATTATCAGAATACAAATAGTTTTCTTTAACTTTGGTGTTTACTTAAAAACCAAATTATTATGAATTCAAAAAAAGTTACTAAACTATTATTTATGTTTGCCTTTTTGCTATCCTCTTTCTTTTCAAACGCACAGGACTGGCCCAATTTAAACCGCTACCGTGCTGAAAACGCATTGCTTGGGCTACCTTCCAAAGGTGAAAAACGTGTGGTATTTATAGGAAACTCAATAACCCAGGCCTGGAAGGAAACCAGACCCGATTTCTTCTCAAAAAATCAATATATCTGCCGTGGCATCAGTGGCCAAACAACCCCGCAAATGCTCGCCCGCTTCCGTCAGGATGTAATTTCGCTTCAGCCCAAAGTGGTGGTTATCCTTGGTGGAACAAACGATATTGCAGGTAATACAGGTCCATCAACCCTGGAAATGATAGAAGACAACCTGGCTTCGATGGCTGAGCTTGCCAATGCAAACGGTATCCGCGTCGTGCTTTCTTCGGTTTTACCGGTTTACGAATATCCATGGAAACCAGGATTGGAACCTGCCGAAAAAATTGTAACCCTCAATGCCTGGATAAAAGGCTACTGTTTGAAAAAGGGATTCACCTACCTGGACTATTTTACTCCTATGGCCGATGAGCGACATGGAATGAAAGCCGAACTGACTTATGACGGCGTTCATTGTACTGCTGCCGGGTATACGGTTATGGAGCCATTGGCACAAGAAGCTATTAAACTGGCGTTAAAAACAAAACCTAAAAAATAAAGGTCTAACTAGCAAAATAATTATTCCCACAAGTCGTAAAGAAGCATCAAACGCTTTTTTACGACTTGTTCTTTTTGTGGGGTAGTTGTCAGAATTTACTAAAGCGCTTACTAAATTTAGATCAATGAAGTAAAAAACGAGGTTAATAAATAATATATTTAACCAGATTCAACAACCAATTCAAAAAGTTGATTGTTCTATAGCAAAGCGAATAGTTATTTCTAAATGTTTAACTTTAAAATTAAAATCATGCAACTTCATAAATTAATGAACAAAATGGCTCAGGGAACCATGTCTGGCGACAAGAAGATGGATTCTGGAACAAATTATTGGGACAAAGCCAAAGCTGCCTACAAAAAAAATATGATGCAAAGCGCAGAACACATGCTTAACATGGCCAGTCTTCACGTACGAAACGGAGGCAGGGGAAATGCAATGGGAATGGCACATCAAAACCAGCATCATCATCGGAAATCAAAATAAAACCGTAACATAATACAAGCTAGGAATTAAACAAGAACGGGTTGCAACCGTTATATCCATTTAAAGGATTATTTTTAGAAAAGTCAGGACTCCCCGGTACGCAATTTGCATGTACCGGGGAGTTTTTTCTGCTTTTTACATTATTTTCTTTTGCCGCATTAAACCTTTGCCAGAAATGGAGGTCAATAATTTGTAAAATTTCGGAGAACACATTCTCTTTTTTTTAATCAACAAGTACAAATGCATTTACAGGTCGAGTTCCGGCATATTAGTTTTTTATCGGAAAACATTTATCATTTATCAATCAACTCATTATGAAACAACTCTTTATTGTTATTTCTATTTTCTTCTTAACCAGCCTTACGGCCACCGCTCAGCATAGCATCCAATCCATGGTTTTTGATGGAAAAAATGGCTTAGCTCTCGAAATGGCAACCGTCCGGTTGCTCAATCCAACAGACTCCTCACTGGTTTCTGGAGGTAAAACCAATAGCAACGGATCGTTCACCTTATCAAAATTAAAACCCGGCAACTACACCTTGTTGATAAGCATGGTAGGCTACAAAGACCATCGCCAAAGCATAAAAATGGATCGAAAAGATCTGATTTTGAAAAATATCCAAATGGAAGAAAATGCCCTCGCCCTTAAAGAAGTGGAAGTAAAAGGTACAGCCGCGCAAATGGTAGTGAAAGGCGACACCATGGAATACAATGCCACAGCTTTCAAAACGGCCGATAACGCCGTGGTGGAAGACCTGCTGAAACGTTTGCCGGGAGTGGAAGTTAGCACTGAAGGTAAAATTACTGTCAACGGCCAGGAAATAAAGAAAATACGGGTGGATGGGAAAAAATTCTTTTCAGACGATGTAGAGATGACGACTAAAAATATCCCGGCCGATATGATTGAGAAAATTCAGGTATTGGAGCAAAAATCGGATATGGCCCAGCTCACCGGATTTGAAGACAATGATACAGAGCGAATTATAAACCTGACAACCAAACCAAGCCGCAGAAAAGGCGTTTTTGGAAATGTAACTGCCGGCGGTGGATTGGACACAAATCTGGATGCCCGTTATGATGGCAACGCATTTGTAAACATTATGAATGGTAATGCCCAGACAGCCATAACCGGCGGAGCAAACAACGTAAACACAACTCGCAGCAGCAGGGGTCGTAACTGGGGCGGTGGCAATAACGCAGGAATTACAACGACTCAAAATCTCGGAATTAACAACAATACACTTATTAACCCCAAATTAAAAATTGGTGGCGATGCATTATTCAACCATTCTGAAAACAATGCCATTACCCAAAGTAAAAAAGAAAGCTACCTGAAAGATTTGAAGTATAACAACAATGATTCGACAGGCGCTATAAACAATAACTACTCTACCAACATGCGCCTGGAAGTGGAATGGAAACCCGATAGCCTGAACACGTTTGTAATCCAGCCGAACATGAGCTATAACCGCACATTTTCGAACAGCGACCGCGACTATCTTTACCTGACTCAAAACGACAGTACCAGCTGGGGAGAAAGCCATAACAACGGCAATGGCTCGGGCATAGATGGCGGTTTAAATTTCATTTATAACCGAAAATTTGCAAAAAAAGGCCGTACCCTCACAGCCAATTTTAATGCCGGAATTTCCCAAAGTACAAATGATAGCTGGAACTATTCTTTAAAAAATACATTAGACACAACCATCATTGTAGATCAAAAAACGCGCAATACATCAGACCGGTACAATTTCAACTTCCGGTTATCGTTTGTAGAGCCATTATGGAACGTAAAAAACTTACTTGAAACATCGGTTTCATTCCGCAACACAATAAGCAACAGCGAAAAAAATCAGTACAATAAAGATTCTCAAAATGAATACACATTGAGGGATAGCGTATACAGTAATGTTTTCGAAAATACTTTCTATAGCGAAACATTGGAACTAAACTACCGGTACACGGAACAAAACTACAACCTGATGCTGGGTGCAAAAGCAGAACCATCACAAACCTACAGCATTCGTACGTATAACAACGGCCTTACAAGGCCTTATACAAACGAGGTGGTTAACTTTGCTCCTACCGGACGTTTCCAGTATAATTTTGCGAAAAAGAAATTTGTACGCATCGATTATCGCGGACAAACCGACCAACCGACAATCAGCCAAATGCAACCCGTAAAAAACAATTCGAACCTGATGAACGAAACCGTGGGAAATCCGACATTAAATCCGGCATTCAACCACAATTTCAGGATGTTTTACAGCTCGTACAACGAAAAAACCTTCTCGTCGTTCAACACAATGCTTATGTTTAATGGAACTAAAGATGCCCTGGTTTCAAACAGCATTTACGATGCTACAGGAAAACAATATAACCAAACTGTCAATGCCAAAGACGTTCCGTATAATATTAACGGAAATATCATGTTTAACACCCCAATTATCCAAAAGCGACTGCATTTCAACACCAATTCTTCGTTAGGTTACAACATGCGTTACGGATATTCTAAAAAAGGGCTTAATACAGAAGATATAAATATCGACAACCTGCCTTTGGGCGACTTAAGCAGCACCCGGCGTTACAATGCGAGTGAGCAACTATCGCTCACTTTTACACACGATATGGTTGAAGTTGGTGCCAGCGGTACAGTGCGTTATTCGAATACGCTCAACAACCTGAATCCGACTGTAGCCGAAACATGGGATTATACCGGTCGTGGAAACCTGGTATTACACTTACCCTACAACATTAATGTTAGCTCAGATATCAATTACACAACCCGCAGCGGTTACTCAAACTTCGATATGGACGAATTGATTTGGAACGCTTCAATAGACAAATCCTTGTTTAAAGGTAAAGGAACATTGGCGTTAAAATGGAATGATATATTGCGCCAGCAGCTCAACATTCGCCAAATCATTGGCGACAATTACATCCAATACAGCAAGTACAACACGCTTACTTCATATTTCATGTTAAGTTTTTCATACAAAATCAACAAGTTTAACGGCAATCGGAATCCGGCAGAAAGAAACCCGGATTTCCAACGCTTTGGTCCGGGAGGAGGCGACGGCGAACCACGCCGAGGAAACCGTGGCGGAGGAATGGGAGGATACGATGGACCGCCACCTGCATTTTAAAGCAAAAACACCCCGATAAGTCAAAGCATTTATCGGGGTGTTTTTGCTTTATTCAAATAAAAGGAATTATTTAGCCCGGATGCAATAAATCATCCAATGCAAGCGCAAGTGAAGGATACCGGAACCTGAACCCTTCCTGCTGCAGGCGTTTTGGAATAACATTCGAACTTTTCAGAATTAAATCAGCCTCAGTGCCAATAACTTTAGCACCCAGCTTTATTGCAAATTCGGGTGCCGGAATTCCAAAAGGCACCTTAAGTGTTTTTCGAAGCAAACGCATAAACTCGCTATTGGAAACCGGTGCAGGAGAAGTACAATTTATAATATCTTTCAAAGCAGGATTATTAATCAAAAAAAGCAGAATCTGGAAATAATCTTCAATATGAATCCAACTGAACAATTGCCTTCCATTGGCCTGCTTCCCTCCTAACCCGAAACAGCTCAGCATTACCAATGGCTTAAGGGCACCGCCGCTCCTCCCCAAAACCACAGCTGTCCGCAGGGCCACCTGGCGGGTTTCCGTGAGTTGGAATCCGAAAAAGGTTTTCTCCCATTCAGAAACTACTTGTGCCAGGAAATCACTGCCCAATTCAGTTTCGTCTTCAGCCATTTCCTTTGTGTACGAAGATTTATAGACGCCACTCGCACTCGCATTTACCCAAAGCCGCGGAGGCGTTTCGCAAGCCTCTATGGCATTGCCTATCCACATCGTTGTATTTACCCGCGAATCGACAATTGCTTTACGATTTACATCGTTATGCCGGCAATTTATATTTCTTCCGGCCAGGTTTACAATAAGTTCGGCTCCTTCAAGCGCTTCGGTCAATTCAACTGGCTTCCACGAAACATGTTGCTCTTCCCGCGAAACAACCAAAACGTTGTAGCCGCTTTCTTCAAACCGTTTAGCCAGATACTTGCCTATAAATCCGGTTCCTCCTGCAATCACAACTTTTTTCATATGATAAATCCTGTTTTTAAGTTGTTCAATGAAACCTGAAAATCAACTCGACATCTAAAAAAACATCGGTATGATGTCCATTTCATAAGTTTAGCATGAGATATATTTTTCAATATATTAACCAGCCAATCACTGCTTTTTTATAACAAAAAATCCTCTGCAAAAGTTGCAGAGGATTCTTCTAAAATATAATTTTTATTAGCCCCAAATGGTTATTCATGTGCTCCCATCTTCAGCATACTGATTTCGCGTTCGTTGAGGAAACGATATTTTCCGCGTGGCAAACTCTTTTTGGTGAGTCCTGCAAAATAAACACGGTCCAGGCGAATCACTTTATAGCCTAATTTTTCAAAAATACGGCGTACTACGCGATTTTGCCCTGAGTGAATTTCAATACCAACCTGTTTCAGATCACCTTCTTTTACAAATTCCAATGAATCCGCTGCAATAGTATCATCATCAAGGGCAACTCCACTCAGAATCGTATTATAATCAGCCTCTTCCAATGATTTGTCCAATGTTGCATGATAGATTTTCTTCTTGTCGTATTTCGGGTGAGTCAGTTTCGAAGCCAAATCTCCATCATTGGTCAAAAGCAAAACACCGGTAGTATTTCTATCGAGACGGCCAACAGGATAGATACGTTCGCTACAAGCGTTCTTCACCAAATCAAGAACAGTCAGACGGTCGTGCGTATCTTCGGAAGTGGTAACGCAGTCTTTTGGTTTGTTCAGCAACAAGTACACCTTACGCTCAGAACGAACAGGTTGGTCGTGGAACATTATTTTATCGGTTGGCAATACTTTTACACCCATTTCAGTAACGATTTCACCGTTTACCGAGATAACACCAGCCTGGATATACTCATCGGCCTCACGGCGTGAGCAAATTCCGGCATTGGCCAAAAACTTATTCAACCGGACAGGTTTTGTAAGATCCACAACATTCTTCTTGAACTCAAGTTGCTTTTTTTGGCTGTATTTTGAATTTGGATCGTAATTATCGTCGCTTCTGCGTGGTTTACGGAAGTTTACCCCATCTTTGCGGTTATCAAAACGGGTTTCAATGTATTCAGTTTTTGAACCTTCTCCCGGTTTTTTAAAGCTTAATTTAGCCGGACGTTGCTCGGCATTGGCTCCAGAACTTCTACCGTATGTTTTTTCCCCATTGCTATCGTAACGGTCTTCCCATGGTTTTGGTTTGCTGTCGCGATTTTCCCAAGGTTTTTTGGCTCCAAAAGATGGACGGCCACCTTCACGGTTCTGGTAAGGTTTACGTTCGCCATAAGCAGGCTTGTCACCTCTATTTTCCCAGGGTTTGCGCTCACCTGATTCTCCCTCACGTTTTTCCCATGGTTTCTTTGGAGAGAACGACGGACGGCCTCCTTCGCGGTTTTCATAAGGCTTGCGTTCGCCATACGAACTGCTGTGAAAAGACCTCTTTTCGCCTTGCGGACGGCCACCTTCCCTGTTTTCATAGGGTTTGCGTTCGCCGGTTGATGATGAGCCGCTGCTAAAAAATGATTTTTTCTCGCCAAATGAAGGGCGGCTATCTTCTCTTTTTTTATAATCGGAGTTTCCTGTGGAATAATTGTCATCCCGGCTTGGTTTTTCCGAACTAAATTTTGCTGCTCCTCTTGAGCCTTTCAATATCGATTTCACATCGCGTTTCTCAAACGGTTTACCATCACGGCTGGCACCTGAATTCGGTTTATGGCCCGAATTTCCATGCCATTTTTCATTATTTGTTTTCATTCAAATTTTTATATGTGTATATATGGGCTGCAAAGGTCGTAAAAAATCCCGAATAATCAGCACATTTTTAGACGAAAAGCAAGTTTATTCGAAAAAAATCCATTCAATTTGTATCCGTTGAATATCATTTATTATGATTTGCAACCCAACAACATTTTATCAAAACAGATTGTTTAATTTCCCGGATCAAATCTTCAAACGTTTGCATAAATTGAGTTATCATTTCAATGTGCAACATAATTTTACTCAACAGATAATACTTATATTTGCTTCGCAATTTTTCATAAAAAAATTAAATATGCACAATAAAGAATGACATCATGAAAAAAATCACATTTCTGACAATTTTACTATCAGTTCACATGCTGTGCATGGCTGAAGTATTGTTATCGCCCGACAAAAATTTTCGCCTTAATTTTTCTGTAAATGCGGCTGGAGAACCCGAGTACGAGTTATTTTATAAAGAGAAGGCAGTTATTAAACCTTCAAAGCTGGGACTTGAACTTAAAAATGCGCCTTCGTTACTGAGCGGATTTACGGTTTTGAAAACTGAAACTTCCTCTTTCGACGAAACCTGGAAACCCGTTTGGGGTGAAGTAAGCCAAATCAGAAATAACTATAACGAGCTGTTGGCCCTACTGGAACAAAAAACAGAACAACGAACCATGAAAATCCGTTTCCGGTTGTTTAACGATGGCCTTGGGTTTAGGTATGAGTTTGATAAACAGGAAAACCTTAATTATTTCAAAGTCGCAGACGAACGTACACAATTTGCACTGACCGGAGACCACAAAGCCTTCTGGATTCCGGGTGATTACGACACCAATGAATATTTTTATACGACAACAAAACTGTCCGAAGTAGACGCTTCCAAAGTGGATGGAAACGGAATTGGCACACACGGCTATTTTGCAAAAAATGCAGTACAAAGCCCGGTTTTAATGAAAACTGCCGAAGGACTATACATCAGCATTTTCGAAGCGGCTTTGGTTGATTATTCGGCAATGCAACTGCTCATCGATCCGAAGAATTTCATACTTACTTCGTCATTGGTTCCCGATGCTGTGGGTACAAAAGCCTATATGCAAACCCCTCATCACACTCCCTGGCGCACAGTAATCGTGAGTGACAAAGCTGCTGATATCCTGGCTTCCAAGACCATCCTTAACCTGAACGAGCCCAGTAAAATTGCAGATCCAAGCTTTATTAAGCCCCAAAAATTCGTTGGAATCTGGTGGGGAATGCACGTCCCGGATTATTGGTCGTGGGATTATTCACACGCACCCAATATCAGGCTGAAAGATACCGATTGGAATTCGCTTGTTCCACTCCCGCAACATGGAGCCAAAACAGCGAATGTAAAACGTTATATCGATTTTGCGGCGGCTAATGGATTTAAAGGCGTTTTGGTTGAAGGCTGGAATGTGGGCTGGGAAGACTGGGCCGGCAACTGGAAAGAAGAAGTTTTTGATTTTATAACTCCTTATCCCGATTTCGATGTGAAAGCTATTCGGGATTATGCGGCTTCCAAAGGCGTGAAAATTATTATGCATCACGAAACTTCAGCTTCGGTTACCAACTACGAACGCCGAATTGACAAAGCCATTGAATTCATGAAAGAAAATGGTTATGATGCTGTAAAAACGGGTTATGTGGGTTGGATTATTCCACGCGGCGAAAAACACGACGGGCAATGGATGGTGAACCACTATATCCGCGTGGCCGAAAAAATGGCTGAAAACCGGATTATGCTCGATGCTCACGAACCGGTACGGCCAACAGGCCTGTCGCGCACCTACCCCAACTGGATGGCTTGCGAAGCTGCCCGTGGTAACGAATTTAATGCCTGGAGCGCCGGAAATCCACCCGAACATGAGACCATTCTGCCTTTCACACGCCTTATGGGCGGTCCAATGGACTACACTCCGGGAATTTTTGAAATTAAAATGAGCTATTACAAAGCAGGAAAAACAAACCAGGTTCATACAACTTTAGCGAAACAATTGGCATTGTATATAACCATGTACAGTCCGCTACAAATGGCTGCCGATTTGCCAGAGAATTATGAAAAACGCATGGATGCATTCCAGTTTATCAAAGACGTGGCTGTTGACTGGGACGACACCAAATACCTGGAAGCCGAACCCGGCGATTACATTACTATGGCCCGTAAAGCCAAAGGAACTTCCGACTGGTTTGTGGGTGCCATAACCGACGAGAATGGACGTACCGCCACAATTCCATTCGCGTTCCTTGATCCAAACAACTGGTACATAGCCACTATTTACGGCGATGCTCCCAATGCAAATTGGAAAGAGAACCCCATGGCCTATCAGATCCAAAAAGTGTTGGTCAATACCAAATCGGTGCTGAAACAAAAACTGGCTCCCGGCGGCGGCGTAGCCATTAGCCTGAAAAAAGCTGAGAAAGCCGATATGAAAGGATTAAAAAAGATCTAATCCCCTGTCCGTTCGATATAAAAGCCAATTTGCCATTAAATTGACAAATTGGCTTTTTTAATACAAATCTGCAAACCTTGAAAAGAATTCTTTTATTTTTGCAATAACTGTTTCAACTCGAATTTTCTCCAACTTTAAATTTATCGGATCATGACAACTTACATCTCATTACTGCGTGGCATAAATGTTGGCGGACACAAAAAAATAAAAATGGATGCTTTGCGGCACATGTATTCCGAACTTGGATTTTCGAGGGTTGAAAGTTATATCCAGAGCGGAAATGTGATTTTTCAATCATCGGAAAACAATGCTGCAAAACTGGAAAAGATAATAAGCGATAAAATCATGGAAACATTCGGCTTTGAAGTCCCTGTATTAATTGTCACTGCTAAAGAACTGCGTATTGCGCTACAAAACAACCCGTTTCTTGAAGACCCCACGAAGAATCAGGCCTGCATGCATCTCACCTTTTTATCGGGATTAGTAAATGTGGAAATTTTAAGCGGGATACCTCCGGCTTATTATGCACCCGATGAATTCCGGCAAGTAGGCAAAGTTATTTACAACTACTGTCCAAACGGCTACGGCAACACAAAACTGACTCCCAATTTCTTCGAGAGCAAGCTTAAACTTGTGGCATCCAGCCGGAATTTACGGACAGCTAACGAATTGCTCAATATGGCTATAAAAGACACATAAAAAATATTTTTACAAATTGATTTAATGTTTGTAAACAATTATTATCTTTACGCCCGATTAACATAATTCGTTTTTAATAATAGTCAAAAACTCACACTTCAATGAAAAATTACTTCAAATTCAATTTAACGGGCAGCAAATTATTCCCTGTTTGGTTAGTGTTCATGGTTTTATTTCTAATCCCATACATTTACGTGCAATATAAGCTTCAGGACTTTAAAGGACATGGGCAAAACCCTCAGGAAACATTAGGAAGAATCGGGGAAATGTTCATGTGGTACGGAGTAATGTTCGTATTGCTTATTATCGAATATGCCATTTTGTTTTTTGCATTAAAACTGGCCATTAATTCCACGCAATACAAAGAAGAATCGCTCTCATTTATTGGTACATTCGGAGAATTTCTATCGGTATACATTCCCGGGTTTCTATTGAGCATTATCACTATCGGAATTTATTCTCCCTGGTTTACTGCCAATATGATAAAATTCTTTGCAAAAAAGACATCTTACAAGTCTGAGGATTTTGAATTTAAGGGTAAAGGTTCCGATCTGTTTTTAATCATCTTGTTTACGCTCGTCATTCCAATGATTGTTTTGATGTTTGTGATCGGGATATTTGCCTTTATTGCCGGAATGAAAGGAACCATGCCACAAGGCGATCCAACAAACAGCTCTCAAACCGGATTGTATGCCGCAGCAATGATGTTTGCAATTCTATTAATGGTTATTCCTTACATTTATTATGCTTACAGGTGGAGAGTAAATTTCAGTTACAAAAGCTATAACATCCAATGGGAAACCTCTTTTTGGAGCTCGGCAGCAAAAATTGCGTTGGAAATATTTGTATCGATAATAACTTTTGGCATTTATACTCCACTTGCTGCACTCAAATTATATAAATACTTTGCCGAACGAACCATAGCAAAATCAGAAGCCGGAAGCAAAAAATTCGGCTACGAGCTTGAGGCAGGAAGCGACTTTCTATTTGTTTGGGGACAATTACTTCTGGGTATAATTACGTTGGGTATTTATTATCCATGGGCATTTTGTAAAGTTTCCGACCGGATTTTAGGCAAAACATTCACAGAAACGATTGAAATAAATTAACAACAAGCTACAACAATGAGAAAAATCATCATCTGCATGCTTTGTTTATTGCCTGTTGCCATGTATGGACAGGACACTACTTATCTCGACAAACATGGCGATAAAATCAGATCCCGGGCAATAGCCGTTTCGTACAGACTAACTGTAGCGGATTCAACAATTCAGGATGGCATAATCGAACGTGAATACTATCTTTCAGGTAAAATCAAATCGGAATCTCATTTAATCAAGAAGCAGATTCTCCCTCAAACAAACAAAAAATGGAATTCGAAGGAGGGTAAATTTAAAATGTGGTACGAAAACGGGAAAATACGCCGGGAAATAGATTATTACAATAATTTGCTTGATGGAAACCTGATTACGTATTGGGAAAACGGAAAACTGAAACGGCGCGACATTTTTAAAAAAGGCAAATTGGCTGAAGGCAAATGTTACACCGAAGAAGGCTACGAGACCGATTATTATCCGTTTGAAACAATGCCAGAATTTCCGGGTGGAGAAAAAGAATTGCTCAGTTATATTTCCAGAAACCTGCGATATCCGGTCAATGCTATGGAAGCACGTATCCAGGGAACGACAATTATAAGATTCCTGATTAACACAAAGGGGGAAATAACAAATATCAAAGTTCTTCGTTCGCTTTCAACTACCACCGACCAGGAAGCCTGCCGGGTAATACGCCAAAGTCCGCTGTGGAAACCCGGAACGCAGGAGGGTGAACCCATAAATGTGTTTTTTACTTTACCTATCAAGTATAAACTCGAATAGTAAAACACTTCCTACCATTGTTAGCATTGCGAAAAAGACGCGAGCCGAAATTTTCGGTTCGCGTCTTTTTGCAGTTTTTTCAGTAGAACAACAAATGCAAATTCCCGTGCTTAATTTCAAAATAGTTTCTAAAATATCCGGTTTGGAGCTATTATCGCGCACTATACTCAAACAATTTATAGAAAACATCTGTTTGTACATAAAAAAACACGTATCACGTATGAAGTATTGGCTTATAATTTCAATGTTTTTGATAAGTATTGGCAGTTTCAGCCAAAACAGCGGGAAGAAAGTATCAAAACCAAACCTAAATTACTCCCAAACCGTGAAAATCGTAAAATTTACAAATCTGGAAGCCATCATCAAAAACAATGGCAATAAGCTGTTGGTAATCAACTTTTGGGCTACGTGGTGTAAACCTTGCGTAGAAGAACTTCCCGGATTTATGGAAGTAAATAAAATGTACGCTAACAATCCGGGTTTTAAAATGATATTGGTGAGTCTGGACGTAGCCAAAGAATCGGAAACCAAAGTCCGCCCTTTTATCCTGAAAAATAAAATAAACACCGAGGTTTATTTGCTCGACGACAACAAACGGATGAACGAATGGATACCCGCCATAGACAAAAACTGGAGCGGCGCCATTCCGGCAACGGTTTTTTACCGGAATGGAAAGAAACTGGAATTTATTGAAAATAAAATGCACAAAAATGAATTAATACAAATCATTAGTAAATATCTATAAACCAACAAATATGAGAAAGACAGTTTTAATTTTAAGTTCTATAATAATGCTGACATGTATCAGCCGGCTAAATGCACAAAAAATGGAAAACAACCCCGCAAATAAAGGATATAAAATTGGTGATTCGGCTACCGATTTTAAATTGAAAAATGTTGATAACAAAATGGTTTCGTTATCCGATTATAATTCGGCAAAAGGCTATATCGTTGTTTTCACCTGCAACCATTGCCCCTACGCCAAAGCTTACGAAGACAGGGTGATTGCCCTGAATAACAAATACGCTGCAAAGGGCTACCCGGTTATTGCTATCAACCCCAACGACCCGAAGGTGCAGCCGGATGATGATTTTGAAGGCATGCAGAAACGGGCAAAAGAAAAAGGGTTTAGCTTTCCCTACCTGTTCGATGATGGACAAAAGATATACCCGCAGTATGGAGCCACCCGCACCCCGCACGTATTTGTGCTGAACAAAGAAAATGGCAAAAACATTGTGAGGTATATCGGAGCCATTGACGACAATTACTCCGACGTGAATGATGTGAACCAGAAATATGTGGAAGCTGCCGTTGATGCGTTGCTATCGGGCAAGCCAGTTGCACAAACTACAACCGTAGCCATTGGTTGCAGCATTAAAGCTCAGAAAAAATAACAAAAAAATAATCCATAAAAAAACGCGGACTGATAGAATCGGTTCGCGTTTTTCTTTTTAAAATCTTCCTTTCCACAAGCTCCTGAGCCATTCGCCAAGTTTGCTCTCGGACGGACTGTTTTGTACTTTCCATATCCGCTCTTTGGTCAGTTCATCGGGCATGAATTGCTGGTCGACAAAATGGTTTGGGTAGTCGTGCGAGTATTTGTAATTCTTTCCATAGTTCAACTCTTTCATTAGCTTGGTAGGCGAATTTCGCAAATGAAGCGGCACAGGCAGGTTTCCGGTACGCTCCACCAAAGCCAGCGCATCGTCGATGGCCAGGTACGCCGAGTTACTTTTGGGTGACGATGCCAGATAAATGGTGGCTTCCGACAGGATAATCCGACCTTCGGGCCATCCGATTTTCTGCAATGCATCGAAACAGGCATTGGCCAGCAACAACGCATTCGGATTGGCCAACCCAATATCTTCAGCAGCCGAAATCACCAAGCGGCGGGCAATAAACTTGGGGTCTTCCCCACCCGCTACCATGCGCGCCAACCAATAAACAGCCGCATCGGGATCGCTACCACGGATGGATTTGATAAAAGCGGAAATAATATCGTAATGCATTTCGCCGTCCTTGTCGTACGCCATTGGGTTTTGTTGCAGGCGCTCGGTAACCACTTCGTTTGTAAAATGTATGGTTTCGTCCGGGTCGGCCGCGGCCACCACCAAATCCAGGATATTAAGCAACTTGCGGGCATCTCCCCCTGAAAAGCGCAACAACGATTCTGTTTCGTCCAAGACAATTTTACGGGTTTTCAGTTCTGCATCGGTTGTGATGGCGCGGTTTGCCAGTTCCAGCAAATCTTCATTTTCCAACGATTTAAGCACGTAAACCTGGCAACGCGAAAGCAAGGGCGTAATAACTTCGAACGAAGGATTTTCAGTAGTAGCGCCAATCAGCGTCACGGTTCCGTTTTCCACCGCGCCCAGCAACGAATCTTGCTGCGATTTGCTGAAACGGTGTATTTCGTCGATAAACAAAATTGGATTTCCGCCCTGCGAAAAGAAGCGGCTTGATTTGGCTTTTTCAATCACTTCGCGCACATCCTTCACCCCCGAAGTAACCGCGCTGAGCGTGTAAAACGGGCGATCGAGTTTGTTGGCAATGATTTTGGCCAGCGTGGTTTTGCCCACTCCGGGAGGTCCCCACAGGATAAACGAAGCCACACGCCCCGACTCAATCATCTGACGCAGGATGGCTTTTTCACCAACCAGGTGTTTTTGACCGATATAATCATCGAGGGTTTGCGGGCGGAGTCGTTCGGCTAAAGGAAGCATGGGGATTTGTTTTATTTGAATGGCAAATGTAAGAAAAATTTCCCGCAGATTTCGCAGATTTTCGCAGATAGGTGTCTGCATACTCTGCGAAATCTGCGGGAGTTCCTCGAATAAAATTAATTATTGGCTGGCTGAAAATGATCAGTGCACGAGTGAAATTAGCAAATCCTTCGGATTTGTACAGGTCGCTTTGCGGATAATCATAATAAATAATTCTTGAAGAAATAAAAATCACATTTTAAATCCTAAAGAGGCTTTAAGTCCATCTGTGTATGTATTGTTAGTTGCATATTTCAACAAGCCAAAATCGTACGCTATTCTCACTGTCGCTTTCTTAATTTGCACACCAATACCGCCCCCAAGTTCAAGATTTAGCCTTTGTCCATACCAGCCTGTAGACCAGTTTGAACCATTGGTACCACCTAGCATAATAACTCCAACCGAGATAGTAGGTCCGGCAAATACTATGACATTTACATTTTTCGATTCCGGAATTACACCAACAAACTCAATCGGTATTTGACAACTATTACGGACCATGTTTATTGTTTCTACAGAAGTGTTATTTCCAAATTCGTCTGTTAATTGAATATGTAAATTACTGTACGACAGAATGGGTAATAATCCAACATGCAAAAAACTAAGATTATGATTAAACATCAGATCGTAAGTTATCCCTCCCTGAATCCCATTTTCGTATGTTTTATCCCGATAAGTTTTATATGTAGATTTCCACTCTATTCCTGTAGATGGATGATATTCGTATGATAAATCTGTCAGCTTCCTATTATCAAACTTTGAAATAGTATTGATATACCCTATTTGCCAACCCAATTGTGCATGTATGCTGCTTATTGTCAAAATAGAACTGATTATCAAAATCTTTAGTCTCATTATATTCAAGTTTGTAATTGCCAGATAGTGTTGCATACTTAGTACGGTGTTTATTTTTTAATCTATACCCAATTTCCCATATATCCCCTGTATCTATTTTTAATTCCTCCCTCCCGCTTTCGCCGGAAGGGAGAAATTTCAGATTAATTACTCAGCCACGGGTGCGGTAGCAGCCTGTTTTTTCCGGGCGGCTTCCTGAATCGCCATGGTAGTTTTCAGGTCGGAAATAAAACCATTCAGTTGGTTGATAAAGCTGAGGTAGTTGGCCTCGCCATTGATGTCGGCCAGCGAGCTCACCCTTTTTACAATGGCATTGTAGCAAGGGTCCATAACTTGTCGGGCTTCCACGTAGGTAATAACATGGGTTCCGTTCGTTTCGGCATTGCGCAGTTCGTACAGGGCGCTGTATTCCTCGTTCACGGTCTGGATGCGGGTTATCCACTCCACTCCATCGGCGAGTGTTGCCAGGTGAGGTTGGTATTCGGCGCCAAGCAATTCACTGCACATACCGCGCATGCTTACCGTTTCGTCGGCATTGGTTTTGCGGCGGAAGTTGCCATACTTATCCACAACATGCTTCAGGGTTTCCGCCGCAGTCCGTTTTGTGGAGTCGAAATGCCGGAGCCCGTTTTCAAGTAAATGGGTAAATCCCAAAACCAGGTCTTCGCGTTCGGCATCCTGCTCTTCCATTTTGCCGGTAGTAAGGCTTCCCTGCTCAATTTTAATGGCTGCGCTTTCCACCGCCAGCGCACTGCTGAACGGCTGGTACAGTTGCCCGATCCCGGTTTTAACCACGGGGGTATTCATAATCAAATGATCCAGGCTTGTCATTAAACCCAGGTGTTGTTCTTTACGAAATCGTGTGAGTGGAGCTACAATAATTTCAGTCATAGTTTGTTGATTTTTTTGAGTTATTATTTGAGAATTCTGAAAAATCAAAGGTGCTAAAATCAGAGAATCAACATGTACGGATCAACCCGCAGGAACTATTTATTGCCGTGTTAATAAAAAGCATGTTGGCGACATGGAGCCATTGTTTCAGTACAATGAGGCTATGTTGGCAACATGGAGCCATTGTTTCAGTACAATGAGGCTATGTTGGCGACATGGAGCCATTGTTTCAGTACAACGAGGCTATGTTGGCGACATGGAGCCATTGTTTCAGTACAATGAGGCTATGTTGGCAACATGGAGCCATTGCAGCCCTGCAAACGTTCCATGTCGCTAACATGGGGGTTCTGCATGGGAAATTTTGAATAACGGCAGTA
This sequence comes from Paludibacter sp., assembly GCA_047600405.1. Taxonomy (GTDB): domain Bacteria; phylum Bacteroidota; class Bacteroidia; order Bacteroidales; family Paludibacteraceae; genus Paludibacter. The sequence continues at coordinate 83,531 of JASGLA010000001.1, forward strand.
AATTTTCAGGGAGAATAGGCCCATATTTTTATGTTAACCTAACGAGAGGGCAAATATAAACATATATTTTTAACCTTAACAAGAAAACAGGAAGAATTTTTCACTAAAAACGAAAATATTTTTAGAAAGTGAGAAAAAACGGCAGGACGGGAAACAAAAAAGTGGCAAAAAATTGCCCTATCTTCCATTGCTGCCGCACGATTGCATCGTGTGGCAAACCAACTTCTATCATGTTTTGTAATACTTCTTAGCCTGATTCCCACGCGATACAATCGCGCGGGAGCCTAGGAAACCAACATGTCGGCTAAACATTTCTTACCATCATTGGCCAAGAGTTTCAGTTGGGTAGTAGCACTAACCAACTCACTATTGTTTTTCCTTAGTTTCGCTTTGAGATATTTGCCTTGGTATATTCAAAAACCTTCACTCAACGTTTGCAAACGAGAGAAATATATGAATGCCTGTGGGTGGGAAAGAAGACCTACGAGGTTTTTGAAACTTCGTAGGTAACAGGACTTAATGCGGATAATCTTTTAATTTACTTACGGGTATAATGCAACTGAACCAGGCCTTTGCTATACGCTTTTGAACTGACAAGTTTCAGGTTAAGTTCCGGCCTGCCACCATTGAATAGCGAAATGCCATCGCCCAGCAACACCGGGATTACCGAAATATAAAACTCATCGATCAGATTGTCTTTCAACAATTCATTCACCAATACAGCCCCACCATCCACGTAGATATCTTTGCCGGGTTTGCTTTTTAATTCGTCCACCAACGCTTTCAGGTCGCCGTTATAAAATTTCAGATTGCCCTGAGCCGGGCGTTCGGCATGTGTAACCACGAAAATCTCCTTGTTGATGTTAGGATAATTGTATCCCATGGACAACACCTTTTCGTACGACCGCCGGCCGATAATAATTGTATCCACTGTATTTACAAAATCGCTGTAGCTATAATCCTCGCCCTCCTGCTCAACCACCGAAAGAAAATCAAGCCCATCGTCTTTGGTGGCAATAAAACCATCCAGACTCATGGCTATATAAAGAATCACTTTACGCGTATTGTTCATAATATCAAAGTTTTTGTTTGTTTGCAAATATATACAACATTTTTATTACTGCAAAAAAATCCCCGTTTCCGGATTATTACCGAAAACGGGGATAGGGAAATAAATTAATTGATCATTCAGCAGTTTCTGGCTTGTCAGCATCTTTGGCCGGCTCTTTGGCCGCCGGTTTTTCAGCTGCATTAGCCTTTGCCCCGGGAGCTTTGGGAGCATACTTGGTTGGTTTTTTCTTGCGGCGCACGTATGTCCCGGGCAGAATAACATCCAGCAGGTGCTTGCCTAACAGACCCAACTTCACGGCAAAACCGAGTGAAATAAAACTCAAAACCAATGTTAGCCAGGTATAATTTTCGGGTTCGAACAGTATGAGTTGGATAGTTGAAGTAACCAGTATAAGTGAGCTGAAAATAATTTTTGCCCGGAGCATGGGTGTTCTCAGCGTTTTAAAACGGGTGATACCATCCACAATTCCCGACACGAAAGAAGCTACCAACGAAAGGGGCAAAATCCAAATGGAAAACGTAACCACCGAATGAACAATGGCTTCCTGAAAATCGGGGAAAATCATGTGAAAAATAATCAGCAGCGGAGCAAGTGCTACAAATGTTTGCGAAAGGTGAATGGCAATAGGATGAATATCTAATCCCAAAATAAACAACCGGTTTGCTGATACGCGTTCGCGGTAAGGTTCAAAAACCGTGTGAGGCAATCCGCATGCCGGGCAAACTCCTTCACCCAAATCACTTGCTTTCATTACATATCCGCAGGGGCGGCAACGTACTAATTCTTCATCTATCATAATTTGTTCTTTTTTAATTTTAAAATATTATCGCAAATATAAAAACTTATTAATTATTAGCAATAAGAATAATTGTAAATTATACAGCCCGGGCGGAATAAAACCGGCACCAGCTTTTTATTCCGCATTCATCGCATTTGGGTTTTCGGGCCAGGCACACGTAGCGCCCATGCAAAATAAGCCAGTGGTGCGCTTTGGGAATTAATTCGGCAGGAATGTGCTTCACCAGCTCGCGCTCGGTTTGCAGCGGGTTTTTCGAACCGGTGGTCAGCCCTATTCGTTCCGACACCCTGAAAACGTGCGTATCAACCGCCATAGCCGGTTTATCGAACACCACGGAAGCAATCACGTTGGCCGTTTTGCGCCCTACGCCGGGAAGGGTTTGCAGTTTGTCGATATCATCGGGCACCATCCCTTCAAAATCGCTCACTAGCTTTTGAGCCATGCCCACCAAATGTTTTGCTTTATTATTGGGGTACGACACCGAGCGGATATATTCGAAAATCACTTCGGGGGTAGTGGCTGCCATAACTTCCGGCGTAGGGAAATCGGCCAGAAGCGGCGGCGTAATCATATTTACACGCTTATCGGTGCATTGTGCCGACAGAATCACCGCCACCAGCAATCCGAAAGGGTCTTTGTATTGCAATTCGGTTTCGGCAACCGGCATATTTTCGTTAAACCAGCTTATCACGGAGTTGAATCGTTGTTTTGTTGTCATATTCGTTTTTGTCATGGGCAACTTTTACGATTGCGCCACTTAATTTCAAATTTTAAATTTCTGCAAATTTATAGGAAAAGATGTAACAGAGGTGTTCCTTTTTATTATTTTTGCATTTCGAACAATAAAATGAACCCACATTACCTGTAAATAACCTGCATGGCACCACGAAAACCGATAAAACCCACCCCAAAAACGGAACAAAAACAAGAATCCTCACAGGAACGAAAAATAAAGGCCAAACAACCTAAAGACCCGAACGAACCAGGGTTTGGCACCAAATTTATCACTTTCATTACCGATGAGCGTACCCGTTTAATCATGGGAATAGGGCTATCGCTGGGCGTTTTATTTTTGTTTGTATCCTTTGTTTCTTACTTTTTCACCGGCGCTGCCGACCAGAGCAAAATGGACCTTTCGTGGAGCGAATTGCAGCAAATGCGCACCGACATTCATAACTGGGCATCCGTAACCGGAGCTATTTTAGCCGAAACGTTTATCAACCGTTGGTTTGGGGTAGCCTCGTTTGTATTTATCTATTTCGGCATTGTGATAGCCATGCGCCTTATCAAAGTGAAGGTAACGGCAGTTTGGAAAGCCTTTTTCCACACCTGTTTCTGGCTGATCTGGTTATCTGTATTGTTGGGCTATACACTTGCACCCTATTACAAAGACTATCTGTTTTTCTCGCCCGGAGGCCGTCATGGCGACGAGGCCAGCCAATGGCTTATTTCCTACGTGGGCATGCCCGGCACTTTAATGATCCTGATCGGATTGTTCCTGTCGTATACCATTATTTCCTCAAAAGCTACTGTACCATTTTTAAAACGCCTGTTCTCACGCAAACAAAAAGCGGTTGAAGTTCCGGAACCTGAATTTATCATTGAAAATGAACCGGCTGAAGCAACCGTGGCTGTTGGCACCGAAATAATCCCCGAAGAATGGGTGGTAAAGGCCACTGACAAGGAAGAAGAACTGATTATTGAACCGGTAACATTCGACAACGAGGAGGAAGTGGAGATTGAGCAAGAAATTGAGGATGATAACAAAAACGTTGCATTCGAAATTCAACAACCGGAGAACAAAGAGGAAAATAAAGCGGTGGATGCCGACGATTCCGGACTGACTGATAACGATAATGAAGATCCGTTTTATAACGTTTCCAAATTGGGCAAATATGACCCCACGCTGGATTTGTCGCACTACAACCCTCCTACCCTCGATTTGCTGAAAGTGTATGGCACCGACAACGATACGCAGATTGACATGGTGGAACAGAATGCGAACAAAAACAAGATTATCACCATTCTGCAAAACTTCGGAATTGAAATTGATACCATCAAAGCAACCATTGGGCCAACCATTACCTTGTACGAAATAGTGCCGAAAGCCGGCGTTCGTATCTCCAAAATCCGTAATCTGGAATACGACATCATGCTCAGCCTGGCAGCAACGGGTATTCGTATTATTGCACCAATTCCGGGTAAAGGAACTATCGGTATCGAAGTTCCGAATGCCGACCCACAGGTGGTTTCGATGCACTCGATTATCGCTTCCAAAAAATTCCAGGAATCGAAATTCGAACTTCCCGTTGCCTTTGGACGAACCATTACCAACGATATTTTCATGGTGGATTTGGCTAAAATGCCTCACTTGCTCGTTGCAGGTGCTACCGGACAAGGGAAATCGGTTGGTTTGAATGCCATCATCACTTCGTTGCTTTATAAAAAGCACCCATCGCAGTTGAAGCTTGTGCTGGTTGACCCCAAAAAGGTGGAATTCAACATTTACGGCGACATTGAAAAACACTTCCTGGCCAAATTGCCCGACGGCGACGATGCCATCATCACCGACACCAGCAAAGTAGTGGAAACGCTGAACTCGCTATGTAAGGAAATGGACGACCGCTACGATTTGCTCAAGAAAGCGCACGTGCGTAACATCAAGGAATACAACGAAAAATTCTTTATCCGCCATTTGAATCCGGAAAAAGGACACCGCTTCCTGCCTTACATCGTGGTTATTGTCGACGAGTTTGGCGACCTGATTATGACCGCCGGTAAAGAAGTGGAAATGCCAATTGCCCGTATTGCCCAGCTGGCGCGTGCGGTGGGAATTCACATGATTATTGCCACACAACGTCCATCGGTAAACATCATTACCGGGGTAATTAAAGCCAACTTCCCTGCCCGCGTGGCATTCCGCGTTTCGTCTATGATTGACTCGCGCACTATCCTGGATGCGCCGGGAGCAAACCAACTGGTAGGTCGTGGGGATATGCTTTTCTCGCAAGGAAACGACCTGACCCGCGTGCAATGTGCCTTTGTTGACACGCCGGAAGTTGAAAATATCGTGCATCATATCAGGGAACAACAAGCATATCCAACGGCATTCTACTTACCGGAATACACTGGTGACGGAGGCGAAGGAATTGACGTAAGTTCGGTGGATATGAGCAAGCGCGATCCTCTTTTCGAAGAAGCCGCCCGACTGATTGTTGCCAACCAACAAGGTTCTACATCGCTTATCCAACGTAAATTCTCCATTGGCTACAACCGTGCCGGACGCATCGTCGACCAACTGGAAGTAGTTGGCATTATCGGTCCGTTCGAAGGCAGCAAAGCCCGCCAGGTGCTGGTTATGGACGATTATCATTTGGAACAAATTTTGAAAAATCTATAATTATAAGAGACCTTGTGTGCAAGGTCTCTGCTATTTTAGTTCAACCACTTTACTGGTATATTCTTTGTAAAGAAAATGCCAAATTAAACTCAAATATCATGAAGAAAAATATTCTTTACACCTTGGCAATGCTTGTTTTCGCTGTTGCAAACATCCCGGCACAAAACAATGCGCAAGCAGAAAAAATCCTGAGCGATTTACTTTTATCGGCAAAAACCAACGCTATAAAAACCAATTTCAAACTGGCGACCAACGATAAAAATAATCCGCAGGGAACAATAACCGGAACATTTACCCTGAAAGGAAGTAAATTCATGCTGGATGTTGTTGATATGAAAGTGTGGTTTGACGGCAAAACCCAATGGGCCTACAACGAACAAAACAACGAGGTTTCAGTTACCGAACCAACGGAAAAGGAATTGTCCGAGACTAACCCAATGGCTATTTTATCGGCATATAAATCAAAATGTGCGGTAAAATTCTCAGCAAAAGCAAAATCGGCACAAAACCATTGCATTGAAATGACACCCAAAGCGAAAAATAAAGACATTGCCAAAATCGAAGTCCAGGTAAATAAAACGAATGGGAATTTGAGTTCAATCAAGCTTTTCAACACCAATGGCAGCACGTCAGTACTAACCACCAGCAATTTCCAGAAAGGACTAAAAATAGCAGACAGTTTCTTTGTTTTCAATCAATCGAGACATAAAGGCGTGGCTATAAATGATCTTCGGTAAACACTGATTAATAATTAGTTTATACAATTCCAAAAGATATTTTTTAGCGAAACAAGATACCTACCTGGTTTTAAAAACCAGGTAGGTATTTAATATTTAATAGATTTTATTTATAAACTTATAGATGTCCGGATTGAAAAATTTAGTTGTTTTTTGAATTGAACAGAGACATTATACTTTATCTTTGCATAAAAAATAAAACTACTCAGTATACGAATTATGAACGAAAAAGTACGCTGCCTCATCATAGGCTCAGGACCTGCCGGATACACGGCTGCCATTTATGCTTCCCGCGCAAACTTATCACCCGTGTTGTACGAAGGAATGCAACCCGGCGGACAATTGACAACAACCAACGAAGTGGAAAATTTCCCGGGCTACCCAACCGGCATTACCGGCCCGGAACTAATGGAAGACCTGAAAAAGCAAGCAGAACGCTTTGGAGCCGATATCCGTTTTGGGTTGGCTACTGCTTCCGATTTATCAGTTGCACCTTATAAGGTTACGATTGATGGAGAGAAAGTTATTGAAGCGGATACTGTTATAATTTCAACAGGCGCAACAGCCAAATATCTGGGTCTGCCCGACGAACAAAAGTACGCCGGCTCGGGAGTTTCGGCCTGCGCTACCTGCGATGGATTCTTTTACCGCAAGCTGACTGTAGCAGTTGTTGGTGGTGGCGATACAGCCTGTGAAGAAGCAACTTACCTGGCCGGATTGGCAAGCAAAGTTTATCTGATTGTTCGTAAAGATTATCTGCGTGCGTCCAAAATTATGCAGCAACGGGTATTCGACAATCCGAAAATTGAAGTGCTGTTCGAGCATGAAACCCTCGGATTGACAGGCGAAGGCGTTGTTCAGGGAGCCAACCTGGTGAAACGTCGTGGGCAATCCGATGAAGAGCAGGTTCATATCGATATTGACGGTTTCTTTTTGGCCATTGGACACAAGCCAAATTCGGATATCTTCAAACCATGGATTGAAACCGATGAAGTTGGATACATCAAAACCATTCCGGGCACTCCACGCACCAATGTTCCGGGCGTGTTTGCTTCGGGCGACGTAGCCGATCCGCATTACCGCCAGGCCATTACAGCCGCCGGTACAGGTTGCCAGGCAGCTATCGAAGCGGAGCGCTATTTGTCTGAGAAAGGGCTTTAAAAACCGAAATAAAATTTGAAGTTATTCCAAGAACTTCAACCTGAATAAAAATGGAAGTGACTAAAATCGCTTCCATTTTTTTATTTACCGCCAGCGTGAAATTTACAAGCCGAAAACAAAAACTATTGAACTATAAATAATGCTTATAACCTGTGTAAATGAGAAATGAACATTATACATAAATGTTTCTTAAACTTTCGATTATAGCAGTTTTTTTGTACTTTTGCAAATTATTATCAAAAAGCAAATAGTATGCAACCAAACATCATGAAATCAGCCATGCACAATGGGTTGATCCTTGGCGCAATTTTTTCAGTAAACTTTCTTTTATCTGTTTCCGGAATCAGCGCTTTAGCATTGCTTACATATGCAGTTGCACTGATAATTTTGGTAATGCTTTACAAAATTGCCATTCGCTTTCGCGATGTTGATTGCGAAGGCTCAATAACCTATGGCAGAGCGTTTTTATATATTCTGCTTATATTTTTCTACGCCGCTCTAATCTCCACAGTAGTTAAATTCATTTACCTGCGGTTTATCGACCAAACTTATCTCGAAAGTATATATCAGGAAACCATGAAGGTTTTAGAAGCAATGAAATTCCCCATGAACACTCCGGAAATGGAACAAGCCGAAAAAATGTTCAAACCGCTTAATTTCTCTTTGCTTTATATTTGGTCGAATATGCTTTTAGGAACGTTTGTCGGACTAATTATGGCTGCATTTATCAAAAAAGAGAAAAGCCTTTTTTAATTTACCGAAACTAAAAACACAACAGATTAACTGATAAATTTGCAATATGGATATTTCAATAGTTGTACCGCTTTATAACGAAGAAGAATCGATTCCAAAACTGTTTGAATGGATTGAACGCGTTATGACTGCAAATAAATTTTCGTACGAAGTCATTTTTGTAAATGATGGAAGTACGGATAAATCGTGGGAGGTGGTTGAAGCGCTTCAGCAAAAATCCAACCACGTGAGGGGAATCAAATTCCGGCACAACTACGGAAAATCGCCGGCTTTGTACTGCGGGTTCCATGCCGCGCAAGGCGATGTGGTTATCACCATGGATGCCGATTTGCAGGACAGTCCGGATGAAATTCCTGAGTTGTTTTCAATGATAAAGAACGACAATTACGATTTGGTATCGGGCTGGAAGAAGAAACGTTACGACTCCAAGTTGACCAAAAACATTCCTTCAAAAATTTACAATGCCACTGCCCGCAAGGTTACAGGTCTGAAACTTCATGATATGAACTGCGGCCTGAAAGCCTACAGGAAAGAAGTGGTTAAAAACATTGAAGTGTATGGCGAAATGCACCGCTACATACCTTTTCTGGCAAAAAATGCCGGATTTACAAATATTGCTGAAAAAGTGGTGGAACACCGCAAACGCGAGTTTGGCGAAACCAAATTCGGATTGAATCGTTTTGTAAATGGGTACCTGGATTTGATCAGCTTATGGTTTCTGTCTAAATTCGGGAAAAAGCCAATGCACTTTTTCGGATTATACGGCAGCTTAATGTTTGTTCTCGGATTTCTGGCGGTGATAGCTGTAGGCGTAAACAAACTGGTTGCAATTTTCGAGCATGTGAAAGCGCCGCTGGTTACCGAAAGTCCTTACTTCTATCTTGCCATTTTAGCAATGATATTGGGCACCCAGCTGTTTCTGGCCGGTTTCCTGGGCGAGATTGTTACAAGAAACTCAACAGAACGTAATAACTATCAGATTGAAAAGGAAATTTAATTTTCTTTTTCGAACAACCGGAAAATTAAAGTGAGATAATTTTACCTGTTGTACGTCTTTTTACTATAATCCTTTGGGGATAAAATATTTTCAGGCCTAAAACCTGGCTGTCAAACGAACAGTTTGCCGGTTTTACTATAAATTGAATACTGTATTACTCGCTTGTCTTTTGCTGATTTTAAGAAACTACCTTACAACTAATATTTATTGTAAAAATGAGTTTTTCTGAAAAAAGTACCCTAAAGATTTGTGCTTGTAGTACCGACAAGATCGGTAATAATTTGCTGTATGAGCATTTGGTATCATTGGCAAATAAACAAGGAATTACCGGAACAGCAGTTTACCGGGGAATAAGGGATTTTGAAAAAAGCAGCATATTTCACTGGTTTTGTTTCTGGAAACGGACTGAAAAATGCCCGGTAATTATTGAAATGATTGATAAAACTGAAGTTCTTGAATCGTTTTTTAAAACCATTGAAACTGAATTGCGGCAAATGCCCAATGGTTGTTTGGTTACAATAACTCCGGTAGTGGTAAATCATAAAAACGGAAATAAGGCCAACTTGTAGAGAAATAATGGAAACAATAGATATTCTTAAAATAGTATTACCTGCATTACTTGTATTACTAACTGCTTATTTACTTATTGATAAATTACTCCGCAACGAGGAAAAGCGACGCATTTTTGAGTTGCGTAAAAATAATTCGGCAACCATCACTCCTATCCGGCTTCGTGCATACGAAAGGCTTATGCTTGTTTTGGAACGCACAACTCCGGCCACTCTGATTCTGAATGTTGCAAAACCGGGGATGACAAACCAGGAGTTTCACGCACAGCTACTAAACACCATTCGCCAGGAGTTTTCGCACAATCTTTCCCAGCAAATTTATGTAAGCGACAATGCATGGAGGTATATCCGTGGGGCTCAGGAAAGTTTATTGCAATTGGTAAATACCTGCGCAGCAAAATGCGAGCCCAATGAATCGGCCGGCGGATTGGCTGAACTTATAATTCATGTATACGGCGTAACCGAACAAACCCCGACGGAACTAGCCATAGACAAACTTAAAAACGAAGTCAGGAATTATTTCTAAAACTTCAGGACTAACCAACACATGAAATGAAGCACATAATAAACATAATCCTTTTGCTTGCCATTATGGTTACAACTGCATGTAACAACAATGAACAATGCCGGAAAGACAGGTATGTAAAAATGCAGGCTGCCGTATACCGTGTTACGTATAACCCGACAACCAAAACCAGAACAGCCGCGTATCTGACTATTGACAGCATGACAATAAAGGGAGTAGGCGTTGATTCCATTTTGTATAATAAGAAAAAAATGTCCAGTATGACCCTTCCGCTGAACAAATTCCAGACTGCTTCACAGTTTCAGGTTACGTTCAACGACATCATCGATACAGTGACTATTTTGCACTCCAATTTCGATACTTATTTGTCGCTTGAATGCGGCTGTATAAAAACGCATAGCATTGATTCGGTAATTACCACCAAACACTTTCTCGATTCGGCAAGTATCACTATTCACGATGTAAACCCCTCAACCAGTGCCCAGGAACATATCAAATTATATAATTAGCATTTTGTTGTGTTTGGCTGCAGGTACGGCTTACGCTCAGAAAAAAACAGTTGAAAAGGCTGACAGCACCCGGACACCCTTTTACAACGGTTTCATGCTTCAGGCCGATGTTGCATCGGTGGTTGCCTCGGCTCTTTCAAATGGCGTTACTTACTCTTACGAAGCCGGCTTACAAGTGGATTTAAAGCATAAGTACTACCCTGTAGTGGAGCTTGGAGTTGCAGGGGCAAATAAAACTACTGCGAACAACATTGGCTTTAGCACCAACGCCCCTTTTGGACGAATAGGAGTTGATTTCAATATTTTGAAAAAGAAAGAAGACTCAAAGCCGACTAACAATTTATTCTTAGTTGGTCTCCGCCTGGGTATGTCCAACTTCAAATACAAAATTATGAACGCAACCATTACTGATGATTACTGGGGAGGGAGTCAGGTTGTAGATTACTCAAATATTCCGGCAACCACCAAAGTATGGTGGGAAATTGCAGCCGGCGTACGTGTTGAGGTAATCAAACACATATATATGGGCTGGACCGTCCGCAGCAAAAACTTATTAACTCAAGATATTGATGGAGAAGTTGCACCCTGGTATATACCGGGCTATGGCATCAGCGCTTCCGGTAACTGGGGGATTAATTACACAATAGGCTATCATTTTTAAAAAGAAACCAATAACAACCAATTAATAAATTTATGAATTCGACACAAATTTTAAACCGTGCAGCAGATAATATCCGTATTCTGGCTGCATCGGCAGTTGAAAAAGCAAAATCAGGTCACCCAGGCGGAGCTATGGGTGGTGCCGATTTTATCAATGTTTTGTATTCCGAGTTTCTGGAATACGATCCGCAAAATCCAACCTGGGAAGGCCGTGACCGCATGTTCCTGGATCCGGGACACATGTCCCCAATGTTATATTCCGTACTTGCCTGCACCGGCAAATACAGCATGGATGAACTGGCTCAGTTCCGTCAATGGGGAAGTCCAACTCCGGGTCACCCGGAAGTTGACGTAATGCGTGGTGTTGAAAACACTTCTGGTCCACTCGGACAAGGCCATACATATGCTGTAGGAGCAGCTATTGCAGCTAAATTTCTGAAAGCCCGTTTCGGTGAAGTTATGGGTCAGACAATTTACTCTTTCATATCCGATGGTGGTATTCAGGAAGAAATTTCTCAGGGAGCAGGCCGTATTGCCGGACACTTAGGATTAGACAATCTGATCATGTTCTATGATTCAAACGACATTCAGCTTTCTACCGAAACAAAAGATGTTACCAGCGAAAACGTAGCTCAGAAATATCTGGCCTGGGGCTGGAAAGTAATTGAAATCAACGGAAATGATGCGATAGAAATCCGCACCGCGCTGAAAGAAGCCAAAGCAGAAACAGCACGTCCTACCCTTATCATTGGTAAAACAATTATGGGTAAAGGGGCTTTGAAAGCTGATGGTTCAAGCTTCGAACGCCAATGTGCAACCCACGGTATGCCATTGAGCGAAGGTGGTGCATCATATGCTGAAAGTATCAAAAACCTGGGTGGAAATCCTGAAAATCCGTTTGTGATTTTTGAAGAAACAAAAGCGTTGTATGCTAAACGGGCAGAAGAATTAAAAGAAATTATTGCTAAAAAACAAGTTGCAAAAGCTGAATGGGCAAAAGCAAATCCTGAACTGGCTGCTAAATTTGATTTCTTCTTCTCTGGAAAAACAAACATGAACTGGGATGCCGTAGTTCAAAAACCAGGTCAGGCTACACGTGCAGCTTCGGCCACCGTTTTGGGCGAACTGGCAAAGCAAGTTGAAAACATGATAGTTACCAGCGCCGATTTGTCGAACTCGGACAAAACTGACGGGTTCCTTAAAAACACGAAAGCATTTGCTAAAAATGATTTCAACGGTGCATTCCTTCAGGCTGGAGTAAGTGAATTGACTATGGCTGCCATCAGCCTCGGTATGAGCTTGCACGGTGGTGTGATAGCCGCTTGTGCAACTTTCTTCGTATTCTCCGACTATATGAAACCAGCTGTGCGTATGGCTGCTTTGATGGAGCTTCCGGTTAAATTTATCTGGACACACGACGCATTCCGTGTAGGAGAAGACGGACCAACCCACGAACCGGTAGAACAGGAAGCTCAAATCCGTTTGATGGAAAAACTGAAAAACCACAAAGGACAAAACTCTATGTTGGTACTTCGTCCTGCCGATGTGGAAGAATGTACAGTGTCTTGGAAAATGGCAATGGAAAACACCCACACTCCTACTGCATTGATTCTTTCCCGCCAAAATATTGCCGACCTTCCTGCTGCAACTGACCGTAAGGCAGAAGCCGAACAAGCTCAGAAAGGTGGATATGTTGTAGAAAGCGATGAAAATCCGGATGTAATCTTAGTTGCTTCAGGTTCTGAGGTTTCTACTCTTTACGAAGGAGCCAAACTGCTTCGTGCCGATGGCGTAAAAATCAGTTTGGTATCGGTACCTTCCGAAGGTTTATTCCGCAACCAATCTGCAGAATATCAGGAAAGCGTATTACCAACCGGAGCTAAGATTTTTGGTCTTACTGCAGGTCTTCCTGTCAATCTGCTTGGTTTGGTAGGCGCTAATGGTAAAATCTGGGGACTGGAATCGTTCGGTTTCTCTGCTCCATTTAAAGTATTGGACGAAAAACTTGGCTTTACCGGACAAAATGTTTACAATCAGGTAAAAGCTATGCTTTAAAAAACAGAGGTTAGAGGTAAGGAGTAAGAGGTAAGCAAATTGTTTATGTTTTATTCCTTACCTCTTTTCTTGCCTCTTGCTCCTTACCTCTTACTGCTTACAGCTATTTATGGATATATTATCAATCATTATTATCGGTATCGGTTTGGCAATGGACTGTTTTGCCGTATCGGTCAGCAAAGGGATTTGTGCCAAAAAGTTTTTCTTTTGGCATACACTCCGCATGGCATTCCTGTTTGGCCTTTTTCAGGCTATAATGCCATTAATTGGCTATACACTCGGTGCCGGATTTGCTGAAGAAATGATGAGTTTCGACCATTGGTTAGCTTTCGGATTACTTGCTGTGATTGGAGGTAAAATGCTTTATGAAGGATTTCAGCCACACGACCCGGACTGCGAAAAAGAGAAAAACCCGTTCAAACTGACTTCACTCCTTTCGTTGGCTTTAGCCACCAGTATCGATGCACTGGCCACCGGAATTGTTTTTGTCCCCTACCCGGGTATAATATGGAAAGCAATTGCTATCATAGGCCTGATAAGTTTCATTTTTGCATTTATCGGGATGTATATCGGCATTCATTTTGGCAAACGTTTCCACGTGAAAGTGGAAGCTGTAGGAGGATTGATTCTGATTGGCATTGGCATTAAAATACTTATCGAACATTTGACAAGCCAATAATCCTGTAGCATTCACAAAAATAACTCCACTGTTCATTTTGCCTGCAATATTTACCTCTTGAAATAAACTTAGAAAAATAGTCCACGAAAACGAAACAACATGATTTTAAAAAAACTACTCCCTTTTGTTTTAATCGCTTTTAGTACATTCGCTTTTGCCCAAGAGCCAGCCACCAAAGTTAAGTTCTATGGTTATGTAGGCAATGAGTTTTTCTACAACAGTCGCCAAAACCAGGAAATGGTGGATGGTGCCATTTTCTTATTCCCCAAACCGGTTTCGTTGAATAGCACTACCGGAAAAGATAACAACGCTATACCTCAGGCCGAAATGCTGAGTGTCAACACCCGTTTAGGCCTTGATATCAATGGCACACCTGTTTTAGGTGCTAAATCGACGGGTAAAATTGAAGCTGACTTTGCTGGTTTCGGAACTAACTTTTATGTCTTTCGTATCCGTCAGGCCTATGTAAAACTCAACTGGGATAAAACGGAATTGCTGGTAGGACAAACGTGGCATCCGTTGTTTGGAAGTGTAGCCCCAAGCACTCCATCGGCCAACGGTGGCGCTCCATTCCAACCATTTAACCGCAGCCCGCAAGTGCGTGTAAAACAAAATCTGACCAACACGTTAACGGTTACAGGAGCCGCGCTTTACGAGATGCAATACGCTTCAATGGGTGCGCTTGGTACTTCAAACGTATATTTGAAGAATTCTCTTTTGCCTGATTTGTTTGTTGGTCTGGAAAACAAAACAGCTCATTGGACAACAGGTATCGGTGCAGATATCAAAAGATTGAAATTACTTGCAGGTTCTATCACTTCGAAAAGCGCTGTTGCGTATGCGCAGTACAACAACAAATTGCTGACCGTTAAAGGGAAAGCGCTATACGGACAGAATTTGACTGACCAGCTTATGATTGGTGGATATGCGGTAAGCGGCATTGATGCCACAACAAACGATACTACCTATACCAATATCAAAACGGCGACAGGATGGTTGAACGTTACATACGGCTCAAAAATCCAGGTTGGAATTTTGGGAGGATACAGCCGCAACCTGGGAACTCAGGATGATCTTGTTCTGAATGCAAAAGGGCAATACATAGCCTATGGTTACGGATTCACTTCCAAAACACAATCGCAATTAAACGAACTGATTCGTATTGCCCCTACCGTAAGCTATAATCTGCCCAACCTGAAATTTGCACTGGAATATGATTACACCACTGCTGCTTACGGAACACTGCAAAGTGATGGGTTAGTAGCCACACCAACCTGGGCAACCAACCACCGTGTATTGGCTTCAGTAAGCTATATTTTCTAAATTTAAAGAGTAAAAACGGAAGACCAATCGTCTTTCGTTTTACTCTTTACCAGTCTACTTGTTTACTAATTTCCTTCCCCCATGATCAAAGGCTTTTTCTACATTCTTCTCTTTTATTTCCTGGGGCAAATGCTCAGCCTGCTCATTCATGGGTTTATTCCGGGAAGCGTGTTGGGTATGATTTTGCTCTTCCTGAGTTTATTCTTCAAAATAATCAAACCCGAAAATGTAAAGGACACCGCTACAGTTATTACCAAAAACATGGCTGTATTCTTCGTACCCGCAGCTGTAGGATTGATGGCCTACGGCGAATTATTATCCAATTCGCTTGTAGCTATTCTTTCGGCCATTGGCATAAGCACTGTACTGACCATTATCACTGTAGCATTGATTCAGGAACGGTTTGAAAAACGCCGTACGAAAGGAGAAACAAATCATGAGTAGTATTGTGGATCAAATCAGACCGTTAATTTCAGGCGAAGTATTTCTGCTTGCCCTTGTTATGGGAGCCTTCCTATTGGGTGTTTACCTGTATAAACGCACCAAAATTTCCCTTATCCAGCCACTGCTCATTGCCATGCTGATTGTCATCCCGTTTTTGAAAATTACGGGTATCGATTACCAAACTTTTTATCAGAAAACACAAATTCTGAACTTTATGCTTGGCCCCAGCGTGGTGGCCTTAGGCTATGTGCTGTACGAGCAAATTGAGAATATAAAAGGAAACGTTATCTCCATCCTCACAGCCGTTTTTGTTGGAAGTATTGTGGGTATTCTAAGCGTGGTGCTTATTGCTAAAGCCCTTGGGGCAGATAAAATGCTGGTGGCATCACTGGCACCCAAATCGGTAACAACGCCTATTGCCATCAGCCTGGCCGAAAAAGACGGCGGCGTACCGGCACTGGCAGCGGCCTTTGTGGTGATTTGCGGCATTTTTGGCGGATTGGTTGGTCCGGTAATTCTTCGCCGTATCGGTATTAAGAGTAAAATTGCCAAAGGACTTGCCATGGGCTCTGCTTCGCACGCGTTGGGTACTGCCCGGGCCATGGAAATGGGAGCTTTGGAAGGTGCTATCAGCGGACTGGCTATTGGCATTATGGGCATCATGACTGCTTTACTGATACCGTTTGTGGAAAGATTGTTTTGAATCGAATCAATTCATTTTTTTGAAATGCCATTGTTTGAGATTAAAACATGGGCACTCATTATCAACTATATTAGAATTGAGTCCTGAAAATTATTGCATTTTTCAGGACTCGTTCTTATTTTTATTCTCTTTCTTTCATCAAAAAACGCCCCATGCGGCGGGTGCGCTGGCTGAGCAAAATAGTCCGTCCGGAAGTGTGTTTTTGTATGATTTCTTCGTTAATACCACGAATGGTAAGCAGCTCCAACGTGTCGTTGTAGGTTACTTTAAAATCATTCCCCAATTCGTCCAAGGCTCCGTTCAAATAACGGCTATTGTCCACGCAAACCGAAATACTGATAGCCGAACTTTGAATCAGGGCTATTTTCAGGCGGTGTTTGTTCATTACCGCGAAAGCTTTTGATAAACTTTCTTCCAGTACGAACGAGAAATCGCGCGGACGCATGGTTACCAGCACCTGGTTTTTACGCAAAATCAGCACCGGAACGTCAATCGGCTTATCGGTAGAAGCTTTTATCACCGAACCCGCTTCTGCCGGACTTCCAAACGGACGGACGTACAGCGGAATCTGTTTATTTTCGAGCGGTTTGATTGTTTTGGGGTGGATAATCTGCGCACCGCTGTAGGCCAGCTCCACGGCATCCAGATAGGTCAGTTCGGGAATGTGTACAGTGCCTTCGAAAATGCGCGGATCGGCATTCAAAATTCCCGGAACATCTTTCCATATAGTAACACTTTCGGCATCCAGCAGGTTACCAACTACCGCAGCCGTGTAATCGGAACCTTCACGGCCAAGCGTAGTAGGGTCGCCTTTGATATTGGCTCCAATAAAACCCTGGCCGATATAAATACAGTTCTGTTTATAGTCGGCCGCTTTTTTCAACCGAACCTGTGACTCCTGCATGTGCACATTCGCTTCGCGGAAGTTGCTGTCAGTAAGAACCAGGCCGCGCATATCCAACCAGATATTGGCGCTCCCCGATTCAGCCAGAAATGCCGAAACGATTTTCGTTGAAATCAATTCGCCATAAGATACCAGGCGGTCGTACCATCGGTCGTAGTCATCGCCCACACCGTCTATAATTTGCTTTTCCAGTTCGAGAAACAAAGGTTCAACGGCGTTCTCCCCCATTGTTTTGTCGGCAAACAATTCGGCAATAATTTCGCGGTGGTAATTTTCCACTTCAACCAGCTTTTCGATAGCCCCGGCATGATCGGCTTTCATAAAACAATCAAGCACCACTTCCATAGCATTGGTCGTTTTGCCCATGGCCGAAACCACAATAAATAAATCATCACTTACACCCGAAACAATACGGGCGATATTACGGATTCCTTCTGCCGAACGCACCGAAGCGCCACCAAATTTATAAACCTTCATTTTTTTATTTACGATTTTATATTTTAGATTTACGATTCAAACTGATTTACGATTTTTTATTTACAATTTACGATTGAAGCACTCAGATTTTGCTCAATAAGTTATTAATCCCAATCAGCATACTATCACATTCATATCACATATCATTACATTATCACATTATCACATCAACCAATTACTCAATCCCCTTCACTCCCACCAGTTTGTCGTAGCGTTCGCCCCAGGGCCGGTGATAAACATAAATGGTATATTCGTTCAATGTCTGCCAATAACTGCCATCCACTCTGCGCGTAGAAGCCCGGCGTTCGCCTTTGGGCACAAACCAATACTGATAATTGTATCCGCCCTGTTTCAACAAAACCGTTTGAAAATAAGAACCTGAATTGGCGTCATACTTCAACCGATTGATTTCATTCATTTGGTTGTAATTAAATTCACCGCCAAGGTAGAGTTGCCCGTCGAAAAACGGTTCGGGCGTTGGCAGGTTGAAATGCACAAGCATGTAGTCCGCTTCGGTATTATCATCGTTGGCATTTTGCATATTAATTACATATTTTCCATTCACATCCATATCGCGAATATAAGCCCGATCAGCCTGTATCTTATTATCATACAGGTATGCATCGTAATGCGGCTGCTCGTAACGGATAGTGGAAACTCCTTCGCCTGCTGCATAAACATTCGAAATGTCGAATCGGTGGTATTCACTTCCGCCGTCAAAAATCAGAGCACGGTTGTTGATAAAACTCAATTTGCTGGAAGACATGAAAGTTGGTTTCAGGTCGGCCACTTCGTTGTCGAACCGGTTATTTTGTCGCACTACCACTTTTATTTCGGTGGCCGGATCACGTACCGTGTAACCGTTCATCAGCACATCGAAATCCAGTTGTTGAACTTTTCCATTCAGTTCCGTGTCGGTGTTTCCACGCACGGTAGCATTGATACTTACATGCGGTTCCACAATGCAGAAACAAGCCTGTGCAATAGGTTTATCGCGCTGATTATCTTCGTAAATAAAAACTACGTAGTTTCCCGAAATTTTGAAACCCATGTCATCGTTCGGCAAACTGAACGAATAGTGGGTATAAAGAAAAGTGGTGTTTAGCGAGGTGGCATAATCGGTTATCGTTCCAGTAGTAAAACCGCTGATATATTCGTTGCTGGAGAGCGACGAAAGAGTCCAATCTGCATTGCAATGCTGTACGGTATAGCTGTAAGAATGTGCCTCGTGCGACATTTCGTCAAAACGGATCTGAAGTTTATCCGAGCCATTCAGGTCAATAATCGGCAATACGAATTTTTCGTTCTGAACGCCAGTTTGCAGGGTTTTTATGTTCGGGCTAAACACCTGCGTACGATAAACCTGCTGCGCATGAAGGATTACACTACTTAAAACCAATAGAATCAGAATTATTTTTCTCATAAATTAAATGTTTGATATGACAAAACCGGCTATACATTTGGTCTACAGACAGTTCACGATTGTTCTATCCAATCAATTATCCTGCCACAAAAATAGAAAATATAAAGGAATAAACGTTGTTGAATGTATTTTTATTCTTTTTCAAGATAGATTAGCCGAGTTTATCCAGGTTAATGTGTATTTGATTTAAGATTCACACCTGCTTTAACCGTAAAATACTATGTCAGAATAGAATCAGGACTTATATATCTAACTTAACGTGAGTTCGATAAGTGCTTATGAAAGCATAACTTCTTTAGCGAATGCCCTTAGTAGCAAGCATTTTACAGACAATCAGCACCCTTATTCTTGTTTACATCGAAGTCTAATAAGTTATGATCTTTTCTTGTGTCGCGTTAAGTCAGATTATTGCAATCTATCAAATACTCACACAGCGATATTAGTAAAAATGCAATTCGGCTGGCGAAAGGATAAAGTCCAGCTCTATTGCAGTGGTGCTGCCCACCTGCCTGGAGAAAAAGGTATTATTAGTCAACTCCGGGAACTGGGTTATACGGTGACTCCGGCACAACAAAAATAAAAATTACAATTATCTTTGCCGAGGATTACAACTAACTATAAGTAAGGCACTTGCAAACATTATCACACAAAAAAAAACGTCTTATGGTATTGAATTAATCAAAGTAATGATTTAAATAACATAGCATAACCAGAAATAACCGTCCCGACTGCAAAGTTGGGGCAGTTTTGTGTTACAGCTATTTTGAGATTATTTAAAATAGGCTTGTTGTTTTAGTTAACATGTCATTTTTTTTAGTATGTTTGCAAAATATAAGTAATGTGAACAATATAATGTCTTATTTTTTGTATCAATTGCCGGACTAATAGTAAAAACATATTCTTTGCAAGCAAAGCGAACAAGTTCGAGCGGGCTTTAGCCAAATAGTATTTAAAATTTGGCTAAAGCCTTGTGAATATACATTATTTTATCCGTCCCATAAATGGGACGGCAATTGAAATAAATACATTTTCTCTAAAATTAAAATACGACATTATTTATTTCCATTCACTTAAATCTGTCTGAACCATAATTTACAGATTACATTTTTAAAAACAAATTTACACCGACAAACATGAAACAGATTTCTTTCATTATCTTATTGATTTGCTTTCCATTTAGCAGTAGTTTTGGAGTGGAAACATTAAAAACTTTAAACTCAACGACTGTGCAGGTTGATACTTTGCAATCGAATTTATCTAATTCAAATGAAATGCCACAAACACAGGAAGATACAATCGCGATTGAAAAGAAATTCACGGAAGTATATGGGTATAGGAATGGCGCACTTCTTTCATACACTGATTATAAAGTTTTATTTGCAGACGCTCCCGCTGCATTAAGCAAAATTAGAACCTCGAATTCATTACATAAAGTTGGAAATTTCTTTGGGTTTGTGGGAGGTTTTATGTTTGGATTTATTGGAGTCATGGGACTTAAGAACATTAGCAGTGTGGATTATACCTGGGGGATAGCCTTAGGAACTTCGGCAGCAGTAGCAGGTGTAGGATTTCTCTTTTACAAAGCGGGAAACAACAGTCAAATAAAAGCTATAAATATTTATAATGGAGCCATTAATGGTTATCCGATTGATAAAAAGATTGGGTATTTGAAAATTGGATTTACTAATTCCGGGGTAAGATTGACATATAATTTCTAACAAAAAAAATGATCCGCCCACATACCACTCCGGTAATTTTATCTTGTGGTGAATAAAGGAATGAAAATGCTCTCAAAAAAAAATTTAGTCGGATGAAACAAATTTTATTAATTGGAATCTTGAGTTGCATTGGATTTCATGCCATTGCCCAAAATGTAGAAGTTTTAAATAACGAAAGAAACTTTGGTGAAAACATATTCAACCATAAAGAAATTATAGGTACAGAATTTCTTTTTCCGGATAGAATTGAACATTCGTGCCTTGATACCGAATCAAATCGGATTACCGTTCAACTTAGGGGATTATTTTTAGGAGGTTCACTTCTCAAAAATATTGGCAATGTGATTTTATATGACCTTACCAATAAAAAAACAATATGGAACAGGTCAATAAATTATCAAAACTATTACCTTGAACAAAACGGAAAATTTATATTTAAAACCGGGCTAAACAAAACTTATTGTCTAGACTTTGAAACTGGAGAAAATTCATGGAAAGCAAGAAATAACATTGCCTTTATTAATCCTCAATTAAAAATCGGTATAGGATATATACCCTATATCAGTAACCAGATCTATAACAGTAATGATTTTGAAGGAATAGATTTAAATACTGGGAATACAATCTGGAAAAAAGCAATAAACCATGAATTTGGTTTAAATGATATCTTCATGATTAATGATACAATTGCCATTATTGCAGCATTGGGCTTGCATTCAGTAAACTTGAAAAATGGTACTGGTTGGGATTACGATGCTACAACAGGAGAATACTTACTTCAAGCAATGAAAAGGGATATCAGATCCAATGTGATAATTGATAGCTCAGACATTTATTTTGCTTCAAAAGAAAAAATTTCCCGATTGGATTTGGATGGTAACATAATCTGGTCTAGCCCGCTTCCTAAAAACCTGACCAGCAGTTCGGATATAATACTCATGGACAGCACATTGTTTATGATTAATACCGGCTTTAGCCTATTAGGTTATGCCCGGGTAAAACAAGGAAAGCCTTTTCTGGCTGCATTTGATATTAAAACCGGGGAAAAACTATTTTTAAATACCGTAGATGAAAAAAGGGGAAAAATAAACGAATCAATAGTGGGTAAAGATGAACTATTGATACTATATAAAGACAAGCTGGCTAAATGTTCTGTCAAAAATGGGACATTACTGACTATGAAATCTGTTGAAACCGATAAATATGGAGAACTTGTGGGCTTTTTAAGTTACAATATTTACAATAAATATGACTCAGCTTATAAGAGTTTGGTTCTTACAGATACATTGAATCATTATGTGTACACTAACAAAAATATGATCCTAGCTATCGACAAATATTTAAACGTTACCAGTCAATACAATACCGATCAGTTATATAAATTGTACCTGCAATACAACAAGCTTAGCTTTCTAACAAATAAAGATAATACAATTGTTATTGATAAGAATAATGCAATTGTAGCTAGAATAGATATCCCCGGGAAAGCGAGTAAAATTGGATCAAAACTATACTTTACAAAGGATAATAGAATAATTGAGATTGATTTAAATCAGATAACTCAAGAAGAATCATAATATGACAGCATCCTTTTGTTCGAAAAAAGTCTAAAACTCAAGTTAAATAATATGGCCGAAATTCTATTATTAAGAGAATCCGAAACTATCCCCACTGAAGAGGTTTTGGAAAATGCATTGGGCAAAAAAGTTTTTGATATTTATGAAGAACTCATTAAAGCAATAACCGGTGCTGAGTTTGAATTGGCGCCCGAATGGAATTATTATAAAGACGGAAAAGCATGGATGTGCAAAGTGGTTTACAAGAAGAAAACGGTTTTCTGGCTTTCTGCCTGGGAAAATCATATAAAGACAACTTTCTATTTCACCGAAAAAACACGGGCAGGGATTTTTGATTTGACTATAGACGAAAAAATAAAGCAGGATTTTATTGAGACCAAAGCTGTTGGAAAATTAAACCCGCTTATTTTATGCATTGATACTCCGGAACAACTGGAAGATCTGAAAGAAATAATCAGATATAAAAAGGGGCTGAAATAATCAATTTTAGATATTCAGAGAGCTTATTTCCCTAAAACGATCGTGTACAGTGAAAAAATATAGTTTCTTCCTTATTCTCATTCAATTATTCTTCACAATTGGAGTTCTGGCATCTCACAAGGTTTACCTGATTCATGGGTATGGTGGGCCCGGATTTGAAATGAACAGTATATACAAAGCCATTCAGAAAGAAAAATACAATTGTAAAATTTATACCTATCCAAGTTTGGTAAAAGATGTCGATTCTGTAGGTTTCGAAGTATTTAATAAGATTCAGAAAGAAAATTACGATACCGTTTCTTTTATTACCCATTCAATGGGTGCTTTGGTGGTTCGGTCTATGTATGAACATCTTGATTCACTGACAGCTTTCCCTTTCATTTACCGGATCATCATGATAGCACCTCCCAACAATGGTTCTCCGGTTGCTGATTTTTTCGCTCAATTTTCTTTTTTGAAATTTATCGTTGGCCCAAATGTAAACAATCTGACGACAAATCCGGTAACGGGTGCAAGCAGATATCCAATTCCTACCTGCGAGGTTGGTCTGATAGCCGGAAGCTTTGGAAATAAACGTGGGTTCAATATATTTGTAAAAGGAGATAATGATGGGGTGCTAATTCCGGAAAAGACAAAACTTGGAATTGAAAAAGACATAGTCTTTGTAAAATCGTGGCACATAGGCCTTTTGTTTAATAAAAAGGTGATTAAACACGTTATTTCATTTTTAGAGGAAGGAAAATTTTCGTCCAGTGTAAAACAGGAATCAATCTCTTTGAATAAAAAGAGCCTAAAATAAAAACACCCGCATTGTTATTTAAAATAAAACCCCGAAAGTTCATTTCAACTTTTTGGGTTTTGTGTCAGAAACGGAGTGTATTTCATTAACGGCAAGCCCGAAAAAACCTACACATTTAAAATGGATTACTATTGGATGCTTGGTGATAATCGTCATAAATCGGCAGATTCACGTTATTGGGGCTTTGTTCCGGAAGATCATATCGTTGGGCGTCCCGTTAGAGTCTGGTTATCGTTAGATAAAGACAAAGGTTGGTTTAGTGGTAAAATCCGTTGGAACAGGTTCTTTAAAAATGCTGAGAGATAAGAATTCAGTGGGTGGGATTAAGACAATCATTTAAACTCTAAACAAGTAAACTCAAAAGAAGCGAGTAGCAAGTGTGTGATTATTTCACTCACTTACTACTCGCTTCACAATTTCCAGTAAAAAAGTGGATACTATTTTGCTACTTTTTCGAGCCATTTAACCATGGCAAGCATTACAAGCATAGAAACCAGACAAACGGTTACAAACACCGTCCAGGTAATTGAAATAGATATATTTTCGTACATCATGGCGCCTAGTACCAGTGAAAAATTACCTACTGCAGTGGCTGTTAACCATCCTCCCTGCATTAAACCCTGCATGTGAGCCGGTGCAACTTTTGATACAAACGACAATCCGAGAGGTGAAATAAACAGCTCAGCAACAGTAAGAATAAAATATGTTGCAAACAATAACCACGGAGTAACCCTTTCAGCATTGGGAAGTCCTCCCTGGGCATTAACGTCGGTAAATAAAGGTAAACCTATTGAGCCGATAGCCATAATCACAAATGCAAAAGCTGCAATTCCCATCCCAATACCAATTTTCTTGGGCGTGGAAGGCTCTTTGCCTTTTTTAGCAAGTGCACTGAAAATTCCAATGATTACCGGAGTCAGAAACACCACCAAAAAGGGATTAATTGACTGGAAAATTTCGGCCGAACTAAAAATGCCTGACAAATGTGTGTAATCTTTGGCAAACATAGTGAGAGTTAGTCCGTTTTGGTGAAACGAGAACCAGAAGAAAATTACGATACCAAAAACTGCCAGAAGCGCATAAATACGTTGCTTTATTTCATGCGCATTTTGTTTAATCTCTTCGGCCGATGTATGTTTATTTGCAACCGTTTTAGCTTTAGGTGTTGGCAGATATCGTTTTGTCAGCAAAAATATAATCAGCGAAATAGCCATAGCCACCACCGCTGTCAGGAATGCGTAATGAAAACCGGTATTGAAAGCATCAAGATATTTAACTGCAAAATCGCTCAAATTGACAGGTGTAACTCCGTCTGAAACTGTTGTTGCAAGTTCTGTAAAACGCCCACCTATAACTTCGTTAGCCATTTTACCATCCAAATACTGATGACATAGCCCGGGAAGATCAGCATTATAAGCATATCCGTGCATTTTCACAAAAGTATTTCGTACCCAGGTTGCTAAGAAGGGCGCAAACATTGCACCTATATTGATAAACATATAAAAAATCTGAAACCCTGCATCGCGTTTGCTGCGATATTCATCATTGTCATACATTTGCCCCACCAATGCCTGGAGATTTCCTTTAAACAGACCGTTTCCGAAAGCTATGACCAATAAAGCTCCCAAGGCTATATATTTTGTAGCGATAAGCCCCGGCATGGATAAAAACAAATAACCGGCCGACATAATAATAAGTCCGGCAATAATAGTCCCTTTGTAATTCCGAAGCCTGTCAGCTATAAATCCACCCAGAAGAGCAAGAATATAAATAGCTCCATAAAAAATTGAATATAAAACTCCAGCTTCAGTTCCGGAGATATTGAACTTCGACATTAAAAATAAAGTCAGGATAGCCATCATGGTATAAAAACCGAATCGTTCGCCCATATTGGCTAAAGCTGCAGGTATCAAACCTTTGGGATGTTTTTTGAGCATAATTTTCTGATTATTTGAATATTAATTAATTTTAAACAGCAAAAAACAGTACATTTCAGCTTTCACTAAAATGTACTGATGCAAATATAGCATTTTTGATTGAAAATTCATTTTTTATACAACGGGAATTACCTCATCATATAACATTAATTCATCTTCAAATTACCACATCATAACATTAACTTATCACCACATTATTCCTCCGGTTTCATCACCACTCCCCTGTTCTTTCGCCCATCCACTTTCATGATAATGGGACTTTCGAAATGCACATGCCTTATAAACTCCGACTCATAAACGGCAGGTTGCGCACTCAGATAGCCGGTATCGTACGTGCCATCATTCTGGTATGGGTTAATGGTAAAATAAGCCACACCGAACGAAGTCAGGTTTTGAAAAAAGTGTGTTCCCTGGCTTGGGTCAATCCGGTAATTGGACAAGCCTGATTCCACAATCAGCCTTGCATTGCTGATGTGCGACCACTTCACCGGAATTCCCAACCATGGATCGGCCGATCCCCACCGTCCCGGACCAACCAACACGTAATGCCGGTTTTCGGAAATCAGTTTCCGGTTCAATTTATCTATTTCAGCCATGATGAGCTGATTTTTTGCGGCATTAAATGCTTCGGGTTTCACATAAACAATATCGTAAGTATCGTTGGTAATTCCGTGTCCCAAAGCGCTGTTACAGGTTATAATAGCATTTTCTTCGGGAATGGAACCAATATCTTCGTTTACCATTTCGCGGCTATCTACAATCGGGCGGATTTGCAACAGGTAAAAAACATGCTGTTTAGCCGGGGAATAATCCAGTTTCACGGCAAATTCAATTTCCACCGGTCGCCCCATTTCAGCCTGGGCAATATGCAACACTTCTTTCAGAATGTCGGCTAACGGGAAAACATTGTGTTGCAATATATTGGCAAAAGTGATTATCTTGCGGCCGCCTTCGTAAAGACCCTGCAAAATGACATTATCGCGCGGATTGAAAGTGGAAGCAATAAATTTCAGCGTTCCATCCTTTTCGGCCTCTCCCACCGGAATTCGCAGCAAATTAAAACCATCATCCACTTGTGGTACAAAATGGGTTTGCTTCAAATCAAGCGCATTGAAATAAGTTTGTGTTTCGTGCAAAGCCAGTTCAAGCGTACTGGTTTGCAAAATATTGTTTGGGTACGCAGGCGAAAAACGCAGGCTCATGCCTCCATCGATAATGTGCTTGCCCAATCCCATGGCAATATTGGCAATGCCGTCTTCTGGTCTTTCGGCTCCGATGGGATAATAATTCAGCGAACGCGCCACTCCCGAGAATGATGGATAAAAGCGGTCTTCATAAGCATTTCCGCAAATTTCCTGCAAGACAATAGCCATTTTTTCTTCATCAATAATATTCTTGGTAGCAGTCATATATGCCTTGCTGTCGCGATAAAACACGGAAGCATACACGGCTTTGATGGCTTCTGTAACCATTTCGAGCATGTGCGTGCGGCTGTTGGGGGTGAAAGGAACCATGTAGGTACTATAAATGCCGGCAAAAGGTTGGTAATGCGAGTCCTCAAGCAAGCTGGACGAACGCACGGCAATAGGCGAACTTACGGCACCCAAAAACACCATCAGGTCAGCTATCAAATGGTGAGGAATGCGGGCTTTAAGAAAACGGGCCAGAATTTCTTCGTCGCTTATGTCCGATAACGCAACGGGATAAAGCTGGTTGTGCTCCATAAACTCCGTAAAGTTATCGGTGCACAGCACTACTGTTTTTGGTATCACAATCTGCGTATTTGCAAAATGTTCCAGGCTTTCATTGCGCTTAATCATGGCATTGATAAAAGCCAAACCGCGCCCCTTGCCACCTAACGAGCCATTGCCAATGCGGGCAAAATTGGAATACTGGTCAAAACGGTCGCGCTGGAAAAGAGCTACCACACCCCGGTTTTTCACCTTCCTATAATGGACAATAGCATCAAAAATAATCTGACGCACGTTCACCAAATCACTGTAGATATCGTTGTCAACACTTATATTCTTTAAAAATTCTGCCAACGGAAACATGGCCCGCGAATACAACCAGCGGGAAATATTATTCCGGGAAACGTGATAATAAAGCGACGCATCACTTACATCAAAAATACATTCCTGCAAGCCGCGCAAATTTTCTACCCGCGCCTCTTCAACACCCGTGTCCGGATTGACAAAAACGAAATCGCCGAAACCAAAATTATTCGTGATTTTTTCACGCAACTCTATAAGAAGCGTTTTCGACATTTTATTCAGAAAAGCTGCTTTTATCGAATCGGCAGCCTCATGATTATCTTCTTCGGTAGACTCTACAATCAGTGGAATATGTTTATCGAAACTCCGTATTTCGCGGCAAAGGTTGATACCGGCTTTTTTATTTTTCTGGCCGTTTTGCATGTAGCTCACATTGGTAATCACGCCCAGCATGTTGTTTTTATATTTTTCCCAAATGGCCATTCCTTCCTCATACGAGCGGGCCAGAAGAATTTTAGGACGCCCCCGCATACGCAGCATTTGTTCGTGTTCGTTCAGGGCTTCGGTCATAAACGAACGGCTTTGCTTAAACACAAATTTATACAGGTGCGGCACAATGGACGAATACCACCGAATGGAGTCTTCTACAAACAAAATAACCTGCACTCCCACCGAATTCACATTCCTCCTCCACGTTCATCCGATCCTCTATCAACTTGATAATGGCCAACAGGATATCCGAATTTCCCAACCAGCTGAACACATAGTCGATGGCGCTCAAATCCTCGTTGGCAATTCGCTGCGAAACGGACTTTGAAAAAGGCGTAAGCACCACAATAGGAATATCGGGGAATTGTTTTTTTACCCGTTTGGCCCACTCGAAAGGATTAATGCTATCCCCGCTGGGCATGGAAATTATAAGTTCAAATTTTCGTTCCCGAAGCAAAGCATTGGCTTCCTCCTCGGTATAAACGAGCGTAAAACGGGGAGGATAACGAAGGTTCAGCGAAGTATATTCATTGAAAATAAGCTGATCAATACGACCATTCTCTCCAACACAAAAGCATTCGGTACTTACTGGCATACAACAACACGTTGTAAATCCTG
>JASGLA010000002.1:0-1007098 GCA_047600405.1 Paludibacter sp.
ACAGGATTATATATTGTAAATGTAACTATTGACGGGAAATTAGTTTCCAAAAAAGTAATAAAGAAATAATATCTAACGAGAAAAATGGATAGCAGGAGTGGCAAATTCCTGTTATCCTTTTCTCTATTTCAAAAGTATCCACTTTGTGAAAGATCTAAATCACTAATTGGTTTTGGAACCTTCTTTTGGAGTCATTTCAGGAGTAGAAAAAAAAGTATATGATTATCCGCAAAACGACCTGCAAAATGGACAAAACCTTTCCAACGAGTGACCTCGTCCGGTGAACCGAAAAACAAGTGAAGTTGGCGTAAGAAACTGTCCTGTTTGAGCGACGAAGGAGCGAGTTTGGACGGTTTCAGCCAACTGAATGCAAGTTTTTCGAGTGAGGCGGGCGAAGTCTTGACTTTTTTTGGTTACTTTTTGGCGTCAAGGCAAAAAAGTGACTGGGGTTTGGGGCAAAGCCCCATTAGAAATAATGTAGGTCTTTATGCGGATAATTATAAAAAGTATAAAAAAGAGACAAAACAGAGTATCACTATATTTCACAGTAAAAATTGACAGAAAAATGACAGATTTGAAACAAAATGGGACAGCGGTAACAGACCGTAACCCAAGATCCAAAAAACGTTGCGCACAAAAGTTGCTGACAGGCATTTTATGCACATTCTCTTTATTTGGAACGGCACAAGACTACAAGTTAGCCTGGGAAGATAACTTTGATAATCCATCGCTGAATGAAAAGAATTGGACTATTGTAGTCAATGGCAAGGGTGGAGGAAACCGGGAATTGCAGTATTACCGTAAGGAAAATATATCAATTGGAAAAGAACCGGTTTCGGGTGAAAACTGTCTGATTATTACTGCCAGGAAGGAAAACTACAAGTTTCATAAAGTGACTTCAGGCCGGATTTCGACCCAACATAAAATTGAGTTCAAGCATGGTAAAATTGAGGCCAAAATAAAATTTCCTAAGACAGCTAACGGGCTTTGGCCGGCATTTTGGTTGTTGGGGAATGGCTATCCGAATAATCCTGCCTGGCCTAAGTGCGGCGAAATTGACATTGTGGAAATGGGTAATGAGCATGGAATCAAAAACGGAATACAGGACCGCTATTTCAATGGTGCATGCCACTGGGGCGAGCGGTTTAACCATGGGCGTTACCCGAACTACGCAAAAGCAAATACCAATCCTTTTTCTTTGCAGGAGGATTTTCACCTGTTTACTTTAATTTGGGATGAAAATGCCCTGAAAATGTATCTGGACTTAGACAAGAACCCGGCTGCTGCGCCCTATTTCGAGATGCCGATTGGTGGGGAAGATGTTGCAGGAAATCCGGCCCGTTATTTTCACAGGGAGTTTTTTGTCCTTTTCAATCTGGCTGTTGGTGGTAACTTTACTCAGATCAGACATTTGGATGGCATTACTGCCTTAAAGGATTGTGATGCTAAAATGTATGTGGATTATGTCCGGATTTATCAAAAAGGCACTGATGGTGAAATTTTTAGTTCAAAATAATATTTTTAGATCAAAGTATATGGAAAAAATAACTGCTAAATTGTCTTTTAAAGAAAAACTCGGCTACAGCTTGGGCGACACTGCTTCACACTTCGTATGGGACATGGTCGGGTTCTGGCTTTTGTTCTTTTACACCGACGTGTATGGTATTTCGGCAGCCGCTGCCGGTACAATTATGTTGATAGCCCGGTTTTGGGATATGGCCATCGACCCGATTATTGGTGTTGTTTCCGACCGCACCAATACGCGTTGGGGAAAATTCCGTCCGTATATTTTATTCGGTGCCATTCCGTATGCTATTCTGGCCATTTTGACTTTTACCACACCCAATTTCGGTGAAGTGGGCAAAATCATTTATGCCGGTGCTACTTATGTGTTGCTGATGACTGCTTATGCAATGATCAATTTGCCTTATTCGGCTCTGGGAGCTGTTATGACTGACGATACCTACGAACGCGCCGGACTGAATACATACCGGTTTATTGCTGGCTTTACCGGACAGTTTATTGTTACCGGATTAGCATTAACTTTAGCAAACTTTTTCGGACATGGAGACAAAGCGCAGGGATTCCAGTATACTGTGTTTTTGTTTGCAGCACTGAGTTTGGTGTTCTTCTTCATTACTTTCCAAACCACCAAAGAACGTGTGCAACCGTCCAAGGAACAGAAAAATTCATTGAAGGCCGATTTCAAAAATCTGTTTAAAAACCGGGCCTGGGTTATTTTGGCCATTGTAGGCATTGTTTCATTTATTATGTTTGCCATGCAAAACGCAGCCATTGCCTATTATTTTAAATATTATCTGGGTAAAGAAGAAAATGTACAGTTATTCAATGTGATAGGGACAATAGCGCTTATTGTGGCTCTTCCATTATCCAAACCATTGGCCAAACGTTTTGGAAACAAAAATGTATTTATCGGCAGTTCGTTGATCTCGGGTTTGTTTTTTATGCTGATTTATTTGCCGGGGGTAACTGATATTACCACCATTTACGTTTTCAATATCATTGCCAAAATGGCTTATGCGCCTGCCGTTCCGCTGCTGTGGACCATGATTGCCGATTCGGCCGATTACGGTGAATGGACTACCGGTCGCCGTGCCACGGGATTGTATTTTTCGGCTGCCGTTTTTGCCCAAAAAGCAGGGTGGGGAATAGGTGCCGCCATTGCCGGATGGATTCTGACGCTGTCGCAGTTTGTTCCGAATGTAACCCAAACGGAGACAGCCATTACGGGCATTAAATTGTTGGTTTCAGTGATTCCGGGCATTTTGTATATGTCGTGCGCCATTTTCATGATTTTCTACAAAATCGATGCGAAAACTACTGATTTGATGAAGAAAGATTTGGATTTGAGAAGAGAAAACCCCTAACCCCTAAAGGGGAATTATGCAGGTTCGTCTTCATAATTCATTTTTTTATTAGAAATGCTAGCGGTAACAAAATTAAACAATTAATACTAATTTAGTTCCCCTTTAGGGGATAGGGGTTTATGAACAACTTTTTTATAGGAAACAATCCGGTTATTGCCGGAAAACAAGAAGTGGAAGGGCAGTTTGTCCTGATTGATGATGAGAAATATTATCAGATAAAAAATTACGACTGCCATGCAGCCGTTTTTTATCAGCCTGGCGAGCGATTCCAACCATTGGATGTACATTTCCAGTACCGGTGGACTGACGGCGGGTCGTAAGAATCCGGATACAGCGCTTTTCCCGTATTATACCGATGATAAAATTACTGATTCGTTTGAAATCACAGGCAGTAAGACGATATTGCACGTATCCAAAGAAGGCAAAAAATACCTGTGGGAACCCTTTTCCGAAAGAAACAAAGGTGTTTACAAACTGGAACGTTCCATAGCAAAAAGCACTATCGGAAACAAACTGATTTTCACCGAAAAGAATTTTGATTTGGGTCTGACTTTCAGTTATGCATGGATGAATGCCGACGATTTTGGTTGGGTGAAAAAAAGTAAATTAACCAATGAAAATGAAGAAGCTGTTGAAATATATCTGGTTGATGGTTTGCAGAATATCCTTCCTTCCGGAATTGACCGGCTGACGCAAAATACCTTTTCAACCTTGGTGGATGGTTACAAAAAGACGGAGCTGATTGAAAATGCCGGATTGGCCCTTTTCCGCATGGAGTCTATCCTGGTGGACCGGGCTGAACCAAGCGAATCGCTTCGTGCCAATACGGTTTGGAATCAGGGGCTTAATAATGCGATCTTTTTGCTCAGTTCTGCTCAGTTGAATGCAGTGCGTAGCGGAGAAAAAGCAACACCGGAAACGGAGGCCAAAGGTGTTCGTGGAGCTATTTTGGCCTGTTGTGATCTGGCTTTGCCTGCTGACGAAGCCAAAGAATGGTATTTTGTGGCGGAAGTAGGTCAGGATGTTGCGGCAGTAAATAATCTGATTGATTTTATTCAGAATTCAGAAAATATTTCAGAAGTTTTAGAACATAATATAGCTAAGGGAACGCAGGCTCTGAAAGCCATTGTAGCACAAGCCGATGGCATTCAGCAAACCGCTGACGAAAACGGAATGGCACGTCATTTTTCGAATGTGCTTTTCAACACCATGCGGGGGGGAATTTATAGCGAGAATTACACGATTCACACTCCATTTCTTAATAAATACATTCAGCATTTCAATAAGAAATGTTGGGAAAAACATGCCGGATTCTTATCGTCGCTCCCTGATATGATTGAATATGCGGAGTTGGATAAACTTATTCATGAGCAAAATGATGCGAATCTGTACCGGTTATTCCAGGAGTATTTGCCGCTCACGTTTAGTCGTCGCCATGGCGATCCGAGCCGTCCGTGGAATTTGTTCAATATCAATATAAAAGACGAAAATGGCGATAAGCTGCTTTCGTACCAGGGCAATTGGCGCGATATTTTTCAGAACTGGGAAGCGCTTTCACTATCCTATCCGGCTTATATCAATGGAATTATTGCAAAGTTTCTGAATGCCACCACAGCCGACGGTTACAATCCGTACAAAGTGACCAACGAAGGCATAGAATGGGAAGTGATTGAGCCCGAAAATCCGTGGTCGAACATAGGCTATTGGGGCGATCACCAAATTATTTACCTGCTCAAACTGATGGAGGTTTCGCGCAGCCATTATCCCGAGAGCTTGGCTTCGTGGCTCGACAAGGAGATGTTTGCTTATGCCAACGTGCCCTACCGCCTGAAAAGCTATGAAGAAATTGTGGCAAATCCGAAAAACTCCATTCTTTTCGACGATGAGTTGCATATTGCCATCGAAAAGCTCGAAAAGGCCTACGGAGCCGATGCTAAGCTGGTTTTGAATCCGAATGGCGAATGTTATGCTGGTGAGTTTTACAGAGAAATTGCTCGCCACTTTGTTGGCCAAATTGAGTAATTTTATTCCCGAAGCGGGTATTTGGATGAACACCTTGCGTCCTGAATGGAATGATGCCAACAATGCCCTGGTTGGAACCGGAGCTTCAATGGTGACGCTTTATTACATGCGCCGTTTTGTGGCATTTGCTCTGGAACTGTATAAGGAAGCTGTTTCGGCCGATTTCAGCATTTCGTCTGAAATGGTTGCATTCTTCGAATGAAATTTTCAATTCATTACGTGATAATTCATTTTTGCTCGAAAAAGGATTTAATAACCCGACGCGAAGAACAATTGCGGATGAGTTGGGTAAAGCCGGAGAAAATTATCGTACCAAAATCTACAGCTCCTTTTCGCAAAAAAAGCAAAACGTTTCGAAGCAGGAATTGCTCGATTTCTTTGAACTTACGTTGGAGTATATCGACCAATCCATTGCGGTAAATAAACGTGCCGACAATATGTATCATGCGTATAATTTGGTTGGTTTTTCGGAACATAGCCTTGCTGTTCGTCATTTGTACGAAATGCTCGAAGGGCAGGTGGCGGTTTTGAGTTCGGAAAAACTAAATGCTAGCGAGGCGCTTGAATTGCTCGATGCGTTGCGTTGCAGTTCGCTTTACCGCACCGATCAGAACAGTTATATTTTGTATCCGAACAAGAAATTGCCTTTGTTTGTGGATAAAAACAATATTGCTCCCGAAGTGGTAAAACGCGTAAAATTGCTCGAAACGTTGGTTGCCAACGGCGATACACGCATTATAACCACCGATAAAAAAGGACAGTTTCATTTCAATGCAGCTTTTAATAATGCCGGATTCCTGCGTGAAGCGTTGAATAAACTGAAAAGCGATTCAAACCTCAATGTGACTGATGCAGATATTGTAGAGATAGAAAATGTCTACGAACAAATTTTTGATCATCAGTCGTTTACAGGCCGTTCGGGGACGTTCTACAAATACGAAGGGCTTGGATGCATCTACTGGCATATGGTTTCCAAATTGCTGTTGGTTATTGGAGAAAATATCCAATCTGCCACCGAAAATAAAGTTGACAAAACCGTGATTGATGGATTGGAAAAACATTATTTTGAAGTGAAAGCCGGGATTGGCGCGCACAAATCGCCGGCGGTTTACGGTTCGTTTCCGTTCGATCCCTATTCGCACACCCCAACCATGGCGGGCGTTCAGCAGCCGGGCATGACCGGGCAGGTGAAGGAAGACATTATCAGCCGTTTTTTCGAATTGGGCATGCAGGTTGAAAATGGTTGTTTGAAGATAAATCCAGTGATTCTGAACACTGAAGAATTTATTCAAAGATCTGGTGAAGATCCACATTTGTCATTCAGTTATTGCTCCGTTCCATTTGTTTATCTGCAAAATGGAAAAACGGGTATGGAGGTCATTTATTCGGATGGAAAAATGGAAAAGATCGAAGGTTATATGCTCAATCCGGATCAAAGCCGGGCTGTGTTTAACCGGGATAAGAATATTCTTAAAATTGTGGCTTATCTGTAACGTAAAAGTTTGTTTTCTCAAAGAGGTTCACCAATTCTAGGTTGGTTGAACCTCTTTTTCATTCAAATCTATTAAATGCACCCATCTGAATAGTTCAGGTTTAGCGAAATGCAACCTGAATTCAAAACCAAGGCAACTTGTAACTGTTGTTTTATGTTCAGTTGCAAACTGCCACGTTCTCTGTAGTCTATAAAATCTCCGGCATCCGTTGTTCGACATAGCGAGACGTGCCGGACTAAACTTGAGCAATTAGGCTACAGCGAACAGGAACGAAATAAGTTTGTCAAGATTTACATTATTAAACATTGTATCGGTTCGATTCCTTTATTTTTGCATAAGTATTAACCATAAAAATTTATGTATATGAAAAACATTTTATCCTGCTTTTTAATGCTGTTACTGACTGTCTTTATTCTTATGAGTTGCACTCCCACAACAGAAGATCCTGGTAATGAAAATACGGGTACAGATCCGAAGACGTTTAAATGCAAGATTGATGGTGTAGATTTCAGTGCTGCATACATCATCACAGAATCAACTTCAGGGATAATCTCAGCAAAAGGATTGAAGGCTTCCAATGGAACAACTTATGCAAATGGAACAATCAGGATGACTTTTAAATTTGGTACATCCCAGTCGGGTATTTTGGGTACTGGCAATCATACGATAGTTGGCAACCTGCCTACGGCAAATCAACCGAACAATCAAAACATAGTTGGGGTAAATGAAATATTGATAAACGGACTAACCGGCTATGTAAAAGAAGGCGAAGGCCAGATTGTTGTTGAAAAGTATTACGAAAGCACCTACTTTCAGGGAGCTAAAGGCACCTTCAATAATATAAAAATCCTCACTTTTACGGCCGCTCCGGAATATAAAGAGGATTCTGTTGTGCTAACAAACGGAGAGTTTGATTTTAAATACACCTATTGATTTCACGGAACAGAAATGTTTTAAAAGGCTATCTCAATTTGTTTTGAGGCAGCCTTTTTTGTGTCAATAAAAGCATAACATGGGAAATAATAAAAGAACGTGGATAAATCAGGTCGTCGCTGATTTCAGATATATGTCTTTATCATCTCACCAAAGGTGAGATAAAATCTGTATTCGAACCGTTAATTCTGCGTTTATCCGCATCTTGTTCTTAAAAAAGACTAACTTGTAACGTCTGCTATTGCCTGATAAGTTTGCCAGCCATACGATATTTCCCATCTACAAAAATCTGGTAAATGTAAACATTTGTTGTACATGATTTATCTAAAGTGACAGGAATCGTGTGCATTCCGGGTTCTGTGGTTTCGCTGTAATGCAGTATCTGTCGGCCAAGCATATCGTTGATGATTATTTCAAGTTTGCCTGCATTAGCCAAATAATACTTGAAATTTACCCTCTCGGTAAATGGATTCGGATAAGTAACCAAATCCATAACCAAATCATTTTTCTCCTGCACATCTGTGATGTCAACGATGGGCTGGATCTGGCTATCCATCCAGGTGATCCGATCCCGAAGCCAGTTTTTCAGATAAGTCAGTTCGTTTGCATAGCTACCACCTACGTAATTGTTAGGCCACACATAGGTACTCAGGATGTTCCATTTCTGAAAATTACGGATCTCGGCATCGTACATAACGTTGGCACACGAATCTATAAAATTATTGATGTGGGTTGTGTTAATATAGCTGGTTTTAAGCGTATTCCAGCGTTGTTTAAGGATGGAATTGAAGTACGGATCCAGCCGGAATTTCTGCCACCAGAAAGGCATGGCGTAAGCATCGCCGTTACCCATGCCGTCCACTACCCAACCCGTTGTATTACCTGCTGAGAAAAAATTAGCATTCCCGAAACAAATATCATAATCCCAGAAAGGTCCCATGGTTATTTTTCCACCTTTGCTATCTTTATCTTTGTGAATAAAAGTACTGATGCGATAGCCATCGAGGTTGCGCGAAAGTTCGGTGATAATGTAATAATCCACGAACGATTGCAAATCAACATAAGGATAATATCCCGCCGCACGATCTTTATAGCTATCGCTGTACAGGGCATTTTCGAAATTGGTAATATAATTGCGGATATAATCGCGTTGTTCTTTTTGTATGGTTTGCCCATCGGGGTCAACAAACAGGAAATACTCTTTTTGTTGAAGCGTGGTAGGAGCCCGATAAGGTGAAACCCAATAGTTTATCCCATCCACATCGGTTGATTCCGGTCGGTCCAGTTTTAGTATATAGCCACCAGTTAATGAGTCGCCGGCAAGGTCTGTGGCTTTTAGTTTAGCCAGATTCAACCGGTTCTTGTCATTTTTAATCTTTTCTACCAAGGTGTAAACGCCGTTGTAAGTACCATTGATATATAATTCGAAAAATTTGGTTCGTGGCGACCATTTACCCGTTTTGTTCCCCAGATGATAGGCCAGTGCATTGCGCATCAATGATTTGTCGGGATAAGGTCCATGAAAAACCCAGTCGTTTTCCTTGGGCAATCCGAGCAAAAATACATTATTGTTGGTGGAGTCGGCATTCCGGGTTTCAACCGAATAACTTTTTTTGGGGAATCCGGAGGAGGTAAATCCCCTGATTTCAATTCCAATCTTTCCGTTATATTCGTAGGTGGTATCCGTCAGGTTATTTATTCCCAAAGGATTGTTGAGCGTTTTCATATCCACCATAATTTTACTGTTCTGAATGATGGTTTGCCCATTGGTTTGAATAAATACCAGTGGCAGAATGGATGATGTGTACGAAACAGGTGTTGTAAACCAGGTAGGAACC
Source organism: Paludibacter sp. (assembly GCA_047600405.1). GTDB lineage: Bacteria > Bacteroidota > Bacteroidia > Bacteroidales > Paludibacteraceae > Paludibacter. The sequence continues at coordinate 9,175 of JASGLA010000002.1, forward strand.
TTGTTGTAGAGTGTTGAACTATAGTTAATTTTTGCTTGCACAAAAACACGTGCCGATAAATCGGTGGAACCGACACCCTGATTGAGAATCTGCAGGGCAAAAACATTTATTCCCCTTACCAGCGAAGAGGTTTTCAGCTGAAACCGTTCAGGACTTCCCCCGGAAAACATTTTAGCTTCGTGGTCTACGGTCAGTGTTGCATTATAAGCCGGAAATGCTCCGGAAACATTGGTTGAGCGGGCACACTCAACTCCGTTGATATAAAGCACAAAAGCATCGTCGTAGTCGATATCCAACAATAAATCCTGAATAATATTTACATCTGGGATTGTAACGGTGGTGCGCATGTAAAGTGAGTTGCAGGATGTGACGGTCGTAGCATCATCGCCATCGGCATAGCCTAGTCCGCCAATGCCTGATTTCCAGGAAGTATCGTTAAATCCGGGTTGATGCCAGTTTGATGCCGGTTCTGAAGTCGCCGGAAGGTATTTCCATGTGTTGGATTCCAGAACCATTGACTCCCAATGGATTTGCGCATGCGAGCGGGTGAAACTTAGTCCGATCAGGATAAAGAGTAATGATGATTTTATTAAATGGAAGGGTTTCATTGTATCAGAAGTGTCAGAATCAGTGTATTAAGATTATGTTACAAAGGAAACAATATTATTTCATAAATACGACTGAATATCATTTTTTTACCACACAAAGAGCATTTTGTCTACCAAAATGAATTATATGGAACCTGTTCACTTTTGGTTTCGCTTTGACTCCCGGTCGAAAAACCATCTGTTTTCTTTATTTTATTCCTATTCAACTCTGATTAACCAGTGCCCCGGAGAAAGCATAAAGAACTTCGTATCCTAAAATCAACCTGCTTTTGTATCTGAACAACAATAAATATGTCTTTTTGAAAATAAATATAGCCAATATGTATGATATTAGATGTTAAATTAGAAATAATAACAATAAAATGACTTTATTTATTGTATTTACGTATACAAATGCTTATTTTTGTAAACGAATAATTTTTAATCAACAATTTATGTCAAAACAAAGTGTAGAAGAGTTACTTGCCAAAGGAAGCAAGGATAGAGAATTTCGGATAAAATACGATAGTGTAATGACGAAAGAAAGATTTGTGGAAATAGCCATAAGCGAAGGTTATGATTTCACGGTACAAGAGCTAACTCAGGTCATAAGAGAAAACGGAGACCAATTCGAAAATTACGGAAACCCTCCTAAACGAAGTATTTGGGATTAGAAGTAATAATTTTTCTTCGGGTAGAAATTCCTTATGAAAGCATTTCAATGGAAAAACAGAGGCTGTATCAAATTTTATTTTGGTCAGCCTCTGTCTTCAGGGATGCCTGTTTCACTCGAAAAACCAGCGCTCGGAAAGCGAAAATCCCCAAACTCCTCCCTCGGTCGTCAAACAATGGGTGTTTTTTCGCTGTCCTTACTTGTTTTTAGCTTTGCTGACCGTTGGTTCGGCTCACCGAACAAGGTCGATCCCTGCTGAGAAGGCGATTGTTGCCTTTAAGACGCTTTGCGGATAATCATTAATGATTATTCGCGACAGAAATATCACTGCACCCATAAAATTTGCGTTCAAAAACCCGTTATATCGTTTACACAAACAAATATAGTCCAATTTCAACTTCGTCTCACTGATATTATTTGTTTGAAGCAACGGCATTAACAACAGTAGATCTGAAAATGACTTTGGGTCGTTTTATATGTACAGTTCGCATTTATTTCTCAAACTTTTTCTTATACTCATTCGGACTCACGCCATACTCATTCTTTGAAGTACTTCCGGAAGTATTTGGGATCGTTGAATCCAACCTGAAAGGCTACTTCGTTGACAAAGAGCTGGCTTTTTTCCAGTAGGTCAGCTGCCCGTTTCAACCGGATGAAGCGGATAAATTCCGAAGGAGTTTTGTCGGTGAGCGAAAGGATTTTTTTATAGAAATACACACGGCTCATACCCATTTCACGGCATAAGTCTTCCACCAGAAACTCGCTTTCAGACAGATGTTGCTCGACCAAAGCGACGGCTTTCTTCACGAATTTTTCGTCCATTGACGTGATTTCCACTTCGCTGGTGGTGATATCCACTTTGTTTTTAAACTGGTCGCGCGTTTTCTTTTGCCGCTCAATAATGCGCGACACTTTCAGCGTGAGCATTTCCATGTTGAATGGTTTGGCAATATAATCTTCAGCTCCGGCTTCCAGCCCTTTGTACTTATTTTCTTCGCCGGCTTTTGCTGTCAGCAGAATTATTGGAATATGCGACACACGGATGTCCTGTTTCACCTGGCGGCAAAGCTCAAAACCATCCATATTGGGCATCATCACGTCGCAAATGATTAAATCGGGCATTTTATCCAGGATAATCTTCAGGGCTACCTCACCATCTTCGGCTTTCAGGATGCGGTAACTTTCGGTGAACATAGCTGAAATAAAGTTGCGAAAATCCTCGTTATCGTCCACTACCAGCATGAGTGGCAGCTTGCTGCGGTGGTCTTCGGCCAGCGTTTCTTCTTCGGGGCTAATGGGTTCGGGCATTTCTTCCACGCCATTTTGCGAAATAATCTCTTCGTGAACCTGCTGGTTGGCAGGTATTATAAAACTGAAGACAGAACCTTTGCCCGGCTGGCTTTCCACGCCTACATCGCCATGATGGAGCCTGACGTATTCGCTTACAATATGCAAGCCAACGCCTGTTCCGGTGTGTTCGCTCCCGGCATTTTCAACGCGGTAAAACCGTTCGAAAATGCGTTCCAGGTCTTTTGCCGGAATGCCGATACCCGAATCGGAAACCGTTATTTTCAACAATTGTTTTTGATCATTCAGTTGCTGTACCAATCCAATGGTTACATCAATTTTTCCATTGTTGGGTGTAAATTTGAAAGCATTGGAAAGCAGGTTCGAGATTATTTTCCGCATTTTTTCGGGGTCAAATTCCATACGAAGTTCCGACACGGAAGTGGAGAATGAAAAATTGATGGATTTGCGGTTCGCTAGTTCGGTAAAAGAGTAGCAAATATCTTTGACGAATGCCACCACATTGCCCACCGACAGGTTCAGCGTATCTTTCTGTACATCGAGTTTTCGGAAATCGAGCAACTGGTTTACAAGCTCCAGTAGCCCGTTGGCATTTCGATGGATGATGGACAACAACGATTTTTCTTCATTCTGTTTTAGCCTCCCGAAGTAGTTTTTCCACCGGGCTGATAATGAGTGTCAGCGGTGTTCGGAATTCATGGCTGATGTTGGTAAAGAAACGGAATTTCATTTCATCCATTTCGTGCAATTGTTTCGCTTCACGCACCCGCTGAGCGTTTTCAAATTCACGTTTTTGCTTCCGGAGGTTGAAATTCACGATATACCATATTAGCACTATGGCCAGGATGATGTAAATGGAAAAGGCCCACCAGCTAAACCAAAATGGCGGCAGGATCACGATTTCAAGGATCAGAGGCTCGGTACTCCACACATTGTCGTTGTTGCTGGCATACACAATTAGCTGGTAGGTCCCCTGGTACAGATTGGAGTAGCTAGCCGAGCCAATACCGTTTTTGGTTTCTATCCAGTTGCCATCAAACCCTTTCAGCATGTAGCGGTAACGGTTTTTTTCGGGGTGTATATAGCTCATGGCCGAGAAACAGACGGTGAAGTTCTTTTCGGTATAGCCCAGTTCAATACGTTTTTTTTGTGCTATCGATTCGTCTAGGATAATATGGTTGTTGTTTTTATCGCCGGGAAGTATTTCTTTGTTGCCAATAAGCAAGGAGCAAAAGCGGGGTGCGGGTACAACTTGGTTAAACCGGATATTGTCCGGGTCGAAAACCGTGTAACCTTTGGTGCATCCAATGAATATTTTGCCATTTTTATTCTTATAAATAGCATTCTGGTTGAAAATGGAACTCAACAACCCGTCGTTTTCATCAAAAGAAACCACGGAATATTGATATTCGTTGGTTTTCGGGTTTGCTATGTTTTGGATGAAAGCCAGCCCGTTACGGGTTCCTGCCCAAATGTTATGATTGTCGTCTTCGACAAGCGATACCACCTGTTCGCTGGGCAATCCGTCCGACTTGTTCAGGTAACGGATTTGATTGGTTGCCGGGTTGTAGATATTAATCCCATTGTCAGTGGCAATCCATATCTGGTTTCTGAAATCGACAATTGTATTGTAGATAATAAGATCCGACAGTTTGTTTTTTAGCTTCGAATCTCTAAAAACGGTCGTGATATTTCCGGTGCGGGTATTCAACACATCAATGCCCTGCGACGTGCAAAGGTAAATCAGGGGCGACCCTTTGGAATACATCGACAAAATATAATTCGATGATAAACCCGGGACATTGCCTATGTCGTGCCGGCGGAAGCGTTTGCGGGACACATCCAGCTGGTCTACCCCGCCACCCAGCGTGGCAATCCACAGGTTTTGGTCTTCATCTTCAATCAGGCTGTAAATGCTCTTGTTCGAAATGGAGTTCGGATTATTCACATCGGGCAGATAGCGTACAAATTTACCTCCGGCGAGTTGATTTAAACCACCCAGATAGGTGCCAAACCACATATCTCCTTTTTTATCCTCGGTGGAAGAAATGATAATGTCGGAAGAAATACTCGATGGATTATCTGTCTGATGCCGGTAAAGTTTGAATTGATTTGTGGGTGGATAATACTGCAACAAGCCGCTACCATTGGTTCCAATCCATAAATTGCCTTTCGAGTCTTCGTGCAGGGTATTACAGTCTTTGTTTTCCAGGTCGGGATGATTGAAGAAATAAAGAGGCGATTTGTCGAACTTGAACATGCCCGGGCTGTAATACGAAATGCCGTTTTTATAAGTCCCCACCCACATAATTCCCGTATTGTCGCAATACAGGCAGATGGCCGAATTCTGGCTCAGGGAGTTTGGGTTAAGCGGGTCGTGGCGGAGAACAGTTATGGTACTCTGGTCTATTGTCGAAGATGTTTACCCCGCCATGATCGGTGGAAATCCAGATCCGGCCATTTTTTTCCTGAGCAATATCCCGTACAAAATCAGATGAAATCTGGCGGTCGGAGGGATTCGAAAAATCTTTTTTATCGTTGCCAAAGAATACCCATTCTGAAGTGTTGAAATTGTACCATAGCACCCCTTTGTCGGCTATGCCCGGATAAACCCAGGGTCTGCCATCGGCATCAATAAAAAGGCGTTTCGAAATAAACGAACCCGCCGAACGCTCGGCAACATAATTATTCCGGAAATCAATCGAATTGGTCTTTTCATTAAATCTTTCCAGTTTGCCCGATTGAAAAAGTACCCAGAAATAGCCATTCATAGGCTTGATACTTACAATATTCCCTTTGCTAATGGAATTGATCCGATCGGTTTGGCGGAACTCAAGCAACTTTTTTTTCGCAACATCATACTTGAAAACCCCAACATTTGTCTGATAGAAATAATAATTTTTCTGTTTGTCAATTTCCACGAGGGTTGGAGAAAAGGTTACACCCATGGGGGCAAGTACCGGGGTGAGGTTACGTATGAATTTTTCGGTTCTGACATCGTAAACCACATAGTTGGGGTTGCTTTTTATCCAGAGGTTCCCGCTGTAATCTTCCTTTATTTCGGGAATGGAATTTATGATAAGGCTGGTGGTATCGTTCTTTATCGATTTATATACTTTAATGTTATACCCATCATAGCGGTTTAGCCCGTAATTGGTGCCAAACCACATAAAACCCCGGCTGTCTTTAAAAATGCATCCCACCTCATTGTTGGACAGGCCCTGGGTATTATCCAACCGGGCAAAATTATAAATCTCGGCCTGCACACTTGCAGCCAGGCAAAGTGCAAAGGCAATCAGGTATTTCTTCATACAGTTCAACAGCATTTGATTTAATAGTACAAATGTATGAAAATATCGGGTTATTCCACCTGATCAGCAGCCTTGTTATCAATCTGCTCCCATCCGGAAAACATTTTACCCCCATCAGTTATCAAAATCAACCACTCAATAAAACATTCTTCCCGTCCCGAATAAATACCCTTGTGTACATTTGCATAACCTTGAATTAGGAAATTCTTTTCTCAACTAATATACTATTGTAAAACTCATGATCAGGTATAAATTAATTGTGCTTTTTTGTACGGTTGCCTCGGTGGTAGGATGCAGCCAATCCAATTTCCAAAAGAAGCCGGATGGCATTCTCATCTCGTTGAGGCAAACTTCGGGCGATGCCGTAAAAACCATCCGCCTGCAGGTAATAAACGATGACATTATTCACGTTACCGCTTCCCCTTCCAATTCGCTATCCGATGAACCAAGTTTAATTGCCGCATACACCCAAACCCAAAAAGAGGGTTGGAGCGCCACTCAAAAAGGAGATTCCGTTTTATTGAAAACCGGTACTACTATAGCCTTGGTTTCGCTCAAAACTGGGGAGGTTCAGTTTACCGATTTGAAAGGTAACATCATTCTTCAGGAAAAACAAGGCGGCGGTAAAACCTTCAAGCCCATTGAAGTTGATGGACATTCCGGTTACACGTTCCGCCAGGTATTTGAGTCCCCCGCCGATGAAGCTTTCTACGGCCTTGGCCAACATCAATCCGATGAATTCAATTATAAAGGAAAAAACGAGGAATTGTTCCAATACAATACCAAAGTATCCATCCCATTTATTGTGTCCAACAAAAATTACGGCATTTTGTGGGACAATTATTCGCTCAGCCGTTTTGGCGATCCTCGTGAATACGCTAACCTGGATCAGTTCAAATTGTTCGACAAAGATGGCAAGGAAGGCGGCCTGACTGCTACCTATATGATAAACAAAGATCCTGAGAACGTTTTTGTTGAACGCCAGGAATCTACCATCGATTACGAAAACATCCAGACTATTAAAAATTTACCCAAAGATTTTCCGCTAATAAATGCTGCTGTAACCTGGAATGGTGAAATACAGCCAAAGGAAAGTGGTGTCTTCCGGTTCATTTTGTACTATGCAGGTTATGTAAAAGTGTATCTCAACGATAGTCTCATTGTTCCCGAACGTTGGCGTACGGCCTGGAATCCCAACAGTTATAAGTTTACTGCCAAACTTACAGCCGGAGAAAAGCATAAACTCCGCATCGAATGGATGCCCGATGGAGCCGTTTCGTATATTGGTCTGAAAGCGCTTAGTCCGGTTTCCGACGAAGAACAAAACCGCTTATCTTTTTGGTCGGAAATGGGTCAGAAACTCGATTATTATTTTATCCGGGGCAATAACGCCGATCAGGTTATCAGCGGTTACCGCACCGTTACGGGCAAAGCTCAAATTATGCCCAAATGGGCCATGGGCTTCTGGCAAAGCCGCGAGCGCTACAAAACGCAGGATGAAATTATGGGGACATTGAAAGAATTCCGCCGCAGGCAGATTCCGATTGACAATATCGTGCTGGACTGGAACTATTGGCCCGAAAATGCCTGGGGAAGCCATGAGTTTGATAAAAAACGCTTCCCGAATCCGAAAGGAATGGTTGATTCCATCCATAAACAGGATGCACAGATTATGATTTCCGTTTGGCCCAAATTCTATGAGACTACAGAGCATTTCAAAGAATTTGAAAACAAGGGTTGGATGTATATGCAAGCTATCAAGGATAGCATTCGCGACTGGGTTGGTCCTGGTTATGTGGGTTCGTTTTATGATGCCTATTCGCCCGATGCCCGCAAATTGTTCTGGAAGCAAATGAACGAACACCTTTATTCGCTTGGCATGGATGCCTGGTGGATGGATGCCAGCGAACCGAACGTGCGCGACTGTACCGATATGCCTTACCGCAAAGCGCTTTGCGGGCCAACAGCCCTCGGACCCTCTACCGAATATTTTAACGCGTATGCGTTGATGAATGCCGAAGCCATTTACGATGGGCAACGCAGTGTGGACAATAACAAACGTGTATTTCTGCTAACCCGTTCCGGTTTCTCGGGATTGCAACGTTATTCAACTGCCACATGGAGCGGTGATATTGCCACCCGCTGGGAAGACATGAAGGCACAAATTGCGGCAGGCCTCAATTTTTCGATAAGCGGTGTTCCTTACTGGACCATGGATAATGGTGGTTTTTGCGTGGAAAAACGGTACGAAAAAGCCAAAGAAGGCTCAGAGGATAAGGATGAGTGGCGTGAGTTGAACGTACGCTGGCATCAGTTCGGGGCATTTGTACCCTTGTTTCGTACACATGGCCAATTTCCGTATCGCGAGCTTTGGAACATTGCGCCGGAAACACATCCGGCCTACAAAACCATGCTTTATTACACGCAGTTGCGTTATCGCCTTATGCCCTATATTTACACGTTGGCAGGTATGAGCCATTTCAACGATTACACGATTATGCGCCCGTTGATAATGGACTTTGGAAATGATAAAAACGTACTGAATATCAGTAATCAATACCTTTTTGGAAACAATTTGATGATTTGTCCGGTTTATCAATACAAAGCCCGTAGTCGCGAAGTGTATTTCCCGGAAAGTGCCGGCTGGTACAATTTGTATAATGGAAAATTCATTGCCGGAGGACAAAAACAAACGGTGGCTGCGCCATACGAACAAATGCCCATATACGTTGCTGCCGGAAGTATTCTCCCTATGGGAAAAGTGGTTCAGAGTACCAAAGAAGCCCAAGCGGATCTGACGATTTATGTTTATGCAGGAAAGGATTGTGAATTTCACGCTTTACGAAGATGAGAACGCAAATTATAATTATGAGAAAGATAATTATTCAAAAATAGCCTTTTCGTACGAATCGATAAAACTAAGATGCTAAATTCTGGAAACCGTAAAGGAAATTTTGATGGCATGGTAAAGAGAACGTAATTTCAAAATTGTTTTGATGGATGCTAAAAATCCGTTAGGGATTGATACTAATTCAACAAACAACAAAAACAGTTAGTTACAACGGCAAGAAAATGGAAATAAAACTAAAATTCAAAAAAATAACTTAAAAATTTAAAAATCACATGAATATGAATGAAAATCACAAAATTCAAGTTCGAAGGCAAACCAGGAACTTATTGAATAAGTATGTAATGCTGGCGGTAATCCTTTGTTCATTTGGACTGGCTTTCGCAAATGGTCAGAGTGGCAAAATTACCGGGAAAGTTGTTTCAAGTCAAAGATGGTGAAGCACTAATTGGCGTGAGTGTAAAGGTAAAAGGAACAAGTCAGAGCTACAATTACCGATATTAATGGAGTTTTTACGATACAGGCTAAAACAGGAGAGGTTATTACCTTTCTTATATCGGATATATCACCAGGACATAAAAGCTAACAGGGGCAAACATTACAGTTCAGCCTGGAAGAAGATCACAAAATCCTTGATGAAGTGATTGTTATAGGTTATGGTGTGCAGAAAGAAGAAACTGAATACCGGTGCAACATTGCAGGTAAAAGGCGATGAATTGACTAAAATACACACCGTAAGTCCTTTGCAGGCATTGCAGAGGTAAAACTCCAGGCGTTAATATTACTTCAACTTCTGGTCAGCCGGGTTCAGGAATGAATGTAACAATTCGTGGTATTGGAACAATTGGAAATTCAGGTCCGTTGTATATTGTCGATGGTATTGCAAGGCGATATTTCAGTATTGAATAATGCCGATATTCAATCTATCAATGTATTGAAAGATGCTGCATCGGCTGCCATTTATGGAGCGCAAGCTGCCAATGGAGTAGTGCTTGTAACTACGCGCACCGGAGTAAAGGGCGCTAACAAATTCACTTTCAATGGATATTATGGAATTCAGAATCTTGCCAAAAAGATTAATTTACTTGATGCCGGGCAATATGCCACCATCATGAACGAGCAGGCTATTAATTCAGGTAATGCTCCGCTCTATTCTACAACAGGTAAAGGTGCTTTTCTGGCAAAATATGGCAATACCAACTGGCTGAATGCCATTATTGCTCCCAATGCTCCTATCTACGATTACAACCTGGGCGTAAGCGGAGGTAATGATGCTTCATGTTTATTCCATGACGGTAGGCATAACCGGACAGGATGGTGTTATTGGCGGACATAATGTGTCGAGTTACAAGCGTTTTAATTTTCGCGTAAATTCCGAACATAAAGTCATTGGTAATCTGGTAAAAGTTGGACAGCATTTAACCTATGGGCATACCAGCTACTACCGGTATTAACGAAGGTGGATTGTATAGCGGAAGCCCTATTCGCGCGGCATTGAACACCAGTCCGTTTTTGCCTATGTACGACAATGCAGGTAACTTCCTGTCCAATAAATCGAAAAATAATGTAACGGGCGAAAATGTTTATTACAACGGTACCAAATGGGTTTCATGGGAAGCCGGCAAAGCAAACCCATACGCAACCATGAATATGACCGAAAGCCACTCTACCAACCAGAAAAATCTGGCGATATTTATGCCGAAATTGAACCTGTGAAGGGGCTTAAACTCAAAACAGTTTTTGGTATCAATGCTTTTTAATGGAGGTTCCCGCTCATTTACTCCGGCTTATCAACTAAACATGTACACCTATAATTTGAATGATTATGCAACTCAGAATCTGAGCAAAAGTATGAAGTGGGTTTGGGACAATACCATTAGCTATGATTTCAAAATGGGTGACCATGCCATGACAGCTTTGGTAGGCTCTTCGTTTCAGGAATTTCAGGGCGAGTGGATGTCAACTCGAAACGCTGATTTAGTGATTGCCGATTACGAACATGCCTGGATTAACAATGCAACCAATGTTTCGAACTCTATTTTATGGACTTTCCAGGGAGCACCTATCGATGAATCCAAAATGATGTCATTCTTCGGACGGTTGAACTATAATTACAAAGAAAAATACTTAGCCAATGCCACCTTCCGCGCCAATGGATCATCCCGTTTTTCACAAGGAAACCGTTGGGGTTATTTCCCTTCATTTTCTGCCGGCTGGGTTGTATCTAACGAAGACTTTATGAGCGACAACAGCACCCTCGATTTTCTCAAAGTGCGCGCTTCATGGGGTCAGGTTGGAAACCAAAATTTACCTGCCTGGCAGTATCTGGCTACCATTCAAACTGCCAACGCATTCTATTACTATGGGGCGGGCGTGCCGGAAGGAAGTCTGACTGCTCCCGGTGCTACATTCAATGTCAATGGCTCGTATCCCAACCAGTTGGGCAACGAAAAACTGAAATGGGAAACATCCGAACAAACCAATATTAGGATTGATGCGCGTTTTCTGAAATCCAGATTGGGTGTAAACCTGGATTTTTACAACAAAGTGACCAAAGACTGGTTAATAAAAGCCCCTACATTGGTTACCACCGGTTTTGAAAACGGATTTATCAATGGTGGAGATGTAACGAATACCGGAGTTGAATTATCAGCTACCTGGAATGATAAAATAGGTGATTTCAAATATGGAGTAAGCGGAAACATTTCGTACAATAAAAATACGGTAGGGAATATACCGACCGAAGATGATGTTATTCAGGGTCTTAACAATGAAGCATACAACAATGCCGACCCGGTGTATCGCCGCGCTCAGGAAGGTTATCCAATCGGATATTTCTGGGGATGGAAAACCAATGGTATTCTTCAAAATACATCGGAAGTAAACCAGTATGTGGCTTCGTTGGGTGGAAATCCGGCTAATACCTTGCAAGGCAGGAATATCGCTCCCGGTGATGTACGCTTTGTTGACTATGATGGAAATGGTGTGATTAACGAAAAAGATAAAACCATGATTGGAAGTCCGAGCCCCGATTTTACCTTTGGACTTTCGTTTAATTGCAGCTGGAAAGCTCTCGACTTCTCTGTAACCAGTTACGGACAGGCAGGTAACGAAATCTTCCAGTCGCTACGTGGTTTTGGAGGAGTGGAAAAAGCAAACTACACTACTGAAATACTGAATCGTTGGCACGGTGAAGGCACGTCGAACAAACTTCCCCGTCTGACTCAAACAAATACCACCAACTACCGTATTTCTGACTTGTTTGTTAAAAAAGGTGATTTTTTACGTATCAGCAATGTACAGGTTGGGTATGATCTATCGAAAAACATCAAACTGAAACACCTCAATCAGTTACGCTTGTACGCAGCTGTTCAGAATCCGTTTACATTTACTGCATACGATGGCATGGATCCCGAAATCGGTTACGGTACCAATGCATCCACTTCAGGTGTCGACCTGGGTTATTACCCTCGCCCAAGAACAATTCTGGCTGGTGTTAATATTAAATTCTAATTTTTTAAATCCGAAAAAGTCATGAAAATTTTAAAAAACATACTTACTGTTTCAGCCGGACTTGTTTTGTTGACAGGTTGTTCCGACTTCTTAGATAGTAACCCCATTACAACGCTGGTAGAATCAAATTACTATTCTACGGAGAAAGATGCACAAACGGCTCTTATTGGCTGTTATGATGGTTTGCAAAGTATTTATACCGGCGACGATTTGCCTTCGCTCGTTGGTCCCAGCTTTCATGTCCGACGAATGTTTTGCCGGAGGTGGCATTGGGGATGGCGTGGGCAACCTCATGTTGGATGAATTCGACAAAGACCGTTCGCCGGCCGATGTGAATATGTACGAAACGCAATGGAAATCGAGCTACAAAGCGTTGTACCGCTGTAATATGCTGATTTCGAAATTAGATCAGGTTAACTGGAAAAGTACCGAAGCACGTAACAAGGTGGAAGCCGAAGTACGTTTTATCCGCGCTTATATCTACTTCGAAATGGTGAAACTATGGGGGAATATTCCATTGGTAACCACACCGTTAAAGCCGGAAGAAGCCAATATTCCTCAGGCAAATCCGGATGATGTGTATAAACTGATTGAATCCGACTTATTATTTGCCGCCGAAAATGCGCAACTCAGTGGAGCGCAATGGACTCCGGAGTGGGCAAACACCAACGATGGACATGCAACTGTATTTGCCGCAAAATCATTGCTTGCACGCGTATTTCTGTTTTACACAGGGTATTACAACAAAACCGCTTTGCCTGGTGGAACTTCCAAAGAACAGGTTACTACGCAGCTCACCGATGTGTATGCCAGCGGTCACGGATTGGTAGCGGCATATAAAAACCTTTGGCCCGGAGCATGTTCGGTTCGCGATGCATCGGCAACCCCTATCGGGTTAACCACCACCTATGCTGGCGAAGGAAACAAAGAAACCGTCTGGGCCATAAAATTCAACTCTACCGGAGCATGGGGCACCAACGATGGGATTTTTCGGAATGCGTCTTATTGGTTTGCGAAGCGGCCAGGTAGCATTATTCGGAAACACCTGCTATGGCGATGGATCATGGGGTTGCATGCCGGTAAGTGGCGGATTCGAAACCAGTTGGAAAGCAGAAGAGCCAACAGACCCACGTATCAATTTCTCCATCATGAACTGTAGTGCCGATGGCATTTCGCTCATTGCCGATAATGACGTACGCGAGTTTACCGGTTTGTATCCTAAAAAATATATTTGCCTGGGCAATGGAACACAAAATATCTATACAGCACAAGGGCTTCAGTTCCAGATCAACCAATATACCGATTTTACGGTTATCCGCTATGCTGATGTATTGTTGATGTTGTCGGAACTTACCGGCAATGCCAAATACATGAACGAGGTGCGTGCCCGCGTAGGACTCACAGCAGTTCCGTACAGTGTAGATGCCCTACGCAAAGAACGCAAACATGAACTCGCTTTCGAAGGTATCCGCTACTGGGACTTGCTACGCTACGATTATACGCTCAATTATGCTGCCAATGCGGTAACATATACCGGAACTGTCAAAAATGGCAAGGCCACCGGAACGAAAACCATTGATGGAGCCAAACTGAAAGCCTGCAAAGGTTTAAGCCAGATTCCGAATAATCAGATAACTCTTTCGAACAATGTATTAAAACAAAACGATGGTTGGAAATAAATTAAATCTCAACTTTTCCAAAATTCAAAAACTTTGGAAAAGTTGGTTCAACAAACAAATCTAACAAACAATTTCTATTAATTTTAAATTTAATAAATCATGAAAAAAAGTAGTTTATTTGCACTTGTATTAGGTGCGCTAGCTCTAAGTTTTACAGCTTGTAAAACCGAAGAACCGGATGTATTTGGCAAACCGGTGAAGGACAAAGACTTTACGGTAACAGTGAAAGACAACAATGTGGTGGTTGAATGTAACAATACTACCATGACTTCGGTGTTGTGGGAAGTGAACACCGGCGTTCAGAGTACTCAGAAGAAAGACACTTTCTACGTGCCTATTCAGGGCGATTACAGCCTGGTTTTGAGTGTTAGCAACGGTGGCGACTATATTTCGTCCGATACCATTCCTTTCACCATTGCCCAAAGCGATGTTACTTTATTCCAAAGCGGTATCTGGAAAAACCTCACCGGCGGACCAAACGTTAAGAAAACCTGGGTGCTTGACGTAGAAAAGAAATTTTTCCATAAGCCTGTCGATTTCTATGGCGATCAGGAAGCCGGCTGGGATGTAGTAAAACAAACTTCATGGGGTCCATGGGGTGGATTTGATATTACAGACCCTGAAAGCGGCGAAATATCGTTTGACGCAACGACTGGAGTAGTTACATTCACTTTGGATGGAGTTACAAAAACAGGCAAGTATAATTTTAACGTATATAACAGGCCTGCAGATATTATTAATCCTGCATTAACTTCCGGGCAGACTTTATGGGAAAATATGACAACAGGTGCTTATAAAGAATTGACAAGTTTAAGTTCTCAAATGGGTGATTTAAAGTTACCTTCAGGTGTAAGATTCCCATTACAAATTGGCAGAATGACCAATGATGGCAATGCAACTAACCCAAGCCAGTTTCTGACATCGGATTTAGAAAATGTTACAATTCTTCATTGTTCTGATTCTGCTCTAATTGTACGCGTAAAACGTACTTATGAAGGCGATAATGTAAACAAATGTTGGATGCTTTATAATTTCCGTGTAAAAGAATACACCTATGTTCCTGAAACATTTACGTATACAGAGCCTGTAAAAACCAGCTTTACAGCTGCAGATCTAATAGGCACTTGGAAATATGATCCTATTGCTCAGGATTGGATTGGTTGGGATGGAGTAGGTACAAAAGGTACAATTATTCAAGCTAAACTCTTAAATGATTGGAGTTCAGCAGAATGCTATGAAAACAAAACTTGCCGAATGGGGAGGCGATGTGAGCGTATTTGCTGCAACTGCAGGCAATACCTATGTTTTCAACTCAAACGGAACTTGTACGCTGAATGGCATTGCTAATACTTATTCAGTGGCGAATGGCGTTATTACTTTCGGAACCGATCTTACCAACGAATTTTCACTTGTTTGGATAACCTTAACAGGGAAAGTGGTGAAAATTGCAGATCCAAAAGCAGGTACTGCTCTTAACGGTTTATGGTTGGGTCAGCAAAACGATGCTAAAAATGAATATAAGGCAGTTCATATTGTAAAACAATAATTTCATTATTTTTCAGAGGAAGGAAAATCTCCTTCCTCTGATTTATATCTTGCCTTTACTATTCTAATTGAAACTTAGTCTCAATATCTTCATCAAATGAAAAAAATCCTGCTACTTACTTTCTTTCTTCCTTTATTATTTTTAATCTCCTGCAAAGATCCCGTTGTAGAAGATAAAAAAACACTTACCGTATCGCCCGATACGCTTAGTTTTTATATCGAAGGTGGTAAAGATACCTTTGCTATCAGCACCACAGCCCGCGAGTGGCATGTCAGTTCTTCCGCCACGTGGGTAACTACTTCTGTCGATTTTGGCGTAGCCAAACAAAAAGATATCATCGTGACTGTGGCTGAAAACACAGCCAAAACAGCACGAAATGCCGTACTTACCATTGCCGCCGAAGATGCCGATACGGTATATGTGCAAATTAAACAAGTTACAAAATCGGTTATTGGTACCGATTATCCCGATTACAGTATCCCCGTAGCAGCCGACCAAACCGGTATGACTTCGGATGCCAAAACACTGGCCAAACAAATGTTTATGGGCTGGAATTTGGGAAATACGCTCGAAGTGCCGGGTGGTGAAACTGTTTGGGGTAACCCCAAAGCCACACAATTGCTGATAGATTCCGTAAAAGCAGCTGGATTCAACGCGGTGCGTTTACCCTGTGCCTGGAACAGTTATATCGAAAATGCCGTAACCGGCAAGATTAAAGATTCGTGGCTGGCCAGGGTGAAAGAAGTGGTGGATTATTGCTATAAAAACAATATGTATGTCATTCTTAATATTCACTGTGATGGAGGTTGGCTGGAAAAGAACGTTACTCGGACAAACAAAATGTGAATAATGCCAAGCAAAAAGCGATCTGGGAGCAAATTGCCGTGTATTTCCGCGACTACGATGAACATTTAATGTTTGCCGGCGCCAACGAACCGAATGTGGACTAATGCAACCGAAATGGCCGTTCTGTTATCCTATCATCAGACATTTATCAATGCTGTGCGTTCCACAGGCGGTCGGAATGCTTATCAGCATTCTTGTTATTCAAGGTCCGAGTACCGATATTAGCAAAACAAACCAATTCATGACAAATGCCAACCGACAATGTCTCGAACAGGATGATGGCCGAAGTGCATTACTACACGCCCTGGAATTTCTGCGGACTGACACAAGATGAAACATGGGGTAAAATGTTCTATTATTGGGGAAATGGTTTTCATTCTACTACCGATACCGGACGGAATGCCACCTGGGGCGAGGAATCGGAAGTAACCCGATTATTCGGGTTGATGAAAGCAAAATTTGCCGACAAAGGCATTCCGGTTATCATGGGTGAATTTGGCGCTGTTCGTCGTTCAACGCTCACCGGCGACAATCTGACTAAGCATTTAGCATTCCCGAGCTTATTTCTACGAGTATGTATTTAAGCAAGCCAAAAACTACGGCATGGTGCCCTTCCTGTGGGATACCGGCATTCATGGTAACAGTAACGATATGGGCATAATCAATAGGAATTGCGGAGCCATTGGAGACCGTCAAGCATATACAGCACTGAAAGATGGTGCAATGGCAGGATTTTATCCGTTTTGAATAATGAAAAAAATTGGTTTTCTCCAAATATAGGTGTTAGTTTTATTAGTGGGAAATTCCCTGGCAAATAATATTTTGTCAGGGAATTTTTCATTTTCAAACATATAAATTAACGTGAGTTTGATCGGAGAAAAGGCCATAACTTATTATGATTATTCGCAAAGCGAGCTAATTAGTCATTTATTCCATTCCGCTGTCAGAGTCGTACCGACTGCTGACAGGGATGACATAACTCTGATAGCGGTCGAATGACCCTATCAGTAGTTAAACAGATTGAATAGGTCACTTTGCGGATAACTTTTAACTTATCATTATATATCGATATAAACAAAATAAGGATATCTACCGATAATGCTTTACCCTTCCTCCACAAAACCAGGTTTTACGAAAATAATCTTCTTCCAGGCTGCTTACCATTACACCACGCGAAGTAGATGTATGTATAAATTTATTTTCCTTGAGATAAATGCCTACATGGTTTACGTTGGATCGGCTTTTGGCTCCGGTACTAAAGAAAACCAAATCGCCTTCGCGCAACCGCGATGCCCTTATCCGGTCGCAATTTTTCCGAAGCATATTGCCCGAACTTCGTTCCAGGGTTTTTCCATACACATTTTTATAAAGCATATACACCAATCCGGAGCAATCAATTCCTTTATGTGTCAAACCACCTTCCACGTGAGGCGTTTTCAACCACGAAGCAGCTTCCCGGTAAAGTTCAAAATTATCTTTTCCACTTTCGTTCAGCTCCAATAATCCATATACCTCGCGATGAAGTTGCCTTTCGAGTCTTCGGGTGGTACTGCAATCAACAAATATCAGAGCTACTGCACAAAGTAATAGCAAATGTCTAAAATGTATGGTTCCATTTGTTGTAATCCTATTCACTGATTTGTTTTTACTGCAAATATAATGCTTTTGTGCGGCTGGGTGCAAATCAGGAAAAATAGATCTCCCCTAAAATAAAACTTTCCCAAAGTTTAGAACTTTGGGAAAGTTGAAAGATCACAAATTAAAAGATCTGTTGTCGAACTTTTATTTCTTGGTAATCTGAACCGATTGAACCGGCAATCCATCCACTGTGGCTTTCAGTGTAATTGTTCCGGCTTTAGCACTGCCCTGCACAATAGCCAGCGCCTTTCCGTAGAACAATTTGCGTTCCGGTTTCTTCAGCGATGAATGTTCGTTTTGGTCTCCATTATCAGTCCCCACGATTGCCCCGTCGCCTTCTACACTGAATTTTACTAGCTGGTTGGCCAGCGGACAAACATTACCATTCTTTATCCAGCAATTCAGCTGTTACAAACGAAAGATCTTTCCCATCGGCTTTGATGGTGGCACGATCGGGCGTCAGACGCACTGCGACAGGGTTGCCGGCAGTTTTAATTTCGCGTGTAAGGACTTCTTTGCCAGCTTTACGTGAAACGGCTTTCAATGTTCCCGGCTCGTAGTTCACACGCCACATCACGTGCATATCGTCGCCTTGTTTAGAGCGTTTTCCAAGCGAAACGCCATTCAGATACAATTCCACTTCGTCGGCATGGTTATAGTATGCCCAAACATCAACAGTTTGTCCCTTTTTCCAGTTCCAGTGCGGGAAAATGTGCAACACATTCTTTATTGGTCCATTCGCTTTGGTAGAGGTAATACACATCTTTTGGGAAACCGGCCAAATCTACAATACCGAAGAACGAACTGCGCGATGGCCACCAGTAAGGCGTAGGTTCGCCCAAATAATCGAAACCTGTCCAGATAAATTGTCCGGAGATATGGTCGTATTTATTTACAATTTTCAGATTGTTTTCATGGGTCGAACCCCATGGAGCGCGGCAGTTGTCGTAAGCCGAACATTGTTGGCTTGGATCTGAATAAGGCAAATCCCAACGCTTGGGAGCAACGATGATGCTGTCCGACGGATTCACATAATACCCACGCGTTTGGAGCGACGAAACCGATTCCGTTACAATAAACGGTGTCTTTGGATGTCGTGTAGTAATTCCCGCAAATTCATTTTCGTGGTAATTGAATCCAATTAGATCCAATGCTTCCGATTTGAAAAGCGGGTTGCTATCTTGCGTACCGTTGCAAGCAGCGGTAATCGGGCGGGTAGGGTCAACAGATTTTGTGATAGCTGCAAGGTGGCTCGTCAGTAAAGCATTTTTACCCAAACGGCCCAACTTCACATCTTCCGTTTCGTTTACTTTTTTATTGTTCAGGGCAATATTAGCCGCCTGCAAATCCACATCTTCAGCAGGAGTATCGCCCCATTGTTCGCCTACTTCATTACCAATACTCCAAATGAAAACTGAAGGGTGATTCCGGTCGCGCGTAAGTTGGTCCACAAGGTCGCGTTCATGCCATTCATCAAAATCAAGGGCATAATCGTATTTGGTTTTTTTCTTTTTCCAAATATCAAAAGCTTCATCCATAACGATAAAGCCCATACGGTCGCAAAGGTCCAGCAATTCGGTTGCAGGCGGGTTGTGCGAAGTGCGGATTCCATTCACACCCATCCCTTTCATTATCTCCAGTTGGCGTTCCAGAGCCCGTTCGTTCACAGCGGCTCCCAAAGCCCCCAAGTCGTGGTGATTGCACACTCCATTAATTTTCAGATGCTTTCCATTCAGAGTAAAACCTTTGTTTACATTCAAAAGAAAATGACCGGATTCCCACCATGGTTGTGTATTCATTGGTTTGTATTCCGAAAATATTCAACCGGGTAACAAGTTTGTATTGATACGGATTTTCAATACTCCACAAAACCGGCTTTTTCACACTCATTTTCTGGTAATACTTGTTGGAACTTCCGGTATTAACCATCAAAGCACCTTTTATTTGTGAAACCAACTGGCCCTTGGCATCATACAGAAATTGCTCTACCCCTACAGACTGAGCCATGCGCATGGCATTTGAAACTGTGGTTTGAATAGCTATTTCCGCACTGTCGGTATTAATGTTTGGTGTTGTAACATAGGTTCCCCATTGATCTACATACACCTGGCTCGTTGTAACCAGCCTTATATTCCGATAAATTCCGGAGCCGGAATACCAGCGTGAATTTGGTTGTTTGGAGTTATCCACTTTTACAGCAATCACATTGTTACCACCGAACTTCAGGTAAGGAGTCAACTCATAACGAAATGATACATACCCGTTTGGGCGCTTTCCGAGAAAAGTTCCGTTTATCCACACTTCGCTGTTGCGATAAACCCCATTGAATTCGATAAAAATCTTGCGGGGCTGAAGTTTGTTGGCTTTACCAACTGTAAATGTTTTGCGGTACCAGCCAAGTCCGCCCGGAAGTGCTCCACCTCCTGCTGTAGCCGGAAAATCCTTGCCAAAATCGGATTCAATACTCCAATCGTGAGGCAGGTTTAACGATCGCCATTTGCTATCGTCAAAAACAATCGTTGAAGCATTCAACGTGCTGTCGGCCAACGTAAATTTCCAGTTTTGATTGAAGTCCTGAATTTCGCGCGTGTTTTTTGCCTGCAAACCCGCACTGAATAAGACTACTAGTGCAAATACTAATTTGAGATTCTTCATGTGTTATTTTTTATGTTTGTATTTTTATGAATTCCTGATTTGAAGCCCCAACGGCCACTAAATCTATGCCAAAAAGCAATGCAAATATAAATCGCTTACAAAAATAGTTGATTTATCTGTCGAATTTGGAGAAGTGAACAAATTTCACAGGGCCAGAGCATTAAAGCAAAATATGCCATTCTCTGTTCATTTTTAAATTTAGTATTCCGTAAAATCACGAGATTGATTGACCTCACAAAAATACTCAATAACAGGTTGTAAAAGAGAGGGTAATCGTGTCAATTAGGTATATGAATGTTACCAAATGAGGGATGTAATGTAAATAACGTCCGCAGACAAATCCATTTATTAACAAAACTCAAAGTCTGTAAATTTATTTTTCAACAAATTGATTTTTTTCAGCTGGATCTATAGTGTATTTTTATATTTCAGACATTAACATATGTATAAATTTAGAAACATTTTTTTTGAAAACTTTGTGCTATCAAAAAAAATTGTACTTTTGGAGTGTAAAAATGCTCTTTTCGTTCTGTGACTCCGCGAGATACTCAAAATAAAATAAGATCACTTAATTGAAAAAAAATGGCAAATTTAGATTTATCAAAGTATGGTATTTCGGGCGACATTGAAGTTGTCCACAACCCATTCTTACGAAGTTCTTTTTCAGGCCGAAGTTGACCCTAAAAACGAAGGTTTCGAAAAAGGAGTGTTAACTAACACGGGCGCTGTAGCCGTTGAAACAGGGATTTTTACCGGCCGCTCTCCTAAGGATCGCTACATTGTGAAAGATGCAACTTCCGACCAGCACATTTGGTGGGATGGCAACATCAACAAACCGGTTTCCAAAAACATTTGGACTCATTGTAAAGATCTTACACTGACTCAATTGAATAAAGCCCAAAAGTTGTATGTTGTAGATGCTTATTGCGGAACAAACGAAGATACGCGCATGAAAATCCGCGTGATCTGCGAAGTGGCATGGCAGGCTCATTTCGTTACAAACATGTTTATCCGTCCTTCACATTACGAACTGGCTAACTTTGGTGAACCTGATTTCGTCATTTTCAACGGTTCGAAAACCACTAACCCGCAATGGAAAGAGCAGGGCCTGAATTCTGAGGTCTTCGTTATGTTTAATCTTACCGAAAAAATACAAATCATTGGCGGTACCTGGTACGGCGGTGAAATGAAAAAAGGCATGTTCGCCATGCAAAACTACTATATGCCGCTTCGCGGAATTGCTTCCATGCACTGCTCGGCCAATGTAGGCAAAGATGGTGATGTGGCAATATTCTTCGGACTTTCAGGAACCGGGAAAACAACCTTGTCGGCTGACCCTAAACGTTACCTGATTGGTGACGATGAGCACGGTTGGGACAACAACGGTGTATTCAACTACGAAGGTGGATGCTATGCAAAAGTTATCGACCTGAGCGCAGAAAACGAACCGGACATTCGGGGTGCTATCAAGCGCGATGCATTGCTTGAAAACGTGACTATATTGGCAGATGGAACCCCGGACTATTCAGCTGCTGCCTCGAAAACCGAAAACACACGTGTATCATATCCAATATATCATATCAACAAAATCGTTGCCCCATCCAGAGGCGGACATGCCAGTAAAATCATTTATTTGTCGGCTGATGCTTACGGTGTATTACCCCCTGTTTCTATCCTGGATGAACATTCGGCGCAATACCATTTCCTATGCGGTTACACCTCCAAATTAGCCGGGACCGAGCGTGGTATCACTGAGCCTCAAATGTCCTTTTCTCCCGCATTTGGTGAAGCGTTCCTCACACTGCATCCAACCATGTATGCCAAAACACTGGTGAGTAAAATGAAAAAACACGGAGCAAAGGCGTATTTGGTAAATACGGGATGGAATGGAAGCGGAAAACGTATTTCGCTGAAAAACACCCGGGCCATCATCGACGCTATCATTGATGGTTCTATCGAAAACGTTGAAACAATCAATATTCCGGTACTGAATCTGGTAATTCCTAAAATGATCAACGGTTGTGATACTGAAATTCTGGATCCGCGCAATACATACGTTTCTGATCACGAATGGTCGGCAAAAGCAAGACAGCTGGCTGCCAAATATATTGCTAACTTTGAGCAATACTGCAACAATCCGGATACCATTGCACTGAAAGCTGCCGGACCTCAGCTTTACGAAACAGCCTACATATAGGTTAAAGCAAGTATTAAAGAAAAGAGCTGTTCGAAAAATCAACGAATAGCTCTTTTTTGTAGAAATGTAAATCAGTTTATTCCTTGTGTTTCTTAGTCGGAATAATATAAAGGGGAATAGATGTTTTTCGCAACACTTCTTCCACTTCGCTTCCCATAATTATATTTTCCAGCCATTTCCGGCTGTGGGTACCCATCACGATAAGATCGGCTTCCAGCGCTTTTGCCGTATTCAAAATGGTTCCCGGAATGTCTACACTGTCTTTCAAAATTGTTTTGATTGATACATCTCCCAGATGTTTTTTCAACTTATCCAAAAATTCCTGGGTCGATTTCCTCAAATCCGCACTAACTTCCACCTGTAATTCCCGCATATATGAATAGCCCGAATAATAAACCGGATGTTCGGATATAACGTGCAGCAATATTATTTCGGCATTCATAGTCTTTGCCATCGAAAATCCTTTTTCTGCAATCGCCTGTGCAGTTTCGGCATAATCTATTGCAATCAGAACTTTTTTAATCTTGGTTGTTTTCATATCCGTTAAGTTTTAAGGTCGTTATTCAAAAATCAATCTCTGCTTAGTTTCCAATGTATCAATCGGTTCAAAACTGTATTTGGATATAATTATAACAATTTTATTTGCAGTTTTGATTATTGTCAGGATATTTTTATTGAAAAATATTAGAACTCATTGGTTTTATTCATAAAACTCAACTTCCTTAAAACTTTATTCGCGTATCTATTTTTGAGCTAGCGGTTCATCCTTTGCAAAAGTCAGTTTGCAAACCATCCTGAAGTCGATGCTAATCCATTCGCTTACTTTTATGAGTCCCAGCATTTCTACGGGTGGCTCAAGGCCGAAGTCCCGAATACTTATTTTTTTTCCTCCTACCACCGAGATGTAATCGCCATGTCTGTTTGACGATACCGGAATGGAATATTGCTGTGTAATCCCCGTAATAGTTATGTTCACGAAAGCATTTCCTTTCGAATAAATGTCTTTTTCGTTGCCCGGAACTGTTTCTATATAATTTAATTGGGCTTTTATGGCAGGATATGTGTCAGACTTTATAAGTTTCAAAAAATCTCGTAGCGCCATTGGGTTGTCCGATGAAAAGTTTTTCACCTGGATGGCCAGTTGATTTTGGCTCAAAAAGAGCTTGTTTTGATTTTGCGTAGCTGTCAGAGTAATACTTTTCCCCAACAGTTTCTCCCCGTTATGAGTTAGCTTAAACGGCAAAACGTTGGTTGTACCATTAATGGCAAGCCAACTATTCTTCATTAAATCAACTTTGACCGTTGTTTGTGAAAACAATCCATTTATGAAGAATAAACTAATCAGTAATAGAGTGCTAGCAAGCTTTTTCATTACGCAAGTTATTGAGATATATTAAACAATAAACCGGCAAGAGATGTTCTTGCCGGTTTATATTCAAAGTATTCAAATAATTAGAAACCTACAACAGCCTGGGCAACAAACCCGTTGAAGTTTCCTTTGCTTCTGATATCATTATACAAGAATCCACCATAATTTTGGTTTGTATATTCAATCTTAGCCATTACATTTTTTGTAATAAACCAACCGGCACTAATTGCCAGACGGTCGATACTTACATCATACATTCCTTTTGTTACTGCATTCGAATGCATAACCATTAGATAATGGATCTGTTGCAAGTACTGCTGGTAAATCAGCTGAAAGATATTGCTGTGAATTTAGAACATTGTAACGTCCACCTACCCAGAAATTTTCATCTTTTCCAAATCGGAAAACTAAATCTGTAGCTAATTGAGTTGTTTTGCGTTCTCCAGTTGCTTCTTTAATTCCACGACCTGAAGCAGACTCAAGAGTAGTAAACCATTCCAGCCCCTTAAACTTAACAAATAAGTTACCCATAAGAGCTGAAAGTTTATCGCTGTAAGCCGGATTGTAACGTCCAGACCAAGCATTAGCAGTTGAAGGAGCTGCGTATTCCATTACTCCGAAATAATTTGAACCTGTGCGGTCTCCCCACATTAATGTGTTAGAAACAGAACCAGCCGTATAATATACAGAACCAGTCAAACGAACACGTAGATCTTCGGTAAATTGTTTGTCATATCCTAACTTGCCAATAAAAGCAGGATTGTTCTTACCTGCCGAAATAAGAGTTTTAGGTGTAACTGATGTGTCAAACGTAGAGTCAACGACAGAAATATTGCCTTTCAGCAGACCATTGGTAATTGAAGCTACACCTACAATACCATTATAATTTACATCGGCCTCAAGTCCTACTTCAGTAGCAAATTCGTCCATAATATAATTTTCAACAAATGGATTGTAAATAGCATTACCACCATCTGTACGACGGAAATGTGAATCTCCATAATTGACATCCATTTGACCTACCTTAATGGTAGTGTACTTCATAATATTATCTACAAAGTCTAATTTCAAGAACGGAATTTTGTCCATTTGAATGAATCCACCTTTAACCCATGTTTCATTATGATGTCTGGAAGCCAAATTAAGTTCCATTTTCAAAGCTACTCCATCAGCCAACACAGTATTAATAGCCAAGTTTGCAGATGCTAAGTTAAATCCAGCTCTGATAGGTGTCAATTTTGTTGCGTCATATGCATCACTTCCTGCTCTAGATCCAACAGGATTAACAGCCGCCTTAGGAACAGAAACAGCTTCATTACTGTGGCTCAAAGTTTGGAAACCCTGGGTGAACCCCCCTCCAAATGTTACTTTTACTCCATCAAATGTTGTTTCTGTCTTTGGTGTCTCAAACACGTTGATTCCAGTTTTATCACCGGCACGAAACTGAGCAAACATAGTGCTGCTAACTAAAAGAGCAGCTGCTACTGTAAAGATTGATTTTTTCATTTTACTTGTGTTTTGTTGTTCATATTTTTATTTAATAAATCAGAAAACTTGTAATTTAATTAATTGCTGGTCCCTCAAAAGTGACATCATATTTGAGCGTAACAGCATCTCCAACCTTCATCACACCCAACATAGCCGTTGGAGGGCTCATTTTGAAATCAGTCATTTTCAACGGCACACTGCCTTTAAATTGATAAACACCAGGTCTTACAATTTTTCCAGCCGCTTTCAGAGCTATTTTTCTTGTCGCTCCACCCATTGTAAGGTTGCCTGTAACCGTAACACTAATATCACTTCCATTTACCTGCAATCCGCTGGCATCAGTCATTTTAAAAGTGATATTCGGGTTTTTGTCAGCTTTGAATGTTTCGTAAGTTTTGGTATCCATCAGTTTTTCGCCACTTTTGATGGATTTTACCGGAATTTCCACTACCAGCGATTGGGCTTCTTTCGAACTAATTACCAACTCTCCGCTGATCTGGGTAACCTTGCTCTGAAAGTCGTGAACGTTGGTCGTACCGAAGATTGTCATGCTAGAGGTCTTTGGATTAATCTTCAGACTTTGTGCCGTTAAAGCATTGCCGGATATTGCGATAATGCCCACCAGAGCCAACATGCAATACCATGATAATTTTCTTTTAATCATAATTTTTATTTTACAGTTTAATTTATTGATAATATAATATGTTATATATCCTATAGGATTAGTAGCATTTAGTTAAACGAAAAAATCTAGTCAACTTGATAATTCTAAATTCATTCTTTTTTGTTTCCATAAATTCACATAATATAAATACTATAACATTGGTAGCATTGATAACTAAAAAAATATAGCGCGATTGATATTGTTACGACTATTTATATAACAAATTGACTTGTCAATTGTTTATTGGCTGGTAGCCAGTTCTTTACATTCGTAATAAGTATCTTGCATAATCTGCTCAAGATTCTTTTTCATAAGTAATTTCGTAAAATCATCACGAAATTCGTGCCAATAATTCCTGCCCTTACAGTCGTGCGACGATCGGTCGCAATAGCTCAGGTTATTTATGCACTCAACTATTACAATTTGTTCGAATGCTGTATAAATATCGTACATCGTAATATCCTTGGGTTCGCGGGTCAGTTTATATCCACTTCCACGTCCTTTGGAGTTTGTAATCAGTCCTTTCAATTTGAGAGATGAAATAATCGGATCAAGGTATTTCAACGAGATATGCTGACTTTTAGCAATATCCTTTTGTAATACGCCGTTTGGATCTATAGAAGATGCGATTTCTATCATTGTCCGTAATCCGTATCGTATTTTTGTGTTGACTCTCATTTTAAAGAAATATTTCAGCAAATATATTAGAAATATTTTTAATGCTATCAATATAGTAGCATTAAAATAATTATTTAACTTTAATTATACATTAAAACGACAAAATAAAACAATCGTTTATCATGGATCAGGTCTATGTTGCTTAAAATCAGTGTGCTTCGAGCCAGTTTGAGCCCACTCCGCAATCGGCAATAAGCGGAACTCTCAATTGGATAGCTTGTTGCATTTCCTCAACAACCACCGCTCTCACACTATCCAGTTCGTTTTTCGGAACGGTGAAATTCAACTCATCGTGCACCTGCATGGTCATTTTAGCCTGCAATTGCTCTTTCTCCAACCGGTTTTGAATTCGAACCATAGCAATTTTAATAATATCGGCAGCCGTTCCCTGGATAGGGGCATTGATAGCGTTTCGCTCAGCAAAGCCGCGCACTACGCTGTTTTGGGAGTTGATGTCCGGTAAAAAACGCTTGCGCCCAAGCAAGGTCTCTACATAACCTTGTTCTTTAGCCCGCTGAATGGCATTGTCCATATATTTCTTCACGGATGGATATGTGGCAAAATATCCGTCGATGAGTTCTTTTGCTTCGACACGCGGAATGCTTAACCTGTCGGACAAACCAAATACAGAAATGCCGTAGATAATGCCGAAATTGGCAGTCTTGGCTTTACGGCGCATATCGGAAGTGACTTCATTCAGTGGTACTTTGTAGATTTTTGCAGCGGTGGCCGTATGAATATCATGCCCGCTGTTAAATGCTTC
Organism: Paludibacter sp.; assembly: GCA_047600405.1. GTDB lineage: Bacteria > Bacteroidota > Bacteroidia > Bacteroidales > Paludibacteraceae > Paludibacter. Next base: position 36,938 of record JASGLA010000002.1, read on the forward strand.
CATCATATTGGCATCTCCACTCAAATGCGCCATGATACGAAGTTCAATCTGCGAGTAGTCGGCACTTAGGAAAATGCTATCTTCGTCCGGAATAAAAGCTTTGCGGATTTCCTTACCTTGTGCATCGCGGATAGGGATGTTCTGAAGGTTCGGATTGGTGGAACTCAACCGGCCGGTTGCTGCAACAGTCTGGTTGTAAGATGTGTGCACCTTGCTTGTAACGGGATTTATCATCTGAGGCAAAGCATCAATATAAGTGCTCAGTAACTTTTTAAGTCCGCGATAGTCCAGAATCTTACCAATTATTGGATGTTTGGACCGGATTTTCTCCAACACATCTTCGGCTGTTGAGTATTGTCCGGTTTTTGTCTTTTTGGCTTTATCATCCAGTTTTAGCCGGTCGAAAAGGATTTCGCCTACCTGTGCCGGCGACGACACATTAAATTCATAACCGGCCATTTCGTGAATTTCCTTTTCCAACTTCAACATTTCGTCAGTCAGGATTTCTGAACTCTGCCGCAACGCTTCGCTGTCGATCCGAACACCGGTGCGCTCCATGGTGGCAAGCACTTTCAGCAGAGGCATTTCCACCTCATAGAAAAGTTTTTCCAGCGAATTATCCTTCAGCTCTTTTTCAAGTACTTGCTTCAATTTGAAAGTAATGTCGGCATCCTCTGCTGCATAATCGCAAAGTAGGTTTATGTCAACTGCACGAATATCTAGTTGGTTTTTGCCTTTCCCTGTCATCAAATCTTCGAAATGTATGGTGCGGTATTTCAGGTAAATTTCAGCCAGATAATCCATCCCGTGGCGCAATTCGGGCTGAACGAGATAATGTGCTATCATGGTATCGAACAATTTCCCTTTCAGTTGGATGCCATATTGCGACAGCATCAACAGGTCAAATTTGATATTCTGACCAATCTTTTCGATATGCTCGCTTTCGAAAATTACTTTAAATTCATGGACAACATGACGGGCTTCTTCCTTATCAACCGGCAACGAAACGTAATAAGCTTCACCTGCTTTGAAACAAAAAGACATTCCCACCAAATCGGAAGAAAACATGTCCAGTCCGGTTGTTTCAGTATCGAAGCAAAACGATTTTTGCATGAAAAGTTTCGAAACCAAGTCGGCACGTTTCACTTTATTGTCGACCAGTATATAATTATGTGGTGTGTCATTTATCGTTCGAAGCCCCGTAAAATTTTCATCCGGTACTACAATTGCGGGCGCTGGCTGCTGCACCTTCGGAGCGACTTCTTCTTCCTCTGGTTGGTCAAAAAGCGACATTTGCCCGGTGGCTTTCTTAGGCTTAGCAAACGCAATGCTGGTGGTGGGTTGGTCGGGTGGAAGCGAAGTAAAAGGATTGGTTCCCAGCTTAGCTGACATAGTCCGGAATTCCAACTCGTCGAACAACGCCCGTAAAGCAGTTTCATTTCGCGGTTCAAGTTCGAGGCTTTTTTCATCAAAATCGATAGGTACATCAATTTTAATGGTAGCCAGAAACCTTGAGAAAATGATTTGTTCCTTATTTTCCTCTATTTTTGTTTTTAGAGCGCCCTTCAGTTCAGCTGTTCGCTCCAACAAAGTATCAATGCTGCCAAATTCTTTCAGAAGTTTTACAGCAGTTTTCTCTCCAACTCCGGGACAGCCCGGTATATTATCGGACGAGTCACCCATTAATCCCAGTAAATCAATTACCTGCTCATGACTATTCAGTTCATATTTGGCTTTTATCTCTTCCGGGCCCATTACCTCAAATCCACCTGTATGTTTAGGGCGGTACATAGATATATGATCGGAGACCAGCTGCCCGTAATCTTTGTCAGGCGTAAGCATAAACACTTCGAAACCTTCCTGTTCGGCTTTTTTGGCCATAGTGCCAATCACATCGTCTGCTTCGTACCCTTCAATTTCGAGCGCAGGAATATTATAAGCTTTAATCAGGTCTTTGATAATAGGCACAGCCAACCGGATATCTTCCGGGGTTGCTTCGCGTTGAGCCTTGTATTGTTCGTAAGCCTCATGGCGGAACGTTTTTCCCTTCGGATCGAAAGCAACGGCAATGTGGGTTGGTTTCTCGCGCTTGAGCACATCTTCCAGCGTATTAACAAATCCAAAAATGGCGGAGGTATTTAGTCCTTTCGAGTTTATGCGGGGATTTCGGATGAAAGCATAATAAGCCCTGTATATGATGGCATAAGCATCAATTAAAAAAAGTTTTTTCATAAAATAGGTGTATAATCTATGGGAAGCAACATTTAAAATATTATAACAACTAAAATTGCTTATTGTGCTGATGATTAATAAACTTTTTCAGTTATTGGCCGTTGAATTATTAATTGTTTTGACTTTAAATGCATGTTAAAGATAGGTTGGAATATCAAAACGACTGTAAAAGTAATTAAAATTTAGACAGAAATAATCCATAAGAGTTAAACAAACGGCAAAATTGTTTACTTTTGCAGAGCACACCAATTTAAGCGTTCAGATGAACTTTATCGAAACCATAAAAAGACCTATTTTGGAAGAGATGCAATTGTTTGGAAAAACATTTGCCGATGCACTCAGTACGGACAACCCAATGCTTGAGTCTGTAAACGAATATGTGCTTCAGAAAAGTGGTAAACAGTTGCGTCCCATGATGGTAGTTCTTTCCGCTAAATTGTGTGGAGAGGTTAATCAATCTACTATAGATAGTGCACTGTCGTTAGAATTGCTTCATACTGCAAGTTTGATCCACGACGATGTGGTTGACGATACGCTGGAGCGCCGCGGGAAACCTTCCATAAATGCCCGTTGGACAAACAAAATAGCCATTTTATCGGGCGATTATATCCTTTCAAAATCGCTTAGTTGTGCAGTTAAAACAAACAACTTACCTGTTTTAAAATCCATTGCCAATATCGGGATGCAACTTTCGGACGGCGAATTGCTGCAACTGGTAAATGCCCGCATTTCGGAATCTTCCGAAGATAATTACTATACGATTATCCGCAAAAAGACAGCTTTATTGTTTTCTACCTGTACAGAAGTTGGTGGACTGTCGGTAAATGCCAGTGAAGAGGCATTGGTGCACCTGCGAAATTTTGGTGAATACCTGGGGATCTGCTTTCAGATAAAAGATGATATTTTCGACTACTCTCCCGATATCCAGATAGGCAAACCTACCGGAAATGATATCCGTGATGGCAAAGTGACTTTGCCGCTTATTTACAGTTTGATGAATACTTCCGGCAGTGAGCGCGACCAGATATTATCGTGGATTGAAAACCGGGATTTTAGTCCGGAAAATATCCAAATCATCATGGAATTTACGCACAAAAGCGGAGGTGTAAAATATGCAACTTCGCAAATGGAGGCATTTAAAAACAAAGCCATCGAGGAACTCAATGGCTTTGCGGACAGCGATGTCAAACAATCGCTAATTTTATGTGCCGAATATGCAGCAAATAGAGAATTTTAGATTTTAGATCGACGATTTCAGATTGGGGTATCCAGTACTTTTATTGGTTGCAATCTGCAATCGTACATTTAAAATTTTCAATTAAATTTACGATTTAATGATATACGATTTACGATTGGAACACTCAGCAATTTTATTTCATTTAATCGTAAATCGTAATTTTTTCAATCGTACATCAAAAATACTTCACTTCTTTTCCTTCGATGGAGCTTAGCAAATTATTAGCTAAGCGGCTGGCGCCAAAACGGAACATGGTATTATTCAGCCAATCGTTTCCAAGAATTTCTTTCACCAGCGTGTAATGTTTAACGGCATCTTCGGTAGTCACAATTCCACCGGCAGGTTTATAGCTAACCTTTGTGCCATTTTTCTCATTCCATTCCTTGATGGCTTTACACATTACGTAAGTAGCTTCCAATGTGGCAGCAACCGGAATTTTTCCGGTTGAGGTTTTGATAAAATCGGCTCCCGCTGCCATTGCCAAAATGGCTGCCTTTTTTATGTTCGAAGCGCTTTGCAATGCTCCTGTTTCCAGAATCACTTTCAAATGGGCATCGCGGCAAGTGGCTTTGAGCTCGGAAAGTTCTTCATATACTTCCTGATAGTTGCCTTCCAGAAATTTGCCGATAGAAATGACCACATCAATTTCCGTAGCTCCTTCCATAACAGCCATTGCAGCTTCGGCCACTTTTACTTCGATAAAAGTCTGCGAAGCCGGAAATCCGGCAGCCACCGAGGCAATTCCCACGTTTTCGGTCAAATGATCTCTTACAACCGACACTAATGACGGGTATACACAAATTGCCGCCACATTTGGTAATGTAGGAAATGCGGTCTTGAAATCATTCACCTTTTCTACCATTGAAATAATCTCAGCCTGTGTGTCGGTACCGTTCAAAGACGTTAAATCAATCTGACTCAAACATTGCTTGTAAACTGCGGTATTGTCGTTTTCGGCATAATGTGCGGAAAGAATCTTTTCAACATTCTTGTTTTACGCTTTCATCTTTTATATTGCAATTATATTGCTTGAATAGATTGTCGAATTTGCTCATAATGTTAGCCCCCTAAATCCCCCAAGGGGGACTTTGGGATCGTTTTGTTAGTTATTGTTGGGAATTTGAAAGTGTACTTAATTAAGTTTTATGTTTTTTTGCAAAATTCAGAATCAGGTCTTAAGTCCCCCTTGGGGGATTTAGGGGGCTGATAATTTGTCGTTTTCCAGATGGCGGGTGCTGTCGCGGTCTGTTTTCTTTTTCATATTTTTTTCGAAGGCTTCGGTGAGATCCACACCGGTTTGGTTGGCAAGGCAAATCAGCACCCAAAGCACATCGGCCATTTCGTCGGCCAGATTTGCTTCCTTGTCTGATTTTTTGAATGATTGTTCGCCGTAAGTGCGGGATATAACACGTGCAAGCTCCCCGACTTCTTCTGTCAAAATGGCCATATTGGTCAATTCGCCGAAATACCGGACTCCGTAGGTTTTAATCCACTCGTCCACTTGGTTTTGAGCTTCGCGGAGAGTCATTTAATCTTCGTTTAGACGAGCAATGATGGTTTCGTTTCCGGTGGTTGATTCGCCTACCTGCACAAAGATTTCGGTATCGAGCGGGAAATACAAATCTACCCGCGAACCGAATTTGATAAAGCCCAAATGCTCGTTTAAATGACATTTTTTTCCGGCATGGGCGTAGGTTACAATGCGACGGGCCAGGGCTCCGGCAATCTGGCGAACCAAAATCCGCGTTTTCCCTTCCGACTCAATAATAACAGTTGAGCGTTCGTTTTCCGTACTCGATTTGGGAAGAAAAGCTGCCATGTGGCGTCCGCTGTGATGAATAGACTTGACAACAGTTCCCTTTATAGGATACCAATTGGCATGCACATTGAAAACCGACATAAAAATGGAAACCTGGATGCGTTTGTCGCCAAAATACTCCAATTCGTCTGTTGGTTCTACTACCACAACTGTTCCGTCGGCTGGAGCAACCACCAGGCTTGGGTCATCGATATAGACTTTACGTGGCGGATTGCGAAAAAAATAAGCAAAGAAAGACAGCAGCAGGGCAGATACAACGATATTGATAATTGGAAAAATACCAAACGTAAAATTGGTTAATATGTATAAGTTTAAGAAAAATATGATTAAAGCCAATGCTATTAAAATCAATCTGCCTTCCTTATGAATTCTAACGTATCTCATTACTGCGTGTGTTTTTCTAAAATGGCTTAAAGCCTGGATTATTTCCGTCCCGGTGGGCGAATTGCCCGCTAATTACAAAACAAAAGTATAGAAAAAGAATCAGTGTTGCAAGTGAGGGGCGGAAACTTTTCTAATCCGACAGAATTGATTAACTTTGCGGCTTAATTTAAAGCGATTAAGGCTTAGTTAATAATCTGCTAAAACAACAAAAATACTCTTTATGAATTTATCTCTTCTGACTGCAATTTCCCCTGTTGATGGACGCTACCGTACTAAAACTGAATCTTACGCCGCATATTTTTCGGAATATGCCTTGATGCGTTATCGTGTATTGGTGGAAGTTGAATATTTTATTGCACTTTGCGAAATCCCTTTGAAGCAACTGGAACAGGTTCCCGTATCGGTTTTCCCAAAATTGCGGGCTATATATACTGAGTTTTCTGAAACTGATGCTCTGAAGATCAAAGAAATTGAAAGTGTAACAAACCACGACGTAAAAGCCATTGAGTATTTTGTAAAAGAGAAGTTCGATTTACTAGGCCTCGAAGCTTTCAAAGAATTTATCCATTTCGGGTTAACTTCACAAGATATTAATAATACGGCGGTTCCATTGTCTATCAAAGATGCATTGGCAAATGTTTACTATCCGGAGATGGATACATTAGTACAAGGCCTTACACATTTGGTTGACGAATGGCGCGATGTATCCATGCTGGCAAAAACACACGGGCAACCGGCTTCGCCAACACGCTTAGGCAAGGAGATGATGGTTTTCGTTAACCGTTTGAACCAACAACTGGCGATTTTGAAACAAACTCCGAATTCTGCTAAATTTGGTGGAGCAACAGGAAACTTCAACGCGCACGCGGTAGCTTATCCGTCTATCGACTGGAAGAATTTCGGAAATAAATTTGTAGCTTCGAAACTTGGCCTGGAACGCGAACAATGGACCACCCAGATTTCCAATTACGACAACCTGGCTGGTCAGTTCGATGCCATGAAACGTATCAACACTATCCTGATTGATTTCTGCCGCGATATTTGGACATACGTTTCAATGGAGTATTTCAAGCAAAAAATTAAAGCGGGAGAGGTTGGCTCTTCAGCTATGCCACACAAAGTAAACCCTATTGACTTCGAAAACGCCGAAGGAAATCTGGCCATTGCTAACGCTTCTTTTGAATTTTTAGCAGGTAAATTGCCCGTTTCGCGTTTGCAACGTGACTTGACCGACAGTACTGTTTTGCGTAATGTAGGTGTGCCTTTTGCCCACACATTAATTGCAACCCAAAGTATCCTGAAAGGGATGAATAAACTGCTTTTGAACGAAACAGCTATTTATCGCGATTTGGATAATACCTGGGCCGTGGTTGCCGAAGGAATCCAGACCATCCTCCGCCGCGAGGCTTATCCGGCTCCATACGAAGCTCTGAAAGCATTGACCCGTACTAACGAAGGAATTACTGAAAAATCGATTCGTGATTTTATCGAAACGCTGGATGTAAGCCAATCGGTGAAAGAAGAACTGAAACGCATTACACCCCGCAACTATACAGGAGTTTAATCCGGAAGCAAGCAGTAAGAGGCAAGGAGTAAGCATTGATTGTTACTCCCGTTTGCCTCTTTCTTTTTACATACACTTTTGCGATAAAGCCCTTTACTTTTTAGATTCTATAAAAATATGTTCAAATTTGCAACCCTCCTGAAACGGTTTATTCCGCCGTATAAAAAATACGTACTATTGTGCTTTATATTTAATATTTCAACAATGGTATTTAGTTTGTTCACTTATGCGGCAGTAATTCCTGTTTTAAGAATCCTCTTCAAAATAGAAACAGCTGTTGTAGTTTATAAACCCTGGGAATGGACCGATAATTATGAAACTATTGCAAAAGCTTTTGCCAATAACGCATCGTTCTATTTGCAGCAATTCATTGCTAACGTTGGACCTGGCTCCGCTTTGCTTTACATCGGCGTTTTTCTGATTCTTATGACAGCCTTAAAAGTAGGCACTGCCTATATGGGCTCGTATTTTATGATACCTATCCGCACAGGGGTAATGAGCGACTTACGCAATGCATTGTACAAAAAAATCGTTGACCTCCCTATCGGATTTTTTACTGCCGAGCGCAAGGGTGATATCATGTCGCGGATGATGGGTAATGTAACAGAAGTCGAGGCATCTATAATGAGTTCATTGGATATGATTTTCAAAAATCCAATACTTATCCTTGGCTATCTGACTGTAATGTTTGTAATGAGTTGGAAGTTGACGTTTTTTGTATTGCTTCTCCTGCCGTTTAGTGGCTGGTTAATTGGAAAAACAGGGAAGTCACTGAAAAGAAAATCCACATTAGGGCAGGAACAAACCGGAGAATTGCTCTCGCAGGTGGAAGAAACCTTAGGCGGCCTACGGGTAGTAAAAGCATTCAACGCTGAACATAAATTGGCGACTCGCTTTGCTCTTCAAAACGAACGAATCCGTAAAACCTTTAATCGCATTGAACCGCCGTTTCAACCTGGCTCATCCGGTAAGCGAGCTGTTGGGTACTATTGTAATTGCAATACTTTTGTGGTTTGGAGGTGTCCTGATTTTAAATAACCAAGGGGGTATTAGTGCTGCCCAGTTTATTTATTATATTCTTATTTTTTACAATATCATTCCGCCTTCGAAGGAACTGTCAAAAGCATCCTATAGTATCAATAAAGGAATGGCATTCGCTCGAACGTATCGATAAAATCCTTCAAAGCGAAAATACCATTAAAGACCCTCAAAATCCGGAAACGCTTAAACCATTTTCGGACAAAATAGAATTCCGGAATTTAAGCTTCAAGTATCACAGCCATTGGGTATTACGCGACATAAACCTATCCGTTCCTAAAGGGAAAACGGTAGCGCTAGTAGGGCAGTCCGGTTCGGGAAAATCAACATTGGTGGATTTGTTGCCCCGTTATTATGATCCCAATAAAGGTGAAATTCTGCTCGATGGTATCGATATTAAAAAATATAGCACCCACGACCTGCGCTCTCAAATGGGAAATGTAAACCAGGAAGCTATCCTGTTTAACGATACAATTTTCAATAACATTGCTTTTGGTGTGGAGAATGCTACGCTGGAACAAGTAATTGAAGCGGCTAAAATAGCCAATGCGCACGATTTCATTAGCGCAACAGAAAATGGTTACGAATCCACCATTGGAGATCGGGGAAGCAAACTTTCGGGTGGTCAGCGGCAGCGGATAAGTATTGCCCGCGCCATCCTGAAAAATCCACCGATTCTGATTTTAGACGAAGCCACTTCGGCTCTCGACACCGAATCGGAAAAAATGGTTCAGGAAGCGCTCGAAAACCTGATGCTTAACCGCACAACATTGGTGGTAGCCCACCGTTTGTCAACTATCAAACGCGCCGATGAAATATGCGTTCTCCACGAAGGTAAAATAGTAGAACGCGGAAAGCACGATGAATTAATTGCCCTGGAGGGTTATTACAAACGTCTGTGTGACATGCAGTCGTTCTAAATAGCAGCAAGAGGTAAGCGGCAAGGGGTAAGCTTAAGAAAACAGTAATAAAATAGCCTCCAACTTTAGCTGGGGTAGGAAAATAAAAAGGCTTTGCCCAAATGATATTGCAGCATTTGGTAAAGCCTTTTTTGTAGGTGGAATTTTGTGGTTTCGTTATTTTAGCACCGAATCCAGCAAATCGGTCATTCTACGAAATTCTTCTTCGTTATACAACCTCGTTAGCAGAATGATTTTCCCGGTTTTATCAATAATAACGTTGCGTGTAACTCCGGCTTCGCGGTTAGCGTACAGGGCAAAAATATCAGCTCTTGGATCCAATCCAATGGGATAAGTAATGGGAATGGCTTTTGCAAAGCGGTTTACTGTTTCGAGCGGTTCGTCCCGGTCGATAGCGAGCAAAGTAAAGTTGGAATTCGTTTTGTGTTTTTGCCAGATATCCCGTTCAATAAAAGGCATTTCTTTGCGGCAAACACTGCACCAACTGGCCGTAAATTGAAGCATAACTATTTTCCCTCTCAAATCCGATAGCTTTACAGTTTTTCCATCGGTTAGTTTCATACTGAAATTGGGAGCCATATCACCTACTTTTACCAGATAGCCGCGGTCGTCGGTGGTTTGGGCGAACGTGATAGCGGAAATAAGGCATACAAGCGCCAAAATTATTTTTCTCATTGATCTTTTATTATTTCTTGCAAAAGTAAGCAATTTATTCTCCAAAATAAATATTTATTGTATTTCAATTTTAGGTTGGTTTTTATTTCAACCCAAAGACAATTAGAATTATTCATATAGCCAAGTGCAATTCAATAAAAAACCGGTACAAGCTCAAACTTGCACCGGTTTTTCCATTAATATATCAGATCCCTACATTTCCCATTGTTCGCAAGAATCAATCAGATCATCAAAGGTTTTAATCTTGGCATTTGCTTGTATTTCTAGAATTTGTGCCTCTACTGCAGCATCGTATGTTTCTTCTTCCACAGCACGGATAACACCCATAGCAATTGGCATTTCAGGACCTTCCATCATGGCAAGCTTAGTTTGCATGGTTGAATCAGCACAAGTAGCATTATGAACCAAAAGATCAGCCTCGGTTACGCCATTTTCGCCAATGGTTACTACTTTCAGATCGAACCCTTCAAGCACTAACCCTTTGTTGCGGTCTTTCCCGAAAATCATTGGTTTGCCATCTTCAAGAAAGATAATGCGGTCGGCACGCGTTTCTTTTTCGGCCAGCCAATTATGAGCTCCATTGTTGAAGATTACGCAATTCACCAGGCATTCCACTACCGATGTCCCTTTGTGTTTTGCAGCTGCCATCATGGTTGCCTGCGCATTTTTGAGGTCCACATCCAGCAAGCGGGCAAAGAAAGTGCCACGGGCACCCAATGTCAGTTCGGCGGGACGGAAAGGGCGTTCAACCGTTCCGAAAGGAGATGATTTGGTTACAAATCCCTTTTTGGTGGTTGGGGAATATTGTCCTTTTGTCAACCCGTAAATCTGGTTATTGAAAAGAAGCACGTTAATATCCACATTACGACGTACGCTGTGGATAAAATGATTTCCACCAATAGCCAGACAGTCGCCGTCGCCGGTAATTTGCCATACGGTAAGTTCCGGATTAGCCACTTTTACACCCGTTGCCACTGCAGCTCCACGCCCGTGAATGGTGTGAAAACCATAGCTACTTGTATAATAAGGCAACCGGGATGAACAACCGATACCGGAGATAACGGCCGTATTGTGTGGTGCAACGCCCAGGTCTGCCATCACCTTTTGCAATGAATTCAGCACGGCATAGTCGCCACAACCCGGGCACCAACGGACGTACTGATCACTCTTAAAATCTTTGGCAGTATATAATGTTGTTTTTGTTTCTGTAGTTTCCATAATCGAATTTGAATAAGAATTTGCTAATAACTAAGTAGTCTTAAAAGCCCTTTCCGGGTTGGGATCACATTAATTCGCTGAAATCATTTTCCAGTTCAGCCACTGTAAACGGTTGTCCCTGTACTTTGTTGTATTGCAAGAATTCCACACCTGGAACTTTCGACCGGAGGAAAGTGGCAAACTGTCCGCTATTCAGCTCGCAAACCACCACCTTCTTATATTTTTGAATTACTTCTACAGTGTTTTTTGGCAGTGGATTTATGTAATTGAAATGAGCCAGTGCAATTGGCTTTCCTGCTTTATTCAGGTTATTCACCGCACTCATCAAATGTCCGTGTGTACCGCCCCAGCCTATAACCAGCATTTCAGCGTCAGCATTTCCTTCCACTTGTAATTCAGGCAGAAAATTGCTAATATAATCCACTTTGGCCTGACGGGTATTCACCATCTTTTCGTGGTTAAGCGGTTCGGTTGAAATACAGCCTGTATCATAGTCTTTCTCCAGCCCACCATTACGGTGGCCAAAGCCTTCCATGCCCGGAGCGCTCCAGTAGCGTACTTTTGTTTCTTCATCGCGGGCAGTTACTTTGCAGCCTTCCATACCCGGTTTCACGTAGTTTGGCTTTATTTCCGGCAATTCGGCCAGTTTAGGAAGCTTCCAAAGCGAGGTTCCGTTTCCGATGAAGGCATCAGTAAGCAGAATCACAGGAGTCATGTGCTCCAGAGCTATTTTACTTGCCATATAGGCATAGTGGAAACAATCGTCCGGAGTTCCGGCTGCCATAACTACGGCCGGACTTTCACCGTTGCGACCGTAAAGAGCCTGCAACAGGTCGGTTTGCTCTGTTTTGGTTGGCATACCTGTAGAAGGGCCGCCACGCATTACATCAATAACTACTAATGGCAATTCGGCCATTACTGCCAAACCAATCGCTTCTGATTTCAGAGCCAGTCCCGGTCCAGATGTATTAGTCGCTGCCAGGCTTCCGGCAAATGCTGCTCCTATAGAAGTAGTAATACCAGCAATTTCGTCTTCGGCCTGAACTACTTTTACGCCCAGGTCCTTTCGTAGCGAAAGTTCCTGCATAATGTCAGTAGCCGGAGTAATGGGGTAGCTGCCAAGGAATAGCTCCAGGCCTGCCTTTTGAGCCGCTGCTATCAATCCCCACGCTGTAGCTTTGTTTCCGCTAATGCTCGTATATTTTCCTTTGGGGGTTTCGTGCGATTTTTCGACAAAATAAGTAGAAATTGCCAAATGCAAATTATTGCCGTAGTTGAAACCATCCGTCAATACTTTTACGTTAGCTTCCAGAATTGTCGGCTTCTTGTTGAATTTGTTTTGCAAGAAATGGATAGCCTGGTCGATAGGGCGGTTGAATAACCAGCAAATAAGACCCAACGCAAACATATTCTTACTTCGCAAAACGGTTTTATTATCGAATCCGAATCCCTCCAGGCTACTTTGCGTAAGCGTTGACAGAGGGGCTGGAATTAGTTGTATTGTGTCTGAAATGGATAATTCTTCAAAAGGATTTTCGCTTGTAAAGCCGGCCTTTTCGAAGTCTGATTTTTCGAATGAATCAACATCATAAATAAGAACTCCGCCTTTTTTAATACCTTTAGCATTTACTTTTAAAGCCGCAGGGTTCATTACTACTAATACATCGGCATCATCACCGGGTGTATAAATTTTACTTGAACCTAAATGTACCTGAAATCCGGAAACTCCTCCTAATGTGCCTTGCGGTGCGCGAATCTCTGAAGGGAAATCGGGAAATGTTGAAATTTCATTTCCCAAAATGGCCGAAAGATTGGAAAAAAGTGTTCCTGTAAGCTGCATGCCATCGCCTGAGTCTCCCGAAAAACGTACCACTACATTATCCAATTCGGTTGTTTTCGTTTTATCCATTTTCTAATATTAATAATATATACTATAAATTTTCAATGTTTGCAAATATACACGTTCTACGTTAAAACTGCAATTTTATTAACCTAAACATGCATAAACTATCGGTTTTTGCTGTTTTTTGCCTTTTAGCCTGTATTTTTATTCAACAGCAGTTCAGTTTACTAAAATTGCTTGTCTGACAATTTAGAATTGCAGATTGCTCTGCAACTGAAAAATTGTCAAACAAGCAGTCATTTTTCAGTCCGAAATTATTCTAAATAATTGTCGGTTGAAATAACAAATCAGAACTCTGCATTGTTCGGTGTACGTGGAAAAGGAATTACGTCGCGGATATTCGACATGCCGGTAACGAACAACAACAAGCGTTCAAAGCCGAGTCCAAAGCCCGAGTGCGGTGCAGTTCCGAATTTACGCGTTTCCAGATACCACCAGATATCCTTGGTTGGCACGCCCATTTCTTCGGCACGTTTCTTTAGCTTTTCGTAGTCTTCTTCGCGCTGCGACCCTCCGATAATCTCACCGATTTTCGGGAATAATACATCCATGGCACGAACCGTTTTCCCATCATCGTTTTGTTTCATATAGAACGATTTGATTTCTTTCGGATAGTCGGTCAGAATCACCGGTTTTTTGAAATGCTGTTCTACCAGGTAGCGTTCATGCTCCGATTGCAGGTCGGTTCCCCAACCTACCGGGAATTCAAATTTTTGGCCTTTAGCAATAGCTGCTTCCAGAATTTCAATTCCTTGTGTATATGGCAAACGGATAAAATCATTTTCAATAACGAATTGAAGCCGCTCGATCAGTTCCTTATCGTACATACTGCTCAGGAAGTTCAGGTCGTCCTGACAGTTATCCAAAGCCCATTTCACGCAATACTGGATAAAATCCTGAGCCAATTGCATATTTTCTTCAATCTCGTTGAAAGCCACTTCCGGTTCAATCATCCAGAATTCCGACAAGTGGCGCGGAGTATTGGAGTTCTCGGCACGGAAAGTTGGGCCAAACGTGTAAATAGAACCCATTGACATTGCCGCCAATTCTCCTTCGAGCTGACCAGACACAGTTAAGCTTGCCTGTTTGCCAAAGAAGTCGTTGTCATAAACAATAGAACCTGTTTCATTCTTTTTTGAGATCGTACAGGTTCATGGTCGTTACCTGAAACATTTGCCCTGCACCCTCACAGTCCGATGCAGTAATAATTGGCGTATGAAAATAAAAGAACCCACGCTCATGGAAAAAGCGGTGTATAGCCATAGCCATGTGGTGGCGAATGCGGAATACAGCTCCAAACGTATTTGTACGTGGACGCAGGTGAGCTATCTCGCGTAAAAATTCGAGCGTATGCCCTTTTTTTTGCAACGGATAAGTCTCCGGGTCGGCTATACCATAGATCTCAATTTTTTCGGCTTGAATTTCCACATTTTGCCCTTGCCCGAGCGATTCAACCAATTTACCGGTTACACACAGACAGGCGCCCGTTGTAATAGGCTTCAGATATTCATCGCCGAATTTTTCAATGTCAGCTACGATCTGGATATTATGAATAGTTGAACCATCGTTTAACGCTATAAAGCTAACGTTTTTGTTACCACGGCGAGTCCTCACCCAGCCTTTTATAGTCACTTCAGCACCAAAATCAGTCCTTTTGAGTGCATCTACAATAATAGTTCTGCTCATTATGTTCAATTTATTGGAATTTGTAAAATATCAAAATGAAATTTTCAGACCGCAAAAGTACTAATTTTCATTGGAAAGTCAACCTGAATAAAAACAAAAAGCACCAAATTCATACAGAACTGGTGCTTTTAAAAAATTTTTGTCAATTTATTATTTTCCTGGTTTCTCAATACTCCCAATCATACTCATGGCACAACGGAAACCAATATCATTAGTGGATTTATCCTGATCCAGATAGCGGCGGGTTGAAGGGTTCAACCAGTAAATCCTGTCTTTCCACGAACCACCTTTGTAAACACGAGTCTTTTCGGTTATGCTCGGACGCAAAACATCAGTAGGGTCAACTTTCTTATTGTTCGTCAGATTTGCAAATCCCACTGAATCGCTCAACTGAAAATCAAGCTGAGAGATTGCATCACCATCTTTGTAATTGCGCACATCATCGTTCTTAGCCACTTCTGTAGCAACCCGGCCAAGTGAGTCTACTTTGAAAATCTTATTTCCAACCTCGTCTACACTTGAAACCACGGGAGTCAGGTATTTATTTCCTCTGAATGAGTTATATTCGGCTACATCATCATAAGTAGTGGAACGATAGACATCCAACACCCACTCGTTTACGTTTCCTGCCATATTATACAACCCAAAGTCATTCGGGTAATACCAGTTCACAGGAGCAGTAATTGTGGCTTTATCATTCAAACGTCCTGAAGTTCCCATCATATCTCCTCGTCCACGAACAAAGTTAGCCTGCATCTGACCCAGTTGTTGTTTAGTCGGATTTCGCACCTGCGAACCAGTCCATGGATACAGTTTACCTTCGGGTATGATTCCATCCTTACCTGCTTTGATAGCATATGCGGCAAATTCCCATTCAGCTTCAGTCGGCAATCTGTATTCCGAAAATAAGATTCCATCCGACATATCCACTTTACGGTTTTTGCCGTACAAATCTTTTTTGGGGCTTTTACCTTCGCCCGGTTGATAACCAGATTGTGTTAAATACTTTTGAGTATTAAATACAAAAGTATTTGCAATTGAATCGTGGTTTGTTTGTTTCTCCAGCTTCGTAAAATCAGGAGGAAGAATGATTCCCGCATCTACAAGCGCCAGTTCATTAACACGGTCGGTACGCCAGGTGCAATAGTCCATGGCCTGCTGCCAGGTAACACCTACTACCGGATATTGATCAAAAGCGGGGTGTGTGAAATAATTTTCGAGATAGGGCTCGTTGTATGCCAATTCTTCGCGCCACACTTTAAAATCAGGTTGAGTTTTGGCTACCAGTTTTGGTGCTGTTTTTCCAAAAACCACTTTCATCCAGTTTGTATATTCGCGCCAGTCTACATTGCGTATTTCGTACTCGTCCATATAAAACGAGCTAACAGTGATCCTACGCGGCCGATTGTCGCGTGGAGCAGTAATAAACTCGCCCTTTTCACCAATAGTAAACGATCCTCCCTCAATAGCAACCATTCCGCTTGGAGCTTCCGAAACATAATTCTTCTTCACAGCAAATCCGGTCCCGGTTTTATCGTTATAAGCCCATCCGGTTACGCGGGAATAACTTTCGTCCGCCGTCTTGTTTGCGCAGCTTGCCAAAGCCAAAACCAAGCACACTGATGCTAAATTAGCTATGTTTTTTAATTTCATAAGAGTATGATAAATTAATCGGTAAAAAGTGTATTTAAACAACTTTGCAAAAATAGTGTTTTTTTCCAGTAAAAAGCCAATGTAATTTAAAATTTTAGTTTTTCGGACCAAAACTTACATCATAATAACTCATTTTGGAATAAAAACGTATATTGGCAATTAATATTTTCTATTTTTTAGGATAAATACGACTCAGTCGTCATATTTTCTTACTTTTGTGATTGGATATACAATCCGTTTTTGTTTACACAACGAAATATGACTGCCAGCAATTTACAAATCAAGCTAAACAACAAACTCATCGACCTGTCGACACCCGTTATAATGGGAATCGTAAATGCTACGCCCGATTCTTTTTTCAAAGGCAACCGATTTACCAGCGACAAAGGGATATTAAACTGCGTGGAAAAAATTCTGGTTGATGGAGGAACAATAGTTGATATTGGCGGCTACTCGACACGTCCGTCAGCCGAAGTGGTAACGCAGGATGAAGAAATAGAACGTGTATCAAGCGCCCTGGAGATAGTTCTGAAAAAATTTCCGGATGCTTTTATATCCGTAGACACGTTCCGCTCGGGCGTTGCACGCCATGTGGTTAATAATTTCGGCGTAGCCATGATTAACGATATTGGAGGAGGAACGCTCGACGATTTGATGTTTGAAACCATTGCCGACCTCAAAACAGCTTATGTACTGATGCACACCCGCGGCACACCGCAAGTAATGCAATCAAACACCCAATACGATGATGTTGTTTCGGAAGTAATGTATTTCCTCGAAAAAAGGGTTGCCCGGCTTCATCTTTTAGGCGTCAACGATGTGGTGATTGATCCCGGATTCGGTTTTGCAAAAACTCTGGACCAGAACTACGAGCTATTGAATAAGCTGTCCTATTTTCAGGAACTGAACGTCCCAATTCTGGCGGGACTTTCCCGAAAATCAATGCTCTACACTTTACTTGATACCGATGCTACAGGCGCACTGAATGCCACTACCGCGGCCAACATGCTGGCACTCATGTCAGGGGCATCCATTCTGCGGGTACATGATGTAAAAGAAGCAAAAGAAGCGATTTCAATCTTTCAGAAATGTTGTAAATGATAAATTTGTAACTCAAAAAAGCATGGGAGGATTTCAGATTGGATTTAAAGATATAATCGATGTATTTTTGGTAGCAATTCTGCTTTACCAAACATTCAAGCTGCTTAAAAGAACGGGAGCTGTCAATATTTTTATAGGTATTCTGGCATTCATAATATGCTGGTTCCTGGTAACCTATGTGCTAAAAATGGAATTGCTTGGTGGCATTTTCGACCGGGTTGTGAGCGTCGGAGCTTTTGCACTGATTGTGCTCTTTCAGGATGAAATCAGGCGCTTTTTCTCACGCATAGGAACACGCAGAAACTGGAGCACTTTTGGTGCTTTAAAACGCTTTTTCGGAAACAACTCAAGCCAAAAAGAGCAAACCGACTTTGACCTGGTCCAAATCGTATTGGCATGCAGAGGATTGGCAAAGAACTCAACCGGAGCACTCATAGTTCTCACTCGCACCAACAACCTTGACTTTTATTCGCATTCAGGCGAACAAATCAATGCAAATATCAACTCACGCCTTCTTGAAAGCATTTTCTTTAAAAACAGCCCGTTACACGATGGAGCACTTATCATTTCGCAACGCCGGCTGAAAGCGGCAGCCTGCATCCTGCCCGTTTCGAAAAATCAGGCAATACCGAAACGTATGGGACTGCGACACCGGGCTGCCCTAGGCATTACGGAACACACCGATGCAATAGCCATCATAGTATCTGAAGAAACCGGACATATTTCGTGGGCCGTAAACGGACAACTTACCGTCAATGTAAAACCGGAGCAGCTGGAACATTTCTTGTCCGAAGAGCTATCTCAATAGTCTTAATTATTTAAAAACAAAAAACCAGAGCGTACCATTAGGCAATCTCCGGTTTTCTGTTTTCTGCAAGTCAGATTATTCCACTTCCCATTCGAAAATGCCAGCAGCATTTTTCTCTTGCAGTTGTATTTCCATTTTCATTTCTTTGGTAACAACGGGTTTAAATACGACTTCGTTACCGATGCCTTTCTCTATTTTATAAGTTGTAGTATTTTCCACAGGTTGCCATTCGCCGTTTTTGTCTTTGTAAAAAACTTTCCACGATTGTGGTACGCGGCATCCACCCCACGGTGCGTCGTCGAACCAATAAACGGTGGAGCGACTAACGTTTTTTTCTGTGGCAAAGTCGTACGAAATCCATTCGGTAGTACCTTCTTTTGGCCACCAGTGATAATACGGAATGCTGCGATCGTTTTCATCTTTCGGAACAAGTCCATCGTTGATTGCTGAAATGGATTTTGCTTTGTGCGAAGCATTTACTTTACTCTCGGAAGCAAGGGTTGGAGGCATTGCAGGACGAGTGGCACTCAAATCGACCGGTAACCAAACTGCCATGTCGCCACTGCCACGGTGAGCCCAGGCGTAGTAAGGAATCATGTTCAGCTTCACATTCTTTGCCATCAAACGTCCTTGTGTATCGTAGCTCAACGATTGTGCATCGGTTTGAATGGTGTTAATTCCATACAATAAATCAGGTTTGCTTTGCACGCTGAACACCGGCTTTTTGTTTAGAATAATGCTGAAAATATTGAAGTCATTATCGGGCCATTCGGCACAATAAACAACGGGACCACGTTCTACGGCAATTTTCCCACGGTCCGCTTCTACAGCTGGATGCGCTTTTACAGTACGTGGCTCCATATCGAAGTGAATCTCTACTTTGTCGCCTTTTTTCCATGCACGACTGATGCTGAAATAGCCTTTTTCGATGGTACTAGCCACTATTTTGCCATTTACTTTTACAGTATAACCCAATGTTTTTTTATCGGTGTAACTATATAAGTTTCCCGGAACTACCTGACCTTGTACCCAACCCGGAACGCGAATTTTAAGTGTAAAGTCCTGTTTGCTTTTTGGTGACACTTCGATGTTCACATTGCCAGTCCAAGGATAATTGGTGCTTTGTGTCAATACCACTGTTTTGCCATTTACATTCAGGTTAGAATGGTTGGCCATAAACAGGTTGACATACACATCGGCATTATGCACCGCGTAAATATAACCAGGTACGGAAGGAATAAAGCGGGCAATGTTTGACGGGCAACAGGCGCAACCAAACCACGGTTGACGTTGGTGCTGACCGATAGATTCCAATGGGTTGGGGTAGAAGAAACCGCCACCATCTAATGAAACACCAGAGATAAGTCCGTTATAAAGCGAGCGTTCCAATACATCAAAATACTTGGCGTCGCCATGAAGCAGGAACAAGCGATAGTTCATATACACATTGCCAATGGCAGCGCAGGTTTCGCAATAGGCCGACATGTTAGGTAATTCATAGTTTTTGCCAAAAGCTTCACCATTGCCGGTAGCGCCAATTCCGCCGGTGATATAGAGCTTCTTGTTTACAATGTTTTCCCAAATACGGTCGATGGCATGAATGTATCCGGTATCACCTGTAAGTGCAGCCACGTCGGCCATGCCTGTGTACATGTAGGCAGCGCGAACGGCATGACCCACAGCTTCATTCTTGCTTCACCACAGGTATGTGCGACTGGCTGTATTCTTCTTTGCGGTCGGTATATCCACGTTTGTCTAACAGAAATTTTGCCAAATCAAGGTAACGTTTTTCGCCGGTCAAAACATAGAGTTTACAAAGAGCCATTTCGGCAATTTGATGACCAGAAACCACGGTAATTTGTCCTGGTTTATCTCCAATGGCACGCGCAGCACAGTCGGCATATTTTATTGCAATATCAAGGAAGTTCCGTTTCCCTGTTGCCTGATAGTGGGCTATGGCACCCTCAATCATGTGGCCTAAGTTATATAGTTCATGGCTTAAGTCTTCTTCTTTTTCCCAACGTTTAGTCCCAGCCCATTCGTGCGTATGCTTCGGGTTCATCGTTCTGAAAGTATACAAATAACCATCCGGTTCTTGCGCTTTGGCTACAATGGTAAGCACGCTGTCGATGTATTTATCCAGTTTTTTATTGGGAAATGTTTGCATTGAATAACTGGCACCTTCAATGGTTTTATACACGTCGGTGTCGTCGAAAGTAAATCCTTCCACTTTATTTTTCTCGCTCGGGTTTGCGGCCATTACAAAGTTCTTGTAGCGTCCGGTTTCTTCGCATTTGCTGAAAGCGAGCGGAATGGTTACTTCACGACTGGCTTTGAGGCGTTGTCCCCAAAATGCATCGGTTACTTTTACGGCTGTAAATGGCATCGGCGTAATTGGATATCCTCCACTTTTCTTTACCTGCGCCTGAAAACACAAGCTCAGGCTTAGTAATACTGGCAAAATTAGTTTTCGCATGATGTTTATTAGATATAAGTGTTTAAATTTTAATAAAATATGATTTAGTCATTTTATCTGGTTGTTCTCTTGGGCATTGATGAATTCATAAGTTGAATAATCTCCTGTTGCGACATAGATTTGTCGTATAAGCGAGCACCGGCAATGTATCCGCTAAAGTTTTCAGTTGGCTCACCCGACGCTCCAATCAAGATGTCGCCTTTTTCCACATAGAGCGAAATGGGCGTTTGTGTATTCAGTTTTCCGTCCACATACACGTTTTCCAATGCACCGTCGAAAGTGACAACAATATGGTGCCATTTTTCCGGTATGGGAATTTCTTTATAAGGTAAATCTACCGCGCCATCGCCATGTGCAACAGCACCATAATTACCTTTGCCGTACATTAATGCAGCGTAAGTGGCTTGCAACATGTTTTCGCGCGAGTTCCAAACCAATAAGCATTCGCCCATTTCCACCGATGGATTATACACCCAGACGGAAGCCGTAAAAGGTGAGTTCCAATCGAGGCTGGCAGGTGCTTTTTTCGACAACTGCAAATAGCTGTTGCCGTCGAAGAAAGCTGCTTTTACACCATCAATTATTTTTACCACCGGGGTTCCATTTTTAGTGAAATGTCCACTTAGTTTGCCTTTGTTGGGACAGTTGGAAATTGGTGAACCTACTTTGAGGGCATTGACGCTGAAATCGACCAACAAGCTTTGCGTACTTCTCGCTCCGGGCAGGGATTTTGAATCCGAATTTTGATACGAAGGCATTTCAAACAAAGTATCGTAAATTTTTAGATTCCAGACAGCCGGAATTATGCCCGATTTTTCGGAACCGGTAACTGTTAGTTTAACGTAACGGGCAGCTGCGTTATTATCGTCGATCATTGGGCTACCGCAACGACGATTGGTAGTTCTGTCACTAAACAACGTCCAATGCCGGCCATCGGTAGAGGTTTCGAGCTTGTATTGGTAATAAAACGTTGGGTACTCAAACTGTGTCATTACCCGTTTAAGGTTTTGCACTTTGCCCAAATCTACCATCAACCATTGTGGAGTAGTGCTGTTTGCTGCTTTCCAAAGCGTTCCGTTGTTATCGTCCGCAGCATTTTCAGGCGAATAAGTATAGTTGTATCCCGCAGGACTGTACGGAGTTGGGTTAGAAATCAAGTGATAGGACGAACTGGCTGTCATCTTAGCATTGTAGGCCAAATTGGGTGCTACGATTTGATTTTTGCCCAAATAACCAACTCCAGCATGCGTGGGTACAACCTTTTCGATTGTTACGCTATCCGAAAAAACCAATTTATCGACACACACTTGTCGGAACTCACCATTGGTGCTGTGTGGATTGTCATGGCGGTGATAGACAATGTAATAGTCGTTGCCTTCTTTCAAAACAGAATGATGTCCCGGGCCATCTATCGACCCGTCGGTATTTGTTACCAGAATAGGACTATTTTTTCCGGGTGTAAAAGGGCCTTCGGGTTTGTCGCTCACCGAATAATGTACGGCATAAGAACTCAGCCTACAATCACCGGAAGAATACATCAGGAAATACTTGCCATTTCTTTTTATAGGATAAGCGGCTTCGAATGCTTTGGGTACTTGACTAATAGGAATAAAACCGGTTTTCTGAATCGTGTGCATATCGGAAGGGTCGATTTTGGCAAATCCCATGCCGCCGAACGAGGTACACCAAGTGCCAAAATAGGAATAAATTGCCCCATCATCGTCCATCAGAAATTGAGCATCCAATGCTGGAAAATCTTTTTTGGACGTGCCGGCCGGAATAACGGCTTGTCCGTCATTTATGGGTGAAAAAGGCCCCATGGGCGAATCGGAAACATAACCGTATATGTTACAGCCCATTTCGCAGTTTCCCATGTAATAGTAGTATTTGCCGTCGGCAGCCTGAAATACATCGGGAGCCCAACAGTTGTTTAAACCCTCGGGTAATGCCAGGTTTATTTTATAATTATACCAATTTACAAAGTCTTTACTAATCCACACAGTAGGTTCGCCGGAAGCCAGTTTTATGCCGTCGGTCGTGGAGTAAATAAAATAGGTGTCGCCAAATTTCCGGATGGTTGGATCGGCAAAATAGCCGGGAAGAATGGGATTCCCAATGCCCAATGTAATGCTTGATTGTGCAGAAACAATTCCTACACACAGCAGAATGAATATATATGATACGTAAATGAATTTCTTCATATCTGATTTTTTAAATTTAAAGGCGTGAGCATTTGGCAGGGCAATTCCCGCCAGATGTTATCTCAGGACAAATTTACCTTAAAAACTAAACCTACAATCAAAAAAACTAACGCAAATTATTAAAAAACAAAAATCTTTTATTGGTACTATAAATTCATGAACTTTACTCTATTTGGTTCCTTCCGGATAATTGGCTATGATTCCCGATAAGTATGATATCCGGCTGGTTAACCATTGTTTCAGGCGTGGAATTTCTGTTTGGTAACTTTTATCTATTGGCCAACGCACTGCATTGCTAGCCATAGCACTGGCAGTTCCATTGGCGTAATACTCCGTTGTTTTCCAATAATTGTTCATAATTTTATCCTTTATTGCGAGCCATCGGGCTTTGTATTCGCTCACAAAACGTTTGCTTCGGAACATATCTGTAAAAAACGAAGGTACTGCATAGCCTTTGGTATGATTTACCGGGTCTGTTCCAAGCACTAACTCTTTATAGTTTGTGAAATAATTATGCCCGGTATACATTGCCGACCAGTCAAAATCGAATCCGGCATCAAAATCCCAAAGAGGCCCCATTATCCATAAACCAGCTTTGTTTTTATGCATGTAAATGCTACGTGGGGCATCTACTTCTACATTGTAAACCAGTTCCTGAATAAGCATATAGTCGATAAACGAGTGAATGTCCAGTAATTTGGCCACAGCATCGTAATTTGCTGTTTTAATAGCACTTTCCAATAGAGCAAAATCGCTTTTTATTGTCGATAATTGCGTCACAGAAGTGATGTCAGGGCTCTTTACGCAGACCGGCATTTGATAACCTGCTGACCAAAAGTTGTCTCCTCCGTCCGGATTCAGTTCAGGTCCATCATCTGCATCAAGCGAGAGCAAAACACCCTCTTTTGAGTCAATTGCCACACGATTGCTTCCCTGCTCTACTTGCTCCGTCAGGAGGTACAATCCAACATTATCTCCATTTACAGTTACTTCAACGTACCGTGCATGATTGGTATATGGCAACCCCAAACCTGACCCAACAGTAAACACAAAGGTATTCATCAATTGTGTCGGATCACGGTAGTTGGCAAGCAATACCCAATCTTTTTCAGCTGTCAATCCCAGTATTTCGGCCTTATCGTCCAGTTTAATCCGATAAGGTTTTTTCGGATACCAAAGCCAGGTGGAATTTCCTCTTCCCCGGATTCCGGCAGCGCCGGTATAATTCCAGTCGCTCTTCTCCGATTTTATTGTAACCGTGCATTTTACGTAAGTTTCGCGCGAGTCTATCGCAGCTGCATTCTCGGTAGAAATAGTCAATTGTGCAACCAGAAAACTGTCTTTCAGCGTTACAGGCAAGGTATCAACAGGTACAACTTTCGTTGTATCTGTTGATGTAGTGTTTTTGTTTTTAGTTGGTTCGTTATTTTCTGTACAACAAGTAAGCAGGAGTATTCCTGAAAAAATAATTATTGGTAGAAAATGTGATTTCATAATCCAATTACTTTATTGTAACATTAAATACAAAAGTAACCTGAACCTGTTTCCCTGCTTTGGTATAGACTAATGCTTCTTTAACCGTATACTTATCGCCCGCTTTACTTTTACCCGGATATTGGCCAATAGTAAACTCCAAGTTGTTGGGCGATAGTTCCGAGAATAATTTACTGTCATTATCTTTTCCCCAAGCAATTACATTTCCTGCGCTGTCAAACCAAAAACCGTATCCATTGGCTGTGGTGTTATAGTTCAGTGAACCCGTAGAACCCACTGCCGCAAAAGCAATTTTTCCTTCTGCCGGTGTAGCCTTTGCACTAAGTAATGCCCCTGTTATTGCCGAAGGTTGCATAACCAGTGCCTGGGCAACTTTGGCTATATCGCCATTGGTACTCAAGTTAACTGTGGTTCCTGAATAGGCAGCTGCATCGGCTGCAAAGGTAACGTTATAGGTCAATGTCAGATCTTTCGGACTATCATTTGGATTAATGGTGATATTGCCCAAAATATCAGTATTGGTAAACTTCACCGTGTAAGGCCACTGATCGTCATTGCTTTCTTTTTCGTCCCAAGCATTGGCAGTGTAGGTGGATGGTGCTCCAAGTACTACCAACCATAACTTTGCACAACCATCAGGTACGGTAAATTGTATATCGCCTGAAGTTTTACGGTTCATATCGCCATATACACGCTGACCATTATTCAGCAATGCAACATAACCATACCGCCAGCCGGCCCGTGTGAGTGAACTACTGTTGTATTTTGTGGTAGTAAGCGTTTTGCCATCTTCTGAATACTGACCGGGGTCGCCTGGAGCAAGTGCTGAACCGGGTGTTAAGGCAGTGAATGTTGTTGTCACAACTGTTCCGGCAGCAGGGACGTTAAGTGGAACAACGTTGTAGCCCGTAGAGCTTGGACAACGGCTGTATGCCACCTGAAATGTACCGTCGGTTAGTTGATAAAACTTATAAGTATGTTTTCCGATATAGTTAGCTCCATTTGCCCGAATGGCATCCAAATCCCAGGTGGCCATTTTAGCCGCCATGTCATATAGTTGAGCATTCAGCTGATCCGCAGTAAGTCCTTGCAAACGCATATGTGTCTGAATTGGATCTTCCGGGCTCTTGGACTCCCGCCAAATCCGGCCGATATATTCAATACCATACTTATCTGCCAAATAATAATGGATAAAATAGCTGGCGTAACGTTGCCACTCATGGCCTATATGCCGATGGTAGTTTTCGGTATACACCTGAAAGTTGTATGTCTCAAAAGCTTGCAATGGGTATGACTGATAGGATTGCCATTGAGCCGTTTGTTCCCAAAATCCATTTCCGCCATTTCCGCCATATCCATATCTGAATCCGTGTGTGAAGTCATTGGTGATGGCTCCGTTAGCTAATAAATCGGCATACACCTGATATTGAAAACTGTGGCCGATTTCATGCGCGATTACTGACCCTACTGGTTTACAAGTGCCTGGATTGACCCATAAAGCGCCAATAACATTGTCGTAACCACTACCCGTAGCCAGCCATTCGGTCTGATACAACAGGTATATCTCCATTTTGTATTTATCAAGATTTGATTTACCTGTTCCGACTTCAGCAAATTTCAACTTGTTTACATTCATATCGTAGAACTCTTCGGCTCTTTTAAGTAAATCGTCAATATCTATTCGCATAGCATTGGGCACAGTAGATGCATTTGGATTACTACCAAAGCCGGCTTCCCAAAACACAATAAAGTGAGTAGATTGTTTGCTGCGTACAAATGACCATTTACTGTCACTTCGAAGCATGTCCATATTTTTAAACTCCTGTGGTTTATAGTATTTGGCATAATCCTGAATGTCAGTTGGTTTTAGAACTATAACTTTTGATGTATCTGTAGCTGTAGTATCTGTTTTTCCCGGAGTTATTCCTTCGTTATCCGAGCCGCACGCAACTAAAGATATGGAAGTGGCTCCCAGAAAAGAACAAATAAGGAGGAAAGAAAAGCATAAGCCGAGTAGTCCCGGCTTATGCAATTTTGACTTGTTTTGAAGCATTTTCATTCTTAGATTATTGTGCTGTAACGTTGAAAGTAATATTGAATGTAGCAGTCCCTCCATTGTAGGTGGCTATCAATTTTGTAACAATGCTAGTGCCCGCAGGTCCATTATCAGGATGATTACCTCCGTAAATATACAATTCTGTTTCGCTATGACCAATGCTACACCAAACTTGGCTATCCGCCCAGCCTGCTGCAGTTCCGTCAGCTTTAATCCAGTAACCCGGTGCATTGGCAGTATAAGCCGGAGCAGTTTCGGTTACAGCGCCCTGATACAATTTGAGGTCTCCAGCCATGATTGCCTGATGAATCTGATACGTTGTTTTCTTGAATGCATCACGCAAAAGATCTTTAATGTCGACTTTTACGCTAGCGTAGTCATTGCTGTAAACTTTAGACATACTCACAGTTTGTTCTACGGACTTTGGATCTCCTGCAAGGGGAGTTTCAGGGTCTTGGTATGATTTGACGTTGATCTTTATTTTCAACATGACAATTTTATTGTTTGCCATTAATCCATATTGAATTGCCAAGGATTGCCCGCCTTTTAAGTGACCTGGAAACTGTCCAATTCCAATTTTATCATCCATGAATATTCCTGTTGAGGCATAAACACTGGCACTATCTCCCCATGCTCCAACAAATCCACTCATATCATACCAGAAACCTTTCGGATCGGCATTGGTTTCCTGATTATAGCTTCCATCTTTGTTTATTCCAATAATTTTCACATCTCCCATGGAACTTACGCCGAGATCACTCAGTGCCTGGGTTAAATTAAACTGGACTGAATCCGCATCATAATTGCTCCTGGCGATAACATTGATACTCAAATCTTGTGTTCGTACAATTGGTGCAGTAATTACACCGGCAGCTTTTGCAACAATATTTATGATAACAGCCACCCGTTTCTCGTTATATTTCAGACATTCAATTATTTTTAATGTTTGTCCATCAGTGAGATGTCCCGGATATTGTCCGACGTTAAAAACTCCGGTTTCGGCGTCAAACTCAGCAAATACCATGGCTGTTGTTCCCCAGGTTGTTATATCTCCATTGGTGTCCCACCAGTGCCCCCAGGGAGCATTTGTATTTGTTGCAGTGCCG
This sequence comes from Paludibacter sp., assembly GCA_047600405.1. Lineage (GTDB taxonomy): Bacteria > Bacteroidota > Bacteroidia > Bacteroidales > Paludibacteraceae > Paludibacter. Next base: position 64,509 of record JASGLA010000002.1, read on the forward strand.
ATGTCTTCGTGAGTTGACCCCTGAATGGCAAACCCTTTAACCTCAAGGGCCCCGGTTTCGCCGGCTATACCTGCAGCAAGTTGCTCTTTGGTAATACCGAAAAGTGTTGCAATTGAATCCATACTGATGGCAACAGTTGTACCATTGTATGAAGTCTGGCTAACAGTTATATTGGCGGTGTATTTAAGTATAAGATTGGCGTTAACGCCGGTCAATTGAGCTTCCCTGATTGAATCTTGGCGGGCCATTTCAGCTTTTTCTGCATCTGTAAGAAAATGTAGTTTGCTGAAATCCAAGTTGTCACCGCAACTAACAAGTCCTGTCATTAATAACGACAGAAATGTAATGTATAAATATATCTTTTTCATTGTTGTTTACTTTTTTACTGTCGGTTATTGGCTGAACCTGATTGTTTCTCAACCAATAACCGACAATTGAATTTATGACTTAATTCGAAGAACTTGAATATCCGGTATTCTGTTTAAGCGAAATATTTGCATCCAAAGCTGATTTTGGAATAGGGAAATAGCTCCAATGGGTTTCGGTAGTTGCATTTTTACAGAACCACGATTTTCCGTTGAATACGTTACGTCCATTTGTCATTTTGAAGCGTACCAAATCCTGACGGCGGTGATGTTCGCCTGCAAATTCCCATGCCAAATCATCCAATAAACCACCTAATTGAATATCAGCTCCACCTTCATTGGTTGTTACATACGATGCGGGATCCCAGTTGGCATAACCCTCTGATGTATATTCACGGTGTCCGTAGTCGTAGTGACTTCCACCTTTCAAATCGGCCACGGTGCGTATTGCCTTAGCAGCAGATGAGAATGAGCGTTTGCGGACTTCAGTAATCAAATCGGCAGCAGTCTGTTCGTCACGCCCAACGCGTAAAAGACATTCAGCTTTAATAAACATGGCATCTGCCAAACGGAAGTAAGGCACATCATCGCCATAAGTTCCGTAATCATCTGCGGAAATCTCGTATTTAACAAAACGATATCCTTCTTGTTGATAGGCTCCTGGGTTGTCGATAGAGTGAACTTTTAATGAATAGTTTAGCACTCCTTGTCCTGACCAATCGTCTGCTGTAAATGGAATTGGAGCTCCAGACTGTGGAATGGTTTTACCACTGGCATCTTTTGTCGCAGCTTTTTGAACACCACCGGTCCAGGTATACCCCAACCGATTGTCGTTGGCATCGTAGCTTTCAATAAATTGAGGTACAGCACAACTGCCATTCCAAGGAGATCCTTTGTAGCCGTAAGCAGCAGCTCCAGCTCCGACTAAACATTTATTCACAAGATAATTATGTCTGGCGTGTGTATTGTCAAGAGGTAAAGCAAAAATTACTTCTGGAGAAGGCTTAATATCTGCTTTGAAATTATCGGAGTAATTCGGTGCAAGTGAATAAACTCCGCTTGTAAGAATTTCTTCTACTTCAATCAACGCTTTCTCGTAATACCCATTGTCAGTTTTATTGAAATAAGTATTGTAGTTTAAATAGAGTTTTGCCAAAACCATATTTGCTGCATATCTGTTAGGGTATCCAAATACTTTTTTTGTACCCAATTCACTTTTAATAGCATTTAGTTCACGAACACAGAAGTTGAAAATAGTGTCAGCCGGCATTTGCTTTGGTAAATATCCCTCTTCAAAATTCTGAGTTGTTTCTAGAGGAACATTACGAAACGCATCAAGCAATACATAGTAGTTTAATGCACGCATAAAGCGCATTTCTGCTTGATCGATACCTTTTTTTGGTAATACATCCAAGCACTTATTTGAATAGGCAATACCTACATAGGCGTAATTCCATAGGGCTTCAATATGTCCAAGTGTAGAATTCCAACTGTGTTTATGCATATTTACATAAAGATCACCCCAACCTATCCCAATTCGTTTTGGTGTCATATAGGTATCAGCACATTCTTCATTTAGATCGAAATAGCCATTCCAACCCCAATATAGGAAACGGAATTGAGAATAAGCCTGTCCCATCATATGGCTAATAACTACAGAATCTGTAACATCAATAGTTTTGTCCGACATGCTGTCGTATATATTTTCTGATAAATCGCTACAAGCACTTAAACCAAACAGCATGCTTATTACAATGCTGAGAAAAGAATATTTTAATAGTTTCATAATACTCAAGTTGTTAAAAGTTAATAGATAGTCCGACTGTGTAAGAACGGATAGTTGGATACTTATCGCGGTCGTCAATACCCGGAGCTAAAAAGTAATTGGATACCTCGGGGTCTAAGCCGGAATAACCGGTAATACAGAATAAGTTTTGACCACTTACGTAAAGACGAGCTTTGTTGATATATTTTTTTACCGAACCTGAAATAGGAAAAGTATAACCGAATGTAGCACTTGATAGCTTTATAAAATCGCCATCTTCAATATAATCGCTCCAAACACCTTGCGACATAGAGCTTGATAATTGTACTAACTTTTGTTTGCCCGTAGTGGCATCGATCACTGCAGCACCTGTTACTTTATCTATCGCACCGTACCAGTTAGCTGCCGATTTCAGCCGGTTGTAAGCAATAGAGTTGTTTTCGTAGAATGCGCGTTGAACATTCAGAATCTGGTATCCGAACTGACCGGTAAACTGTAAACTAAGGTCAAATCCTTTGTAGCGTAATGTATTGTTCCAGCCTGCAATTACCTGAGGAAGACCATTGCCCAATCGCTGACGATTGGATTCTTCGTTTAGATTAGTATCAAATGGTTTGGCTACCCAACCACCATTGCCATCTGAAACCTGAACTAATACAGTTCCATCTTTATCAACACCTACTGATTTCAATCCCCAGAAATCGCCCAGTCGATGACCAACTTCCATGCAGTGAGTTGATACCGAAATAGGGTCACCTACACCGCCAAGCTCAACAAAATTGTCAGTCTTATAAAGTTCATTTGATAAACTGAGTAGTTTGTTTTCATTGTGAGATAAGGTTAACGTAGTGTTCCATTCAAAATCTTTTGTTTGAACCGGTATGGCTTTAATCATTATTTCAATACCATTGTTTCTCATATTCCCAACATTGGCTTGTGTTGAACCATGTAAATACGGTGGCATTGGCACAACATAATCGTAAAGCAAATCGATTGTTTTTTTTGTATAAAGGTCAAGCGACCCACTCAGACGAGAGTTTAATACAGCCCAATCAACCCCCAAATTAAGCTCACTTGTTTTTTCCCATCTTAAGTTTTTATTTGTATTTTGTACAACTTCTAATGCTTTAATCCATTCACCATTTTTGTTTACGAAGTCACTATAATTACCTAAAGTGTACAAAATTTGGGATACATATGATTTGTCAGGAATAACTCCCGTCACACCATATCCTGTACGTATTTTTAAATTATTTACCCAGGTCACATTTTTCATGAAACTCTCATTACTAATAGTCCAACCTAGTGACGCAGATGGGAAAAGTCCCCAGTGATAATTGGCCCCAAACTTGGAACTGCCCTCCCGGCGGAAGCTCAACAAAGCATTGTATCGATTATCATAGGCATAAGTTGCCCGTCCAAAAAGACCAATTAAAAGATTGTCATTTTTAAAAGAGCTCATGCTAGCGTTGTGCTTATCATCGTTTAGATAAGTTCCCATTTCCAATGAATTATAGAGAAATGATTCAAATGGGAAATTTGAGTTTCCAGCGCTAAATCCATCATAAACATTATACAAATAACTATACCCAAGAAGTGCCGAAATTCGATTTTTTCCGAGAGTAAAATTGTATTTTGATGTCAGTTCCATGTTGTCACTTCGGTCATTGCTCGAAAATTTTGTAGCAGTACCTCTAATATCTTTCTCGAATTGAGTATAATACTTACTGGTGTAATAATTTTGAGAGGTGGACCCTTCTTTTTTTGTTGATAACATCAAATTGGTTTGCCAACCTTTAATGGGCTCAAAAGTGATGTTTCCTGTAAGACGGGTATAACTTGAACGTGTATCTCCAATCAATTCGTTTTGAATTGCTACAGGATTATAGTATTGAAATAAGTTGGAATTTTCTGAATACGAACCGTCAGATTCATAAATAGGTGATGAAGGATTGTGAATCAGTGCCTGACGATAGACGTACGCATTATTATTGTTTGTATTTTTATGCGTTCCATAAAGTATATTTACATTGAACTTCAATATATCGTTCATTGTATATTGACTGAAGTCAAGTTGTGCTTTCAGGTTACGGCTATCACTTTTACGCATGATACCTTCTTCATCGGAATAAGTAACATTGGCAGAGTAAGATGTTGATTGTGAACCACCCTGCATGCTCAGGGAGTGATTTTGCGTATAACCCGCTTTACGGGTAACTGCTTTCAACCAATCGGTATCATATCCCTCATAAGGGAAGCTTGTGCGACCATAAATAATATCGTTTGTGGTCATAAAGTTCGACTTTTTATACCACTCTGATAACGACACGTAACTACTATAAGTTACACTTGCTTTTGATTCGCGTTTGCCTGCTTTGGTGATTATTAAAATTACGCCATTTGCACCTCGTGTACCATAAATAGCCGCTGCAGAAGCGTCTTTTAATACATCAATATGAGGCAATATTGTCCGGTGCAACGGTAGTCAATGAACCCTCCACTCCATCTACTAATACAAGAGGTGAAACATTACCTGTAATTGTACTAATCCCGCGAAGCATAATGCTGGAAGTAGCGTTTGGATCGCCTGACGACTTCACAATACTAAGTCCGGCAATCTTACCTTTTACCAGTTCGGCAGCATCACCAATTTTACCCATGGTAAAATCTTCGGCTTTTACGCTGGCAACGGCACTTGTTACATCGCCTTTACGTTGCGTACCGTAACCGATAACCACTACTTCGTCTACCATTTTGGAGTCTTCTTCCAACACAACTTTAATTGAACTTTCAGTTCCTACTTTTACCTGTTGGGTTTTGTATCCGATAAAGGAAATGACCAACACCGGATTATCCGATTTAAGACTCAACGAGAAACTACCGTCAATTTTACTGATTGTTCCGTTTGAAGTTCCTTTCTCCTTTATGGAAGCTCCAATAATTTCCTCGCCGGTGCTACTAACAATTTTACCTTTGATCACATTGTCATTTTGAGCCGGAAGTTCAGTCTCTGCTTTTAAGGCATTTCCGGAGGCTGCCCACAATTGACCGAGATTACACCCGGCTAACAGCATTGTACATGCTGCCAGCTTTAACATACTGCTACTAAAATAGCAACTTGTTCTTCGATTTTTATTCATACTATTAAATTTAAGATTGTATTTTGTTGTGATATTTTTTTCAAATTAATTTACTTTCCATTCCAGCACTCCACCCGATTGGCCCTTCTGGAGCCTGGCTTCAATTTTTAGCCCGGTGGTTTTTACGGCAGTAAAATTCAAGCTATTGTAGCAATTTTTTAGTGTGCTGTATGATTCCTTGGTTTCTACTTCTTTCCAATCGTTTCCGGCTTTATAGTAGAGCTTCCAGCTTTCGGGAACACGGAAATTGCCGTCGTAATGGTCAAGATCTAACCAGTAAACCTGTACGTTCGAAACCGTTTCTTCTTTTTCAAATTCATACGCAAGCGTTTCGGGTGTTCCTCTTTTCATCGACCAATAATGGTAGGGTTTGGATATATCCGACGAACTTAGTGGTTCCCATTGGTCGTTTACTCCCCAAGTAGGTTCTTCTGGCGATGCAATCAGTGTTGCACCAGTCTGGATAGGAGCTTTTATAACCATGGTTTGTGCTTTGGAAGCAATGGTTGGTTCGGGCGTTGGGCGTGCAACTTCGGCTTTCACCGGAATCCAAACGGCCATTTCGTTGGCACCGCGGTTTTGCCAGGTGGAGTAAGGAATGGCGGTGAACGGTACATTTTTCTGAACAACAGCATTTCCATTCTTTCTCCAATTGGCGGGCAGTTCCGCTAAGAACCATTACGCCATTGAGCAAGTCTTTGTTGAATTGGAAGCTGATAGGCGCATTTTCAGGAATAAATTTGTTGAATACGTGTTTATCGCCCTGGTCAACACCTTCGATGCAATACACAATTGGTCCACGTTCAATAGCCATTTTGCCTTTATCGTCAGTTACATTATCGTTGGCTTGTATCCGGCGTACAGGCATTGGCAGTGCAAGTTCAATGCGGTCGCCTTTTTTCCATTGGCGGTTGATGGTGATATAGCCTTTGTCTTTGGTTGCGGTCACCACTTTGCCATTTACCGATACATGAATGGGAGTTGAAAGTTTGTTGGCAAAAGCATATAAATCGGTTGGTACGGGACTGTTTTCAGCCCAGCCCGGAATGCGAAGTTTTAGTGAAAATGTTTTGGCCTGAGCCGGATTAACAGTGATAGCCACTTTGCCATTCCACGGATATTCCGAAACTTGTTTCAATTCCACGTTGTTTTTCTGAACAGTGATGTTTGCAGTACTTTGGCAATACAGGTTCACGAATAAATCATTGCCCAGAACGGCATACATATAGCCGGGAACCGAAGCCACAAAACGGGTAATATTGCCCGGGCAACAAGCGCAACCAAACCAGGCCTGGCGCTCGTGCTGACCCGATGATTCGAGCGGATTGTCGTAGAAGAATTTATTGCCGCTCAACGAAACGCCCGAAATTACACCGTTGTAAAGTGCACGTTCCAACACGTCAATATACTTGGCATTGCCGGTAGCCAAAAACATGCGCTGATTCCAATACACATTGGCAATGGCAGCACACGTTTCGCAGTAAGCCTGCTGATTGTGCAGTTCGTAGTTTGGCCCGAAACCCTCACCCTGGGCACGAGAACCTATTCCGCCGGTGATATATAGTTTTTTTGACGCCATATTGTCCCAAATACGAGTCAGTGCGTCAAAGTAAGCCACATTGTTGGTCAAAGCTGCCACATTTGCAACACCCGAATACAAATATCCGGCACGAACAGCGTGACCTTTAATTTCGTCTTGCTTCAGAATGGGCATGTGATCCTGACTGTATTCGCTCAGGTGGTGTCCATCCGTACCGCGACCGGTTTCTTCTACAAAATACTTGGCCATGGTCAAATATTTCAGCATTGCCGGTGGTTTTGTAGAGTTTGGCCAGTCCCATTTCCACGATGGGGTGACCCGATGGGCGATGAATTTGTCCTGCCTTTGGTCCAAATACTTTGCAAACCAAATCGGCATTTTTAATAGCTACATTGAGCAATGTGCGTTTTCCGGTGGATTGGAAATGAGCCACTGCCGCTTCGTAAAGATGGCCTGAATTGTACAACTCGTGGCTATTTATTTTTTCCCAACGGGCTTTTCCCCACCAACCTTCGAGGCGGGCACATTTGTTGGTCACACAAGTGGTGAGGTAGCCGTCTGGCTCTTGCGCCGCACGAATAAGGTTGATTACGCTGTCCAGGTACTGATCCAGTTTTTTGTCGTATTTGGCTGCCAGGGAATAGGAAGCACCTTCAATAATTTTATACGGATCGGTGTCGTCGAACGGAAAATCGCCTTTGTGTTCGCCTTTGATAAGTCCGCCTGCAAGGGCAAAATTATCGAACCGGCCATTTCTCTCACATTCTTTAAATGCAGATGGAATAGAAACGGTGCGGTTAATTTCGATGCGTGGTGACCAAAACTGATCGGTGAAATGTACCTTGTTGAAAGGCACTTGCTGAATGGTTTGTTTTTGTTGCTTTTGAGCAGAAACAGGAATCAGAATACCTGCTGCCAATGCTAGACCTAAGATGGATTGACGTATTTTCATGTAAAATAATTTAAGGGCGAAATAGCATTGCAAATGAACGTATTTCATTTTGTTGAGAATAAAACAATAATCTAATTAAATGGTAAAATAGTCTAAAGCGACGATAGATAATTTATAATTGGCTATAATTCACAGGAATGTAGTTGCAGCTATCTATGAATGCATTAATTACTGATGTATTTTATTATTTATTGGCAACTGGACTTCGGAGAAAAAGCGCAACAAAAAAGCATACATTTCCTGGTCGTAGTTTTTCAGTTTTTCGCGGCGGTTGATTTCTCCGTGTACCCCATTAGCCAGACTGGCCCAGCGGTTGCAATTGAAAAACGATTGTACGCACTCGGCAAAATACTCTTCTTTGTTGGTCATGGCGTAGGTATTTTTCCATAGCCCTTTTGCGCTGGCTTTGTCCATAAGCGTTTGTAGGTTTGCATTGAAATCAGGATATAATTTAGCCAATGCCGCGGTGTGAATGATGTGTGCAAATTCGTGTACTAAGATATTTTCACCTTCATATTTGTCGCCGGGCAGGCACTGCAAATTTTCTTCTCCACAGCTGGCAGTGGGCCGGTTTGTTCCGGTGTCGTCGCCAAGTCCGCGTGCCCGTTTGTTCCAATACGCTATTGAGTCGGGCGACGAGCAAATGTCGGCATACTCGGGCATGTCGCAGGTTTGTTCGTTGGCTCCAATAATCATAACATAGCTTTTACGGTCGGTGAGTGCTTTTAGAATTTCTTTTTTACTAAGCATGGCTTCCAAAATTCCGGCAGCAGTATTCAACGCAAGGTTGCTTACTTGTTTTGAACTTATAACGGGAATGCCTTTGGAATCCACCATTTTGCTGTAAAATTTATTCAGATTTTGGCTCTTGGGGATTTCAGTTACTGCTGTTGTATTTTTTTTTAATGAAAGGCGAACCATTAATACACCATGTGCCGGTATTTTTTGTATGGTGAGTGAAGCAGTAGTTCCTATATCCTTGTGTTTCCACAAATCACGGATTGAGTATTCATTCTTATGCACATTTATGTCGGTGGCAAAATACATAGTGTTCTTTTTCCAGTCGTAGTTTAAATCCCACTCCTCGTCGGTTCGGTTCATGAAGCACACAGCAATTTCATTATTATCGAGCGGTTTTGCCCAAATTTCATGTTCGCCCATGTCCATAAACCGAATGGCTTGTTGCCCCAGTTTATCTTGATTTACAGCTATTACCTCTTTGTTGGTTAATATTTCTTTCGTTTCAGCACTCATGCTACGCAGGTCGTTACCGGCCATAAGCGGTGCAGCCAGCATGCTCCACATTGACATGTGTGTAACATATTCGTCGTAAGTCATGCCACCATTGCCAATTTCAAGCATCTCGGCATCGTTCCAGTGTCCGGGGCCGGCATAAGTATACAAATCGGCCATTGTATCTATAATGTTTAGTACACCCACGCCACCCCAGTCGAACTTGCACTCGAAGCAATCGCGGATATCCGGGGTAATGCGCCACAAATGCCCAATTCCTTTTCCCCATTTCCAGGCTTGGTTTTCGCCCCACTCGCAAATGCTAAACACAATAGGGCGGCCACACACTTTCAATGCGTCGCTCATGGTTTTGTAGGCTGCTTCGGCATTTTGTCCTTCGTTGGAACACCAGTCGTATTTCAGGTAATCTACTCCCCATTTAGCGTATTGTCGGGCATCCTGAAACTGGTATCCGCGGCTTCCGGGGCGTCCCTGACAGGTAAGCGAGCCGGCGCAGGAGTAAATCCCGAGTTTGAGACCTTTGCTATGAATATAGTCCGAGAGTGATTTTATTCCATTTGGGAAATGAACCGAGTCTGCCACAATGTTACCGTCTTTATCGCGGCCAACCTGCCAGCAATCGTCAATTACGATATACTCGTATCCGGCATCTTTCATTCCGGAACTGACCATGGCGTCGGCCATTTCCATTAGCAATTTTTCATTTATACTGCATCCGAATTTATTCCAACTGTTCCAACCCATGGGTGGAGTGGCGGCTAATGAGTAAAAAACCGAATCGGTAGCACTTTGCGGGTTTGTTTTTTCGGCATTTGATGCTGTTGGTAGCCATGCCAATGAAAGCAGGATAGTAAGAATTTTGATTTTCATCTGATATTGTATTTTTTGATTTTCAGGTATAAAAGATTCGAAGGCAAATTAAAGTAAAAGTTATCCGAAGAAATAGCAAATGAGTCTATTCTGATAGTAAAATAATCCAAAATGACTTTAGCTTATTTTTTTCACAAACGGCACATTATCAGCATCAGACCTAATGAGTCTGGACTATATTTCTATTTTATTGTATTATTCTTTCGACGGTGAAACATAATTATCGTAATATTGCATTTGAATTTACAGTTAAGCTTTAAATCAAAAAATATGCTTTACGAATGAAAAAAACGAAACTGCTTATAATGATGATGTGGATGGTTTCTGCTGTCCAGTTTATGTGGGGTGGCACGCTCAGTTTTCGTCATTACACAGTAGAGGATGGGTTGAGCTATAATACAGTTTCGAGCATTATTCAGGACAGGCACGGATTTATGTGGATTGGTACGGAAAACGGACTAAACCGCTTTGATGGATACAGTTTCAGGGAATATCGTTCTGCCGGAATAGGCAAAAACTCCATGATAAGCAATCTGATAACCAGCTTGCTCGAAGATCTTTCAGGAACTATCTGGGTTGGAACCGATGTTGGTATTTATACGTTCAATCCGTCGAAAGAGGAATTTGAACACTTTACGCTGAAAACTGCCGATGGTTCTGAGATAAACACGTCCATTAATAATATTGTGCAGGACCGTTTGGGCTGTATCTGGATTTCAACCTACGGGCAAGGTGTGTTTTCGTACAATCTGAAATCAAAAAAACTGGATCAGTACAATGTGCTTATCGAAGGAATGAACTCCAACCGTTTCGATCAGGTCAATCAGGTATATGTGGATAAGAAAAATAATGTATGGGCTGCCTCCAAAGCCCCCGACAATCCGCTGTTGCGTTTCGACCGGAAGAGTGGAAGTTTTCGGTCTTTCCCCGTTCAACATAAGAATTTTACTGCCTATAAATTTTTCGAAGATTCCCAAAATAATTTCTGGTTAGGTACCTGGAGTCGGGGTATTTGTAAGCTAAATACCGGAACGGGCGAAATTACTCCCTATTTATCGGCCGACCTTCCTGGAGGAATTTTACATATTCATGAGATAAACGAATACAAGCCAGGGGTGTTGCTGGTTGGTTCCGACGATGGACTGAGTTTGTTTAATATCAATACACTGGCACATTAGATTTTTCGTCCCAGTGAATCTGACCCTGCATCCATTTCCGATAAGTTTATCTATCCCATTTTTAAAGATCATGAAGGAGGATTCTGGATTGGAACTTATTTCGGCGGAATCAACTATTTGTCGACCAACAGCGGACTTTTTGAGCGCTACTCGCATTCGCGCTATGTGAATTCGGTGAGTGGCAATGTGGTGGGGCGCTTTGCCGAAGACAAACACGGAAATATGTGGATAGCCACCGACGATGGTGGGTTGAACGTACTAAATCCGGTCACTGGAACCTTCTCGGCATATATGCCCAAAACTGGCTCCAATAGCATTTCGTATCACAATGTGCATGCTTTGTGTTGGGACGATGATTTGTTGTGGATAGGTACTTACTCCGGCGGATTGAATGTGCTGAACACCAAAACCGGAAAATTCAGACTGTACAATTCCGAAGAAAAAAATGTCCGAACACTGGATGGAGGAAGTATTTATGCCATTTTCAAGGATAACGAAAAACGTATTTGGGTTACAAGTATGTCAGGAGTAAACCTATACAACCGCACTACCGACGATTTTACCCGCATTAAGAAATTTGATGTAACTACCATCGACATTAAGCAGGATAAAAAAGGATTCCTGTGGTTTGCTACTCAGGGAAAAGGAATTTATCGATTGGAACCGCTGAGTGGCAAATGGAAAAATTACAGTAGTGCCGACGCCTCGGTCGGTAGTATTCCCAATAACCAGATTAACTGTATAGCATTCGACTCTGCCAATACTATGTGGATAGGAACAGCTAACGGTTTGTGCCAATACGATGCTAAAGCCGACAAGTTCAATTCTATTTCAGTCAACATCCCCAGTCCTGTTATTTGCAGCATAATTCCCGTGGGCAATAACCTGTGGCTTACGACTGCCAAAGGATTAATCCGTTATAACATATTGGATAAATCGTATCAGATTTTTACCCGCAGCGATGGGTTGTTGAGTGATCAGTTTATCGTAAATTCCGGGGTGCAAAGTTCAACCGGGACTATCTATATTGGTACTGCCTGTGGATTCAATGCCTTTAATCCCAAACACCTGAATCAAAATACACATGTACCGTCAGTTGCTATTACCGGGTTCGAGATTTTCAATAAAGAAGTGGAAGTGGGCGAGAACAGTCCGCTGAAAACAGCCATTATCGACTGCAAAGAAATAAATCTGACCTACAAGGACAATGTTTTTAGCCTTAGTTTTGTGGCTCTGAGTTATGTCACTCCTGAGAAAAACAAATATGCTTATAAGCTTGAAGGTTTCGACAAGGACTGGAATATGGTATCGCTTCAACACAAGGTAACGTACACCAACCTTCCGGCCGGCGAATATACTTTTCGGGTGAAAGCGGCTAATAATGATGGGCTTTGGAATGACGAAGGAACCCAGATTAAAATAATTATCCACCCGCCAGTGTGGCTGACTTTAGGTTTTAAAATACTTTACTTGCTTCTTTTTGTGGTTGCGGTGGTTCTGCTGGTCCGGTATTTAAAACGCCGGACAGAACAACGTCATAACGAGGAAATTAAAGAACTGGGTCAACAAAAGGAAAAAGAGATTTATAACGCCAAGATTCAGTTTTTTACCATGGTGGCTCATGAAATTCGCACGCCGGTTTCGTTGATTATTGGTCCGCTCGAGAAAATTCTGGGGAATAACGAACAGTTTCCTAAATCGGTAAACAACGATTTGAACATTATCGAGCGAAACAGTCAACGCCTGCTTCAACTGGTTAACCAGCTGCTCGATTTCCGGAAGGTAGAGCAAGGTTCGCTCGTTTTGAATCCCGGCAGTCAGCATATTTACAGTATGCTAAACAATGTTTGCGAACGTTTTATCCCTATTTTTGAGCAAAACAATATCACATTCAGCTTTGTGTGTCCCGATAAAAACTTTAAAGCAGATATCGATCAGGAAGCTATTACCAAATCGGTTAGTAATTTACTTACCAATGCGCTGAAATATACACAGGACAGCATTGTTTTGTCCTGCAAAAAACGTGCTGCCGATAAAACCTTCGAGATTTGCGTTCAGGATAATGGTAAAGGTATTTCAGACAGCGAGAAAGAAAAGATATTCAATCCGTTTTATCAAATTCCGGGTACTAACAAGCAGGGCACAGGTATCGGGCTTTCGTTAGTAAAAAGCATAATAGAGGCTCACAACGGTAAAGTTGTTGTGTCCGATTCGCCTATCTCGGGCGCCACTTTCTGCCTCATTCTTCCGCTAACGTCCGAAGTAACGACCAACGGAACCGGCGAACCTGTTTCGAATTTTAGCCCTGAAATAGAGTTGGTTCCTGAACCGGAACAAAGTACTGGAACCGCTTCCAACCAACCGAAAGAAGCTCCTGTGTTGCTAATTGTGGAAGATAATGACGATATGCGGAACTTCCTGTCGAATAATTTTAGCAGTGAGTATAAAGTCATTACGGCCATTAATGGGGCAGAAGGTCTTGCTTGCATGAAAACAAACGAAATAAATTTGATAATCAGTGATTTGATGATGCCCGAAATGGATGGGCTGGAGTTCTGCCAGGCTGTACGCACAAATTACCTCTACAGTCATATTCCGTTTGTGCTACTCACCGCCAAAACCGATTTGGATACAAAAATAGAGGGGCTGAATTTTGGTGCCGATTCCTATATTGAGAAACCATTTTCTATTCATCACCTCAAAGCGCAGATTAATAACCTGATTGAGTCGCGGCGAATGCTTCGGAAAAAATACTCCGAAATGCCGGTTACACCTATTACTACCATTGCGGGAAATGCTTCTGATGAACTTTTCCTGACCAAAATGAATGAGATTATTGAGAAAAATATCTCCAACGAAACATTCAGCATCGACCAGTTGGCCGAAGAGTTATTTATCAGTCGTTCAGGTCTTTTTGCTAAAATAAAGATGCTGGCCGGCATTACTCCCAACGAACTAATTCAGCTTGTCCGGTTGAAAAAAGCGGCGGGGTATATCTCCCTGCACGAACATCGGATTAATGAAATAGCCTATTTGGTTGGATTCAACAATCCATCATATTTTTCCAAGTGCTTCCAAAAACAATTTGGAATGACGCCTAAAGAATTTGAAAACCACCAAAAGCAAGCATTAAAATAAGACTTTTATAAACAGCAACCTAACTTTTTCCATCTCTGTTTGTTCTATAATCATTGTAAATCATTAAAAACAATTTAATAAGAGTAAATTATGGGTAAAATTTCAGATGCAGTTAAACCGGGGGTTGTAACCGGAGCTGATCTTCAATTTGTATTTAAGGTAGCCAAAGAAAATGGGTTTGCCATTCCGGCTGTAAATGTGGTAGGTTCATCAACAGTGAATGCAGTTATGGAATCTGCAAAAGTAGCCAATGCCCCGGTAATGATCCAATTCTCAAATGGAGGAGCTGCTTTTAATGCCGGCAAGGGCCTTAAGCTCGAAGGACAACAGGCTGCGATTTTAGGAGCAATAGCAGGCGCAAAACATATCCACACGTTAGCCGAAGCCTATGGAGTACATGTTATTCTTCACACGGACCATGCTGCAAAAAAACTTCTTCCCTGGATCGATGGGTTACTTGATGCAAGCGAAAAGCATTTTGCGCAATATGGCAAGCCACTTTTTAGTTCACATATGTTGGATTTATCCGAGGAACCACTCGAAGAGAACATTGAAATCAGCAAAAAATACCTGGCCCGCATGAGCAAAATGGGAATGACCCTGGAAATTGAGTTGGGTATTACCGGTGGAGAAGAAGATGGCGTTGACAACAGTGGTGTTGACAACAGTCTGCTTTACACCCAGCCAGAAGATGTGTATTACGCCTACAAAGAACTGAGTTCCGTATCGCCAAACTTTACTATTGCTGCTTCATTCGGTAATGTGCATGGTGTTTACAAACCGGGTAACGTGAAATTGATGCCTGTAATTTTGAAAAATTCGCAGGATTATATTAAAGCCAAAGATGGTTTGTCAATTGACCACCCGGTAAGCTTTGTATTCCACGGTGGTTCAGGTTCTACCCACGAAGAAATCCGTGAAGCTATCAGTTATGGTGTTGTAAAAATGAATATCGATACCGATACTCAGTGGGCTTATTGGGATGGTGTTCGTGGTTTTGAAGCTAAAAACCGTGAATATCTTCAAGGTCAGATTGGAAATCCTGAAGGGGCCGAAAAACCAAATAAGAAATTCTACGATCCACGCGTGTGGTTGCGCAAAGGCGAAGAATCCCTGATTGCCCGCTTGCAGGTTGCGTTCGAGGATTTGAATGCTATAAATAGTTTATAGCAGGGCAAACGGATTTTCAAGTCCGCTTTTATGAATAAAAAACAAAAGGTCGTTTCACTGAAGAAACGACCTTTGTTTTTTTATGCTGATTTTATCAATACAATGGTAAATTGTAAATGACTAAATCGTAAATGATATTACGCTTTACCAGCGCTACCCAAAACACTTTCTGTTTTGTGAGCGTACAATTTTTTCAATTCGTCGCGAGCCGGGCCTAAGTATTTACGGGCATCGAACTCACCTGGTTGTTTCGCAAATACTTCGCGTACAGCAGCAGTCATAGCCAAACGGCCATCAGAGTCGATATTGATTTTACATACAGCTGAAGCAGCGGCTTTGCGCAATTGTTCTTCAGGAATACCGATAGAGTCTACCAATTTGCCACCAAATTCGTTGATTTTTTCAACATACTCTTGTGGAACTGAAGAAGCACCGTGAAGCACGATAGGGAAACCAGGGATTTGTTTTTCAATTTCTTCCAAAATGTCGAAACGCAATGGAGGTGGTACTAAGTGGCCGTTTTCGTCGCGGGTACATTGAGCAGGAGTAAATTTGTTAGCTCCGTGAGAAGTACCAATAGAAATAGCCAATGAATCAACACCAGTACGGGTTACAAAGTCTACAACTTCTTCAGGACGAGTGTAGGTGTGGTGTTCTGCAACAACGTCGTCTTCAACACCAGCCAAAACTCCAAGTTCGCCTTCAACACTTACGCCGTGAGCGTGTGCATACTCAACGACTTTTTTTGTTAATGCGATATTGTCTTCGTAAGAGTGGTGTGAGCCGTCGATCATAACTGAAGAAAAACCTGAATCAACACAGTTTTTGCACAATTCAAAAGTATCGCCGTGGTCGAGGTGTAATGCGATTGGAATGTTCAAACCTAATTCTTTTGCATATTCAACAGCTCCCTGAGCCATGTAGCGAAGCAAAGTTTGGTTCGCATATTTGCGGGCACCGCTTGATACTTGCAGGATTACCGGAGATTTTGTCTCAACACAAGCCGAAATAATTGCCTGTAATTGTTCCATGTTGTTGAAGTTGAAAGCAGGAATGGCGTATTTGCCTTCGATAGCTTTCTTGAACATGTCGTTGGTATTCACCAATCCTAGATCTTTGTAATTTACCATTTTAATTGTAATTTGATAGTTTGATAATTTGACCGCAAAAGTAGTGTTTTTTTATCAAATATGAAAGAAAAACACATCATAAAGTATTAAACGTTTTTCCGTTGCTTCATATTAGTTACAAATACTTGGCAGGCTTGGCGAACAACACAAAAAAGGCACCCCAAAAGTTACTTAAATAACTTTTGGGGTGCAAGTATTATTTCCCGCGTAAGATTTTTCCCTGACAAACCGATCAGAAGTTTACCTTAAACTCAACACGTCTGTTTTTAGCCCGGCCTGCAGCAGTTGCATTGTCTGCCACCGGAACAGTTTCGCCAAAGCCTTTTGCTGTCAGTCGGCTACCGCTTACTCCCTGGTTCACCAGATATGTTTTAACTGCATTTGCACGATTTTGAGACAAAGTAAGGTTTTTGGCATCGTCGCCCTGACTGTCGGTGTGGCCATTAATTTCAAGTTCGTAGGATGGATTATCCTTCATAACAGCTACCACTTTATTTAAAATTGGGAACGAAGTTTTTTTGATAACATCTTTGCCAGATTCAAATTGAATTCCCTGCAATGCCTGTGCAAAAATCTTTTTGGTTTCAGCTTTCACTTCCGGACAACCTTTATTGGCTGCAATACCAGCTACTGTCGGGCATTTATCTAAGTTATCAGGAACGCCATCGCCATCCGTATCAGGGCAACCATCATATTTTGCCAATCCGGCAACATTCGGACATTTATCCAGGCTATCAATCACACCATCTCCATCAGAGTCAGGACAACCATTGAATTTTGCCAGTCCAGCTACTGTCGGACATTTATCTTCGCTATCCTGAACGCCATCGCCATCCGTATCCGGACAACCGTTGAATTTTGCCAAACCTGCTACTGCCGGGCATTTATCCAAATAATCAGCCACTCCATCATTGTCAGCATCGAGCGGACAGCCATTTGCATCTGTTTTTACTCCTGCAGGTGTATCTAGGCATTTATCCAGATAATCAGCTACGCCATCTTTATCTCCATCAACGGGACATCCTACGGCGTCAACAATTACGTCGGCAGGTGTATTGATGCATTTGTCGTATTTATCAGAGACTCCATCGTGATCAGTGTCTTTAATTCCACCAAAAGAGAACACGAAGCCAATCAGGTGTTGACCGTAAGCATCATTACCCGCTTTTAGTGCAGGTTCGTTTGGTTTTCCAAATACAGTGTTTACCACTCCACCACTTCTGTTTTGGTCGTGCACATCGCTCGACGTAAAGTTATAAAGGTATTGGTACTGAATGGCAATCGATTTAGAGAATTGATATTTTAGCCCTAAGCCTACAGGAACAACAAAATCTGCTTTGTCTGTTATAATAGCGGGAATTGGACTGGCATTATCATCGCGGCTATAACTTGCAAATCCTACCCCAAGTGAAATGAAGGGTGATAATTGCGAACTTTCACTTAAGATATATCCATTATTCAATTTGTAATGTGCAAACACTGATGCATCTAACTTATCACCGGAGAATTGATTGATCGCATCTTTGTGATAACCATAGTTGCCCAGTGTACCTTGCAGTCCTAAATCAAAAGATGGGTTCAAATAGTACCCCAGCGATAATCCACCGCCATAATAGCTTTGATTAA
Source organism: Paludibacter sp. (assembly GCA_047600405.1). Taxonomy (GTDB): domain Bacteria; phylum Bacteroidota; class Bacteroidia; order Bacteroidales; family Paludibacteraceae; genus Paludibacter. The sequence continues at coordinate 82,637 of JASGLA010000002.1, forward strand.
AGTTCCAAATGGAGCTTCCATATTCTCCATTATACTCGTTTTTTACCAGGTTTAATCCTAGTGCAAATCTTTTGTCTGCTGTCTGTCCACTCACAAATTGTGTGCAAATCAGAGTTGCAATTAATAGTGTCTGTTTGATTTTCATAAGTTTAAATTTTAGTTCGTATAAAGATGAAATTTTTTTCAGTAGTTTTATTTAAACAAATTAGGGTGAAAATATGTTTACAAACAAAGGTAATCAATTAAATATATTAACATTTGTTGCTTGGTAATTACTAATAAACAAAATAGTTCTGAATTTGGTTATATAATTTTATTAAGTTCGTTTCAATCTCACGTTTTATAAATATTAATAGTCAAGAACAAAACATTAAATTTTATGAGTCTACTTAAAGAATTTAAAGATTTTGCCATGCGTGGCAACGTAATTGATTTGGCAGTGGGTGTTATTATTGGTGGTGCTTTTGGAAAAATCATTGCATCATTGGTTGCGGACGTGATAATGCCTCCGATAGGTTTGCTGGTTGGTGGAGTTAATTTTACCGATTTGAAATGGGAAATGAAACCGGCCGAAATGGTTGATGGAGTTCAAAAAGCCGCCGTAACGATGAATTATGGCAATTTTTTGCAAGTATCGTTCGATTTTCTGATTGTGGCATTCTGTATATTCCTTTTCATTAAAGGGATTAATACCATGTCGAAGAAAAAAGAATGAAGCTCCGGCAGCACCTCCGGCTCCAACAAAAGAAGAACAATTGCTTACAGAAATCCGTGATTTGTTGAAAAAGTAAGTTCTTAAAGACAAAGAATACCCCATTTGCAAATAAATTTGAGCAAATGGGGTATTTTTGTAGGTGTATTTCCATATCTTCGTCGGGTAAAAAGCTTTTTTTCATCGATTAATGCTTGTTTGCAGCTTGTGCATGACCTTATCTTTGCAGCATGAAATTTAAAAATATATTATTATGGAAAATGAAGTAAAAAATTCGTTTCGTTCGGGCTATACAAAAGGTCTTGGTTTCGGACTTATCCTAATGCTGATTGGCATTGTTTTTCTGGGATTTAATTTTGGGTTGATTCCCGAACAATTTAGACATGTGATTATTTCATGGCCAATGTTACTGATTGTAATCGGGCTTGGTAACTTTTTGAAACGCCATGTTTTTTCTGGTACAATTCTGATGTTGATCGGAGGATTTTTCCTAATTCCCCGTTTTGTAGAAGCATTTCCGGCCTGGTTTCCAGGATTTAATGTTAATGGCAATTTTGCACATATTTACTGGCCTTTATTGCTGATTGCTGCAGGTATTCTGATTGTTACCGGCAAAATTTTCGGGCCAAAATGGGGTTTTAATGAATGGAATCATACGCATGACCAACGCTATCGCCATCATCGCCATGATGATTATTCGCAATGGAATACAAATGGCTTTTCAAAAAACAGTGTATTTGGCAGTGGCGAACATATTGTGCTCGATCCAGAATTTAAAGGCGGCGAGATGAATGCTGTGTTTGGAGGAATTACGCTGGATTTGCGTAGGACAAGTTTGCCCGAAGGCGAAACCCGTCTGGATGTTAATGCTGTTTTTGGCGGAATTACTATCTTTGTTCCAAGCGATTGGTTCGTTGAAACTCACCTGGATGCAGTTTTTGGTGGTTTCAAAGATAACCGACTGCCTAAAGAACCGCTTGACAAGACCAGAAAGCTGATTATAACAGGTTCGTGCGTATTTGGTGGAGGAGAATTGAGAAATTAATTGAAGTCGGGTAGGGCTGCAGTGTAGAGTGCAGCCTTTGCTCAACCAACAGATAACAAAAACTATAAAATGCTTCATCCATTTTTAGGAAATACTGCAAGAACCATCCAATACATCCTTGTATGGCTGGCCTATGCATTGCTGCAAACACTCGCATTGTATCCAATTGTTGCACTGCCATTTGGTATTGTTGTGTTGGACGGTTTTGTTCATGCAGTGTTAATGGGGTCGTTAGGTGTATTACTGTGGAGTGTTGTTCAGTATGGAAATTATGCTATTCTGAGTCTTCAACAGCGAATAATTAATTATCTTGCCCTGGCACTGCTTGCTATAAGTTTATGGTTGGGTGCAGGTTACGGATTATTTTACTGGATTTATGGAGAGGAATTCAGCGGTTTATTATTTAAAATACTTCCAATGCGTGGGTTTATTGGCCTGCTAATTTATTTGCTTATAATACAACGATTTCGCGTAGTTGCTCAGCAAACACAGAAAGAAGCTGAAACTGTTCCTGCCGAAATGCCTCAGGAAGTCAAGCCTCCAAAACTTGCCGAATCAGAGTTGCTGGAACGGATAGCAGTGAAATCTGGGTCTAAAATTCACGTTGTGTTAATTCCAGATATTATCTATTTACAGGCCGATGGTGATTATGTTCAGATATTTACCTCCGACGGAAAATATCTGAAAGAGCAAACCATGAAGTATTTTGAAGAGCATTTGCCTGACAACCAGTTTGTAAGAGTACATCGGTCGGTTATTGTAAATGTGGAGATGATTTCGCGCATTGAACTCTACGAAAAACAAAATCAGCTACTTACACTGAAAAACGGACAACAAATAAAAACCAGTCCTGCGGGGTATAAAGCCTTGCGCGCTACATTAAACCTTTGAACATAATTGTGGTTTGTTTTGTTAGGGAAATAAAAATCAATTTTTAATTTCAAAAAAACTGTTGTATGAGAAACAATCTTTTAGTCGTTCTCTTTGTAGCCTTTGTTTTCACAAGTTGTGAGCAGTTGAGCAAACTGACCCAGTTTGATATGCCATTCACAGCTTCGGTTACTATTCCAAAATCAACGCCGATAAATCTGCCGTTCAATTTGCCAACGCCTGAAATTGAAACAAACTCGGCCAGTTTTTTCTCATCTAAAAATGTGAACACAGATTTAATAGATAAAATTACGTTGAAAAAACTTGAACTATCAGTGACTTCGCCAACCAACGGGAATTTCAATTTTCTAAAAACAATTGAAATTTATATTTCGGCAGACGGCTTAAATGATGTAAAGATTGCTTCGCTGGAAAATATACCGAGCAATTCGGCTATGCCATTGCAATTGAATGTTGATACATTAAATCTGAAACCCTATATTTTGAAAGATAAGTTTGCGCTTAAGGTAAATGCTACTACTGATGAATTGATTACCACCGACTATGAGGTGGATGTAAAAACCACATTTTTTGTTGATGCAAAGATTGCGGGTTTATAAGAATATACTTGTTCTATCGAAAACAGGCTTTTAAGTGTTTATCTTAAAAGCCTGTTTTGTTTCAACTTAATTTCTCTTTCAGGAACTTGCCGGTATGCGAATTTTCGCAGGAGATAATTTTTTCAGGGGTTCCTTCAAAAACGAGATTCCCACCGTTATCACCACCTTCAGGACCAATGTCAATAATATGGTCGGCACATTTGATTACTTCGATATTATGTTCGATAATAATCACGGTGTGGCCTTTCCCAATCAGAGCATCAAATGCCTTCAGGAGTGTGTTGATATCGTGAAAGTGAAGCCCGGTTGTTGGTTCGTCAAACACGAAAATGGTTGGTTCGGGTTTTTCGTTTGCCAAAAACGAGGCTAGTTTTACACGCTGGCTTTCACCTCCTGAAAGTGTACTGCTGGATTGCCCGAGCTTTACATAGCCCACGCCCACATCTTGCAGCGGTTTCAGCCGTTTTACAATTTTCTTTTCTGTGTTGCCTGTTTGTGCAGAGAAAAATTCAATAGCCTGGTTGACGGTCATTTCCAATACGTCGAAAACGTTCACGCCTTTGTATTGTACATCCAAAATGTCCTGTTTGAATCGTTTCCCATGGCAATGTTCGCACTCAAGCACCAGATCGGCCATAAATTGCATTTCTACTGTTACCGTTCCTTCGCCCTGGCATTCCTCGCAGCGCCCGCCTTCGGTGTTGAACGAGAAGTGCGAGGCTGAATAATTCATTTGTTTCGAGAGCTGCTGGTCGGCAAATAGTTTCCGGATCTCGTCGTAAGCTTTGATATAAGTAACCGGGTTGGAGCGAGATGAACGTCCGATTGGGTTTTGGTCAACAAACTCGATGTCTTTGGCCAAATGCATACTTCCTTTCAGCGTTCCAAACTGACCGGTTCTATCTGCTACGCCACCATAATATTTCTTGAGTGCCGCGAAAAATACATTACGCACTAACGATGATTTTCCCGAACCGCTGACACCGGTGACAACAGTCATGACATTTAACGGGAATTTCACATTTATCCCCTTCAGATTGTTTTCGCGGGCTCCGATTACCTCAATGTAGTTGTTCCACTTCCGGCGATGAGCCGGGATTTCAATATGTTCTTTTTCTAACAAATACTTCAAAGTGTATGAATTTTCAATTTGAGTCTCAGTCAGTTTATTTTCGGAGGTGCTATTCAGGTCGGGATTTCCCTGAAAAACAACTTTCCCTCCAAGTCGACCTGCATTTGGGCCAATATCGATAATGTAATCAGCAGCACGCATAATTTCTTCATCATGTTCTACCACAACTACTGTATTTCCCAAATCGCGGAGTTGCTTCAATACTTTTATCAGCAAATGGGTATCGCGTGAGTGAAGCCCAATACTGGGTTCATCCAAAATGTACAACGATCCAACCAAACTACTCCCGAGCGACGTAGCCAAATTGATACGTTGGCTTTCGCCGCCCGAAAGGGAATTAGAAAGGCGGTTTAAAGTGAGATATCCTAAACCGACATCGAGCAGGAAGTGAATCCGGTTATTTATTTCTATCAGAAGCCGTTTGGCAATTGCAGCATTCTTGTTCGTCCAGCTGAATATTTCTCAAAAAAATCGTTCAGGCTTTCCACCGACATAAGTACCAGCTCCGAAATGGATTTTCCTGCCACACGGATATAAGAAGCTTCTTTTTTCAGGCGACTCCCATTACATTCTGGGCATGTAGTTTTACCCCGGTAACGGGCCAGCATGACACGGTATTGGATTTTGTACTGGTTGGATTCCGAGATGTTTGAAAAACGCATTCAGTCCTTCAAAATATTTATTCCCCGTCCAAATCAGTTGGCGTTGTTCATCCGTTAGTTCGTAATATGGCCTATGAATGGGGAAATTAAATTTTGATGCCGTCCGGATAAGTTGATTTTTCCACTCACTCATTACTTCTCCTTTCCAGCAAACAACAGCATCCTCGAAAATGGAAAGTGTTTTGTTGGGTACAACCAAATCTTCGTCAATCCCGATAACACGGCCAAATCCTTCGCATACCGGACAAGCGCCAATAGGGCTGTTGAAACTAAATGTATGGACTGTCGGCGTTTCGAATTGCATGCCATCCGCCTCAAACTTTTTCGAGAAATAAAGTAGCTGCGATCCGGCTTCCGTAATCATTTTTAGCACACAAACTCCCTTTCCTTCAAAAAAGGCTGTTTCTACCGAATCTGTCAATCGGCTGATGGCTGTTTGAGAGTGATCTACAGCAAGGCGATCGATTAGCAGGTAAACTTCATTTTTATCCGTATTTCCTGGTTGTTTGAGCAGCTCTGCAATTTGAAATGTTTCTCCATTTACCTCTACGCGGCTGAATCCCTGAAGCTGAAGGCTAGTAAGTTGATCTTTGATGCTTTTTTCAGCAGTAGGAGTAATGGGTGTAAGTACCATGAATTTGGTTCCATCTCCAAATTCCATAGCCGCATCAACCACATCCTGAGCTTCATGTTTTTTTACCAATTCGCCGGAAACAGGTGAGTACGTTTTTCCGATTCGAGCGTAAAGTAACTTGATATACTCATAAATTTCGGTGGAGGTTCCTACTGTGGAGCGTGGATTTCGGGTATTTACTTTTTGTTCTATGGCAATGGCTGGCGGAATACCTTTGATGAAGTCTACTTCCGGCTTGCTCATTCTTCCTAAGAACTGGCGAGCGTATGCCGAAAGGCTTTCCACATATCTGCGCTGTCCTTCGGCATAAAGCGTATCAAATGCCAGCGAAGATTTTCCGGAACCCGACAACCCGGTTATCACTACTAGCTGATTTCGTGGAATTTCCACATCGATATTTTTCAGATTGTGGACCCGGGCGCCTTTAATAATTATATTTCCTTGTTTGGACATGGGTTTAATATTCGTATTTACGGGCTGTGGCATGAAGCAGATTTGAAAAGTCATTTTCTTAGCTCTCAACCTAAAAGCCCTCAATTTTATTGGACCTGCAAAGATACTACTTAAGGAATGAATAATTAATAATGAACAATTAATTATTCTTACAAGAACTATTTTAGTGTCAAAATGGTTCTTACATAAAACAGTATATTATATGCATATCAATTGGATATATTTCTTTTAAATATACATTTTATAGCTAAATACAGGCTTAAAACTTATTGTTTTAGAATAATTATGAAATATAATCCGAAATACGTATTGTAACATACAAAATTTGTAGTACTTTTGCGCCAAATCTAAATAATTATACATTTATGAAGAATAAGCGGAATCGTTTACAAATTATCTCGGAAATTCTTCGATCGACTGTTGTCGGCAGTCAGGAAGAATTACTCAACATGCTCAGTGAGCGACAGTGTGAAGTAACCCAAGCTACTTTATCGCGCGATTTGAAATTATTGAAAGTTGCCAAAACTCCATTATCAAATGGAGCGTACAAGTACATTTTGCCATTTTACAATAAACCGCTTCCTAATTCAGGCGCATTCAACACCCTGATTGCACATGGTGCTGTTTTGAGCCTGGAATTCTCCGGACAACTGGCCGTGGTGAAAACCAAACCGGGCTATGCAAGCGCCATTGCGTGGGATATTGATAATAAGGCCACAGAGCATGTATTGGGCACTATTGCCGGGGATGATACCATTTTGGTGATCCCCCGCGAAGGAGTCACACGTGAGGATATTCTCGAAATGATGAATATCACCTTTTCGGAGAAGGAATAATAGAGAAATTATTTGCTATAACGCACTTAATTATATACTTTTGTAGCCCTAAAAAAATCCAAAATATTTAAGGATACAAATGAATGTTGTGTGTTGTGCTAAAGAGTTTCTTGCAAAAGTAAAAAGAACTCATTCAATATTGAATATGGACGAAGAAAATGCCGTTGTTGAGATAACGGTACAAATTGCAGATGAGCATTTCTTGAGTTATGTCGATACGATTTTGACCACCATAGCTGATGCAGCAAAGGTTCGTGGCACAGGTATCGCCAGACGCTCGCCCGAGTATATCGAGCAAAAAATGAAAGAAGGAAAAGCTATCATAGCTTTGAACGGAGAGGAATTTGCGGGATTTTGCTACATTGAGACTTGGGGCAATAAAAAATTTGTAGCCAATTCAGGTTTAATCGTTGTGGATAAATTTCGTGGAAATGGCTTGGCTAAGCGGATTAAACGTAAAGCATTCGAACTTTCGCGCCAACGTTATCCGGATGCAAAAATATTTGGATTGACAACCGGGCTGGCTGTTATGAAAATCAACTCCGAGCTGGGTTATAAGCCCGTTACCTTCTCTGAACTAACAGACGATGAAGCTTTTTGGAAAGGCTGCCAGAGCTGTGTGAATTACGATATTTTACAACGCACCAATCGCAAGCATTGTTTGTGTACGGGTATGTTGTTTGATCCTGCTAAGGATGAGGCCCCCTAATCCCCCAAAAGGGGACTTTAAGGATAGCGCTTAGCTAAAAACATTTAAATTATATATCAAAACTATTGAAAATTCCCCTTGGGGGATTTGAGGGGGCTATATGAAAGAAAAAGTATTATTAGCATTCAGCGGTGGCCTGGATACTTCTTTTTGCGCCATGTATCTGGCTCAGGAAAAAGGGTATGAAGTTCATACGGCTGTTGCCAACACAGGTGGTTTTAATGCTGAAGAACTGAAAGTAATTGAAGATAAAGCTTTTCGTTTAGGAGCAAAAACCCATGCCACGCTGGACGTTACCCAGGAATATTACGAAAAAAGTATTAAATACATGGTTTTTGGAAACGTGTTGCGTAACGGAACCTACCCGATTTCGGTTAGTTCTGAGCGTATTTTCCAGGCTATAGCTATTATTAATTACGCCAAAGAAATCGGGGCCGATTATGTAGCTCACGGGAGTACCGGGGCCGGAAACGACCAGGTACGTTTCGACCTTACTTTCGATGTCCTGGCTCCAAATATCAAAATCCTCACTCCTACCCGCGACATGGTGTTGACCCGTGAGTACGAAATAAATTATTTGAAAGAACATGGTTTTGAAGCAGACTTCAAAAAAATGGAATATTCAATCAATAAGGGTCTTTGGGGAACGAGTATCGGCGGGAAAGAAACATTAAAATCCGACCAGACATTGCCAGAAGAAGCTTACCCAAGCCAGATTGAAAAGCAAGGAGAAGAGACGGTAACTATCGAATTTATAAATGGAGAAATTTGTGCCATAAACGGTCAGAAGAATGACAATAAAGTGGCATTGATTAATCAATTGGAAGATATTGCAGGCAAATATGGAATTGGCCGGGATATGCACATTGGCGATACGATTATCGGTATCAAAGGGCGTGTAGGTTTTGAAGCTGCCGCTCCGTTGTTGATTATCAATGCCCATAAAATGCTTGAAAAACACACGCTTACCAAATGGCAACAATATTGGAAAGATCAACTGGGCAACTGGTACGGAATGTTCCTGCATGAAGCTCAATATCTGGAGCCGGTAATGCGCGACATTGAAAAATTTCTCGAAAGTTCGCAGCAAAATGTTACCGGAACAGTTATTGTAAAACTTCGTCCGTACAATTATACGCTGGTGGGCGTAGACAGTACTTTTGATTTGATGAAAACTGATTTTGGAGAATATGGCGAAGTAAACCGCGCATGGAGCGCAGATGACGTAAAAGGATTTACTAAAATCCTCGGAAATCAAATGAAGATTTTTTATAACGTTCAGAAACGCAATAATAAATAAAACAATAGAACTAAAAGATCACGGAAAAGCCTTTGCAATCAACTGCAAAGGCTTTTTAATATTTTGAATATCAACTAATTTTGATATTAAGAATTAAAATCGTAATTTTGCGGCCTGAAAAATAAACTTATAAAAACTTACTTCATGATTAATGCCCAAGATATCAAAAACGGAACATGTATCCGTATGGATGGAAAGCTCTATTTTGTTATTGAATTCCTCCATGTAAAGCCAGGTAAAGGCAATACGTTTATGCGTACCACTCTTAAAGATGTTGTGGACGGCCGTGTAATTGAACGTCGTTTTAATATCGGTGAAAAACTGGAAGATGTACGCGTTGAACGTCGTCCTTATCAATTCGTTTACAAAGAAGGAGCTGATTTTATTTTTATGAATCAGGAAACTTACGACCAACATCCTATTGCTCATGATCTTATCAATGGGGTTGACTTTCTGCTGGAAGGCATGACCATTGAAGTTGTATCGGATGCTTCTACTGAAACAGTTCTTTACGCAGATATGCCGGTAAAAGTGCAAATGAAAGTAACATATACCGAGCCGGGCGTAAAAGGCGATACAGCTACTAACACACTTAAGCCTGCAACTGTTGAATCAGGTGCTACAGTTAAAGTGCCATTGTTCATTAGCGAAGGTGAAACTATTGAGATTGATACACGCGATGGGTCATATCAGGGTCGTGTAAAAGTATCGTAAAGAAACAATAGAATTCCTGTGAAAATCGCCAGACATTTTTGTTTGGCGATTTTTTTTGTTGTTTTTTTGTGTCAATATGCAGAATTTTTGCGTTATTTGCGTTTCGTTAGTATTAGTTTAGTGTATAATTTAGTGCAATTTTGCTGTATGAAAAAAAGAATAAGAAGTTTTGGTTACGCCGGACAAGGAATCCGTGTTGTTTTTGGTACTGAGGCCAATATGAAAATTCATATTTTCATTGCAATTTTAGTGATAGCATTTGGTTTTGGCCTCTCAATAAGTATAACGGAGTGGATATTGTGCTTGCTTTGCGTTGGCTTGGTCTTTTGTGCCGAAATGATGAATACAGCCATAGAAAGTGTTGTCGATTTGGCTTCTCCTAATCTGCACCCTTTAGCAGGCAAAGCAAAAGATATTGCAGCCGGCGCTGTGTTGATTTGCGCTATAATTTCTGTTATTGTAGGTCTGCTCATTTTTGTTCCTAAAATTTGGGCTTTGTTGCAGGTTTATCTGTGATATGCTTGTTTACAGCGCAAATCCCGCTGTTTTTTTCATGACTTCGATCTACAAATTCCTTTTTCAGAGTAGATTTCAGGAAAATAAGGTTTCCCTCACAAAACAATCATTATGGTATGAAGCACAATCCATTCACCGATTTCCTTAATCTGCTGTTTCCCGATTTGTGCCTTGTTTGCGGTGTCAATTTACTTCGATCCGAACAACATATCTGCTTCACCTGTTTGCATAACATCCCCAAAACAAATTATCATTTAGTTCCCGACAACCCTGTGGAAAAACGATTTTGGGGTAAAGCGCAAATTTTCAGAGGAACTGCATTTTTCTTCTTTCAAAAGGGCTCCCCTTTCCAAAAACTGCTTCATTCTCTCAAGTATAAAGGGAATAAAGAAATTGGTGAAATTCTGGGTAAATATGCAGCTGCCGAGCTATCTGAATCCTTAGATTTTAGTACAATTGATGTGATAATTCCCGTTCCGTTGCATCCAAAGAAATTTAAAAAGCGCGGCTATAACCAAAGTGAATGGATTGCCAAAGGATTATCATCGATTTTTGGGAAGCCTTACGATACAACAACTCTATACCGGCTCCGCGAAACAACTACACAGACCAAAAAATCGGTTTTTGAAAGATACGAAAACACAGACGGTATTTTTGGTTTATTGAATAAAAATACATTGTCCGGCAAACATATTTTGCTGGTCGATGATGTGCTGACCACGGGTTCAACATTGGAAGCTTGCGCTAAAGTTTTACTGAATTGTGAAAACATAAAAATCAGCGTTTTTACTTTAGCAATTGCCTGATTGGTGATTTTTACACTTCATAAAACAATAATAATGACCTAACTGTTATAATTTAAATGAGCCAATAAAGTTTAACTTTAATTCCACTCAAAGCCCGGAAAGAGCCACTTTAAAAAAGAATATTAATTTGTAGTTTTGCATGTAGATACAATTCATTTACCTATTTAAAAATAGTATCTGGTATTTATGCTTAAGAAAATTTGCTTGCTACTTTCTTTTTTTAGTTTAATTTTAGTAGGCTGCTCTCTCATGCCCAATGAAATGAAGCAGGCTGAGCAAATAATGGAAACCTCCCCCGATTCTGCGCTCCACATTCTACAACATATGCAATCGGTGCAAACCATGTCCGATGCCAACCGTGCATTGTATGGTTTGTTGTATTTTGAAGCTCTTGATAAAAACAACAAACCACTCCAACCGGATTCTTTGATCTCATTTTCGTTGAATTATTACCAAAACCATGGTAAGAAGAATTATCTGGCAAAATGTTATTATTTTAAGGCGAAGGTATATAAATCAGCTCAAAGCTTTGATAATGCTACAAATCTATATTTAAAAGCATTGGATTTGATTCCTGATAAAAAAGAGAATTGTTTTTTGCTAGGAAAGATTTATTCAGATATTGGAGAAATTTGTATTTTGCAGAAGGATTATAATGAAGCATTAAAGAAATTTCAGCAATCGATTGAGTATTTTGACAAAGCAGGTGATTCATTTGAGAAGAATTATAGAATAATATCACTAGGGAAAATATATCGTTTTAAGAAGGCATTTAAAAAGGCAGAGGAATGTTGCAAAAAAGTTCTTTCTCAAACTTCTGATTCACTACTCCATGGGTTTGCCTATCAGGAAATAGGAATTAATTATTACTGGATAAAACAAAATGATTCAGCTCAATACTATCTTAGAAAAAGTCTTCAATTTCCATATAGAGGTACAAATTATGCTGTCAGATGTTTTTATTTGGCTGATTTGTTATATAATACAGCTCAGTATGATTCTGCTTTTTCTTATGCTCAGCTTGCCCTAAAGTATCCGTCTACTTTTTTTAATCAACGAGATTGTTATCGGATCTTATCAAATACGGAATATCATCGAGGAGACTTTGACAAAATGGGATTTTATATTTCGAAGTATCAAGATTGTACCGACTCTGTGCGGAAAATTGAAATCCAAACCAAAACAACTGTATTGGAAGATATGTATCAAACTACTCAGGAAGCTAGCGTTACAAAGCAACTTCTATTAGTTTTAGCATGGGTTGTCCCTGTGATTATATTGGTAGGTCTATTGATTGTATATCAACTGCGTAAAAGAAATAAAGGAAAAGAGAAACAACTGGAAGAGGCAGAAGTTCAAATTAGTCAAAAACAATCTTTGCTGATTGACAGTCTATCACAGAAGATTGAGGAGATACGTGCAATGCAGGCACCAAGCTATAAAAAAGCAACGCCTGCTCAGCGAGAGCAGATGGATAAAGAACTATATAATAAATGCCTGCATATTGATGATTGGGAATTGTTCCGGAGATTGATGAATCGGACTTTTAATAATGTAGTGGATGCACTGGAGAAAATATGCCCTGAAGTTACCCGCAAAGAACTGGTTTGGTCTTGTCTATTTTTGTTGAATATTACTACCCCTGATATTGCTCTGTTATTAGATAGCCAAACTTCCAGTCTTTATAAGTTAAAACAGCGATTGACTCAGAAAATGAACCTGAAGAGTACGAGAGAACTTGAACAAGTATTGCGTAGTTTGTCTAAAGGAAAATAAATCGCAATGCTCTCGTTTTTGAATGATAGTATTGTTAATGACCCCGTTTTTTAACGGGGTTTTTTGTTAGGATTTACTCTTGTCCTAATAATTACTATGATTATGGCTGTAAGTATTTTAAAATAAGCCATTTAAAAAGATGTTTGTCCTAATTATTTTTGCCTCTAAATTTGTGGTATTCACTCTCTGTGTATAATTTAGCGCCATAACAAAATCGCTTAAAGCATTCAAAAAAATTCTATGTTCACATTATAACATTATTATGTATGAAAGCAGTTAATTTGAAAATTTTTGGAACAATGTTTTTATTGTCCTTCTCATTTCCTATTGAAAGTCTATTCGCAAAAGATCCGGTAAATCCAGATCCATTTCCTGATTCACCAGCGTTATACAACGCAATGCAAATTGAATCAATATCACCGGTCACTTACGATATTCTAGGTAGTAACTTGGCAGTATGTTTTAATTCTCCAATCGGAACAGCAACTGTTACAATTGAAAACCAAACTGGAAATGTTGTTTATCAATCAGTGGTTAATACGGATACCCAATCAGTATTGTATGTTCCGATCGAAAACTGGAAAACTGGTAATTATACAATTTCAGTCGCATCAGAAAGCATTGATTTTGTTAGTGGTTTTCACTTGTAATTAGATACAGCAACAGGGTGGTCGAAAAATCTGCTCTGTTGCTGCATTTTGAATAATGAACTAAGAAATAATACCCGGTTTTTATATGCAGAACATTCTAAAAGGCAAGTTAACAAGAAAAGCAGATTTGAAAGAGGCCGGATACAATTGTATTGATGTTATAATGAAAGGTGGGCTAAATATGGAGAGTATTGTTGATGAAATGCAAAAAGAAGGTCTGATTATGGATAGTGAGACTGTTCTTGAGGTAATTAAACAATTTAATATTAAAGTTGCTCGGAAGGTTCTTTCCGGTTATAAGGTGGATACAGGTTTGGTAAGTTTAAATCCTGATATAAAAGGTCTGATTTTTAATGGAGAATGGAATCCGTCCATCAATAAAGTTGAGGTTTCGTTTTCTCCTGGAGAAAATTTAAAAAATGAAATTAGTAAAACAAAGGTAGAAATTATGGATAATGATATGATCAATAACAAAACAAAAGATACAATCAATGCTGTTCGCAATGGCAATAATGTGCAGGGAAGTAATCCTTCGCTTAGGGTTAGGGACAGATATTTGCACATAGATAATGATGTTCCTGCTTGTGGGGTTGCATTCCGTAAATGGCTGTGTAAAGCTTGATGTGTAAAAACAGCTTTTTCGGAAACTTTGGTAATATTGGACCACAAAATTATCCTCAGCATATAATAGAACGTTAAGAAGTAAAATTAAATTTGTAATTTTGCGGCTTAACGAACTATTTGATTACAGTTGTCTGCGATGAGGAGTTGTTTTGTTCAGATCTACAAGTACATTTTCCACTGGATCTATTTTCTGTTTGCATGTGTTTTTTTTGCATGCTGCACATCTATTCCCGATGAATTAAAATTGGCAGAGCAGGTCATGGAAACAAGGCCTGATTCTGCTTTGCATATTCTAAAAAAAATAAACGCAAGCAACTATATATCCCCTTCTCATCGGGCTTTTTATGGCTTGTTATATTTTGAGGCATTAGACAGAGCTGACAAGCAACTGGAGCCGGATTCACTTATTGATTTTTCAATTAGCCATTATAGTGCCAGGAATGAACGAATAAATCTTGCTAAGGGTTACTTCTATAAAGCAAGGATGCATAAGAAGAGGCAACGCTTCGAAGATGCGGTTAAACTTTACTTGGATGCATTGGACTTGTTTAAGAGTTCCAACAATTATTATTTGCTAGGTCGCATATATTCTGATATAAGTGATATCTGTGCTATACAAGGCGATTATAATGGATCTTTAAATAAAAATTTGTTAGCTATAAATTTTTTCACCAAAGCAAATGACAATTTAGATGCTAACTATAGGATGATATGCACTGGAAGAATCTATCGTTTTCGACGAAAATATGAAAAAGCCCGTCACTATTACCGCCTAGCTCTTACCCAAAGTTCAGACTCAATGTTAGTCGGTTATGCTTTTCAGGAGATTGGGGTGAATTACTTCTGGGCAAAGCAATACGATTCAGCCCAATACTACCTCCGGAAAAGCCTAAGATATCCACGTCGTGGCAATAATTACGCTATTAGATGCTTTAATTTGGCTGATTTATTTTTTAATAAGCAACAATATGATTCTGCACTTTTTTATGCAAGTTTAGCATTGAAGCATCCCACTACTTTTTATAATCAACGTGACTGCTACCGCGTTCTGGCAAACTCAGAATACCAGCGGGGGGATTTTGAAAAAATGGGAGATTACATCCACAAATATCAGGACTGCACAGATTCTGTACGCAAGTTGGAAGTTCAAGCGAAAGTAAGCTTGTTAGAAAGTTTACACAATAATGACCAGGAAACTACCGGAACGAAGCGAAGCATGATTTGGATTGCTTCGGCGTTAGTTCTGGCTTTGTTTTTTTTAGGAGGAACGGTTTATTTGCTTTATCGGCGAAATGACATGAGTAGAAAGCAATTGGAAGATTACAAGAAAGAATTAAGTCAAAAACGGGAGTTCGTAAGCCAGAGTTTATCAAAGAAAATTGCAAATGCGCGTGAATCGCAAGCAGAAACCAGGAGGAATGCTTCTGCTGAAGAGCGAGCTAAACTTGACAAGGAACTTTATGAAAAGTGCCTCCGTTTAAGTAACTGGGAAACTTTTTCGTGTGAAATGAATCATGCCTTCAATCAAATTGTGGATGCTTTGCAAACAGACTATATTGGTATCACGCAGAAAGAAATTGTCTGGTGCTGCCTGCATTTACTCGATGTCCCGAATGCCGACCGAATTTTACTCCTTAATGCCACGACGGATAGTGTTTATAAACTGAAACAACGGTTGGCGCAAAGAATGAACCTGAAATCTACAAAAGAGCTCGATGCTGAATTAAAAAGAATTTCGAAAACAGTTCTCTGAATTGAACAATATCCCGGGGGCATAAGAAACAACCATTAATCATGATAAAAAGCTTACAACTACTTATACCTTTTCTTTTGTTTCTAGTATCTGCTTGCAATCAGGTTCCTAATGAATTACAATTAGCTGAGCAACTGTTGGAGACAGCTCCCGATTCAGCATTGCATATCTTAAATAAAATCAATCCTGGCAATTTTGAATCTACTTCGCATAGGGCTCTGTACGGATTATTGTATTTTGAAGCATTGGATAAAAAAGACAAGCCATTGAAACCTGATTCGGTTATTGATTTTTCAATTAATCATTATCTTTCCAAAAATGAGAAAGTAAATCTTGCAAAATGCTACTTTTTTAAGGCAAGAATGTATAAGAAAAAGCAGCGTTTTGACGATGCGGTCAAACTTTACATTGATGCTCTCGACTTGCTAAGATCTTCCACTAATTATAATTTGTTGGGACAAATATATTCGGACATGAGTGATATTTGTGCTTTACAACTGGATTATAACGGATCTTTAAGTAAATGTTTGAAAGCAGTTTATTGCTTTAATAAAGCTGGAAACAAGTTTGAAGCTAATTATAGAGAAATTTTTATTGGGAAAATCTATCGTTTCAAGAAAAATTATAAAAGGGCTCAGAATATCTTTAAGGATATTATTTCTACAAGCTCCGATCCTTTGCTTTTAGGCTCTGCATTTCAAGAACAAGGCATCAAATACTACTGGACAAAACAAAATGATTCGGCTGAATATTATCTTAGAAAAAGCCTTGAATTCCCATATAGAAGTACAAATTACGCAGTCAAATGTTTTTATTTAGCAGATTTATTATATAATATAACGCAGTATGATTCTGCGCGATATTATGCAAACCTAGCACTTAAATATCCATCTACTTTTTTCAATCAACGGGATTGCTATCGAATTCTGGCTAATTCGGAGTATAATAGGAAGAACTTTAAAGCAATAAACTTTTATATTTCAAAGTATCAGGAATGCGTAGATTCTGTACGGAAAATAGAAGCCCAATCCAAGGTTAGTATGTTGGAGGACTTACACAATAAAAATCAGGAAACTACGGAAACCAAAAGAAATATGGTTTGGATTGCCTCGCTTTTTATTTTGGTTTTATTGTCTTCAGGATTTATTGTTTATTTCTTCTATCAACAAAATACGTTGAAGAAAAGACTATTGGACGATTACAAAAAAGACCTGAATCAAAAGCAAGGGTTCGTAAGTCAAAGCCTATCCCAAAAAATTGCAGATGCACGCGAATCGCAAGCAGAAACGAGAAGGAATGCTTCAGCTGAAGAACGAGCCAAACTTGACAAGGAGCTTTATGAAAAGTGCCTGCATCTTAGTAATTGGGAAGCTTTTTCGTGCGAGATGAACCATGCTTTCAACCAAATCGTCAATGTGCTGCAAACGGATTATGCCGGTATCACGCAGAAAGAAATTGTCTGGTGCTGCCTGCATTTGCTCGATATTCCGAATGCCGACCGGATATTGCTTCTTAATGCTACGACGGATAGTGTTTACAAACTGAAACAACGGTTGGCGCAAAAAATGAACCTGAAATCTACAAAAGAGCTTGATATAGAGTTAAATAGAATGTCAAGTATACCTGTTGAATAATTTGCATGATAGCCAAATGTTCTATATTAAGAGTGATTAAGAGATTAAGAACACTCCTGCCTTTTGTTATTTTTCTGTTATTGTCCGCTTGCAACCCAATGCCGAATGAGCTAAAGCAAGCAGAGCAATTAATGGAAACCCGTCCCGATTCTGCTTTGCATGTTTTGCAGAAAATTAATCTTGCCAGCTACAAATCCCCTTCTCATAAGGCCTTGTATGGTTTATTGTATTTTGAAACATTAGACAAACTTGATAAATCATTAGAGCCAGATTGGCTTATCGACTTTTCGATTAATTATTATCATGCCAGAAATGAAAGGCTAAATCTTGCAAAAAGTTATTTTTATAAAGCAAGAATGTATAAAAAGAGGCAACGTTACAATGTTGCAACTGAATTTTATTTAAAATTGCAGGATTTGCTTGTTCGCGAAGATAATTACTTTTTATTAGGGAGTGTTTATTCTGATTTAGGGGATATATGCATGTTTCAAAAAGATTATGATGAAGCATTAAAGATGTTGTTCTTATCTGCAGATTGCTTCAAGAAAGCTGGGAATAAATTGGAAGCTATTTACAGGATTGCAACAATCGGGAAAATTTATCGTTTCAGAAAGGATATAAAAAGAGCACAGAAAATATTTGAAAAGATATTGTTGTTGAATAGTGATTCTTTGCTTCATGGTTTTTTGTTTCAGGAGATTGGTATTAATTATTTCTGGCTTAAAAAATATGATTCTGCACAATTCTATCTACGTAAAAGCCTTTTCTATCCTGCTAGGGCGGCAAATTATGCTGTTCAATGCTTCTATTTTGCAGATTCATGGTTTAATGTGGCTCAATATGATTCTGCCTTTTTTTATGCTCAAATGTCTTTAAAATACCCTTCTAATTTTTTTTGTCAGCGGGATTGCTATCGGATCTTAGCTAATTCAGAATATCAAAAAAAGAATTTCAAAGAAATGAACTTTTATATTTCTAAGTATCAGGAATCTGTAGATTCAGTAAGAAAAGTAGAAAGCCAACCAAAAGTTACCATGTTAGAGGATTTGCATAATAAAGACCAGGAAACTGCGGCAACGAAAAGAAGCATGATTTGGGTTGCTTCTGTTTTAGTCATGGTTTTATTATTTTCAGGAGCTATAGCTTATTGGCTTTTTCGGCGAAGTGTTTTGAAAAAGAAGCAATTGGAGGTATATAAAAAAGAACTGAATCAAAAACAGGAATTCGTAAGCCAGAGCCTATCAAAGAAAATTGCAGATCGGCGCGAATCACAGGCGGAAGCGAGAAAGAATGCTTCGCCGGAAGAGCGGGAACGGTTGGACAAAGATCTTTATGAAAAATGCCTTCATCTAGGTAATTGGGAAGCTTTTTCGTGTGAAATGAATCATGCCTTCAATCAAATTGTCGAATGCTTTGCAAACAGACTATATTGGTATTACGCAGAAAGAAATTATCTGGTGCTGTCTGCACTTGCTCGATGTTCCGAATGCCGACCGGATTTTGCTCCTTAATGCTACGACGGATAGTGTTTACAAACTGAAACAACGGTTAGCGCAAAAGAATGAACCTCAAGTCTACCAAAGATCTTGATTGCGAATTAAAAAGAATTTCGAATGTGTCTGTATAGAGGAAAAGTGAGATGATAACTTTACGATATTTAACCATGATTATAAGACTACGAATATTCTTTGCTTTTTTCATACTCCTATTATTATCTGCTTGTAACCGGATGCCAAATGAGCTAAAGCAAGTAGAACAACTAATGGAAACCCGCCCGGATTCTGCTTTACATATTTTAGAGAAAATCAATCACGCCGATTACAAACTACCATCATACAGAGCGTTATACGGTTTGTTATATTTTGAAGCGTTGGATAAAGAAGATAAACCGTTGGAGCCCTATTCGTTGATTGATTTTTCAATCAATCATTATCTGTCCAAAAATGAAGAACTAAATCTTGCGAAAGGTTATTTCTTTAAGGCTAGGATTTATAAGAAAAGGCAACGCTTTGAAGATGCCGTAAAGCTTTATCTAAATGCGCTTGACTTGCTTAAATCTACCAATAATTATAATTTGTTAGGACACATATATTCGGACATGAGTGATATTTGTGCTTTACAGATGGATTATAGGAACTCTTTAAGTAAAAGTTTGAATGCAGTTAATTGTTTTAATAAGGCTGGAAACGAGCTTGACGCTAATTATAGGGAGATTTTTATTGGTAAGATTTATCGGTTTAGGAAAGATTATAAAAGAGCTCAGAATGTATTTCGAAATGTTATTTCTGCGAGCTCCGATTCTTTGCTTTTGGGTTTTGCGTTTCAAGAGCAAGGTATCAATTATTACTGGACAAAACAAAATGATTCATCTCAATACTATCTTAGAAAAAGTCTTCAATTTCCATATAGAGGTACAAATTACGCTGTCAGATGTTTTTATTTGGCTGATTTATTGTTTGAGATAAAACAGTATGATTCTGCTTTTTTTTATGCTAAACTTGCACTCAAATATCAATCTACTTTTTTGGTTCTACTGGATTTCCTGTGAGGTTAAGTCAAGTTGATTATCTTTGTAGTATGACCACCTCCGTAGAAAAGATTTTAGAGAAGATTCTTTTGCCCATGAACCATGATTGGGTAATTGAAAGTGTATCAGTAAATGAATCAGCACAAGAAATATATGTTGAATTAAAGTATGTTTTGGATTTTGTTTCGTTAAATACTACACATTATCCAATTTATGATTTTAGACCTATGCGTACATGGCGACATTTAGATTTATGGGAATACAAAACCTTTATACGTGCTCGTTTGCCTCGTTACAAGCATGATACGGGCATCAGTTCCATAGAAGTTCCTTGGGCAGATGCCGTTGAAAGAATGACCTATTTACTCGAAAAAAAACGATAGAGGTACTTCAATCGACAAAGAGCCAAACCAGAACAGCTCATTTACTGCGTATTAGTTTCGATCAGGTTCATCGAATCATGCACCGGGCAGTAAAGCGTGGCATGAGCAGACGGGATAAAGCAGAGCGTTACTATTATTTTAGTATTGATGAAAAGGCGGTACATAAAGGACATGATTACATTAGTATTCTTTGAGATGAAGGCACCGGAGTGGTGATAGAAGTTGTTGAGGGTAGAACCAAAGAGAGTGTGGATAAGCTATGCAAGAATGCTTTATCTGAAGTGCAGAGAGCTGATGTAAAGACTGTTTGTACGGATATGTGGGATGCTTTTATATATGGTGCAAAAGTCCATTTTCCGAATGCTTTACATTGCCATGACAATTTCCATTTAGTCGGATATTTAAACAAGGCAGTAGATAAGGTTAGACGTAGGGAAGTTAAAACTCAAGAGGAGCTTAAGCGGACAAAGTACCTGTTTTTGAAGGATAAACTTAATTTTACAGAGAAACAAAGAATCCGTTTTGAGGCTATTAGCAATGGAAATTATGCGGTTTCCCGTGCATGGCAAATAAAAGAAAACTTCAGAGACATTCAATTTCGCCAGGATAGAGCCCAGGCTATATCTATGTATGCTTATTGGAGAATGGATGCTAAACATGCAAAAATAAAAGAAATAAATGAAGTTGTTGAGATGTTTGACAGACATCAAAACGGAATTATAAACGCAATCCATACCGGAGCAAATAATGCTCGGGCTGAAAGAGTAAATGGATCGATTCAAGAACTAAAAACAATTGGACGTGGATATAGAAAAACTGAAAACTTTAGAATCGCAATTCTATTCTTTCATGGAAATTTAACTATGCTCTCACAGGAAATCCAGTAGAACCACTTTTTTTAATCAACGTGATTGCTATCGGATTTTAGCGAATACGGAATACCAAAGGGGTGATTTTGATGAAATGGGTGTGTATCTTTCTAAATATCAGGATTGTACAGATTCGGTACGTAAGTTGGAAATCCAATCGAAAGTAAGCTTGTTAGAAAGTTTGCACAAAAATGACCAGGAAACTACCGGAACCAAGCGAAGCATGATTTGGATTACTTCGGTTTTAGTTCTGGTTTTGTTATTTTTAGGTGGTATCGTTTATTTGCTTTTTAAGCGGAATGGTTTGAAAAAGAAACAGTTGGAGGATTACAAGAAAGAGCTGACCCAAAAACAGGAGTTTGTAACGCAAAGTTTGTCTAAAAAGATTGCAGATGCGCGTGAATCGCAAGCAGAAACGAGAAGGAATGCTTCTGCTGAAGAGCGAGCCAAACTTGACAAGGAACTTTATGAAAAGTGCCTCCGTTTAAGTAACTGGGAAACTTTTTCGTGTGAAATGAATCATGCCTTCAATCAAATTGTGGATGCTTTGCAAACAGACTATATTGGTATTACGCAGAAAGAAATTATCTGGTGCTGCCTGCATTTGCTCGATGTCCCGAATGCCGACCGAATTTTACTCCTTAATGCCACGACGGACAGTGTTTACAAACTGAAACAACGGTTGGCGCAAAAAATGAACCTGAAATCTACAAAAGAGCTCGATGCTGAATTAAAAAGAATTTCGAACCAGACAGTTCTCTGAATTGAACAATATCCCGGGGGCATAAGAAACAACCATTAATCATGATAAAAAGCTTACAACTACTTATACCTTTTCTTTTGTTTCTAGTATCTGCTTGCAATCAGGTTTCTAATGAATTACAATTAGCTGAGCAACTGTTGGAGACAGCTCCCGATTCAATATTGCATATCTTAAATAAAATCAATCCTGGCAATTTTGAATCTCCTTCGCATAGGGCTCTGTACGGATTATTGTACTTTGAAGCATTGGATAAAAAAGACAAGCCATTGAAACCTGATTAGGTTATTGATTTTTCAATTAATCATTATCTTTCCAAAAATGAGAAAGTAAATCTTGCAAAATGCTACTTTTTTAAGGCAAGAATGTATAAGAAAAAGCAGCGTTTTGACGATGCGGTCAAACTTTACATTGATGCTCTCGACTTGCTAAGATCTTCCAATAATTATAATTTGTTAGGACAAATATATTCGGACATGAGTGATATTTGTGCTTTACAACTGGATTATAACGGATCTTTAAGTAAATGTTTGAAAGCAGTTTGTTGCTTTAATAAAGCTGGAAACAAGTTTGAAGCTAATTATAGAGAAATTTTTATTGGGAAAATCTATCGTTTCAAGAAAAATTATAAAAGGGCTCAGAATATCTTTAAGGATATTATTTCTACAAGCTCCGATCCTTTGCTTTTAGGCTCTGCATTTCAAGAACAAGGCATCAAATACTACTGGACAAAACAAAATGATTCGGCTGAATATTATCTTAGAAAAAGTCTTGAATTCCCATATAGAAGTACAAATTACGCAGTCAGATGTTTTTATTTAGCAGATTTATTATATAATATAACGCAGTATGATTCTGCGCTATATTATGCAAACCTTGCGCTTAAATATCCATCTACTTTTTTCAATCAACGGGATTGCTATCGAATTCTGGCTAATTCGGAGTATAATAGGAAGAACTTTAAAGCAATAAACTGTTATATTTCAAAGTATCAGGAATGCGTAGATTCTGTACGGAAAATAGAAGCCCAATCCAAGGTTAGTATGTTGGAGGACTTACACAATAAAAATCAGGAAACTACGGAAACCAAAAGAAATATGGTTTGGATTGCCTCGCTTTTTATTTTGGTTTTATTGTCTTCAGGATTTATTGTTTATTTCTTCTATCAACAAAATACGTTGAAGAAAAGACTATTGGACGATTACAAAAAAGAACTGAATCAAAAACAGGAATTCGTAAGCCAGAGCCTATCAAAGAAAATTGCAGATCGGCGCGAATCACAGGCGGAAGCGAGAAAGAATGCTTCGCCGGAAGAGCGGGAACGGTTGGACAAAGATCTTTATGAAAAATGCCTTTATCTTGGTAATTGGGAAGCTTTTTCGTGTGAAATGAATCATGCCTTCAATCAAATTGTCGATGCTTTGCAAACAGACTATATTGGTATTACGCAGAAAGAAATTGTCTGGTGCTGCCTGCATTTGCTTGATGTTCCGAATGCCGACCGGATTTTGCTTCTTAATGCTACGACGGATAGTGTTTACAAACTGAAACAACGGTTGGCGCAAAAGCTGAATCTAAAGTCAACCAAAGATCTTGACTCATTTCTGAAAGTCCTAGTAACAGGAAAAATATAAAACTTGTTTTCCCAATTGCCACTGCTCAATTTAACTTATATTTTAACGCAATCTTGTTGTTCTGTACCCGATGTCCAAAATCCATGCCTATCCAAAATTTAAACACAAGATAATCAGTAGATTGCAAAATGCGATGTCCAAAATATTTTCCGCCGAAATTTGCCGGCTTTCTATGTTCTGTTTAAATTTGTAGTAAAATCTGACGTGAATTTTATTACAATTGAAGTGCTGAGCGCTATAGTTATTTCGGTATAGTATAGTGAACATAGTGTATCTTGTTTGTCGGCAGCCTTAACCTTTTGAAAAAAAGAACATAGAAAAATTTCCAATTTGAAGTGGCTATACCGCTTGCTTTCATTTGTAATACTTGATAACGCGAAAAACCCCGAATGAACATTACAGTTCATCCGGGGTTTGTTTGTCAACATTCGGAAGTTGTACTAGTAGCACGAAACTCCGGATAGGCTTGAATTTTTTTCTTGTTACTTCAATAATGATAATATGGCATCCCTAACTTTTTCAAACCCAAATTCATTTAGTACCGAATCTTTATAGATGCAAATTTCGTCGTTATAAAGATTCCCAATGCTTCCCTGATGGGTGTGGTTTACTTCTTTGTTTGGTTTGAAATTTCCTGCTTCAATTTCCAATCCCACCTGTTTGTAGGCATCTCTGAACGGAATGCCCGACAAGGTAAGCCTGTTGACCTCTTCCACGCTGAAAAGGTAATCGTAACGGGAATCAGACAGGATCTCGGTATTAACTTCAACGTGTGCCATCATCATTGTTGTCATTTCCATGCAATCTGTGAGTTCGGCAAATGCAGGAACAAATATTTCTTTGATAATTTGCAAGTCGCGGAAATAACCTGATGGCAGATTATTGGTAATCATCATTATTTGTTGTGGTAATGACTGTAGCTTATTGCATTTGGCCCGGGTCAATTCAAAAACGTCAGGATTTTTTTTATGTGGCATAATGCTCGACCCGGTTGTAAATTCATCCGGCAAGCGGATAAATCCAAAGTTTTGTGACGTGAACATGCAAGCGTCAAAAGCCAATTTGGCGACGGTAGCAGCAACGCTGGCTAAAGCGGTTGCTACAGTGCGCTCCATTTTGCCGCGTCCCATTTGGGCGTATACCACGTTGTAATTCATGTTGTCGAACCCGAGCAAATCTGTTGTCAGCTGGCGATCGAGCGGAAATGAAGAGCCATAGCCGGCTGCAGAGCCCAACGGATTCCGGTTGGTGATTTTCCAGGCCGAAAGCAGCAGTTGCAAGTCATCAGCCAGACTTTCGGCATAAGCTCCAAACCAAAGGCCAAACGACGAAGGCATGGCAACCTGGAGGTGGGTGTAACCAGGAAGAAGAACGTTTTTGTACCGGTTACTTTGTGAAATAAGCACATTGAATAAATCCAAGACAGCAGAAACCGTTTTTTCTATTTCCGCACGTGCAAACAACTTCAAATCGACCAAAACCTGGTCGTTGCGGGACCGTCCGCTATGGATTTTTTTACCCATATCGCCCAGTTTACGGGTCAATAACATTTCGACCTGAGAATGGACATCTTCTATGCCGTCTTCAATAGCAAATTGATTGTTTTCGGCCAGTTGATAAATGTTCTTAAGCTCTTCAAGCAGCAGTTTTAGTTCGTCGGCCTGCAACAAACCAACAGACTCTAACATGCGGATGTGAGCCATTGAACCAAGTACGTCATATTTGGCCAGAAAGACATCCATTTCGCGGTCACGACCCACGGTAAAAGACTCTATTTTAGCATTGACCTGTGTGCTTTTTTCCCAGAGTTTTGTTGCCATTAGAGATTAATGATTTAATATTTACGATTTAAAATTGTCCGGAATTTGTTGAAAGTGTTTTTGCCAATAAATCAGCAACAGAGTTAATGCCTTCCTTTAGTTTTTTGTCCACCATCATTTTGATCATGGCAGGCAGGTCGGCTTTCAGGGTCAGTTTCATTCGTGTGTCATTTTCAGCCACCTGTTTGAGCTGAATCCACACATTTACTTCCACAGGCGCATTCTCGGACACAAATTTTATAGTTTTGAACGGTTCGCGCTCAATTATGCGGAAGCCAACCTTTCCAAATCCATTGACCCGAGAATTTACAACTGTCAGTATCGAACTGAATATCTTTAACTTTATCGGCCAGAGCCGGATTTTCCTGAAGTTTTTTCAGATTATTCAGGTCGCTAAGTATGCCAAAAACCACTTCTTCGTTCGAAGAAATGGTTTTTATTTCGCTTTCGTATGTTGTCATTTTGGTAATTTACGATTATATGAATTGCGATTTATATCTTTTTGAGGAGAGAGAATATAAATTTCACCCCTCAAAAATCGCAAATCCGGTTTATTCTGCCTTCCAGGTTGATGGACTTTGACGCCATTCCTGTAGCGTTTCGATATCTTCGGCAGCAATGTAGTTGGTCGATAAAGCTTCGGCCAACACTGCATTGTAGCTGCATAAAGTTGTTAGTTTTACTTTCGCCTTTTTGAATTTTTCTTCGGCTACTGGGAATCCGTATGTGAAAATAGCCAGCATGCCAAGCACTTCAGAGCCATTGTTACGGATTGCATTTACTGCTTTGAGGCTACTGCCACCGGTGGAAATAAGGTCTTCGATAACTACCACTTTTTGTTTTGGTTTCAAATCACCTTCAATCATGTTTTCCAGTCCGTGGTCTTTGGGAGTCGGGCGTACATACACAAACGGCAAGCCCAGTTCGTCAGCTACAAGCGCTCCCTGTGCGATAGCGCCTGTGGCAACACCGGCAATAACTTCCACGTCGGGATACATTTCCAAAATCAGGCGCGAAAGCTCAATCTTGATAAAATTACGGATTTGTGAGTACGAAAGAGTTTTACGATTGTCACAATATATTGGTGATTTCCAACCGGAGGCCCAGGTAAAAGGGTTGTTCGGTTGTAATTTGATGGCTTTGATCTTGAGTAGTTTTTCGGCTACAGATTTTTCTAATGTTTTCATTTTTAATGTTTTTTGTAACAGTTGTTTGACATAATCATGTCGGCAACACATATCTTTTTATACTCTGCAAAAGTACGTAAACATGTTGAGACAAAAAACATAAAAAGATATATTTTAAAACATTTTTTTGACAAATCCACTTGCTTATAAATGCAATTCAAGAATAAAAGTTGTATAAACATGAAAATTGCTGACTGTTTGAAAATGTACTAATTATGCAGAATTTCCAGTTGCAAGGCAAACTGTCAAATGCTTATTTATGTTATATAAATGAATAGCACATAATTATGCCGGGCAAGGATGATTACAATTTTTCGGGTACTTCGTCCTATTCTTACTTAGAGTTAAAATACGATCGATTTGAAATTCAACATGTTTATTTATAGATTGAAAAAGATAGCCTGTTTGCTGCTTATTACGGTTTCGTTTTTCAATACAGTAAAAGCTGAAGAGCGGGCAATAGCCAGTAAGTCAGATAGATGTGAATTCAAAATTGCAGTGTGCGACTGGATGATTCTGAAACGTCAGAAAATAGGAGCCTTTGAGCTGGTACGCGAGTTAAACGGCGATGGTGTGGAAATGGATATGGGAGCTTTGGGAAAGAGAGATTCTTTTGATAACAAATTAAGGCAGCCTGAATTTCAAAAATTGTTCCGTGATAAGACATTGGAATATGAACTTGAAGTGCCATCGATAGCTATGTCGGGCTTTTATGCCCAATCTTTTGTTGAAAGGAAAGATTACAGAAGATTGGTTGAAGATTGTATAAAGACTATGCAGGTAATGGGTGCAAAGGTGGCTTTTTTGCCATTAGGCGTTCAGTGCGATTTGAATGTAAAGCCAGAAATCAGGCCCGAACTTATTAAAAGACTCAAAGAAGTGGGTGAAATGGCTTTAAAAACAGGGGTTGTGATCGGTATAGAGACAGCGTTGGATGCTAAAGGCGAAGTTAGCTTGCTCAAGGAAATAAATTCAAAAGGAATAAAAATATATTACAATTTTCAAAATCCGCTGGTTGCGGGGCGCGATTTGTACAAAGAACTCCGGATACTGGGTAAAGACAGGATTTGCCAGATACATTGCACCGATACAGATGAGGTGAACCTGCCGGACAATAAGAGGCTGGATATGAACAAAGTGAAAAACGTACTTGTGAAAATGGGTTGGTGCGGTTGGCTTGTTGTAGAGCGGTCGCGCGACAAGAGCGATGTACACAATGTGAAGAAAAATTATGGAACAAATATAGAATATCTCAAAAGTGTTTTTGATTAAGCATCCTGACTTTCGATGGATGTTTTTTCGAATGAATGAGAAAATGAAAAACACGAATTATCAAAACTTAGAATAATTTATATGAAAAAAATTGCATTAAAAAAATGGCGTTTGGTGCTTGCTGCGGTAGCTGGATTGTTTCTGGTATCGTGTGTTGACGGCTACCATGATGACTGGACATTTTCGTCAGGAGTCACAAACGCAACGTTGGAATCACCGGCTGACTCAACCATTCAGATTGTAAAGAATGCCGATGGAACAAAATTAGTCGTTACGTGGCCGGTAGTTTATGGTGCCAGTGGTTACGAAGTTTCTGTCTACAATGTAGATGACCCTGCCAATCCGATTGCTATTGGAGACGAGAAAATATTTGTTGACGGCTGCCGGATTCAGTGTGATTATTTAGATGATACTAGATATAAGTTCATGATTAAGGCATTAGGCAATAAAAAGTACAACAACAAAGATGCTGACAGTGCAACGGTCAAAGCTTATACAACTTTGATTCCGGCTATACAGATTCCTGATAGCACGGATCTTTATACTTATTTTACAAACAATGCAATCCGGGATACAACAGCCGAAATTGCCTATGAGCTTGTTCCTAATGGACACTATACTGTATCAGGTTCGGTTGATTTTCAGAAGCACTGGTTAACTTTGCGTGGCGATAAAATTCATCATCCGGTTGTTACATACACTACCACTGGACGTATAATGACAACTTCCGGTCTGACAATTAAGTACATCGACTTCGACTGTACTGCAATACCCTCCACCGCAGGAGATGGGGCATTTCTTTCATTTAGTTCTACTCCTGATGAATCGCTTAAGGGGCTCAACTCGTATTACATTCTTGGAGCACCCAAGTCAGTAATGGTATATTCCTGTAACTTTACCCCGATGACAACCCGATTTATTTACGATAATGGTAAAAAATATTGTATAGAGAATCTGACGGTTAAAAACTGTATTATACCATTGGCAGTTATCCCAACGGATGGTATTATATTTTTTAAGGCTGGCTTTGTAAATAATATTTATGTAGTAAACAACACCATTTATGGTACAACACCAACTGCTGGATATTTTCTGAAGTATGAAAACTCTGCCAGGCCTGATCGTGCCGGTTTTGTTGCAGGTACTATTAATCTGTATAATAATACTTTTTACAACGTTGTAAATACAGGTCAGATGGCTAACTACCCGGGTATGAGCAGTGTGCTGGTTGGGTTGAAATTGTCCCGCAATATATTTGTAAACTGCGGTTCCAATGCAGTTGTTCGTCGGCTTTGTGTAAGTTCTACCAATATGGTGAAAACATTTAATGATAACTGTTACTGGTTTAATGGTGTATTTCCGTCAGTAAACGAAATTGATCCGGGTTATGGAGATAAAAGTGGTTCCGGATATGGTGAGGATCCTTTGTTTACCGACCCGGTTAATGGAGATTTCACGGTGGGAGCAGGGGCTACAAACGTTATTTCACATGCCAGTGGTGACCCACGTTGGTTACCGGTTGCTCAATAATCAATATGTTATACTATAAATCAAAAATTAAATATATGAAACAAATTCGATATATATATATCTTATTGCTGATGGTATGTGTTTCATTACCTCTCGCGGCTCAGCAAAAGAGAACAATTACAGGTGTTGTACTTGACGAGAAAAATGAACCTGTAATCGGAGCAAGTATAACTGTTCCAGGCACCAAGTTGGGAACCATAACCAATATGTATGGCAAGTTTATATTAAGCAATATAGATGATTCACAAAAGATAATTCAGGTTTCTTATATTGGATATGTGACAGAGAAAGTAGACGTGGCAGAGAAAAATATTGTTAATATCAGACTCTCTGAATCCAGTGCACAATTAAATGAGGTTGTGGCAGTAGGGTATGCTACCCAGAAGAAGTCGCACCTTACCGGAGCTATTGCAACCATTGATCCTAAGGAACTCGCGGATCTCAATTCCACAGATTTGGCCAGTTCGTTAAGAGGAAAGGTAACCGGACTCAGCATTGCAGGTGGTAATCGTCGCCCGGGTGAAAGTGGCTCGATTACTATCCGTAAATCAGGAATTATGTCATCCTTATCCAATACATCCGGATTTGTTCCAGATAATACACCTATATACATTATTGATGATGTAATGTCTAATGAATCTCAATTTAACAGTTTGGATCCGACAATGGTTGAAAGTATGTCTGTATTGAAAGATGCAGCAGCTGCTATTTATGGATCGAATTCAGCTTATGGGGTAATTGTGGTTAAAACAAAGAGAGGCCAGATAGGAGCACCGAAAGTATCGTATAATGGACAATTCGGGATGACCGATGAAATACAGCGGGCTAAAATGCTGGATGCATACAATTACGGAAAAATATGGAATGCAGTATATGCCGCGGGAGCTTCCGGAGAATTTGTTGAAACGGATAACAAAAAATATTTGTTCCAGGCCGACGAATTGGAGAAAATGAAAGGAATGAACTATGATCTGTTGGATCAGCAGTGGCGTACTGCTCTGACCCAGAAACATAGTGTTAATGTATCGGGAGGTACGGAGCAATCAAACTATTTTGCAGGAATTTCGTATATTAAACAAGATGGTAACATAGGAAAAATTGACTATGAACGCTGGAATTACCGGGCTGGCGTAGATTCTAAGATTGGTAAATCAATAAAAATATCATTTCAGGCTTCGGGTGACTTTGGAAAAAAAGATAACAGTTTTAGCAAAGTAACCGGTTCTAATGGTGGTGAAACAGATTATAATTATTTGCTAAGCCATCCGCGTTATATTCCTGAATATGTAAACGGTTTGCCCATTGCTTCTTATGGGGTATTGAACAGTCAGGTGAATTCAATTCAATGGTATCATTACAGTACCATTCTAAATCAGGGAAACAACAGCCAAAGTGTATCTCAAAATATGAATATGAATGCTTCTTTTGAATATAATTTTGATTGGTTGCAACCGTTGAAGGGCTTGAAGTTTAAAATGTCTTACAGCAAAAACATAAGCACAACAAAATCCAACTCGTTTGCTTCGAAGTACTATATCTACGAGTTTTTGAACCGAACAGGTTCGGGCAGCCATTTGTACGAGGCGGATTTAATGGATATGTCTGGTACAAATGTAATTCGCAGAGAGGTTTCAAACGGAGACATATTGAGCCGCAGCATGGCACGTGGCGACAGCTATCAGTTGAACTTTACAACTACTTATGCCCGTAAGTTCGGTTTACATGATGTAAGCGGTTTATTCACCATCGAAAGAGGTGAAACCGAGTCTGAAGATCTCGTAGGTTCTCAAACCGGCTTGTTTGAATATGCCAACGGGCAATCTAATTCAGCGATTGATCCCAATAATACCGCCTCCACTTCTTTTGGTCGTTCCGAGTCTGGGCGTTTATCCTATGCCGGTCGTTTGAATTATGCGTACGCAGACAAGTATTTATTCGAATTTTTATATCGGGTTGATGCCTCTACTAAATTTGCTCCTGAAAACTATTGGGGTTTTTTCCCATCTGTATCATTAGGTTGGGTGATGTCTGAAGAAGAGTGGTTCAGAAATAGAATGACCGGTATCGATTTCTTTAAAATCCGTGGATCATTTGGCCTTTTGGGACGCGATAATCTTAAACCCTGGAACTGGACGCAGTTATACAACAGTAATCCGGATAAAGGACCAATATTTGGAACAAGCACCTCTACAAAGACCTCAAGCCACTTATCGCTTCAGGATGATGGAATCAACCGTTTGGCACACTGGGATAAAAACTACCAGATGAATATTGGTCTCGATATGAATTTGCTTAACAATAAGCTTTCGGCAGGCATTGATGGCTATTATTTCTGGGGGCGTGAAATTTTCACCACAAAACAAGGTACCGCCGAATATCCCGCGACTGTAGGTGTAAAAGCAGGCGCTGAGAACTACGGACAAATTGACCGGTATGGTGTTGAATTATCACTGGGTTGGAAAGATAAGATTGGTGATTTTAAATATAATGTTAAGTTAAGTACTGAGTTTGCAGATGATAAAATATTGGTAGATGCATGGCCGGCACAAATTGCTTTTGATGATGTTCATCCCGGGCACCGTGGAGATGTAGGTGTGTGGGGATATGAAAATATAGGTATGTTCCGCAGTTATCAGGAAATTGAAGAGTATTTTAGCAAGAATCAGATTGTGAGTTACATGGGTATGACAAAGGATGATGTTCGTCCAGGCATGTTAATTTACAATAACATCAGAGGGTCACAAAAAGCAGATGGTAGCTACTACGGACCCAATGATCCCGAGGATCCGAAAGCAGGCTATATAGATGCGAATGACAGGATACTTATATCGACTAGAAGCGATAATCCTTTCGGGTTTAATTTGAATTTAGGCGGAGAATGGAAAGGTATTTCGGTGAACGCCCGATTTAGCGCAAGTTGGGGAAGCTACACCTATATTCCACAGTATGCCCGTGGCATAACCAGTTTGATTTCAGGTACAACAGGCTACAATGTAATGCAATATTCAAACATGCCATTCTTTTTGGGCTGATAATATGTTTGTATACAGCGATGTAAAGGATGCCGCCGGAAATGTTGTGGTGAACCAGAATTTGGATGCTAAATACCCGAATTTAAAGTACGCTTCAAACAATGTCGAATCCACATTCTGGAGAGTAAGTGCAACAACTGTTGCATTGAATGATTTGACTATCGCGTACTCATTGCCAAAACGAGTAACCAAAATGTTAGGTATAGATAACTGTAGATTGAATGTAACCGGTCAGGATTTACTTAGCTTCTACAATCCGTACCCTGAAAATTTTATTGATCCTATGGCCGGAGATTATGGAAAATACCCTAATTTGAGAAAAATAACTATAGGTGTTAATGTTGGATTCTAAATAATAAGAAAAATGAAAAACAGAATAAATCATAGTATCCCTACAATCATAATCGCTATGCTCGTAATGCTGTCGGCCTGTAGCGATGACTTTCTGAAGGACAAACAAGATTACTCCAAAGTTTCAGAGGTAGTTTACAATACGTATGCCGGTGCTCAATCACGCATTAACGATATTTATTACAAGCTTTTGCCACAGTCGGCTCAGGCCATGACCTACCAATTCCCAAGTTCGGGTGTTTCTGATGATTATTCAAAGAGCACCGAAGAATATGGTGGACTTTCGAAGTTTGTGGATAATGGGACAATTATCAGTAACGAAAATATTGACGACTTTTTCTATAATGAAGCAAAAGCGTCTACTTCTCCCTGGGGTTTTATCCGCAATTGTAATGATGCTATCTGGGGAATTAGTAATGGTACTTTAACCGAGGCTGAAAAGAAAACCTTATTGGGTCAGGCCTATTTCTGGCGTGCCTGGGTTTATTTCCGGTTGGTTAAACTTTATGGGGGTGTACCTATCATTGAGGTTCCGCAACTTCCGGTTATTGGTGAAAGCGCAAGCGACCTGATTATCCCGCGTGCAACAACAAAAGAGTGTATCAGTTTTATCTGCAAAGATTTAGCTATAGCTGCCGAATACCTTCCAGGAGCATGGGATGAAAATAACTGGGGGCGCGTTACCTCGGGTACTGCTTTGGCTCTTATGGGGCGTGTGAAATTAACCCATGCGAGCCCGCTTTTCAACAGAGCTGATAATATAGAACGATGGGATTCAGCTTATGTAACCACTAAAAAAGCTGTAGAAGTGCTTGAAGCAAATGGATTTGGATTGGCATACAATGCAAGCCCGGGAGTGAACGGAAGCGGTTGGGCCAAAATGTTTTCGGATACCAAGAGCCCGGAAGCCGTATTGGTTACCTTGTACAATAATGTTGAGTTAGCTCAGAGCCTTGCTCCTGAGTTTTGGAACTCATGGGAAAGTAGAATCCGTCCTTATAACTCAATTATGTCAGGAGGCGGTATGACGGCAACAGCTAATATGGTCGACCTTTTCCCTATGGCAGATGGAACACGCTCTTTAGATATTAACGGTAATCCTATTAACGGGTATGATCCTCAGATTTTCTTTTTGAACAGAGATCCTCGTTTTTACAGAACGTTTGCTTTCCCGGGTGTAGAATGGAAATTTAACGGAACACCGGATGCCAATTTGAAACCACCTTATTCTCAGGGTCAAAATTATGTGTTATGGAACTATGCATGGTATAACAGCACAGATGATCAGACTAATGAAGGAAAGAGCGGTTATGGTACAGATGGTTTGGCTGATAGTTATCGCGGAATTTATATCCGGAAACGGACTGATGATTTAGGTGTAAATACGACACCCAAATATATTTCTACCGCCAGAGGTTTCTCAAAGCGCTGCTCCTTATATGGAAATTCGTTTTGCTGAAGTTTTGCTAAATTTTGCGGAAGCAGCTTGCGGAGCCGGGCATGGACAAGAAGCATTAGATGCGCTAGAAAAATCCGTATGCGTGTAGGATATGCAGGTACATGCGGACTGGATGATGCATTGGCAAGTGACAGAGGGGCTTTGTTTGGAGCCATTTT
Source organism: Paludibacter sp. (assembly GCA_047600405.1). GTDB lineage: Bacteria > Bacteroidota > Bacteroidia > Bacteroidales > Paludibacteraceae > Paludibacter. Next base: position 117,065 of record JASGLA010000002.1, read on the forward strand.
ATACGAACGTCAAATCGAGTTGGCTTACGAAGGAAAACGCTTTGATGATGTTCGCAGGGTGGTTACTTTTTGATGGAGGAACCGGATTTGCTGAAGTGTCAGGTGCACCGGCAAGTTGGAATCTAACCGGATTTAATGGAAATACTTGCAGTTATATTGGTGTATTGCCATTGAATGGGCAACGAAGAAGTAATATGGAGGTACGTGTATCAAATGCGTAGTACGATAGGAAATGCAGGTATTTATACGGCTAAAGCAGACTCAATACTTAAAGTAAAAGACCTGTTGCTTTAAATCTGAATTTGAATCTGGCAACTCAAACGCCTGCACTGGAAAATTTCTACAGATATAATCTTACACGTAACAAACATACCGTAGACGAAACAGGTAAGACCATTCATTTTAATCCACTCTATTATTTCTTTTGGATCTGAAATCCAGTGCTCAGAAAAACAATTCTACTCTATTCAAAATATCGGTTGGTTAGATGCCCAAAAAGGTGGTATGGTACTTTTGATCGTCTTTTTAGCTGAGTAAAAATGAGAAGAAATATATTATTAGTATTTACATTAGCTATTGTTGTAATAGCTAATGCGCAAACCAAAGCTTTCCCAACCGCGGAAGGCTTTGGCTCTTTGTCGAAGGGTGGTCGTGGTGGACAAGTGGTAGAAGTAACCAATACGACTGACAATGCTACTTCTCCGGAAGTTGGAAGTCTCCGTTGGGCGTTGCAACAGTATTCGGGGCAACCTTTAACTGTTGTTTTCAGAACATTGGGCATTATTGACTTAAAGGCTGAATTACGTTGCAAAAGAAATTATCTGACTATTGCAGGTCAAACTGCGCCGGGTGATGGAATTTGTATCAAAGGCAATAAGGTTAATTTTGGAGGTTCTACACATTTGGTTATCCGTCATTTGCGTTTCCGCATAGGAATTATGCTTAAAGCCGATGGATCACCAGATGCTGCCGGAAATGGTTCGATTGGTATCGAAAATGCTTCGAACTTTATTCTTGATCACTGTACATTTGGATGGTCGGCCGAAGAAAATATGACTATTTATGACAACACTTTGACTACAATTCAATGGTGTATCCTGCACGAAGGCTTGTATAATTCGGGGCACAATAAGGGTGTCCGAAGCTATGGCTCACAGTGGGGTGGTCAAAGCGCTACCTATCATCATAACCTGTTGGCGCATAATTACAGTCGTAGCCCGCGTTTTAATGGTGCCCGTAGTAACGATGTGAATGTGCTGGTTGATTACGTGAATAATGTCAATTACAACTGGGGCAAACAGAATTCCTGCTATGGGGGCGATATTGAAAACCAGACACACAGAGTAAATTTTGTAAACAATTATTACAAGCCAGGTCCGGCCCGCAGTGGTTCAAATTTATCATATTTTGTTCAATCATCAGTGTCATTTCTGCTCAAACAACTCAGGTTGCGTTGTGGTACATGGACGGAAATTATATCGAAGGATCGGCAAATGCTTCATTGAATACCAATAATTATCTGGGATTGGATGCCAGTGGATACGCCAGTAAAGGGCTTACGGTGGAAGCATTAAAATCAGTTACGCCATTTGCTGTGCCCTATGCTGTAACAACCGAAACGGCTGCGAGCGCATATTTAAGCGTACTTAATGGCGCCGGTGCATTTCCGCGCGATACGGTTGATCGGAGGATTGTTAAAGAAACGAGAACAGGAACAGTTTCCGGAAAAGGTACTGTACAGTATTATTACAGCGGAGGAGCTCAATATACCAGTTCGTTGTATAATCAGACAAAAGGAATTATTGACGATCCGGCAGCCGTAGGCGGTTATCCTGCATACAATACATATAACGCTGTGCTTGATGTTGATCACGATGGTATGGCTGATAACTGGGGGAAACTCAAAATAATCTGAATCCAGCTGATGCAACCGATAGAAACAAACTGACAACATTCGGTTATACAGCGTTGGAAGTGTATTTAAATTCGTTAGTGGGTGAAGTTATTCCGTTGGATTTTGTTTCGTCTACAAAAGAAATTAGTATTGAAAGCTCAATGTTAATTTTTAAAAAAACGAAAACCATTGAGATAAATTCTGCGCTTGAACCAATTAAGCAGCTTAAGTTGTATGATTGTTCAGGAAAAGTTATTTATGCGAGTTATTTATCTGAAAAAAACGTGTCATTGTCTCTTGAAAAAATTCAAAAAGGGACATTGATTGTGGAAGTTGTCAATGCCAAGAGTGAATCGAAAAGTTTGAAGTTCACTAACATATAACTCAAATGCGTTTTATTAAATACCGATTGCTGGTTGTATTTAGCATAGTTGCTGTATTTGTAAGAGCACAGGTATACGATTATGTTGTTGCTAAAGATGGTACTGGTACCCATACTACCGTTCAGAGTGCAATAAATGATTGTACGAACAGTGTTCGAAAATTAATTTTCGTCAAAAATGGAACTTATAACGAGAAAGTTACTATCGGTTTTCATTCTGTAACTTCTTCGAAATTAATTTCTCTAATTGGCGAAAGTGCACAAAATACTATCATCAGTTGGGACGATTACAACGGAAAAGCAATTGTTTATAATGGCTCCTCGGTGATTTCAGGCACTCCACAATCGGCAACTTTTACTGTGAATGCGCCTGATTTTTATGCCGAAAATATCACCTTTAAAAATACATATAACAATGCGCAGGCAGTTGCATTTTATGGCGTGAGCGACAGAGTCACATTTAAGAACTGCAAATTTATCGGATTTCAAGATACGCATTATACAAAGAAAGGGCGACGATCTTATTATCAGAATTGTTATATTGAGGGGGGCGTCGATTATATTTGTGCCGGAGGCACCTGTATTTTTGATAGTTGTACATTAAAAAGCCTGAGGAATGGAGGCTCAATAACTGCTCCGGAGGATATAGCTGCCTTTACAACCGTTGATACAAAAACTTATTATTATGGTTTTATTTTCAGAAATTGTACCTTGAACTCGGATGATGGAATTTTACCCTACTTGGGTCGTCCATGGCAGGCCACGTCATCAAGTGTTTTTCTGAACTGTAAAATGAATAATGTAACACCTTCAGGGTGGTCGACTTGGAGTGGAACAAATCATTTGTCATCATTTTTTGCCGAATATAACAGTCGGAATTTAAACGGGAACCTGGTTGATGTTTCACAACGAGTAAGTTGGAGTTATCAGTTATCGCAGAAGGAGATTGATATATATTATACAAATGCAAAGATTTATTCTTTTTCATCAACTGCTTACGATCCTTTTACTATTGTACAGACTCCGGCCGTGCCACAATCACTTCGTTTTATTGCAGATAAAGTTACGTGGAATTCTGTTCCAAATGTAAAAGGTTATGCTGTGTTGAAAAATGGAATTGCGAGCGCTTTTGTTGTAAATCCGCAGTATATTTTAAATGACAATGATTACAACGTCACATTTGCAGTTAAAGCGATTGGAGCTAATGGAAATTTGAGTGATACATCTGAATCAATACTGACGAATGTCTCTGGTGTGAATGAACAACACAATAAGTTGAGTTTGTTTCAGGTTTTACCAAACACTATAAAATTTGAAAAGGTGTCAAATGTTTTGCTTTGCGCCTCAAATGGCAGGGAACTTTTTCGCGGAAAAACTACCGAAATAGATACAAAGCCTTTTAGGAAAACCGTTTGTGTGTTGAAATTTTTTGATGCTGGGAATAACTCAGTTTTCAAGATTAAACTAATTTAAATTAGTTTGTGTTTAAAGTGGAGATTATTAATAACATAATCTCCACTTTAATATTTATAATTACTTTGTTTTGAGTACACCTCTGTGTACTTGACGTCATAAACGTATAATATATTTCAGAGAAATTTACTTTTCAAGACATTTAAATGAACACTAAAATTTTATTCAGAACTATTTTGGTATTGCTGTTTGCCCCAGTGGCATTGTTTGCACAATACCCTGATGTGCCATCAGATTTAAAGGCGCAGGCCGATAAAATGATACAGGCTGAAAACGCGTATGTAGACAGCGTAATGAGCGCTAATATTGCAATTCTGAAAGCCGATAAATCCAACGGGAAACCCTACATCCCATGGGCTGCCCGTCCTACCGATTTGCCTCAGGCTAAAATTCCCGCATTCCCGGGTGCCGAAGGTGGAGGCCAGTATTCGTTTGGCGGACGCGGTGGCAAAGTGATTACCGTTACCAGCCTGGCCGACCGTGGTCCCGGTACCTTGCGCGAAGCATGCGAAGGTACTGTGGGACCCCGTATTGTGGTATTCAATGTGGCAGGTATTATCCGTCTGAAAACACCAATTATCGTTTATGCACCCTATCTTACTATTGCTGGACAAACAGCTCCGGGCGATGGTGTTTGCGTAGCTGGTGAATCGTTTTGGGTAAATACGCACGATGTGGTTGTTCGCCACATGCGTTTCCGCCGTGGTGAAACAAAAGTAGAACGCCGCGATGACTCGTTCGGTGGAAATCCGGTAGGAAATATCATGATCGACCACTGTTCCTGCATGTGGGGATTAGACGAAAATATCTCGTTCTACCGTCATATGTTCAATCCTGGCGCAGGTATTAAAGAAGAAAAACTCCCGACGGTAAACGTGACTATCCAAAATACCATTTCGGCACAGGCACTGGATACCTACAACCACGCTTTCGGCAGCACGCTGGGGGGTGAAAACTGCTCGTTTATGCGTAACCTGTGGGCGAACAATGCCGGCCGTAATCCGTCTATTGGTTGGAATGGCGTGTTCAACTTTGTAAATAACGTTATCTACAACTGGGCTAACCGTTCGGTAGATGGCGGCGACTATACAGCACTTTACAATATCATCAACAACTATTATAAACCCGGTCCGCTTACCCCGAAAGATGCCCCTATCGGACACCGTATCCTGAAACCAGAATCGGGCCGTGCCAAACTGGGATACCTGGTATTTGGCCGCGTTTATTGCAACGGAAACATTATGGAAGGTAACGATGCCGTAACCAAAAACAACTGGAACGGTGGCGTGCAGGTGGAAGAAATGGAAAATGCCGGTCAGTATACCGATTCTATGAAATGGAATGAGCCTTTCCCAATGCCTAAATTCCCGATTATGACGGCGCAGGAATCGTTCGATTTTGTAACGAAAAATGTAGGTGCCAATATTCCAAGAAGAGATATTGTAGATGAGCATATTATTACCCAGGTGAAAACAAACAAGGCATTTTACGTAGAAGGACTCGATTCTGCAAACTTTTTCCAGTTCAAACACCGCCGGTTAGGAAAAGATTCGTACAAACACGGTATCATCACCGATATTCGTCAGGTGGGCGGTTATCCCGAATATAAAGGAACTCCATATATCGATACCGATAAAGATGGTATGCCCGATACCTGGGAAAAGAAATATGGTTTGAATCCGAACGATGCCTCTGATGCAGTGAAAGATTGTAACGGCGATGGCTATACCAATATCGAAAAATATATAAACGGTATCAACCCAAAGAAAAAAGTGGATTGGACAAAACCTGGAAACAACTACGATACACTGGCTGAAAAAGGGAAATTGATGTAAATTCACCAATAAGCACAAAACTAATACCTATCTAAGACAAAAAATGAAAAAAATCATCTTAACCATTATTGTATCCACGTCAATTTGCTCAATTCAGCAAGTGAAAGGACAATATCCCGATGTTCCAAAAGATGTACAGAAAGCAACAAATGAAATGCTGGATGAGGTTAAGCGGCATTCGAAAGCAGCCTGGGACAAAGCTTACCCAATTATTATGGAAGAAGCCAAACATGGTCGTCCGTATATTCCATGGGCATCCAGACCTGTGGATTTGCCCCAGGCAGAAATTCCGGCTTTTCCTGGCGCATTTGGCGGTGGTGCATTTTCGAACGGTGGCCGCGGTGGTAAAGTGATTGTAGTTACCAGTCTTGAAGACGATGGCCCGGGAACCTTACGGGAAGCTTGCGAAACAGGTGGTGCCCGAATCGTAGTTTTCAACATTTCGGGCATTATACGACTTAAAACTCCAATAATTGTCCGTGCGCCTTACATCACTATCGCCGGACAAACAGCTCCAGGAGATGGTGTTTGCATAGCGGGCGAAAGTTTTGAGATCAATACTCACGATATGGTTATCCGCCACATGCGTTTCCGACGCGGAGAAACCAATGTAGGCCGGCGGGAAGATGCCATCGGAGGTAATCCAATCGGAAATATTATGATTGACCATGTTTCGGCAAGCTGGGGTTTGGACGAAAATATGTCGATGTACAAACACATGTACAACGATAGTACAGGTAAGCCAGTTGAGGAAAGATTGCATACTGCAAATGTTACTATTCAAAATTCTATTTTTTCGGAAGCCCTGGATACCTGGAATCATGCATTTGGCAGCACGTTGGGTGGTGAGAATTGTACATTTATGCGTAATCTTTGGGCTGATAATGCTGCGCGCAATCCCTCTATTGGAGCATTTGGGGTTTTCTCCCTTGTAAATAATGTGATATTCAACTGGGCGCACCGTTCTACTGATGGGGGCGATTACACCACCATGTACAATATCATCAATAACTATTACAAACCGGGCCCAATGACCCCAAAAGATTCGCCGGTTGGGTATCGTATCCTGAAACCGGAATCAGGCAGAAGTAAAATGGCCAATAAAGTGTATGGCCGTTGTTATATAACCGGAAACATAATGGAAGGAAATGATCGTGTTACCAAAGATAACTGGGACGGTGGCGTTCAGGTTGAAGAATTGCCAAATGCCGGATCATACAAGGATGCTATGAAATGGGATAAGCAGTTTCCGATGCCAGAATTTCCAATCATGTCAGCTCGGGAATCGTTTAGTTATGTATTAGATAATGCCGGAGCTACCTTTCCGAAGCGGGATCCTGTTGATTTGCGTGTTACAGAACAAGTTCGCACAGGGGTAATCAAATATCCTGAAAATGTAAACCTGGATAATGTACCGGATTTTAAAGTACGTCTGCGTTTACGCCCGAGAGATACATACAAAATGGGAATTATTACAGATATCTCGCAGGTAGGCGGTTATCCCGAATATAAAGGAACTCCATATATTGACACCGATAAAGATGGTATGCCCGATGTCTGGGAAAAAGCAAATGGTTTGAATCCTAAAGATTCTTCAGATGCAGTCAAAGATTGCAATGGCGATGGCTATACCAATATCGAAAAGTATATCAATGGCATCAATCCAAAGAAAAAAGTGGACTGGGCAAAACCGGAAAACAACTACGATACGCTGGCTGAAAAAGGGAAGCTGATGTAACCCATACCCCCTGAAGAGGAACTAAATTACAACTACTAATTATAATTACAAATGTATATTAAAAAGAATTTCAGAGATAAGATTAAACCAATTCCCTTTCACGGACTAGGTGTTCTTTTGTTTTTGCTAATGCTCGTTTCCACCGCCCGTGCAGTGGAACTGGATTCTAAAAACCGCGACCCGAAATACGTGGAAAGTATTATAGGGCGTACAAAAAAGATAGTTGACAAGTTGGAACTGAAAGATGCAGAAATGGCACGTAATGTAACCAATATTGTGGCTAATCGCTATTTCAAGCTGAACGATATTTACGCCATGCGCGACAGTGCTGTGGCTAAAATCAAGCGTTCGGCACTGGCAGGCGAGGCTAAAAACAATGCACTCGCAGCAGCCCAGAATGAAAAGGAAGCCGCTTTGTACCGTTCGCATTTTGCTTTTGCCGGCGATTTGTCGCTGTATCTGAACGATCAGCAGATTGAAGCGGTGAAAGATGGCATTACCTTCGGGGTGGTAAAAGTTACTTACGATGCCACGCTGGATATGATTCCAAGCCTGAAAGAGGAAGAAAAGGCACAGATACTTGCCTGGCTCAAAGAAGGACGTGAGTTTGCCATAGATGCAGAGAATTCTGAAAAGAAACACGAAGCGTTTGGCAAGTTTAAAGGCCGTATCAACAACTATCTGGCTAAACGCGGATATGACCTCATTAAAGAGCGGAAAGCCTGGTACGAGCGTATAAAAGCCCGTGAGGAGGTTGAAAAAAAGAAATAGGATTAATGATTGTTTGATAGTTTGATGTGAAAACTCCCGCAAGTCGATTTTTTTTTCGACTGCGGGAGTTTTTTTATGATTATCCGCAAAGCGACCTCCACCAATATATAATTTTCAAATAATCGAAGATACCAGAGCTACGCTCCTGTACTTTAAATCAGCATGACAGGTCGTTATACGGATAATCATATTTTCTTATTAACCTGTAGAGTGGCATCCTTGTGTGTAAAGATGATTTTGTAATCAGTGGAACAGGGGTTCGGAAAAGATCTGATTGACTTAAATTCACCCGGCACCGGATAAAGTTCACTCGAATTTGAGTGATGATCACCCAACATTGGGTAAAAATCACCCAACATTGGGTAAAAATTACCCGGCATTGGGTAAAATTCTCTTGAATTCGGGTAATCATCACCCGAATTTGAGTAAAAATCACTCGAATTTGGGTGATTGAATCCCAAAATCGGGTAAAAATCACCCGGCGTTGGGTAATCTCAACATCTTATACCAACTGTACATATAAAATGACGCAAAGTCATTTTCAGGTCTACTGTTGTTAATGCCGTTGCTTCAAACAAATAGTATCAATTAAACGAAGTCTGAATAGGACTATATTGTTTGTGCAAACGGTATTATGTGCTTCTTTTATGACTTTTGTGGTAATATCTTCAAACTTAACGTGAGTTCGATATAAGATTTTGTCTGCTTTGATTCTAAAATACTATACACTAAGCGAATAAGGGTTTTTCTTGTCTGGATTGATTTTCTTCTAAGGGTTCAAAGTAACTCTAAAAGTCGGATTTTGTTGAAAACCCTTAGTAGTGAAGGAGGAATCGACCAACTCTCACCCTTATTTTTTACTTATCTCGAAATATAATAATGAGTTATGATCTTTTCTTATGCCGAACTCACGTTAGCTTAGGTAGAAACCACCATTATAGTGAATTTGATTAGCAGCATAACAGCCTGTTTGAGTCCGGGAGAGAGATTTTGTGCGTAGCTCAGGTTGAATAAAGTATAATGTTTCCCGGATTTCCAGTGCATAAAAAAACGGGATACAATCGTTGTACCCCGTTTCTGATTATTCTAAATTGCAAGTATTATTTCACCGCAATTTTTGCTACCGAATCATTGATTTTAACGATATAGATTCCTGTTGGGATAGTGAATGAAGCTTTATCGCTGGTCAATTTGGCTGATGCTACTTTAATGCCGCTAACAGAATAAACTGTGGCAATATCGCCTGCAGTGGCATTGGAGATAGCAATGCTGTTTTTCTGATCTGAATAAACCAATACATTGTTTTTGTTTGGAGAATTTACAGCATTGGGAGCTATTACAGGTGTTGCAAACTCAACGCCACCCAAATAAATCAAAGCCTGGGCACCATCAAACAGCGGATTGTTGGTATCTGAACTGGTTCCGGTAGGAGCTACCGTGCCCTGAATGCCAAAGAATTGAACAGTAGCATTTGTTTGAGTACTAGTTGCTGTTGGAGCTGAAGCTAATGTTACACTGTTTCCTGATACAGTATTTACAAGTACGTTATTAATGGAAGAGCCGCTGGCATACTGACCAGCAACAATATATTTCATAATTGTATCACCTGCTAAGGTAATAGGATTGTCAGTCATATATGTACTGGTTGAGCGAACTACAGGTACGTAATAATAGGCCGAACCGGTATTAAGTATTGATCCCTGTGGTAAGTTTGTGGCAGCAGTACCTTGATAGAGAGAAGTAGCCAATGTTGTTGTACCAGGCACAGATGCAAGCCAGTTTGAAGTGCTTCCATAAGCTCCCGAGGTGTAAGTGTAAGTTCCTTTTACAACTGGGATAACAGGAAGAATTGCTTTCGCGCTATCCAATGTTAAGTTGTAGAAATTTTTTGGGAACAGATACAAAGCTGGAACGTTGCTGTTCAGTAACTGGTAAGTTCATAGCCTGACCGTAGTTACCAGTAATCTTTACGGTTGAATAATTTTTAAAATTAACAGCTATGGTCTGAGTTCTTTGTTTGATCATTTTGACATTGCTGCCCAGGATCAATGAACCTGCATTGGCTTGTGTGCCATCGCCCAAATTGAATGTAAGCGTACCAGCATTCCCTGCAACAGTTGACATGCATAATCCAAAATCCGAAGTATTTGCAGCAGTTGGTGTTGTGTTATTCGCACTGGTTGCATATGTTCCTAAATCCAGTGTTCCATAAACATTGTACACAAAATTACCCTGATCGTTGGTTGTTACATTACGGTTAGCGTGGAAATTATAACCTACATATACTGTTACTCCCGGGTCGATAGTACATGTGCGTGTAGTTCCGGGGCAAGTATCGTTATTTTGAATAGATAATCCAATTCCGTTATGTCTCAGCAAGGACATGCTTTCTTTAATGTTGAGCTGGGTGTTAGCAGTTGTCTTAATGTTAGCATGTGGTAGCATAGCTGCAATATTAAACTTATAGTTACCTGTACTCGTTGGAGATGGTTTTACAGTGAAGCTATTAGCTTGATTGCTATATAATACAAAAATTCCACTACCAACTCCGGCAGGCATAATTCGCCTGGCTATCGCCAAAAGTGCCATTGTTTACAATGCTGTAGTCGCCTGTACCCGGTGTGGCTCCATTAAACCCTACATATAAACTTTTGGAACTTCTGTAGTTGGTTGTAGCATTAAATATACCGTAGTTGTTAATGTTGACGCAATACAAGTCTGAACCTTGTTTCAGGTTCCCACCTGCATTTACAGTTATATCACCAAAAACAACTAATTGAGCTGCAGTTAGAAAATATCCGTTTACAGTCAGGCTTTTACAAGCGGGATAAAAAGCCAATGAAATAGCTGCATTGGAGGATGTAGCTGCTTGAGAAAGAGTTACTGCAGTTCCATTCACAGCTGTAACGTATGATCCCTGAGCAATACCAGTACCTTTTACAGCCATACCTACTGCAACGGTAGTGCTTGCAGCTGATAGCGTAACAGTTGAAGATCCGGCAACAATTGCAGAAGTTACTGAGGTGTTGGCACCCACAGTTACTAATCTTTTACCGGCTTGAATCCAGACATTAGTTGTCGCAGTAGGAGTTACTGTCGCGGCAGAAAGATTTCCTGCACCATCAGAAATACTCCAGTTCCCTACAGTAGCCCAAAGGGTATCAGTAGCCTGTGTAAATACGTAGTCACCGGCAGCTTGTCCGTAACTTTTTGTTCCTATTCCGATAAGGAAGAACAAAGCCATAAATGATGTAATTAATTTTTTCATAAATCTAAATATAAGTTTGATTGTTTAATAGTGATTTTAAAAAGGATTAATAGCTATATATCGATTTTTGCCTCTGAAAAGAAAAAGGGAGATATAACGTTCACATAATAGGACGCATTGAAGTTTTTTTTGTAATGCCTAATCGTCTATTAAACCTAATTATTAACGTATAGGGTTGTATTTATTCTGGAATTTAGGTGCGCAACGCCTTTACCATTTGTAGTTGATATTAATCGTAGGGATTATAAGCTGCGGAGCACCAAACTGTTATTTTGACTTTCAGGGATCTTGTGGATGGTCGTATACAGGAGATATGCAGCTACAGAAAATGCGCCCGGAACATTAAACCCGAACGCATTTGAACAGGCCTGTTTGTCCCTTATAATTTCAACTCCACATACTTCACCCGCTGCCTTCTCCATGTATATACCGCATGTATCCGGCCATCCTTTCCCTGAATGATGCTGGGATAGGAGTATTGCGAAACGGGTGAATCTTCCAGTGTGAGCACCATTTTCCAATGTACACCATCGTCCGAAACTGCAATATTAAGTGGGGTGCGAACGCCTTTGGGTGCTCCGGGAGGCGTGGCCACAGCATTATAAATGAGCACTTGACGGCCATCCTGAAGGGTTACGGCATCGGTTCCGGAATTATTGTTGGGTAAATCGGTGAGAGCAAGTCTAGTCCAGGTTTCACCTCGGTCGGAACTCCAGGCTGTAGCAATCCGGCCATTACGCGTACGGCAAAGAATCTGTAGTTGCCCATTTTTATGAACAAGGATGCTGGGTTGGATAGCTTGTATTGTTTTTAATTTCGATTTTCCTCCTGACTCCATATCAATTTTTGCATCATTGCCAGAGAGCATATTCTGCGTCATCACAGCACTGTCGGCAGCCAAAGGCCCAACCTTACGATACGTACGGCCTCCATTTTCAGCTATCTCGAAATGTACTTTCCAACCTCCAGATTCTGTACTTGATGGAGCAATGGATTTACCATCCACATCTACTATTTTATTCTTTATCGGTCCCAGATAACCCGCAGGTAGTTGCACTGCATCGCTCCACGATTTTCCACCATCGTTACTCGTTTTTAAATAGCCTGTCCAATCTCCCACACTTTTACCGATTTTGTAAAAAAGATATAAAGGCCCATTTTTCATTTGATATAAAACGGGGTTGTAACAAGCCTTACGCAAAGTATCGTTCAAAATTCCATCGGCGGCAAGCGCGGGCGAAGTCCAGGTCTTACTTCCTTTTTCTTTGCGGCAAACATAAATACACACATCGGGTGCTCCTTCGCGTGTTCCTCCAAAAAAGGCAGACACTAAATCGCCATTTGTTGTTTCTGCAATTGTTGCAGAATGACATTGTGGAAAATCAGCTTTTTCGTACAGGAATTCGTTGGTTATTATGTCCTTGGGTTGTGGAATTTCCACGTCGAAAGTGTACGATCCGGAGCCTATATTTTTTATTTTGCCATTGGGTAAATGTACTTCAGCAGTGGTGTTTACCGGTATTGCCACTTCCCACTGTAGTTTCATAACTGTTTTTTTCCAGTTGCTCACCACCTTTCCATAAGGAGTTTCGTACGATGAATTAATATATTCAAGGTCCGGAATTGAAAAATCTGGATTGAGTACGATATGTTTGAAAGCCGTTTTTTCAGTATCGGATTTAATGCCGGCCAACTTTTCATACGCCCAGATTACCAGGTCGCCAATGAGCATGACATGATTTCCTGAATTCATAGCCGGATCGGCACTATTACCATTCCAGAGTTCCCAAATGGTGGTAGCGCCGTTGGCAGCCATATAACCCCACGAAGGATATTTATTGTTGGACGCGAGCGCAAATGCTACATCGCCACGTCCCATGCGGGAAAGTTCACGCAAAAGAAACTGAATGCCAATTACCCCCGAAGTGATATTCAAATCGCCGGTTCCGATTTGCGAAACGGTATTGGCAGGTACAGTTTTATATAGAATTTGCTTAGCCACAGTGTCGGCGTACTGAACCGGTACCATTCCAAATGCCAGTGGGAGCAGGTTGGAAGTAGCTGTGTTGTTTCCGTAGAACAGCGAATCGGTACGAAAAAATTTTGTATTAAATCCCGATTTCAACTTTTCAGCCAGCGAAGTAAATTCCTTTGCATCTCGCTTCAGTCCCTGAATATTGGCAAAACGGGTCATAAGTTGCAACAGTTTATAGTAATAGGCGGTCGAAATTAATGTTCCATCGGTTATTCGCTTCGGATCCTGGCTGTGAATCATTTTCAAATCTTCGGGTGGCACGCACCAATCGCCATATTCATCTTTTGTTATCAGGTAACTGGCAGATAAATAATTTTTTTCCATATGCGCCATCCATTTTCGTATGGCAGCATAGCTTTCCTGCATCGGTTTCTTATCGCCAAACTGCGTATAAGCCATATCGCACAGCATCGGCAAAGTTGCCGGCCAGGTAACATTGTCGGTGTAATAAGTCAGATAATTGGGTGCCACATCAGGGATACAACCATCAAAACGTTGCGCATCCCGAATATCATTCGCCCATTTGGCATACAGCAGATTATTATCAAAGAAATAACTTTCGCCCCAGCAACCCATAGTACGATCGCCCAACCATGGTTGGCGTTCGTCGCGTTGCGGACAATCCACCGGCATCCCCTTGTAATTGTCCAGAATTCCCCACCAGGCATTCTTCAATACCTGATTCAGGGTATTGTTCGATGTATTCAGTTTGCCCGATTGCTCCATCTGATCGCTGATTACCTCGCCGGTAAAATCTGCAGCAGAAGGTGTGTATTTCAGTCCGCTTACTTCCACATACCGGAAACCATGGTACACAAACGCAGGGGCCCATTCTTCGCCTTTGGGATTCCCATTCATAACATAAACGTCTGTCTGGCGGGCCGAACGCAGGTTTTCAGTGTATATTTCGCCACCGGGTTGCAGCGTTTCCGCAAAGCGGAGTTTTACCGAATCGCCTGCATGGCCGTGCACATTTATGCGTAACCAACCGGCAATATTTTGTCCTAAATCCAGAATGAACTTATTTCCCAGAGGTTTGATTGCAATGGGTTTGATCCGATCAACAACACGCATTCCGGGCATCATTTGGGCTTTTACAACTCCACCCGGGAAACGAACACGCTGTGCATTATCCCATTTCGAATCATCGAAACCGGGTTTTGTCCAACCGGTTAACTCCTTACGGGCATCGTATTCCTCACCGTTGTATTCGTTGTTGCTCCGAACCGGGCCATCGGCATTCAGTTTCCAGTTATCTTTGGTGGAAATGGTTTCGGCAGAACCATCTTTGTATTCCATTATTAGCAACATCCTGGTTTTAGGATAACCATAGGTAGGCACTTTAAAAGGCTTGTAAGTTTGCCGCATGTTATAATAGCGGCCTGTTCCGAGAGCAATGCCCACAGCATTTTGTCCTTTCTGAACCAGGGAGGTAACATCATACGTATTATACAGCACAGTTTTATTGTAATCTGTCGGGGCTTGTGCCAGTACCTGACTGCCTACCTGCTGACCATTCAGGAAAAGCTCGTAAACGCCTAATCCGCTGATGTGAACGGTAGCCCGTTTAATCTCCTTTTTGGCAGGAAATTCTTTTCTTACATATCGCACGGACAGCCGGCTGTAATATGATTCATCATCCCACGGCATGGCTTTGTCCAAACCAATCCATTGGGCTTTCCATTCCGTTTCTTCCAAAATTCCCATACTCCACAAAGCCGGTTTACTCCATTCGCTTTCACCTTTATTGGTCCATACTCTCACTTTCCAGAAATACTGTGCATTGGTTTTCAGCTCTTTTCCGGCAAATGAAATCCAAAGTTGAGCATCCGACGATACTTTGCCGCTGTTCCATACATCAGCCTCGTTCTGAGCCAGTTTTTGTTCCGAGCTCGCCACCAGAATCTGATATGCTTTTTGACGAACATTGGTTTCTGATGTAGCTTCGGTTTTCCAACTGAAACGCGGGTTGGGGGCATCGATACCAAACGGATTCTGCATCCCTTCTGTTTTCAGAGCCGTTACAGAGATAGCTGCACTAACCTCCAAAGCGAATAGTGAAAAGGAAATCAGGAATAGTAATTTCGACTTCATGGTCTGTTATTGTTTAAACACGAAGGCACGGAGACACGAAAAATATCTTTGTGACTTGGTGTCTTTGTATTTAATTGAGTGATTTACTGTCTTTTTTCAAATAGTCTTTGGCGCTATCAATGGCAATCAGCACCCGATCGTTCCCGGAATTGTAAGCCACATCCAATGCGAAATTTGTAATTTTAGAATCAAATTCGCCGATAAATTGTAACTCGCCATTCTTTGGATTGAACCACCAGCAATTTTTCTTTGCTCCGCTTATCTTTGACAGGTCAATTTGCATAGGGCGTCCGGAGTAATTATACACCAACAGGTAGCTGTTACCGCGCGTGGCAAGAGCCCGGTCGTACCGTTCACCATTTTGTCCGGCAATAATGCTTTGATCGGGTACACGTTCTGCAAACGGAAAAGCAAGGATTAATTTCTTCAGGAATTTCATTTGGACATATCCGGGATCTTCCATGCAGTCATACCACGCACGTTTTGCTCCGTAAGCACCCATAAGTCCCGGGCGGTAAAATTGCATGATAGAATTATGTCCGTAGGTGTGTCCGAATGAACCGGCAAACACCGACCAGTAAGCATAACGGCGCACATCGTTGGCATTCCATTTTACTTCGTTAAAGTCGTGTAAGCCCTGTGGAATATCTTCGTAGGAAGGTTCTCCGTCAATAATAGGTTTTATGGGCGATATAGCCAGGCTGCTCTCTACATAACGCCAGTTGTCTTCTTCGGTATTTTCGGCAATGGTGTAATCGCCGTCGCCTTTGCGTTGTCCGTAACGGCGGTGTCCGCTTTGGAACATATTGAAATCAAGCCATTCGGCATTGTTGAACCATGTTGCCGATGATGTTCTGCCACGGGGATGGTAAGTCATCAGGTGGTTTTTATCCACCGATTTTATGCTCCTTGCCAATGTTTCCCAAACTTCTGTTTTAATATCGCCACGAATATCGCCACCGATAAACCAAATGATGTTTGGAGAGTTTTTGTACCGTTCAGCCAGAAATTTACCATAGGCCTGTGCTTCTTTCACATTCATTTGCCCGGCATTTACCAGGCCGCCCCAAATGCACACCATTCCAATGTAAATGCCTTTTTTTTCGGCTGTTTTGATGATGTAGTCCATGTGATCCCAATATCCGTAAACACCTTTTTTATTGATGTTTTTGAAATCGAAACCTTCCGGCATTGACGACTGGCCGTAGATGTTATAAGCCGGCACGTCGTTGATAGTTTGTACCTGCACTACGTTGTAGCCATTTTTATTGCACTCATTCAGGTAAAATTCTGCTTCATCGCGGTCGAGACGTTCTGGCAGCAACCAACCGGTGTCGCCTAACCAAAAGAAAGGCGTGCCATTCTCGTGTTGCAGGTAACGGTGGTTTTCGCTTACTACCAGTTTGCCGTTTGCCCAAGGAAGTTTAGCCGTTTTAGATTGGGCAAAAAGAGACGTTGAGGCAATGAGGAGGACAAGAAGACAACCCCTAACCACTAAAGAGAAACAGAAGTTAGTCCTGTGTTTGAATAAAATGTTCAGATTCATTTTTTATTAAAATAATTTATTAATCAATGCTAATTTACTTCCCCTTTAGGGGTTTGTTTTTATAATTATATATTCTTTCCCTGCTTCGGTATTCAAATCGTAAAGATAAGTTTTTTTCAATTCCACGGGATTTAGTTTTGCTTTTTCGTTTATCAATGGTTTTGAGCTTGTTGGGGCAAGATAAAGCGGATTTGAATTTTCACCTTTTGCTTCCGTGAGTCCGGCTCCTGTCAGTGGCGTGAGCGAACGCAAGCGGCAATTTCCGCCAATTCGTGATGTAATTACCACTTTTCCCACTTCATTGCGGTTCCATTTAAGGTCTATCTCAAAACCACCCCGGGCTATCAGTCCTTTGATTTCGCCTTTCGCCCAAACCGTTGGTAAGGCGGGCAACAAGTAAATAAAACCATCATAACTTTGCATCAACATTTCGGCAATTCCGGCTGTGCAACCAAAGTTTCCGTCAATCTGAAACGGTGGGTGTGCATCAAACAAATTGGGATATGTCCCGCCTTTTTTTAATTCATTTCTTACCAACGATAATTGGTCCGTAATGAGTTTATAAGCATGATCGCCATCGAGCAGGCGGGCCCAGTAACACACTTTCCAGGCCATGCTCCACCCGGTGGATGGGTCGCCGCGATGAATGAGCGATGTGCGGGCCGCATCGAACAATTCGGGGGTGCGGTAGGGCGAAATTTGATTGCCCGGGAAAAGACCCCATAAATGTGATACGTGGCGGTGGATATCATTTGGGTTATCCCAGTCGAACATCCATTCCTGCAACTGCCCCCAACGGCCAATCTGGAACGGGGCCATTTCTTTCAAACGACTTTGCAACCGATTGGCAAAATCAGCATCTGTATTCAATATCTTCGAACTTGCAATAATTATATTCCAAAGGTTCGAAATCAATTCATTATCCATGGTAACCCCGCCTGCAGTGGTTGCTTTTCCTTCGCTTCCGGCATGCGTATTTTCCGGCGAATTGCTCGGACAAACCACCAGCCAGTTGTGCGCAGGCTCTTTCACCATAATATTATCGAAAAACTGGGCAGCATTCTTCATAATCGGGTAAACCGATTTCAGAAACTCACGATCACCCGTGTAGAGGTAATGTTCCCAAAGATGGTGGCTCAGCCAGGCGCCGCCGGTGGACCACATGCCCGAGGGAGCCTTGTCCACTGCGCCCGTAATGCGCCAGATGTCCGTGTTGTGATGTAACACCCAGCCGTCGGCTCCGTACATGATTTTAGCCGCATCTTTACCCGTTTCGCTCACTTCTTTGATAAGCCGGAACAGCGGTTCGTTCAGTTCGCTCAGGTTGGTAACTTCCGACGGCCAGTAATTCATTTCCAGGTTAATGTTCGTAGTGTATTTGCTATCCCACGACGGGAACAGTTTATCGTTCCAGATTCCCTGCAAGTTGGCCGGTTGTCCGCCGGGTTGCGAAGCGCAAATGAGCAGGTAACGTCCGAACCTGTAATACGTAGCCACCAAATGGGCATTGTTCGTTTGGGCAAAATGTTCTACGCGTTTGTCGGTGGTTTCAGCCGATTTGTTCGGACCCAAATCCAACGACGATTTATCCATAAACGATTCGAAATATGCAATATGAGCTTTTTTTGCATCTGCATACGAATATTCCAACGCTTTGTCCAGATAGGCTTTTGCACGTTCCTGCGCATTACCCGTTATGTCTTTGTAGTTGTTGAAATTGGTGGCAATGGAAACGTACAAAATGGCTTCGTTGGCATTTTCGACTGAAAGTACACCGTCTTTGCAGGCCATTTTTCCTCCCTGAATTTTGGCCGTCAACCGCCCCTGGAATTTTACTTTGCCTTTCAATCCTTCGTGCAAAGACGAAACGCCATCGAGCGTAACACAATTGCCATCGGAGGCGATAAAAACATCCTGATGCGGCGAAGTTAGCACGGCATTGAACGTGATTTTTTTCTTTTTAGAAGCTGTCAACCGGATAACCACCACCTGATCGGTGAATGATGTGAACATTTCGCGCCTGTAAGTTACTCCACCTACTTTGTAGCTCACCGAAGTGCAAGCCGAATCGAGGTTTAGGTCGCGGTAATAGTTGGTATATCTGCTGTGCCCGGGAAATGAAATGCGCAAATCGCCAAAAGTCTGGTAAGGCATACCGGAATTGGTTTTAGCCATCACTTTTTCGGTAGCCAGCGTTTGTGCTTCGAGGTATTTGCCTGCAAAAACCAGTTCGCGCACTTTCGGAATGTTCTCCAGTGCATCCGGATTTGCGTTGTTGTTGGGTTGACCGGCCCAGATCGTGGCTTCGTTGAGTTGAATTTGTTCCGCTGCCGGATTACCAAAAACCATGGCGCCAAGGCGTCCGTTACCCATTGGCAACGCCTCGGTCCACACCTGCGCCGGCTTGTCGTACCAAAGTTTGTAATCGTTGGATTGACTAAAAGTTGTTGATGTGCAAAACAGTATGCTAAAAAAAATGGCTAATGTCTTTTTCATTCAAAATGGGTTAATAGCTTCCATGAAGTATTAAAAAGACGTGAATTTGGCTGTTTTGTACCCAAAGACAGAAATGGCAGCATGAATTTATTCAAACTGGCATTGTAATAAAAAAAATATATAGAAGCTATGTTCAATATAGGTAAACTGCTCATGAAGATCCATAATTGTCTTTTAGAATCCTGAAAGGATTCAATGTGAATAACCGCGGGTGGACACCCCGTGGATAATAAAAATAGAAATTGAACCCTGAAAGGGTTCAATGTGTACATTGTTGTTATTGAGCCCCTTCAGGGTTCTGGTCCACTTTCATCAACTACCACGGGTTTCACCCGCGGTTATTCACATAAAAGTCCTTCGGACTTTTAAAGCGAACTACTTCCTGTGTGTTAATAACTTGTACCGAACTCGAGTTGATTGTTGTGTTTATAAAATAAAAATGGCAACAGAAATCAAATTCCCATTGCCATTTTAACACTATTTCCTGAGGTTTTATTTTTTATCGCTTTCGGCCTTCTTCTTTGCTTCCTTTTCAGCTTTGATTTTGTTTGTAAAATCCCTGTACATTTGTCGCCAGTTGCGGCCGTTTTCGTTCAGGTATTTCTCGCAATTGTTCTTGTAAATTTCAAAGATAGCTGAAATTGCTTTCATGCTTTTATAATCCACGGCTTGCTCGCGGGCCAGTTTCAGCTGTCCGAGGATGTAGGCTGTTTCCTTTTCGGTCATATTGGGCACAATGGATTGGTAACCTTTCATGGTAAATGCCACTTTGCCAATGGTGAAAAAATCCAGCACTTTTTCCACCTGTTCCTCGGTCAGGTTTTTCCGAAGGCCGGTCATCAAAGCCTCGTGGACTGCTTTTGGCTTAGCAGAATTGATAATCACTTCGCGGTCGAGCTTGGTAAGCGGTGCACCGGTCAGCGGATTAATTCCTTCGGGAACCAGCGTGTACGGATGCTCGTTGTTCCAGTCGCGGACGGCTTTAATATGCTTCAGGATAACGGTTTTTACCCGCGCTTCTTTTTCTTTATCGTTCAATTTGAGCGAATCGGTAAAGCTCTGGGCACGTTTGTCAGCTTCAATATCCGAATTGATTTTGGCATCGGCCTTTTTGTCG
Organism: Paludibacter sp.; assembly: GCA_047600405.1. GTDB lineage: Bacteria > Bacteroidota > Bacteroidia > Bacteroidales > Paludibacteraceae > Paludibacter. The sequence continues at coordinate 137,714 of JASGLA010000002.1, forward strand.
AATAATTTCTCCACATCTTTGAATTCCCGAATAGCATTTGCCGGTATTTTTTCACCTTTGGAACCAAAGCTATACATAGCTTCTTTCGGCTCAATGGTTACTTTCGTTTCATTGAGTTTGTTGCGGTCGAGGCTGAACGTTGACATAAAGAAATCATAAACAGCTTTACGCTTATTGGCTCCAAAATCGTGTCCTTCCATTTCCAGATGCACGTTGGATGCATTTTTCGTAGCATTGAAAAATCCGTAAATCCTTTGCAGGTAAGGATATTCCAGTTCGGGCACAGAAGCCGTCCAGTCTTTGCCGTCGGAAATAACGCACACCGGTTTCGGAGCAAAAGTAGCTATGAGTTCAGCGTTGTTGGTTCCACCGCAAGCCAGCGAAATGGGCATTCCGCTTTCGCACGGGCAGCCACCATCAAAGTGCGAAGCCAGGCTCACCGTGGGGCACGCCGCGGTGAAGCGATTGTCGAGCACCGAAAGCAGTACCACCTGTGATCCGCCGCCCGAACCTCCATTTGCTGCTACACGTTTCGGATCAATATCTTTGCGGGTAAGCATGTAATCAAGAATAGTCAGGCCATTCATAATCTGAACGATTTGAGCCACCGAAGTGCGGTGCGCCGTTGCCGTCACCTGCAGTTCCGATTCACCCCAACCAAACAAATCGTAACTCACGCATGTGGCGCCCATGCGGGCTAACGTTCCAAACCGGGTTTGTTCATCCTTGTTGTAGCGTCCGTCACCCCAATGGCCGTTCGGGCACAGGATTAACGCATGTTTTCCCGAGCTGACCGGATTGTAAATAGATCCGCAAACATACAAGCCCGGTAAGGTTTCGATGGCAAAATTCTGCACAGAATAACCGTCGTATTTCCGGATTTTAGAAAGAATTGGTTTTGAACTTACCCGTTTTTTGAGAATGGGATCAATTTGCAATTTTTCGCGAACTTCTTTGATTAAGCAGGCTTTTCGTACGTTCCATTCGGCCGAATCTTTGTAAAGCTTGTTCAGGTAAGCCAGCATTTTTTTACCATCCTCGGGTGTGCGGCGTGGATATTCGTAAGCTTTTATTTTGTACGTTTTTTCGTCCTGTTTTGCAAATTTGTAATCGAAAAGCGACACCACATTGGTCAACGACTCTTCCACGGAATATGGGCGGATGCGAAAATCAGCAAAAGGAACCACTTTTCCGGTTGTGTCGGCATCGTATTTAATTTTCACGTTGAATCGCGTACTTATCTCCTGCAAAATCTGCCCCAATGGTTTGGCGAATTGGGTTTCGTAGGATTGGGCTTTCGTGATTCCTACTGAACACAATATCAATATAAATAATAATATTCTTTTCATGATCTTATTTTTAAATATGGAGACACAGATTTCGTGTCCTAGTGCTCTGTGTTGAAGTATTATTCGTGTGTCAGTTTCTCTCCATTTACAAAAACATCCGTCATTTTAATGTTCGTGCAATTCTGGAAAATTGATTTTTGTTTTCCATCAATACTGATATTTGTAAATGTAATATTGCTAATGGGCGACTCTTCCAAACCCCGGATTTTGATCGGGATCAATACATCGGAACCGGTTACATTGCTGATATTGATATTACGGAATATAGGAGTCCGTTCACTCACTGGTTCCAAAGGCATTTTGGTATAAAGCAGATCCAGGATGATAGCTTCTCCCTGAATGTTTTTCATAACGATATTATTTACCTGGATGTCCTCCACCACACCACCGCGTCCGCGGGTCGATTTGATGCGGATGCCGCGGTCGGTACCGTCGAAAACACAATTGCTGATAACCACTTTTTTGACACCACCGCTCATTTCGCTGCCAATAACCACGCCGCCATGACCAGCCAGCATGGTGCAATTGGTAATGGTTATGTTTTCATTGGCCCAGCCCAGTTTGCGGGCCTGCAGGTCGCGACCGCTTTTCAGCGTGATACAATCGTCACCCACCGATATGTGGCAGTTGGAAATATGCACGTAGCGGCACGATTCGGGGTTAATGCCATCGGTGTTTGGCGAAAGGGGGTTATTGATGGTTACGCGGTCGATAGTTATGTTTTCGCAAAATTCCGGATTCACAGTCCAAAACGGCGAGTTGACAATGGTAATGCCTTCAATGCGAACGTTTTTGCAACGAACAGGCTGTATGAAAGGCGGACGGAAGAAACGACGCTGCATAGAGGAAATGTAGTCTTCGTTTGTTTCTGCATACAACGCTTTCACATCGTTAGCTTTGTCCCACATGGGCTGGTATTTATTAATGTCGCGGATGCCATTGTCTTTTAAATCAACCATTACACGGAAAAATTCAGTCCACCATTTTTTGCCTTGTCCATCTATTTTGCCTTCGCCTTTAATGGTGATATTTTCGGCATCTACGGCGTAAATCAGCGGACAGAAGCTTTTCATCATAATGCCTTCGTGGCGCATTTCCACAAAAGGAAGATAATCGTCGAAGTTGTCCGAAAACAAAAGTGTTGCGCCGGCTTCCAACTCAATAGTGATATTGCTTTTCATTTTTATGGCGCCAGTCAGATATGTTCCGGAAGGGAAAAATAGCGTACCACCACCGTTAGCGTTGAGTTTGTCAATGGTTTTATTGATCAAAGCGGTGTTCAATTTTGTGCCCGACGGATTAGCACCTGTTTTTCGCATATCAATCAATTCAGCTTGTGCCGTAAGAAAACTAATAATAGCAATAATTGTTATTAACGGTTTTTTCATAAGTTCGTAATTGTGTTTTTATAAATGAGTCACAAGCAAAGGTAAGTTCATAAACACTATAAAATTGTATTTGAATGCAATTAAACTATTTTAGCATACAAGAAAAATCAAAATCTCCACCTTTTACGGTTTGGGGTTCTTTATTTCCCGGAAGATAAACGTCGGCGCTTGTATTTTGAGGAATGGTTACATGTAAATGAAATTGTTTGCCTTCCAGTTTCCAATTGACAGCAATATTCCCATACAAACTTTTTGTTGAAGCTTTTACAAATTTCAAATCACCAACCGGCTCGGGTTTTATAATGATATGCTTCATGCCCGGTTGTTTCGGATCAATCTGAATTCCTGCCAGTGAAGCAAAGAACCATTCGTCAATTTGCCCCAGCATAAAGTGATTCCATGACGCTCCCTGACGCGGATCCCACTGCTCGGTAAGCGTGGTGGCACCGTATTTCAACTGGAAACCATAGCCCGGTGCTTCTTCGTGGTTAAACATAGTGTACATCAATTCATTCAATCCATTGGTGGCCAATGTTTGGAATAAATAGCGGTTGCCAATATCACCCGTTGTCAGGCGATTACCGTGCGCTTTAATGTCCTTCACCAGATTGTCCAACACTGGCTGACGATTGGCCGGTTCAGCTATGTCCATATAAATTGCCAGCGCATTGGCAGTCTGACTTCCCGTGGAATATTGCTTTGCATCGACATTGAAAAATTTGGTGTTCAATGTTTTTCGAACTTCTTCAGCCAGGGCAGCATAATGCGCAGCATTGTATTTGTTTCCAACCATTTCGGCGGATTTTACGAGATATTTCAACGCGTAAAAATAATAAGCTGTAGCCACAAATGGCACGGGTGTATTGCGCGAAAAACCTGCTTTGAAGTTGCCATAATCGTACCAATCGCCAAGGCCAAACGACAGCGCATAATCATTGGCACGTGAAGTCAGATAATCCACCCAACGGCGCATGGGCTGGTAATTATTTACAATCAGCGAAGAATCGCCATAAAATTCATAATACATCCAGGGCATAATCAGGATGGAACTTCCCCATTCAGGCGATACGCCAAAATCATCAAATCCATTTTTGCTGCCAAAAATATTATACATCGGAGCAATGGAAGAAACCGAACCATCGGGTTGTTGTGCATCCACCAAATCCTGCATGATTTTAGGCAGAAAATCCTTTAAGTCGTAATTGTACAACAATACGGGTCCATTGAGGTGTAATTGTTCTATCCAGCCCAGTTTTTCGCGCTGCGGGCAGTCGGTAAACACCCCCTGCATATTGCTCTGAACTGCTTTTTGAATCAATATATGGGTTTTATTGAACAACTCATTGGAACATTCAAAACTGGAAACCTGCGGCGCTGAATTGTACACAAAACAGGATTTTAGATCTTTCAATACAGCCAGTTTTCGGGGATTTTTGTCGCCTTTCAGCACAGCGCCTTCCACCTGAATGTACCTAAAACTATAGTACGAAAAACGCGGATGCCAAGTTTCGTCACCACCGCCTTTCAACACATAGGTATAAAAATGCGGCCGACCGGTTTGGCGCTGATCCACCACACCTTCAGGAAAAACCGATTCGCCCACAAAAATCGTAATTGTATCGCCCCGTTTTCCGTTGACGGTAATTTGCGGAAAGCCTGCCAGATTCTGAGCCATATCAAACACCATAGCCGACTCATCTACCTTACGTTTGGAACGGACAGAAGAACTGTCGCACTCAACCTTAGTCAGTTTTTTTACCGATTTATAGGGCAATTGTTCCATAATTTTGATCGGATAGCCTTTCTGGGGCGTCAGTTTGCCTTTCTGTGCATCCTGAACAACAATGGGCTTCCATGCTCCGTCATTAAATCCCGGTTTGTCCCAGCCATTTTGTTCCAACCGGGCATCGTAATCCTCGCCACCGTAAATATCGTTGAAGGTAATCGGGCTGAAAGTATATTTCCAGCTTTTGTCAGAAACAATTTCTTCGGTAGAATTATCTGTATAACGTATAACCGTTTTGAAAAGCAATGTTGGTGCACCAAACGAGACTTTCAGCTTGCTGTAACGCCCGCCCTGCGTATTGAAAAAGCCATTTCCCAGCAACACGCCGAACACGTTTTCGCCTTTTTTCAGGTAAGAAGTTACATTAAAGCTATTGTAATAGATCGTTTTATCGTAATCGCTCCAGTAGGGTGCAAACTCACCATCGCCTACTTTTTTTCCATTGATTGTCAGCTCGTAATGTCCCAATCCGCAAATACTGGTAACTGCTTCTTTGATTTCTTTTTTGACAGAAAAGGCCTTCCGCAACAAAATACTTTTTTGCGAAACAGGATTTATATTTTTCCAAACAGCCTTGTATTCGGGCGTACCCATTTCCCAGCTCGGGAAGCGTTTTCCGGCAGGAATGTGGGCAGAGTCGGCGCGGATGGCGCCAATCCACCTCACCCCCAACCCCTCTCCTTGAGGAGAGAGGGAAAGAGCTTGTGGATAATGAGCAACTTAGTTTGTTGATATCAGCAGCTTGTGTCATTACCGAAATCAGCAAAAATGCTATCAGGAAAATGTGTTTTCTCATACTATTTTAATGCCTCTTTAATCAGCAGTTTTTCAAGTTTTAATGTAGCGCCCGCCTCTCTTCCATCCACCAGCACTCGCAATCCTTTACCCAGGTGATATTTATCGCCGTTCTTGTCCCAAACAATGGTCAGGTTGTGGCCGTGGTACAGCACATTGTCCAGGCAGAACCAATCCCATTTGCCGGCGGGCAAGAGTGGGTTGACTTCGATGGTGTTATCGCCCCGCGGACGCAATCCTACAAGTCCAGTGATAATTAAATCATTGAACGTAGAGTGATTGTAATAACGACTACGTTCCTGGTCACCTTTGAGCCAGTAGCCGGTCACTTCGTCAAGATATTCGCCCACATAAGGCAACCCACGGTGCGATTGTGACTGAACGTATCTTTCCAAATGACTGAAATAGACGCTGTCGTTGGTCACTTTTTGCGGATAGTTGTTCATAAAATTGGCCATGGCAGTCAGCACTTCGGCGGTAGCAAAAGGCCACACGGCACCGTCCCATTCGCATTTTCCTACGCCACGCGTACGGAATTCTGGATGGCGGCGTTCGGCAGTAGTCATGCCATAAGGAGCCGAAAAGCCTTTTTCGTCGGCCAGTTGTGTCCAGGCACTGTCGTATTTGGCGGTGGTCGGCATATTGAAATACCAGGGCAGATAACCGATAAACTCACGCACATTGGCCAGCGAATCGGTGCGCATGGTTTCGAAAAATCCTTGTTTCGTGCTCCAGAGTTTGGTTTCAATCAGGTTTTTGAGCGTGTCAGCTTTCAGGTTGTACAACTTGGCTTTTTCTCCATTTCCGGCCAATTGCTCCATTTGTGCCAATGCTTTGGCGTTGCCAAACATATAGCTGTTGATGGTAGGACGGGCATATTGCTTCTTGCGACCGCCGCTAATGGTTTCTTCCATCCCGTCTTGCACATCGCCCTGCCAGTAAAGGCCGCTTTTCAGGCGGTGAGTCGCTTCCCAACGGGTGTATTCAGCTTCCAGGTCTTTGAGCATATCCAGCAGGAATTTTTTATCGCCGGTTACGAAATATTTATTGAGCTGTGCATCGATATTCCACGAACTGAAAGTCATCATTTTCTTCATCGGTACACCATCGTTGCCACGGTACCAGGTGCGGATGCCCTGATTAATGTAAGTGGTGTCGCGTAACCAGCGGCTTTCGTAAATATGGTGTCCGAGTGCCGATGAAATCAGGTTGTACTTATCGGCGTAACTGCGATTGACCAAAAACTCGGTGAAAGCATAGCCCACCGGTGTTTGTTTGATATGCTTGCGCAATGTCCACCAACGATAGTAGAACATTTCTTCGAAATTATGCTGCGGACATTCGAACAACGGAATGTTTTTCTCCAACCATTCGGCCGATTGTGCATTTGGAATGGCCTGCACAATATTTTCATCTTCCATCGTGTTGAAATAATCCGCGTAATGGCGGAATTTATCGAAATTCAGCACCGAAGCCGACGCATCTTTGTCCAACGATTCGGTTTTCAGGCCGGCAATGCGGAATACGGCCAACGGAGCCTGATCGCCCGCATTGGGCAAATCATAATCCTGATCGGCAGGAGTGTCGGGAGTCGGGAATGCATTGGTTTCGCCTGTGCTGAAAGCGATACGCTCGATCGACAATACCGGTGCGAAAAACATGCGCAGACCAACCTGTTTTCCATCCACAAACACTTTGATGTTGCGGTATTCCGACGAAAGTTGTGCTTCTACGTGATACACTTTTCCGGCCTGATATTTCATCATATTTGAAAAACGCGAACCGCCTTTTGCCTGAAATGTACTGTCCGGGCGCAATTCAAGTCGTGAGCAAACAATGCCCTTTTCGTCCAGAAATTCGATACGGAATTGCCCCTGATTAGCCTGTTCGGCCAGCAAATCGAAAGACACTTTCAGTTCTTTGGTAGCGGGTATTTTGCGCACTACCTTGGCAAAGTCGAACGGGTCTTTGTCACTTAAAGTCAGCCAGTTTTTGCCGTTTATTTTGTCCAACGAAACCGTTGCCCAAAGCGGCGAATAGATGTTCCAGTCCGTCAGGTCGTTTATTTTCGAGAATTTATCCAAATCGTCGTTGGCTTGTGTGGTCGGCGTAATTTTTACCGGTACCGGAATGCGCGACACCCACATATCTTCCTTGTTCATGCTGTAGGTTACCCACAGGTTCTTGTCGTACGGAATGCCGTTGCCTTCCTGAATACCGCGGGTGTATTGCGGACCGTAGGATTTGTAGTTGCCACCGTATCGCATGGGGGTTATTTCACCATGGATCAGGTTCAAAGTCGTATAATTCAGTCCGTTGGTGGAGGTCGAGATTGCCAGTGGCCAACGGAATTCCGACGGATTGTACACCGTGGCGTAACTGCCGTCGGTAAGCCGTTGTCCCCATATTTTGGCATTACTGGTTACAAATCCTTTCGCACGCTCCACGGGTTGCGACCAGGTTTTGCCTTCGTCGCTGCTGATCGAAGTCAGCGCAAATTTCCACAAAGCGGCCACTTTGCCATCGGGTAAATGGTAGTAATTGAATGCTTTGTATTCTTTCTGAAGCGGAATAACCGGGTCGTTTCGGTCCGATTCTTCCACCCATTGCATCATGTACAGCGGATTATCCAGAATTTCCTGGCAGGCAATACGGAAAGCCTTATCTTTGCTTTTTGTGAAAAACGGATAATCGGTATTTTTCTCATTAAATCCGTGATTGTAATGAATAAAATAGATGGGGCCATACGTGCCATCCTTCTTAATTTCACGCACCACACGACCAATGCCGTTGCCATCGTTCGGGTCGTCTTTTTTATCCAGCGCCACGCCATAGAAAGCCATAGTAATCAGCTTTCCTGATTTGGAAACGTAAAAACCAACACGTTGGTGCATAATGGCGGTCAGATTTTTAGCCACGCCGGGATATTCAGGTTTGGTGTAACCATCAGGCACTTTATAAATGGGAAACAACACCTGAGGATTGGTCCAGATATAGCCATCAACCGAAGTTTGCAGGAAAGTTTGGGATGGAGGAATATGTTCACCCACTTCACCACTGAGATATTGCAGGTAAAATTTGCCATTCCAGTAAGCCAGCATTGGTTGGTGGTTATAGGTCCAACCGTTGCAATTGGACGCATCAGGGTGCTGGCGGTTGGCACGCATTACCTGAATGTTGTGTACACCCACTACCGGCGACAGTTGTCCGTCGTGGTAATCGGGATTAGCAAGTTGAGTGCCGGTGTAGTGAATTTTATTTTGCGCGGGGAGCAGATTCGTTGATAAGCAGAATAATACACAGGCAAAAGATATGAATCTTGATTTCTTCATTCTTGAATTTAAGATATTAGGTGCAAAGATAATTCAGTTTTACTTAACCGCTGAGACGATATTGGCAGTTGAATCAGGTTGTTGAACAAAATTCAGTTGTTGTTTCTTTAAATTTTCAATCACCGAAGCCGGGGCTTTAAAAATGGTGCCGTGTTTATGGCCCTCAGGCACTGAAACTTCTTTGGAAATGTTAGAATAATGGATAAAGTCTTTTGTTACAACCGCTCCAAAAGAGAATTTTTTATATTCATCGAAGTAGATAATATACCTGTCCCCGATTTTTTCTACTGTCGGGCCTTCAACGAAGTTCTCGGAAAATGTTGTGCTGGCCTTTGTATAAGGTCCTGTAGGCGATTTTGCAAAAGCTACTTTCAGATTGCGGTTTGGGCGTGTATTGTCTTTAAAAACCAATACATAATCGCTTTTTGCCCGTTTTACAATAGTTGCATTCAATGGAACTGAAGCCCGGATCGTATAAAAGCTTTGTTGGTGATAATGTTTTAAAGTCTTTGGTCGTCATGTAGAACAACCGATGATTATTCTTTTCATCTTCAACGCCTCGCTTGAACCGATTTGGAACGCATGATGCCCACACAACCACAAATTCAGTCTTTTCATTGTCGTAAAAAATTTCGGGAGCCCATACATTTACCGTTGTCGGTTCATTTTTCATTACGGGTATCATTTGCTGCTTCGACCAGTGAATAAGGTCTTTAGAATATGCATATCCAAAACCCAAATCGCCTTTCCAACTGCTTGTCCATACCAAATGGAAAGTGCCATTGGGAGTACGGGCAATGGATGGATCGCGCAAAACCTTTTGATTGCCAATGGCAGGTTTCAACCATGTTCCCGGAATGCTATCCCAGTGAATACCGTCTTTACTATAAATATAACGCAATCCTTCGGTGGCGGGTTCGTGAAAGGAAGTGGATACATACAATTCCTTTTGAGCAGGACAAAACTGAACAAATAACAGGAATACAGATAAAAGTTTAATTAGTCTCATCATTATTTTTAAATCTTCTCTATTTTTTCTAAACAACAAATTCATGACGTTCTTAATTTGAAATAGTACTCATCAATTATGTTGTTAATTTGCGTTGGAGGCCTTTAAAACCAGTGTGAATTTTAGATGATATTTTTTTGAGTACAAGAACAAGTTAAGTACGTCTGAATTTTAATAACAATAATCATTAAATTTATTACGAATGAAAAAACTTTTTACTTTTGGAATTTTCCTGGCCATGCTTATTGGGTTGGGAAGTAATGTGAAGGCAGCAACTTTTACATCAAGGCTCAGTAGTATTGCGGGTGTACCCACAGCACGAGGATATAATGTAGGTCTTTGGGGAGCAAGAGCAACCTGGTATGATTTAACTGGCGTTACAGACACTACCACACTTGCACTTCCAACTTATAATGACGATGTTATAATTCCTGCTACCGATAGTGTTTTTTTGGGAGCTGCTGCATATTCACGCAACTTAACAGTCAACGGAACATTATGCCTGAATAGTGGTGCAATGTATATCAATGGTGATTTAACTGTAAATTCCACAGGTATATTTAGTATCAAATCAAGCGCATATTGTAAAAACGTTTATAACCTTGGAAAAATATGGGCTTGGAGTACCAACTATAATACTGCGAGAGCATTTTGTGTTGGTTATACCAATCAAGGGTCATCAACAACAACGGTAGCCAGTACCGATAGTATTACAATATTTAACGATGGTATTATTGGAGGTTCACGAGATATCGCTGCAGCTGGAGGTAATGGTTGTGGATTTTATGTATATTATAGCAATCAGGCAAAAGCTCTTAATATAACCGGATCAACAGGCTCTATACCAAACCGGACATTTAATGCCGGAGGCCTTGTTCCGGGGAACAGCGTGAGTGGTACAGCCGCTTCTACAGCTGCAACCCAAAACTTCAATTTATATATCAGACAAGGACAATCGCTGGCATTTTTTGTTTCAGCTTCACCAAGTATTACTTCTTTGCAAAATGGAGACATATTTACCGGCTTTACCCGCACATGTACTATTGAACAAGGTGCTTCAATGTATGTTGCTACCAGCTTCCACTGTAAAGCAGCAGCCCCAACAGCTTCGCAAGGCGCAATGATCTATAACATTTACGGAACATTAGACTTAGCATCTTACAACCGTTCAAAAAACGAATTTGACTTGTATACTTCAGCAGGCTCTAATTCAGTTTCAGTAAATGTAAAAAATGGTGGTAATTTGGTGCTTGGAAAAGTCGTAGCTTTAGTTCGTTCGGCAACAGATCAAACTGCAGCATTGAATGCTGAAACTGGTTCAAATGTAAAATTTGGCTATACAAGTTCTGCACCAACATTCACTTTGACAAACTCAGCATTTCCAACAATATACAATTTAGAAGTGGCTACAGGTTTATATAACGTAACACTTCCTGCGGGACTTACCTACAATATCAGCAATGCCCTGGCATTGACTTCGGGAAAGGTACTTTTGGGAACATTCTAATTTAAAAGCAAATTCTATTACCGGCGCTTCTTCTTCCAGTTATGTCGTTACAGACGGCACAGGTAAATTGATCCAAAATGCGGTAACTACAGGCACCCTATTCCCAATTGGTACCGCCACAGGTTATGCGCCGGTTACTGTTACTCCGACAGCTAATGATACTGTTTCTGCCAGTGTAAGTAGTACTGCAACAGGTACATTTACCGGATACGCTGTAAATGCGAATGAATGGACATTGACTCCTCAGATTGCAACTACTGCCACATTGGCGTTTACACCAACAACTGCTACAAATACTACTTCGCCAGCAATTTTCTCTGGCACAGGTTATGCTGCTAAAACTGATGCAACATTAACTGGTAGCACTTATACCGCTTCTGGAATTAGTCTGGCGGCAGCGGCTACTGTATTTGCAACCGGAGGTTCGACTGTGGCTACAGCTGTTGAGTCGAACACGCTTAGCAACTTGTTGATTTATGCAGCTAATAACTCCCTGGTTGTTCTAAATGCAAAAGTGGGGGATCAAATTACTGTTTATGGAGTAAGTGGATTGAAAGTGGCAACGGCTGTTGTCAAAGGCAATAAAACTGCTATGACACTTATGCCGGGTATTTATATTGTAAAGACCGGTTCGACGGTTCAAAAGGTATCAGTTCAATAAATAAGGTTTAGATTGTTTGGTTAATTGCCCCGAAGCAAAAGTTTCGGGGCATTTTTTATGCCGGTTACAGTACAAAATCATGCATAAATCCGTCTGATTTTATAGATTTTAATATACCATTTTTTAGAATATGATAAAAAAGATTTTTCTGACAGCATTTGTCTGTATTATTGGTTTTGGAACGACCCATGCCCAAAACCGCGGACTCACCAACACTTCAGCCAGCAAATATGCCAAAATGAGTAGTGTAGATATTGATGCCGTGCATTGGACCAATGGATTTTGGAACGAGCGTTATGCCATAATCAAAGACACCATGATACAATCGATGTGGCACACGCTGAAAGATGCTGATCTGAGTCATGCATACCGGAATTTTGAAATTGCGGCCGGGCATTGCGATGGAACTCACATTGGACCTCCGTTTCACGACGGTGATTTTTATAAATTCTTCGAGGGGGTAGCATTTGTATATGCTCAGACTCATGACCCAAAGTTGGGCAAAATGATGGACGACATCATAGCCGTGATAGCCAAAGTGCAACGTCAGGATGGTTATATCCATACGCCTGTGATTATTGCTGAACTGAACAAAGGAATTGATTCACATAAACAGGAAATCACGGGAACTCAAACCGGTAAGAAAGATGACAAAGCTTTCGGAAATCGATTGAATTTTGAAACATACAACCTGGGACATTTGATGATGGCTGGAATTATCCACCACCGGGCTACCGGAAAAACAGCTTTGCTGAATATCGCCATCAAAGCGACCGATTTCTTGTGCCATTTCTACGAAACCGCTTCTGCCGAACTGGCGCGTAATGCCATTTGCCCATCGCACTACATGGGCGTAGTGGAAATGTACCGCGAAACGAAGAATCCGCGTTACCTGGAACTTGCGAAAAATCTGATCGATATTCGCGGCATGGTGGAAAACGGGACGGATGACAACCAGGATCGGATACCATTCCGCAAGCAATACAGCGCCATGGGACATGCCGTGCGCGCCAATTATTTATACGCCGGAGTGGCCGATGTGTATGCCGAAACAGGCGAAGCGCAACTTATGAAAAACCTGACCAGTATTTGGGATGATATTGTGAACCGTAAAATGTATGTAACTGGTGCATGCGGTGCTTTGTACGATGGTACTTCGCCCGATGGTACGTTTTATACACCGGATTCTATTCAAAAAGTGCATCAAAGTTATGGGCGCGCCTATCAACTTCCAAACTTAACCGCCCACAACGAAACCTGTGCCAACATTGGGAATATGCTCTTCAACTGGCGCATGCTACAAACCACTGGCGAGGCCAAATACGCCGATGTGTTGGAAACAGCTTTGTACAACAGTGTTTTGAGTGGAATAAGCCTGGATGGAACGAAATTCTTCTACACCAATCCTTTGCGTATCTCGCAGAATTTTCCGTACGTGTTGCGTTGGTCCAAAGAGCGCGAAGTGTATATAAAGCTGTGCAATTGTTGTCCGCCCAATACCGTGCGCACGCTTACCCAGATACAAAACTATGCTTATACCCTTAGCGAAAATGCCGTGTGGTGCAATTTATATAGTGGAAGCCAGTTAGAAACCACAATCAGCACAAAGGAGAAAATAAAACTCTCCCAAACCACCGATTATCCCTGGGATGGAAATATAAAAATCAGCTTTGATAAAGCTCCGAAAAAAGCTTTCGCGCTTCATTTGCGTATACCGGAATGGTGCGAAAAGGCAACGATTACGATAAATGGCCAACCGTTTGAGTCAGAAAATAAAGCCAACACGTATACTGAAATCAACCGCGTGTGGAAAAAGGGCGATGTGGTTGAACTGGTGTTGGATATGCCGGTAAAATTACTGGAATCGAACCCTTTGGTGGAAGAAACGCGTAACCAGACGGTGGTAAAACGCGGTCCGTTGGTTTATTGCCTCGAAGGAGCAGATGTCCCTGCTGGAAAATCCATTGATAATGTATTGATTCCTGCGGATATAAAATTCACTCCACGCAAAACGACGATTGCCGGAAGTCCGGTTGTTGTGTTGGATGGAATAGCCCGTTTAGCTGGCGAGGATTCATGGAAAAACACCCTGTATCGTCCGGTTGAAAAATCGGATAAGACGGTCAATATCACCCTTATTCCGTATTACGCCTGGGGCAACCGTGGCAAAATGGACATGACGGTGTGGATGCCGTTGGTAAAATAATAACGTATTACGTATAGATACACGGCCTGTAGAGACGCACGGCCTGTATAGTCGTACGCTCGTAAAGACGCACGGCCGTGCGTCTCTACAAATAAAACCCCAAAATGAAACAACACGCAAAATATTGTTTTATGGTTCTTGCCCTAATATGGCAAATAACCAACGCCACCGAGATTTACGTCTCCCCAATAGGAAAAGATACAAACGTTGGAAGTTTTTCTGAACCTAAAGAGACTCTTTCGGCAGCTTTGCGTCAAGCCCGTGAAATGCGGCGGTTGAGCGCTGCCGGTATTGAAAATGGTATCAACATTATCCTGAAAGGTGGAACATACGAGCAATACGAACCGCTCTATGTGCGTCCTGAAGATAGCGGAACGGCACAATCGCCAACTATTATTTGTGGTGCAAAAGGCGAAAAAGTGATCGTAAGCGGTGGTATGAAGATCAGCAACTGGAAAAAATCAGGAAAATTTCTGGTGGCAGACGTACCCGACTTCAATGGCCGTCCGTTGGATTTCCGCCAGCTGTGGGTGAATGGGAAAAAAGCCGTCCGTGCCCGTGATGTGATTGATTTTGAAAAGATGCACCGCATTATCCGAAATGACAAAGTAAATCAGGAACTTTGGGTGCCGGCAAAAGCTGTGAAAGCCATTCAAAAAGCCCCTTATGCCGAAATGGTCTTGCACCAAATGTGGGCGGTGTCGTTCCTACGGATCAAATCGGTTGAAATCCACGGCGATTCAGCTGCTATACGTTTTCAAAATCCCGAAAGAAAGTTGCAATTCGAGCGTCCGTGGCCACAACCCATGATCGGAGCTGGCGTAAACTCGCCCTTTTACCTGACCAATGCTTTGGAATTGCTTGATCAGCCAGGCGAATGGTACCACGATATCCGCACACACAAGTTATATTATTATCCATTGGTAGGCGAAAAAATCAAGGAAGCCATTGTTCCCGCTATCGAAACTGTGGTGGAGGTGGAGGGAACGACTGATCGTCCTGTCGAGAATGTGTTTTTCAAAAATATCACGTTCAGCCATACAACCTGGATGCGTCCCTCCGAAAAAGGACACGTGCCCCTGCAGGCCGGTATGTACTTGACTGAAGGCTACAAGCTGCGTCCGTCAATCGACCGTGTGGATAATCACAAACTGGATAATCAGGGCTGGTTAGGGCGCGGGGCGGCAGCTGTAACGGTCACAGGTTCGCGTAATATCAACTTCGAAGGATGTACGTTTGAGCATCTGGGATATTCAGGCCTTGATTATGTGGAAGGCACCGTGGATGGGCAGGTGAAGAATTGTATTTTTACCGACATTGCAGGAAACGGGTTGGTGGCAGGAAGTTTTTCCCCGCTTCGCTGGAAACGCATTTACCCTACAATCCTCAGGACTTGCGTGATGTGTGTACCGGGCTTGAAATCAGCAATAATCTTTTTACTGATATTGCTAATGAGGACTGGGGCTGTGTGGGAGTTGGCGCAGGTTATGTTTCCGGTTTCCGCATTTTGAATAATGAGATCAGCGAAGTTTCGTATATGGGAATCAGCCTTGGCTGGGGTTGGAACCGCAACCTGGTTTGCATGAAAAACAACCTGGTACAGCGAAATAATATCCACCATTACGCCAAACACATGTACGATGTGGCAGGTATTTATACCCTTGGTGCACAGCCCGGCACATTGATTTCCGAAAACTGGGTGCACGATATTTACCATCCATCGTATGTACACGATCCGCACCACTGGTTTTACCTCTATACCGACGAAGGTTCGTCTTATATCCGGGTGATAAATAACCGCACCGACAGCGTGAAGTTTCTGCAAAATGCCAACGGCCCCAATAACCTTTGGGAAAACAACGGACATATGGTGAATGACAGCATTGTAAAGAATGCAGGAAGAAGGCCCCTAACCCCAAAAGGGGAATAATTGAAAAGAGCGGATAACTTGAATGATGTTGTCTGCTCATTTTTCTTCCGTATCAAATCCAATTTTTCTTCGTGGTTTGTCCAACGCTTTTTTATCTGCCTGAAGTTCTGCCAGCGATTGGTTAATGAGTTCAATTTGCATACGGGTATCGTCATTGATATCGTTGTAATCTGTAAAAACTTCTTCTATGTACTCTTTAAGCTCTTTGATTTCGTATTTAAGTTCTTTGAATTTATCGGTTGGATTAATTGTGATTGATTGACGAATTGCAACAAAAGTACGCATGATTGATCTGTTTATTTCAATTGCTGTCTTTGTATTCAATACGCTACTAAGCATTGCCACGCCTAGTTCAGTGAAGGCAAAAGGTGCATATTTGATATTTTGCCCTCTTTTGTTGTTCATGGTCGCAAATTGCGTCCTTGAAAGTTGTTCTGTTTCTAACTTGGTTAGTTCAAACATAAAGTCATCTCCTTCGAATCTCTCGATATTTCTTCTGACGGCTTCTTTTAGTCGCTTTGTTTCAACTCCATAAAGTTCCGCCAGGTCGAAATCCAACATTACCTTTTGTCCTCTTATTTCGTGGATTTTGTTTTTAATGTGAATTAATTCCATAGTATTATTATGTGTATGAGTGATTACTTTGATCCTTCCGTATCAAATCCAATTTTTCTTCGTGGTTTGTCCAACGCTTTTTTATCCGCCTGAAGTTCAGCTAACGATTGGTTAATGAGTTCAATTTGCATGCGGGTATCGTCGTTGATATCGTTGTAATCGGTAAAAACTTCTTCAATGTATTCTTTTAGTTTCTTGATTTCGTATTCGAGCGATAAGATTCTATCGGAAGGAGTAGCAGTCAGTGCATGACGTATTGAAACAAAAGCGCGCATTATTCCCATATTAATCTGAATGGCAACTTTTGAGTTTAATACACTGCTAAGCATGGCTACGCCGAGTTCGGTAAAGGCATAGGGCCGTTGACGCAACCCCATCTTTATGGAATTGGATATCACAATTTGTGATTTCCAATTTTGAAGTTCAGTATCAGTTAGCTGAAACATAAAATCTTCGGGGAACCGTTCGATATTGCGTTTGACGGCTTGATTAAGAATACGGGTTTCTACGCCATACATTTCAGCTAGGTTACGGTCCAGCATCACTTTTTGGCCACGAATTGTGTAAATCTTGTTTTGGATAAGTTGAAGTTCCATAAGATTGGAATTTTAAGAATAATGCAAACTTACTAAAAAAATCGACCTGTACAATTAAGAAAATAAATTATGAGTGATTTAGATTACAAAAGCTAGTCTTTTGCGTCATATGTCAGTAAGCAGATGACTTCAGGTTGCCTGCTTACTGGTAAAATTTTATTCTTTAATCTTTGGCCTATAAAATAATGAAACGCATACATTTTTTACTCTTATTTGCAGCAATGACTTTATTTTCCAATGCCCAGTCGTGGATTTGGTATCCGGGTGACTACGAAATTTGGCTCGGCAACGAGAATGAACAATCGCCGTACCGAACGGGGCGCCTTTTTCCCGCATTTCTGGAAAATGGACAGTCATTATGTGTTGGTGGAATTCAGCAAAAAGATTGATTTAGCTGCATCTGAAGAAATCGAAATTGCCGTGGAAGGTAAGTTCAATATCAAGCTGGACGGTAAACTACAGTTTGGTATGCCGAAAAAATTCACGGTGCCTGCCGGTAAACACAGCCTGAATATCAAAGTATGGAACCAGGCCACGCCACCCGCTATTTTTGTAAAAGGCAAAACGGTGAATTCAGATACGTCGTGGAAAGTGACCTATGAGGACAAGGAATGGATTGACGAAAGCGGAAAAGCCAGCGATACTTCGGCCACCATTTACATGGATGCAGCCACTTCCGACAGTTTTAAATCGGCCGACACGCCTCCTTCGAAATACAAATTGCCTACCACCCCTATGGCTGCTGTGAAACGTGAAAAGAAAAATGGCGGTGAGTTGATTGATTTCGGCAAAGAGACCTTCGGTTTTTTAAAACTGGAAGGGCTCAAAGGCAGCGGAAAAGTAAATATCTATTATGGCGAAAGCCCCGAAGAAGCGCTGGATACCAAATTCTGCGAAACACTGGATCAGTTGTTGCTAAACGGGAATACGGTTGCCGATGAGGCAATGAATATCAGTTCCAAATTGGATGAAAATTATATTCTGGGGAACAACAAAGCTTTCCGCTACGTGTATATTACCAAAGATGCCGGTGTGGATTATGCCGGTGTAAGCATGCTGTATGAATATAAACCTGAGACCCGCCGGGGTTCGTTCCGCTGCAACGACGATGAAGTAAACCAAATGTGGAATGTAGGTGCTTACACCATGCAACTCACTACTCGCGAATTCTTTATTGATGGTATAAAACGCGACCGCTGGACCTGGAGTGGCGATGCTATTCAAAGTTATTTGATGAATTATTACCTGTTTTTTGATGCCGAAACGGTACGCAAAACTATTTGGCTCCTGCGCGGCAAAGATCCCGTGACGAGTCATACCAACACCATTATGGACTACACTTTCTACTGGTTCCTGTCCATTTATGACTATTATAAATTCACGGGCGACGCGCACTTTATCCAGCAGATTTATCCGCGCATGCAAACCATGATGGACTATGTCCTCGGGCGCACCAATGCGAGCGGGATGGTGGAAGGCCAGACCGGCGATTGGGTGTTTGTGGACTGGGCTGATGGGTATATGGATAAACACGGCGAATTGTCGTATGAGCAGGTACTTTTCTGCAAAAGTCTGGAAACCATGGCGCTTTGTGCCCAGGTAACCGGCAGCAATGGCGATGAACGCAAATATACAAAACTGGCTGCTGCCCTGCGTGATAAGCTGGAACCCGCCTTCTGGAACGAAACCAAAAAGGCATTGGTGCACAACCGCCTCGATGGAAAACAGCAAGAGCAGGTTACACGCTACTCCAATATGTTTGCCGTGTTCTTCAATTACCTGTCGCCCGAAAAGCAGCAGTTGATCAAAAAATCGGTATTGATGAACGATTCGGTCATGAAAATCTCTACGCCCTATATGCGTTTCTATGAACTGGAAGCCCTGTGTGCCATGGGCGAGCAAAAGGCAGTGATGAAAGAAATGAAAGACTACTGGGGCGGCATGATTCGTGAAGGAGCTACTTCGTTCTGGGAAAAATACAACCCAACCGACAAAGGTGAGCAGCATCTAGGCATGTATGGTCGCCCGTACGGCAAAAGCCTTTGCCACGCCTGGGGAGCCAGCCCCATTTACCTGTTGGGAAAATATTACCTCGGCATTCAGCCTGTGAAAGCCGGTTATGCCGAATATGCCATTGCTCCAAACCTGGGCGGACTGAAATGGATGGAAGGAACCGTGCCGACTCCCAACGGAGAAATCAAACTGTACATGGATACAAAAACCATTAAAGTTACAGCCACCGAAGGCCGCGGCTACCTGACCTTCAGTAGCAAATCAACCCCGAAATACACTAAAGGGACAATCGAAAAGTTGGAAGGTGATAAGTACCGCCTGTTGATTGATGGAAATGAGGAAGTGGTGGTGAATTATAAATAATTCATGCATTTCAAATGAAGATATATTGCCAATGACATATGGTTGGCAATAATATACATTAATAGTATTGCTAATGATAGTTTGTTAGCAATAATATATTAATAAAATATTGCGAATAATATCTGATTGGCAATAATATTCAAAGATAATATTGCGAATGATACATTAATGGCAATAATGTATAAATATAATATTGCGAATGATATATGGCTGGCAATAATGTACATGGATAATATTGCCAATGATACATAATTGGCAATATATTGTATGTAATTCATTTGGATTTTCTTTGCCAATAGCAATTCTTTATCTGCTAATGTTATTTTTACAAGTAAGTGAGCCTTGTTGCCGGAAAACTTGTGGATAATTGCAATTAAAATGCTAATTATTCTCCGAAAAAAGGCATATCCGTGCTTGTTGCCCTTAATAACCGGAATCATGCAAATTGAGTACAGGAGGACGTTTTCAGCGTCCTTCTGTTGTTATTAATAAGTGAAATATTTGTTTTTAAAGTATGAAATTCAGAAGTTTAGTTTTCCTTTTTGTGTTGTTTGTTGCTCATCAGGCTTTGGGCGAGAATATCAATGTTTACAGTTATCCCAATGCCTCCAACCGGGTTGTTTTTGGAACTGAAATGTTGGCGAAATCGCTGGCCAGTGCGGGCTATAAAGTTGAAAACAAGATTGCTAAACAGAAGTCATTCAACGGAAAAAGCATTGTTGTATTGGAGAAAAACGATCCTGCTTTACAATTAGTGTTGAAGCAGTTGAAGGTACAACTGCCTGCTATGATGAAAAAGGAAGGATTTTTTATTGCAACAAAAAAGAATATCACACTTGTTTGTGGAACGGATGGGAATGGGGCCATTTACGGTTGCCGTGAAATTATCGATCGCCTGCAAAACGAAAAGAAACTTGACTTGCCTGTGTCCATGACCGATGCTCCCGAAATGGTGATGCGCGGCACCTGCATTGGTGTTCAGAAACCCACTTACCTGCCCGGGCGCACCGTGTACGAATATCCGTATACACAGGAGAATTTCCCCTGGTTTTACGACAAAGCGCAATGGATAAAATACCTGGATATGCTGGTTTCCAACCGCATGAATTCGTTGTATTTGTGGAACGGACATCCATTTGCGTCGTTGGTGAAACTGAAAGATTATCCATTTGCCGTGGAAGTGGACGATGCCACTTTTAAAATGAATGAGGAAATGTATTCGTTCCTGACCCACGAGGCCGACAAGCGTGGTATTTTCGTCATTCAAATGTTTTATAATATCATTGTTTCCAAACCGTTTGCCGAACATTACGGCATACTGACACAGGATCGCAACCGGCCCATTACGCCGCTTATTAGCGATTATACCCGCAAAAGCATTGCCGCTTTCGTGGAGAAATACCCGAACATCGGCTTCCTGATTACGCTCGGGGAGGCTATGGATACCTACGAAGATGACGTGAAATGGTTTACCGAAACTATTCTTCCGGGGGTGAAAGACGGGTTGAAAGCGCTGGGGCGTACCGACGAACCGCCGATTATTTTGCGTGGCCACGATACCAACGCCAAAATGGATATTGAAACTGCACGCCCGTTGTACAAAAACCTGTACACGATGAACAAATATAACGGCGAAAGCCTCACCACTTACGAACCCCGCGGTCCGTGGACCCAGACGCATCAGGATTTGAGCAAGCTGGTGGATGTGCATATCAGCAACGTGCATATCCTGGCCAACCTGGAACCCTGGCGCTGGAGTTCACCCGATTTTGTGCAGAAAACTATTAAGGCCATGCACAATGTACATGGTGCCAACGGGCTTCATCTGTATCCTCAGGCTTCGTTCTGGGATTATCCCTACACAGCCGATAAACTGGCCGATGGCGGTCGCCTGAACCAAATTGACCGCGACTGGATGTGGTACAAAACCTGGGCGCGCTATGCCTGGAATTGCCATCGCAACAGAAATGAGGAAATCAGTTACTGGAACACTCAGTTGGATAATTATTACGGCGTGTCGGCTACCGATGCGCGCAAAATTCAGCGGGCATACGACGAAAGTGGCGAGATTGCGCCCGAAGTTATTGCGGCGTTTCGGCATTACGGAAGGCAACCGCCAAACGCTGTTGTTGGGTATGTTTATGAGCCAGTTGGTGAATCCGTATAAATACAAAATCTACCCTGGTTTTTACGAAAGTTGCGGCCCCGAGGGCGAAAAGCTAATTGAATATGTGGAAAAAGAATGGAAGCACGAACCTCATGTGGGTGAAATGCCGCTGGATATTATTGCACAGGTTATTTCGCATGGCGACAAAGCCATTGCGGCCATTGACTCCGTGGAAGGCAAAGCCACCAAAAATAAGGCTGAATTTGAACGCCTGCGCAACGATATGCATTGCTACCGGGAGTTTGCCTATTTCTTCAACAACAAGGTAAAAGCCGCCAAACTTGTGTTGGATTATCAGTGGGGAAAAGATATTAAAAACCTGGATGCAGCCCTGCCATACCTACAACAAAGTCTGGAGCATTATGCCAAACTGGTGGAGCTGACCAAAAATTCGTACCTGTACGCCAACAGCATGCAGACCTCGCAACGCCGTGTGCCCATTGGTGGCGACGATGGCAAAAATAAAACCTGGGAAGAACTGCTGGTGCATTATAAAAAGGAGTTTAGCAATTTCCAGAACAACCTGGCGCTGCTCAAAACGAAACTGAACGGCAAGGTGCAAAAGCCGGCACAATTGGTTTCGTTGGCTAATGCCGATGTTAAGTTGCTTACTCCGAATGTAAAGTCGGTGAAACTTACGGCGGGTGTTTCGCTTTATGCCGATATGGAATCGGACGTGCAGGAACTTGCTCCCGAACTTTCGGGGCTTAACGCCTGGGTGCTGAACGGAGCCGAACAATTGAACAGCGGCACCACCGTGGAATTCGAATCGGCTAGACCGGTGAAGTTGCTGGTGGGCTTCTTCCGCGACGACCAGCGAAAATACGCCAAAGCGCCAACGCTCGAAACCGATGCAGCTGCCAACCTGTATGGGCAGGCTGACCCTGTGTTGATGAACGCTTTAAAGGTGGACGACCTGCCGGCTGTCAATGTGCATGTGTACAGTTTCAAAGCAGGAAAAAACAAATTGTTGTTGCCCAAAGGCTATTGCCTGATCCTTGGCTTCAGCAACGCAGCACCCGCACCTCGCAATGCCGGACTGGCCGGAACGGGCGACGAGGAAACGATGGATTGGATGTTTTATTAGACCCCTAACCCCTAAAGGGGAATTTTTGCCGACTGCAAATTTACGAGTGCTATGAAACAAATATCAAGTTAAACGAAACTAATTTAGTTCCCCTTTAGGGGTTAGGGGTTATTATCATGAAAAAACCATACATACTATTTATTCTTTTTATATCTACTCTGCTTTCCGCCCAGGAAGTTACGCAATCCCGTATGGGCGAAATCTACGAACAGGTAAAGACGCCCTATAAATACGGTTTGGCACTTGCTCCAACCGATAATAATCACAAGATGGATTGCCCCACCGTGTTCCGCAAAGACGGAAAATGGTACATGACTTTTGTGATTTATAACGGTAAAACGGGGACTGATGGTCGTGGTTACGAAACCTGGATAGCGGAGAGTGCTGATTTGTTGAAATGGAATATCAAAGGGCGTGTGCTGTCTTATCGCGATGGCATGTGGGACTGCAATCAGCGGGGTGGTTTTCCTTCGTTGCCCGATATGGAGTGGGGTGGAAGCTACGAACTCCAACCGTGGAAAAATAAATACTGGATGACATACATTGGTGGTCCAACGGCGGGTTACGAGCAAGGCCCATTGAGCATTGGACTGGCCTGGACGGATGCGAAAAATCTGGGAAAAGCCGTTGAATGGCAATCGGCTGCAACACCTATCCTTTCGAACAAAGACAAGGATGCGCAGTGGTTCGAAAACCTGATTCAGTACAAAAGCACTATTTATTGGGACAAAAAGAAAACCCTCGGTGCTCCTTTTGTGATGTATTACAATGCGGGTGGCGTGCATCCGGATACCAAACTGAAAGGCGAACGTATCGGCATTGCACTCTCCAACGACCTGAAGACCTGGAAACGTTTTCCGGGAAATCCTGTTTTTGCTCATGAAATTCAGGGAATGATTACGGGTGATGCGCAGATTCAGCAGTTTGGGAATCTGTATGTAATGTTCTATTTTTCGGCATTCAATACCAATAAACCCTACAAAGCGTATAATACGTTCGCGTGCAGTTACGATCTGGTGCATTGGTACGACTGGCAGGGTGATGATTTGATTACGCCTTCCAAACCTTACGATGATCTTTTTGCACACAAAAGTTATATGATTAACTACAAAGGCGTGGTGTATCATTTCTATTGTG
The DNA here is from genome assembly GCA_047600405.1 of Paludibacter sp. Taxonomy (GTDB): domain Bacteria; phylum Bacteroidota; class Bacteroidia; order Bacteroidales; family Paludibacteraceae; genus Paludibacter. Next base: position 161,655 of record JASGLA010000002.1, read on the forward strand.
CGGTGAATAAGTACGACCAGCGCGGAATTGCCGTGGCAACGAGCAAACCCATGGGGCGTTCCGATGTCAATTTTCCGGCCCCTGAAATAAAAGACCGTCGCACCATTGTGAACCTGAACGCTGGTTGGAAAACATGGCTGGGAAAAGACACGCTGACCGTAAATGTGCCTCACAACTGGGACGATTATTACGGCTACCGCCAGTTGACGCACGGAAATTTGCACGGGACAGCTACTTATAGCAAAACGTTCGTTGCTCCAAATGCCGGTGATAATAAAGAGTATTTCCTGCGCTTCGAAGGCGTGGGGACCTATGCTACTGTAACGCTGAATGGCAAAAAGTTCGACCGCTTTCCAAGTGGCCGTACTACCAAAACCATTGATGTTACCAACGTGATTAAACCTGGCCAAACAAACACGCTGACCGTTGTGGCCGATCATCCAGAGATGATTTCGGACATGCCGTGGGTGTGCGGCGGTTGCTCGTCGGAATGGGGATTTAGCGAAGGTTCGCAACCTTTTGGAATCTTCCGTCCGGTAGTGCTCGAAGTGACCGACAAGGTGCGAATCGAACCATTTGGAGTACATATTTGGAATAATGATAAAGCCGATTCTGTTTTTATCGAAACGGAGCTGAAAAATTATTCAACCGAAAAAGTAGAAATAGAGCTTGTAAATAAGCTGAATAACGAAGATGGCATTGCTGTGTTCCGCCTGGCTGAAAAAGTAATTCTGCAATCCGGCGAAACTAAACTCATTCGTCAATCATCGCCCATAAATAACCCAATGCGTTGGAGTATCGAAAAGCCTTATCTGTACAGACTGGCTTCGATGATTAAGCGTGGAAATAATGTGACGACCGACGAAATTTCAACGCCATTTGGTGTTCGAACCATTAGCTGGCCTGTAAAACGCAACGATGGCGATGGCCGTTTCTTCCTGAACGGCAAGCCAACATTCATAAACGGTACTTGCGAGTATGAACACATGTTCGGGCAATCGCATGCTTTCAGCAACGAGCAAATAGCTTCACGAATCAAGCAAATTAAAGCGGCCGGATTCAATGCGTTCCGGGATGCACACCAGCCGCATAACCTCGAATATCAAAGGCTTTTGGACGAAAGCGGGTTGTTGCAATGGACGCAATTTTCGGCGCATGTGTGGTACGATACTCCGGAATTCCGCAATAATTTTAAAACCTTGCTTCGCCAGTGGCTGAAAGAACATTGTAACTCTCCGTCGGTAGTGATGTGGGGCCTGCAGAATGAGAGTGTTTTGCCCAAAGATTTTGCAGAGGAATGCAGCAATATTATCCGAGAAATGGATCCGACAGCTAAAACGATGCGGGTAATTACTACTTGCAACGGAGGCGAAGGAACCGACTGGAACGTGGTGCAAAACTGGAGCGGAACTTACGGTGGAAATATTGAAAATTACGGTCGGGAACTGGCACAACAAAACCAGTTGCTCAACGGCGAATACGGTGCCTGGCGTTCGCTGGGTTTCCATACGGAACCGGGCGCTTTTGATGCTAACGGCAAATGGAGCGAGGACCGTGCCTGCCAGTTGCTGGAAAAGAAAATCCGTTTGGCTGAACAGGCAAAAGATAGTGTTTGCGGTCAGTTCCAGTGGATATACAGCTCACACGACAACCCCGGGCGCCGTCAGCCCGACGAAGCATTTCGCGTAATTGACAAAGTCGGACCTTTCAACTACAAAGGGCTTGTTAGCACCGTGGGAAGAACCCACGGATGCTTATTATATGTATCGCGCCAATTACGTTTCACCCAAAAACGACCCTATGGTGTACATTGTTTCGCACACCTGGCCCAACCGTTTTACCAAGCGTACCCGTGCGACTGTGGAGGTATACTCTAATTGCGACAGCGTAAAATTATACAACGATGCCGTGGATTCTGTTTATATGGGTAAAAAGAAAAACAACGGACGCGGCTCGCACTTTATGTGGGAGAATAGGGATGTTCGTTACAATGTACTTCGTGCCGTGGGATATTATGGTGGAAAAGCGGTGGCCCAAGATGTTATTGTATTGAATAATCTGGAGAAAGCTCCGCATTTTGAAGCTCTTAATGCTGATGTAAAGCCAATTTTGAAAGCGGAATCAAACTATAATTACATTTACCGCCTTAATTGTGGCGGCAACGAATATGAGGATGAGTTTGGGCAAATATGGCTAAAAGATGATAGCACCTATTCCCGTTCGTGGGCGGCTGACTTCAAGGGGTTGAATCCTTATCTGGCCAGTCAGCGCGTTACGTATGATCCTATTCGCGGAACAAAAGACTGGGCATTGTTCGGGCATTTCCGTTTCGGGCGTCATAAGTTGAATTATCATTTTGCAGTACCTGATGGTCGTTACCGGGTAGAACTTTATTTTACTGAACCCTGGCATGGAACCGGTGGTGGCGAGAAGACTGATTGTGACGGGCTACGCATTTTCGATGTGGCAGTGAATGATTCGGTGGTGTTGAATGACATGGATATATGGGCTGAAAGTGGTCACGCTGGGGCATTGAAAAAAGTGGTGTATGCCACCGTGAAAAATGGCAAACTCAGCATTTCTTTCCCTGAAGTAAAGGCAGGTCAGGCGGTAATTTCTGCTATTGCCATTGCTACTGAAGATAAAAAAGTAGAAGTTGTACACCCGAAACAATCGGATTGGTCGTGGACCGAAGCAGATAAAAACGTATTGGAAAAAACGCCGAAAGAATTGTTGCCCGAAGATAAAAATGCCCGTTTGAGTACAGTATATGAGGCCGAAAAGTCTGTTATAAAAGGGAAATACGAAAAGCTGGTTATTAAAAATAAAGAGGGTGTACGGTTAAAAAAAACAGGTTCTATAGAGTGGACAATTACTACCGGGTTGGCACAGATTTACGCGTTGCGGTTCAATTATTTGAATACAAGTGGTAAACCAGTGAAAGCCCGTTTGCAGTTTGTGGCGGCAAATGGTACCGTATTGAAAAATGACGAAATGACCTTTCCAGAAACGGCTGAAAAATGGAAGCAAATCAGCACTACCACGGGAACCTATATCAATGCCGGAACGTATAAAGTGATTGTCACCACCGAAAATCCTGAAGGTTTAGGCTTTGAATCGCTGGAAGTGCAATAAAATCAAATTCAATAATAGACGCAAGCGGCACAATAAATATTTCCCAATGTACCCATGTGTTTCTTGCACGATTAAAATGGCCCGGGCTATTTCTCCACTGTAAATGCACCGGAATTTACACACAACGCCGGAACAATCTGCTACACGACCGCTGGTTCCGATCCGCGCACTTTGATAGACGGTGTGACTTCAAGTCACGCCGTCTATTGTTTTATGATTATCCGTAAATCGACCTGTGTGTTAGCAAGTAATTGAGGGGCGTAGTCCTGTTATCTTCGTAGCTATACGTTAATTTCAATGACACAAGCCGCGTTAGCGGTGATATCTTAAAGATGTCAGAGCTACGCTCCTAACTGATTTATGGTACTTAAATACTACAAAGAAATCAGAGCTACGCTCCTCTATTCTTATTCCATTTTCTAACAGGTCGTTTTGCGGATAAACATTTATTGTTTCAATAGATAATAAGCAAATCTTATATTTGAAATAATACTTTTTTAGCAAAGCCGATTGATACTTTCTACCTGCTTTAAAATTACCAGATTAATGAATCTGAATTGTTTTGCTTTGTGTTTAATGCTCTGTAAATAAGGTGTATATGTCTTATTTTGAAATTGGTTGGTGGATTTTGTAAGTTCATTATAAAAACGTATTTTTACGACCCTTTGATATTTTATTATACATCGGGCATCAAACAATCGAAAAGCAAAGTCTTTCAGTTGATAATATAAAACATGGTATTTCAAATAGATAGGACCTCCCAATTAAGAAATAATAAGCCATAAAAGACTCGAAATAATTATTAGTTTCATAAAAAGAATTTCTCAATAAAAAGATTAATACCTAATACAGCTTTTGTTCTTAAAGCTATTCCTAAAATTAAAAGTGTTTGAAAATGAGGTTTTTATTTAATATTCTGCTTTTTGTATTGGTTCCTGTTTTAGGATTTACCCTGAATGTATCAGATTATAGATTTCATAACATGCCGGAAACCTCCTATTTTGGCGGTATACACAGTATTGCTAAAGATAGCATCGGGCGGATATGGTTTAGCGGATATGACGCGCTGTTTGTATATAATGGTAATTCATTTATTCAAATGAATGATTATGTTACCAAACTTTTACCCGATTCGTACTGGGCTTATGGGCAGGTTATTACAGATAGTTCAAAAAAACTATATGTTGGCACTAACCAGGGATTGTTGCGGTTCAATTACCTGACACAGCATTTTGAACGTGTTTTGGATGGCAATATAGGTACCGTTTTGGCCGACAAAGAAGGTAATGTGTGGCTCATAAGAAACAACAAAATCCAGTCTTTTCGTTCGGGCCAATTGCCTGCCATAACCAACTATATTTTACCTTCAGGTATTGACGTTTCTACGTTAACGCTGATGTGTACCAATAGGGATGATATCTATATCGGATCGGGCGGAAAAGTATACAGGTTAAATAAAAAATCCAGGAAATGCCAGTTGTTTACTGCATTGGGTAATAATGATATAATAAAAGATGTGATAGAATATAACCGGTCGATTTATATTCTCACGCATATGAGTGGCTTGTATGAATATGATAGTGCCGGAAAACTAATACAACTTCACAGCCTCACCCGGGAATCGGGTAAAGCGGCAAGTGCTAAAAAGCTATACCTTGATTCGTCAAACACCATTTGGGTGGCCACACAATCAGGACTCTTTCTTTTAGATCCCCTTACTTCGGAAATGCGCCTTCTTCGATTCAATCTTCATAATACATACTCAATTCCGAATAATTCGATATGGTCCATTTATCCCGACCCGGATGGTGGCGTATGGGTAGGGACTTATGGCGGGAAGCTGGCTTACATGACCTTTTCTGATAATAATGTCAGCTATTTTAAAGCCGTTCCAGGAGGCCTGAATCATCCTATAATCAGTTGCTTTGAGGAAGACCATGATGGCAATTTGTGGATAGGAACTGAAGGAGGCGGGGTGAATTACTGGAATAGAAAGACGGGCGTAACTTCATATTACACGCAGGAAAATAATACGGGCATAACTTCAAACATGATTAAAATGTTACGTTATGATGAAAAAAAGAATACATTACGAATCTCCGCATTCAATGGAGGAATGGAAGAGTTCAATAATGCTCAACGTCGTTTTGTTGATATGAAGAATGTATCATCCTGCTACATCCAAGCAACTAAGTATTTATGATTTTGTAATGGAAGGTAATTCCGGTATTTGGATGACAGATCCGGATGCGGAGTTAATGTATAAGGATTTGAAAAACGGGACCATTAAAGTTGTTTCTTTATCCGATTCAAAGGGTAAATTCGTTAAAATGCAAATAGAAACATTGTTTCGTGATAAAGGGAATAACCTGTGGCTGATAACTCACAACGGAGCATATGTTGTAGATGTCAATACAAAACGTATTGTAAAACATTTCTATATTAAAAATGCAGCTTACTCGGTAAACAATCTTAGTTCATATTGTATCACTTCCGAAGCTGATATTTGGTTTGGTACACATGGCGGAGGTATAAATAAATTGAGTAAAAATGGCAGTTATATAAACTTTGCAGAAAAAGACGGGCTGTATGGTAAAACTGTTTTCGGGATATTGGAGGATAGCTCTTCTAAAAACATCTGGTTCAGCACTAATGATGGCTTATATTATTATGATTATAAAAAGAAAAGTATAAATAAATCTCAGATAGATAATCTCAAGCTTTGCGGAGCTTTTTATGTCCGGTCATGTTTTAAAACCTCGAAAGGTGAAATGTTGTTTGGAGGAACCGACGGTTTCATTATGTTTACACCGGACAAAATAAAATACAATAATCAAAGGCCCAAAGTCTTTTTTACAGATCTGTTAATCAATAATAAAAAGGTTGTTCCGGGAATTGAAGACTCGCCATTGCAGCAGGATATTTCGACCGTGTCCTACTCAAAGGATAATAACAATAAAATAATACTGTCACACAATCAGTCTAGTATCGGAATTTGTGTTTCAGCAAACAGTTACCTGCATGCCGAAAAAAATCAATATGCTTATAGGATGCTTGGGCTTTCGGACGAATGGAACCTGCTGCCTCCGGGGCAAAAAACAATACAATTCTTCAACTTGCCGGCTGGAAATTACCGGTTTGAGGTTAAAGTTGCTAATAATGACGGATTGTGGGGGGATGAAGTTTCTACATTGTATTTTGATGTTAAACCTTCGCCGTTTTTCTCAGTTTGGGCATATATTATTTACTCCATAATCCTAACGTATATAGTTTACTTTATCTGGAGATATTTTACGAACAAGAAGATATTCGAGAACAGGCTGGAGATGGAGCAGATAAAGGAACAGAACATGAGAAAACTGACTCAGGCACGCATCAACTTCTTTACAAACATATCTCACGACCTTAAAACTCCCCTTACCCTTGTTATTGACCCCTTAAAGCAGTTGAAAGAATATTTGCCGGAAGATAAATCGTTGAATACTTACATACAGCTTATTGAGAAAAATGTTACCCGTATTCAACGTATGATAAGTCAGCTACTTCAGTTCAGGGAGATCGAAAGCCAAAAAATCACCTTTAATTATCAGCCGGGTGATTTGGTTCAATATATCCATGAAATTTTTTCATTATTTGAACTTTATGCCAATAAAAAAGGAATAGAAACCGATATTAATACCGAAGTTGATGAGTTTTATGCAAAATTTGATCACGACGCAATTGAGAAAATCTTCACCAATTTATTTTCTAATGCCATAAAGTATGGTTCGGAAAATGGTTTTGTTGGGGTTAAGATTAATAAAACAACTCCGGAAGCGGTTCTTGATCTTTCCCTGCCTGAGAGGACTAACGTTACATATGTTTCTATAGCCGTAACCAACACCGGAACCGAAATTCCGGAAGATAAAAAAGAACAGATATTTGAAGCTTTCAATCGGTTGTCTACAGGTAAGCTTGCAGTTGAAGATAGTACCGGTTTGGGGCTGGCAATCGTCAAAGAGCTGGTAACCAGTCTGGATGGAAAGATAACCTTGCATTCAGGTGATTCGAAAGTTACTTTTACAGTAATTCTTCCTTTTGAAATAAATTCGAAAAGAGTTGAAAGTGAAGTTGTTTCGTACGAATATGCGATTTCCGAAATAGATAATGTTTTGGCTGAATCTGATGATATGAATTTGCTCGACAAACGGAGTCGTAAGGCCTATAGTATTGTTGTTGTGGAAGATGATCCTGATTTGAGAACTTATTTAGAGCAGCGGCTGTCTGAGTCTTACAATGTTTACACAGCTGCAAATGGTAACGAGGGTATTGCTAAAATAGAGAAAATTCATCCCCAGATTGTAATTACAGATTTAATGATGCCTGGAGCAACGGGATTTGATGTGTGCCGAACGCTTCGCTCCAATATCAAAACCAGCCACATTCCGATCATTGTTTTGTCGGGATTGGGTAAAAATACCGAGGATAAGATTAAGGCGTTGGAATCCGGAGCAAATGTTTTTGTCGATAAACCTTTTGATATGACTTTCCTGCTCAGGCAGGTAGATAACCTGATAAAAACCCAGAATGAGCTAAAAGTGCTGTACAGTAAAAAATTTATTGCAGAACCATCGAAGGTTACAATATCATTGATGGATGAAAAACTGTTGGAAAAGGCGATGGGACACATTGAGCAAAACATGAGCAACTGCGATTATAACGTCGAATCGTTCGTGTCGGATATGGCTATCGGGCGTACGCTTTTATATCAAAAAATTAACGATATAACGGGCATGTCCATCAAAGAATTTATCATGGATATCCGGCTTAAAAGAAGCGCTCAGTTACTAAAAGAATCGGATTTAACCATATCAGAGATTGCAGACCTGACCGGATTTGTTAATCCCAAATACTTCAGTGTTTGCTTTAAAAAACATTTCGAATTAACTCCCTCAGAATTCAAAAAGAAGTCGTGATAATTTCTTTTTCCTGAATTGCTCAATTTGAGTAATTCCGTACAAACTGAAACTGTTTTTGAATAAAACCGATCAGAAAAAAATAGGTTTAGAGTATTTCACACTCTAAGCCTATTTTTTCAGTTAGTAATTTCCCTCAATCAATTGAGTTTCCTGTAATAGAATTTAATGCTTTGCAGGGTTTGTTTTTGGCATTTCTGTACAAACTGAAACTATTTTTGAATAAACCGATAACCTAGTGTGTGTGCACTTAGGTTACTTTTGCTGCACAGATAAAGGGATTTATCTTCGCATTTATTTTTATGCTGATCAAAAATCTGAATCAAATTATAAATAGAAAAAATACATGAGAAAAACACTACACTATTCTGATATTCGATCTCCGTCTTTAAAATAGTATCAATAAAAAATGTAAAAGCAATACATAATTTAAATTTATCTTAAATATAAAAAATGGAAATACACAGAAATTTAAAAAAGCGATTATTAATTGCGACTCTGTTTCTTGTTTCTGCATTACAGATGTATGCGATGCAAGATGTTATTAAAGTGACTGGAAAAGTCGTTGATGGAAACGGTGAAGCCTTGGTTGGAGTCACAGTAAAGGTAAAAGATGGTAATACGGGAACGGTTACCGATATTGACGGAAAATACGCCGTACAGGTTAAACCTGCTTCAGTTTTAGTTTTTAGTTATGTCGGTTTTGTAGCACAGGAAGTTGAAGTGAAGTCTTCCGGGTTTGTTAACATAACAATGAAAGACAATGGTGAGCAACTTGACGAAGTGGTTGTAGTTGGGTATGGTACCCAGCGGAAAAAAGATTTGACCGGAGGCCTTTCAGTGGTTGGCAAGGAACAATTGGAAATGGTTTCTACCAATAACCTGATGGACCGTTTGGTGGGTCAGGTTGCAGGTTTGAGCATTACTACTTCTAATGCAGCTCCCGGAAGCGACCAATCTCTTCTTATCCGTGGGCAGAACTCATTATCTGCAAGTAACGATCCATTAATTATTTTAGATGGAATTCCATATAGTGGTTCATTCGCTGATCTTGATCCTAATATTATCGAAAATCTTTCTGTATTGAAAGATGCTTCGGCAGCTGCTATTTATGGATCGCGCGGTTCGAACGGCGTAATTCTTATTCAAACCAAAAGAGGTGTTCTGGGAAAACCTCAGGTTACTTACAAAGGCCAGTTCGGAGTGTCGGAGCCAATGCAGCGTATTCAGGTAATGGGACCCAATGAATTTATTCGCTTCAAACAGGATATAGGCCGTCTTAAAAATGGATATACAGGCGATCAGTTGGACCCTATCGCAGGAAACATTATCAGTGTTAGTGAACGTGAAAATTATATCAATGGTATAACCACAGACTGGCAGGACATAATCTTCAGAACCGGAAACAGCACAGATCACCAGATTGGTATATCGGGAGGTACTGAAACAACTAAATACATGGCTGCTATTGCCTATCTCAATGAAGAAGGAGTTGTGTATAATTCGAACCTCAGCCGTTCAAACATTTCAGCTAATATTGATCAAATCTTCAATAAATGGTTAACAATAGGTGTCGGAACCCAGTTTGTACAAAAGGACAACGGAGGCATAACCCCAAACATTGAACATGCCATTAAACAAAGCCCGTATGGAAAATATAAAGACGAAGCCGGTTACTATGTAGCAGAACCAATGGAATATTCACTTATTGTCAATCCTATGAATAACGTGAATGCAGATCAGGATAGAACAAGCCGGAACTTTTTCCTGAATGCTTATGCAAATATTTTATTCCCGGTTAAAGGGTTGAGCTTCCGAATGAATTATGGATATAACTACAGAAGTGGTTTTACCGGAACATATTATGGACGTGATACTTACGAGGGAAGAGAGAAAGCTGGTCTGGTGGGTGGAAAAGCAAGTATCAGCAATAGTCACTACAATGATTATACCTGGGAGAATATTCTTCGATATGAACGTGAGATTGGCAGTCATCGCTTCGATGCAACCGGACTGTTCAGTATGCAGCAAACCAAAAGCGTTTCATCTTCTCAAAGTGCAGAAGGTTTTGTGACGGATGATACAAGTTATTTTATGATGGGTACTGCCGAACGTAATCAAACCATATCATCCGGTTTGTCAGAAACAGCCATGTTGTCATATATGCTCCGTTTGAATTACGCTTATAAAGGAAAATATATGGCTACCCTGACCGGACGTTCCGATGGTGCTTCAGTTTTCGGCAAAAACAACAAATATGCATTTTTCCCGTCAGCGGCTCTCGCCTGGCATTTAGGCGAAGAGAGTTTTATTAAAGATAACATTGGTTGGATGGATATGCTTAAACTAAGAGCCTCGTACGGATCAAATGGTAATCAGGCAATAAGCACTTACAGAACGCTGGATCGTCTTTACTCCAAGGTTAAATACATTTGGGGAGATGCCGGCACAATAGCAAATTCAGCTTATTTACCTTCCGATGGTATTGGTAACCCTAACTTGAAATGGGAAACAACTAACACAGCTAATATCGCATTGGACTTTATGCTCTTCAAAGGCCGTTTGGGAGGAACAATTGAAGCATATCTCTCCAATACCCACGATTTGCTTATGACACGTACAGTGCCTATCATGAATGGTTATAGCAAAATTTGGGATAATATCGGTCAAACTCAAAATAAAGGAGTTGAAGTAACCCTGAATACAGTTAATGTAAAAGGCAAGGACTTTACCTGGAGTACAGACCTTAATTTCTCGTTAGACAGAGATAAAATTGTAGAACTCCGTGGCGACCAAATTGATGATATTACCAACAAATGGTTTATCGGAAAGCCTCTGAGCGTATTCTATGATTATAATGTAATAGGTTTATGGCAACAGGGAGATGAGTATCTCTATACCGATGCGAATGGAGTACAGAAAAACATACAAGCAGGTGCAGTTCCCGGAGCAGCAAAAGTGGAAGATGTAGATAAAAATGGATATATAGATGCTAATGACAAGAAAATTATTGGCTCAACAAGACCTGATTTCACCATGTCGATGGGAAATAAACTGGCTTATAAAAAAGTTTATCTTTCGTTCCTTGTAAACGGAGTATTTGGTGTTTGGCGTGAAGATAATGTATCTAATTTAGGATCGTGGGCATACGGAACAACCAATTATGTACACGGAGCTAATTATTGGACACCCGAAAATACAGATGCGGATATCGTTTCCCCGGGTTATATAAATACATTAGGACATGGTTTTTACAAAAAGCAAACTTACGTTCAGATTAAAAATATAACATTAGGCTACAATATAGATAAGAAAGTGGTTAATAAGTTACACCTGAGTTCTGCAAACATAAATTTGAGTGTAAATAATTTACATACATTCTCTAATATGAGACAGATTCTTAACTATGATAATGGCTGGATGGCTTCATATCCTACTGCCCGTTCTTACATGTTAGGATTAAATATAAACTTCTAAATCAAAATATCATATGAAAATAATAAATCTTATAAAGACAGGGCTACTGTTCATGTTAATGATAACTGTAGCCGGATGCGAAGGTTTTCTGGATGAAGACTTAAAATCTGAATTGTCACCCAACAATACATTAACCAGCACCTATGGATTCGAGGTTGGTTCTACCGGACTTTACGCGCTTGCCCGCGCCGAGTATAATACCTGGGGAGAAGGGGATGCTTATATGCATGGAAATGCTTGTCCATATGAAGCTTTGCAGGTTTCTACAGACATTGTGGAGGCAAAAAAAAGCGATGGTTCGTTGACTAATTTTGCGGAACTCACACTCACACCCGAAGAACGGTTTGTAGGTTCATACTGGAACTGGGCATATAGCCTTATTTCTTCAGCAAATGAGATACTGCTTTTTTCGGATAAAAATACAAATTGGGATTCACCCACAGATAAGGAACACTACCAGGCCGAGGCTCGTTTCTTCCGTGCTTATGCTTATCGCACCTTAGTTTATCTTTTCGGAGATGTACCCTATGTGGAAACAATACTCTATGATTTCAAACTCGATTTTACCCGTACTCCCAAAGCAGAAGTAATGGGACATATAATAGATGACCTTAAATTTGCTGCAGACCACCTGCCGGATAATCCCGGTTCGGTAAAAGATGGCAAGCTGACTAAATGGGCAGCCCTTCATTTGTTAAGCGAAATGTACTTGTTGAACAAAGACTACGTGTTGGCCGAAGAAGCTGCGAAGGCTGTAATCAACAGTAAGTATTACGAACTGATGAAGACGCGTTTCGGAGTAAATAAAGCAAAATCCGGTGATGTTTTCAGTGATTTGTTTATTGAGAATAATCAAAACAGAAAAAGTGGAAACTTGGAAAGCATTTGGGTTATGCAACTCGAATTTAACTCAACCGGTGGTGGTACAAATTCTACCGACTGGACACGTAGGGCATGGAATCCTAACTATTCTACAATTACAGGTTTTACTTTGGCTGACACTTTAGGTGGCCGTGGTATAGCGCAAATAGTTCCGATGAAATGGTGGATCGGTACCGGAGGTACTAATGCAACAGGAGATTTTGCCGGAATTTTTAATGCCAAAGATATCCGTAATTCAAATTACAATATCAAACGTAACTGGTATTACAACAATGCAGCTAATACTTCATTATATGGTAAAAAATGTAATATAACTGATGCAACGTGGACTGAGACGAAACAATTATTTCCGGCACTGACCAAGTTCTTTTACGGACGTGCAGAAAACGTGAGCCTTACAGGAAGTTACCGTGACCGTATGAAATTCCGTTTAGCAGAAACCTATCTGCTTTTGGCGGAGGCTTATCTTGGCCAAAACGATCCGGCAAAAGCCGCCATAGCCATCAACGAAGTGCGCCGGCGTGCCGGGGAGCCTGATATTGATGCTGCCAACATGACTATGGACGAATTACTTAATGAACGTATCCGTGAATTAGTTGGAGAAGAAAGCCGCCGTTTTACGTTGGTTCGGACTGAAAAACTGCTCGACAGGGTTCGAGCATATAATACAACAATTAAAGATAAGATTACGGACAGAGATCTGTTGTGGCCTATTCCTCAGTCTATTATCGATGCTAATAGAGATGTTGAATTCCCTCAAAATCCGGGATATGAGAATTAATAATGGAAATTATGCGGAAATGCTGTCTGAACTTAAATGCTCAGACAGCTTCCGGAACTAATAATTTTTCTAAAAAATATATTATGAAACAATTGAAATTTTTATATAAAATATTGCCTTTATTGTTTGTCGGTATTTGCCTCAATGCGTGCGACAACGAAATTCAGGATATCCCGAAAGTTGAAGAGAAATTGGCGCTTACTGCCTCTTCTGATAGTATTTCTATCGATTTGAATAACCTTAGGGATATTGCTTTGACTTTTGACTGGACCGAAGCGCGAAAAACATCAGGTGAAAGTCTTGTTTTTTATACGACCAAACTAGACGTTGTCGGTAATAACTTCGGTACATCTACTGCTATCATTAATTCAGAAGAAGATGGGATTTTCAGCAGAAGTTTTACTTCCGAACAACTATATAACTGGATAGTAAGTAAATGGGCTCTACCTTTGACAAAACCGTTTAAACTGGAATTCCGGGTTGTAGCCCAATGGGAAGGTGGATCTGTTTTCGAAGCTCCCGAAGTAAGAACTGTTATCATTAATGTAGCAGCTCTCAAAGAAGAAATTCCGGTACCAGAAAAGGTGACTTTGTCAGGGAGCGCATTGAATAATGCTGTAATAGAGGTAAATAAAACCCTGGAAAATGAAAACAAATACGCAGCATTAGTTAATCTAAAAGCCGGGGAATTAGTAATTCCATTGGTTACAAGCGGAGTTAAGCAATTTTATATGAACCCTAAAGATGGAGAAGGTACATTGCAAGATGGAGCGGCTGAAGCTGTCGAACAACAAGATAAGCGCGTTGCCTGGAATATTACAACGCCGGGTGAATACCGAGTTGTTGTAGATTTTGAAAACTCTGCAGTTACTATTTATTCTCCGGATAAAGCACTTCAACCGGCTGTGGTTACCTGGTATAAAAACACAACACCGGCAGAAGAAGTAAAAACTACTGTGACCGATTTGTGGATGTACGGTGGAGGAACCGGTTGGGCTTGGAAACAAGGATTTTTCAAAGTTAGCTTAGCAGACCCACAGATTCTTATTTATGAAGGAACTAATATAACTAGTGGAGATGGCGTGAAATTCGTGGTAAATGGTGAAAGTGGTATTAGAGATGTTGCATATGCCTATACTAATCCGTTGACCACAGCAGGTTTACGACAAAATGTTACACTTACTTTGGATAAAGCAGGCGAATTGTGGGGTGGTTATGACAAAGAAACTCGAAATTCCTATTATAAACTTCCTGCCGGAACCAACTTTATTGTTCTTGACTTAAGGAATAAGACAATTCTGGCCAAAAAGAAGTAAACCTGATATTATTAAACAGAAGATATTGCCGTATCGAAGTGATCTTTGATTGGTTGAGGTACGGCAATATCTTTCTGAAACAGACTATAGTTACTATTAATTATTTAGTTATGAATAAGATGAATTTGAAAGGTAATATGTTGGTTATTAGTTTTCTTGCTGCGGTTCTGTGTCTGGCTCCCTGTTCGTGCAAATCGAATCAGCCAGATGACGATGGCACCACTACCGGAACGTTGGTGAAAACAAAATACAATAAAACGAAATTTCTTCGAAATCCTTTAAATGGTTGGGTAATGTATGCCTCGGGAAGTGCTGATGTAAGTTACTGGGATACCGAGTTCTGGGTGACTGATATTGCAAAAACAGTAAAAGTACGGGATTATGCATTTGCTTGCTATATCCGTACAAACTGGGCAACATTCAACCCAAGTGATGGAGTATATGCCTGGAGAGACCCGAGCACCAAAATTGGAAGCCTTGTTAAAGGAGCTAAAGATAGAGGTTTGCCAATTGCTTTCCGCATTGTGGTTGATGGTCGTGACCAGGGTATGAATACTCCCGAGTGGGTTTACAATGCCGGAGCTAAGTATTATCTTGAAAATGCAAGCTATCCGACCAGAAGAACACCTTATCCGGAGGATCCGGTTTTCCAGGCAATATTACAGCAAATTCATCAAAGCATTGGCTGAAGACTTCAATGACCCTGACCGCACGGCATTTATTGATGCTTATGGTTTAGGCAAATGGGGCGAAGCGCACAATGTGATTTATGAAAGTGCCGGAGCGGTGGTTACCGAGAATACTGAAAGACTTAAAGCGGAAGTTTTTGAATGGGTTACGGATTTGTATAGCAAGACATTCACAAAAGTGCCTTTGGTTATCAACTATCATCGTGTTGTCGGTCACCCTTCCAGCTGGGGCTCGGCAAACGAGAATAGTGTTAACTTATTGAATACGGCTATCAGCAAAGGATATAGCCTCAGGCAGGATGCGTTTGGTATGACTGATTATTACCAAGGCTGGGAAAAGAATTTCGCTAAGTCATGGAATTATAAACGTCCCATCATTATGGAGGGTGGCTGGATAACAGGCGGAACACACAGATATTGGACTGATTCGAGTGGTAAATACCGTGAAGGACATCCGGAGGATGTAAGGTTAGGTGAATATGAAGCATTGAAAGAGGCCCATGTAAATATGATGGATTTCAGGGTTGGATATGAAACCGAAACCTGGTTTACAACAAGTTATACTCTGGTTCAGAACTTCATTTCTGAAGGTGGATACCGGCTTTACCCGGATCAGCTCTATTTGCCAGAAAACGTAAATTCAGGACAGGAAGTGAAAATAAATCACCGCTGGAGAAACATGGGGTGGGGTTACTTCCCGAATAATATTCCGCAATGGAATTTTAAATACAAAGTAGCTTTCGCACTACTGGACTCAGAAGGCAACGCAAAAGAGGTGTATGTTGATACAGTTTGTGAACCATCGGATTGGTTAAAAGATAACCCAATGACTTATGACTTCAAAGCAAAGGTAAATCTTCCTGCCGGAACTTATAAATGGGCCGTGGCTATTGTAGATACAGAAAAAGCGAATAAACCGGCAATAAAGCTTGCGGTAAACGATGAAACAACGGCCGAAGGCTGGGTTAAGCTTCTCGATGTGAAGGTGAAGTGATTAAAACTATAAATCTAATGATATGAATACTTGTAAATTAAAATCAGGAATAATACTATTCTTCATTGTGTTTTGTGGTTGCTTGACGCCTGTTTTTGGACAAAATGTTATAAAAATTCTGGCAATAGGAAACAGTTTTTCCGAAGATGCAGCAGAATCGTATGTTGATGATTTGGCCAAGGCTGATGGCGTGCAGCTGATCATTGCCAATATGTACATTGGGGGATGCAGCCTTGAAACACACTGGAACAATGCTGCCACCAATAGTGCAGCTTATTCGTACCGTAAAATTGTAAATGGAGTAAAAACAACGTTGAGTAATAAAACCCTTCAGGAAGCAATTACTGATGAATCATGGGATTACATAACTTTCCAGCAGGTTAGCCAGTATTCGGGCAAGTATGCCACTTATTTCCCCTATCTGCCTAATCTTTTGAATTACGTGAAAGGGTTGGCAACAAATCCAAATGTAAAATACTGTATGCACCGTACCTGGGCGTATGCAACCAACTCAACTCATTCGGAGTACGATTATTACAAAAAGGATCAGGCTATAATGTACGATTCTATTGTTGCAGTGACGAATAAAGCCGCCGAAAAAGTTGGGATCAGCATTATTATTCCTGCGGGAACTGCTATTCAGAACGGTAGGACCAGTTATGTTGGCGACAATTTTTGCCGTGATGGTTACCACTTGAGCCTCGGGCTTGGGCGCTTTACTGCTGCTTGTGCCTGGTACGAAAAATTGTTGGGGAAATCGGTGTTTAACAACACCTTTATTCCTTCGGGAGTTTCTGCAACCGAAGCAAACATTGCCCGTAATGCTGCACATTATGCTATAGTAACTCCTGATAACGTGACTTCGATGAAAGATTTTACCGCTGAAACGCCAACGACGTCAGATAAAAACATTTACATCAATTTTGGTAACGCTACGACTACAGCGTATTGGAATAATTTTACCTCTACAGCTTCCGGGCAATCAATTGCTAACCTGGTTAATAATGAAGGGAGCAATAGCGGAATTTCGATGACAATTAACGATGCCTTTGGTGGAGTTAACACAGCAGGACCGGCTGCTACAACTACTTCGTTCAATTTTCCGGCTACGGTAACCCAGAACAGTTTTTGGGGTAATGCCGGCACCGTTTTTCAGGGGGTTACAGAACCTACAGCCGGTCTGTCACTGTCGGGGATGGATGTAAACAAAAGTTATGATTTTAATTTCTTTTCGGGACGCACCAGTGCAACAGATAATCGTGAAACCACATTCACTGTAGTTGGAAGTAATGAAGGAAGTTCAAGTGTTGATGCAGCCAACAACACAGCCAATTTGGCAACGGTCCGTGAAATTAAGCCACTTGCTGACGGTACAGTTACAGTGCGGATAGGAGCAGGCCCCAACAATACAAATGCGAACAAATTCTTCTATCTCAATGCGTTGGTTATTTCTCCGGCTGTTGTGTCGGGCATAAAACAACTTTCGTTGGAGAACAAATTAAAACTATATCCAAATCCGGTAAAAGACATTGCAAATTTAGAAAGCAACGTTGAGCTTAAAAAAATTGAAATAACAGACATAACTGGTAAAAAAGTGCTCGTAGACGATAGAAATACAGGGAATACTTCGCGAAGAATTGATTTAAGCAGCCTGAAAAGAGGTTTTTATTTGCTGAACTGTGAGAATGGGTGTATTCGATTTGCCAAAATGTGAATTACAGGAGTAAAGACCAAACCAGAAAAAAGATTAGAATTTCTATATGAGAAAATTTAAAAATCAGATAAGCATTGGATTGTTTATAATGATTTCATTGATATGCCAAACGACTGCAGCAGCCGAATTATTTGTTGAAACAGAAAGTTTTACAAACAAAGGGGGGTGGGTGCTGGATCAGCAATCTATGGATATTATGGGCTCGCCCTACCTTATGGCCCATGGGCTGGGCAAGCCAGTAGCCGATGCTTCTACTGTTGTAAAATTTGCCAAGTCAGGAAAATACTCCGTTTACGTAAGAACATACAACTGGACTTCGCCCTGGGATAGCGCCGAAGGACCCGGAAAATTCAAATTGAAAATCGGAGATGAACTACTCGTGGAAGTTCTTGGCTGCAAAGGTACAGCCTGGATGTGGCAAAAGGCTGGTGAGATTATGATTAAAAAAGGGGAGACTACGCTTTCTCTTGTTGATCTTACCGGTTTTAACGGCCGTTGCGATGCTATTTATTTTAGTATAAATAAAAATGATGTTCCACCCTCAGATTTGGAAAAGTTATCCGCTTTTCGGAAAAGGGTGTTGAACATTCCAATTTCACCACTGAAATCGCAATCCTACGATTTCGTGGTTGTAGGTGGTGGAGTGGCTGGTATGTGTGCTGCTGTGGCCGCTGCGCGCCTGGGTTGTAAAGTGGCTTTGATACATAACCGTCCGGTGCTTGGTGGAAATAACAGTTCCGATGTCAGGGTGCATTTAGGAGGGTCTATTGAGTTAGGGCAAAACAAAGGACTCGGCCGTATTATTCGTGAGTTTGGGCACAGCAGGGAAGGGAATGCAAAGCCAGCTGATGTTTATGAAGATGAAAAGAAATTGCAATTTGTTCTCAAAGAGGCAAATGTAACGCTTCTGTTGAATTACCAGGCAGTC
Source organism: Paludibacter sp. (assembly GCA_047600405.1). Classification (GTDB taxonomy): domain Bacteria; phylum Bacteroidota; class Bacteroidia; order Bacteroidales; family Paludibacteraceae; genus Paludibacter. The sequence continues at coordinate 180,526 of JASGLA010000002.1, forward strand.
TCGGTGAAAAAAGAAGGCAGCAAAATTGAATCGGTCATTGCCCGCAATTTAGAAACCAGTGAAGAAATCAGTGTTTCGGCATCCATTTTCTCCGATTGCACAGGCGATGGTACAATTGGTTATCTGGCCGGAGCTGATTACCGGATGGGAAGAGAAAGCAAGGCCGAATTTGGTGAAGATTTAGCCCCTGAAGTTGCAGATAAAATGACTATGGGTGCTTCGGTTCAATGGTATTCGACCAATAAGGATAAAGAGATTGAATTTCCGGAATTCAGGCATGGGATAAATTTTAATGACGCAAATTGTGAAAAAACAACCATGGGTGAATGGAAATGGGAAACAGGAATGAATCTCGATCAGGTGAAAGATATTGAACGGATTCGCGATTACGGGATGATGGTTGTTTTTTCGAACTGGAGCTTTCTTAAAAATGAATTGAAAGACAATCAGAAATTCAAAAACCGGGATCTTACGTGGGTTGCATACATTGCAGGGAAAAGAGAATCGCGCAGATTGCTGGGTGATTACATTTTAAAACAAGATGATATTGACAAAAATGTTTTTCATGAAGATGCATCGTTTACCACCAGCTGGAGTATCGACTTACATACGCCCGACACCGTAAACTCAAAGAAATTTCCGGGTGCTGAATTTAAAGCGCAAACCAAACATATTCGCATTTATCCCTATTCGGCTCCTTATCGTTGCCTGTATTCCCGAAATGTGGGTAACCTGTTTATGGCCGGCCGAAACATTAGTGTAACGCATGTGGCTTTGGGAACTGTCCGCGTAATGCGAACTACCGGAATGATGGGCGAAGTTGTGGGAATTGCTGCTTCGTTGTGTAAAAAACACAATGCTACACCCCGCTTAATTTATCAATCGTATTTAGAAGAACTGAAACAATTGATGTCCGAAGGCGTGGGTAAAAAGGAAGGTATTCCGGATAACCAGAAGTTCAACGAACAAGAGGCTTTGGATGCTCCGCGCGTAACCCAATAATCAAAGAAAAGAAGAAAGGAACCTTTGTTCCAATAATCAGAATAACGGATGAAGAATCGATTTTTAATACTGCTTTTTATTGCACAATTGTTTGCTTCTGTGGTTTTTTCACGCGAAAGCAGTTATTGTTCGCTTAAAAATGACACACTAACCATTGGGAATGGGCTGATTGAACGCACTTTTCTATGGAATAACGGCAATCTGATTACGTATTGTGTTACCGATAAAAAGGCTAACCGGTGTTTGAAGAACCTGTCAGCTATCCCCGATTTTTATCTGTCGAAGAAAGTGATGAAAGCCGAAAACGGGAAATTCAGTTATCAACTGTTACCTGAAAATGCTATTCGTCCGGCTTATTTGGAGATAACTGTTTCGTTTGCGTTGGAAAGCCTGGAGGTAAAACGCATTTACCGGATCTATGACAATTGTCCGGCAATAGCTTGTGATACTTATTTAAGAGGAACTGCCGAAAATATCGGTACGGATAAAAATTCCAACCCGGCAGATCTGAAAAATATTGAGTTTGCTGAGGATATGAAAACAAAACAGTCGTCGGCTGTTCTCGACCAGTTGAATCTGGAAGGAAAGCATTGGTACATGAAGGCTGTTGAGTTTTTCGACGTAACAGATTGGAACAATAATCTGGTGTCCGAAAGAAATTTTATAGCATACCGGAAAAATACCTACCGTGGTAATCTGCTGATTGCGCAAAACAACGAGAACGGGAGCGGCTTCTTTTTCCTGAAAGAGGCGCCATGTTCCGGAGTTCAGTTGGCGTACAATGGAGGTGATTTTACGGCTGAGGCCGGTCATGTGGCGGTAACCGGTTTGGGAGTAGCAGTTGAAGATATCGATAATGAAAACTGGACGAAAGCCTATGGTTGCGTATTAGGTGTGTGCAGCGGTGGCGAATTGAATCAGCTTACAGCATTGCGGTCGTATCAAAAAAATATCCGCAAGTTACTGCCAGCAAGAGACGAAATGGTAATGATGAATACCTGGGGTGACAGAAGCCAGGATTCGAAAATAAATGAGAAATTTAGTTTGGTTGAGGTTGAAAAGGCCGCAGAATTAGGAATAACCCATTTCCAGATCGATGATGGATGGCAAACGGGCAAAAGTCCTAATTCTGCTACAGCCAAAGGGTCCTTTAAAAACATTTGGGATAATCCTGATTATTGGAAACCAGACCCGAAAAAATATCCTAATGGTCTAACTCCAATTGTGAAACGCGGAAAAGAGCTGGGTGTTGAAATTTGCCTGTGGTTCAATCCAAGTGTCCAAAATGATTATGCCGATTGGGAAAAAGATGCGCAGGCTATGATTGATTTGTACCGGGAATATGGAATACGGACATTTAAGATTGACGGGTTGGCTATTCCAACTAAAAAATCAGAAGTTAACCTCCGCAAGTTATTTGATAGAGTTTTGGAGCAAACCGGTAATAACGTTGTGTTCAATCTGGACGCCACAGCCGGAAGGCGCGGAGGATTCCACATGTTCAACGAATACGGCAACATTTTTCTCGAAAACCGATACACCGATTGGCAAAATTATTACCCCTACTGGACATTAAGAAATTTGTGGCAATTGTCGAAATATGTTCCGGCAGAGAAACTGCAGGTTGAGTTTCTGAATAAATGGCGGAATGCAGAGAAATATGGAAATGATGTATTTGCGCCCAATAATTATTCTTTCGAATATCTGTTCGCCATTAGCATGGCCGCACAGCCGTTGGCTTGGTTCGAAGGAAGTGGGTTGCCCAAAGAAGCCATGGAAGTGAATAAACTGATTTCCGGTTATAAGAAAATTCAGCACGATTTTCATTTGGGGACAATTTTACCTATTGGCGATGAACCTTCGGGCAGGTCATGGACCGGATTCCAGTCAATTAACGGTAGGACTGGTTATTTGCTCATTTTTCGGGAGAAAAATCCGGATAAAAAGGTTGCAATTAAAACATGGTTGGCTGAAAAAACACGGATCAAGTGTACGCCCGTTTTGGGAAATGCAAAACCGATAACCAAAACTATTGGAAAGGATGGAACTATGGAAGTTGAACTTGCTAACGAAAATGATTTTGTAATGTACAAATATGAAATTTTAAAGTAAACTGTAATTTTTATTTTGAATGAAAAACACGATTGTCAACATACTTTTCTTCTTATCTATTTCCTTCTCGCTTTTTGCACAACCTGCCGAAAGGGTAATTCAGGTGTTAATTGCACCGGATCATTCCGACTTGCTGTACAAAAAAGGAGAGCCGGTAAAATTCAATGTTTCGGTATTGAAAAATTCAATTCCGGTCAAGGATGTCGCTGTCCGTTACGAGATTTCGGAGGATATGATGCAGCCCCTTAAAACAGGAAAGTGTACACTGAAAGACGGTACTTTGGCCATTAATGCAGGAACCATGAAAAAGCCCGGATTTCTTCGCTGCCAGGTATTTGCAACACTTAATGGCAAGGAATATCAGGGAGTATCGACTGTGGGTTTTGAAAGAGAAAGCATAGAGCCGGTTACTACCATGCCGGATGATTTTATTAGTTTTTGGGAAAATGCCAAGGCTGAGGCTTCGAAAATTCCGATGGACATTAAAATGACACTAGTGCCGGACAGATGTACCGAAAAGGTGGATGTATATCATGTTAACATACGAAATTTCGAAATAGGATCTCGCTTATACGGGATGTTAAGTGTGCCTAAAAAAGAAGGTCAATATCCGGCCATATTAAAAGTTCCCGGAGCTGGAATCAGATCTTACACAGGGAGTGTTTCGGATGCAGAAAAGGGCTATATAATTTTTGAAATCGGCATTCACGGTATTCCGGTAAACCTCACAGGCGATATATACACGAATCTTTACGAAGGTCCATTGAAAGGATATCATACGTTTAACCTTGAAAACAAAGACAGGTATTATTACAAACGGGTATACTTGGGTTGTGTGCGTGCAATCGACTTTATTTATTCATTGCCGCAATTCGATGGAAAGAACCTGATAACGCTGGGAGGAAGCCAGGGTGGTGCCTTATCAATTGTTGCCGCAGCTTTGGATTCGAGGGTTAAAGGGCTGGTTGCATTCTATCCGGCGCTTTGCGACATAACAGGCTATCTACACGGCAGGGCTGGTGGTTGGCCGCATATGTTCAACAATCCGGTGAACAATACTCCTGATAAAATTGCGACAGCCCGATACTACGATGTGGTGAATTTTGCACGGCAAATAAAAGTTCCCGGATTTTATTCCTGTGGTTATAACGACATGGTTTGTCCGCCAACCACTACTTTTTCGGCATTTAATTCAATAAAAGCCCCCAAAGAGTTTTGTATAATGGAGAATACAGCACATTACGCTTACCCTGAACAATGGAGCGAAGCATGGAAATGGGTAGCCAGTTTTTTTAATAAATAATAATATAAGTTGATGAGAAAGTTTTTTTTGATATTGATCACGGTTTTATCGGGCATATCACTCTACGCTCAAAGAAGCTACCAGGTAAAATCACCTGATGGCAAATTGAAGATTGTGGTATCCGTAGGTAAAACTATAACCTATTCTTTGTTTCACGAAACCCGGGAGTTGATTTCACCATCGCCAATTTCTATGCAGTTGGTAAATGGTGCAAGTTTTGGAAATAATTCAAAAGTAAAAGCGGCAAAAGTAGTTTCGGCCGATCAAATGATTACAGCCCCATTTTATAAACGCAGTAAAATACACGATTGCTATAATGAATTGAATCTGAATTTTAAGAACGACTTTTCGGTGATTTTCAGAGCCTGCAACGAAGGAATGGCCTACCGGTTTGTTTCTACCGGAAAAGCAGATTTTATTGTGAAAAATGAGGAAGCTTCCTTTAATTTCAACAAAGATTACAAAGCATATATTCCTTACGTAAAAACGAATGCAAAAACCATAGAAGGCCAGTATTTCAATTCGTTTGAAAACACATATTCATATTCATTACTAAGCGAAATGAATCCCCAAAAATTGGCATTCCTGCCTTTGGTCGTTGAAATGGAGGGAGGGAAGAAAATCTGTATTACAGAATCGGACCTTGAAAACTATCCGGGAATGTATCTGCTAAATGGCGATAAATCGACTTCTCTGAGATCGAATTTTGCAACTTATCCTGCTGCAACAGTGCAGGGGGGGCATAATGAGCTTCAACAGTTGGTGGATAAGCGAGAACCATTTATAGCCAAATGCAAAGCTGGCTCAAAGTTCCCGTGGCGCGTGGTTATTGTTTCGGATAATGATAAAGAATTGGCCGGGAGCGATATGGTCTACAAATTGGCTGCAAAGTCGCGCATACCGGATGTTTCGTGGGTTAAACCAGGGAAAGTAGCCTGGGAATGGTGGAATAACTGGGGACTGTCGCATGTTGACTTTGAAGCCGGAGTGAATAACCAAACTTACATGGCCTATATCGATTTTGCTTCGCGGAATAACATTGAATATGTGATACTTGACGAAGGCTGGGCTGTAAATAAACAAGCTGATTTATTTCGGGTTGTTCCTGAAATTGATCTAATAAAACTGGTGGATTATGCCCGTTCCAGAAATGTAGGATTGATTCTGTGGGCCGGATATTACGCATTTGAAAGGGATTTGGAAAATGTGTGCAAGCATTATTCTGCAATGGGTATCAAAGGGTTCAAAGTTGATTTTATGGACAGGGATGACCAGCAGATGGTAAACTTCTACTATAGGGCGGCAGAAACAGCTGCAAAATATAAACTGATGCTTGATTTTCACGGAGCTTGCAAACCTACTGGCCTGAACAGGACTTACCCAAATGTAGTCAACTACGAAGGTGTTCACGGGTTGGAACAAATGAAATGGTCTGATATTCAGACTGACCAGGTGACCTATGATGTTACAATGCCATTTATCCGTATGGTTGCCGGTCCGGTAGATTATACGCAGGGTGCAATGCGTAATGGTACCAAAAAGACATTCAGGGCTGTGAATAACGAACCGATGAGTCAGGGAACACGCTGTCATCAACTGGCCGAATACGTGATATTTGACTCACCGTTGAACATGCTTTGCGATAGTCCCACCAATTATGAAAAGGAGCCGGACTGTACGGGTTTTATATCGGCCATTCCTACCGTATGGGATAATACCGTTTGCCTGAATGGGGAAATTGGCAAGTATATCACTATGGCAAGGCAGAAAAATAGGACCTGGTATGTGGGTTCGCTGACCAATTGGGATAAACGTGAGCTAACAATAAACTTGTCATTTTTGGGTGAAGGGAACTGGGAGGCTGAGATTTTTCAGGATGGAGCAAACGCTGATAACATTGCTTCTGACTTTCAAAAACAAATAATTGCTGTGCCTGCTGATAAGAATCTGACCATTTCGATGGCAGCAGGTGGTGGATGTGCGATGAAAATTTATAAAAAATAACTCGTTGAATTTATGAGATATACAAGAGTATATACCTTTTTACTACTATTCGTGATTTCCGGACAAATCCTGTTTGCCGGCGATTTCATGACAAACGTTTATGGGCGGAAGTCTCAATCGCTCAACGGGAAGTGGGATGCTATAATTGATTTATACGACCAGGGGCGTAAAAATAAAATTTACCAAAATAAAAAACCGGAAGGAAAAACAGATTTTTACGAATATTCTTTCGATAACGGACTGAGGCTGAATGTACCATCCGATTGGAATTCGCAAAATCCCGAGTTGAAATATTACGAAGGAACTGTTTGGTATGCACGGAAGTTTGATGCGCAAAATGCTGATAATAAACGCTTGTTTCTGTATTTTGGAGCTGTTGGCTATCGTTGCCGCGTGTATCTGAATGGTCAGGAAATTGGAAGCCATGAAGGTGGTTTTACTCCTTTTCAGATTGAAATTACGAATCAGGTTAAAACGACCGATAATTTTTTAACCGTAGAAGTAAACAACAGCCGCACTGCTGATGCGATTCCTGCGATGGCTTTCGATTGGTGGAATTACGGTGGGATAACACGGGATGTTTTTTTGATTTCCACGCCTCAAACGTTCATTCAGGATTATTTTGTACAGCTCGACAAATATAAAGCCGATGAAATTGATGCAAGTTTCCAATTGTCGGGCAATAGCGCCAATACTCCGGTTCAACTGGAAATACCGGAACTTAACATCAAGCGGAAATGTACAACAAACGAACAGGGCAAAGCGAATCTATCATTCAACGTAAAAAAATTGCAGCGTTGGTCGCCTGAATCTCCAAAGCAATATAAGGTTATTATTTCTTCGGATAGCGACCGGATTGAGGAAATGATTGGCTTTAGAAATATCCGTGTGAAAGGCACCGATATATATCTGAATGATAAACCGGTTTTTCTGAAGTCTGTAAGCTTTCATGAAGAAATACCCCAACGTAAAGGGCGGGCTTTTTCCGAAGCTGATGCTGCGATGTTGCTTTCAGAAGTAAAGGCTCTGGGTTGCAATATGATACGGCTTGCACATTATCCGCAAAATGAATATACCGTCAGGTTGGCTGAGAAAATGGGCTTTTTGTTATGGGAAGAAATTCCGGTTTGGCAGGGAATTGATTTTGAAAATAAGGAAACCAGAGCCAAAGCGGGGAATATGATAAAAGAATTGATTCAACGGGATAAAAACCGCTGTGCGCTTACATTTTGCGGAGTGGCAAACGAAACCCAACCATCGGCTGCACGGAACGAATTCCTGAAATACCTGATAAGCTGTTGCCGGGAAATTGATACAACCCGCTTGATTACTGCTGCATTTGACCTGGTAAGGTTTAATAAAGAAAAAGCCGTTTTTGAAATGAACGATTCATTTATCAAGGAACTTGATGTAGTGGCTATCAACAAATACATGGGTTGGTATCATTCATGGCCTGTTTTGCCCGCCAAAGCAATCTGGAATGTGGCTCCGGGTCAACCTTTGATAATTTCCGAATTCGGAGGAGAAGCGCTTTACGGCCAGTCGGGCGACGAAAACGTTGCCAGTTCCTGGAGTGAAGATTATCAGGCAAAACTGTACCGGGACAATATAACCATGTTTAATAATATCCCTAATTTGAGAGGAGTTTCGCCATGGGTTTTATTCGATTTCCGTTCTCCTTTCCGGATGCACCCAACCAACCAGGATGGTTGGAACAGAAAAGGACTGGTTTCCGACCAGGGTTACCGCAAGAAAGCCTGGTACATTATGAAAGAGTATTTTGAAAATAAAAAGTAAAGTATTATTCGCCAGAACATATCATTTTTATGAGAAAAGTTTTTATTGTTTTTCTTGTTAGCCTTTTTTGTGCAGCAACTTATGGAAAATCATTAAGTTCCATTGTAGATTCAGCCTTGAAATTTTCCGAACAACAAAGCATTTTGATGGCCAAGAAATATGCTGGCCAGGATAGCATATTGCCACGTTCATTCGAAAATGGAAAAAATACAACCTCCGATTCCCGCTGGTGGTGCAGTGGATTTTTCCCGGGCACGCTTTGGTATTTATACGAGAGCAATAAAAACCCTGAAGTACTGAAATATGCCAAACTCTACACCGATAGGGTTGAACGGGAGAAATATACCACGGACAATCACGATGTTGGTTTTATGTTGTATTGTAGTTTTGGAAATGGATTTCGCCTTACGGGAGACGAACACTACCGGGAAGTTTTACTTACGGGTGCAAAATCGTTGTCTACACGTTTTAACCCTAAAGTTGGGCTAATCCGCTCATGGGATCATAATAAAAAGAAATGGCAATATCCGGTGGTTATTGATAATATGATGAATCTGGAATTATTGCTTTGGGCCACTGAGAATTCTGGTGATCTAAAATTCAGGAACATTGCATTATCTCACGCCGATAAAACGATGACCCACCACTATCGCCCCGATTACAGCTCGTTCCACCTGGTGTCGTACGATACCATTACCGGATTACCGCATTTGAAGCAAACTCACCAGGGATTTTCCAACGAATCGGCATGGAGCCGGGGGCAAGCCTGGGGTTTGTACGGATATACCTATTTGTACCGGATAACGAAAGATAAACGTTATCTGGCCCAAGCTAAGAATATTGCGGGATTTCTTTTGAATCATCCGCTTATGCCTAAAGACTATATCCCATATTGGGACTTTGATTCTCCTGAAATTCCAAACACCAAGCGCGATGCCTCAGCTGCATGTGTAATAGCCTCCGCATTGGTGGAGTTAAGCGACTATGTAGATGCCAAGTTGGGAAAGAAATATATGAAAGTTGTGGGAACCCAGATCAGAACGTTAGCCTCGCCGGAATACACTGCTAATCTGGGAGAAAATGGCTGCTTTATTCTGAAACACAGCGTTGGGGCATATCCGTTTAAATCGGAAGTGGATGTTCCGCTTACCTATGCCGATTATTATTATCTGGAGGCTTTGACCCGGCTGAAAAGAAAAATGATCGTTGGACGAATTTAATGAAAGAAATAATTGAAAAAGATATTTTAAAGATGAACTTAAAGAGACAGTGTATAAAATTCGCAGGTGTATTGTTGCTTGCATTGCAGGCGCTTAATATTCAGGGTCAAACCCAGACGGTTGATTTGTCGGGCGAGTGGGGTTTCCAGACCGATTTAATGGATTTCCGCAGAGCTTCATTATCGCCCCGCTACAACCACAGGTTGCAGGATAAAATTGTACTTCCCGCTATTACGGATGATTATCAAATCGGGTATAAATCGCCTTATCGCTATATCGACCGCCTCACCCGCAAGTATGAATATATGGGTCCGGCATGGTATCAGCGCGAAATAACCATTCCCAAAGAATGGAAAGGGAAACGTATACAAATGTATTTTGAAAGGACGCACTGGTTAAGTTCAATTTATGTAGATACAAAAGAAGTTAGTAAAGTGGATTATATCAGCGTACCGCACGTTCATGATTTAACCGATTTTGTAACTCCCGGCAAAACTCATTTGATAACCGTTTGCATTGACAATCGTTACCAGTTCACTACCCATAAATGGGATCATGCGCATACTGAATTTACGCAGATTAACTGGAATGGTATTTTGGGCGAAATGAAATTGATGGCAATCGATCCGGTGAATATTAATGATTTGCAGGTTTATCCAAGCATTGCCGATAATTCAGTGAAGGTAAAATTAGAAATTGCAAACTTTACGAAAATGCCGGTTGAAGGAAAAGTTTTGTTTTCTATAAAAGGGGAAAATTTTAATCTGTGTAAAGAAGTTGCATTTAATGGAAAAGACTCCCTTATCGAACTTGAAGATAAAATTACATTAGGCAAAAACATAAAACTGTGGGATGAATTTAATCCAAACCTTTACAACATTAGCTGTAAAATTATCGGCAAAACTGATAAAGCCGGCTATGAGCATGAGAAGTCGGCTACGTTCGGAATGCGCGAGGTTAAGCAAGGGAAAAACCATGTATTGCTGAATAATCGCCCGTTGCATTTAAGGGGAACTGTGGAAAATGCTGTGTTTCCGCAAACCGGACATGCCCCCTTGGATGATGCATTGTGGGAACGTATTATGTTGATAATAAATGAGTATGGGCTGAATCACATTCGTTTTCATTCGTGGTGTCCTCCGGCTGCTGCGTTTCGTATGGCCGACAAACACGGGGTATATCTGGAAGTGGAAATGCCTATGTGGGGAAAAGATGCTGAGGTTGACCAAGCCAGGTATGACTTCTTTCGGCGTGAGCAAAAAGCGATTTTGAAGGAATACGGTAATCATCCGTCATTCGTGTTGTATTGCAATGGCAATGAAATCACCGGGAACTTCGATTTTATTGAAGAGTTGACTGCCAAAGCACGCGAAATGGACAACAGGCATTTTTACAGCGGATCTACCGCACGCACCCGGGTAAAATCCGATCAGTACTATGTTTCGCAACAAACCAACAAAGGTCCGGTGAAAGTTTATGAAGGTTTGCCAACTACCGATTGGGACAGAAGCACTGAATCTGATGTAGATGTTCCGGTTATTTCGCACGAGTCGGGTCAACGCTGCGTGTATCCGAATTATGAAGAGATCAAAAACTTTACAGGTCCGGTTGAAGCAAGAAACTTTGAAGTATTCAGGGAATCTTTGGCAAAAAATGGTATGCTCCAACAGGCCAACGACTTTTTTAAAGCTTCAGGAGCACTCACCGTAATTGAATATAAGGCAGTTATTGAAGCTTTGCTAAGATCGGGCAAATCTGCCGGATTCCAGCTCCTGTCGTTGAATGATTTTCCCGGACAGGGTTATGCGCCGGTAGGAATCCTGGATCCGTTCTGGAATTCAAAAGGACTTGTTACTTCCCAAAAATTCAGGGAGTTCTGTGCGCCGGTAGTTCCATTGTTGCGTTATTGCAAAAGCAGTTATTTCTGCGATGAAACTTTCAGTGCCAAAGCCGAAGTGTACAATTTTAGCGACGGCGCATTGAAAAACGCCCGGATAAAATGGACCGTTACCGATACAACAGGTAAAATTATCAGACAAGGAAAACTGAAAAACCAGACTGTCATCAACGATGCGGTTTCACCGGTAGGAGAATTTTCATTCCAGTTGGCCGGAATATCATCGCAGAAAATAACGGTGCATTTGTATCTAAATGATAAGATTCAAAATAGCTGGGATTTATGGGTTTATCCGCGCAACAATGAGGTTTTACGATCAACCGAAAATGTATTGTATACCACAGAATTTGACACTCAGGCCAAAGATTATCTTTCGCAAGGCAAGACTGTTGTATTCTGCCCCGAACCTACAAAAGTTAAAGGCCGAAAATCGACTTTTCACAACCATTTTTGGAATCCGATCATGTTTGCCTGGGCGCCCAAAACAATTGGTTGCCTGATTCAGAACGATTATCCGTTGTTCAAGAATTTTGAAACAAGCTATCATACCGATTGGCAATGGTGGGATATTTTGGAAAATGCAAAAGTAATTGAACTAAAAGATGCTCCGGCAGATCTGAAACCTTTTGTACAGGTGATTGACAGTTACGATAATAACGAAAAACTGGGTATTGGTTTCGAAGCAAAACTTGGAAAAGGAAAACTTCTGGTTTTGGCTGTGGATACTAAAAAAGAGATTGAGAACCGCCCGGCAACACGTCAGTTATTGAAAAGCATGGATGATTATGTGAAAAGCGTAAACTTTAATCCACAAACAGAAATAAGTGAGTCATTTATCCAGTCATTTCTTTTGACAAAATAAGAATGGAGTACTTTATGAAAACTGTTGCATTTTATCTATTCATGCTGTTTATCCCTTTCCTGAGTATGCATGCACAGGAAATCCGGATTAGTGGAACCGCATCCATTGATCAGGTTTATGGCCTGCAGGTTGAGTCTGATAAACTGTTGCCGATGAATGATCTAAATATGGATAATGGCTATGTTTTGTACGAAGCTAACCTAATTGTAGAGTCGGATAATGCTTTGCTGGAAGTTGAGAATGTGAGGGACTATGCGGCTGTGTATATTGATGATGAATTTCAGGGTACGCTGACTGACAACCGAAAAAAAATAACTTTGGCGGTTAAACCCGGGAGTCATATTTTACAAATCTATGTTGAGAATATCGGGCGAATAACTTATGGCCCGGAGATACTGGATAATTCCAAGGGATTGTTTGGCAATATCTACATTGATGGGCAGGAAATAGAAGGTTGGAAAATTTCGGAACTAAAAATAAAAGACTGTTCCGAAACGAACCTGAACTTTTCGGAAACGAGTCTTTCTACCCCGGGATTTCATAAGGCTATGTTCGAAGTAAGTTCGTTGGGTAATGAACAATATCTGGATATTTCGGGCTGGGGAATGGGCGAAGTCTGGATTAACGGTACTTATATTGGCTCTTTTTGGGAAGAAGAGAAGCTACAATCTTTGATGATCCCTGCCTCTATATTGCAAAATGGAGAAAATGAAGTTGTAATTTTTGAAATAAAGAATAATAAAACGAAAACTATAAAGATAGCGAATTCACCTGTATTTAAATGATTTGCTTGTCTGTATAAACAATCTGATAAAAATGAAAAAATTAAGTCTCGTAACATTATCGCTATTTATTACATGCGCCGGATTTTCGCAAAAAGCAAAAATACCTGTGTATAAGGATGCAACTGCCCCAATTGAGAAACGTATAAACGATCTTGTCTCAAGAATGACACTTGAAGAAAAAGTTTTTCAATTGAACCAATACACCCTCGGCCGTAATGATAATAAGAACAATATAGAAGACGTGCTGAAGCAGAAACCGGCTGAGTTAGGTTCGGTTATTTATTTCAACAATGACCCTAAACTTCGCAACGAGGTACAACGGCAGTGTATGGAGAAATCCCGGTTGGGAATCCCAATGATATTTGGATACGATGTAATTCATGGTTACAGAACTGTTTATCCGATTCCTCTGGCTCAGGCTTGTTCCTGGAATCCTGAACTGGCAAAAGAAGCATTGGCTGTAGCTGCCCAGGAAGCACGGATGTCGGGAGTAGACTGGACCTTCTCGCCCATGATTGATGTAGCTCGCGATGGCCGTTGGGGGCGCGTAGCCGAAGGATACGGCGAAGATCCTTATACCAATTCAGTTTTTTGCGTGGCAGCAGTAAAAGGTTATCAGGGCGATAATATGGCTGATAATAAAAAAATAGCAGCCTGCCTAAAACATTATATCGGCTATGGAGCTTCAGAAGGCGGGCGTGATTATGTGTATACGGAAGTGTCCCAACAAACCTTGTGGGATACCTATTTGCCACCCTATGAAGCTGGAGTGAAAGCCGGTGCTGCAACTCTAATGAGCTCATTCAATGACGTTAGCGGAATACCCGGGAGTGCAAACCATTACACATTGACTGATATCCTGAAAAATAAATGGAAGCATGATGGATATGTTGTGTCCGATTGGGGATCGATAGTGCAACTGATGGCTCAGGGGGTTGCTATAGACCGAAAGGAGGCTGCACTCAAATCGTTTAAAGCCGGAGTTACAATGGATATGATGAACGGCTGTTATGATAAGCATTTGGCGGAGTTAGTGAAAGAAGGCAAGATTTCGAAAAATGAATTGGATGATGCCGTAAAGCGTATATTGCGGGTGAAATTCCGGTTAGGGCTTTTTGAAAACCCATATACTCCTCAAACAGAAGAAAATGAGCGTTTCCTGTTGCCTTCAAGTTTGAAAATTGCAGGGCAATTGGCCGAAGAATCAATGGTATTGCTAAAAAATGAAAATAATACGCTGCCTTTGAAGGCACATTCTAAAATAGCAGTTGTAGGTCCATTGGCCAAGAGCAAATGGCATTTGTTGGGTTCATGGGCAGCACACGGGAATACGGACGATGTGATATCAATTTATGATGGACTGGAAGCTGAATTAGGAAAAGATGCCCAACTGACCTATGCCGAAGGATGCGGATTTGATGGAGATGATACTTCAAAATTTGCTGAAGCGCTTAAGGTTGCATCAGAGTCTGAAGTGGTAATAGTTTGCCTGGGAGAAAAAAAAGACTGGAGTGGTGAAAATGCATTGCGTTCCACTTTATCATTGCCTGAAATCCAGGAAAAGCTGGTGGTAGAATTGAAAAAAGCAGGTAAACCGGTTATTCTGCTCTTCTCAAACGGACGACCACTTGAACTGAACCGACTGGAACCTTTAGCCGCTGCCATGCTGGAAATTTGGCAACCGGGTATTATGACGGGAAAAGCCGTAGCCGGAATACTTAGCGGGCGGGTAAATCCTTCGGGAAAGCTTGCCATTACTTTCCCTTATTCCACAGGTCAAATCCCCATTTATTATAACGAACGGAAAAGTGCACGCCCACATCAGGGTAAATATCAGGATGTTCAGACAACGCCATTGTACGAATTTGGTTATGGTTTAAGCTATACCACTTTTGAATACGGTGACATTAAAGCAAGTTCCCAAAAGGTTAAGAAAGGAGATAAGCTGGTAGTGGAAATTCCCGTGACCAATACCGGCAACAGAGATGGCATGGAGACTGTTCACTGGTTTATAGCCGATCCGGTATGTTCCATTTCAAGACCAATAAAAGAACTTAAATATTTCGAAAAACAAACATTGGCAAAAGGAGAAACTAAAGTATTCCGCTTTGAAATAGACATTAACCGCGACTTCAGTTTTGTGGATAATCAGGGAAACCGTTTTGTGGAGCCGGGCGATTTTTACGTAATCGTAAAAGACAAGAAAATCAAGATTGAACTTGTTGATTAAATGTTTTGAATAAGCCGAAGCCGTCTTGACTTTTGTATTGATTATAATTTCGCTCCTAACGGAGCTCTTAAATGACATGTTAACATGATTGCCTACCTGCCGATAGCTATCGGCAAACGCTTCTACGAAGCTAAAGAAATGCTCCTTTAGGAGCAAAATTATGGTAGTAGTAATTATTAGTTTTAAGAGTTAAAAGCTCCGTAGGAGCGACATTATAAAAAGTCAAGACGACCTCGCTTGTTTCTCAAAAGAAAAAATCACCTTAAAAATATATTATGAGAAAAATTGATTTTTTATCCTTTGTAATTGTAACTTCTTTGGCTGCGTGGACAAATATTTTTACAACTCAAGCTCAAACAAACAGTGCATCAAGCGATGTTTGGGAGGTGGAAATAGTAAAGAAAAGTACAAACGAAGTGGTTGTGAATGAGATTGTGGCAATAAACTCATTACCTCTTGAGGGACTGGAACAAAACACCGAGTATTTTGCACGGGTCAGAACTAAGAACTTTGTTTTCTCAGGTTGGGCAACATTGAATGTTTTTACATATAATTCTACAACCGGAATCACACAAAATAAATTTGATAAAGAATTGGTTGTTCGTTCGGAGAAAGGACGGCTAATTATTTCATCAACTATTCCTCAACAGATTAATATCTATAACATCAATGGATATTTAATTCGCTCCTTAGCAATTGTAAATGGAGTGGCTGTAGTAGATGGACTCGAAAAGGGAGTTTACCTGGCAAATAACAGAAAAGTTATTGTGGAATGAGATAAATGTTTTTGTATTGTTAGCTGATACTCAAGATCTGCATCTCATTTTATACAATTCTGTACAAACTCAAACTATTTCTGAATAAACCAATAACCTCGTGCAATTGCACTTCGGTTACTTTTGCTGAGTAGATAATTGAATTTATCTATCCCTTAATTTTTATACTGGTTAAAATCTGAGTCATATTATGAAAAAGAATACCTTTCAGTATCTCCTAATAGTTTTCGTTTTTTTGTTTGTAATATCATCAATTTTTACTTTACATGGGCAAAATAATTTTCATGCATGGCGGCTAAAGCCTGGACATACCGGAATTTCGTGCGATAAACTGAACTTCACCGATAAATCATTGACTTTGGAGTTATGGCTTAACCTGGATGCAGGTTCCAATGTCGACAAGGCCAATATCGCATCCTCCATGGGAGATGGCAAAACCGGGTTTATATTGAGTATCAGGCAAAACACTGCGCATTCCAATGCTTTGGAAATTCGTTTTTTGGCAAAGACACCATCGCAAGCAGTTATACCGTTGTTTTTACCAATGGATGAGTTTGTTGGGAAATGGGGGCACATGGCTTTTGTTATTTCCGAAACTGAAGGTAAAGCATATTCATACCTGAATGGAGAACTTTATCAAACGCTGGATGCTGCCGGAGGGTGGATCGGCAATAATACAACCACAAATCTGGAAATTGGCAATTGGTGGAGCGATCCCAAGCCATACGGAGGCATAGCTGATTTTCGTATTTGGAAAACCGCCCGGACAGCTCAGGAAATAAAAGAAAATTATAATAAGCATTTGGCAGGTGCCAATTCCACACTCTACGTAAACTATACATTTTCAAGTTACAATCGTTCGGTGATTAATCAGGTGGGTTCGGGAAATCCCGGTTTGTGTAATCCCGAGTCCGGCTGGCAAAATTATTTCGGTATTGAAACCCTCGCTCAGGCACCGGCTAATATCTCAGTAAATCAGAATACTTTGTCATGGGAAGCCAATCGTACAGTATCGGCAGATCCAGGCATTTCAGGCAATTATCTGATAAATATTGAACCTGAAACGCAAAAAATATTGCGGAATCCACTTACAGGCTGGGTGATCTATGGTAGCCCGAGTGCAGCAGCCGATTTCTGGACAAAATACGATAATATGGTTGTTTCGGCCATGAATAGTACGGTGAAGGTTTCCGATTATGCCACTACACTTTACATTCGTACCAGTTGGACTGTTTTGAATCCGGCCGAGGACGTTTACGGTTGGGATACTGATCCAGGATTGAAAAATCTAATTACCCAGGCCCGACAAAGAGGTTTAAAACTGGCTTTCAGGGTAGTGGTGGATAGCCGTGACAAGAGCAGCGATTTTTCTCCAGCTTATGTAAAGGCGGCAGGAGCTCAGGGTTTCACATCCGGAACCAATAATGCGCGCTGGACACCCTATCCAGATGATCCGGTTTTTCAGGAAAAATACACGAAATTTATAAAGGCTTTTGCTCAAAAGTTTAATAATTCAGATGAGGTTGAATTCATTGATGGTTACGGACTTGGAAAGTGGGGCGAGGGTCATTCGATGAAATACCTTAACAGTGCCAACCGTGAAAGTGTGTTTAAATGGATTGTGGATTTGTATGCTTCGGAATTCACGAAAGTTCCTTTGGCCATTAATTATCACCGCCTGATAGGTGCAGAGTTGGAGTGGGGATCTGCTGATCCTAAATCGGAAGAACTGTTGGATTATGCGGTCAATAAAGGTTTTAGCCTCAGGCACGATGCATTTGGTATGACAACCTATTATGGAGCGTGGGAGAAAAAATATGCCGCAAAATGGAATTTCAAACGCCCCATCATTATGGAAGGTGGTTGGGTGACTTCACAACACGATATTACCGCCGATCCCCGAGGATATCAGACCGTGGCCGATGTGCGGAAAGGCGAATATGATGATTCGCAGGTAGCAAAGGTGAATATGATGGATTTCAGGATCAATGAAACCACCACCTGGTTTTCCGATGCTTTCTATTTGGTCAACGGGTTTATTTCCGATGGAGGTTATCGCCTTTATCCAAACCGGATATCCCTGCCCAGCTTTGCCGCTCATGATTCGGAAATAATCATAAACCATAGCTGGAACAACTTAGGTTGGGGATATTGCCCGACAAACATTCCACAATGGAATCAGAAATACAAAGTGGCTTTTGGGTTGCTTAACCTGAATGATAACGTGGTCAAAACTTTTGTGGACGAGCAGACCGACTTATCAAAATGGTTGAAAGGAACAGCAGCGAATTATGAGTTTAAAATGCAACTAAGCGGAGTGCCTGCTGGTAAATATACGTGGGGTGTGGCCATTGTGGATAAAACTAAAAATAACGCTAAAGGAATTGATCTTTCAGCTAAAGGTACGTTTAGCAAAACAGGTTGGCTAAAGCTTTTTGATGTGGAAGTAAAGTAATAAATGATAGAAAACCCAATCTAATACATTGTAAAACAATTAAATTTTTTCTTATGAAATCAATCAAACAATTTTTCTTGGCTGCAATTCTTTTGATGAATAGCGCTTTGGCTTTTGGAGCAGTTGGTGATTTTGGCTCCTGGGTGCTAAAAACAGGTCATGCGGGAATGGCCTGCGATAAAATCGCATTTACCGGAAAGTCATTAACCCTAGAGTTATGGCTCAATCTTGATGCAGGTACTGATGTTGACAAGGTGGTTATTGCATTGACTATGGGAGATGGTAAAACCGGATTTGCATTGAGTTTAAGAACAAACTCAGCTCATTCAAATGCCCTTGAAATAAGATTTTTTGTAAAAACACCTTCCGATGGACTTGTTCCGTTATTTATTCCCAAAGATCAATTTGTAGGGAAATGGGGGCATATGGCGTTTGTTGTTTCTGAAACAGAAGGAAAAGCATATGCATATGTTAATGGAGAACTTTATACCTCGCTTGATGCCGTTGGCGGCTGGATTGGCAATAATGCAAATACAGCTTTGGCAGTAGGGAAGTGGTACACGGATCCACAGCCATTCGGAAAAATTGCAGATTTCCGGATATGGAAAACAGCCCGTACAGCGGAGCAAATAAAACAAAACTTCAACAAACATCTCGAAGCTGATACAACCGGCCTATATATCAATTATACTTTCGCAGGCTTTCAAAGAGGGATGAATAATTTGGTTGGAACCAATAATAAAGCCTGGTTGAGTCCTGAATTGAACTGGAATACCTACCATGCTTATGAAGTGTTGACTCAAGCTCCAACTAATGTTACCCTATCGCAAAACCAGGTAAGCTGGGAAGGAACAGGCGAAAGTTGGGAAGTACAGGTCCTGGAAAAAAATACGAATAATGTTGTTGTAACCGATACTGTGACAACAAAATCCCTTTCGCTTGATGGCTTAAATCTTGCCACAAACGTGGAATATTATGCAAAAGTGAGAACCAAAAATCTTGTTTATTCCGGCTGGGCCTCTTCCCTTTCCGATCAAACGGCTGTTTCAACCCCTTATGCCAACAATTTAAAGATCTTTTCAACAGATAATGGCACACTGATCATTAAATCTGATATTGCCAGAAAATTTAATATTTATGCAATCAGTGGTCAGTTAATCCGGACTGTCAATTTGTTGGAAGGAGATAATGAAATTGCTGGCCTTAAGAAAGGATTTTATGTGGCTGATAATCAGAAAATTTTTGTCAAGTAAAAATACTATTCAATTAATATTTAAATTTATATCTTATGAAGAAAACAAACTACTTTTTTCGTTCGTTGCTGTTGCTTGCAGTAACTGCTATAATGGGTGTGTCAAATTTGCAAGCACAAACAGATTTTAAAGCATGGGAATTTAAAACCGGTCATTCCGGAATAGCTGGTGGAAATTTGACATTTACTGGTCATTCAATTACGATTGAGTTTTGGATGAATATGACGCAGGCAACTGCTACTACAGCAAGTTCAAATGTATTTGAAAGTTTCCTTGATCCTAATGGTATTAATATTTGTGTCAGGGCTAATTCCGCTAATAGTAATGCCCTTGAATTAAGGTTTTTTGTGAAAGATACACAAGCAACTCCTCAAGCAGTGTTTTTTTATGTCCCATCAGCTACATATACTGATAAGTGGGCTCATTTCGCATTTGTAGTTTCAGAAACGGACGGAAAAGCATATTTATATGTTAATGGGGAATTGTTAGGTCAAGCAGCGGCTGTTGGTGGCTATTTTGGCAATTATAAGGCTGATGGCACTACTACAAGAGCATTCAATGTAGGTGGAGCTTTCTGGACAAGTCCGAAATTCTATGGTAAAATGGCTGATATTAGAGTATGGTCAGTTGCTCGTACAGCCCAAGAAATTAAAGCCAATTATAACAAGAATCTGGTGGGTACCAATGCAGATAATCCGGGACTGTATTTAAATTACAGATTTTATACTTACGAACGAGGTGTTTTAAATGATGCCAATCCGGATGTTACTACAAACAAAGGTTGGTGTAACCCTTCAACAGCTTGGGATACTTATTATGCTACAGAAACTCTCTCGTCATATCCACGAAATCTCGCTATTGCTGATGGTACCCTTTCGTGGGATACAAGTGCCGGAACCTGGGAAGTAACTATTTTTAAAACCGATGATAATACCAGTGTTTATACCGGTACAGTGGCTACCAATTCCGTATCTCTCAGCAATATTACCTGAATTAGCAGATGGTGTTTCTTACTATGCTAAAGTGAGAACCCTCAATAATGGGTTCTATTCCGGATCGGTTACATTGGCTAATTTTTCGATTAGCAGACAGGTTACAGGTTTAGATGTAGTTAAAAATAAATTGGTTTTTACCGTAAGTAATGGTTCACTTATTATTAATGCAGAAAAGGCTCAAACCCTGAATATCTATGCCGTAAGCGGACAGTTGGTGCGAAGCGTTAACGCCGTTGCGGGGGATAATGAGGTGAAAAACTTATCAAAAGGGCTATACCTGATCAATAATAATAAAATTATTATCAAATAACACTTCTTCAAAGGCAATGGGGAGACTAAAAGCCCCATTGCCATTTCCCATTTCTTTTTAAAATTAAGAATTCTGTGAGGAACTGGCCGTGATGCCAGAAAATCCCCACACAGCTTTTTACATTTGCATTTTGCAGAAGAATTAATCCGAATAAAATACAATCAGATCCATGAAAAGGACAAGTTTACTTTTGTATATGCTGCAAGTTGTCGTGTTAGCCTGTTTAAACCTGAATTCAGGGAAAGCGGCCGATGGTGATTTTGGAGCATGGGTTTTGAATAAAGACGGACATGGAGGCATGAATGCCGGCAAACAGACTTATACAGGTAAAGACATGACCATTGAGTTTTGGCTTTACATTGACGAAGCTACCGATAAAAATTTAAATGGAACCAATATCATATCAAACAGACATAATGGTAATAATGGTTTTTCTGTAAGCCTTGCTACGAATACTGCTACAGGTAGCGCTGATGTTAGATTTGTCTTTAAAAATTCAGTACCGGATGGTACTGCTTCCGATCAGGCTTTTACTATGTTCTTACCTCGTGCAAAATTCTCAAACAAATGGGGTCATTCGGCTTTCGTGATTTCATCAACCGAGAAAAAAGCATATTTATTTTTAAACGGTGGACTTTACAATGTCATTGAAGATTTTTATACTGATTGGATCGGTAACAGAACAACAGATGACCTGTGTATTGGCTATTGGTACACAAACGCTAAATTTTATGGAAGAATGGCCGATATCCGTCTTTGGAATACTGCCAGAACCATAGATGAAATCTCAGAAAATTACAATAAACCACTGACAGGAACAGAACCCGGTTTGCAGGTATATTATAACTTTGGCAGCTTTGCCCAAACAATTGCTAATGGCGTTAATAATGGGAAAAATACTGGATCTTTATTACCAACAGCTACCTGGAGTGATTTTCACAGTTATGAAGTGTTGGCTCAAAAACCTACGTTACTGACTATTGCTAATGATGCCGTAACTTGGACAGCAGAGGGTGTAAGTTGGGACGTTGAAGTTCGTTCCAGTGCCGATCATTCATTGTTACGATCTGGTACTGTTACCAGCAAGTCCTTTTCCTTAGCAAGTTTGTCTTCAGGCTTTATTGTAAAAATAAGAACTTTTAATAACGGAGTTTATTCGGATTGGGCAACAATTAATTATCTGACAGCCGTTTCTTCTCCGGAATTAAGTCCGATAACTGTTTCGTCTTCCAACGATAGAATTAAAGTTACAAATGGCGCTTCAGCAACATTGTCGATATATGACATTGAAGGACGCTCTGTTGCTGAATTTAAATTAAGTCAGGATATTGAGTATATCAATTCTTCTTTCTTAAGGAAAGGGTTGTACATATGCCAGATTCGTAAAGAGAATTTTTCAGTAACCTCAAAAATAATAAAATAAGGAGTTCTTATGATGAAAAAAAATAGAATAATCTCGTTGTTACTGATCTGTTTTATAAATGCGTCCTTAATTGCTCAATCACCTTTGGATAAAAGAATTGACAAGCTGGTTAATGCGATGACTACACAAGAGAAAATAGACCAAATGATAAATGTTCGAACCAGTTTTGGTGGTACAGCTCCAAATCTCAGGCTTGGAATCCCGGGGTTCGTCATGGGAGATGGACCTCACGGGGTAAGATTCACAGCAGATGCATTTGGGAGAACATCCACTGCTTTTCCTACCGGAATAGCAATGGCCGCAACATGGGATGAGCCTTTAATCGGACAGGTTGGTGAAGCTCTGGGTATCGAGTTTTGGTCGTTCAAACGTAATCAGGCTTTGGGACCATGTCTTGATTTAGCGCGCGATTCCAGAGGTGGACGTACAGCTGAAAGTGGCGGTGAAGATCCATACTTAGCCGGGCATATGGCTAAAGCAATGGTCAACGGGATACAAAAATCTCCGGTAGTTGCTACCGTGAAACATTTCATGGGCGAAAGCAAGCAAATAAACCGATTGAAAATGAATGTCACTGCCAGTCAGCGCTGGCTGATGGATTTTGCCGGTTATAATTTTCGCATTCCGGTGCAGGAAGCCGGCGTATTGAGTGTAATGGGAGCATATAATAAGATAGGCGGAAGTAAGTGTAGTGAAAATAGTCTGTTGCTAAAAACAATACTGCGCGAACGTTGGGGATTTCCATTTTATGTTGTTTCCGACTGGGCCAGTATCGACGATGCCCGAAATGCAATACGTGCCGGAACTGACATTTGTATGGGTTCGTCTATTTATGAGGCTGATTTACCCGGTTTAATAGAAAATAAATTTATTATGCCGGCAGATCTCGATAAATCGGTAAGAAATATTCTGAAAACAAAAATACTTAGCGGAATGCTCGATTATACACCCGAAGGAAATGAATCGAATGCAAAAACCAAAGAAATATCAGACCTGAATTTATTGACAGCAAAAAAGTCGGTTATCCTACTAAAGAACGAGTTGAAATCAAACAACTCTCCAATATTGCCAATTTCAAAAACCGGAGTAAAGATTGCGTTAATCGGACCGAATGTTTTAGCTGAAAACCTGAACTGTTTTGGTAGTAGCGCAACAAACCCTCCTTATGGCATAAGTATGAAAAAGGGGCTGGAAAACAAAATTGGTGCTGCAGGATTTTCGTATGCTAAAGGTTGCGACATTAATTCAACGTCTCAAACCGGATTTCAGGAAGCAAAAACACTTGCAGCTCAGGCCGACGTTGTGATTTTTGCCGGAGGTCTTGACGATACGCAGGAAGGAGAAGGTTATGGACGTGGAACAGACAGGGTAGGAGACTCTTTTGCTTTGCCTGCCATTCAACAAACTTTGATAAACGAATTGGCTGCGGTCAATCCCAATATTGTAGTGGTTCTTCAGAGTGGTGGCGTTTGTACCTTAAACAACTGCTTGGATAAAATTAAAGGACTTGTATATTCATTTTACGCAGCCCAGGAAGCGGGTAATGCAATTGCTGATGTGATTTTTGGAGATTACAACCCGGCAGGAAGAATGCCTCTATCCATGCCAATGCAGGATAGTGATTTTCCATCGTGGGAAGAAACAGTTTTTGCGCAGTTCGAGGCAAATCTGGATGGCGGTTATCGCTGGTTGGATGAAAAAAACATTAAACCAAGATATGCTTTTGGTTTTGGCCTTAGTTATACAACTTTCGAATATTCGAATATGGTGTTACCAATAGCAGTTTCTTCAGGACAACCGTTTACAGCTACAGTACGAGTGCGAAATTCCGGAGCAGTAGCTGGTGAAGAAGTGGTGCAACTTTATATTAATGCCCCAACAACTCAGGTTTGGATGCCTAAAAAAGAATTGCGTGGATTCCAACGGATTGCTCTGGAACCAGGCGAAACAAAAGCCGTTACGTTTAACTTTTCTGCAGACGATTTTTACTATTGGAGTGAATCGCTTCGAAGATATCTTGTGCCGGTGGGCGATTATACATTCAGAGTCGGTGGTTCGTCAGACAATTTGCCACTTTCGCAAACGATAACATTTAATGCCGGAGATGCTAAGCCCGATTTGCGTATAACCAAGGTGTACACCATGCCAAGATATCCTAAGGCGGGTGATGCTGTAAGTTTTTATGCATTGGTGAAAAATCAGGGAAATGTAGCAACTTCAGCCCAAACTCCATACAATCTGAATTTTCAAATATCAAATCAAAAAGTTGCTTCTGCTACTCAGGTAACCACTGTAATTGCTGCGGGACAAGTTCAACTTATTGCTTCTACAGGAGAATGGGTCGCTGATGCAGCCGGAAAAATGACTCTGACTGCTAAGGTTGCATATCCGGGAACGGATGTGGAATGGGATTCGAACAACAATCTGTATGAAACAGATTATGAAGTTTTTGATTCTCAGCAGTTGAACTCGGAATTAAAGAATCTCGCCTATTTGAAGAATGTAACGGTTTCGTCAGAAGTTGGTAAGTATTACGGAAATCAGGTGGTTGATGGAGATTTATCAACACGTTGGGATTCGGAAGCAAGTGTAACCGAATCTGTTTTAGTTGATTTAAATGCGCTCTGCGATGTTGAAAAAATAAACTTGTATTGGGATGCCGATTATGCCAAACAGTATACGTTGGAAAAATCAATCGATGGACAGGCCTGGACTGCATTAAAAAGCAATACAGCAGGAATTGGTTCTTTGGAATCGTTCAGTTTTGATACATTCGAGGCTCGTTACATTCGGTTACGTTGTACAGAACGGAAATCAGGAAGCACCAAATACTCTTTACGTGAAATGCAGGTTTTCGGATCAGAGAAACAAAAATTGCCAAATGCAAGAGTATTTGTGTCTGAAAGTACCGTGTTTTTACCTTATGGCAAAACCTACATTGATGGTACAGCATCCACTAATTCAGCTGATGGTGAGTTGACATATCAATGGGAGCAGGTTTCCGGTCCCGTTCAGGCTGCAATTGAGTCACCTACACTTCCAGTTACGGAAATAAAGTTTACTACAGAAGGTAATTATGTTCTACGATTAACAGTTTCCAATGGTACAGAGACAGGTTATAAGGATGTTACTATTAAAGTTGCTTATCCCGGATCGGCAGACGATCTTGCTTTCAGGAAAAAAGCAACTGCTTCTTCGTCGGGAGTAGTGACAATGTATCCTCAGGCAGCCGTTGATGGGAATGACAATACCCGTTGGGCTTCGGCACAAAAAAACGGAGAGTGGTGGCAAGTCGATTTACAACGTCAGGTAAAACCTTCACAGATTTCGATGATTTGGCATAACGAGTATGCAAAGAAATATAATATCCAGATTTCTACTAATGGAAGTACGTGGCAAACTTACGCGACGAACGATGCTTTTGGTGGAGGTACTTCGACCAATACGAACACCGGAGATTTATCCGGGCGTTATATTCGTGTAAATTGTGTTGAACGCTCGGGTCAGTGGGAAAACTCGATTAAAACATTTAAACTGTATGGTAGCTTTACAACAAATACCAATCAGGTTCCTGTGGCTAAAGCCCGCTATTATAAGCAGGATAGTTATATTATGTTGGATGCTCAGGAAAGTTCAGATGGTGATAATGATGGTTTGACTTATACATGGTCACAAATCACCGGTCCGGCATTTGTTACAATCGAAAATTCAACTACTTCTGTCGCCAGAATATCCGGATTACAGCCCGGGTCATATTACTTTAAGGTAACCGCAGATGACGGAAAAGATATCGACTTTAAAATTTTGCATGTAGTTGTAGAAAGCGATACTCCTCAGGCAGTGTCGGTAATTTCGGATGAATCGGATCAAATAAAAATTTATCCAAATCCGGCAAAAGATTATGTGTCGATTAAAACAGAAGATGCCCGTAATACTCAAATCAGAATCATAGATGTAAACGGACATGAGATGCTTCAACAGAATTATACGGGGAATAATTGTATTAAACTGGGAATTGCTGGTTTACTTTCTAAAGGTGTATACTTCGTTAAAACGATAAGATGCAATGAAGTTACAGTAAAGAAGCTTATTGTAAATTAAGATTCTGGTTAATAGGTTTTATGACAATTATTATATGAAAAAACTGATATATAAAACAACAATGAGGCAAAAAAATAATGCCTCATTGTTTAATTCAAAAGAAATATGAAAAAAATAAATACACTTTCTTATTGGCTATTAATCTTTGTAATAGTTTTTTTTAACCTGAATAATGCCAAAGCTGGGAGCGGAGATTTCGGCGCATGGAATCAGACTTTTAATGGTTTGAATTGTGGCAATGTGAGTTTCACTGAGAAGGAACTTACATTAGAATTCTGGATTTATATTGATGATCTGGTTGCTGCAAATAATATAACCGGGACATCTATCATAAGTAACAGGCATGATGGAAATACTGGGTTTACCGTAAGTCTTAATGCAAACACCAATAATGCAAATAGTGTTGATGTTCGCTTTTGGTTTAAAACAATATCAGGTACTGCTTATGCCTTATGGATTCCCCGTTCGGAGTTTTCAAACAAATGGAATCATGTGGCATTTGTCATTTCATCAAAGGATAAAAAAGCGACAGCTTATCTGAACACAGTACAGTATGGTAATGCTATCGAAAATTTCGCGAGTGACTGGATTGGAAACTTCAAATACGATGCTACTTTGGGTGCTAATACAACTACTAATGTTGGTAACCTGTGGTTGGGTACCTGGTACACATCTCCGAAATTCTATGGCAAATTAGCCGATTTCAGAGTGTGGAATAAAGCCCGGAGTATCGATGATATCAAAGCTGACTATAAAAAAATTCTGACGGGGACAGAGTCCGGATTGCAAAAGTATTATACTTTTGATGATGAGGTGTTCTGCGCAAAAACCTACTAAAATTATCATCGAAAATGACAACCTAAAATGGACTGCCGAAGGAGAATACTGGGAAGTACAAGTACGCTCAAAGATCGATAACTCAGTTTTAAGATCTGAAACTGTTACTGAAAAATCATTTTCGCTGGTTGGTTTAGAGCCAAACAGCATTGTGTATGTAAGAACAGTCAACAATGGGTTTTATTCAGGCTGGGCCTTTATGTCGGACGTCATCAAGGTAGGATGTGTCGGCGATAGTAATACTTACGGAGCAGAAGCTACTGACAGAACAAGATACGCCTGGCCGGTACAAATCCGCAGCATGCTGGGTAGTAAATATGAAACTCGAAATTTCGGGGTCAATGGTGCACTTATGATGAGTGATAAAACTGACGCATGGAAGAATAAAACTGCTTACAGTGATAACAAGGCATATGATCCCGATAAAATCGTTATCGCGTTGGGAACTAACGATTCTAAGGATGGATATTGGAATGCGGCTACGTTTAAAAACTCATATATTAATTTGATAAATGAGTTCAAAGGCTATTCTGCAGCTCCTGAAATTTATATGGCAATACCAATCAAAGCGTATAGCAGCACATGGGCGATTAACGATCAGACAATACGTGAGCAGGTAATCCCGACCATGAAAGAAATATCAAAAGAAATGGGACTTCCATTGATAGATTTATATGCTGTAACAAATAATATCGCGAGTTTAATGGCAGCCGATGGAATTCATCCTAAAGATGAGGGCTTAGGAATAATGGCACGTAAAATTGCAGACATTATGTTAGCCGAGAAACCCAAAATTGAAATTGTAAATCAACTCACTGTCGCAAATCATGCTGCATACTACTGGTATAAAAACAATGTGTTAATTTCAAATGCCAATGGTGTAAATTATATTGCGACAGAAACAGGATCGTATAAAGTTGCCGTTAAGCTAAATGGAACTACAGATGATGTTATTGTTTCTGACCCATTTGAGCTAACTCAAACGAATGTAATTTTATCTGCAACCTGCAATTATCTGACAGCCATCTCGGAACCAAAACAGAATGATATAACAATCTCTTCTTTTGCTGACCAGATTCAAATTTCAAATGGAGCTTCTTCAATGTTTTATATCTATGATATTGGCGGGCGTTTAGTAGAACAATATAAGCTGAATCATGACACTGAATTTATTAATTCTTCCTCGCTGAAAAAAGGAATTTATATAGGTCAGCTACGTAAAGAAAACCAGATTATTTCGATAAAATTATTGAAATAATTAAAATCGTTATAAGCGCAATATGCTATATAATTCCCAGTTAACATGAACAAACTATTTTCATACAAACTCTTTTTTTTTATTGCTTTTCTCGAGTGTTTTGAATGCGCAAAAGCCGGTTTACCTGGACGTGACTCAACCTATTGAAGCACGTGTAAAACATGCCTTGTCGCTAATGACACTAGAGGAAAAGGTGGCCTTGTGCCATGCGCAGTCGAAATTTAGTTCCAAAGGCGTTCCCCGTCTGGGAATTCCTGAAGTCTGGACTGACAATGGCCCTCATGGAATTCGTGAGGAAGTTTTTTGGGATAAATGGACAGGTGCTGGTTGGACTAATGATTCGTGCACGGCTTTTCCTGCCCTGACTTGCCTGGCGGCTTCCTTTAATCCGGATATCTCACTTTTGTATGGGAAAACTATTGGTGAAGAAGCTCGTTATCGTAACAAAACCGTATTGTTGGGACCGGGTGTAAATATTTACCGCACGCCGCTCAACGGCCGTAACTTTGAATACATGGGTGAAGACCCTTATTTGGCCTCACGCATGGTGGTTCCGTATATTCTGGGGGTTCAGCAAAATGGGGTGGCAGCGTGTGTCAAACATTTTGCCCTGAATAATCAGGAAACCCAACGACTGGAAATCGATGTGCAGGTGAGCGACCGGGCTCTTAACGAAATTTACCTGCCGGCTTTCAAAGCTGCTGTCGAAGAGGCAAAAGTATGGTCGGTCATGGGTGCATACAATCAGTTCCGCGGCCAACATTGTTGCCACAACGATCTGCTGTTGAATGAAATACTGAAAACCGACTGGAAATTCAATGGAGTCGTTATTAGTGATTGGGGAGGTGTTCATAATACAGAATGAAACTGTAAATAATGGCCTGGATTTGGAAATGGGTTCATTTACTAATGGGCTTACAACAAATGGATCAGCACCCTATTCTGAATATTTTCTAGCTAACCCATATTTAAGAGGTTTAAAGTCAGGCAGATATTCTGAAGATATTCTGGACGACAAAGTGAGCCGTATCCTGAGGCTTATTTTCCGCACCACTATGAGTGCCGACCGCCCTTTTGGGAAATTTGTAAGTCCGGAACACTCTGAAGCTGCACGCAAAATTGCCGAAGAAGGAATCGTTTTGCTGAAAAATGACAAACAAATTCTACCTGTTCCCGTTGGGAAATATAAGAGAATTGCCGTTATTGGTGAAAATGCTTCAAAAAGTCTGGTGGTTGGTGGAGGTTCTTCCTCGCTCAAA
Organism: Paludibacter sp.; assembly: GCA_047600405.1. Taxonomy (GTDB): domain Bacteria; phylum Bacteroidota; class Bacteroidia; order Bacteroidales; family Paludibacteraceae; genus Paludibacter. The sequence continues at coordinate 210,405 of JASGLA010000002.1, forward strand.
GTGGCTTATGAGGTGACACCTTTAAAAGGTTTCATTGATAAATATGGGAAAGAAACTATTACATACAGCTTGGGTTACGCTTCAGGAAAATCGCAATACGGAAAAGAAATTCCCTCTCAACTAAATGCTGATTCATTGATTGCAACTGCGGTTGAGGTTGCTAAAAATGCCGAAATGGTGTTTTTTGTAGGCGGGTTGAATAAAAATTATTTTCAGGATTGCGAAAGTGGCGATCGAAAAACGCTGGCTTTGCCTTTCGGGCAGGATAAGCTAATTAATGCCATTCAGGCCGTAAACAAAAACATTGTCGTGGTTTTGCTAAGTGGGAACGCGGTGGAAGTACCCTGGCTGGCAAAAGTTCCTGCATTGGTTCAGGGTTGGTATCTGGGTTCGGAGGCGGGAAATGCACTGGCTAATATCTTGTCGGGAAATGTAAATCCATCGGGCAGATTGCCATTTTCATTTCCAAAGAAATTGAGTGACGTGGGCGCTCATTCATTTGGGGCAATTTCATATCCCGGGGAAGGAAAAAAGCAGGAATATAAAGAAGATATCCTGGTCGGATACCGCTGGTTTGATAACAGAAAGATTGCACCGCAGTTTGCATTTGGACATGGATTATCCTATACGACTTTTGAGATTGGAAAACCGCTTGCGGATAAAAAGCAATATAAAGCAAACGAGACTGTAAAATTGGCGATGGCCATTAAAAATACAGGTAAAGTAAAAGGCTCGGAAGTGATTCAGATTTATGTTTCGGATGCAGAATCCAGTGTTTTACGTCCGGTTAAAGAACTGAAAGCATTTGCCAAGACAGAGTTGCTCGCGGGAGAAAGCAAACAAATTGAGATACAGCTTTCTGTTAATGATTGGGCATTTTATGATGAATCGACTAAGAAATGGACTCTTGAACCCGGGAAATTTAATATTTTGGTAGGAACCTCTTCGGCCGATATTAAACATAAAATTCCGATTGAAGTTATAAACTAGCAGGGTTTTTGAGAATGTATCTGGCTTTTTATTCAAATAGCCGGATACATAATCTGAGGTAAATCCGTTTTTTGATTACATTGATTAGTTTGTAAGTCAATAATGACGATTTTGTATATCATCAAACAGTGCGAATAAGGCTACTTTTGACCTATTGAAAATTTGATATAACCATTGAATTTAAGAATATGGAAACAAGGGCAATTATTTGGAATAGATCGGAAACTCAGTTAAATAAATTTCGGAATTCGGATTTTACTAAAAAACTATTTAAAATAGTTCAAATGAATGATTTTGAGCTAGATATCACTCTCGATTTGATGGCAGACAGACTTTGTATTGCTAAATCGACTTTATACAATAAGCTCAAAAAGGAGACGGGGCTATCCCCAATTGAATTTGTGCGTTCAGTTAAGCTTCATCTATCTATCCAGTTGATGACTGAAACGGAAATGTCAATAAAAGAAATAGCTTATTCAACAGGGTTTAACGATCCTAAATATTTTTCCAGATGTTTTAAAAGGCAATTTGGAGTGACTCCCAAAGAGTATAAAGTGAAGTTGAGCGAGCCAATGTCCTACAAATGGAATTATTTTAATCTGAATTAGATTTGTTTTATATAGGTAGAGAAAAGCATTTTTTAAGGAATTGTTGTTTTAGGGTAATGCAAGGAGATGGGATTGTAACTAATTCCGTCTCTTCTTGTTTTTTTGAGTACAGCACAGCTTTTTTTTCGTCTTTTTTTAAAGTTTTAGAAAAAGTGATAAAAGAAAGATTGTTGTTTTTTTATATTGTATTTTTCTGCCTGTCTGTTGTTTATGGCCAGCAGCCCGAGTGGGAAAATCATCATGTCCTTCAAATTAATCGGGAGCCTGCACGTGGTGCTTTTATCGGTTTTACGAATAATCCGGGCGATTGGCAGTTGACATTGAGCGGATTATGGAAGTTCCGTTGGTCGCCAACTCCCGAAGGAAGAATTGCCGATTTTTTCTTCAGCAATTTCAATGATAAAGACTGGAAAACTTTTCCCGTTCCGGCTAACTGGGAACTCAATGGCTACGGAACGCCTATTTACGTATCATCCGGTTACCCTTTCAAAATCGATCCTCCCCGCGTAACTACTACACCTCCCGAAAAATATACCGCTTTCAAAGAACGCAATCCGGTGGGACAATACCGCCGTTCGTTCATCTTGCCTGCCAGCTGGCAATCCGATGGGCAGGTTTTTCTGCGTTTCGATGGCGTGCAAAGTGCGTTTTATGTCTGGCTGAATGGCAAACGGGTTGGCTATAGCCAGGGAAGCATGGAGCCATCTGAGTTCAACGTGACTTCTTATCTGGTTTCAGGCCAGAATAATATTGCCGTAGAAGTGTATAAATACTGCGATGGTTCGTACCTTGAGGATCAGGATATGTGGCGTTTTGGGGGAATTCAGCGCGATGTGACGCTTTACCATACGCCTGATATTCGAATAACGGATGTGCACGTACGTACCTTATTGGACAACAATTACGAAAATTCCACGCTTGAGGTTGACCCGGAATTATCTGTTTTTGGCAATACCTCCGGCAAAGGGTTTAAGGTTCGTGCTACCATTGATAAGTTGGTGAATGTAACGGTCGATGCTGCATCCATTCTCAATCTTGATCATAAAGCAGCCCTGATGAATGAATGGAATCCGCAACGCGGGGCACGCAAAACTGGGCGGTTGAAAGCGGAAATCAAAAATCCGCTAAAATGGACGGCTGAAACTCCCAATCTTTACACACTCAATATTACGCTGGAAGACAGCACCGGAAAAGTGGTTGAACGCGTTCGTCAACGCATCGGGTTCCGGTCGGTGGAAATTAAAGACGGGCAAATGCTGGTAAATGGAAAGCCCGTTCGGCTTCGAGGTGTAAACCGGCATGAGCACGATCCACGTCTGGGCAAAGTAATGACCGAAGCATTGATGCTGAAAGATATTTTGCTGATGAAGCAAGCCAATATCAATGCGGTTCGTACCTGCCATTATCCCAATGTGACCCGTTGGTATGAGCTCTGCGACTCGCTTGGATTGTACGTAATGGACGAGGCCGATATTGAGGAACACGGTCTGCGTGGTAAACTGGCTTCCGACCCCGATTGGGCGTTGGCGTTCCTCGACCGGGCTATCCGCATGGCTGAACGAGATAAAAACCATGCTTCGGTAGTGATGTGGAGCCTTGGCAACGAAGCTGGTTACGGACCAAACTTCGCGGCTATCTCGGCCTGGTTAAAAGACTTTGACCCAACTCGTCCCATTCATTATGAAGGAGCGCAAGGATTGAATGGCGAACCTGACCCGTCGACGGTTGACGTAATCAGCCGCTTTTACCCAAGGGTTCAGCAGGAGTATCTCAATCCGGGTGTTTCCGAAAAAGGCGATGCCGAACGTCCTGAAAATGCCCGTTGGGAAAGGCTGTTGAGCATTGCGCAGCGAACCAACGACAACCGACCGGTGATGACCAGCGAATATGCTCACGTGATGGGAAATGCCGGTGGAAACTTGCAGGAATATTGGGATGAAATGTATTCCAACAAACGTATGTTGGGCGGTTATATCTGGGAATGGGCAGATGAAGGCATTTTCAAAACATTGCCGGATGGCAAAACGCAGGTTTCGTACGGTGGTGATTTTGGCGATTATCCGAATCTGAAAACCTTCTGTATCAAAGGTGTTGTTACCAGCGACCGTCAAACCACTCCGAAATATCAGGAAGTAAAAAAAGTGTATCAGCCCGTTGGCATTTACAAACAAGGCGATAAATTATTGATTATAAACCGGAATCATCACACTTCGCTGTCGCAATGCCGTTGTGTTTGGACAATGACTGTTGAAGGAAAAGAAACAAAAAAAGGAGAGATCATTCTACCGCAGGTGTTAGCTGGAGACAGTGTTTGGATTGATTTACCACTAACTGCTCCCCTCTCCCCGGGGAGAGAGGTTGGGGGTGAGGTGAAGATCTCGTTTGTTCTTCGTGAAAATACCGCCTGGGCAAAAGCCGGTTACGAAGTGGCTTACGAACAATTTGAATTGCAGAAAGGAAAACTGGCATCGGCTGAAATTTCAAACAAAGGGAAGTTGAAAGTAGAGGAAAATGCGGAGATGCTGAAAGCTTCCAATAAAGGTTTTTCTGTGGCCTGGAATACGAAAAAAGGAAATCTGACTTCGTTGATTTACGGTGGAAATGAAATGCTTGCCCGGAATGCTAAGGACTTTGAAAAACAACCCGTAGTACAAGCGTTCCGTGCTCCGACCGACAACGACAAAGGTTTTGGAAACTGGCTGGCTAAGGACTGGAAGTTACAGGGGCTGGATTCGCCGAAAGCAACGATTGATTCCGTTCGCCACTCCATTCGTAAGGATGGTGCATTGCTGGTGGAAGTACTTCAAACCAATCAATATAAAGCCGGAAAAATTGATACTAAAATGATTTATACGGTTACTTCCGAAGGTAAAATTGATTTGGAGTGCCGCTTCAATCCAATCGGAATTTTGCCTGAAATACCGCGTCTTGGAATTGCTTTGGCGTTGAATCCTGATTTGAAAAACTTCAGTTGGTATGGCCGTGGTCCGCAAGAAAATTATCCCGACCGTAAAAGTTCATCTTTGATGGGCTTGTGGAGTGGGAAAGTGGCTGAACAAGCCGAAAAATATCCACGCCCGCAGGAAACCGGTAACAAAGAAGATGTTCATTTCCTGAGCCTGACCGGTGAAGGTAAACAGGGCATAAAAGTAGAAGCGGTAGGCAAAACTTTTTCGGCTTCGTCGTTGAATTATTCGGTAAATGATTTGGCCAATGAAGCGCACGAATGCAATCTGGTTCCGCGCAAAGAGGTAATCCTGAGTCTGGATTGTGCTGTTCTGGGATTGGGTAACAGCAGTTGCGGTCCCGGTGTTTTGAAAAAATATGCCATTGAGAAAAAAGAGCATGTATTGCATGTCCGAATTACAGGTATGTAAAGACGCACGGTTGTGCGTCTTTATTTGAAAGACATACAACCCGTGTTATTGCACTATAAGTCGCACGGCCGTGCGACTCTACTTAACAATGACAAAATCAATTTATAATTAAAAATATGAAAACAACTTTACGTGGAATAGTTCCACCATTAGTAACCCCACTTTTAGATAATGACACGCTTGATGTTGAAGGACTTGAACGCTTGATAGAGCACGTAGTTGCAGGTGGAGTTCACGGGATATTTATCCTGGGTACAACGGGCGAAGCGCAAAGCCTGGGCTTTAGCCTTCGTTGCGAAATGATTAAACAAACGGCTCGCATTCTGAACAAGCGCCTGCCTTTGCTGGTGGGAATTTCCGATACTTCGGTAGCCGACAGTGTGGCTTTGGCTAACGTTGCCGCTGAGCATGGTGCTGACGCGGTAGTTTCGGCTCCACCGTATTATTATGCCACTGCCCAACCGGAGTTGGTCGATTTTTACGAAACGCTGATTCCGCAGTTGCCATTGCCGGTTTATTTGTACAATATGCCAACGCACACCAAGGTTTCGTTTGCACCGGCGACTATTCGCCGCATTGCTGAAAATCCGAAAGTAATCGGTTTTAAAGACAGCTCGGCCAACGGCGGTTATTTCCAGTCGGTTATGCATGAGTTCCGCGATCGTCCGGACTTTCCAATTTTTGTCGGTCCAGAAGAAATGATGGGCGAAGTGGTGCTGATGGGAGCGCACGGAGGCGTAAATGGCGGAGCTAACATGTTTCCGCACTTGTATGTTGCTCTGTACAATGCAGCTGTGGCAAAAGATGTGGACAAAGTGCGCGAACTTCATGCCAAAGTAATGCAAATCAGTACAACGATTTATTCAGTTGGAAGCTACGGATCAAGCTATTTAAAAGGTGTAAAAGCAGGACTTTCAGTGCTGGGTATTTGCAGCGATTTTCTGCCTTCACCATTCTGTAAATTCGATGAAGAAAGCAAAGACAAAATTCGTCAGGCAATCAAAAATTTAAATTTATAAGAATTTCTATAAATTACAACTTTTTCAAAGTTCTGAACTTTGGAAAAGTTGTTTGTTCAAATATCAGCAAAGCGAATAACGGACGAAGTCCGAATATCACACGAAGTGTAAATAATATGAAACGAGCATGATTGCAGACAATCACCAAAGACAATAAAAGTCTGACATGCGAGTTCCATATGACCTTTTATAAACAATTATTTACATATGAAATCCAATAAATTCTATCCCTGGCTTGTCGTCATTTTGTTGTGGTTCGTAGCACTGCTCAATTACCTTGACCGGCAAATGCTTTCCACCATGAAGCCCTCGATGATGGCGGACATTCACGAGTTGGTTTCGGCCGAAAACTTTGGCCGGCTGATGGCCGTTTTCCTGTGGATTTACGCGTTTATGAGCCCTGTTTCGGGTATCATTGCAGACAGGTTGAACCGCAAATGGCTCATTGTGGGTAGCCTGTTTGTGTGGTCCGCGGTGACTTTGCTCATGGGGTATGCCCAAACTTACGATCAGGTTTATTGGTTGCGGGCTGTTATGGGTGTGAGCGAAGCGTTTTACATTCCGGCCGGGCTGTCCCTTATTGCCGATTACCATGATGGAAAGACCCGTTCCATTGCCATTGGGATTCACACTACGGGCATTTACCTCGGGCAGGCTTTTGGAGGTTTTGGTGCTACCATAGCTGAGCATTTTTCGTGGCAGGGCACTTTTCATGGATTTGGTTTGTTGGGTGTCATTTACAGTTTGGTGTTGATTTTCTTCCTGAAAGAAAAGAAAGGTTACAACGTGGACTCAGCTCGGCAAAACTCCATTATCAAAGAATTTTCTTCCTCTTTCAAAGGCTTGGGCATGCTGCTTGGCAATATCTCGTTTTGGGTGATACTGTTTTACTTCTCAGCACCGAGTTTACCGGGTTGGGCTACCAAAAACTGGCTTCCGACTTTGCTTTCCGAAACCCTGCATCTGGATATGGCTGAAGCCGGACCGTTGGCTACAATCACTATGGCCATGGCTTCGTTTGTCGGAGTGCTGATTGGTGGTGCGTTATCGGACAAGTGGGTGCAGAAACATTCTGAAAGGCCGGATTTTTACCGGGGCAATCGGACTTGCACTTACCATTCCGGCACTGGTTCTGCTGGGTTATGGGCATAGTTTTGCTACCGTGTTGGGCGGCGCGCTTTGTTTTGGACTCGGATTCGGGATGTTCGATGTGAACAATATGCCTATTCTTTGCCAGTTTGTCTCCCCCCGCTACCGCGCCACCGGTTATGGATTAATGAATCTGGCCGGAATTGCTTCGGGGGCTGTTATTACCCAGATTTTGGGTAAATCGGCTGATGCCGGTCATTTGGGAAACAATTTTGCCATTTTGGGAATTGTAGTTGTAGTGGCTATTGTGTTGCAACTGACTGCTTTGAAACCAAAAACAATTAATATGGTTGAAACCCCTGTAAAACAAACTACCCCCAACCTGTTCGACTGAGCTCACGCCGAAGTCTCACGCCAAAAGCCTAATGGGAGTTTATAATGCTTCATTTGTAAAACTATTCAGTATATTTGTATCAGAATATCACTACTAATTTAGTTCCCCTTTAGGGGTTAGGGGTCAATATGAATTATCCATCCATTACCGGGCAGGTTATTGCTCTCACGAAAGAAGTTGCAGCCTATATTAATCAGGAAAGCCTGAATTTTTCCCTTGATAAAGTAGAGACCAAAAGCAAAAATGATTTCGTTTCCTATGTCGATCAGGAGGCCGAAAAATTGTTGGTAAAAGCACTGCGCGAAATCGTTCCCGAAGCCGGATTTATCACCGAAGAAGGCACGGCTTTGTCGCATGGCGAAGATTTTCAGTGGGTTATTGATCCGCTCGATGGCACTACCAATTTTATTCATGGCTCCACACCTTATGCCATTAGCGTGGCGCTTGCCTACCGGGGTGAACCGGTTGTTGGCGTAATTCACGAAATTACCCGTGCTGAAACTTTTTATGCTTGGCAGGGAAGCAAATCGTATCTCGACGGAAATGAAATTCAGGTATCAAAAGTAGACAAACTTTCCGATGCGTTGATTGTTTTCGGGCGGCCACACCACTATATGCAACGCTATCCGGAACTGCTCGCTTCAGTGGATTATTTTATGAAAAACACGCACGGATTGCGCCTGAGCGGTTCGGCGGCGGTGGATTTGGCTTATGTGGCTTGCGGACGCTACGATGGTCGTTATGAATTTAACCTCAAGCCCTGGGATATTGCTGCCGGTGTGCTTATTATACAAAATGCCGGAGGTTTTGTGAGTGATTTTAATGGGGGAAATAGTTATTTTCAAAATGGTTCCGTGCTGGCTGCTAACGATGGAATTTTTGAAGAATTGAAAGAGAAAATCGGCGAGATATTTTAAAAATAAGAGTTGTTCTGAAATACCGCCCTTTATTTTTTGGGTACAAATCCCATTTTTCCCCGTCTTAAAATTAGTTATCACGCTATATTTTAAAATTGGAATGAATCGTCTGAAAACCTTCACTATGGCTATTGTTGCCATCTTTTCACTATCTTTTACTTTTGCGCAAAAACCAGTCGCAGAAACCCAACGTGTCTACCTTTCCGGTCACGGTTGCGATGATATGGTGCAATGGGATTTCTTTTGCACCGAAGGAATGAATTCGGGCAAATGGACTAAAATTGGTGTGCCTTCCTGCTGGGAATTGCAGGGTTTCGGTCAATACCAATACGGCATGCGTTTTTACGGAAAAGCCTTCCCCGATGGCGTTGCAGCCGAAAAAGGAATGTACAAATACGAGTTTGACGTGCCGGAAACGTGGCGTGGAAAACAGATTTATATCGTTTTCGAAGCCTCGATGACCGATACTGAAGTAAAAATCAATGGCCAAAAAGCAGGCGATTTGCATCAGGGAGCATTTTACCGCTTCTCATACGAAATTGCTCGTCGTCTGAAGTTTGGAAAAAAGAACCTGCTTGAAGTTACGGTAAGCAAGGAAAGTGCCAATGCGGGTGTGAATCTGGCCGAACGACGTGCCGATTACTGGAATTTTGGAGGTATTTTCCGTCCCGTTTTTCTGGAAGTGAAACCCTCCACGCATATTTCGCAACTGACCATTGATGCCAAAGCGGATGGAACTTTCAGTGCCAATTGCTACCTGAACCGCGCATTGGAAGGGGCAAGTGTAAAAACGCTTTTACTTGATGCGAAGGGAAATAAGATTTCTGAAAATACAACTCCGGTGAAAACTGCAAGCGACTGGGCTACCATTGAGTTTTCGGCAAAAAATCCAAAACTTTGGACTGCCGAAACGCCAAACCGCTATACTGCCCAGGTTTCTTTGATTGGAAATGATGGAACTGTTTTGCATCAAATAACCGAAAAATTTGGTTTTCGCACCATTGAAGTTCGACCAAGTGACGGGTTGTATATCAATGGCGTGAAAGTAAATATCCGCGGCGTAAACCGTCATAGTTTCCGTCCCGAAACTGGTCGTACCCTTTCAAAAACTAAAAATATTGAGGATGTTTTGTTGATCAAAAGCATGAATATGAATGCTGTGCGCCTGTCGCATTACCCTGCCGATCCGGAATTTTTGGATGCCTGCGATTCGTTGGGATTGTATGTAGAAAATGAATTGGGTGGCTGGCATGGGCATTATGACACGACCATTGGCACTAAACTGGCCAAAGAAATGGTGGAGCGCGATGTGAATCATCCTTCCGTAATTTGGTGGAGTAATGGCAACGAAGGCGGTTGGAATGACGAACTGAACGGTGAATTTCATAAATACGACTTACAAAAACGCCCGGTTATTCATCCGCAAGGGAATTTTGGAGGATTTGAAACCATGCATTACCGCTCGTACGGCGAGTCACAGGAGTACATGCGCAAGCCGGAAATTTTTATGCCAACTGAATTTTTACACGGACTCTACGATGGTGGCCACGGTGCCGGATTGTATGATTACTGGGAAATGATGCGCAAACATCCGCGTTGTGCGGGTGGTTTCCTTTGGGTTTTGGCCGATGAGGGAGTGAAGCGCGTGGATATGAACGGGATGATTGATAATCAGGGTAACTGGGGTGCCGATGGCATCGTGGGTCCGCATCACGAAAAGGAAGGAAGTTGCTACACGATAAAAGAAATCTGGAATCCGGTACAAATTATGGAAAAAAGCATCGACCGCTCATTCAACGGTACGTTTACCATTGAGAATCGCTACGATTTCCTGAATACCAACACCTGTAAATTTAGCTGGAAACAAGTAAAATTCCCGGCGCAAAGCGATTCCAAAGGTTCAATAAAAATATTGAAACAGGGCGAAGTAAAAGGTCCGGACATTGCTGCTCATTCTGCCGGAAAACTTAATTTGAACACGCAAATTGATCCGGCTGCTGAAGCTTTGTTCCTTGTTGCCACCGATTATCGGGGTGAAGAACTTTGGCGTTGGTCGTTCAAACTCCCTGTTGCTCAAAAAAACGATTTGGTCAATGGAAATACCCCAACTTCAGAAAAAATAGATAACAAACTCATTGTTACTGCTGGACAAAATAAATATGCCTTTAGCAATAAAGATGGCGAACTGAAGGGTGTTTCGGTTAACGGAAAAACAATCAGTTTTGCCAACGGCCCGCGTTTCATTGCAGCCCGCCGTGCCGATCGCTCGCTCGATCAGTTTTACAACCACGACGATGATCAGGCTAAAGCCAAAGACCGGACGTATAACGAATTTACCGACGCAGCAGTTTTTGCCGGATTCGATGTAAAACCGTCGGGTAACTATCTGATTGTAACTGCCAATTATAAGTTGGGGAATCTGGATAAAGCACAATGGACCATTGCACCCGATGGAACCATAACGCTGGATTACAGCTATAATTTTAGTGCTGTCGTGGATTTGATGGGTGTGAAATTCGATTATCCCGAAGAAAAAATGCAACATAAACGTTGGTTGGGTGCCGGTCCGTACCGCGTTTGGCAAAATCGCATTCACGGAACAGTCTATGATGTTTGGGAAAACGATTACAACGACCCCATTCCGGGCGAATCGTTTACTTATCCAGAGTTTAAAGGCTATTTTGCGAATGTAAGTTGGATGAATCTGAAAACTTTGGAAGGTGAAATCAGCATTACCAATGAAACACCTAACTAGTTACGTGGGCATTTACGAACCGCGTGACGGTCGGGATAAACTGCTTTACACATTGCCTCAAAGCGGAATTTCCATTCTGAACGTAATTCCTGCTGTGCGCAACAAAGTAAATTCTACAGATTTAAATGGTCCATCTGCACAGCCTAAATGGGTGGATGGCGTGTATAATGGGCGGATAGTGTTGAAATTCACCCCTAACCCCTAAAGGGGAATTAAATTACTTCTATTTTGTATCTTTGTTCAAAAAATAGGAAGATGTCTAAATTCAGAAATATACCAGACAAAAGTAACCTCTGTTCCCCTTTAGGGGTTAGGGGTTCTTTTTTGGCGCTCTTTTTTCTTTTCTTGTCTATTTCAGTGTTCTCTCAAACCAGCCTCTACAGCAATTTTAAAACTCCACCTTCCGAAGCCCGCCCATGGACTTTTTGGTACTGGATGCACGGTGCTGTGTCGAAAGAAGGCATTCGGGCCGATCTAAAAGCCATGCAGGAAATAGGGCTGGATGGCGCTTACCTGATGCCAATCAAAGGAGTCGAAGGAAGCACTTATCCTAAACCTGTAAGCCAGCTCACTCCCGAATGGTGGGAGATGGTGCGCTATAGTTTTCAGGTGGCCGACAGCCTGCGGTTGAAAATAGGCATGCATATTTCGGATGGTTTCGCCCTGGCCGGTGGACCGTGGATAAAGCCTGCCGAGTCCATGCAGAAAGTGGTTTTTACCGATACTATTGTCAAAGGTGGCAAAATAACCAGCCTGCAACTCAGCCAACCTGAGGCTGTACAGAATTATTATGAAGACATTGCGGTTTATGCATTTCCTGTATTAAAGTCAATTGAATTATCTGAAAATACTCCAACATTTGAAGTCTATACACAAGATGGCAAGTTACTTCCCCCCTCTCCTCAAGGAGAAGGGTCGGGAGTGAGGTCAGAAATCCCCTGCTATATCCAATACAGCTTCGAAAAACCATTCACACTTCGAAATATTGAAATAACGCCTGCGGGAAATAATATCCAGTCGCAGCGGCTAGCTGTTTCGGCAAGCAATGATGGCGCGAACTTCCGGTTGGTGAAACAGCTGGTTCCGCCTCGTCAGGGTTGGCAAAATACCGGGTTCAATACCACTTTTTCCATTCCTCCAACCAGGGCAAAATACTTCCGCCTCTCATGGACACCCGAAGGATCAGAGCCTGGAAGCGAAGATTTGGATGCCGCCAAATGGAAACCTGCATTGAAAATTAAATCCATCCGGTTGAACTCAGAACCAAGAATCAACAGTTGGGAAGGAAAATCCGGTTTGGTCTGGCGCATTGCTGAAGAAACTTCGTCGGAGGAAGTTAGCACAAAAGAATGTATTCCAACAAAAAAGCTTATAAACCTTACTTCATATCTCAAAGAAGGTAAACTGACCTGCAAACTTCCCCGCGGCAACTGGCGTATCGTGCGCATGGGGCATACTTCCACCGGACTTACCAACGCAACCGGAGGTGGTGGAAAGGGGCTGGAATGTGATAAATTTTCCGAAGTGGCTGTTCAAAAACAATTCGATAACTGGTTTGGGGCTGCATTTAAGGAAACGGACAAGGAGTTGGCTCAACGGGTGTTGAAATTTATGCACATCGATAGTTGGGAATGTGGCACCCAGAACTGGAGCCATAATTTTGCCACCGAATTTCAGGCTCGCCGCGGTTATGATTTAATGCTTTATTTGCCTGTGCTGGCCGGTTTCCCCATTGAAAGTGTCCGAAAATCCGAACAAGTGCTCCGCGACGTAAGGACTACTATTGGCGAATTGGTAAACGATGTTTTTTTCAAAGTAATGGTGAGAAATGCCAAAGCCTACGGTTGCGAAATTTCTGCCGAATGCGTGGCGCCTACGATGGTGAGCGATGGGCTGTTGCATTTCAACCAAGTGGATCGCCCGATGGGAGAATTCTGGCTGAAGAGCCCTACCCACGACAAACCGAATGACATGCTCGATGCCATCAGTGGTGCACATATTTACGGCAAAAACATCATTCAGTCTGAAAGTTTTACACAGCTCCGCACCAATTGGGATGAAGATCCGGCCATGCTGAAACCCCTTCTCGACCGCAATTTTGCGTTAGGAATCAACAAGGTTTTCTTTCATATTTTTGTACATAATCCATATCTGGACAAAGCGCCAGGGACAACGCTCGATGGTATTGGGCTTTATTTTCAGCGCGACCAAACCTGGTGGAAACCGGGTAAAGCTTTTGTCGATTATGTGGCGCGTTGCCAGACTTTGCTGCAATACGGTCATCCGGTGACTGACATTGCCGTGTTTACCGGGGAAGAATTTCCACGGCGGGCATTTACACCGGATAAGTTAGTTCCAATGCTTCCGGGACTTGTTGGTGCCGAACGAGTGGAAGGCGAACGTAAACGATTGGCAAACGATGGTCAACCCATGATGGAAATGCCTGTCGGTGTGAACCATTCTGCCAACATGCTGAAATCCGAAAACTGGATAAATCCGCTCCGGGGTTATGCCTACGATTCGTTCAATAAAGATGCTTTGCTTCGCTTGGCCAGAGCTCAAAACGGCGAAATGAAACTTGGCGATAGCACAGTTTATAAAGTGGTTGTTTTCCCGAAAGGAACCGCTTATTCGCCCGAAGTGCAGGCAAAAATCGCCGAACTGAAACAGGCTGGTGTGCAGGTTCCGGAACTGCCCCTGAACACTTCTTTGGGTTTTGAATCTGATGTGCAGGTACCTCAAAACATTGCCTGGACACACCGCTCCGGCGAAATGGGCGATATTTATTTTATAAGTAATCAGGAAAATGTGTCCCGCAGCTTCGATGCTTTTTTCCGGAATACCAAAAATAAGCCGACTTTGTGGAATGCTGTGACAGGCGAAGTGGAGCCAATTCGAAAATTTGAGCGAACCGAAAACCAGACCAAAGTGAAACTTACATTGGCTCCTTATGAATCTGTTTTCGTTGTTTTTAGTTATAAAAATGAAGCTGTAAACAAATATGTCTTCTTGCTCGAAGATTCCATTCCGGTTAATGGAAAATGGGATATCCGGTTTCCCAAAAACAATCAGGAAGCAAAACAATGTGAGTTATTCGACTGGAGTTTGAGTGCTAATTTGCTGATTAAATACTATTCAGGCACGGCAGTTTATAAAACGACATTTAATTTCAAATCGGATAATATAAAACAAATCGATAGCAGACCCGTCCGGTTTGCCTCTCGCTTGGCAAAGTATGCAACCTTGCTACTGTTCGTATAAACGGAATTGATTGCGGAACAGCATGGACAGCGCCATACGAAGTGGATATTACCAAAGCCTTGAAAAAAGGCATAAATACTCTCGAAATTGAAGTGACAAATACCTGGGCAAATGCAATAAATGGTTCTGACAAAGGAACACCGCCTTTCCCGGGCATCTGGACCGATGGCAAATACCGCCTAAAGGAAGATAAACTGCTGGAAGCCGGATTGCTCGGGCCGTTGAGAATTGTGCAGAGATAGTTTTTTTTAGTATTTTTAGTGAGAGGGTGACTCAAAGTCACCCTCTCACTATATTTTATAATCGGAAAATTCTGAGATTCCTGTAAATATTCCGCAACAAAAACCGCTTTCATTCGTCTTTTTATTTATAAGTATATAAAGCAACATACAATGAAACGCACTTTCTTTGCACTTTTTCTAATGATTAGCTGGGTTTTGGTCCACGCTGAAATCAAGCTTCCGGCCATTTTCTCCGACAATATGCTGATGCAGCAAAATACGCAGGTGAATATCTGGGGAAAAGCCGATCCCAACAAAACGGTAACAGTCAAAACTTCGTGGAGTAAAAAGATTACAAAAACTACTGCTGATTCCAATGGAAATTGGAAAACTTCCTTTGAAACCCCAAAAACTGACGGGAAAGCGCACACCATCACCATTAGCAACGGTAAATCCATTGCCTTGAATAATATTTTGCTTGGCGAACTCTGGCTTTGTTCCGGTCAAAGCAATATGGAAATGCCCATGAAAGGTTTTAAAAACCAACCGGTGGAAGGTGCTAATATGGATATTCTGCGGAGTACCAATTCAAACATCCGTGTATTTACGGTAAAACGCAATTCCACGATTGAAGCACAAACTGATGTGACTGGAAAATGGGAAGAAGCCAATCCGCTTTCGATAAAAGAATTCAGCGCAACGGGTTATTATTTTGGTCGTTTGCTGAATCAAACGCTAAATCAGCCTGTCGGATTGGTGCTTAGCTCGTGGGGCGGTTCGTGCATCGAAGCCTGGATGAGTGAAGATATGCTCAAGGCATTTCCGCAGATGAAAATTCCGAAAACAAAAGCGGATATCAAAGAACCCAACCGAACACCGACAACGCTTTATCAGGCCATGATAAATCCGATTGCAGGCCTGACCATCAAAGGCGTTATCTGGTATCAGGGCGAATCGAATTACGACCGCGCTTCGACCTATACCGAAATGATGAAAACCATGGTGAGCAGTTGGCGCAAAGTATGGGCGCAAAAAGATACCATCCCGTTTTATTATTGCCAGATTGCTCCATACGATTATTCCATTATCACTGAAAAAGGAAAGGACGTGATTAATTCAGCCTATTTGCGTGAAGCGCAGGCGCAGGCCGAACTTCAGATTCCGAAATCGGGTATGGCCGTATTGCTCGATGCAGGATTGAAAGAAGGCATTCATCCTCCAAAAAAACAGATTGCCGGTGAGCGTTTGACCTTATTGGCATTGACCAAGACCTATGGCATTCAGGGCGTGGCTTCCGAAAGTCCGGTTTACAAAAGCATTGAAATACATAATGATACGGTACAGGTGAGTTTCGACCGTGCACCCATGTGGATAACCTGCAAGGGTTCCGAATCGAAATTGTTTACCGTGGCAGGAGCCGACAAAGTGTTTCACCCGGCCAAAGCGTGGTTGGTTCGCAGCAAAATGTACGTAAAAAGCGATGCCGTTCAGCATCCGGTAGCGGTGCGTTATGCATTCGAAAACTATGTAGAGGGCGATCTGTTCAGCAACGAAGGGTTGCCTGTGTCAAGTTTCAGAAGTGATAGTTGGTGACCCCTAACCCCTAAAGGGGAACATGAATTACTACATTATATTTTAAATTTATATTTTATGACTAAGAAGAACATACAAAATAAAACTAACTTAGTTCCCCTTCAGGGGCTAGGGGTTCTTCTTTTGCTGTTGTTGTGTTCCTTTTCCGAACCTGACTTTACCTGGACATCTTCCTCACGAAATTCATCCGAATCGAATGCCGTGTGGCGGTGGCGATGTGGGCATGAACGTGTGGGTGAAAAACGGCAGATTTGCTTTTTTACGTCAGTCGGAGTGGTGCTTTCGACGAAAATAATACCTTGCTTAAACAAGGGCGTTTCCGCATAAAACTGACTCCAAATCCTTTTCAAAATGCAAGTGATTTTCGTCAAACTCTGAAACTCAACGAGGGCTATGTGGAAATCTCTGCCAATGGAACAACCGTTCAGCTTTGGGCGGATGTTTTCAAACCGGTAATTCATGTCGATATCCAAAGCAAAAGAGCAGTTTCGTCAGAAATCCGGTACGAAAACTGGCGATATGCCGACCGGTTGATCCGTAAAAATGAAGGCCAGCAAAACTCCTACAAATGGGCTGTTCCAGCTGGAATGCTCACTACGAAAGACTCCATTTTTGCTGCGGACAATTCCGTTACGTTCTTTCACAGGAATCCTTCAAAAACGGTTTTCGATACCACTGTTGCTCAACAAGGTTTGGAGCATGTAAAGTCCCAACTTTACAATCCGCTTTCCAACCTGACATCAGGAGGTCAGCTTTGGGGCGATAATATTATTTTCACTAGTACAGAAAAAGGCATTTATGCAGGAACGGATTATCAGGCTTGGATTTTTAAATCAAAAAAAGCTTCAAACAAACAGACTGTAAATATTGCATTGGAAATTTCGCAAGCGGAAAAAGTGGCTGACTGGAAAGCCGCGTTGGACAAAACCATTGCTTCCATAAACCCGAAATCAGACCGCAAACAAACCATTGCGTGGTGGAATGGGTTCTGGAACAGGAGTTTTATTCATATGGACGGCGAGGTGGAAAATATCTCACGCAATTATACGCTGTTCCGCTATATGTTGGGCTGCAATGCCCATAGCCAGTGGCCGACTCGCTTCAACGGTGGATTGTTTACTTTCGACCCTGTGCAGGTTGATTCAACGTATAATTTCACACCCGATTATCGCAAATGGGGCGGTGGCACTTTTACGGCTCAAAACCAGCGGCTCGTGTATTGGCCCATGCTCAAGAGCGGCGATTTTGATTTGATGATTCCGCAATTTGAGTTTTACAACCGCTTGTTGAAGAATGCCGAACTCCGTTCCAAGACGTATTGGAATCACGGTGGAGCCTGTTTTGCAGAACAACTCGAAAATTTCGGATTGCCAAATCCCAGCGAATACGGTTGGAAGCGACCGGATTATTTTGATAAAGGAGTTGAATACAACGCTTGGCTTGAATATGAATGGGATACCGTGCTTGAATTTTGCCAGATGATTTTGGAAACAAAGAATTATGCGGATGCGGATATCTCCCGTTACAAGCTTTTGATTGAAAGTTGCGTGCGTTTTTTCGACGAACATTATCGATATCTGGCTCAACGGCGTGGTCGCAAAGTGTTTGACGGCGATGGAAAGCTGATTTTGTTTCCCGCCTCAGCGTGCGAAACCTACAAAATGGCCAATAATCCGGCGAGCACTATTGCGGCGTTGAAAACAGTTCTGAAATCGCTTGGGAATGATTCATTGCTGAAAGTGATTCCGGAAATTCCGTTACGTGTTATAGATACTAAAACAATGATTGCACCTGCCAAAACTTGGGAACGTATCAACAACGTGGAATCGCCCCAGCTCTATCCCGTTTTCCCGTGGCGGATGTATGGGGTTGGAAAAGATAGTTTGGAAATTGCCCGGAATACATATTTTCATGATCCGGATGTGCTGAAATTCCGCAGCCATGTGGGTTGGAAGCAGGACAATATCTTTGCAGCCTGCCTTGGGTTGACCGATGAGGCGAAACGGCTCAACACACTCAAATTGGCCGATGGGTCGTATCGTTTCCCTGCTTTCTGGGGACCGGGTTTCGACTGGAGTCCTGACCACAACTGGGGTGGCAGTGGTATGATTGGCCTGCAGGAAATGTTGTTGCAAACTACCGATGAGGGCAAAATCCTCCTTTTTCCTGCCTGGCCACGTGAGTGGAATGTGCATTTTAAACTCCATGCGCCGCAGAATACGACGGTGGAAGCCGAACTGAAAGACGGGAATGTAAAAGTGATTTCGGTAATTCCTGAAAACAGAAAACAGGATGTAGAAATAATGATAAAATAACCCAAAGTCAATTCTTATCGTAGTTACATTCCACCAAGACTAGCGTCTAAAACATACCAAACACCTTTTGTTTTTGTAAAATAGTACTATTCAACTTGGTAATCGTACTTTCGAAGTAGGAAATTGTAGTTTGGAACTAAGATTTTGTACCTTTGAAGTAGAAAATCGCAATTTTGAGTTAGGAAAAGCTATCTCAATCATAGGAAATCCTATTTTTTACATGGGAAATCCTATGTCAAACTTAGGAATTTGTATCTCAAAGATAGGAACAGCTAGGTTGAAGATGGGTAATCGTATCTTTTTCTTAGGATTTCCTAAGTCAGAGTTATGAATTCCTGACTTTTAGATAAGAAATCTGATGTCAAATATGGGTCAAATATAGAAAACGTAAATATCAAATCAATTATATGAAACTTAAACACATTCTTATTCTTTCATTCCTTCATTTCTTCATTCTTTCATTGGCTGCAGCCTCTACTTCCGTGGCTGGATTTTTCCCGCTCGAAGGCAGTGGCCGACTCATTTATAATTTCAATACCGGTTGGCGTTTTTATCGGGGCGATGTGAAGGGAGCTGAAGCAACAACTTTCAACGATTCGCAATGGGAAGTGGTGGCAGCGCCTCATACAGTGGAGCTGATGCCTGCCGAAACCAGCGGTTGCCGCAATTACCAGGGTATTGCCTGGTACCGCAAGCGTTTTGTGATGCCTGCCGAAAGCAAGGGAATGGACGTTTTGATTCATTTTGAAGCCATCATGGGCAAACAGAAAATCTTCCTGAATGGTAAACTGGTGAAAGAACATGTGGGCGGTTATTTGCCAATAACAATTGACCTGACTGCCCTGGGAGCAAAAGCCGGCGAAACCTGCCTGATTGCCGTTATGGCCGATAACAGCGATGACAAAGCCTATCCTCCCGGAAAACCTCAAATAACCCTGGATTTTACTTACCACGGCGGCATGTACCGCGATGTGTGGATGATCTGCAAAAACAAAGTGGCCATTACTGATGCTATCGAAGCCGGAAAAACTGCCGGTGGCGGTGTATTTGTGCATTACGACAATATTTCGACGAAAAGTGCTGATGTATTTATTAATACAGAACTTAAAAATAATGGAATTACAGCCAAAACCGTTACTTTGGAAACTTCATTGAATGATGCTTCAGGGAAAGCGGTGAAGAAGTTCAGTACTAAAATTACGCTGAAAGCCGGCGAATCAAAAACCGTTTCTCAGAAAACAACGGTTTCCAATCCGCAACTTTGGTCGCCCGAAACGCCCCATTTGTATCGGGTGAATCTGCTTGTAAAAGACGGTAAAACTCCCATTGATGGTGGTACCGTTCGTGTCGGTATCCGCAAAGCCGAGTTTCTGGGTAAGGATGGCTTTTATCTGAACGACAAACCGTACGGGCAACTGATTGGCGGCAACCGTCATCAGGATTTTGCGTATGTGGGCAATGCACTTCCAAACTCGCAGCAATGGCGCGATGCCAAACGCCTCCGCGATGCTGGTTGCGTGATTATTCGCACGGCCCATTATCCGCAGGACCCGGCGTTTATGGATGCGTGCGACGAGCTGGGTTTGTTTATCATTGTGGCTACGCCGGGATGGCAGTTTTGGAACAAAGATCCGAAGTTTGAGCAGTTGGTGTACGAAAATACGCGAAATCTTATTCGCCGTGACCGCAATCATCCGTCGGTATTGCTTTGGGAGCCTATTTTGAACGAAACCCGCTTCCCGAAAGATTTCTCGTTGAATTCCTTGCAAATTACCAAAGACGAATTTCCATATCCGGGCCGCCCGGGAGCTGCTGCCGATTTGCATTCGGAGGGTGTGGCCGAAAACTACGATGTGGTGTACGGTTGGCCGACCGATGAAGGTAAAGTAAAACAATCGATTTTTACCCGCGAGTTTGGCGAAAATGTGGACGATTGGTATGCGCACAACAATAACAACCGGGCCAGCCGCAGTTGGGGCGAAAAACCGTTGAAGGTGCAGGCATTGTCGCTTGCTACTTCGTACGACGAAATGTTTCATACTACCGGGCAGTTTATCGGCGGAGCGCAGTGGCATCCCTTCGACCACCAGCGCGGTTACCATCCCGACCCGTATTGGGGTGGCATTTTCGATGCCTTCCGCCAGCCCAAATATGCGTATTATATGTTCAAAAGCCAGGTGAATCCTTCGGTTAAAGTACCTGATGTAGAAAGCGGACCCATGGTCTATGTGCTGAACGAAATGACGCCTTTTTCGGATAAAGATGTGGTGGTGTTCAGCAATTGCGACTCAGTACGACTCACGGCTTACGAAGGAAAATCATGGACCAAACCTGTGGTACATGCCAAAGGCCATATGCCTAATGCGCCCGTAACTTTCGATAATGTGTTCGACTTCTGGGAAGCCCGCGAATATTCGTACAAACAAAAGAGCTGGCAAAAAGTAAGTCTGCTGGTTGAAGGAATTATCAATGGGAAAGTAGTTTGCAGTGAAAAGAAAATGCCGTCGCGCCGTTCAACCAAAGTACGATTGACAGTTGATGCATTGGGTAAACAACTGGTGGCAGATGGTTCGGATTTTATCATTGTGGTAGCCGAAATTACCGACGACAGCGGCAATGTTCGCCGGTTGGCAAAAGACAATATCCAGTTTAGCGTGGAGGGAGAAGGAGAGATTATCGGCGACCAAACGATAGGAGCTAATCCGCGGGCTGTAGAGTGGGGCTCGGCTCCTGTGCTGATTCGCTCGACCACCAAATCAGGCAAAATTAAAGTAAAAGCCCATGTTCAGTTCGAAGGTACACAGGCACCTACCGCTGCGGAAATTGAACTGCAGAGCATTCCGGCCGAACTGCCGTTTTGCACCATGGATGTTCAAAAGGTAAAAGGCTCAAAAGCCGCATCGCAAAAAAATATCAAACAACTCTCGGACGCAGAAAAGCAAAAACTACTCGACGAAGTGGAGAAACAACAAACGGAGTTTGGGGAGAAGAAATAATGTGAATTGAGCAGGTGGTAAAAATCGCCTGCTCATTTTTGTTTTGTTGTCAAAGGTAGTATGTTTCAGAAAATTGATTATTTTTGCGTAAAACAAAATGTCAAAACTATGAGTCGTCGTGAAATAGTAGAGCAATTGACAAGAATTGTCAGACAGCAAAGCCCCGATGCCAAAATTATTCTGTATGGTTCTGAGGCCAGAGGCGATTCACGCCCTGATAGTGATATTGATGTTTTGATTTTGGTTGAAAAAGAGAAAATTACACTTGAAGAAGAAGAGCAGATTTCTCTTCCTATTTATCTGTTAGAGCTAAACACAGGCATTCTTATAAGTCCTCGTATTCAGACACGTAAGAGTTGGGAAAACCAGCCTTTCAAAACACCTTTTTATATTAACGTAGTAAATGAAGGAATAGAGTTATGAAACAGGTACTCGATGATGAAAGTCTACATGCATTGGTTACTTATCGGGTACAGCGCTCCAAAGAAACTTTAAGAGAGGCTGAACTCATGTTGCACGAAGGGTTTATCAATGGAGCTCTGAATAGAATGTATTATTCTGCATACTACATTGTAATTGCATTGTTGATTCAAAATGGAATTTCTACTCAAACTCATGCCGGTGCCAAACAAATGTTGGGTCTTCATTTTGTACTAACCGAAAAACTTTCCATAAAAATCAGCAATATGTATTCTACTCTTTTTGAAAAACGTCATAGTAGTGATTACGATGATTTCGTACTTTATGACAAGGAAATGGTAGAATCACTTTATCCACAGGTTGTTGAGTTTATTAATGTAATTGAAACTTTAATAAATAAAAACTGAGTTTGGAGAGAAGAAAATAACAACAATTAAATATTAATAATTCCTAAAGACGATAACAAAACCTCTTTGTTATCGTCTTTTCTTTTAAACTCAAAACAAACTTTGCCGTGTCAATATCCTTATTCCGAAATAAATCCGCTGTCCTGTTGCTTTTAGGCGGATTTCTTGCTTGTAGCAGTTTATCACATGCCAATGTCATTCTTCCAAAAATTCTGGGTCACAACATGGTGCTTCAGCGCAATAAGCCGGTACCTGTGTGGGGAACCGCGGACAAAGGAGAAAAAGTGACAGTCACTTTTGCCGGGCAAACCAAAACTACTATTGCCAGTGATTCGGGTAAATGGATGATAAAACTGAGCCCAATGAAAGCTTCGGAACTGCCCCGCCAGATGGAAATTTCTGGGAAAAATACCATTGTGCTCAAAAATATCCTGGTGGGCGAAGTGTGGCTTTGTTCCGGCCAGTCGAACATGGAATATGCGATGCGCAAAAATAGCAAGCTGCAAAATACGGTCAAAGGAGCACATCCGGCCGAAGATGATTTGCTCACCGCCAACAACAGCAACATCCGAATCTTTCTGGTGCGGCGCAAGTATATGTCGCCCGATTCCACTCATGCGGGCTGGAGCCCTGCTATTGCCAGCGAAGTCTTGTTGAAAGATTTTTCGGCCGCGGGATATTTCTTTGCCAAGGAACTGTACGCCAAACTTCATATTCCCATTGGCATGATATCGTCGGCAGTGCCCGGCAGCCGCATTGAACCCTGGATTGAAGCTGGTAAATTGAATATTTCACCCAAAATGAAAAACGGAAAAGTACTTGACCCGCTTATCGCCGATGGGGGTGATCCCGGCAAGTTTTACACCACCATGATTCAACCGGTGATACCGTTTGCCCTGAAGGGATTTTTATGGTATCAGGGCGAGTCGGCCTGTTTCCTGAACGAAACAATTCGTTATGCTTACAAACAGAAAGTGTTGATGGAGAGTTGGCGCAGCGATTGGAACGAGCCGAAAGCACCGTTTTATTTCGTACAAATTGCACCGTACACCTATTCGGAAGCCAAAGATGTCCGTCCGCATACGCCGGAAAATCTGCCCGAATTCTGGGAATCGCAGGCTTTGTTGCTCAAACTTCGGAACACCGGCATGATTACCATTACCGATTTGGTGGACAGCATTGTGGATCTGCACCCGGGTTACAAATGGGAAGTGGGTCGCCGTCTGGCGTTGGTGGCGTTGAACAAAACCTATGGAATGAAAAACCTGGTTTGTTCCGGTCCGGTTTATCGGTCGATGAAGGTTGTAAAAGATAAGATTGAAATTACTTTCAGCAATACCGGTGGCGGTTTGGCAAGCCGTGATGGAAAACTGCTTATCTGGTTCACAGTGGCCGGTTCCGACGGTAAATTTGTGGCTGCTACGGCCGAGCTGAAAGGTAACAAAGTGGTGGTTTCATCTTCCGAAGTTCCTCAGCCTGTCTATGTCCGTTTTGCCTGGAACGAAGCTGCGCAGTCCAATTTTATAAATAAAGCCGGCCTTCCGGCAGTTCCTTTCCGGAGCAACAATCCGTGGAACAAAATTTTTGAATAAACACAAAACACAAAACCCGGAACACGAAAGCCCAAAAACCAACCAGCAGCTTTAATTGTTTAATTATAAATAGTTTTATACATTTGTATCTCGATACGGACAGACAAATTTATAAATATACTTCGAACATAATTTTAGATGAGGAAATTCCTATTCTTAACGCTTTTTGTTTTATTTGCTTTCCAATCAGCTTTTTCCAACAAAAACATGATTGTGAAAGACTATTCCATTGAGAATGGTTTGCCCCACAACACGGTTTTCTGCGCCATGAAGGACGCTGATGGATTCATGTGGTTTGGCACCTGGTATGGTTTGACCAGTTTCGATGGCGTGAAATTCAAAAGCTACAACAGCCGCGACGATTATAATACCGACATTCCTCCCCATAAACTGCAAGCCATTATTGAAGCCAAGGATGGCAATTTGTGGGTGAAAACCATCGACCACAAACTCTATTTGTTTGATAAAAAGCATGAACTGTATTATGATGTTTTCAATGAGATAAAGAAAAAATACTCGGTAAGTCCGAAGATTATCAAAATACAAAAGACTGAAACCGGCGACCTTCTGCTTCTTACCAAGAATAAGGATTTGCTGAAAGCCGTTTCGAAAGGAAATGGAAATCTGGAGGTTTCGCTGCTTTACGATTCCCAAAGCAAACGGGAACACAAACTCACCAACAACCTGCTGGTGGAAGATGCCAACACCATCAACTGGATTGGACTTGATTTCAAAATCATATCGTGTATAAAAGGAGCTGCGCTGAAATCGAAGCCAACTGATTTTGTGCTTCGCAAAATAGCGGACGAGTCCGGTATGGAATTTTCGTGCGCTTACAAACTGGGAAACATCCTTTGGGTGGGAACCGGCAACGGGAACTTGTTTAAGGTGGATTACAAAACCGGGACCGTCAGCAAAATCAGTGCGTTTCAGGGAGCGGGAGCTGTTCAGAATATTATCAGCCTGAACGGGAAAAGCCTGTTTGTTTCCATTGCCAACAAAGGTATTTTCGAGTACGATGAGCGTACCGCCAATACGCTAAAAGCATTGGGCCTTTCGGGCAGCGATGTGGTGACCAATTCGTATATCGACAGCTATGATAAAATTTGGTTTGAGATAAATCAATCGGCAATTGTTTATTACGATCCGTTTAACCGTCTGAGCAAACGATTTGATTTGCCGGTAGGGAAGGTGAACAAAGAGCTTAAATTGCAGGACGGAAAAGAGCAAGGCATGTTTTTCCTGTCGACCTCAGGCGATTTGGTTTGGTTCGACCGCTCCAATACCTCCGTTACGGTTTTAAACTCTATGCCCGATTTGACTCAAAACGGCGATAAAAAAGTATTCTTTGATATTTTGCTGGATAAAGATAACATCCTGTGGCTCACTTCTACCGCCAATGGAGTTTTTCGCGTAAGTTTCCCCAAGCAGCAGTTTAATCTTTTCCAGTTGCCGTCTTCCGGTCCGGTATCGGCTACCGATAGGGCTGTAAAAACCATGTGCCAGACCCGTAATGGCGATATTTGGGTGGCAACACGCCAGGCCGAAGTGTACAGGCTCGACAAAAATGGGGCTGTGAAGCAAGTATTTTCCTCGAAAAATTATCAGATTGGGAATGTGTATCACATTATGGAAGACACCGGCGGTAACCTCTGGTTTTCTACCAAAGGAAACGGGCTGGTGCGTGCTTCGGTGACTTCGGCATCGCCTTTAGGCTACACGTTTACCCGTTTTACAGCTGATGAACGCAACCCTGGAGCCATTAGTGGCGACGATGTGTATTACACCTACGAAGATAGTCAGCACCGTATTTGGGTGGCCTTGTTTGGTGGCGGTTTGAACCTGATTACCTCACAGAATGGTTCAGTTGTGTTTAAAAATAAGTTCAATAGTTTCGAAAATTATCCCAAATACGGCTTGTATATGGAAGTTAGGAACATTGCCGAAGACAAAGATGGACGCATTTGGGTGGGAACCAGCGATGGCTTGATGTCGTTCGACAGTCATTTTAAAAATCCGGCTCATATCAATTTTGAAATTTACCGGAACGAAATGGCCAGCTCCAATGTTTCGGACAATGATATTTATGTGTTGTACAAAGATGCGGCATCGCAAATATGGATAAGCGTTTTTGGCGGTGGGCTTAGCAAACTGGTGAAATACGATAAGGATACGAAACGTCCCGTTTTCAAGTCGTATAGCCAAAAGGAGGGGCTGAACACTGATGTGATCCTTTCCATTGTGGAAGACAACGATAATGCGCTTTGGCTGGCCACAGAAAATTCGTTGTCGCGCTTCGACAAACAGAAAGAGATATTCTGGAACCTGGACCGGTATGATGGTTTTCTGAATGTGCAAATGGAAGAAGAAAGCGCATTGAAGCTTAGTTCGGGCGACTTGTGGTTTGGCAACCGCAAAGGAATTCTGGCGTTTAATCCGCAAAAAATAGAAACCTATAACTGCGAATATAAAACCTTTATTGTTGATTTTCTGGTTTCGAACCGCGATTTGCGAAGTTTTGTCGACGATCCGATTCTGAGGGAATCCATCCGTTATGCCAATTCTATTACGCTGAAACATAATCAGTCCACTTTTGTGATTGAATTTGCAGCCTTGAATTATTACAACCAAAACCGGGTTTCATATAAATACATTCTCGAAGGTTTCGAAGACGAATGGCACTTCAACGGCCGCAACCGGATTGCCTCTTATCCGAATGTGCCTCCCGGGAAATATGTTTTCCGGGTGCAAACTATCGATGAGGCCAATTCTTTGTTGAAATCCGAGACTAAGCTTGAGATTATCGTTTTGCCGCCCTGGTGGTTGAGTTGGTGGGCGAAGATATTTTATGTTATCCTGGCTTTGGCCCTCATTTATGTGTCGGTTCGTGCTGTGCTTTTCTACATCAAAATGCGCAACGAAATGTATGTGGAGCAACGGGTTTCGGAACTTAAAATAAAATTCTTTACCAATATTTCCCATGAATTGAGGACGCCCTTGACACTGATTATGGGGCCGATCCAGGAATTGAAATTGCATCAGCAGCTTACTGAAAAAGGCGAACAATATGTGTCGATGATTGAGAAGAATGCCAGCCAAATGTTACAACTGGTGAATCAGATTCTCGATTTTCGTAAAATCCAGAATGGCAAGATGGTTTTGCACGTGTCGCAACTGGATTTGAATTCGTTGATTGATTCGTTCCATAAAGAATTCAGTGTGTTGGCCGAAGAGAATGAAATCAGTTTCACCTTCCATTTGTCCGATCAGGATATATTGCTTTGGGCCGATAAGGAAAAACTTGAAATTGTTATCCGGAATTTGCTTTCCAATGCATTCAAATTTACACAAGCCGGTGGAAGCATTTTTGTTACCACCACTTTGTCCGACGATGGTGAACGTTGCCTGATAAGAGTTGAAGACACTGGTGTAGGCATTCCTCAGAATAAGGTTTCCGAAATTTTCGAACGTTTCTTCCAGGGCGAGAACTCTAAAAATGTGCAATATCCCGGAACCGGAATCGGGTTGGCGCTATCCAAGGAAATTGTAAACCTGCACCACGGAGTTATCAATGTGGAAAGTAAGCAGGAGCAAGGCTCTGTTTTTAGCGTTGAGTTATTGTTGGGTAAAGAGCATTTTAATCCTTCGGAAGTCAATTTCTATGTGAGCGACAAGGTTTCGGAAATTGTGGGCGAAGCGGTTGAAACAACGGAAGAAGCCGATGACGAAAATGAAATGGACGAAAGCAAAGCTGATTTGCCAACGCTGCTGGTGGTGGAAGATAATAAGGATTTGTGCAACCTGCTTCGTTTGCAACTCGAAGATAAATATAAAGTTTACACGGCTGGCGACGGGGTTGAAGGGTTGAAAAAAGTAAACCTCTATCATCCGGACATTGTGGTTACCGACCAAATGATGCCCGAAATGACAGGAACCGAAATGTTGCAACACATGCGGAACGATTTCCAAATCAGCCATATTCCCGTCATTATTCTAACGGCAAAAAATGATGACGAAGCAAAATTAAGGGCCATTAGTATGGGTGCAAATGCCTATATAACCAAGCCTTTCAACAAGGAATACCTGATTGCCACTATCGAGCAGTTGCTGAGCGACCGGAAAGTGTTCCGGGATAAAATGTGGAAGCAGGAAAAATCGGAACGGTCTGAAGAAAGTGATACTTACGAAAATTATCTGGTGAAAAAAGATCTTCAGTTCCTTGAAAAAATCCATCAGGTGATTGAAGAAAATATTGACAACAGCGATTTCAATATCGACTCCATTGCCGATAACCTGGGAATAAGCCGTTCGGCATTTTTCAAAAAACTGAAGAGCTTGACCGGTTTGGCACCTGTGGACACAATAAAAGAAGTGCGCCTCACTAAATCGATAGAATTGCTTAAAAATACCGATATGACGGTTTCCGAAGTGGCGTTTGCTGTCGGATTCAAGGAATCGGGCTATTATGGAAAATGCTTCCGCAAGAAATACGGGCAAACACCGACCGAATACATGAGCAAGTACAGGAAAAGGTAATATCCGGTTAAGGACTTAGTCGGGTTTCGCGGTTTGTAACCGCGTTCTTAATACACGCGGTTACAAACCGCGAAACCCATTTCAATTCTCTTTGATTCTGAATACATATTGTGGATAATTGTACTATGAGATGACAAATCCACTCATAGAGATGACTTTTCCACTCATTGAGATGACTTCGTCGGTCATTGAGATGGTTTTTCCACTCATTGAGATGGCTTCGCCAGTCATTGAGATGATTTTTCCACTCATTGAGATGGCTTCGCCAGTCATTGAGATGATTTTTCCACTCATTGAGATGGCTTTTCCAGTCATTGAGATGACTTTGCTACTCATTGAGATGATTTTTCCACTCATTGAGATAACTTCGCCGGTCATTGAGTTGTTGTCTCCGTTGTAGAGTTTGATTATGAGTTGATCTGAAGCAGGAAAAATCTGTTTTTCTGATTACAAAAGACTTTTTTATTCGTTTTATTAAAAACATAAAAACTAATTAAATCGAATGAAGAAAACATTTCTGATATTGGCCTTTTCGGTGGGTGCTACAGCGCTTATGGCACAATATCCTATTATTCCTGATTCCGTGAAGCTGCGTGCAGCCCGTCAGGAAGCCGAAATAAACCGCAAGTCTGATTTGGCCTGGCAAAAAGCCATGCCAATAGTGCAAAAAGAAGAAGCCGAAAATGGTCGTCCGTACAAACCCTGGGCCTCGAAACCCGAAGATTTGCTGAAAACGCGGGTTCCGGTTTTCCCGGGAGCTGAAGGGGGCGGTGCTTTTACTCCCGGCGGCCGTGGCGGTAAAGTAATTGTTGTAACTTCATTGGCCGATGAAGGTCCCGGCACCCTGCGCGAAGCTTGCGAAACAGGCGGTGCGCGCGTTGTAGTGTTCAATGTGTCCGGAATTATCCGCTTGAATTCTCCCATTCATCTGCGTGCCCCTTATATCACCATTGCCGGCCAAACTGCCCCGGGCGATGGCATTTGCGTGACGGGCGCTTCGTTCCTGATTGATACCCACGATGTGGTTTTGCGCCATTTACGTTTCCGCCGTGGGATGCAGGATGTGGCATTTCGCGACGATGCCGTGGGTGGAAATCCCGTGGGCAATATCATGATCGACCACGTTTCGGCCAGCTGGGGGCTCGATGAAAATATGTCTATTTATCGCCACGTGTACGACCGTGATTCTTCCGGAAAGGGTGAAAAACTACCAACGGTAAACGTAACCATTCAAAATTCTATTTTCTCGGAAGCGCTTGATGCCTATAATCATGCTTTTGGTTCTACTATTGGAGGGCATAATAGCTTGTTTATGCGCAATCTTTGGGCTTCCAATATCAGCCGCAACTGCTCGGTAGGTATGGATGGTGGTTTCAACTTTGTAAATAATGTTGTTTTCAACTGGTGGAACCGTTCCGTGGATGGCGGCGACCATCGCAGTTTGTTACAATATTATCAATAATTACTTTAAGCCCGGTCCTATTACGCCTGCCGGTGAACCGATATCCTATCGGTTGTTGAAGCCGGAAGCCGGCCGGGACAAAAGCCACCCGACTCAGTTTGGGAAGGCTTATGTTAATGGCAATATTGTGGAAGGAAACGAAAAAGTGACCAAAGATAACTGGGATGGTGGCGTGCAATTGGCCGAAGAGTTTAAGCTGACCGATTATTTGAAAGACATTAAAGTCGGCCAAACCTTTTGAAATGCCTATGCAGCCGGCCAATATCATGTCTGCCAAAAAAACGTATGATTTTGTATTGAAAAATGCAGGTGCCACTTTCCCGAAACGCGATGCCGTGGATGCGCGTGTGGTAAAAACAGTAATCACCGGAAAACCAATTTACCAGGAAAATGCTCCGCTTTTTGTGCCTAAATACGTAAAACGCCGCTTGCCGGCCGATTCTTATAAAAAAGGAATTATTACCGATCCACGTCAGGTTGGCGGATTGCCCGAGTACAAAGGACAACCGGTACTTGATTCGGACAATGACGGAATGCCCGATGCATGGGAAAAAGCCAATGGCCTGAACCCGAATAACGCTACCGATGCGGTGAAAGATTGCAACGGTGATGGGTATACCAATATCGAAAAATATATCAACGGAATTGATGCCAAAAAGAAAATTGATTGGACAAATCCTAAGAATAATCACGACACACTCGCTGGTCGTACCAGTTTGATGTAATTAGAAAATAACTTTAGCAAAGTTCTGAACTTTGCTAAAGTTTAAAGATAGAAAAATGAATAATTTAAAATATCCTTTCAAGACGCTTTGTGTACTTCTGCTTGGATTAGCACAACTTGTTAACGCGCAAAATTTCCCCTTACAGGTAAAAGATGGCAAAATCAGTTACCTGCAGGATGCCAAAGGCAATCGGATTCTCGATTTTTCCTATTGTGGCTACAAAAGTTCGGAGCAGGATATTCCTAATGTGAACAATGTTATTTTCGTCCCAAAACAGGAGGGAGATGCTTCGGACATTATCCAGCGCGCGATTAATTACGTTTCGGGATTGAAACCCGATGCAAATGGATTTCGTGGGGCTGTATTATTGGATAATGGAGTTTACAACCTGGAAAAAAATCTTTGGATTCAGGCTTCCGGGGTTGTGTTGCGCGGAACTTCAAAGACCGGAACGGTTTTGTTGAAACATGGGGTCGACCGGAGTGCGTTGTTGCATATCGAAGGAGTGAACAATCAGGCAATAAAAGATTCATTAAAGCTTGTTTCAACTTATATCCCGGTTAATCAAAAGACGTTTGAGGTGGCCTCGACGGCAAAACTGAAAGTGGGCGACCGCCTGAAAATTATCCGTCCTTCTACCAAAGAATGGATTAAATCGGTTGGTTGCGACATTTATGGCGGCGGTATCAGCGCATTAGGATGGAAGCCCGGCGATATTGATGTCAGTTGGGACCGGACTGTGACGGATATCAACGGAAATGTGGTGACTATCAATGCGCCATTAACCGTGGCAATCAGATGCCCAATTTGGTGGAGCTAAAGTGTTCAGATATGAATGGACCGGACGTATTTCGGAGTCGGGTGTCGAAAATCTGACGCTGATCTCCGACTACAACAAAAAATATCCGAAGGACGAAGATCATTGCTGGACGGGTGTTTCCATTGAAAATGCAGAGAATTGCTGGGTTCGTCAGATCAATTTTTCCCATTTTGCTGGAAATGCTGTTTTTCTACAGCCAACCACTTCTCAGATTACGGTTGAAGATTGCATTTCCAAAGATCCTGTTTCCGAAATAGGCGGTTTCCGCCGGATTACTTTTTACAGCATGGGACAACAGAATTTGTTCCAGCGCTGCTATTCCGAAAATGGAATCAATGATTTTGCAGCCGGGTATTGCGCTCCAGGCCCCAATGCTTTTGTACAATGTGAGGCCAAAAATGCGTTGGGTTTCAGCGGAGCTATCGATGCCTGGGCTTGCGGATTATTATTTGATATAGTAAATGTCAGATGGTCATAACCTGACATTTAAAAATCTGGGACAAAGTAAAAACGGAGCCGGTTGGAGTACAGCAAACAGCCTTTTCTGGCAATGTTCAGCTGCTGAAATTGAATGTTATTCGCCGGCAGATGACGCCAAAAACCGGGCTTACGGTTGCTGGGCTCAGTTTTCGGGCGATGGGGAATGGGCCGAGTCCAATAATCACGTGCAGCCACGCAGCATTTATTACGCTCAGTTGGGTGCGCGTTTGAACCAGGATGTATCGGATCGCGGACGGATTCTACCGAAAAATACCGATGCTTCCAGCAGCCCTCCTGTTGCTGATGCTCAAAAGATGATGAAAGAAGCCTACGAACCGCTTCTTACCTACGAAATGTGGATCAATCAGGCTGTTTTCAAACCGTCGGTAGATCATTCAAAGCTAATGACTATAAATGAGTTGAAAAGCAAACCCCTGAAAGTTCGTGCGTATAGGCCAACCATTGCTGTAGAAAACGGACGGCTGGTTTGCGATGGGGCATTGATAGCCGGCGACAAACTGGATGTACAATGGTGGAGCGGAAAACTGAAACCTAATTATATTGCTTCTTATCTTACAAGACCGCATCTTACGCGTTTTGTTGCGGGGCGCGAAGGCTTTGGACTGACCGATCGGATTGATTCTGTAATTACCAATATGAAATCAAATGGCATTGCCGTTTTGGATCACAATTACGGGTTGTGGACCGATCGCCGTCGAGATGACCATGAACGTATCCGTCGCCGCGATGGCGATGTGTGGGGACCGGGATACGAACAACCTTTTGCCCGTAGTGGCGAAGGTGTGGCCTGGGATGGCTTGTCGAAATATGATTTGAATCGTCCGAACGCTTGGTACTGGTCGCGCTTGAAGGAGTTTGCAAACAAGGGGCAGAGAGCCGGAATGCTTTTGTTTCACGAAAACTTTTTCCAGCATAATATTATTGAGGCTGGTGCACATTGGGTCGATAGCCCGTGGCGGTCGGCTAACAACATCAACGATTCGTTATTTCCCGAACCGGTGAATTTTGCAGGTGATAAACGGATTTTCCGTGCCGAAATGTTCTACGATATCTCAAATCCTGTGAGGCGCCAGTATTACCGGACGTATATCCGCCAGTGTTTGAATAATTTTGCCGAAAATCAAAATGTAATTCAACTCATTAGTGCTGAGTATACCGGTCCACTGCATTTTGTGCAATTCTGGTTGGATGTGATAGATGAGTGGCAGCGCGAAACCGGCAGAAATGCGTTGGTGGCATTGAGCACTACGAAAGATGTGCAGGATTCCATTCTTTCAGACCCCAAGCGTGCGGCTGTGGTTGATATCATTGACATTCGTTACTGGCATTATAAAGACGATGGAACGGTATATGCGCCTCAGGGTGGACTGAATTTGGCACCGCGCCAACATGCCCGCTTGCTGAAAGTGGGTAAAGTAACTTTCGATGAAGCATATAAAGCTGTGAATGAATATCGCACAAAGTACCCGGAGAAGGCGGTTACCTATTATACCGAAAATTACCCCGATATGGCGTGGGCTGTTTTAATGGCTGGAGGTTCTTGTCCGGTGTTGTCTGTTTCCGATAAACAGTTTCTGAAAGATGCTGCACAGATGGCTGTGATGCCCGTAAATACAGATAAATATAAGGCATTGGTAAAATCTGGTACGGGAATTATCATTTTTGCCCAATCAAAATCAGAGATTTCTGTTCCATTGGAAAAAGGAAAATATACGTTGAAGTTTATTGATCCCAAAACCGGAGCCGTTCAATTGCTGAATAAAACTGTAGTTGGTGGGCAAATGTTTGATTTAAAGGTTGTTGATGATAGGTTAGGGGCTTATTGGTTTCAAAAAATGTGATTAAACTCTCAATAATTTTATTAAAAGCCGAATCAATACACGAATTGATTCGGCTTTTTTCTTGTTCAAAGTTCTTATTTTTCACACAAAAACATGTTGTAAAGCATGTTACCTATTTTTACTACATCCAAATCAGAATTTCCAACCACTTGATGGACGTGCACAGTATTTTTGCTGCATAGAAAATTTGTAACCAATTTAATTCTGTGCCGTGATGGAAAACAATTACCCGAAAAAACAGACCTATGTAAATGCAGACTCAGAAACAGCTCAATTGCTTGCTGAGTTTCGTGAAGGCAATACTGCTGCATTCACCAAATTGTATAACATGCATGTCAATTTGTTGTATAGTTATGGTTGCAGACTGACCACCGATATGGAGCTTTTGAAAGACTGTATTCAGGAAGTGTTCGTAAAGATCTATAATAAGAGGTCGGAATTGGATACGGTTGCCAATTTTAAATCGTACATCCTGATATCGTTGAAAAACAAACTTTGCGACGAAAGCCGCAAGCGGGTTAATCTGTCGGACGTGTCGGTGGACGAGCTGGATGTGATTTCGAGCGATAATGTAGAAAAAGACTATATTGCTTACGAAAAAGAGCAGCTTGACAATGCATTCGTAACCCGCATGCTGGACCAATTGTCACCTCGTCAGCGCAAAGCAATTGTTTTGTATTATATTGAGGAACGGAAATACGAGGACATTTGCGTAATTATGGATATGAATTATCAATCGGTACGGAACCTGATTCATCGGGGAATTTCCAAACTACGCACATTCGCGGCCTGAAAAAGCAAATACTTTTTTATAATTGAGTACGAACCGTGCTTGATTGCGTCTTAATGTAAAATAAAAGCAATCAAGTGAGTTCAACTAAAGACATAAACGTAATCAGCCTGTTGGTAAATGATGATTTCATTAACTACGTGGTGAATCCCAATCTTATTTTAAAAGAGATGTGGGATGACTTTTTTTGCATGCATCCTGATTTGATCCCGGTTGCCGAAGAGGCTAAATCCATTTTGCTCGGCGAATTTGATTCAGCCCAAATGCCTGCCGGAGAGGCTCAGGAACTCGAAGCGCGGATATTGGGAAAATGCGGTTTAGCAGGATAAAAGAAATTCCCTTCCCATCTTTCTGTCACTTTCCGGGCGATAAAAAGGCATCCTCGATATGCTCAATCAGAAAGTCCTGTCCATGCGGAATCACAGACATGACGTCGAAACGTGTCTCTCCCTGCCAATCGAACTGAAAAATATATTCATGGGCCGCATTAACGATATTGCGGATTTTCCGGATAGTAATGGCTTCTTCAGGATGCTCGAAAGTATCGGTTGAACGCGTTTTTACTTCCACCACCACTAGCCAGCCATCTTTCTCTGCCACAATGTCCAGTTCAAGTTTTCCGCTTACCCAATTAGTGTGCCTGATCTTATAACCTTTTGAACTCAGGTATGCTCGGGCACGTTCTTCACCCAAATTGCCTAAATCATTGTGTTGAGCCATAAATAAATAGGACAAAAGAAGTTCATTGAAATAAGTAAACCGCCGATATGCCGGTAGACAAGTATTAAAACATTTCTCAAAAATACAGTTTTTTGAATTAATCCCGTTAAGTAACTGGAAGAAATTATTGTTGTAATTTTTGAGAGCTATTTTGAAATGGCTTTTGGACTTGAAAGAGAGCGTTTAGCGGGCTAAACAACCGAATGAAAGTACAAAAGACGTTCAAAAGAGCCTCAAACAGACGAATTCAGACAATAAAAATGTATATAAAATGCAACAATAATTTCTGTCAGTTACTTTTATGTGGCCGGATAATATTATTTTTGCGCTGAATATAGAAAAGCTATGGCAAAAAAGAAGATACTTCCCGTTTCGCAGCGTAACTCATTGCGCACTCACCGACAAATTTTCACCCTGAACGACGAAGAAAATAAAGCGCTAAACCGCTATATTGAAAAGTATAAGGTGCAAAACAAGTCGAAGTTTATCCGCGAAGCTGTCATGCTGACCATTATCCGCAAAATGGAAGAAGATCATCCGACTTTGTTTTGATAAATCAAGCTTTTTTCAATTCACATTACCCTCAAATCTTAGAATTACAATGGAATATATATTTGCATTTTCGGCCCTGCTCATTGGTTTTTTGGTTGCCTGGTTTCTTTCTTCCAAAAAAATAAACGAACAACGGACGGCTTACGAATCCAACGAAAAAAGCCTGACAGCAGCGCAAGCCGAAGCCGAAGTGCAAAAATCGGTTACGCTGGAAACACTCCGGATCAAGAACGAGGAAATACAGCGGCTGCAGCAAGAATTAACGCAGCAAATAGAGGTTGCAGGCAATCGTGGCATGGAACTTGCAGCGCTGAGAACTTCAAACGAGAACCTGGTTGAAAGACTCGAAAACCAGAAAGGCGAGATTGAAGAACTTCAAAAACGCCTCACCTCGGAGTTTGAAAATATCGCCTCGAAAATTCTAAAAGAACGTTCGGACGAATTTTCGTTGTCTAACCACAAAAACCTGAGCGAGATACTGAATCCATTGAAAGAAAGGATTCAGAACTTCGAGAAAAAGGTAGATGAGACCTATGACAAGGAATTGCGGGATAAAATTAGTCTGCGCGAAGAAGTTCGCAAACTGACAGAACTAAACGCTCGTGTTAGCGAGGAAGCCAATAACCTGACCAAAGCGCTGAAAGGCGATGTGAAGAAGCAGGGAAATTGGGGTGAAGTTATTTTGGAGCGTGTGTTGGAGCGTTCGGGACTGACCAAAGGACAAGAGTATGAACGCGAGGAAGTGGTGGAAGGTGCTGATATGAGCGTGCAACGGCCAGATGTGATTATTCATTTGCCGGATAACAAACATATCATTATCGATTCCAAAGTTTCGCTGGTAGCTTACGAACGTCTGATGTCTGCGGAAACGGAGGAGCAACGGGTAGTTTATTTGAAAGAACATATCAACTCGCTGCGCAGCCACGTTAAACTGTTGGGCGAAAAAAACTACCAAAATGCGCAAAACATCAATACGCCCGATTTTGTATTGTTGTTTTTACCCATTGAGGCTTCGTTCTCGGTAGCGGTGCAGGGCGATAGCGAAATATTTGCATACGCCTGGGAACGTAAAATTGTGATTGTGAGTCCAACTACTTTGTTGGCAACATTGAGAACTATTTCTTCCATTTGGAAACAGGAAAACCAGACCAAAAATGCGCAGGAAATAGCGAGGTTAAGCGGCACGTTGTACGACAAGTTTATCGGATTTGCCGAAGATATGGCTAAGATCAAAGCCAATATCGACCGTACGTCCAACTCGTATGACGATGCGATGAAAAAAATGAAAGACGGCAACGGAAATATCATCCGTACAGCCGAAAAAATAAAAGAACTGGGTGCAAAAACCGGCAACAAATCTCTTCCGGCCGGATTTACGGATTATTGATTCGAAAGGATCAGCTTTTCTTCGTAATTTTGCACTCCGGGAATAGGATAATTAGTTAATTAGCAGGATTATGGAGTTTAAGTATCTGATAGGGATTGTATTTTTGATAATAGGAATGAATGTTAATGTGTCTGGACAGCAATTGTTGCCAACGGATAGCATTCGCATCACGAAGCAAGAAGTTATTGATCCCGACAGCTTACTTAATGCTGCTGCAAATGAAACCAGCCAACCAACACGCCCAGCGCCTTCTAAGAAAACTAATAAGGTTGTAAATACTAAAGTTTTAATAGAGAATTTCGAAAAGAGAGTTTCGGAAAATGCAGTACGCTATTATAAAATTCCGACTGAAATTGTGCCTGTAAAAATAGATTCAATGCTTTTGGAATGCAATCCGTTTTTTATAGAGTTGGTTTTTATGGGTTATCCAAAGAATTTCAAATATGACCTGAAACCCGATTTTCATGAGTTGTATTACGGAACCAAGCCTGTAAAACTTGACGAAAACTATATTATTTCTCCTAAATACGAAACTGCAGAGCAAATTATTACCGGTTTGCGGGCAGAAGCAAGAAACGAAATCTCCCGGAAAGCTGCTGATGTGTATATCATGTCGTACGACGAACTGCCTGATCCAAACGGAACGAAGAGCCATTTGATAGTTGGTAAACCGATAAAAGATATCAAGTTTGTGGATGATGACCAACTGGCAAATGCAGCTAACCGAAAAATGTATGTGAAAAAGGAGCAACTTGGCCCCTGGTCGAAAAAAGCCAATTCGTTGCTGCAGTTTTCACAGAATCTGGCCTCCGACAATTGGTATCAGGGAGGTACCAGCACTATGTCGGTATTGGGATTATTGACCGGTCAGCTCAACTACGATAATAAGAAAAACGTTCAGTGGGAAAATTACGGTGAATGGAGGATGGGCTTTTATTCGGTGTTTAATGATACTACCGCCCTTCGAGCTCTAAATATAAACGATGATATTTTCAAGATCAATAGTAAACTTGGAATAAAAGCGGGTGGTAATTTTTTCTACAGTGGTTCAGTTGATTTTTCAACCCAGTTTTTCAAAAATTACAAATCGGTAAGTTCAACGGGGCTTAAATCCACGTTTCTGACCCCGGTTCGTCTCAATATCGGGATGGGGCTTGATTACAAGTATAAAAAATTATTCTCTTTAATGGTTTCTCCGGTTGCCTATAAATATATTTACATTGAGGAAACAGATCCGAAAAAGATTAATCCCAATATGTTTGGTATAAAAACGGGTGAGAATCACTTGAGCGAAATCGGGAGTTCGTTTAAAGCGCAATGCTCGTACTCTCCATTTCGTGAATTGCAAGTCGATTCACGCCTGAATTTCTATACCAATTACGAGAAAGTAGAAATTGATTGGGAAATTGTGGGTAACTTCAGTATTAACCGCCATTTATCAACCCGCCTTTCGCTCAATCCACGATATGATAACACGGTTATCCTGGCAAAAGGCGATAAAGCAAAAATCCAATTTAAAGAATTGCTGAGCTTCGGATTTTCCTATAAATTGTTGAATTAAGCTATTCTTATTTGAACCGTTTGTGCCATTCGAAGAACTTTACAGACTCATCTTCCCCGTGCCGATTCAATATCTCGCGGATATGATCAAGTGTATGCGGGGTTGCCAGTTTTGATTTAGAGAAAAACTTATCGGCATAACAGATCACTTGCTCTTCAAGCGAAACCGGTACCATATCCCTGTGGGGAAGGGGCAACTCTCTTTTTATGATGGTTTCGAGCGAAAGCCCTGTGCCTGTGTGGCGCTCACAAACCAGCGCATGGCGTGGCAGACCTTCCAATGTAATAATGTGAGCCCCCAGATATCCGTGTTCCACATACTGCCTGGTTCCATAACATTGAATTTTGGGTGAGTCGCACATGAAAATTCCGATGTCGTGCAGCATACAGGCCTCTGCAATAAATGTTTCATCCGAATGTAACTCGGGGTGTCTGTAAGCAACTTCCAGCGCTTTTTCTCGTACGTGTTCGCTGTGTTGTATCAGGATTTTATAAAGTGGACTACCTTCGGTGTAATACTTTTTTATTATGTCGTATGCATTAATCATGCGTGTCAATTTGAATTTTAAGTGTACAAAGTTACAACAATTCCCAAACAAAAACGGTAATGGATTCTTCGCAATTTCTTTCAGATATTTTGTATTTTTGCAAACGTAATAAACGTTTTGATCTTGTTTGAGATAACAATTATCTAAAAACTATTCAATATGAATCAAAAACTGAATGCTGATTGCAACTGGCCGGGGGAAGACGCTTTGATGCGCCGTTATCACGATGAGGAATGGGGCGTGCCGCTTCACGACGACCGCAAGATATTTGAATTTATGGTGCTCGACGCTTTTCAGGCCGGGCTTAGCTGGCGGACGGTGTTGTATAAACGCGAGAATTTTCGTCGCGCTTTCGACAATTTTGAGGTAGAGAAAGTGTCTTTGTTTACTGAAGAAAAGATTCAAGTGCTAATGCAAGACGCTTCCGTTATCCGCAACCAGGCTAAAATACGGGCTACGGTGGTAAATGCGCAGGCATTTCTGAAAGTGCAGGCCGAATTCGGGGCGTTTGATAAATATATCTGGCAATTTACAGGAGGAAAGCCGATAATCAATCACCCCACCTGCAATGCCGAAATTCCTGCAAAGTCTCCCGAATCAGAATGCCATGAGCAAAGATTTGCTCAAGCGCGGATTCAAGTTTGTGGGGTCTACCATTTGCTATGCTTTTATGCAGGCTGCCGGCATGGTAAACGATCATTTGGAAGGTTGCACTAAGAAAGGCTGATCCGATTCAAATTTCTGAATTTTCTTTATCCCGTTCCGGTTCAAAGCAATCCGATAGCGCTTTGTTTCATTTTGAGTATCGTTCTTCTTTTCTATAATGAAGTTCAGATAATATAGCTTTTCTCCTTCAATCACTTCAAAACCTTCAGCTTCGTCGGGGTAATAAAGTGCAAATTCGGGATTGTCCATATTGCGGATAAATTCCGAAAAGTTGAACCGGATAATGGAGTTTATACCGTCGGTACTGAACTCGCTGTTTGTGTTTAGTTTCTCCCGGTCCATTTGCATTTGCATACGGTAAAGCAACACTTTTTCGCTGTTGGCGCGGTTGTTGGCTTCTATAATTGAAGTGCAATTCCGCGCTTTTACAATGGCTGGAGGAAGCTTTGTTTCCGACACAAAGTCCATGCTTTCTTTGGCCCAACCAATATCGGTTTGGTTTATGTTCATGGTGGCTTTATGGTCGAAATAGCGTTTGCCCATTTTGTGGGCAAAGTAAAAACGGGTCATTTCTTTAATCCGGTCTTTCAGCATGTAGCTTATTACCAATGCTACGAACAAGGGCATGGTAAAACTGCCGTATCGTTGTTGGATGGAAAATGCAATTCCCGTCGCAAAAATCATTGAAATACCGGCTGCCAGGCTGAACAGAAACTGTTCCACCAACACTCCATCTTTGCGTTTGTCGATATTAAGATATAAATGGCTTTCGATGTACTTTTTGAGCAAGCTTAGGCGGTTTACCAGTTCGTGATTGTTTTTCTCAGCATTTTTCTCAACCAACAGGTAACCCATTCGTTGCCGGTATGCAATTTCCATGCTTATAATTTCCTGCAAATCCTTTCCCACGAGTTCAAATATCTGTGGATCCTTCTTCTTCAACCGGTCCATGAGGCGGAATGTCTGGAATTCAATCACGTTACTCATAAATTCATCGCCAAACAAGAAGTATTCGCGAAGCGATTTGTCGATAGACGGAATGTCTATTATTTTGAGAAGTTGACGGTACTGGGCTGAAATTTCGAGAACTAGGCGGTAAAATTCCTCTGTAAGATACAAAGTTTCTGAAAGAGCAGCGTCCTTTATCAGCCTGACTTCCTCACGCAAAGCGCTTTTCAGGATAGACTGAAACATTTTCACATGAAATTCGTAGTCTTGCTGATTTG
The DNA here is from genome assembly GCA_047600405.1 of Paludibacter sp. Taxonomy (GTDB): domain Bacteria; phylum Bacteroidota; class Bacteroidia; order Bacteroidales; family Paludibacteraceae; genus Paludibacter. The sequence continues at coordinate 251,693 of JASGLA010000002.1, forward strand.
CGTCAGTAGGTTGTTGAGCAAAGTTTGTAAGCGATTTTCGAAGTAAGTTCAATGGCGATTTATTGCCGTTGTCCATTTCGTTTAATTTCCAAACAGGAGTAATTTGACGGATATTTGATTTCAAATCCCGATAAAAATTCGTTTTGCTGTAGGTAAACCGGTTTATATCCAGGCTATTTGGAATAAACATCCAGATATTCATGGCAAAATCGTTGGTTTTTTGATCCTTTCGGGCAATGAATCCAACCTTGAACTCCATCGAAAACTTATCGTGTACCTTTACTTGTTCTTCAATCATAGTTTAATGCTTGTGAATAGGGCTGGAGCTTATTTGATTTTAAGATCTTCGATGTTTTGCCGGCAATCCCACACTGTAAGTACAATGATTTTGTCCGCTGTCACTTCATAAAACAGAATATAATCATCAATAATCAAACCCCTTACTGATTCAATTTCCGTTTTTAGACCCAGATCGGGTTGCTTGACGAGTAACTTCAGTTCCTTATTGAATTTTTTATAAAGTTTCTCCGAATAGGATTTACTCTGATTCCTTTCGGCAAAGAACCTCAATATGTCATAAAGCTTAATTTTGGCTCGTTGCGACCAAACTATTTCTCTTTTAACCATCCTTTTATCTCCTTGTCGAAATCAGTGTGGCCGGTGTGCAATCCTTGTTCAATTTCCTTTTTAGAAGCCAGAATTTCATCTCTCTGCGCGGCTGATAATGTGAGGATTTCACTATTCGTTTTGGAATCAAGGATGGTTTTGATTGCTTTAAGAAAAGATATGTCTTCAATTTCGGCTATACGATGAATCAATATAGTTTTCAATTCTATTGCTGTCATAATTATTATGTTTTGTACAAAAATACAACTTGTTTCTTGAAATGATTCTTGGATATAATAAATTCCCGACAGGATTTATTCGAAAATGATTATTCCATTTCATTAATTGCTTTGAAAACAACCGCCTCATATTGAGCGAGCGTTTTGCTCTTTTTCACGAGTTTATATATTTTGTGACCGTTTTCAAATCCTTTAGCATGAAACTCCCACAGTTCTTCCAGTCGTTTGAGCATGTGCAAATCGCCTGAGTATTTTTGCTTGCAATGTTCAATTATGGCCAGGTGAAAGTTTCGGAGCATTCGTATTTTTTCAGTAAGCGTCAGTTCTTGTTGACGGATTTCTGCCAATAAAAAAGGATTTTGAAGAATGCCACGGCCAATCATTAACCGGTCCACTTGCGGAGTCAATTCCTGAATTTGAGTCACATCAGCTACATTCAATATATCGCCATTGTAACAAACCGGTTTATTCAACTGTTTGGCGTAGCGGGCAAAAGCCTCCGTGTCCGCTTCGCCTTTGTATTGCTGCTTTCCGATACGTGGATGAATAATGATTTCTTCCAGCGGAAAGGCATTGAAGATAGGAACCAGTTGTTCGAATTCGGAAGAATTCTCTTGCCCCAGGCGGCATTTGATGGAAATTTTCAGTTTGGTGTCCGCAAATATCCCTTCGAGCAGTTGGTTTACTTCTGCCGGATGTGCCAGCAGTCCTGCACCCATTCGTTTGCCGGTGACCATAGGATATGGGCAGCCCATATTGATATTGGCCTCTTCGTAGCCATGTTCTATGCACAATTCTTCAAAGCGTTTGAAAGATTCGGCCGTATTTCCCAGGAACTGCGGAACGGGTTTCTGAAAACTGTTATGTGCCGGAAGCAAATCGTTGCACTGGCTTGGACGGTAAAATTCGGCACCTTGCATTCGCACAAAAGGCGTAAACGTTTTGTCGAATTGTCCGATATGTTCAGCGTACGATTCACGGAAAATCCAGTCGGTAAGTCCTTGAAGCGGGGCGAGGTATAGTTGCATGAAATGAGTTTTTGTTTGTGTCGTAAAGGTACTGTTTTATTTGAATCCGGGCGGGCGATTATTTTCCTCTCACCGTAATCCCTAACGCTTCGAGTGCCTGGTTGCCGGCGAGCAAAATCCGCGCATATTTAATATATTCCGAGTAGCGCGGGCGCAACTCATTGAACGCACCATTGCGTTGTTCAGTAGCCAAGCGGGTATTGGCGGTTTTGTTTCGCTGCGTTTCTTTCAGTGTTTGCAGGTCGGCGAGCAGTTGTTTTTGCGAATCAGTCGTTGCCTCACTTATCCCCACAGTTGCGGCGTGGGCTGCTAGTTCGGGGGTTTGCGCTAGTTGTGCGTAAAAACTGCTGACGTCCTGAAACCATTCGCTGTACGATTTTTTCCGCTGCCCGTTGAGCTTCAGCGACGCACTTGCCAAAGTGTTTCCACCTAGCAAAATCTTGAGCAGCGACCGGTGTTTAAGGTATAGCGCGTTTATCTCTTTGCGTTTTTTGTCCGACACATTGGTGGCAGCCTGCTGTTCGGCCTGTGCCTTAGTCTGCGCCTGATCGAGACTTATAAGTTCTGCAAGTTTTCCTTTCAGGGTTTCGAGTTTCGCTTCATCGTACCCAACTGTAAGCAGGTAAGGGTATATTTCAGGAAGAGAAGAATTATTGAATGCTAACTTCATTTTACCAATCCATATATCTAATGATTGATATGTATATCTCTTCACCTTTTTTACTTTATCTGAATCATTATTTAAATTTTCCATAATAATAAATTATTTAGCTGCAAATATAAATAATATATTTAATATAATATTTTATTAATCTGAATAAAATATGAATTTATAATAATGGATTAGTAATTTCGTACATTAGATAATAAATATATTTTAGTGGATATATTATTTATATAAGTGGATTATAAATATATTTTATTTATTTTGAAAAACATTATTTAGTTTTAGCCAGCATTTCCAAGGCTTCCTTTTCGAATTTGGAGAACGCAAACCATTTTTTGCCCAGGTCTTTGAGCGATGCCCCGAAGTGGTATGTTTCCCGGTTATCTATGATCAGAAACCGATCGTGCGATTGCTTAAACTCAAGGACTTGTATCGGTGGGTACTGCCTGTTGTGTTTTTCTACATCCAGCAGCAATTGTTTGCTAATGTTTTGGATGTAAATTGTGGCTTTTACGTCGGCGTTTCGTTTGCTAAGCAAGATTAATACCGATTCATCCACATAATTATCAATAAGTACCAATGATTGTTTTGCGCTTTTAATCAAATCCGAAATAAACAGGTAAGCATCAAAAATTTGTCCATTGTAAAAAATGCCTTGCTTCGGTTTGGCTGTTTCGCTTTGCAGCGCATCCAGTATTTGGTCAATTCGTTTGTCTGTTTCAATTTGCTTCATTTCCAGTCCTTCCAGCCGTTGAAATAATTGACCATTGTTTAAAATAAATTTCCGCATTTCAACGAAGGCTCTCATAATTAATATATTTGTCTCAATGGCCTGATCGCTGTTTAATACGCTTGATAGATTTGAAACCCCTTGCTCGGTGAATACCCAAGGTAAGGAACCACCTAAATGCTTTCTTGATGGTATCGCATTTTGCGATACCATGTAATCAACTTCATTTTCGGTAAGTTGAAACATAAAATCAGAAGGAAAACGTTTAAAATTTCTTTTTACTTGCTCGCGAAGCCGGATCGGTTTTACGCCATATATTTGAGCTAAATCTCTATCAAGCATTACCTGAACTCCACGAATGCTGTAGATTTTACTCTGTATATAAATTGGATTGAAAGGTGCTAATTATTCATTCATATATGTATTTCGATTATCGGTTCGATTTGCAAATATACTTAATTTTTACAATTGATTTAATTCAGGCGGATTTATTTTTCGTCCAATCCCTATATTCTCCAATTGCCCTTTCTCAATTCTTTGTTACCTTTGCATTGCATTGTACAGACGCACGGCCGTGCGTCTCGGTTACAGTATATATATAAAGACGCACGGCTGTGCGTCTCTACAAAAATGAAATACGTCGACGTCATACTTCCATTGCCATTGCCGGGCACTTTTACCTATTCCGTTCCGGACGAATGGGCCGATTCGGTGCGCATTGGCATGCGGGTGGTGGTGCCGTTTGGCAAAAAGAAGATGTATACGGCGGTGGTACATCTTGTTCATATGGTGATGCCTACGGTTTATGAAGCCAAAGATATTTTATGTCTTTTGGATAATGACCCGATACTTCGTCGCCCGCAAATGAAGTTTTGGGAATGGATTTCGTCGTACTATCAGGCTTTTCTGGGAGATGTCTATCAGGCTGCGGTTCCTGCGGGTTTGAAGCTGGAGAGCGAAACACGGGTGTGCATCAATCCTGAATTTGAAGCCGAAACGGTTCTTTCCGAAAAAGAAGAGAAAGTGTTGATCGCTTTGTCCGAAGGTAAGCCGGTGACCATTACCGAGCTCAATAAAGTGACGGAGATGCGCGACGTGATGCCGACTTTGACCAAACTACTGGAAAAAGGAGCGGTGGAAGTCAGCGAGGAACTGACGGATAAGTTCCGTGCCAAAACGGAAACTTTTGTCAGGATTACTGCCGAGGCTGTACAGGAAGAAAACCTGCGCCGGATCTTCGACGAGTTGAGCCGTGCCAAAAAGCAGTTGGAAGTGTTGATGAAATACATTGAACTATCAAAATGCCTGACTCCTAACCTTCAACGCGAAGTCAGCCGGAAGGATTTGCTCGAAAAATCGGGCGCTTCTGCTACAATCCTGGCCGGATTGGTGGAGCGCGGTGTGTTGGTAACTTACCTGAAAGAAGTGGGGCGGCTGGATGTGTCCGAAATTCAAACCTCCGAAGTATATCCCCTCAACGAGTTTCAGCAAGCAGCCTTTCGTGAAATTGAGAAACAATTCGTCGAAAAACAAGTGGTGTTGCTGCACGGCGTAACGTCCAGCGGCAAGACCGAACTGTATATTCATTTAATCAATAAAGCATTGGCCGACGGGAAACAGGTGTTGTATCTGGTTCCTGAAATTGCGCTTACCACCCAACTCACCACCCGCTTGAAACGTGTTTTCGGACGCCGATTGGGTGTTTATCATTCCAAATTCTCCGATGCGGAGCGGGTGGAGATTTGGAACAATGTATTGAACGACAAAAGTTACGATGTCATTATCGGCGTTCGTTCGTCCATTTTTCTGCCTTTCCGCCAATTGGGGTTGGTCATTGTGGACGAAGAACATGAGTCGAGTTACAAGCAATACGATCCCGCGCCACGTTACCATGCCCGCAATGCTGCCATTGTACTGGCCTCCATGCACGGTGCAAAAACCCTTCTTGGCACTGCCACGCCTGCTATCGAAACCTATTTCAATGCCCAAAACGGAAAGTTTGGATTGGTGGAGCTGAACCAGCGTCACGAAGAAATGGCCATGCCCGAAATTCTGGTGGTGGACACCAAAGAGGCTTACCGGAAAAAACAAATGGAAAGCCATTTTTCGGATACTTTGTTGGAGAAAATGAACAAGGCGTTGCAAAACAAAGAACAGGTGATTCTGTTTCAGAACCGCCGTGGATATGCTCCTTACATCGAATGCAAGGCTTGTGCCTGTGTCCCAAAATGTAAAAACTGCGACGTGAGTCTGACGGTTCATAAATCGTTTAATACGCTCACGTGCCATTATTGTGGATACACCGAGCCTATCCCTAATATTTGCCCGGCATGTAAAATACCCGGAACACTTTCCACCAAAGGTTTTGGTACTGAAAAGATTGAAGATGAGATCCGGCAGATTTTCCCTCAGGCTCGTGTGTCGCGTATGGATTTGGACACTACCCGTTCAAAAAAATCATACGATAAAATCATAACCGATTTCGAACAGCATAAAGTGGATATTCTCATTGGTACTCAAATGGTATCAAAAGGTCTTGATTTTGAACATGTGTCGCTGGTAGGTATTCTGAATGCCGATAACATGCTCAACTTCCCCGATTTCCGTGCACATGAGCGGGCTTACCAACTGATGGCGCAGGTGAGCGGTCGCGCCGGACGGAAAAACAAACGCGGCACGGTGATTTTGCAAACCACCACTGCCGAACACGCGGTTATCGGGCAAGTTATCCGGAATGATTATGCCGCCATGTATGCCACCCAATGCGAAGAGAGAAGGCTGTTTCGGTATCCGCCGTATTTCCGGATGATCCAGATTGTGCTTCGCCATCGCGATCCGAACATTGTTACACAGGCTGCTAATAAAATGGCTGCCGATCTGCGTGCTGTTTTTTCTAGCCGTGTGCTCGGACCTAATGTGCCGGCGGTTTCCCGCATTCAGAATTTGTATATCCGCCATATTCTGCTCAAGTTTGAAGTAGAAGCCTCGGCCGAACGTGCCAAAGAAATCCTTCGTGAGGTAACCAACCAGGTTATTGCCGAGCCCAAATTCAAATCTTTGTGGGTGAATCTGGACGTGGATCCAATGTAAAAAAATCCGGATTTGCTTTTTTGTTCGAATCTTTTCCTTACTTTTGCAAGCGAAATTTAAAGAGGGGTGCCCATCCAACGGCTGAGATTATACCCATTGAACCTGGTCAGGTAATGCTGACAAGGAAATTCTAACTGAGCTTTTCAGGCTCCCTTCCCACAATTTCAAATAAAAAATCCAGTAATTTTTATTTGATATGACAATCCAGATTAACGACGAACAAAAAGTGGTTCCTGAAGGAACTACGGTGAATGATGTAGTATCATCAATACTTCAGCTCAATTCCGCAGGTATGGCTATCGCCATCAACGATTCGATAGTTCCAAGACATCAGTGGGCTTCTGCACAACTTCAAACAAACGATAGAATGCTGGTCATTAAGGCGGCATCCGGCGGTTGAAGTAAAATGCCCCCAACCCCTAAAGGGGAGTAAGAAAATTACAATTACTATTTAGTATTTATACCACATCCCCCTTTCCCTCGAGGATGAGGTCAACATTCGACAATATGATTTCAGAATTAAATGAAGTATTTGGCAAGCCGTTTCCAAATTCAAAAAAAGTATATGTACAAGGTGAGTTGTATGATATAAAAGTGGGTATGCGTGAAATTCATCTGGCCGAAACCAGGTTAAGCAACGACACTATTGAGCAAAATGAGCCGGTAACGGTTTACGATACATCGGGCCCGTTTTCCGACCCGCAAGTAATTGTCGATTTGGAAAAAGGGCTTCCAAAGCTTCGTGAGCAATGGATTCTCGACCGCAATGATGTAGATGTGCTTGATACCTATACTTCAGAGTACAGCCGTGCCCGTTTGACTGATAAAACGCTGGATCATTTGCGTTTCGACCATAAAAACAGCAAACCGCTTCGGGCCAAAGAAGGGAAATGTGTTTCGCAATATTACTATGCGTGCCAGGGAATAATTACACCTGAAATGGAATATGTAGCTATTCGTGAAAATCAGCGTGCAAAGGAGTATTACAAAAAAACGAATAACAGCAAACTGGCTGCTGCGTTGAAATTCATCACTCCCGAGTTTGTCCGTGAGGAAATTGCTGCCGGAAGAGCTATTTTGCCGGCTAATATTAATCATCCGGAAGCTGAACCAATGATTATTGGCCGGAATTTTCTGGTGAAGATCAATGCCAATATCGGCAACTCGCCTACTACGTCGAGCATTGCCGAAGAAGTGGAAAAGGCCGTCTGGTCGTTCCGTTGGGGTGCCGATACCATCATGGATCTTTCTACAGGTGCCAATATTCACGAAACGCGGGAGTGGATTGTTCGGAATTCGCCGGTTCCGGTAGGTACCGTGCCATTGTATCAGGCGCTGGAAAAGGTAAATGGCAAAGTGGAAGACCTCAACTGGGAAATTTACAAAGATACACTCATTGAGCAATGCGAGCAGGGAGTGGATTATTTTACCATTCATGCCGGGTTGCTGTTGCATCACATTCCAATGACGCAGAAACGCGTGACCGGAATAGTGTCGCGCGGCGGTGCTATCATGGCTAAATGGTGTCTGGCGCATCACAAAGAAAATTTCTTATATACACATTTTGATGAAATCTGTCAGATTCTTGCCAAATATGATGTCGGCGTTTCGTTGGGCGACGGATTGCGGCCGGGCTGTATTGCCGATGCAAATGACCGTGCCCAGTTTGGCGAGTTAAAAGCATTGGGCGAATTGAATAAAATTGCGCGGAAACATTATGTGCAGGTAATTATTGAAGGTCCTGGACATGTGCCATTTCATAAAATCAAAGAAAACATGGATTTGCAATTGATAGAATGTGACGAAGCGCCATTTTACACCCTCGGTCCATTAGTTTCTGACATTGCACCGGGTTACGACCATATCACTTCTGCCATTGGTGGAACCATAATTGCCGTGCTCGGAACGGCCATGCTTTGCTATGTGACTCAAAAAGAGCACTTGGGATTGCCGGACAAAACGGATGTTCGGGAAGGTGTGGTGACGTTTAAACTGGCGGCTCATGCGGCCGATTTGGCGAAAGGATTTCCCGGAGCTGATATTCGCGACAATGCCATGGGGAAAGCCCGTTTCGAATTTCGTTGGAAAGATCAGTTTGCCTTGGGGCTCGATCCGGAAAAAGCCATGTGTTTCCACGACAGCACTTTACCGGACGAAGGTTATAAATCCACTCACTTCTGCTCCATGTGCGGTGAGCATTTCTGTTCCATGAGGGCCAGCCATGAGATTCGCGAAATGTCGGAAAAACTGGAGTCGAAAGCCAAACTTTTCAAAGAAGCCGGAAGCGAAGTGTATTTATAATCGAAAAAAATCATGATACTTATCACCAATCCTTATTCTGTTCCCTGCGAAATGGAAATAATAAACGCCTTATTCGAAGAGGGTTTGGAAGTACTTCATGTTCGGAAACCGGATTTTCGCAAAGATCAATTGAGTGAATTTATTTCTAAAATTGATGAGCAGTTTCATTCCCGGATAATGATTCACAGCCATTATGAACTGCTGGATTCATTTCGGATAAAGGGAATACATTTTACTGAAAAGACAAAACACCTGCTGGCGGATTTTGATTATGTTCAATACACGAAAAGCATAGCGGTTCATAATCTTGATGAGTTAAAAAGCGTTCGCTCAACAATTGATTATGTTTTGCTAAGTCCGTTGTTTCCTTCTATTTCAAAAGAAGGATATTCGAAGCAATGGAATTTTGAAGAATTGAAAGCAGGACTTGCCGCGAAACGGAACTATAATATTGTAGCACTCGGAGGTATCACCCTGGAAAATGTAAAAACAGTGAAGGAACTTGGCTTTGATGATTTTGCATTGCTCGGGAGCATTTGGGAACCGGCAAAAGCGGGTTGTTCAGTAAATGAGATTATAAGCATATTTAAAAAATTTCAAGAATTTCAAGAATTTCAAGAATGAATAGTAACCGTCCGTATTGTTTGACTGTTGCCGGCTTTGATCCTACAGCTGGCGCCGGAGTTTTGGCCGATAGTAAGACTTTTGAAATGTTGGAAGTTTATGGTATGGGTATTATCACGTCCAATACTCTTCAAACCGACAGTCTTTTTATTGATGTTGAATGGATAAACATTGAAACAATTAAGAAGCAACTTGAAACGTTGCTTAAAAACTACGATTTCGAAGCATTGAAAATTGGCTTGGTTCAGAATTTTGATATGTTGCGTCAAATTATTTCAGTCGCAAAAAGTATCAATCCAGACATTAAAATTGTTTGGGATCCAATTCTGAAAAGTTCGTCGGGGTTTGATTTTCATGCTAAAGGTTCATTGGAACTGAGCTTTTTGGAAGAAAATTGTACCCTGATAACTCCCAACTGGAATGAATTTGAAACTTTGTGGAGAACTGATCACGATATTTTGAAAGAACGCAAACCCAAAACAGCAGTATTAATCAAAGGCGGTCATCGTCTGGAAAAAACCGGTTGTGATTTGCTTTTTGAGAAAGGTAATTATATCGAGATTCCCGGAACGTCTTTTCATGGAAAGTCGAAACATGGAACAGGTTGTGTGCTTTCGGCTGCAATTGTAGCTAATCTGGCTAAGGGTGGAAGCTTAATTGAAAGCTGTGTTTATGCCAAAACGTATGTAGAGAAATTTATTCTTAGTAGCGATTTAAACTTAGGTTATCACCATGCCGATAAATAAAGAAATAGCTAAACTACATTTCATAACGACCGATCACCCGACAATCTCGCATGCCGAACAAGCCATACGTGCTTACGAAGCAGGTTGCAAGTGGGTGCAGTTGCGGATGAAAGATGCGTCAACGGAATTAATTGAGCAGGAAGCATTGAAAATTGTTCCCGTTGCTAATGCACACAATGCTATTTTGCTCATAAATGATCACACTGATATTGTAAAGAAAACCGGTGCACACGGAGTTCATCTTGGTAAAAAAGATATGTGTCCCTCCGAAGCCCGCACCATTCTTGGTGACGAATATATTATCGGCGGAACATCAAATACATTGGAAGACATTATTTCATTGATCGAAAAAGGAGTGAATTATGTTGGTCTGGGGCCTTTCCGGTTTACAACTACCAAGAAAAATCTGAGTCCGGTTCTTGGGAAAGAAGGCTACGAGAGAATTCTTTCCGGATTAACCGACGGAAACATACATATTCCGCTTATTGCAATTGGCGGAATTCTCGATTCAGATATTGAAAGCCTTAAACATACCGGAATTCATGGCATTGCTTTGGCGGGTTCTATCATGAAAGATGACAAAATAGAGGAAAATATTCAACATTATCAAGAATTGATAAATTTTAAAAAATAAAAACATACAGGTCTTGAAGCCCCTTAGGGGTTTGGGGTCTTTTTAATTACTCACAAAATGAAAGATTTAATTATAGCTGGCAAACGATTTGAATCACGCTTATTTACGGGTACAGGCAAATTCGGTTCAAATAAAATAATGGAGGAAGCAATTCTTGCTTCAGGTTCTGAGTTGGTAACTGTTGCATTGAAACGGGTTGACATCAATAGTGATTCTGATGATATTCTGGCTCATCTCCGTCATCCACAACTCAATCTTTTGCCGAACACCTCGGGTGTACGCAATGCAAAAGAAGCTGTTTTCGCAGCACAGCTTGCACGCGAAGCGCTGGGAATAAACTGGGTGAAACTGGAAATTCATCCCGATCCGAAATACTTGTTGGCCGATGGAGAAGAAACATTAACGGCTACGCGCATTCTGGCAAAAGACGGTTTTGTTGTTCTGCCTTATATTCAGGCGGACCCGGTTTTGTGTAAAAAACTTGAAGAAGCCGGAGCGGCAGCCGTTATGCCTTTGGGTGCGCCAATCGGCTCAAACCAGGGTCTGCAAACCCGTGAGTTTTTACGGATTATTATTGAACAAAGTAATGTGCCAGTGGTAGTTGATGCCGGTTTGGGTGCTCCTTCACATGCCGCGGAAGCAATGGAAATGGGTGCTGATGCAGTGCTAATTAATACAGCCATTGCCGCTGCCAACGATCCGGTTCGGATGGCAATGGCCTTTAAAATGGCTGTAGAAGCCGGCCGCATGGCTTTCGAGGCGAAATTGGCAGTCCGCTCAATGGGTGCACAAGCCAGCAGTCCGCTCACTTCCTTCTTATCTTAATTTGAAATACATATATTAGAAAGAAAATTACACAATTCAAGATTTCATTTATAGCAAAAATAAATGCAAGCAATCGTAAATTGTATAATCAAAAATCGTAAATTATTGAGTTATGTTTTCCGACGAATTAGAAAATATTTCCTGGGCAGAAACCACAAAGGCAATTTATGCCAAAACCGGTGCGGACGTTGAACGTGCATTGCAAAAATCGAAAGATTTGCTGTCAGTTGATGATTTTATGGCGCTCATTTCCCCTGCTGCCGAACCTTATCTGGAGCAAATGGCACAACTCGGCCGTCAATATACGCAAATGCGTTTTGGGAAAACCATTTCAATGTATGTGCCGCTGTATTTGACCAATTCGTGCATGAACTCTTGTGTTTACTGCGGATTTCAGCATAGCAATCCCATCAAACGCATCATTCTTACCGAGGATGAAATCATGAATGAACTGAAAGTAATAAAAGAAATCGGCCCATTTCAGAATCTGCTTTTGGTTACAGGTGAGAATCCCCGTGATGCAGGTGTTGATTATCTTGAAAAAGCCATTCGTTTGGCAAAACCGATGTTTAATAATCTGTCTATCGAAGTGATGCCGCTTGCTACGGAAGAATATTTCAGGTTGACTCAGGCCGGACTTTACGGGGTAGTTTGTTTTCAGGAGACATATAATAAGGAACGTTACAATATATATCATCCACGTGGCATGAAATCAAAATTCGATTGGCGGGTTAACGGTTTCGACCGAATGGGACAAGCCGGAGTGCATAAAGTCGGCATGGGTGTGTTAATAGGTTTGGAAGACTGGCGTACGGATGTAACCATGTTAGCTCATCACCTGCGGTATATGCAGCGAAATTATTGGAAAACAAAATACAGCATTAACTTTCCACGTATGCGTCCTTCTGAAAATGGCCACTTCCAACCTAATGTTATTATGTCTGATAAAGAGTATGTACAGTTGATGTTGGCTTTCCGTATTTTCGATCACGATGTGGATATTTCCGTTTCAACCCGTGAAAACAAAGAATTCCGAAATAATATTATTCAACTTGGCGTAACTTCCATGAGTGCGGGTTCAAAAACGGAGCCGGGCGGTTATGCTACATATCCCCAGGCCTTGGAGCAGTTCGCCGTTAGCAATGACAGAATTCCACAGGCTGTCGAAGCTGATATTCGTAAAAATGGTTACGAAGCGGTTTGGAAAGACTGGGATATTTGTTTGCAATAAACCGAAACTGATACATTATATATAATGACACTCTCAACAACAGAAAAAGAGCGATACAGCCGCCATTTGCTGATTGACGGATTTGGTGAGCAAGGGCAGGAGAAGTTGAAGTCAGCGCGTGTGTTGATTATTGGGGCTGGTGGCTTAGGTTGTCCGGTAATACAATATCTGGTTGCTGCCGGCATCGGAAATATAGGTATCGTGGATGGCGACCTGGTTTCGCTTTCAAACTTGCAACGTCAGATTCTTTACACTACGGACGAAACAGGATTGCCTAAAGCAGAAATAGCAGCTTTGAAAATGTCGAAGTTGAACGAGCACGTAAATATACATATATATAATAGGTATCTGACTGCCGAATTAGCCGGTCAGTTATTCCCGCAATACAATGTTGTGGTGGGTTGCACCGATAATTATGATTCCCGCTATATCATAGATGTATATTCAAAAATACACAATATCCCGTTTGTACATGGCTCCATTCGGGAATTCGAAGGGCAACTTTGTGTTTTTAATTACAAAGGCAGTTGCTCTTATTCCGATATTTTCGGCGAACAACCTCTGGAATCTGCATCAACAGTTGGGGTGATTGGGGCTGTTCCGGGTGTTATCGGAAGTTTAATGGCCATGGAAGTTGTGAAAATTGCTAGCGGATTAGGAACCGTAACAGCAAACAAGCTCCTTTTGTATAATGGAATCAACAATTCTTTCGATCAATTTTCTTTATAATACCTGGGTCAATTGCTGATTATTTCTGGCTTTCAGAATAACCGACTGGATGAAATAATGTCTTTTTTGTGAAAATGCACATGGAAAAAGATAATCTCTGCGAACTATTATTGATTGATTTGCACAAAAAATCCCTTATCAAAGTAGGCTAAGTACTGGGTTGTGGAATTAAATTTCAATTTTTTCGGTAAAATTCAATTCCCGGATTGTCTGTTTTCAGACTTTTTCTGTCCTATTTTTTCGTAAAATCGAACTTCCGGTTCATATTTGCAGCAATTTTCAACAGAATATGTCTTCAAGGCAACAAAATATCGTAGAAATTATCGGCTAATCTTCCTCCGAATTACTCTTAAATGGTAATAACAACAATAAAAAAGGGTGGTTTTAGGTGGGAACAGCTTAGGCCAATCAACATTTTTCGAAATTTTTTCTCTCTTCAATTCGGTTTCATCCAGGGGTTTATGTTCAAAGTATGTTTTTTAGCAAAAAAAAGGAGTAAAAAGATTTGGTTGGTATTGGTAAAGTAACTACTTTTGCACCCGCTTTGAGAGAGAAGCACGGTACTTTAGAAATACTGGAAAACGCGGTTTAAAAGGCGCTAAAAAATAAATGAAAAACTTTTTCAAAAAGTTTTGGTAGTTTAAAAAATAGCATTACCTTTGCAGCCGCTTTCAGAGGGAAGGAAACAACGAAAAGTGTTGCTTGTAAATAGCTGGATTAAAAACAGTTGTCTGAGTAAAATTGCTTTTCAAGCCGAGTTGAACGAACAAAAATAAATGAAAAACTTTTTCAAAAAGTTTTGGTAGTTCAAAAATAAGTATTACCTTTGCAGTCCGTTTCGCCTTGAAAATTTGAAGTGAAACGATAGCAAAACAAGTTAAGAAACAGGGAGCTGTTTTTTAGTATCACAAGAAGTCTTTTTAAAATAATCACTGCGAAGTGAAAGTAATAATTGTCAATTTTCAATTGTCAATTTTCAATTAAAAAGCGTCGATCTTTGAGAATACATGAACAACGAAATAATGTAGTATAAGGAAGGGAAATTTCTTTAAAAGGGAAATTCGATATGAGAATATCAATTTTTTATACCACGTCAATTATCTACAAATAAATTAAGAGATAGCATCCGAGCAAATAAAAAAACAAGATACAACGAAGAGTTTGATCCTGGCTCAGGATGAACGCTAGCGACAGGCCTAACACATGCAAGTCGAGGGGCAGCACAAGGAGCAATCTGAGGTGGCGACCGGCGCACGGGTGAGTAACACGTATGCAACCTGCCTGTAAGAGGGGAATAACCCGGAGAAATTCGGACTAATACCGCATAATACCGAGAGACTGCATGGTTTTTCGGTTAAACATTTATGGCTTACAAATGGGCATGCGTATGATTAGCTAGTTGGTGAGGTAACGGCTCACCAAGGCAACGATCATTAGGGGTTCTGAGAGGAAGGTCCCCCACACTGGTACTGAGACACGGACCAGACTCCTACGGGAGGCAGCAGTGAGGAATATTGGTCAATGGGCGAGAGCCTGAACCAGCCAAGTCGCGTGAAGGAAGAAGGTTCTATGGATTGTAAACTTCTTTTGTAAGGGAATAAAAAGAGTTACGTGTAACTTATTGTATGTACTTTACGAATAAGGATCGGCTAACTCCGTGCCAGCAGCCGCGGTAATACGGAGGATCCAAGCGTTATCCGGATTTATTGGGTTTAAAGGGTGCGTAGGCGGACCTTTAAGTCAGTGGTGAAAGTTTGCGGCTCAACCGTAAAATTGCCATTGAAACTGCAGGTCTTGAGTGTAAATAAGGTAGGCGGAATGTGTTGTGTAGCGGTGAAATGCTTAGATATAACACAGAACACCAATTGCGAAGGCAGCTTACTGGGATACAACTGACGCTGAGGCACGAAAGCGTGGGGATCAAACAGGATTAGATACCCTGGTAGTCCACGCAGTAAACGATGAATACTAGCTGTATGCGATATACTGTATGTGGCAAAGCGAAAGCGTTAAGTATTCCACCTGGGGAGTACGTTCGCAAGAATGAAACTCAAAGGAATTGACGGGGGCCCGCACAAGCGGAGGAACATGTGGTTTAATTCGATGATACGCGAGGAACCTTACCCGGGCTTGAAATGCAGACGACCGACCAGGAAACTGGTCTTCCAGCAATGGCGTCTGTGTAGGTGCTGCATGGTTGTCGTCAGCTCGTGCCGTGAGGTGTCGGCTTAAGTGCCATAACGAGCGCAACCCCTATTGCTAGTTACTAACAGGTTATGCTGAGGACTCTAGTGAGACTGCCACCGTAAGGTGTGAGGAAGGTGGGGATGACGTCAAATCAGCACGGCCCTTACGTCCGGGGCGACACACGTGTTACAATGGGGGGTACAGAGGGTTGCTACTGCGCGAGCAAATGCTAATCTCTTAAAGCCTCTCTCAGTTCGGATCGGAGTCTGCAACTCGACTCCGTGAAGCTGGATTCGCTAGTAATCGCGCATCAGCCATGGCGCGGTGAATACGTTCCCGGGCCTTGTACACACCGCCCGTCAAGCCATGGAAGCTGGGGGGACCTGAAGTACGTAACCGCAAGGAGCGTCCTAGGGTAAAACTAGTAACTGGGGCTAAGTCGTAACAAGGTAGCCGTACCGGAAGGTGCGGCTGGAACACCTCCTTTCTGGAGTGATGTTATCGATTAAGTAGAAAAGTGGTATATACAAGGGATGGAAATTCCGAGTACTACATTACGTTGTTTGTGATATAAAATAACCCCTAACCCCTAAAGGGGAATAAGAAAGGGGAAATGTAAGTCTCGATCCCCCTTTAGGGGTTAGGGGTCAGAAAGCCAGTCCTATAGCTCAGTTGGTTAGAGCGCTACACTGATAATGTAGAGGTCGGCAGTTCAACTCTGCCTGGGACTACAAAAGAAGTTGACAATGGAGAGTTGACAATTGACAGTTAAAGAGTCATAATCACACCAAAGTCAAATTCGAAATATAATTGTCAACTATCAATTGTCAATTATGAATTGAACTCGGGGGATTAGCTCAGTTGGCTTAGAGCACCTGCCTTGCACGCAGGGGGTCATCGGTTCGAGCCCGATATTCTCCACAAAAAAGTTGACAATTGACAGTGGTCAGTTGACAATGAACAAGGAGAGTAAAACACAATACAAGCGAGTATTGGAAAAGTAATGAAAACAGATTATTAGTATTGAACCACTAAGAATCAACACATTTAAATGGATTATCGTGAGATAAACAAATTGTCAATTATCAATTGTCAATTGTCCATTGAATAGCGATCTTTGATATATTGAAAGAAAGAGAGAAAAAGTAGTAAAGCAATGCAATACGATAGAGCAATCTAAATAATGCATTGAGTATTTGTAAAGACGCACGGTTGTGCGTCTGATAAGGATACGAGCAACAAGAAATAAAAAAAGCAAATAAGAGCGAACGGTGGATGCCTAGGCTCTGGGAGGCAATGAAGGACGTGATAAGCTGCGATAAGCTCGGGGGTGGTGCAAATAACCTTTGATCCCGAGATTTCCGAATGGGGCAACCCAACATAGTGAAGCTATGTTATTCCATTATATGGAAGGCGAACGAGGGGAACTGAAACATCTAAGTACCCTTAGGAGAAGAAAACAAAAGTGATTCCGCAAGTAGTGGCGAGCGAACGCGGAACAGCCCAAACCAGTTATGTAGTAATGCATAGCTGGGGTTATAGGACTGCGATATTTGAATTACAAATGAACTGGAATGCTTTGGAAAGAGCAATCATAGAAGGTGATAATCCTGTACAGGTAAGTTTTTAATTTGATAGCAGTATCCTGAGTAGCGCGGGACACGAGAAATCCTGTGTGAATTTGGCGGGACCATCCGCTAAGGCTAAATACTCCCCAGAGACCGATAGTGAACCAGTACCGTGAGGGAAAGGTGAAAAGTACTTCGAATAGAAGAGTGAAATAGACCCTGAAACCGTTCGCTTACAAGCGGTTGGAGCACCTTCGTGGTGTGACAGCGTGCCTTTTGCATAATGATCCTACGAGTTACTTTCACTGGCAAGGTTAAGGACTTCAGGTCCGCAGCCGAAGCGAAAGCGAGTCTTAACAGGGCGCCATAGTCAGTGGGAGTAGACGCGAAACCAAGTGATCTACCCATGAGCAGGTTGAAGTTTCGGTAACACGAAATGGAGGACCGAACCGGTAAACGTTGAAAAGTTTTCGGATGACTTGTGGGTAGGGGTGAAAGGCTAATCAAACTTGGAGATAGCTCGTACTCCCCGAAATGCATTTAGGTGCAGCGTTGCAATAGTTTATATGAGGTAGAGCGACTGATTGGATGCGAGGGCTTCACCGCCTATCAAGTCCTGATAAACTCCGAATGCATATAAATGTTTTGCAGCAGTGAGGGCATGGGTGCTAAGGTCCATGTCCGAGAGGAGAAGAATCCAGACCATCAGCTAAGGTCCCCAAATATATGCTAAGTTGAATTAACGAAGTCGAACTGCAGCGACAGCTAGGATGTTGGCTTGGAAGCAGCCATTCATTTAAAGAGTGCGTAACAGCTCACTAGTCGAGCGGTTTGGCGTGGATAATAATCGGGCATAAGCATATTACCGAAGCTATGGAATTGTACATTGTACAATTGGTAGGGGAGCATTCCAGTACAGCGTAGAAGGCGTAAGGACAACTTACTCTGGAGCGGCTGGAAAAGCAAATGTAGGAATAAGTAACGATAAGAGGTGCGAGAAACACCTCCGCCGGAAGACTAAGGTTTCCTGATCAACGCTAATCGGATCAGGGTTAGTCGGGGCCTAAGGTATAGCCGACAGGCGAAGCCAATGGAAGAACTGGTTAATATTCCAGTACTACTTATATGAGTGAAGTGGGGACGCAGAAGTGAAAGTCCTGCCTACTGACGGAATAGTAGGTTAAAGGGTGTAGATATTGAGGGGGGTAGGCAAATCCGCTCCCTGAGTCGAACCTGATAGTACCGGGCGTACTTGTACAACCGGATATGGATGTAATCAGACTGCCAAGAAAATCCGCTAAACGTTAATCATATAAGTACCCGTACCACAAACGGACACACGTGGTCAAGTAGAACATACTAAGGCGCTCGAGTGATTCACAGCTAAGGAACTAGGCAAAATAGCCCCGTAACTTCGGGAGAAGGGGCGCTTCCTCATGTTGAATGAGAAGCCGCAGAGAAATGGCCCAGGCGACTGTTTAACAAAAACACAGGGCTATGCAAAATCGAAGAATGAAGTATATGGCCTGACACCTGCCCGGTGCTGGAAGGTTAAGAGGAGAAGTTAGAGCAATCGACGCTTTGAATTGAAGCCCCAGTAAACGGCGGCCGTAACTATAACGGTCCTAAGGTAGCGAAATTCCTTGTCGGGTAAGTTCCGACCTGCACGAATGGTGTAACGATCTGGGCACTGTCTCAGCTGTGAGCTCGGTGAAATTGTAGTATCGGTGAAGATGCCGATTACCCGCAACGGGACGGAAAGACCCCGTGAACCTTTACTGCAACTTAACACTGAATTTGGGTAATTGATGTGTAGGATAGGCCGGAGACTATGAAGCGGGCACGCTAGTGTTCGTGGAGTCACCCTTGAAATACGGCCCTTTAATTATTTGAGTTCTAACTCGTGAATGCGAGGACACTGTTTGGTGGGTAGTTTGACTGGGGTGGTCGCCTCCAAAAGTGTAACGGAGGCTTCCAAAGGTGCGCTCAGGCCGATTGGTAACCGGTCGTAGAGTATAATGGTATAAGCGCGCTTGACTGAGAGACCGACAAGTCGATCAGGTAGGAAACTAGGGCATAGTGATCCGGTGGTTCCGTATGGAAGGGCCATCGCTCAAAGGATAAAAGGTACTCCGGGGATAACAGGCTGATCATTCCCAAGAGCTCATATCGACGGAATGGTTTGGCACCTCGATGTCGGCTCGTCACATCCTGGGGCTGGAGAAGGTCCCAAGGGTTGGGCTGTTCGCCCATTAAAGTGGCACGCGAGCTGGGTTCAGAACGTCGTGAGACAGTTCGGTCCCTATCTGTTGTGGGCGCAGGAAATTTGCGAAGGTCTGACACTAGTACGAGAGGACCGTGTTGGACGAACCTCTGGTCAATGGGTTGTTCCGCCAGGAGCACTGCCCAGTAGCTACGTTCGGTTTGGATAAGTGCTGAAAGCATCTAAGCACGAAGCCATCTTCAAGATTAGATTTCCATTGAGGGTCGTGGAAGATTACCACGTTGATAGGTTACAGGTGTACAACAGAAATGTAGAGCCGAGTAATACTAATTGCCCGATAGCTTTTTTTGTGCCGTATGGTATTACCTTGCTAAGTTATAATTTCTCTCTTCTTTTAATAAATCTATCCTATACGGTTTATAATTGTCAACTGTCAATTGTCAACTGTCACCTAATTTAGGTGGTTATAGCGACAGGGTTCCACCTCTTCCCATTCCGAACAGAGAAGTTAAGCCTGTCAACGTCAATGGTACTGCTGAAAAGTGGGAGAGTAGATAGCCGCCGTTTTTCAAAAGCCCTGCATACATAGTATGTGGGGCTTTTTTGTTGCAGGTAACTAAATGAGGCAATCGGTTTCTGGCTCAGAGAAAGCATTCTTGGAATCAAATTGAGAAGAAAATTGATATTTTATAGGTAGACTGCCAGCTAATTGGCTTCAATAAGGCTTCTGAGCGGTTTTTAGTGCTAAAAATATACGTGAGGTTATTTTATGCTACAAATGTATTTTTGTACTTGGGAGTTTTACAATAGTTCTTCTCGAAGCTTTTTTGGCAGGCCAGAGACTACAAGTTCATAGGAATGATTGATGAGCTCTGTGAGCAATGATTTGGGGAGAGAAGGAATAATTTTAATGGTATTCCAATGCTTCTTATTGAAATGCCAGGCCGGAACTATAGCTTCATACTCGTCGCGCAGGGTTATGGCACGTTCAGGGTCGCATTTGAGCGAAATCTGGGTTTCGGGATTGTTAAGAGGTATCAGCGCAAACATTTTGCCTTGAACTTTGAGTACCAATGTCACCTCATCGAATGGAAACTCTTCTGTGGATCCTTTCAAACTGAGGCAATAATCGCGTAGTTCTTCGATATTCATAGTTGCAATTTAAGTTGGATTCTTGATGTCCAAATATAAGTAGAAACGTTTATTTTATGGACTGGTTATTTTGAAAATCATAAAATGTTTTACGCATGATATCTGCCAGCATCAACTGATAATTGATATAGGCTCTTAAATGGGAATTATACGCAGTATTCAGACGGTTCCTTTCCAGTGCCAATGCCTGGCTGTCAATATCTCCATCGGAGAAACGCTGCCGGGTAATTTCAAAACTTTTTTCAGCAACGGACACGTTTCTTTCGAGCAGTTGTAACCGCTGCAAACTGCTGTTTAGCTCGGCAACAAGATTCCGTACTTCCCTTTCGATGCCACGTCGTACTTCTTCTTTTCGAATTTCATTCTGTTTTAGCCTTGCTTGTGCTGCTTTTACTTGTGCTTTGTTTTCCCCGAAATCGAGGATTGGTATGGATATATTTAAGCCAATTCCAAAATTTTGAGGCCGATTTAGAAAGTCGGTGTACGATTTATTTACAGAACTAGAAAAACTGGAGTTTGTGTTTTGTCCACTGATACCGATTTTCTCGTAATAAGCTGTGAGGTCACTCTGAATCATTCCAGCCGATTTCTGCTGTTTGATATTGAGTTTGTTCAATTCGATTTGTATTTCCTGTTCCCTTATTTCAAGGCGGTTTTCGAAAGCAAGTTGAACCGCTTTCTCAGGGTCAACAATCACCACTTCATATTTGAACTCGCTGTTTAATGAAACACTGTCGTTGAGCTGGATTCCGATTAGTTCCTTGAACATGGTCATGGCGGAATTTTGATTAACAATGGCAAGATCATAGTTGTTTTTTGCCTCAGCCAGATCCACATCCATCTGCAATGCATCAACTTCTTTAATTAATCCGGCTTCATATTTATTTTTAGCTATAGCCTGCGCATCCTTTTGTCGTTCGAAGTCCAAGCGGGCTATCTCAGCCCCTTTCTGTACGGAAAGCAGGTTGTAGAAAGCGCTACTCACCTGATAAACCAGATTCAGTTCCTCGCGCTTCAACGATTTTTTAGAACGTTCAAATGCCAGTTGAGCCTGTTTCAATGTAGATTTAATGGAATTATAACCACCATAAAAAGATGTCAGTGGTTGAACCAAACCTAAACGCGTGTTTAGATAAGTTGAGCGATAATTAGTGAAATAATCATCATAATTTGATAGCCCGGATCTTACATATACATAACCATCGGTGGGCAAGGGTTGATTAATCACCAAATTGCCCTGGTAATTCAATTGCTTAACCGGATAAAATGAAATACCGGTACTATCCTCGAACTGGCGAACGGTTTCTGTATATTGCGGAGATACAAAGTTGAGATCGATATGCGTTTTTAATTTGCTGGTTGCGGATTTGAGATTGTATTCTGCAATTTTGAAATCCTCAGCAAGACTCAACATGCTGGAACTTTTTTCTTTTGCAATCTCAATACTTTTTTGCAAATCAAGATTATAGGTTTCCGCTTTTACAGAAAGCGCTTGGGTAGATATAACAGCCAGTAAAAGAATTAATTTCTTCATGTGATCAATTTATTAGGTTGATTGCCAAAATGAGTGTGTAGTTGCTTTATTTTCGTGGAGAATTTGCGTTGTCAGAATGAATCATTCCGTCTTTAATATGAATGGTTCGGTGAGCATAGTTAGCTATTTCCTGCTCATGAGTAATCAAAATAATTGTATTTCCTTCTTTGTGTAACTCATCAAAAAGTCCCATGATTTCATCTCCTGTTTTTGAGTCCAGTGCCCCTGTAGGTTCATCGGCCAGCAAAATTCCGGGATTAGTGACTAAAGCCCGTGCTATGGCTACTCGTTGACGTTGTCCTCCGCTCATTTCGCTTGATTTATGATGGATACGGTCTGATAAACCCACCCGGTCCAATGCCCGTAATGCTCGCTGCCTTCGATCTTCGCTTTTTATACCAGAGTAGACCAACGGGAGTTCTACATTTTGTAATGCATTCAATCTGGGCAAAAGATTAAAGTTTTGGAATATGAAGCCAATTTCTTTGTTTCGCATGGCAGATAATGCATCGTCGCTCAGGCTGCTAACGTCCATTCCATTAAAGATATATTCTCCGGTAGTTGGTGTATCCAGACAACCCAATATATTCATAAAGGTGGACTTTCCTGAACCTGATGGCCCCATTATAGCTACATATTCGTTCTGGTGGATTTGCAGATTAATGTCCTTTAGTGCAAGGACTTCTACCTCACCCATGATATAATCTTTCGACAAACTTTTTATTTCAATAAGCATAATTTTAATTTTTCAGATTTTGGATTTACGAATTACGATTGGTTTGTGTCCGTATAAATATTTATCTGTTTAATCGTAAATCAGTTATTCATACCGTATTGAATCGATTGGTTTCAGGTTGGCCGCATTTTTAGCCGGTAAATAGCCAAAACTTATTCCGACCAGCACAGAAAATCCAAAAGCAATAAAAATGGAATAGGGCTGTATGTAAGTGGTAATGTCTGTGAAGAATGTAACTGTAAGAGAAAGTGTTACACCCAATATCACACCGATAATTCCACCGGTAATACTTATGGCTACAGCTTCGGTAACAAATTGGCTCATAATGTCGGATTTGCGGGCCCCGATTGCCCTGCGGATACCAATTTCGCGCGTACGTTCCATGACTGTGGCCAGCATTATATTCATAATTCCTATACCACCCACCAGCAACGAAATGGCTGCAATAGCTCCCAACAGGAAATTATAAATTTGCCGCTCTTTTTCTTCCTGTTGCAAAAGTTCATATGGTACTACAATGCTATAATCTTCATTATTGTAATGATGCCGTTTCAGAATCTCATTGATAACTTTAGAAGCTTCCTCCAGTTTATCTGACCCGTCGACTTGTACGGTTATCTGCTGAATTTCGCTGGCGAGTTGGTTCTCATGGCTAAAGCGCCCCAGAAAGGTGGATAGCGGAACATATACATCCATATTCAGATCGCGGGCGGCCAATTCGCCAACTGTCTCGGTGAAAAGAGCTTTTGATTTTAGAACACCTACTACTTCAAGCCATTGGTCTTCCACTTTTATCATTTTACCTATCGGGTCTTCGCTACGGAAAAGCGTTGCAGCCACTCCAGCACCGAGGACACATACTTTCAGTTCTTTCTGGTATTGGTCCGAGGAAATAAATTTGCCGCGAGCCGTTTTGTAATTCAGCATTTCGGCATATTCAGGTGTAATACCGATAACAGTTGATTTGGCCGATTTGTCGGTATATTTAGCTTCTGAACTGATTTCGGCCTGAGATGCTGTTCGTACTACTCCGGGAACAATTTCACGGATTACTGCTGCGTCTTCTTTCGATAAGCCCTGCGAGAACTTGGCACGCACTTCCTCGAGTTCATCATCCGTCATTTTTTTATCGCGAATAATGATATTGTTCACACCCAAATCCTGATACTTGGCAATAGCTTCTCGCTTGGCACCTTCGCCAATAGACAGCATGGTAATAACCGATGCCACACCAAAAATAATCCCGAGCATTGTGAGAAACGACCTGAATTTATGGTCGATCAATCCGCGGATAGCCAGTCGTATATTTTCCCTGTATTCCATAATTTGTTATAGTGTGTATTCGCAACTTACTGTCATTCCTGGCTTTAATCGCTCATCGGATTTTAGCATCTTTACTTCTACATCAAATACTTTTTGTTTGGATTTGTCATCTTTCAAATGGCAGAGTCGTCCGATATAAGAAACTTCGCCCTCAAACTTCACTTTGGGCAGAGCATCCAGTCGTACAGTCACTTTTTGTCCTTTCCTGATTTTTAGAAAATCACGCTCACCAATGGCAGAGTTTACTTTCATCCAGGTCAGATCCGGTACATTCCCCATATTATTCCCGGGATAAACTTCATCGCCTATTTTAATTAAATCGCCTGTGCGCCAATTGGTACCAATTTGAAAAATCCCTGAAATAGGGGTTCTGATCGTAAGCCTGGGAAGTATGCCTTTAGCGTCATTTAGTTCTGTCTTTAATTGTTTTGCCCGTAACATCTGAATTTTCATGTCGTTAACCTGGATGATTTTGTTCGATTTCATTCGCCGTTGCACTTTGGCGTAATCAATTTTTGCCTGATTAAATTCAAGTTGTTTGATTTTGCGAACACGATCAGACTCAAAACGCAATGCTTCCAGTTCCAGTTTTTTGAGATTAAATGATGCGGTTTCACTTTTTAGCTGAGAATTGAGTTCCTGTTCCCGGTTATTTTGGTCTACTTTGAGCTTCTCAATGGTAGCCAGTTGTGTTTCCAGTTGGCTTTGTTTATCAATAATTATTTTCTTTACATCGGCCGGATCAATTTGAATAATAGAATCACCGGCTTTAACTACCGATCCGTGTTTCAAAATACCGATTATTTTAAGAGTAAACCACATGCGTCCGAAGCGTGGCATTACAAATGCCCTGGATTCTATGGCGGCAAGTTCACCGGTCTCAACAATTCGTTTGCCGGATTTATCAATGCTTTCTGAAGTGTCGCTTTTTCCGGCGCAGGACAAAAGCATACACCCAAGTGTTGTGAGTATTATCAGGTTGGCAATCCTTTTTCTTCTCATAATTGTTTTGCTTTAGCTGATTTTTCTTTTTTTGCATCTTCCTTTTTGAAAGGATCTGCCAATGCAAGTTTGTCGCTTATTGCCAATCCTTTCTTAATCACTACAAAGTCGGCATTACTGGCACCTGTCTGTACAATAATTTTCTCAAATCCTTTCGGTGTTTTTTTATACACATAGCTGACATCGCCTTCCGAATGAACTGCGTCGAGCGGTACATACATTGCATTTTTAATGGTACCGACAATAATGCGGCAACTCACGGTGAGTCCGGGTAACAATTTGTCGTTGGTTTCATTGATGTTAATTTCTACGGGGAATACTTTTACCTTGGACTTGTTGTCTTTGTTTACCGCCAGGTTGGCTACCGAGGCAACAGTGCCTGAAAATTTGCTGCTCGAAAATGCATCCGGTTTGATTTCTACTTTCAGGCCGCGTGTAATTTTAGAAATATCCACTTCGTTGACCTTTACCGTGGCTTTCAGTGCCGACAAATCGGGAAGTTGGATAAGCGGCATGCCGGACCAGCATTGTTCGCCCACCTGATATTTGTTACCGGTGCTCCAGTTTTTTCCTACAATGGCAATCCCGGATGCAGGAGAAATAACAAAAAGCTTTTTAAGTGTTTCATTAGCTTCATTCAGCTGACCTTTGTCCTGATCCATCGAAAGATGCTTTTGTTTTATTTCTTCGCGTTGGATTTTAATGCGATTATCGATTTGTTCTTTGGCTCTGTCCAATGCAATGTTGGCCCGTTCCAGGTTCAACTGAATTTCTTTCTTTTTAATATTGGCTTCGTAACCGGCCGATTCAAATTTAATTTTTGAAATCTCTTGGGAAATCCGGGACACCTCATAGTCTGCCTTCAGGTCTTCCAAATCAAATGATTGTTGTGCTTCCATCTTTACCAGCTCCGCTTCACTCATTTGAAGTCTGGATTCCGCTTCTGTTACGCCTTTTCTTACTTCCGAGGGGTCAAAAACAATCAGTGTGTCACCGGTCTGGACTTCCTTGCCGTCTTTGACTATTTGAGTGATTTTCAGGTTTCCGTAACGCCACGAAATGGATGGGGAAGAAGCATTGGTGGAGCGGATGGCTTCTATTTCGCCTTCTTCATAAATATCGATATAAAATGTTCCCTGTGAGACTTTCCCAAGAGGTACTTCCTGTACTTTTTCCTTTTTGCATGCCACAGGTACAAGGGCAATAAGCATAAAAAGGCCAAGGGTTAAAACAGTTGTAGCTTTACATTTTTTCATGTATATCCGATTATGTTTCTGTTAATGAGTTTTTCTTTTTGATTTGTTTTTTGCAGTAGCCAATAGTCGCTTCCCGTTTATAAGTTCGGTTTCAGGTTTCACGATGGCAATTTTTTCATTGCGCTTTAACCCGGCTGTAACCACAGCTTCTTTTGTAGAAGTTGTGCCAATGCTTATTTGGCGTTTTTCAAAAGTTTTGTTCTTCTGGACATAAACAAAATTCATTGAATCTTCTTCAAAAATGCAAATTTGGGGAATAACTATAGTATCGCTAATGTGTTTGAGAATTATTTTGCAGCGGGTAGTAAGGTCGGGACCGGGAATCAGCAGCGATTTATCTACCGAAGCTTCGATTTCGAATGTTTTTACCTTGGAATTTTCTTTTACCGGTTGGCCTACGGGTGCTTTCTTCTGAATTTTCCCCCATGCTTTGTTGTCGGGCATGGCGTCGAAAAGAATGTTGCACGGAATCGTTCATGTTGATGCGCTTATACTGGCTTTCGGTAGCATAAATAAGCACTTTCATTTTGTCCAGTTCGGGGATTATAACCAATGGCATTCGATTCCAGACGGGGTCGGTTGGCAATACTTTTCTGCGCGTTACCCAATGGATGGCACGTGTTGCCATACCATCTTTCGGGGCGGTGAGTTTTAATCCATCCAGTTGCTTTTTGGCACTTTCAAGTCTGGATTCCAAAGTTCTGTTGCGTATTTCTAGTTTGCGTATCTCCGATTGGTTGATAACCTCCATTGATTTCAACTTCTTCTGAAGTTTGAATTTTTCAATAGCTACTTTTTCAAGTTCCAGTTTTTTTATTTTGCTTTGAACCTGCGACGAGAACCGGATATCGGCAGAATCCAGATTGGCAATCTCGGTTTCTGCCGCATTGCTTTTCACTTGCGCCTCCAGCAGCGCGTATTGCAGGTTTAGGTCGGCTTTGGTTTTGTTCAGTTCGGCAACCGAGTTCTCCAGTTGAATTTTAAACTGGTCATAACGCTCCTTTAATCCCTTGTCATCCAGGATGCAAACAGTATCTCCGGCTTTTACGGAAGTTCCATCTTCGACAATGTATAACACCACGCCGTCAACCTGCCCGGGGGTCTCAACCGTATTAACCTGCACCGGCTGTACCAGGCCTTCTATTTCCAAAGCATCTTCAAAATCTGATGTTTTTACAGTGAACGTTGTAGGCGGTTTCACCTCGTTCGATTTACATGCGTAAAAAAACAAGCAGAGTAACAGGCAACCGATATAAAGATTAGATTTAAACAAGGGCAGATTTTTTTATTTAATTACATGGCAAATTAACGTAAATATTTTTATATTATTGCTAGTGATTTAATGAATAAATATAATGTTTAACTAATTAAAACATTTGATTGATTTCTTGCATGGAGTATTTGTTCTTGAACTATTTATAAAAAAACAGAATGGCTTTATGAATGCATTAAAAATAAAATCCCCGGACATTCAGGAAACGTCCGGGGTAAATTACAGAAATGAGCTCTAAAAGTGAGATAGGCGGTTTAAATACTTATTTTTAGTGTTTCGTTAATGCCTTTTGCACGTACAACATAAATTCCTTTAGGTAAGCTGCTGATAGAAATGTCTGATTCTGCGCTTATCACTTTTTTGCCAAGCATGTTGTAAACTTCCACTTCCAGTCCGTTTTTGTTTGTGATTTCTTTGCCAGTGAAACTAACACCCTTGTCGGCAAGAACGTTGTTTACACCAGCTAAAACAATATTAGTCGCTGATAGGTAGTAGTAGTTGATACCGCTTGAACGAGAATATAAGTAAATGGTTGATGCAGCACCAGTATAATTATAGGTATAGGTTGCTGCTGCAGATTCCGCTAATATTTACAATTGAATCAAGTACAGAGCTGGTCAGCATTGACAATTATTAACGTTCTGGTAGCAGATGAACTAGAGGAAATCATACCTACATTAATTGTGCTTGCACCATTTATGCTGAAACTCAGATAGCGGGTGGTAGGGATTTTTGAAGGTGCTACGGGCGCACCTCCGCCACCTGTTTGAAGACGGTATGTGTATGCAGTTCCATCAATAGTTTTGCTATTTGCAGTTACTGCAAATAATGCAGTCCCATCTGTGCCTACAGTAAGTCCATCATTTGTAAATGTAGAGGTGAAAACAACTGTTGGTGTTGCTCCAAAAGGTGCGTTGCTGAAATTCCATACAGTTTGAGCATAAAAAGACATGAGCACAACATTAATACAGTTGAAATGAGTAGTGTTTTTTTCATAATGATTTTGTTTTAAATGTAAATAGATGCATTTTATTTTTAGACAAATGTATGCAATAAGATTTCAGGCGGTGTGGAAAAATGAATGGAAACTGTGCAATAATTGACCACCACAAGAAAATCGCGATAAAATAATGCAAGTTTGCATTGACATTTCCTTATTTTTGTACGGTACAATGCCTTTTTTCTAAATAGAACAGTAGTATGAAAAAAATGTTTTTGCTTTTCTGGATGTTGGTATCTATTCTGTCAATCCACGCTCAGTATCATTTCTCGTTCTCACATTATACTTCCGATAACGGTTTGTCGCAGAATAGCATAACCGCACTTATGAAAGACCGTAAGGGTTATATGTGGTTTGGCACACGCGATGGATTGAACAAGTTTGATGGCTACACTTTCACAACATATAATGCGAAACAAGACAAAGCTTTGTCGGTTTTGAGTAACCGTATCTTAGCAATAAAAGAAGATCGTTGGGGTTTTATCTGGGTAAAAACGTATGATGAAATTGTTTACCGGCTAAACCCATCAACAGAAGAACTGACCCGCATTAAAGACCCCAACGGAGGGCTCCTGAATGATAAAGTGAACGAAATATACATCTTGCCTTCGGGAACAATCTGGTTGACAACCTTTGATAAAGGTTGTTATAAAATACAGACGAATGATAACACTCACGATTTGTCTGTTACTGTTTTCAATACCAAGAGGGGCAATATCCCCAGCGATAATGTAAAATGTGTTTATGAAGATAAGTTGAGAAATACATGGATTCTTACCTTGAAAGGTTTGTGTTGTACTGATGCTACCGGAAAATCGGTTTTGTATTACAATAAACAACCGTTTTATACTGTCACAGAAAACGAAAAAAGAATCATGTTTGGTTCACTAAGCAAAGTTTTTCTATTTGAGAAACGAAGCCGGACCTTTAAAACAATTGAACTTGGCGAGCAAGCGGCTATAACATCGATTGCATATTTCACACCTAATAATTTTATTTTTGCCAGTCAGGAAAGAGGTTTTTTTACCTACGATATCTTGCGTAACGAACTGAAACAGTTTGATGCCAGAAAATATCCGGAAATGAAAACGGATGATATTCAGCAGATTTATATTGACAGGGCTGGGGATGCCTGGCTGGGAATAAAATCGCCCGGTGTATTGCATTTCAATCCGCAAACCAACAAAATTGCGTATATCTCTTCCCGGATAAACGAAGGCCAGGTTTCGAACCCCAATTATCTGATCTTTGAAGACGAAAAAGATATGCTGTGGATCCAGCCTTACTTTGGCACTTTTTCGTGGTTCGATAGGACCACAAATTCACTGGTACCATTTTACAGTGCCTATAACGAAGAGATTAACATGTTGTTTTCGTATGGGGTTAACCACGTGTTGTCCGATTCGCAGGGTGTGTTGTGGATTAGCACCAACCGGGGGAATGGCTTTTTTAAATGTACTTTCCTGCCGGATTACTTCAATCATTATTTGTTTCAGGATCATTCTGTTTACAGTATTTCTAACGAAATACGATCTATCTTCGAGGATAGCCAAAAACGGCTTTGGTTGGCTTGCAAGGATGGGGCTGTACGTGTTTTTGACGAGAATAAAAAGCAGATTGGCACTCTAAATACTGATGGAAGAATAATTCCTGGTGGAAAGCTGGGAGTATTGGTGTACAACTTTTTTGAAGATAAAGCAGGTAATATCTGGTTGGCTACAAAGCGCCAGGGTCTATTCCGCTTAAAACCCATAGGCGGCAGGAATGCTTTTCGGGTCGAAAATTTCACGCATGATCCGGCTAATCCGTATTCACCGGCAAATAATGATTTTTACTCTATAATACAGGATAATAACGGACGAATCTGGGCCGGAAGTTATGGCGGCGGATTGCACTTGGTGGATGAGCAAAATGGGCGTATCCGGTTTATTCATTCGTATAATGAGCTAAAATCATATCCCATAGCTAATTGCTCGAAGGTGCGGCAGGTTTTTGTAGATTCCAGACAGCATATTTGGGTGGGTACCACGGAAGGATTTGTGGTGTTTGATACAAATTTTAAAACACCCCGAAACATATCGTTTTCATATTATCATAAAAAAGAAGGTCAGCCTAATAGCCTTGCTGCCAATGATGTGCATTGTATTGTGGAAGATACAAATGCAAACATATGGATTGGAACTTTTGGTGGAGGCTTGAATAAACTCAAATCGCCCTTCATTCCCGGCAAAAACCCTGAATTCGAAATTTATGACCGCTCAAAAGGAATCCCTAATAACGTGATTTATACCATTGTTGATGATAAACAGGGTAATCTGTGGTTGACAACTGAAAATTCGATTGCAAAATTCAATAGGGCTACGAAAGAGGTAGAGGTTTTCGGGAAAGGGAATGAGTTGGAAAATGTTGAATTTTCCGAAGCTTCGGCGTGCCTTCTGCGCTCGGGTGAAATTTGTGTGGGAGCTAAATCCGGTTTTTATTCGTTTAGGCCCGAATCGGTTCGCCGTCGTATAATTAATGCACCGCTCGTGTTTACACGTCTGTTTTTGTTTAACAAAGAAGTGGCTATTGGAGAGGAAAATTCTATTCTTCAGACTGAAATAGATAAAACGTCGCAAATAGTTTTCAACCATAAGCAAAATGTATTTACTATTGAGTTTGCTACTTTGGATATGCGTGCACCGGAGAAAATCCAATATGCGTATAAACTTGATGGTTTTGATGCTGATTGGAACAATGTGCAAACCAAGCATTTTGCTACTTATACTGCTTTGCCCCCCGGGAAGTATGTTTTTCGTGTTAAATCTACGGACAGTGAAGGTGTTTGGTTGAATAATGAACGCCAGATTGAACTTAAAATTCTTCCTTCTTTCTGGCAATCGAATTTTGCGAAATTCATCTATGTGTTATTGGTAATCGGATTGTTTTTAGGAACGCTATATTTCTTCTTAACCATCTTCAAACTAAAAAATAACGTATTGCTTGAAAAGCAGATGACAGATATGAAACTTCGGTTCTTTACCGATATTTCGCACGAATTACGTACTCCGCTTACGTTAATTTCATTGCCGGTGGACAATATCCTTCAAGAAGAACTTGATCCAACCATTAAAGAGCAGTTGATGCTCGTCCGGCGGAATCTTGACCGCGTAATGGGTCTTATCAATCAAATACTTGATTTTAGGAAAGTACAAAACAACAAGAATGCGTTTAACGATTGAAGAGGTTGAATTTGGTGAGTTTGTGAAAATGTGCAGCAAAGATTTTGTTGAGATAGCAAATGCCAAAGATATAAAATTTAATATTGTCGATACGGCTAATGATACCAAAGTGTGGGTAGATCCCGAACGCTTTGAGTCTGTCATTTCCAATTTGCTTTCCAATGCATTTAAGTTCACGCCGGGCGGGAAAAGTATTGTAGTTAAAACAAGCGTGCAGCAGAATATGGCTGTTCTTACAGTCGCCGATGAGGGGATAGGGATAGCTCAGGAAAAAATAAATTTTATTTTCGATCGCTTTTTCAGCATTTCCACCTTGCGGAATATTATGCAAAAGAGCTCCGGAATAGGGCTTGACCTTGTGAAAAAGCTGGTGGACTTGCATCATGCTTCTATTCAAGTGGAGAGCCAGCTAGGCAAAGGTACCACCTTTGAAGTTCAGCTTAAGCTTGGTAATGAGCATTTTGGCGAGGATGTGGATATTATTCTTTCCGATAAAGCGTCATTTAATGAATATGTTGATGAAATTGACAATACTTCCGAACTTGAAAAATCGGATTCAGAGCAGGCATGTCCATTGATTATGGTAGTGGAAGATAATGATGAATTACGTCATTTTCTGCGAAAAAGCCTGAAAAAAAATTACCGGGTGGCCGAAGCCGAAAATGGAATGGCTGGTTGGCAGAAAATTGAACAGTTAATGCCGGACTTCATTGTAACCGACCTGCTTATGCCCGAAATGGATGGTTTGGAACTGACCCGTAAAGTAAAGCTGGATCACCGGACTTCGCATATACCGGTGATATTGCTTACCGCTGTTACTGATATGGAAAGTAAAGTGGCGGCGCTTAAAATAGGAGTTGATGATTACATTACTAAACCGTTTAGTTCGGAATTTCTACAGGCCCGCATTGAAAATTTAATGGGGCAACGTAATCAGTTACAGCAGTTTTATCGGTCGCAACTTGTCTCAATAAAACCAGATTTTACATTGCCTCCACTCGAAATAAAATCGCAGGAAGAGGTTTTCATGCAGCAACTAATAAAGCTAATGAATGAAAATATAGAAAACTTCGAGTTGAATATTGATCTGCTTGCTACCGAATTGGGGTTAAGTCGAACCGTATTTTTTAATAAACTAAAAAGCCTTACGGGGTTATCTCCGGTTGAGTTTGTACGCGAAGTGAGGTTTGAGCGGGCCGCAGAGTATATCCGCGATACTCAACTCACCGTTTCGGAAGTTTCATATAGGGTGGGAATTGAAGACCCCCGTTATTTTAGCCGGTGCTTCAAACAAAAATTTGGTATGACACCATTGGAGTTCAGGCAGCAGGCAACTGTTGAAAAATAAAGCGGATTTCTTCTGTGCAGCAAAATTGACTGTCTGGAATGTAAAACCAATAGTTTATTCCGGGTAATTAAGGTAATTGCCTGTTGGCAAATATATGATGAAAGAAACTATTATCCCTTTCTCAGTGTTTTTATTATATCAAAAACTTTTCCGATAGTTTGTAATGATTATTTTTGTTTATTGAAGACGATGTATTTCAATTGATAATTCCCGAGCAAAAAACTAAAAATAACATGCATATGAAAAAGTATATCCTTTTACTTGCAGTAAGTTGCTTTCTGGTCAGTTGCAATGGGTTGTTCGATAATACCCGTAAAATTGTAATTAAGGGAAAGATTTCGAAATCTTCCAATGTGCAGGCTATGAAAGTTCGTTCGGAAAGTACTCTCACCCTGGCTGATGCTAAGAAAGCACTCATATTTTACGGGAATGAATATAATCTGGTGGATATTGATGCCAATGGTTCTTTCTCAGGGAAAGCTCCTGTGGGGAGTGCCACGGTTGTTGCGTTTCTCACGGCCGACAATCAGTTTATTGGCAATCTGTTTGCCGGAGGAATGAATGTGTTACCGCTTGTGGGGTTGCCTGATGATCTTACCAGTATTGATTTGTCGACGCTGACGCTGGATGGTAATCGGGTGATTCCGGCAAACGATCCTGTCGGAACTGAGATTCAGCTTTCGGCAGAGGAATTGAACTTTATGCAGCAGGTGAGCACTTACTACGAATCGTTGGCTAAGAATATCGACATGGATAAAGATGGAAAGCCTGATGTCTTGGGTGGAAACCAGATTTTAGTCAATTCGCTGGTTTATGTAACCGTAGGAAAGTATGGGCGAAATTCAACTGCACCTTTTTTACTCGATACTGCTCAGTTCAAAGTGAATTATTCAATGCGCATAGAAGGTGATAAAAGCCTTTATGACAAAGAGTTTAGTCCAATATTGGAAGGACCTGCCGGAGCGCCGTATTCAAATATAAAATCCGAAACCCGTACCGGGCCAGACTGTTTTATATCTATGTTTAACACGACTGGATTTGATATGATGCAGCACTTGATCGGGACTTATTTGCCCTTTGAAAATGGTGTCTATACATTCACCCTTTCAGAAAAGAACAAATATACCTTTACTCATATCAACGTAGATATGGGAAATTACATGGTTATTGTAGTGCCAACTTTTCATGCTGATAATGCAGGTTACATTAGTAAGGTGACTTATGAGTTCCAGTTGCCGGATGGAACAAAAATAAATCCACGGAATTTGTTGTCGAGTTATATCCGGATTCAATTGAATAGCGCTCAGTATAATCAATTGTACGAAGGATTGCATTTGTATGGAGCGTACGATCTGGAGAACTATGATTTTTATAACGAAAAGATTGAGGCTAAAGTCAAATTGTCCGATGTAAGTACCGTTGGCCTGGCCTACATTGATTTGCTTGGGAATGAATATCAAATGAACTGGACAGCCCAATGATTTGCTATAAATGACAAAGGCCGGATGCAGTAGAATGCATTCGGCCTTTGTCGTTATAAGGGGATATTTTCTATTTGTATTGTTCCCAGTTTGTTTTAAGCATACTTCCCGATTTCATAAATTCGGTGTGCATACCGAAACAAGCATGTAAATCAGTTGGCGTGTGGCAAGCGCCTGATAATGCCAGGTAGTCGCGAAGAATTTGTTTGTATGATGGATCTACGCAATTTTCGATAATCTCTTCAGCGCGTTGAATTGGCGATTTACCACGCAAATCGGCAACACCGTGTTCTGTAATCAGGATGTTTACCGAGTGCTCGTTCTGGTCTACGTGTGAAACCATTGGTACGATAGAGCTGATATCTCCTTTTTTAGCAGTCGATGGCGTTGTGAAAATAGAAATATAAGCGCTGCGGGTAAAGTCAGCCGAGCCGCCGATACCGTTCATCATTTTCGATCCCATCACGTGCGTGCTGTTTACGTTACCGAAAATATCGGCTTCCAATGCAGTATTGATGGTAATCAAACCTAAACGGCGGGCCAATTCCGGGCTGTTGGACATTTCCTGCGGACGAAGCACCAGTTTGTCGCGGAAGAATTCCAGGTTCTGATACATTTCCTGTAAAATCGGAGTAGTAATAGTCAGAGAGCAACCGCTTGCAAAACGGATTTTACCATTTTTCAACAAGTCGATTACTGAATCCTGAATCACTTCAGTGTACATTTCGAAAGAAGGAATGTCCGGATTTGTACCCAAAGAAGCCATTACAGCATTGGCAATGTTACCTACACCCGATTGGATTGGAAGAAATTCTTTGGGGATACGGCCGGTTTTGATTTCGTTAGCCAGGAAGTTAGCTACATTCTGGCCAATTTTATCAGTAACCTCATCAGTTGGTGTAAATCCACCCACTTCGTCATCTCTGTAAGTTTCAACTACACAAAGAATTTTCTTAGGATCTACTTTTACCACAGTGCTTCCCATTCTGTCTGAAGGTTTCATGAGTGTGAGTGGCAAACGGTGAGGTGGATCCAGCGGTTCAAAAATATCATGGAAACCACGTAATTCTTTTGGGTGTTTTTTGTTCCATTCAACAATAATGTAGTCTGCAAGATTAGCAATAGTAGGAGTGATACCAACTCCGGTAGTAGGAATAAGTTCACCATTGGCAGTGATGTCGCACACTTCAATAATCGCAAATTTTGGTTTTGGCATAAATCCGAAACGCAAGTGAGGAGCAATTGAAGACAAGTGCATGTCAAAATAAGGAGCGCGTTCAGCATTCAGTGCCGAGCGAAGGTCTTTGTTCGATTGGTAGGGAGTGCGGAACAAAATGGCATTGGCGCGGGCCAAAGCACCGTCAAGCGAATCGCCGGTAGAAGCACCGGTGTACATACCTACTTTAAATTCTTTGCCTTCGGCATGGAATGCTTCGGCGCGTTTAGCAATAGCCGTTGGCACTTCCTTGGGGCAGCCTGCAGGGGTAAAACCACTGAAGCCGATAATGTCGCCATTGTTTACATAGCTTGCTGCCTCTTTGGCAGTTACAAATTTATACGTTTGTTGCATGACTAAATTAAATTACAGTTGTTTATTAGTGTTGAAAATAAGCAACTTATATTGATTGTTATATGATTGAATACGACTAATACTTAGTGCCTGAATTTGAGCGCAAAATTACCAAATAAATTTTGATTGACATTGGCTTTTGAGAACTAATTACAGAAATATTTCATTAATTAAACATGACTGGAAAAGGCCCAATTCCAACGTAATAATTATTGGTAACTATACTCTCCGAATAAAAGGAAAGCACTTCTGGTTGTGTACATCCAAATAATGTGAAAAAATGAGTTGAAGAGCTGTTATTTTTGAAAAAAAATGCAGATATTTGTAATTGCATAAATGCGTATAAATATTCAATATAAATCAATAATAATCAGTTTTATGAAACGAATTCTGGAAAAGAAAAAGTGTTTCATACTACTAAAAACAAATTAAGTATGAATGCAAATGATATTCGCCTGCTGGAGCCAAAACCTCTGTGGGAAAACTTTTACAGCCTTACACAGGTGCCACGGCCATCGGGAAAGATAGAGCCAATTGGTACTTTTTTGGAGAACTTTGGTAAATCGTTGGGTTTGGAAACTTTGCGTGATGAAGCGGGGAATGTGTTGATTCGCAAGCCTGCAACCCCCGGCATGGAAGGCCGGAAAGCAGTTGTTTTACAGGCTCACATGGACATGGTTCCACAGAAAAACAGTAATATTTCCCATAATTTTGAAGCAGATCCGATTGATGCCTACATTGATGGCGAATGGGTAACTGCCCGCGATACTACACTGGGTGCCGATAACGGAATTGGCCTTGCTGCTGCCATGACTGTTCTTCAATCAACAGGGATTCCGCATCCTGCCATCGAAATGTTCGTAACTGTCGACGAGGAAACGGGAATGCATGGTGCTTTTGGCTTGCAACCCAACGTTTTGAAAGGGGATATTCTGATCAATATGGATTCGGAAGACGAAGGCGAATTGTATGTAGGTTGCGCGGGAGGAATTGACGGAGATATTTCATTCCGTTACAAAGAAGTGGAAGTGCCGGAGGGCGATGTGGCATTGAGAGTGTCGCTAACCGGATTGAAGGGTGGCCATTCGGGTGTGGATATTCACTTGCAACGTGCCAATGCCAATAAACTGATGTTCCGTTTTCTGAAAGAAGCCGTGGCCGAACTGGAAGCCCGTCTGGCTAGTATCGAAGGCGGTAGTTTGCGCAATGCAATTCCCCGTGAAGCCTTTGCCGTAATTACTGTTCCGGCTGACGCTATCGACGACGTGATTGATTTTGTACAGGAGTGCGAAGATTTGTTTGTGGAGGAGTATAAAGGTGTTGAAGATAATATCTCATTCACGATAGAGCAGGTAGATTTGCCTGGCGGATTGATTCCTGAAGAAGTTCAGGATGATCTGATCAATGCGGTAACTGCCTGTCCGAATGGTGTGCACCGTTTTATTCCTGAATTGCCAACAGTGGTGGAAACGTCCAATAACTTGGCCATTATCAAATCCGATGGAAGCACAATTACGGTTCGTTGCCTTATTCGTAGTTCGGTGGAAAGCCGTAAGGATGAATTGGCTTCGATGGTTTCAAGCGTGTTCTCGCTCGCTGGTGCCAGAGTTGAACTGGTAGGCGGTTATCCGGGCTGGAAACCCAATCTGGATTCTCCTATCCTGAAAGAAATGACCAAAGTGTATGAGAATAAATACGGCAAAACACCTAAAGTGATGATTATTCACGCCGGATTGGAGTGTGGCATTCTGGGAACTCATTATCCTCAAATGGATATGATTTCGTTTGGACCAACTATTCGCTATCCTCATTCGCCCGACGAAAAAGTAAACATTGCCACGGTTCAGAAATTCTGGGATTACTTGTTGGCAACATTAGAAAGTATACCAGTAAAATGACCCCTAGCCCCTGAAGGGGAACTTATTTACAATAGAATTTTAAATTATTTGACATGATAAACAAACAAGGAAATTTCCGAAACAAAACTAACTCCAACTCCCCTTTAGGGGGTGGGGGTCTAATTAAAAAAACAATTTTATCACTCACCCTGCTCGCATTTGCAGGAACCATTTTTGCTCAAAAAGATACAGCCAAAGTTGATTCTTTTAAATTTACCATTCAGAAAGAATTGAAAATAACTCCGATAAAAAATCAGGCCAGTTCGGGTACTTGTTGGAGTTTTTCCGGTTTGGGCTTTTTCGAAGCAGAATTACTGCGCATGGGCAAGCCCGAAGTAGATTTGTCCGAAATGTTTGTAGTTCATCATTCGTATTCGGATAAAGCCGATAAATACATCCGCATGAACGGAACCAGCAACTTTGGCGGTGGCGGTTCGTTCGACGATGTTTGCTACGTACTTAAAAATTACGGAATTGTGCCCGAGTCAGTTATGGGCGGGTTGAATTATGGAGAAGAAAAACATAAGCATGGCGAATTGGATGCATTAACCAGTGCGTACGTTAAAGTGATTGTTTCAAATCCGAACAAAAAACTGTCGACAGCCTGGAAAGCGGGGTTCGATGGTATTCTGGATGCATATCTGGGTCAATGTCCGAAAGAATTTACCGTTGACGGTAAGAAATTTACACCACTCACTTATATGCAATCGTTGGGGTTGAACATGGAAGATTACGTTTCTCTGACATCGTTTACTCATCACCCTTTTTATACCCAATTTGCCATTGAAATTCCTGATAACTGGCGCAATTCAAATTCGTACAATCTGCCTTTGAATGAATTTATGCAGGTATTTGATAATGCCATTGAAAAAGGATATTGCCTTGCCTGGGCGTCGGATGTGAGCGAAAAAGGCTTTACGCGTAATGGAATTGCAGTTAATCCCGAAATAAAGAAAGCAAATCTTCCAGGCACAGATCAGGCCAGATGGTTGAAATATTTCTCAAAAGGAAATGGAAGAAAAAATCTACAAGGTGGATCACCCTCAACCAGAAATAAAAGTTACCCAACAAACCCGTCAGGCTGGTTTTGATAACTACCAGACTACCGACGACCACGGAATGGTGATTTACGGTACGGCCAAAGACCAGAACGGTACGAAATACTATCTGGTGAAAAACTCCTGGGGAACTGAATCGAAATACAAAGGAATATGGTACGCCAGCGAATCGTTTGTAATGGACAAAACGATCGATATTTTGGTGCACAAAGATGCAGTTCCAAAAGAGATCTTGAAAAAACTTGGAGTTAAATAAAAGCATAATGCTTTGTTCGTAAAATGAGTCAACGCCTACGAGGTTTAAAAAACCTCGTAGGCGTTTTGTTAATAAGATATGACTCTCATTTGGCGCTTTGTATTAAAGGCTATTTTGTCTAATTTTGAAGTTCGAAAAAAGAGCAAATAAACTGTAGTTTATGAATCAGGTAGTTGTATATCTATTGAGGAATATGGGAAATCTTGGATGTTTTCCCGAATGTGTTGTTGTCGATACGGATGATAAGGGTGTTTTTTCTACCCATTTCGTGAAGGTATCCGGCCAGAATTTGTCCAATTACCTCCATTTGTTTGATGCCACTGATAAATTGTTGTTTGATTTTTGCCAGAAACTGGAGACGGAAGTCATCATTTCCAAAATTAAAGATAAGGCCGTAAAGTCGTGGGATGCTCTTGAACGCAAGTATTTTGGGAATAAAAAGCTTGCAACCGATTTGCAATATATCCGGGACTATCTTTTGGAATATGTTGAACTGAACCAGAATTATTTTTTCGAAAATCTGTCCGGCAAACGGTTGTTTTTGCCCCAGGGTAAATTCCCGTTTATGTGGATTCCGCTCGCCATAGAGCAGGATATGCCCGAATTGCTTTACTGCTTCGAAAGTCGTCCGGACTGGATTTATTATTCGTTGGATATTACCTGCCGGAACAAACCGCTCGATTTACAAAAAGGGCTGCTTGTTTCCCGCAAACTGGCGCGGGTGTTATTGAAAAATAAGATCTACGAGTTCGAAGAAGAGGTAGATGGTTCCAAGTTGATCCCTTTTTTCAGCAAGGATAAAGTGTCCGTTTCGCAAATAAATGCCGAAGAATATATCCGGAAAGTCATTCTCCCACTGATTCCTACTGATAGGGTTATCGCCAATGGTTTCGAAATCCAGTCGGTACCCGATATGACCAATGCTGCCCTACGGGTAAGGGAAGTAGCCCCTATCCGACAGTTTTCGTTGTTTGAAGACGATGAAGCCGATCCGTCGGCAAAAAGTATTGTGCTGGAACTCGTGTTTGAATATCAGGGTTTTGTGTTTTGGGCAGGGCAGGGTGGACCGGTTACACGGTTTGATATGGATGGCAATTCCTTTACTATTTACAAAGCCGAACGCGATTTTGGATTGGAAAAACTCTATATCGATGCGCTCAAAGAAGCCGGGCTCGATTTGGACGGTAAAGTGCGCAAAATGCCTTATGGCGATGGTGTGGAGTGGTTGAATGAGAATTATAAAGCGCTGGAATCGACCGGTGTGGAGATTAGGTTTGAAAAACGCAGCGGAGAACCTCAACGCATCTTTGTAGGAGAACGAAGCATTAGCATTGAGATTGAGGAAGGGCATGATTGGTTCGATATTAAAGGGCGGGTCAGGTTTGGCACTTTCGAAGTGCCGTTTATCCGCGTGCTGAATTATATCAAGCAAAATAAAAACCAGATATTGCTCCCCAACGGTGAATATGTGCAAATTCCACCGTCGTGGTTCGAAGAATACAGGGCATTGGTGGATTTTTGCAAAATTGAAGACGGGAAAGTAGTTATTGCCCGTCATCACTGCGTGGTGGCCGATGAGCTCATGCGCGGCTCAAATATAAAACTGTCTATCAAGGATAATATGCGTATGCTGCTCGAACATAAGCTGGATCAGAATTTCGATTTACCGGTTCATTTCAACGGAGAGTTGCGCCATTATCAGCAGCAGGGCTACAACTGGCTGAGGTTGCTTGACGACCTCTCGCTGGGTGGTTGCCTGGCCGATGATATGGGATTGGGAAAAACCATTCAGACG
This sequence comes from Paludibacter sp., assembly GCA_047600405.1. GTDB lineage: Bacteria > Bacteroidota > Bacteroidia > Bacteroidales > Paludibacteraceae > Paludibacter. Next base: position 293,025 of record JASGLA010000002.1, read on the forward strand.
CTTTGCCTCCTGCAATGGCTGAAAGAGCAAAACTGGGGCATTAATATGTTGGTTGTTCCTACCAGTCTGTTGTACAATTGGGAGCAGGAAGCGGCCAAATTTACCCCTGGGCTCAACATGCATGTTCATGCCGGAAACCAGCGTTCCAAAAATCCGGATGATTTTAAAGAAGTCGATATTTTGCTCACCAGTTATGGGGTGTTGCGTCGCGATAAGCATATCCTGTCGGCCATTCCGTTTAATTATGTGATTCTGGACGAGGCGCAGGCCATTAAAAACCCGCAATCGGATACAACGCAGGTTTGTCTGTCGCTCCGGGCCCGTAGGTTTCTTACTCTGACGGGTACGCCGTTGGAGAATTCGCTCACCGATTTGTGGTCGCAGGTGCATTTCTTTAACCGCAATATGCTGGGCTCGGCCAACCATTTTTTGCGAACCTGCAAGCAACCCGAAAAGCAGGAATTGTACCGCCAACTGCTGAAACCTTTCCTCTTGCGGCGTAATAAATCGGAAGTGTTGACCGATTTGCCCGAAAAATCCATTATTGTTCAGTGGTGCGACATGACCGACGAACAGCAGCGTTTCTACCGCGATATGCGCAACAGCTATCGCGATAAATTCATTGAAAACAAAGATGATAATGACAAGGTAAACCCAATGATTCTGCTCGAAGGATTGCTGCGTCTGCGCCAGTCGGCCAACCATCCGCTGCTGGCCGAGAAAGAATACACCGAAGATTCCGGCAAGTTCGATACAGTTTGTCAAATGCTTGATGAGGTATTGGCTCAGGGCGACAAAGTGCTGCTGTTTAGTTCATTCGTGGAACATTTAAAGCTGTACCGAAAGTATCTCGACGAAAGGCAAATTGAACTATTGCTATCTGGACGGAAGCACCAAAGACCGCAAGGGGGAAGTGGAACGTTTCCAGAACGACGACCAGCCGCAGGTGTTTCTCCTGTCGCTTAAAGCAGGTGGGGTAGGGCTCAACCTGACGCGGGCCAGCTATGTGTTTCTGCTCGATCCGTGGTGGAACCCGGCCGCCGAGGCACAGGCTTTCGACCGCGCACACCGCATCGGGCAACAAAACAAAGTGTTTGTCTATAAGTTTATTACCCGAAATACGATTGAGGAAAAGATCCTTAAACTTCAGGAAGAAAAGCTCCAACTCTTCGATGCCATGATGAATTCGAATAACGAGATTCTGAAGCAACTGGATGTGAATGAGGTGATGAAGTTGATAGAATAAACAGCAGAGGCTTTCCAATTTGGAAAGTCTTTGTTCGTTTATAATGGTACACTTAAGGGGTTATTTCTCAACCCCAACTAATATTTCCCCATTACATGGCTAAATAAGACACTTCATTTATCTGAAGCAAGTCACTTCCTTTAAGTTGCAAGGGTGTAGTATGGACAGAGCTATTTTTAGCTGATGCCAAGATGTTAAATATATGTTAATATTAAAAAATAAAGTGTAATTATTTGTCGTTCGTTAAAAGTTAATTGTATGTTTGTGAAAATTATTTATTTGTAACAGAATAAAACATTTTATTTCATAATTATAAACTTTAAAAACGAAGAAGCTATGGCAAATCTCATTTCAGCCACTTTCACCGAAGAAGATGAAAGAAAAGCAATGGAGTTATTGGCACAACTCAAAGCCCTGTTCCCATTTGGCATTAAACTGTCGGACGATCAAAAAAAGCATCTGACCCGGCTTGATGACGGACGCATTCCTTTTGCGGACAAAGGATTATTTTATGGCGGACAGCAACCATTGGTAGTACCACCGTTTACCGACTTGCGTGAATATAAAAGAGACCTTGATTTTGTAAAAGCTACCAGCAGGGTAGGAGCTGAAATAATGAGTTTTGCGGAAATGGTGAACGACACCCGCATAGCCGCCGGAAGCGACGCTTATCAGGCTGCACTTTCTATCTACAGTTCGTCCAAAGCTGCTGCCAAACAAGGCGTACCGGGCACCCAAACCATTGTGGACGAAATGGGAAAACTGTTTAACGGACAAGGGAAAAGCACAACCCCAGCTGAGACTAAGGCAAACTAGAACCGGTTTGGTTTGTAGCTAAATTAGTTTAGGTAAAAGATGAACTGGTTTAGGTTTTTACCCCCTCAGTTCACCTTTTTACCTAACTAGTTTACCTTTTTACCTAGTTAGTTTGCCTAAAAACCGAACTAATTAGGTTTTTACCTAAACTAATTAGGTTGCAAACCGAGTTAGTTTAGCTCAGACATAAACTGGTTTAGATAAAAGGTAAACCAGTTCAAATATAGACAAAAATTCTATGCAGACACGGATTTGCAATTAGTGATCATGTAAATTAGAGCTCAAAGGCAGATACCGTACTTGTTGAAATTAGCATAGGTTGCAGACCTGCGACAGGGGGAGCAACGATTTCAAGAAATTACACATTCTGATAATACCAATCGGATTTATTCGGCTGCAAGAACCAAATAGTTCCCATCTTATATGTAATCTCAAATTAACAAATCAAGCATCATGAGAGAAAAGCATTTGTTTTTAGCAATATCATTCTTATTCATCATGGCATTAATGATTGGATGCGAGAAGGATAACAATGAAATTAAACAGGCAGAGCGTATTACATTCGATAATATGGAGGTATTATACAATGCATTACCTTCGGGAAGTTATACTGCAATACGTTTTACATTGCAAAATACTGCTTATACCATTACAAATAACGGTTGGGTTTTTAAAACGAAAGATGGTGGAAATACATGGGGTAAGCTGGATTCCGGCACAGAACAATACTTATATGATATGTTCTTTTTTCGATGATTTAAGGGGATATATTGTAGGAGGTCACTCTGATGGTATTATACTGAAAACTATTGATGGAGGGAAGACATGGTTGTCCACGGATTTTCAGGTGGGACTATCATCCATATATTTTATCAATGAAACTACGGGGTTTGCTTCGGGGAGAAAACTATTCAGAACCCAGGATGGGGGAGAAACATGGAACGAAATGGATTTGGGATACTTCGCTTATGGTAATCTTAACTTTTTTGATGGAAAATCCGGATTTTTGGCTGCCAGCAATTACCCTGCTGGCAATAGTCTTCTAAAAACAACAGATGGTGGAAGTAGTTGGAGGGTGGTTGATAATTTAAATAACATTATGGGAACACATACAATTGGAAAAATACAGATAAATAATGACGTTGCCTGTCTATTATCTAATGGAGCAACGATATACACAACTCAGGATAAAGGTATCACATGGAATAGTATTGATTCACCTATTTTGAATTCTATTCATTTCATTAATAAACGTCAGGCGGTGGGTGTTGGACAACATTGGTACGATTTGGGTTATTTTTCCAATGGAATGCTTTGTATAACCAATGATGGCGGTAAGAGTTGGGAGCAGAAATATTTTTCTCCGAGTGAGTTTCTCAGCATAAATGATATCGATTTTGTAAATGATTCTACAGCTTTAGCGATAGGTAATAGTCCAGAAGGATGTGTTATTAAATTGGATTTCTAAATAGATATGTTTTTATAAACTTTAAAAAATTACAAAATGAGAAATTTTTTCCTCCTTCTGGCGGGGATTTGCAATTCTTGTCCATGCAAATTAAAACTCAAAAGCAGATTCCGGACTTGTTGAAGTTGATGCAGGTAGCAGAACTACGACAGCGGGGAAACGCAACTCCTTATGATGCTAACCGGACTTTTCAATTAAAGAAAATCAATTACAAAATCTCGTTATATTACACACTTTAAAAACTATTGTTATGATGAAACAAAAACTTTTATTTTTATTGCTCATGGTATTGCCCCTGGTTGCAAGTGCACAGTGCACAGACTGTTTTAAGAAGGAAGACAGTTGGAAATTTGCAGCGGGGGTAACACTATACAGCAACATGACTTATCCGTTGGAATTTACTAATTCTTTCCATCCTCTTGAATTTGACTTTAAATACAAATTATCGGATAAAAGCATATTGCGGGCAGGTATCCCCGTAATATGGAAGCGAAACATTATGGGTTCACCCGAAGTGCCGCATTTACCCGACAAAACAACAACACTCGAACAGTATGTTGCCGACTTGCATTCATTATATAATTCGACATACTATAATCCGGTTAACGTTGTTGAGTATTATACTTCTGTGTTGGGTATATCGCTTGGTTACGAATATGATCTGCCTGTTGCAAAGAAGCTAAACCTTTCGGGTGGTATTGATTTGGGTTATGCATATCAATATGTATATGACAAGTATTTTGCATTGGGATATTATTCATTGGATGCAAACAATCAGACAACTTTATTTCAAATTACATACAATACAGGTGAAAGATATGATCATATTCTGAACATTAAACCATTTGCAGGAGTAAATTATCAATTTCAGAAATTAATGGTTGAAGCCAATATCGGCTATTATTATTCGACATATTTTGTAAATCAGAAATTCCAAGAAAAAAATGCAGATGCCTATAATATAATAAGAGATGCAAGCCCTTACAACGCAAATTTTACTTTCGATTTAGGTAAACTCAGTTATAATATCTCATTATTTTACACATTTTAAAAATAAATTTCATGAAAAAATTTAATTTTGTTTTATTTGCAATGATTTTATTGTCATTGAATTTTAGTTATGGTAAATTTTATCTTACTTATTCTCTTAAGCAACTTTCCATCCCTAGCACTATTGATGATGGAAAAACAGTATTCCCTACTACTGTGTCGGATCCAAACAAGGAATATGTCTATAATATTCAATTGTCAACTAATGGTTATAACGGGCAATTGCCGAGTATGAGATTCTCTTTTAGCTTACTGAATGGAAAATTCAGTAATGGTAAAACAACTATGATAATTTCATATGATAGCCTTCAAAATGGTTATTTACGTGTAAAGTGGGATGATAAAACTTCAAATAATTTGATAGATACTGCTTACACAGCAGCAATTACACTTACACAAGGAGTTGTTGTAAATGATCCAACAAATTTTGAACTACAAAAAGGTTCTCCTCTGCAGATTAGCCGAAAAATAGCCTCACTTAAAAGTCAAACTCCAAGTTTAGGAGCCGGCCCGAATCGTCAGATAGGTGATGTTTCACAAATTGTTGCAAACGTGTCCGATATGGCTTATCCCGGTATTTATGAAACAAACTATGGGATTCAAACGAATAAAAAGGTCAGGTATTTTCAATGGACTTTACCTGCTAACTGGGAAACTACAGACGGTAAAGCCGGAACGTTTAAAACAGATATTGATGTAAAGCAAATTACAGTAATACCCGATAATGTTACCATAGGCAGTATACAAGTAAGAGGTGTCAATGATATCGAGTCAGCATACAGTGAAGCTGCTTCACAATATTTTGACAGGGGATTTTCGTTTACTTCTTATCCTGCAAGCATAACTTTTGGGGATACTTCACCCAAAACTTTTACAGCGGCAGCATTCAGTGGCATAACCTATGAATGGACTGTACCCTCCGGTTGGAAAATAAACGGACAGGGCAATGTATTGGAAGGTCTGAATTTGAATAGTGTAACCATAACCCCTTCGTTTTGCTCTTATAATGAAGGAAAAGTACAGCTCAGGCTGAAAAAAAACGCAGAGGTTTCAGAGTGGTACACATGCCCCTATGCCGGAGTTCCAAAACCAGCATTGGTTAAACCTGGTTCAATTTACCAATACGAAGGAGCAAATTTTTCGTTTTCAAACCTCAACACCAGCGGCATACAGTCGGTAAACTGGTCGGGAGGCGGGGTAATAGCAACGACCCAGAACGGGACGGCCTTCAGTTTGTTTTTTACACAGGCAGGAACCTTTCCAGTTGCTGCCGAAGTAGTGTTAACCGGCTGTAGTACACCGCTTGTTTTTTCAGAAACGGTTACAGTAAATCCTCACCGTTTATCCATTTCAGGTCCTTCCGTAATTTGCTCCACGGGTACATACACTCTTAATAATCTGTCAGGAGCAACCGTAACGTGGAGTGCAAACGAAGTGGTATCACTTCAACCCAATGGAAATAGTGTTATCGTAACCAAGGTTGGCGCCGGTTATTTTACTTTGGTTGCTTCCATTTCTGTGAATGGTTCGCATATTTGCAATGTATATTCCGAACATGTTTATGTTCCCATGGCGCAACCCATTGTAATGGAAAGCGTTAATCGTTTGCAGGTGTTGGATGAAGATGCTACTTTGTTTAGAATACTAAACCCAATACCTGCCGAGGCTTGGCGTTATAGAGGGCAATTGACAGTTCGAAGCATTGCAGAATACAATTACACTTGGAGTAAAATCTCTCCTGCAACGAACGATGTTCAATGGACTGCTAATGGTGCCACAGTAGATGTATATACCAGATTTGCAGAAAAATCAATTGTTCTTCAATGCCGGGGAGTAGGCCCTTGTGGTGTTGGTACTATATCGCTCTTTACATTTACGACAGAAGCAAATCCAATCATCCCTATAGTTATGTTATATCCGAATCCTGCTACCGATATTGTTACTATTGAGCTTAAAAATAATGAAGTGGAAAGCGGGATTGCTACATTCTCACAAACAACGAGCATCGCAACAGAACCTTACACTATTCAACTTTGGAGTGAACGTCAAGGGTTGCTTCGTAGTGTGGAAGGTACAACAACCAAACAACAATTAACTTTAAAGGGTTTGCCTACAGGTATGTACTTTGTTGTTTTAGTCAAAGATGGTAAATCTATCAATAGGCAAATTATTTGGAAAAAATAAGATAGAATTGCTTGGATGTCTGTTGAATCGGCATATTTTCGATTATGAAACATTTTAACAGCAGAGGCTTTCCGGATTGGAAAACCTCATTTTTTTTATTGTCAATTGTTAACTGTCAATTGTCAACTTAATACGCATGGTCATCGCCATTTACATCTTCAATGTCTATGCGTTTCTTTTCCATGGAGCGCCAGGCTATGGTGATATATACCAGTACCACCGGAATAAACAGCGATACCACCGACATGGCGTTTAGTGTAAAGAAGCTTGAGGAAGAATTGAATATTGTAAGAGAACTTTGCAGGTTTGGCGTGGCCGGATAATAGGAGGTGTTGTTGTAGCCCGCAGTCAGCAACAGGCTACATACCGTTACCACGGTTCCGATACCGGCAAACCAGATTCCTTTTTTGAATTCAGGAGAAATCCAGGTGCCGATAATCCCGGTCAGCACGGCTATTACTCCCAAGAGGAATAATACCAGCACAACAGGCATTTCGATGAAGTTGAACAAATATTTATATTTTTCCATAGATATGATTCCAGTTGACGGATTAACAGCAAAACCCTCCGATGCTAAAGTCCAGATAACAAAAACAAGGAAAAATATCACGAATGGAATGGCATTGTACCAAAGATGCTTGCGCGAGCGGGCTTCCAATACTGCGTTGTTCAATCGGTTTACAAAAAAGAGTAATGCCAGCGACCTCGACAGGAAAAATACGGCCAGACCCAGAGTCAGGTTTCTGACATTAAGCAATGCTTCCAGGCCATGCCATTCGTTGCCCCATGAGCTGATAACCGGAGCAAACTGCTGTGTGATGTTGCCTTTGTTTACCACAAAATCAGAGCCGGTAAAGAATGTGGCTATGGCTACCCCTATCAGGAATGTTCCCAACAATCCATTGATAAACAGAAATGAGCGGTAGGTGTTGGCTCCGAATACATTTCCCGGTTTGGATTGGAATTCGTAAGAAACTGCCTGAATGATAAAGCAAAATAAAATAGCCATCCAAACCCAGTACGCTCCGCCAAAGCTGGTTGAATAAAACAGTGGGAATGAAGCAAAGAATGCCCCGCCAAAAGTCACCAGTGTGGTGAACGTGAATTCCCATTTACGGCCCAACGCATTTACTAATAAGCGTTTTTCATCCTCTGTTTTCGATAACGAAAATAACAGGCTTTGTCCCCCCTGAACAAAAAGTAAAAATGCCAGGATTCCACCCAGTAACGAAATTAAAAACCACCAATAATGTTGTAAAAATGAATATGTTATCATAATTGTATTTTTTATATGTTTAACCAATCAACTAATTAGCACATCAACTAATCAACCTGCTCTCCTTCCGGTCCTTTTTGGATTTGTTTCAGCATGATACGTATTTCGGCAACCAGCAGTGCTGTGAAAAGAATCAGGAACATGAAGAATGTAATTTTCACCGAACTGCTTGATATGTTTGAAACGGCTGCTTTTACAGGTAAAACATCCTGGATGGCCCACGGTTGGCGGCCAACTTCGGCTACCGCCCAGCCCAGTTCACCTGCCAGATATCCAAGCGGAATGCTTAGCAAGCTGATCCACAAAAGCCATTTCGTATTTTCAATTTTACCCGAATTGAGAAAGAAAAGAACCACTGCAAACAGTACAATAAAAAACATTCCCAGCATAACCATGATATGGAAAGAATAAAATACGGTGGGCACATGTGGGATCATTTCCTGCGCTTTGTCGATATAACCGTATCCGAACAGGCTGTAGTTCTCTTTCAGTTTGACTTTGTGTAAGGCTGCTGCTGCCGAATCTTTGGCAGAAACTGCTTTCTGGTAGCCGGCTAAACTTTGTACGGCTGCTTTCCCGCGTATTTGTTTTTCCTGGAAAGATAATGCCATTCCGTTTTTGGTTTGGTAGCCCCCGCTTATAATATCATTGATTCCGGGCACAAAGGCATTTACTTCGCGATAGGCGAGCAAGGACAACATAGACGGGATTTCAATTTTGAACAAATAAGGGTTCACTGAATCGTTATAGGCTTTCTTTTCAGGATTGAGTACGCCGAAAGCCACGAGGCCGGCATTAGTTTTTCCTTCGTAAAGCCCTTCCATAGCCGCCAGTTTCATAGGTTGCCGTTGGCTAACGTTGTACGCCGAGCCATCACCTGTAACGGCAACCAATATAGTGGCCACCAATCCGAAAATGGCTCCCACTTTCATGCTTCTCAGGGCAAAGTCAGTGTCGCGTTTCTTCAATAAAAACCAGGCGCTCACACCCACTACAAATAATCCTCCCAATACCCAGGCCGAAAGAACCGTATGGGCAAATTTATTCAATGCAACCGGTGATAGCAGGATGCTCCAGAAATCGTTCATCTCGTTACGCACTGTATCCGGATTGAATTCCATGCCCACCGGATATTGCATCCAGGCATTGGCTACCAGAATCCACAGAGCAGAGAGAGTGGCGCCCGTTACCGTGAGCCAGGTAGAAGCCAGGTGGAATTTTTTACTCACCTTTTTCCAACCGAAAAACATGATGGAAATGAATGTCGCTTCCATGAAGAAAGCCAGGATGGCTTCAATGGCGAGCGGAGCACCAAAAATATCACCTACAAACCAGCTGTAGTTCGACCAGTTGGTGCCAAACTCAAATTCCAGGATAATACCCGTGGCAACTCCGATGGCAAAATTCACCCCGAAAAGTGTCATCCAGAATTTCGCTGTTTTTTTCCATTCCTCATTGCCGGTTCTCACGTAAAGCGTTTCCATGATCGACATGATAACACCCAGTCCCAGTGTTAGCGGCACAAAGAGCCAGTGATACATTGAAGTCAGGGCAAATTGCGCCCGTGACCAATTCACTAATGATGCATCCAGTAATTCCATAATTTTTTCAAATATTTTAATTGTTTGATCGTGAAATATCAGCGCGATTTCAGAATTAGTTCCTGCCTTACATGATCGGCTTTGCTTTTGTCGTTGTTAAAATTGCTATTCAGATAGTTGGGGAAAAAGAATATCCGCAGCACGGCAAACATTATAAAGAGTTTTATAATGACAATGATCCACAGGGTTTTGCCCACTGTCATATTCTGAAATCCCTCGCGGAAGAAGTTATATAAATCGTGAAAAATTCTTTGCTTTTTCATGCTGCTTGTTCGGAGAGTGTTGTAATTTAAATAATCGATACAAAAATATCAATAAATTTGATATATTTACAAAAATGTATTGAATTTTGCCAATTTCTTTTAAATATGATTACAGGACAAAAAAACCGCCGGAAGAATTTCTTCCGGCGGTTTTTCTTTATTTAATGGGACTGTGATTAATTTCCTATTTCAGAAAGGAATTTGATGCGTACCAGGCGTACTTCGGTTTCGCTGAAGTCATCTTCACCCAATTCATCCAATGCATCTTCAATTTTATCGGTTTCGGCCGAACTGAAATAATCGAAGATTTCATCAACATGATCCGGATCCATCACTTCATCAAGGAAATAATCAATGTTGATTTTTGTTCCTGAATATACAATGGCTTCAATCTCGTCCAGCAATTCTCCTATTTCAAGTCCTTTTGCCATGGCGATATCGTCCAGTGCAATTTTGCGGTCAATGGATTGTATGATAGATACTTTGAGTTTTGATTTGTTAGCTACAGTGCGGACGCGCAAATCTTCCGGACGAATGATTTCGTTTTCTTTTACGTGCTCTTTGATTAATTTCAGGAATTCCTCGCCGTAACGTTTTGCTTTTCCGGCTCCAACACCCGGAATATTTTGCAGCTCGTCCATGGTGATAGGATAGCTGGTGGCCATTGCCTCGAGCGATGGGTCCTGGAAGATAACGAAAGGCGGTACCTCTAGTTTTTTTGATAGTTTTTTGCGCAGATCCTTTAGTATTGAGAATAATACATCGTCTGCAGCGCAAGTTCCACCTCCACTTTTTCCCCCAACATTTGTTTCTTCTTCATCATCATCGAATTCGTTATCTTTGACAATTGGGAATGGTTGCGGTTTTTTCATATACGCTTTGCCGGCTGCAGTTACTTTCAACAAGCCATAATTCTCAATGTCTTTTGAAATGTAACCGGCAATCATAGCCTGACGGATAACTGCATGAAGCAATTTTTCATCTTCGTCGGATGCAGAACTGAAGTTTTCCAGTTCGTCATGTTGATACGATTTCACATCCGAAGTTTCGTTACCCTTCAGGATGTCTACAATATGTTCAGCTTTGAACTTTTCTTTTACAATTAGAATAGTTTCTAATACCAATGACAATAATTCTTGTCCTTCAATAAATTTTTGTGGTTTCATACAGTTGTCACAACATCCGCAGTTCTCTTCCATGTACTCTTCTCCAAAATAATGGAGCAGCAGTTTGCGGCGGCACACGGAAGATTCAGCGTAAGCTTGAGTCTCCAATAATAATTGATTGCCAATTTCCTGCTCGGCAACAGGTTTGCCTTGCATAAATTTGCGAAGTTTATCTAAATCTTTATAAGCGTAAAATGCAATACATTGCCCTTCGCCACCATCACGTCCGCCACGCCCGGTTTCCTGATAGTAGCCTTCCAGACTTTTGGGCATATCGTAGTGCAGCACGTAACGGACATCGGGTTTGTCAATTCCCATTCCGAAGGCAATTGTTGCCACAATAACTTCTACCTTTTCCATCAGGAACTTATCCTGGTTTTCACTCCTCTGGGTCGAATCCATACCGGCGTGATAGGGAAGTGCAGCAATTTTGTTCATCACAAGTGTTTCGGCCAGTTCCTCCACTTTCTTCCGGCTCAGGCAATATATAATGCCCGATTTTCCAGCTTGCGAACGTATATATTTAATAATGTCTTTGTCTACATTATTTGTTTTAGGGCGTACCTCGTAGTATAGATTTGCACGGTTGAACGATGATTTGAACACCGTAGCGTTCAGCATGCCCAGGTTTTTTTGTATGTCGTGCTGCACCTTTGGCGTAGCCGTAGCAGTCAGAGCTATAACCGGAGCTACGCCAATGTCGTTAATTATCGGCCTGATACGGCGATATTCCGGACGAAAATCGTGACCCCATTCCGAAATACAATGAGCTTCATCCACTGCGTAAAAAGAAATTTTGAGTTGTTTGAGAAACTCAATGTTTTCTTCCTTAGTCAGCGACTCCGGCGCAACGTACAATAACTTTGTCTTTCCGGATAAAAGATCCGTTTTTACCTGGTCAATGGCCTGCTTGGTTAGCGAAGAATTGATAAAATGGGCTACCCCATCTTCTTCACTGAAATTGCGCATGGCATCCACCTGATTTTTCATCAAAGCAATAAGTGGCGAAATGACAATGGCTGTTCCTTCCATCAGTAACGAAGGAAGTTGGTAGCACAAAGATTTTCCCCCACCTGTTGGCATTAACACGAAAGTGTCTTTGCCGTCAAGCACATTTTGAATAATCGCTTCCTGGTTTCCCTTGAAATTGTCGAAACCGAAGTTTTTTTTCAACTGCGTTGCTAAAGCAGATAGTTTGCCCATATTTTTGACTGCTGTAAAAAAATGAATGCGAAAGTAGTATTTATTACCGAATTAAACGCATGGGAACAGCTATTTTTTTACTGTTTATTGTGAATAATTTCTAATTTGTATTATTGACGGCTATACTTTCTACAAACAAAAATATAAACAGATTTGAAATCTACAACATGTTTTGAAAAAAAAAACGGTATATTAACTATTTTGTGTAGCTAATATACCTGTTTTAAATATTAAGTTGCAGATAGTGAGTGGATTGGTTTCTATTTGTCAGGCGGTTTTCAATCGGTTTATATTTGCTTTTTCAATTTTACTCTGTGCGTACGGCAGTGTGATTGTCAGCACCTTCTCGTTTTTAGAAGGCATTTCGAACATTTCATCCATCATGATGGTTTCGGTGATAGAACGAAGCCCACGTGCTCCCAATTTAAATTCAATTGCCTTATCTACAATGTATTCCAAAACCTCTTCCTTGAATATAAGCTCAATTCCATCCATGCTGAATAGTTTTGTGTATTGCTTGATAATTGAATTCTTCGGTTCGGTAAGGATGGCGCGCAGGGCATTTCTGTCTAGCGGTTCCAGATAAGTCAGGATAGGTAAACGGCCGATGATTTCAGGAATCAGCCCGAATGATTTTAGGTCCTGTGGAGCAATATATTGAAGCAGGTTGTGCTTGTCCACAGCTTCGTGTTCTTTGGCTGCATTGTAACCCACCACGCGGGTGTTAAGACGTGAGGCAATTTTTTTCTCAATACCGTCGAAAGCCCCGCCGCATACAAACAGGATATTTTGTGTGTTTACGGCAATCATTTTCTGGTCGGGGTGCTTGCGTCCGCCTTGTGGTGGAACGTTTACCACGGCTCCTTCCAATAGTTTCAGAAGCCCTTGTTGAACGCCTTCGCCGCTTACATCACGGGTGATGCTCGGATTGTCACCTTTGCGGGCAATTTTATCAATCTCGTCGATGAAAACAATGCCACGTTCTGCCGCTTTTACATCATAGTCCGCCACTTGAAGCAAGCGGGTGAGGATGCTTTCAATATCTTCGCCCACGTATCCGGCTTCGGTCAGCACGGTAGCGTCAACAATCGTAAACGGAACGTGCAGTTTCTTTGCTATTGTTTTAGCCAAGAGGGTTTTGCCGGTGCCGGTATATCCCACCATGATGATATTCGATTTTTCAATTTCTACATCATCGGATGAGTTCTCTTGCATCAATCTTTTGTAATGATTATAAACGGCTACTGAAAGGTATTTTTTAGCTTCGTCCTGGCCGATAACGTATTGGTCGAGATATTCTTTTATTTCAACCGGTTTGGGAACCTGGTCTTTTTTTATACCCTGGAGGTTCGAATTTTTTGAGGTGTTTTCTTTTACAATTTCAGCAGCCTGAACGGCGCAATCGTTGCAGATGTGTGCGCCATCCTGTCCCATGATGAAGAAATCTACCTGCGATTCGGGGCGTCCACAGAAACTGCAATGTTTGGAGGAATTTTTAGCCATAATATTCAGCCCCCTAAGTTCCCCGGAAGGAACCTGTTGTTTTTATATGTCGTTATAATTTATGTTGACAAAGCCCCCGGGGGATTAGGGACTTTGTATTATTTCTTTCTTTCGTTGAATAAAACTTTATCAATCATTCCGTATTCCATTGCTTCCTGAGCGGTCATCCAGTAGTCGCGGTCCGAATCTTTTTCAATCCGTTCGAAAGTATTGTTTGAATGGTCTGCAATGATGGTATAAAGTTCTTTTTTGAGTTTTTGTATTTCGCGGGCCGTAATCTCAATGTCCGAAGCCTGGCCTTGTGCGCCACCCATTGGTTGGTGGATCATTACGCGTGAATGTTTCAGAGCCGAGCGTTTGCCATTGGCCCCTGCCACAAGCAGTACAGCTCCCATTGAGGCAGCCATGCCAGTGCAGATAGTAGCTACATCGGAGCTGATAAATTGCATGGTGTCGTAAATTCCCAATCCGGCATAAACAGAGCCTCCGGGAGTATTCAGGTAGATAGAGATGTCTTTGCCCGGATCAGATGAATCGAGGTAAAGCAACTGTGCCTGGATAACGTTGGCCGTATAATCATCCACCTGAGTGCCCAGAAAAATGATACGGTCCATCATAAGGCGGGAAAAAACGTCCATTTGGGTTACGTTCAACTGACGTTCTTCCAAAATTGAGGGCGAAATATAATTGCTGGTTATGTTGGCATATTTGTCCAGTGCCAATCCGTTCATGCCAAGGTGCTTGGTGGCATAGTTGCGAAAATCGTTATTATTCATGTTTCTATATTTTTAAAAGTTTATTTCTTCATTCTTAGAATTGAAAAAGGCTTTTAACCTTTACCAAAAAGAGAAACAAAGATATAACTATTTTGTTTGAATTTTTAGCAGTTAAAAGCCTTTTCGGCAAAATGAGTGAAAAAAACGATTATTTCGCTTCAAACATTTTGTTGAATTCTTCGATTGAAACTTCTTTGCTTTCAAGTTTCACGGCATCTTTCACGATAGCGAATATTTTTTCTTCGGCTACCTTATCCACCATATTTCTCAAAGTATCTTCTTTTTTCATCATGTCTTTGGCATAGTTGGCGATGATTTCATCCTCCATGCCAATCATGCCGTATTGTGCAAACTGAGCTTTGGCAATTTTCTTGGCGTATTCCTCTACATCGGCAGGTTCTACTTTGATGTCGCTTGATTTAGCCAGTTTGTCTTTGATCAGGTGCCATTTCAGGTCGGCAATCATTTTTGAATAATCTTGCTCCAATGTTTCCGGAGTCAGGTTTTCGTTGCTCGACAATACCCAGCGTTTCAGGAATGCATCAGGGAAAGACAGGCCATCGAATTTGGCAACCAGCATTTCCTGAGCATCGATACCGAATTTATACTCGCTGTCCGAAGCCAGGTTTTCCTGAATGTTTTCTTTGATTTTAGCGCGGAATTCTTCTTCAGAAGAAACAACACCTTCGCCATATACTTTGTCAAACAATTCCTGGTTGATTTCAGATTCCTGATAGCGGGTAATGCTTTCTATTTTTAGTTGGAAATCAGCGTCAATAGTTTTTGCTGCGTCTTTCGAAATTTTTAGTAATGAGCTGATTTCAGTTTCGTTTTCAAACGCTTTGGCCGGGTTGAAAGTGATAACATCGCCTTTTTTAGCACCTACGAAAAGAGCTTTCTGCTCGTCTTGCATGTACGAAGCGGTCATGGCAGCATCTTTTACTTTCAGGCCTGATTCGTTTACTTTTCCGTTGGCCATTTCAAGCAATTCGCCTTTAATCATGTCTTTTTCTTCAACCACTTCTTCCTGAACGTATTTGCCATAACGTCCGGTGTACGACTTAACCTGGTTTTCAATCATTTCGTCGCTAACGGCAATGGTGTAGAATTTTACTTTGTCTTTCTTAGATAATTCCACTTCAAATTCAGGTGCAATACCAAGGTCGAATACAAATTCAAAATTCTCCTGGTTGTCGAAATCAATTGGTTTTTGCTCTGTTTCGTTTGGAAGAGGCTCGCCAAGGATATTTACGTTATTTTCGCGAATGTAATTGTACAGGTTGTCCGAAACCAGTTTGTTGATTTCTTCAGCCAATACTGCTTTACCATACATTTTTTTTACTAAGCCAACCGGCACCATGCCTGGACGAAAGCCCGGGATATTTGCTTTTTTGCGATAATCGCGTAAAGTTTTGTCTACTTTTTCGGCATAATCCGCTTTTTCAATGCTTAACGTTACAATTGCATTGTTTTGATCGAGGTCTTTTCTGACAATGTTCATAATATAATAATAGTGTAATTTTCTGCTGTTTATCTTCTCTGTAATGGGGCGCAAAGGTACGAAAAAAAAGACATAGAATATCCATCTAATGTCAAAAAAAATATTAATGGTTTATATTTTGAATTTCAGCAGTTTAAATATTGTTCCATTGTCCCTTGGGTTTTCCGAATAAAAAAAGAGAAACAACCGTTTTGTAGTTGTTTCTCTTTAGTAGAAATAATTTTTCAGATTTTATCCGGTTTAGAATAAATATACCAGATTGACTGAAAAAACCCGGTTCGAGGCGGTGGTTGGGGTTGGTAAGCCGGCATTGATATTTGCCGTGTTTTTTAACCCCTGGCTCCAAGTAGCTCCCAGTTGTATCTTTTTGAAAAGTTCCACGCCGGCGCCCAGGTTGTAGCCGTAATCTACATGATCCATGACTGAATTGAAAGTTTCGCCCTGAATATTATTCGATATTTCATCTACGGTTTTTCCGCTTAATGCATATCCGCCGTAAATTCCCGCAGTTCCGTAAACGCCAATAAAACCAAGAGTAAGCCTGTAGCGCAGGTTAAAAGGTACTTCCACGTAATTCAATTCCCTGTATCCTTGCTTGATATTAGCAATTAACGTGGTGTCCCTGAAAGAGCTTCCTTTTTGCGAAAGCAGTACGCCTACTTCACAGCCAAGTCCTGAATTTTTTGGCATTGCCTGATAGGTTAATCCGATTTGGTAGCCGGTCAGGTTTTTAGTGCTGAACCCGTCGGCAATAGCCTGCTGGCTGAACGATTTGATCTCATTGGCCATGTTTACGCCGGCCTTAATCCCCAGTTGGGCAAACGATCCTGTTGCGCAAAATAAAAAGGCAATCAGGAAAAAGCTGTTCTTAGTTTTCATCCTCACAAAAAAATAATATTTGACATTAACGGTTTTAGAACGATTTCTTAGATAAATCGAGCATAAAGTTAAAGATCAAATGCCGGTAATGGGTTTACTTGCGTGTCATGCGTTTGCGCTCATTCTCATCGAGATAGATTTTGCGCAGACGGATGCTTTGCGGTGTAATTTCCACATACTCATCTTCTTTGATATATTCCAACGCTTCTTCAAGGCTGAAAACGATAGGCGGAATCAGCTTGGTTTTGTCGTCGGCACCCGAAGCACGCATGTTGGTCAGCTTTTTCGATTTGGTAACGTTCACCACCATATCGCCTTCTTTTGCATTTTCGCCAACTACCTGCCCGGCATAAATTTCATCCTGCGGGAAAATAAAGAACCGGCCCCGATCTTGTAACTTGTCGATAGCGTAAGCAAATGCTGTGCCACTTTCCATGGCAATGATAGAGCCGTTGGTTCGTTTTTCAATCTCGCCTTTGTATGGTTGGTATTCGGCAAAACGGTGTGACATGATCGCTTCTCCGGCTGATACGGTCAACACGTTGTTGCGTAGCCCGATAATGCCTCGTGAAGGAATCATGAATTCCAGTTGCACACGGTCGTTGACAACTTCCATGCTAAGCATTTCGCCTTTTCGCATGGCTACCATTTCAATTACTTTGCCGGAGCATTCTTCCGGAAGATTGATGGTTAGTTGTTCAATAGGTTCGCACCGTATGCCGTCAATTTCTTTGAAAATTACCTGTGGCTGGCCTACCTGCAACTCGTAACCTTCACGACGCATGGTTTCAATCAGCACTGACAAGTGAAGTACACCGCGTCCGAAAACATTCCATATATCCGAGTCTATGTTTTTCTCAACACGAAGAGCCAGGTTTTTGTCCAGCTCTTTTACAAGGCGGTCATGAATGTGGCGTGAGGTAACAAATTTTCCTTCTTTACCGAAAAATGGCGAAGTATTAATGGTGAACACCATACTCATAGTTGGTTCGTCAATAGCGATCGGAACCAGTGGCTCCGGATTCAGCAAATCGGCAATTGAATCGCCGATTTCGAACCCTTCGATACCTACCAATGCGCAGATATCTCCCGATTTTACTTCGGTAGCACGGGTCCGACCCAATCCGGTGAATGTATGCAGTTCTTTAATGCGTGATTTGATAGCTTTGCCATCGCGCTTTACCAGATTTACATCCATGCCTTCGCGCAGTGTGCCGCGGTGCACGCGACCAACGGCAATACGGCCTACGTATGAAGAGTAATCCAACAATGTGATAAGCATTTGGGGAGTCCCGTCCAGATATTCGGGAGCAGGAATATGTTCAATAATGGCATCCAACAAAGGAACAATGCTGTCTGTTTCATTTTTCCAGTCTTCAGACATCCAGTTGTTTTTGGCTGAACCGTAAATGGTGTGGAAATCGAGCTGTTCTTCAGTGGCATCGAGGTTGAACATCAGGTCGAAAACCATTTCGTGAACTTCATCGGGGCGACAGTTTGGTTTGTCTACCTTGTTGATAACCACAATCGGTTTCAGTCCGATTTGCAATGCTTTTTGCAATACGAAACGGGTTTGGGGCATAGGGCCTTCAAAGGCATCCACCAACAGCAATACGCCATCGGCCATGTTCAGTACGCGTTCTACTTCGCCACCAAAGTCCGAGTGACCCGGAGTGTCGATAATATTGATTTTGTATCCGTTGTAATCAATAGATACGTTTTTGGCTAATATGGTAATCCCGCGTTCGCGTTCCAGGTCGTTATTATCCATGATTAACTCTCCCGCGTTTTCGTTTTCGCGGAACAAGTGTCCGGCTAATAACATTTTGTCAACCAGTGTAGTCTTTCCGTGGTCAACGTGGGCAATAATAGCAATGTTTCTAATTTTCTGCATGTAACACAATCTTTTTTTGAGGCTGCAAAGTTAGTCAAAATAATTCAATATCTGTTTTGTTTGGCAATGTAACTGAATAAGAGGCAGTAAAGTTCGTATATTTAAGTTTAAAGTTGGGGTTTTAGGTGGAAATAGAATGAAAAAAGGCTCTGATTTATTGTGCAATAGAAAAAAAGCAGTACTTTTGCAGTCCAAATTTTAGCGTAATCTCTGACAGAATAAGTGAGGTCTGTGAATATTGCGCATATTATTCATTTAAATTAAAGAGCAATAATGGACTTAATTAAAGTTGCCGAACAAGCATTTCTTGTTGAAAAGTCGCATCCTGAATTTAAAGCCGGTGATACAGTAACTGTAGCCTACCGTATTATTGAAGGTAGCAAAGAGCGTATCCAGGAGTTCCGTGGTGATGTTATCAAAATCGTTGGACACGAAAACAAAAAACGTTTTACTGTACGTAAAATTTCAGGAAACGTTGGTGTTGAGCGTATTTTCCCAATGGATTCACCATTTATCGAAAGCATCGTTGTAAACAAACGCGGTAAAGTACGTCGCGCTAAATTGTATTACCTGCGTGCACTTACCGGTAAAAAAGCCCGTATCAAAGAACGTCGCATGTAATAGCAGCTTTCTTGTAAAAACAAAAAAGAGAAATCCGATTGCCGGGTTTCTCTTTTTTGTTTTCAAAACAATCCGGTACGCGGTTCATTGTCTGGCATACAAAAAAACGCCACAGTGCCTGATTGGCCTCCGGGCGTTTTTTGTATTGTTGGGAACGTAAATTCTTTTTCTGCAATTATTCTTTGATAATCTTACGTCTGATTATTCCCTGGGCGGTATTTATTTTTACAAGGTAGGTTCCACTGGTAAGGTTGCTCACATCTATGGTTTTTACATTGCCACTGGCTTGTTTTACCAATGCGCCAGCCAGATTATACACTTCGGTATTGTCGATAACAGCATTGGAAGATATGTTCAGGCAGTTCTTTACGGGGTTAGGATAGAGGCTTGTCTTCGCAATTTCAGTATTATCGATGCCTGTAGTGGTGTATGCAACGCTCATATAGAACAGGTAATTCGATCCGCTTCCTTTCAGGATAGTATGAGAGCCGGCGGCTACCGAGAGTGAAATTATTCCCGAAGCAGGAGTATAGGCTACATTATCTACCTTTATGGTGCCTGTGTAAGAGGTTCCAAATACAAGAGTCAGTGTTCCGGGTGCTGTTGTTGTAAATGCAATATTGGTGCTCGATTCCATTTTTAAACATTGGGTTAGCGACAAGCCAGAATAGGTGGCAGTTCCATAGCTTGAGGAAAGATTTCCGGCAATGGTGTAGAATGTGCTTGTAGTACCCGACATGGTAAAGTTTTGTACCATATCTCCTGTTGTAGTTCCTCCACCGCCTGTAGCCGAAACTGTGATTGTTCCCGAGGCGGTTGCCGGTGTACCTGCAGCGCCGGAAGTCGTAATAGAATACGATGCAGTTGCTACCGGTGTTCCTGTGATAGTGATTGTTTTGGCTGTAGCATCTTTTATGAAACTAATTCCAGAAGCCGGTAATCCCGTTACAATGACATCCGTGGCGTCGCCGCCCCAGGTGAAAACGATTGTACTGATGGCTGTGCCGCTGGTTACAGTTTGGTTGTTGTTGGGAGTTGAAGTGAGTGTCTGGCTGCTATTTGTAGAAGTGCCTTCACCCTGAATTGAAACCAGTGAGGAGGCATAATTGGTAAGAGCTGTTTTCATAGCTGTATTCACCAGATAGGAGGCATCGTCAACGGTATTGTTAAACACGAATTTCAAATCGCCACCATTGACACGCCCTGCATATTGCATTGTTTTGGTTTTGGCTGTGGCAGGGTCGTCAACTACCAGGTTTTTGACATATAGTGCAGCATCTGTGTCGAAGTTGTTGTAGGTGTTGGCACCCAGGTAAGATTTTACAGTGGCAGGAACCTGTCCATCTCGTGTTGTTGGTACATAAGCATCAAAATCAGTTGTAGAGCTTATAACGCCTGCGATATTAAAGTTTGGATTCGGATCTCCATAAGCTACAAAGCGCATATTGTTGGTGCCGTTAGAAGCATCAAAGGTATTATTAAATGCTTTGATAATTCCACCATCTTCTCCAGAGAAAGTCCCCATGTTATTCGGGTCATTTTTCAGGGTGGTTGTATTCCACACATCAGTTCCCTGCATGGAGATCATCATGGGATGTTTGCAATTCCTGAAATAGTTGCCTTCCACAAAAACAGACGAACCCATTGTTGATCCTACGCCATATTTTGCGTTTCCATCATAATAGTTATTGTACACGTGCGCGGAATAGTAACGGATACGTGGATGACGGGAATCGGAATGGTCGAACCAGTTGTGGTGGTAAGTAATATACAGACCGCTGGTGGTGCCTTCGCTCAAACCCAGCAAGCTTGCTTTGCCATTGTCCCAGAAATGATTATATGAAAATGTAATGTAGGTGGAGTTTTTATTATCCAGTGCGCCATCGCCTTTTATTTGGTCGGCATCGCTTCCGGCGTCGCCATAGAACATGTCGCAGTTGTGAAGCCATACGTGATCGTTGTCCTGCTGTAGTCCGAAATCATCTCCTGCTGTGCTGTTGCAATTCATTGCGCCGATATTCCGGACCTCGATATTGGACGCGCTTTTCAGCCGGATTCCCCAGCCATTGGCAACCGCATCTTCGCCCACGCCCTCGAAGGTAAGATAGCTGGATGCATTGTTTGCATTTTCAATTACAATATCTTCGCCCTCCATAACCGTCATGTCTGTGATATTCCCAATCAGGCGGATAATAAAGGGGCGTGTGTCTTTTCCTTTTTTGATGGCGTACAAAATATTCTGGAGACCAACACATGGGTTTGCGCTGGCGCCGGTTATATTCATTGAAATGGTATTTTTGGTGTTCTGTGTAATGTACAGGATCACAGCGCCATCCTTGGGCGTGCCATCGGCTTTGTATCCACCCGGAACGCGTCCGCCTTCAAAAGCAAAGCCATTGCGGTCATGAGCTGCAACGGCAATACTTCCTGTAGTAGTGGCAGTACCTTCAACTCCTGCAACAACGGGGGCTACTTTGAGGGTATAGGTGCCTGCTGCAAGCCCGAGTATATCGGCCCGGTAATAAGTGCCATAAGCGCGGATAAGCTGGTCGTCAATTTTTCGATTGGTTATGCCATTGCCGCTATAATATACATTGTAGCTTGTGGCTCCGGCAACAGGTTGCCATTCGGCGTAGGCAGATTCAAGCCAGCCGGCCGATTCAGTGATAGTAACCGATTGTGCCCACGTGCACATTGTTGATAACAGGGTAATTGCTAAGAGGAGTAACTGTTTTTTCATTTTGTAATAGATTTATTTGTGAGTTAACTTTTGTGAGATGATTAGTATGCTGCAAAAATACGTGGAGGATTCAATCTCCATGTGGATATTTTGTCTTTTTATGTGTAAGTTTTGATGGTTTGATCGGTTGTAAAGCATTCTTTCTGTTTGCGGCGATAATGCCTTTTGGGCAGCCGTCACCGGCTCAAGTGGAGCCGTCGTCCCCTCCGTTTGAGCTGGCGTCCGCTCCAGAAGAGTCGATTTCCTCTCGGGAAGAGCCGGCGACGGCTCCTCCCGAGGGGACGCCGGCTCTAAAAGAGTCGACAGCGCCTCCAATATAGAGGATTTGATATCCCTATTCCTCGTAGCGTGGTTGGCGCAGGTAGTTCGGCGCAGGTTTTTGCGCTACGGGGAACGTAGTTTGCTTAAAATTATAACACTCTTGGCACTTATGCATTTTTTAATGCTTATTCATTTTATAAACATAGGGACTAAGGGGATTTGATAAAAAAATCATACTTCCAAAAACACTTTACCCCTTGGTGGAAATTTGATTCGGATATAAGCTCCCAGAAGATTTTATCTTCCAATAAATTAAAGAAACAAATGCGTAGCATTTATTCGTGAAAATTTGTGCAATTAGTGGTTTGTTTCTTAAGAGAGAAACTATTATTTTGTTCTAATATAGCATTTTACGGGTGAGGTAGGTGAAAATTTTATGTCGAGCTCACGTTAAATCAGGTGATCTACTTTATGTAAAAGTGCTGCTTCTCAGCCGGCAGTACGTTTGAGCCGCGGTTTTTGAAAAACGGCCAGATTCAATTGAGGCCAGGACACATAAGTCGAATTTGTGCACATTATTGACGAAATACTAACCTTTTTATTGATTGAGTATGATTATTTTTGTTGTATAAATTTCAACTCAATGAAACTAAATCTATTCTTTTTACTATTTATTTTCGGTTTTTTGAATTTTCAGTCCAATGCTCAAAACAATAAACTGCACGAAGTCCGTAAAAATATCCCGCTGGATTCCATTCGGTTAAGTGATCCGTTTATTTTAGCTGACGCGAAAACCCGCATGTATTACATGACCGGAACAGG
This sequence comes from Paludibacter sp., assembly GCA_047600405.1. Lineage (GTDB taxonomy): Bacteria > Bacteroidota > Bacteroidia > Bacteroidales > Paludibacteraceae > Paludibacter. The sequence goes on from JASGLA010000002.1 coordinate 316,295, forward strand.
TGGCTTGATGTGGAAAAGCAGAGATCTGAAATTCTGGGACGGGCCTTATAATGTGGTAAAAACAGACCCCAACTCGTGGATGGGCCCAAAACCCATGATTTGGGCGGCTGAAATCCATGCCTACAAAGGCAAGTATTATTATTTTGCCACGTTTACCAATCGGGCGGTTCGCATTGGGAGCTACCGTGGAAACGAAATTGAACGCCGTGCCAGTCATGTGTTGGTGAGCGACAAGCCCGATGGGCCTTTTGTTCCGATGAAAGACTCAGTGTATTTGCCTGCCAACAAACCCACACTCGATGGGACTTTTTGGGTGGATAAAGAATGGCAAGCCCTATATGATTTATTGCTACGAGTGGCTGCAAAACTGGAACGGAACTATAGAGAAAATAGAGCTAAAGCCCGACCTGAGCGGTTCGGTGGGAGAGGGAAAAGTTTTATTCCGTGCCAGCGATTCGCCCTGGAGCCGGGAGAAAGATGAGCAAGGAGCCGACAAGCCAAACCGCGTTACCGATGGGCCTTACCTGTTTAAAACCGGTACCGGACGTCTGGGCATGATTTGGACCAGCTGGATATATGATGTTTATACGCAGGGTGTTGCCTATTCCCAAAGCGGAACATTGGATGGGCCGTGGATACAAGAGAAAGAGCCTGTAACACCACCGGATTTTGGACACGGCATGTTGTTTTGCACGCTGAAGGGTAAATGGTTGATGTCAGTTCATAGCCACAAAGCCATAAACGGGCATTACAAACGGATTCCACACCTGTTCGAAGTCGATTTTTCCGGTGATAAACTGGTGGTAGGCAAGCCGTATATTCCCTGAAATCCGTAGAAATACATAAAATCTAATAACTATATGAAAAAACTCTTTCTGGCATTAACGCTGGCAATAACGCTGGCCAACGTACATGCACAAACCTTTGAATGCTACAGCAGTACAAATAACAACTACTGGCAAACCTCCTCGTTGAAATCTTCGACAAAACCAGTTATACAGCCTGTGCTGACGGTTACGGGCAACGAAGCCGGCAGTGTATTTAACCACTGGGGAGCTTGTTTCAACGAGTTGGGATGGGATGCCTTGAAACTGCTTCCTGAAAATCAGCAGCAAACTATACTGAAACAACTTTTCTCTCCGACGGGCGATTTGCGTTTTTCCATTGGGCGTATCCCGATGAATGCCAACGATTACGCTCGCAACTGGTATAGCTGCGATGAGGTGCCGGGTGATTTCCAATTGAAATATTTCAGTATCGACCGTGATAAAACTACCCTGATTCCTTACATTAGAGCCGCCCAGCAATACAATCCGGGTATGACTTTCTGGATTTCGCCCTGGTCGCCGCCTTCCTGGCTAAAGGTAAACCAGTATTATTCCGTAAAGAGTGACAAAAAATTCAATCAGAATGTCGCCGCAGTCGGATGTCATCCTATATCAGGGAACCGATAAAAAAGATCAGCGCTATTTCCCACAGCAGTTGACTGTGAATGACTACCTGATTCAGGACCCACGTTATCTGACCACTTACGCCAATTATTTCTGCAAATTTATCAGCGCTTACAGGAATGAGGGCATTCAGATCACAAAAGTGTTTTTCCAGAATGAGCCTTACAGCTACACCATTTATCCGGGCTGCGCCTGGACTGCGGAGGGGATGATTCGCTTTAACGTAGAATATCTCGCTCCCGCGCTGAGAGAACAACATCCCGGTGTGGATGCTTATTTGGGTACTATCAACTCGAATCAACTTGAAGATGTGGAAAAAGTTCTGGCCGATCCACGCATGTCCGGAGCTATCAAGGGAGTAGGCTTTCAGTGGGAAGGCGGACAAATCCTGCCTGCTATCCGTCAGAAGTACCCGGATTACAAATATGTACAAACCGAGAGCGAATGCGGTTGGGGCTCGTTCGACTGGAAAGCGGCCGAACATACTTTCGGACTGATCAACCATTATCTGGCTAATGGCGTGGAAGAGTACACGTTTTGGAACTCTATTTTGAGCGACAATGGCACCAGTGGCTGGGGTTGGGTGCAAAATTCGCTGATTCGAGTGGATTCTAAAAAAGCTATCGCCACCTACACGCCTGAATTCTACGCGGTAAAACATTACACGCATTTTATTTCGAGAGGCAGTAGGGTAATAGCAGCCAAAGAGTCGGGCAATGATAAAATTCCGGTGATGATTTTGCAATCTCCTGAGAAAAAACTGATTGTCCTGGCCGGAAATTTTAATGATGAAAGTAAAACAATCAGTATTCAGGTCAATAAACGATACCTGAATCTGAATCTGGCGCCCCATTCACTTTTTACAGCTTTATCAATCAAATAACTTTTAGATTGATGTGTTATGTGACAATCTGCATTTGGCAATCTGCTGCTTTTAAGTGTGTTGTATGTATAGCTTATATGTTGTGAGGAGTATGGGAGTGCATGAACATTGGAACAACGACTCCACCATGCATTATTTGCAAAATATTGATTCGAAAAACGGAAGAGGAATCGAGTTCTCGTATTTTAAAATTAAAAAACAAAAAAACAGATAATATATTATGCGTGCATTAAATTATTTCAAAAAGCTGCTTTCAATTTTGATTCTATTTGTAAGCATCTCTGTTGTAGCTCAGGATCCGGTTCCCGTTGTTTCTTATACATTCGAGAATCAAAAACCGGCTGATGATGGAGGCCTTTATTCAGGAAATCTGTATGGCAACGCAACCATTGTGCAAATGATCGATGGAAATTATGCGCTTCATACCGGAGCTGGTTATATGGATTTAACAGCAACTATGGGGCAAACTGTGTTGGCAGGGTTGAATGGAAGCTATTCCTTTTCCATTGATGTGTGTGTCGGAGCTACTAATAGCCTTGCCAGTTTCTGTTGGGCATATGCTTTTGCCAATAGTACAACACAATATCTTGGGCTTATAAATACAGCCGGAAATGCCAACTGGTATTACGAACTGAAAAACAGTACTATGGTTAGTTCGAAATCAAATGCGAGCTTGACCACCAATGTTTGGCATAATATAGCCGTTGTTCAAAATGGAGCAATTAATTCCATCTACATCGATGGTGTGTTAAAAGCATCGAGCTCCATGACCATCAAGCCAGCCTCTTTTGCCTCTGCTGTTACAGCCTGCTACCTGGGCCGTTCACCGTTTGCGGGGGATGCCATAATGACGAATACTTTTGTGGATAACTTCAAAGTATTCAATGTGGCTTTGGCTCCTGCACAGATTTCGACGATATATAATGCGGCAAAAAATCTGGCAACAACTACAAACGCAACAGTATCTACCAATATTTCCCGTATTTGGGAATCGACAGGCAATCCTGTTGTTAAGCATAAATACACTGCTGATCCGGCCGCTTTCGTATATAAGGACACTCTGTTTATTTTTACAGGGCAGGATGCTGCCGGCGGGCAAACCGGATATAACATACCAAACTGGTGTTGCTTTGCCACCACCGATATGAAACATTTTTGGGAATACAATACCCCGCTGAAAGCTCGTGATTTCACATGGGCAACACAAAATGCAGCCTGGGCCGGGCAGGTTGTGGAACGCAACGGGAAATTTTATTGGTATACCAGTTCCAATACTACCGGTATTGGTGTGGCGGTAGCCGATCGTCCCGAAGGACCGTATAAAGATGCCCTGGGGCGTGCATTTATTACTAATGCCAACAGTCCGGGAATGACACACAGTTGGCGTACCATTGATCCCGCAGTGTTTATTGATGATGATGGACAGGCCTGGTTATTTTGGGGGAACGGTGCTTGCTGGGTGTGTAAGCTAAATGCAGATATGATTTCATACGATGCAACTTTCGGTACAAAAATGGTGGCCATTAACGGAGCCATGGATTTTCCGTATACCGAGGCGCCCTGGGTACATAAAAAGAATGGTTTGTATTATCTTTCTTTTGCTACCGGATTTCCTGAACGTATCGAATATGCCGTTGCCACCAGTCCTGCTGGGCCATACACCTATAAAGGCATTTTAAATGAAATTGCCGGAAATAGCAATACCAACCACCAGGCGATTGTTCAATTCAAGAATAACTGGTATTTTATATATCACAACGGGGGTATCCAGACCGATGGAGGAAGTTTTAGCAGGAGTGTATGCATTGATAAGCTTGAGTTTGATGAAAATGGCATGTACAAACCCGTAATTATGACTACTAAAGGAGTTGATATGCTTACCGTACCTAATGTCAATGCTATTCAGGAAATCTCGAAATCACGGAATTGCCCTTTTGTATATGATAAAATGAACCATTTGATAACCTTAAAAGAAGGTAACAGCTATCAAATTGTGGATACCCTGGGGCGGGTTATGAAAGCCGGGCTTGGAACAAGTGTGAGTGTTGAACGGTTTAAGACCGGTGTTTTTGTTATCAGCAATGGAAATCAGAGCTATAAATTTATCCGGTAGTTATTGCTCATGATTCTGAAACAGAAAATACTGCAACCTCCAATGCGTTGTTTTAAAATAATATCGCTGGTCGTTTTTCTTATTGCTTCAACAAATCTTGGGGCGCAGGCTATTGTTCCCGGAAATCTTCGATGCGATTTTTTCAGAAATCCGTTGGGCATCGACGTAGCCAGTCCTTCGTTAAGCTGGATTATCCGGCCTGCTGTTGGAGCAAGAAATGTACGTCAAACGGCTTATCAGATACTGGTAGCCTCGTCGGTGGAGCAATTGCAAGCCAATGATGCTGATATCTGGAATTCAGGTAAAGTAAAATCGGATCGGATGGGGTCGGTTAATTATGCCGGAAAGCAGTTGCAATCCGGACAGACCTATTGGTGGAAAGTAAGAATCTGGGGTTCAACAGGCAAAGAATCCCGCTGGAGCGAGCCGGCCAACTGGACGATGGGGGTGCTTAGCCCAGCGGATTGGAAAGCGAAATGGATTTCCGCTGCTGGTGCTGAAAAGTATGCGCATCAGTATAAGTCAGCCAAAAACGATTTCAACCTGCGGCGCGACTTACCCGAGTTTCGTGCTTTTGCTCCAAAGCCAACCGACCCGAATTTTTCGTCGATGCTGCTTCGCAAAGAATTTTCAAATGCCTCCGTACTGAAAAAAGCGGTGGTTCACGTAAGTGGGTTAGGGCAGTACGAACTGTTTATCAATGGCTCCAAAACGGGTGATTATTTGCTCGCGCCAGGCTGGTCGTTTTATCCCAAAACAGTGCTGTACGATACCTACGATGTAACTTCTCAAATTAAAACCGGAGCCAATGCCATCGGGTTGATACTCGGAAACAGCATGTACAACATTCAGCCGGATTCGGTGCGTTATGTTAAGTTTCTTGGTTCGTTTGGACCACTCAAAGCCATTGTGCAACTACAGTTGGATTACGAAGATGGTTTCCGGAAAATTATAACTTCCGATAAGAGCTGGCAGGTGAGCCCGGGCCCGGTTACTTATTCGAATTTTTATGGCGGCGAAGATTTTGATGCGCGCCTTTTGCCAGCGGGCTGGAATCAACCGGATTTCAAAACCGACCAGCGGTGGACTTCCGCGATAGAATGTGGCGGTCCGGGTGGCGAACTGAAAGGATTGTCGTGCACATCGGCGCCTGTCAGGGGTATTGAAACATTGAATCCGGTAAAAATCACGCAGCTAAAACCCAATGTATGGGTGTATGATTTCGGACAAAATACTTCTATCGTGCCCGAAATTACAGTAAAAGGAAGCGTGGGGGCTGCGGTGCGAATGATTCCGGCCGAATTGCTCAACCCCGATGGTACCGTCGACCGCGCTTCGGCAACACAGGATGGTGTGCGTCCGGCCTGGTGGCAATATACCGTTGCTTCGGGCAATCAATCCGCACATTGGTTGCCGCAGTTTTTTTATCAGGGCTGCCGTTATCTTCAGGTGGAGCTTTTTCCGGCCGAGGGCGACAGCGTGTTGCCGGTGGTGGAAAAGCTCAATGCAGTAGTGGTTCATTCATCGGCGGAACCTATCGGTACGTTCGCTTGTTCCAACGAATTATTCAATAAAATTTACCAGTTGGTTCGCTGGGCACAACGGAGCAATATGATGTCGATACTTACCGATTGTCCGCAACGCGAAAAGCAGGGGTGGCTGGAGCAATACCACCTCAACGGGCCATCGTTGCGGTATAATTTCGATTTATCTACCAATTTTCGCAAAGCCATGAACGACATGGCCGATTGTCAGTTGGAGAATGGGTTGATTCCCAATATTGCTCCTGAATTTTTTATTGTCACGCCAGACGTTAATAATGGCTTTCGCAATTCGCCCGAATGGGGCAGTTCGTTTATCATTGTTCCCTGGCAACAATACCTTTTCACGGGTGATGTTTCCCTGCTCAGGCGGTATTACGGGCTCATGAAAAAATATGTAGCGTTTCTGGATGCTTCGTCCAAAAATGATATTATTTCTGCCGGATTGGGCGATTGGTATGATATTGGCCCGAAACCGGCCTGGGGTTCGCAGTTAACGCCCGTATCGTTTACAGCTACGGCTATCTTTTTCTACGACAATCAAATCATGTCGCAAATAGCGTCAGTGTTGGGTTATAAAGAAGATGCTATGTTTTACGAAAAACGTGCGGAATCTGTCCGTCAGTCTTTCAATAAGGCGTTTTTCAATCCCGAAAAAGGAATTTATGCCACCGGTTCCAATACCACCTGCGCCATGCCGTTGTTTCTGAATATGGTTGATGAAAAAGATCGCAAGACGCTGACTGACTCGCTGGTATCGGATATTCGCCGGCGGGGCAATGCCTTTACTTCGGGCGAGGTAGGTTATCGGTTTCTGCTGGGCGCTTTGGCGCAGGAAGGTTATTCCGATTTGATTTACGCCATGAATAATCAGACCGACAAGCCCGGTTATGGCTATCAGATAAAGAAAGGTGCTACCTCGCTAACCGAAAAATGGGATGCCGGTGTGGGCAGTTTTGGGTCGCAAAACCATTTTATGTCCGGTCAAATCAACGAATGGTTTTTCCATGATTTACTGGGAATTGGTGTAGCTGCCGATGGAGCCGGTTTCCGGAAATCCATAATCAAACCCATGCCGGTGGGTGACCTGAAATGGGTAAAAGGATCGTACGAAACGGCGAGCGGGACTATTCGCGTGGAATGGAGAAGAGAAAACGGAATATTTGATTTGAAATTAAACATTCCCGCCAACACTTCTGCAACCGTTTATATCCCGGCAAAAACGGAAAAAATGGTGACCGAAAATGGCATTCGTGCAGCAAAATCCAACGGAGTGAAATTCCTGCGTATGGAAAAAGGCCTGACGGTGTACGCTGTAGGCTCGGGTGAATATCATTTTGAAGCAAAAGAAAATTAAAATAAACATTATATAGAATAAAGAATTATAAGTTTGAATAATAAGATTTTAAACACGAGGTCACGAAGACACAATTTTCTTTTTAATTTAATACAAGAGCACAAAAAAACATATTTATATGTTTTTCCTTTGTGTCTTAAGTCTCTTTGAAAGTCGCGAAACGCAAATGAACCATGCCGATTTATCGGAAGAAAAACCAATCTTCATTTCGATTGCCGTAAAAGAATTTAAATAAATATCTGTATTATTAGTCTTTGAGTCTTGGTGTCTTTGTGTTGGTATTTATCTTATTTTTAAGCATATAACATTCTATTCTATATAAACTCTAATGGATCTCGCGATTTCCAATCGCATATTCAAAACTAATCTCATGATTGAAATTATTCGCTTTGGTCATGACCGCTGATTGGCGAAACGAGACTCAAAACGTAATATTTTCATTCGTCAATATGCTTTGCAATTGACATTTAAATTAAATATATGATATGCTTAATCATTTGAAAATTGGGATAACAACCTTAATGTTTGCTGTTGCCGTTGTTGTAACTGCTCAGAAACAACCTGCCGTTGAACGAAAACAATCATTCGATTTCAACTGGAAATTCAACCTGGGCGATACGCCCGAAGCCATTGCTGCCAGCTATAACGATGCGCATTGGCGCAGTCTGCATTTGCCACACGACTGGAGCATTGAGGGAAAAATCGAACTCAATAATCCCACCAAAGGAGCAGGCGGATATTTTCCTGCCGGCATTGGTTGGTACCGCAAAAATTTTGAAGTTCCAACTAACTGGAAAGGGAAGCGCGTTTCTATTTATTTTGAAGGTGTGTACATGAATTCCGAAGTTTTTATCAATGGTAAATCGGTAGGTATCCATCCCTATGGCTATACGTCGTTCAACTACGATTTAACACCCTTTCTGCTTTTCGGGAAACAAAATACCATTGCGGTACGTGTGGATAATTCGCAGCAAATCAATTGCCGGTGGTACAGTGGGTCGGGCATTTACCGGCACGTATGGCTTAACGTAACCCATCCGGTTCATCTCGCACATTGGGGAACGGATATTACCACACCGGATGTAAGCGCTGAAAAAGCTACTGTTCAGATAAAAACTGTACTGAAAAACGAGACTGATCAGCTGCAACAAATCACTTTGGAGACAAAGCTGAGCTCTAAAAAATCAGAAGGTTTCGCACAAACAATTGAAATGCAACCAAATTCTGAAAAGGAAATTACCCAAAACATTACTGTAAACAATCCTAAGCTTTGGACACCCGAAACGCCCGCTTTGTATACAGCAAAAACCATTATTCGTCAGGGAAATACAGTTGTTGATGCGATGGAGAATCCGTTTGGCATTCGCTCGCTGAAATTCAGTGCAGAAAAAGGTTTTGAATTAAATGGCAAAACTATAAAAATCAATGGAGGTTGCGTGCATCACGATAATGGTTGCCTGGGAGCTGCTGCCTACGACCGGGCAGAAGAGCGTCGGGTGAAATTGCTGAAGTCTGCCGGATTCAACACGGTGCGCACTTCGCACAATCCGCCTTCTGAAGCTTTTTTGAATGCGTGCGATCGGTTGGGGTTACTCGTTGTTGACGAAGCTTTTGATGGTTGGCGCACCGAAAAAAATCCGTATGATTATGCTTCAATTTTTGATAAATGGGCAAAGAGTGACATTCAATCCATGGTTTTGCGTGACAGGAATCATCCCTCTGTAATTATGTGGAGCATTGGTAATGAAATTATCGAACGCACTGAACCCCAGGCTGTGGAAACCGCAAAATTGCTTTCTGCTTATGTAAAAGAAATTGATGCAACCCGACCGGTAACATCGGCTATGACAACCTGGAATCAGGGCTGGTCGGTTTTTGACCCACTCATGGCAGCTCACGATGTGTGTGGTTATAATTATACTTTACATGAATCGGAAAAAGACCACCAACGGGTACCTTCCCGGATTATTCTGCAAACAGAATCTTATCCCCGCGAAGCGTTTAAAAACTGGAACGCGGTGCAAACACAACCTTATGTGATTGGCGATATTGTGTGGACAGCGCTTGATTATCTGGGTGAATCGGGTATTGGCAGGTGGTACTATCCAGGCGAGCCGAAGGGTGAACATTGGGAGCACGACTTTTTTCCGTGGCACGGTGGCTATTGTGGTGATGTGGATTTGCTGGGTGGACGAAAACCTATTTCGCACTACCGCAACCTGCTTTGGAACAATACTGAAAAACTCTATCTGGCAGTGAAAGAACCAAATCCCGACGGCGGGGCGATAAAGGAGACCATGTGGTCGGTATGGCCAACATGGGAAAGCTGGACATGGCCGGGTAACGAAGGGAAACTGCTGGAGGTGGAAGTGTATTCAAAATATCCGGCTGTACGGTTGTATTTGAATGATAAACTCATTGGAGAAAAGCCAACAGCCCAAAGGCAGGAGTTCAAAGCGCTATTTTTAGTGCCATACGCCGAAGGGATATTGAAAGCGGTTGGAGTTACCGGTACGAAAGAAGTAGAATCGAAAATACTGAAAACAGCCGGACAAGCTTCGAAAATACGTTTAAAAGCGGAACAGAAACAACTAAAAGCCAATGGTCAGGATGTGTCGTTTGTCATAGTTGAATTGACCGATAGCAACGGTAATCTGCAACCCAATGCCGAAAATCAACTCCGATTCAAAGTGGAAGGAGAAGGGACTATTGCCGGTGTGGACAATGCCCGGTTGAACGACCCCGATGCTTATGTAAGCAATACCCGAAAAGCATGGAAAGGCCGTGCAATGGTAGTGATAAAAAGTACACTCAATGCCGGAACTGTAAAATTGACTGTGGAAAGTGATGGGCTGGCTACAGCGGTTACAAACATTAAAGCCCTGAAATAGTTCCTGTTTTTAATAAGGTTGCATTTCGGAATGAGATATAAAAGCCCTTTGGAAACTTTTTGGTTTCGAAGGGCTTTTTTGATGTCGTTCTATCAGGTCTTTTATCTCTCGAGATGCGAAGATATTCGTTGGAGCAACCCGAGTTTTAATGGGTTTTATTCTTATTCAAAAAAAGAGTATATTTGCAATTCGTATAATTTTATACGGGATTGTCTTTAGTAGTTAAGCATTAATCAATTACCACATATATATCATGGGTTTATTTAGCGAAACAGGGAAATACATATTGCTGATGAAGCGTGTATTTGTAACTCCCGATCGTTGGCGGATGTTTTTTCGCCAGTTTCCGAAAGAATTAGAAAAGCTGGGTTTGCAGTCATTGCCCATCGTGGCGATTATTTCAGTTTTCATTGGTTTTATCATGACCATGCAAACCAAACTGAATACTTCTAACCCTCTTTTGCCGGTTTACACTACCGGTTTGGTGACCCGCGATACGTTGTTGCTGGAATTTTCTTCCACCATTCTGTGTTTGATTTTGGCCGGAAAGGTAGGATCAAATATCGCTTCCGAAATAGGAACCATGCGCATTACCGAGCAAATTGATGCACTCGAAATCATGGGGGTAAATTCAGCCAATTATTTGATTTTGCCAAAAATTGTAGCCTTTGTGGTCATGATGCCTTTTCTGGTTATTTTCAGTATGGGATTGGGGCTGGTTGGCGGCTATTTTGTGGGCATTCTTACTGATATTATGACAACGGGCGATTATCTGATCGGGATTGAGTATGCGTTTATCCCGTTCTATGTCACCTACTCGCTTATCAAATCCATGTTTTTTGCGTTTATCATTTCGTCGGTGGCTGCCTATTACGGCTATTATTCATACGGGGGAGCGCTCGATGTTGGTAAATCCAGCACCAATGCTGTTGTAAACGGAAGTATCCTGATTCTGTTTTTCAACATCCTTATCACTAAAATCATGTTGAACTAACGGGGTAGTTGCACCGAATCTTTAAGATCCGAAAAAATGATAGAAGTAAGAAATATAGATAAATCTTTCGATAGCAACCACGTTTTGAAAAACGTTTCGGCTGTGTTCGAAACCGGCAAAACCAACATGATTATTGGCGGCAGTGGCTCCGGCAAAACCGTTTTGATGAAAAGTGTCATTGGGTTGCATCGCATCGATAAAGGTCGCATTGAGTACGATGGGCGTAACCTGCCCGATATGAAAATGAAAGAAATCAGGGTTTTACGTCGCGAGGTGGGGATGCTTTTTCAGGGTTCTGCACTGTTTGATTCTCTTTCGGTGCTCGAAAACGTGATGTATCCGCTCGAAATGTTTTCGGATGTAACGCCTGAAGAGATGAACGAGCGTGCCCGTTTTTGTTTGAAACATGTGAGCCTGGCGGAGAAATCATTTGGTTTGGCACCTTCCGAAATTAGTGGTGGAATGCAAAAACGCGTAGCTATTGCCCGGGCCATTGCACTGCAACCCAAATATTTGTTTTGCGATGAACCCAACTCCGGATTGGATCCTAAAACATCATTGATTATTGATAAATTGATACACGAGATTACGCAGGAATTTGAAATTACTACCATTATCAACTCGCACGATATGAACTCGGTGATGGAAATTGGCGAAAATATCATCTTTATCGATAAAGGGGAAAAAGCCTGGCAGGGAAGCAAAAATGATATATTTCATGTGGATAATGAGGCGCTGAACAATTTTGTGTTTGCCTCCGAATTATTCAAAAAAGTTAAAAAAGCAAATCAATAGGAGTTAATAATTGACAGTTGACAATTGACAATTACAAATATCACGAACGAAGTAAGTAAATATCAGCGAAGCAAATATCGTGAACGCAGTGAACTAATAACTTAAAATCAAATGAAAATTATATCATACAATGTAAATGGCATTCGCGCCGCGCTGACCAAGAATTTTATTGAGTGGCTTCGCGCCGAAGATCCTGATGTGCTTTGCTTGCAGGAAACGAAGGCTCAGCCCGACCAGATTGATACGATGCTTTTTGCCGAACTGGGATATACCAGTTTTTTGCATTCAGCCGAAAAAAAAGGGTACAGCGGAGTGGCTATCCTTACCAAAGAAGCTCCGGACAACGTGGTGATAGGAATGAATCATTCGCGATACGATAATGAAGGACGGGTGATTCGGGCTGATTTTGGCGATTTGTCCGTTATCAGCGTTTATATACCTTCCGGTTCATCGGGCGATGAGCGCCAGGCATTCAAAATGGATTTTCTGACCGAATTTGGTCCTTTTGTGGCCGAATTGCGTAAAACAAGACCCAACTTGATTATTGGCGGCGATTATAATATTTGCCACAAACCGATTGATATCAATAGTCCGGAACGTCAGGTTGGCGTTTCAGGGTTTTTACCCGAAGAGCGGGAGTGGATGGACCAGTTTCAGGCTGCAGGAATGGTAGATTCGTTCCGTGAGTTTGACCAAAGCCCGGAAAGATATAGCTGGTGGAGTTACCGCAGTGGGGCGCGTTTCCGCAACGCGGGTTGGCGCATCGATTACCATTGGGTTACCGAACCTCTCCGTAGCCGGCTGAAATCAGCCGCTATATTAACCGACGCGGTTCATTCCGATCATTGCCCGGTGATGGTGGAGCTGGAATAGTTTTTTGTCTCTGGAAATTGTTGAAAATGATTTCTTTTGCATAAATACCGGGCTTTTAATTATAAAAAATAATAAAACTTAGAAGAAGCAGTATGTTTGACCTGAAATATTTTTAACTTTGCTCTTCCTTTGTAAAACCTCTGTGGATTTAAAAAAAATATACAATGAAATTTAGTCCTTTCAAGTTCATCCTGTTTTCGCTTTTTGTCGTATTCCTTACATCGTGCCTGGGAACAACCGATACGACTACTGTGTCAATTGATCCAAGTTTTTCATCTTTGACTTTTGCTGCTGATGACAGCGTTGCCGGGATGTCAACTACTGTTTTTTCGTTGGTGGAAGTTGACCCGTTCACTAAAGACTCAATGATTACAAATTTGGATTCAATGATATACAATGCTGATATCAATGATGTTATTCCTACGTTTACTTTCAAAAGCACTTCGGCTCAATATCTGATTTACGAAGATGATACTATCACGTTAAATGGAACGGATACCATAGATTTTTCGAAGCCGGTGAAGGTAAAGAATTATGCAGCGAATCTGGACTCATCGAAGGTTTATACGGTGAAAGTGAATGTGCACAAGGTGGAACCGAAACTGTATGTTTGGAGTAAAGTTTCAGGGGATGTTGATTCGCATAATGCTACTAGTCAGAAGGCTGTTTATTTCCACGACAGCATTTTTTATTACTTGAACAACGGAACAAACGGCTATTTATATAAATCAAAAGCCGGACAGTTTGACTCAGGGCAGCAGCTCACCAACTTCCCGGCAAGCACTTCTCTCAATGATTTGCAGGTATTTAAAGGGAAATTATTCCTGACACAGGATGATGATAAGATATATTCAAGTTCCGATGGAAGCAATTGGGCAATCAAAAGCCTTGAAAATTACAATTTTAAATCGTTGGTATTTGCATTGGACGGTAATTTGTGGGCTGTGGTGCAATCGAAGGCGGATTTAAGTTATCGGTTTGCAACTTCAGGTGATGGCAATGAATGGATTATAAAAGGCTTGATTCCTTCCGGATTCCCGGTAAAAGGTTTCACAGCATTGAGCTTCTTAAGTCGCGTAGGAAAACAAAAAGCCTTGGTTATTGGCGGTTATTCTGCAGACAATTCAATTTTGAAGAGCCGGTGGAGCTCGGAAGATGGTGCTTATTGGGTCGATTTTAGTACTGAAAATCACACGCTCGATACGCTCGCTATTGGGGCTTCGGTGATTTCTTACGACAAAAAGTTACTGGCATTCGGGCTGAAAGCAGATACTGCCTACATAAGAGTATCGATTGATGAAGGGCTAAGTTGGCAAAAACCAAGTTCAAAATACAACCAGCTCCGGGAAATTGCAGGAACCGACACTACCTATTGCAAACTCCAGAGCCTGAGCGCCATTGTGATGAACCCGGGATACTTTTCAGGAGTTAATCCGGAATCGTCGAGAAATACGATTCTCAACTCAAACCGAATTTTCCTTGTCGGGATTAAATCCGGATCGGATAATCGTTTTGATGTGTGGACAGGAAAATTAAACAGTTTAAATTTTTTGCGCCAATAAGCTGAAAACAGGATGTTTAGAAAGGTGTTTCCAAAGCAGGAGACACCTTTTTTTATTTTTTGTGATTCTCCTTTGGTATTTTTACTTACTTTTGCAGCTTCAAAATACAAATTAAATAATGCACAAGCTAATATTCAATAATACAAAATCTATCCGTTTTCGCCGCTGGAGCCGGGCCGGATATGCTATTTTTTGTAGTTTGGCTTGTTGTGTGACTATTGGCTGTGTTGCCGGGTCTATTTCGGATCAATCGCTCCAGAAAGCGGTTGGAGCAACTGTAGTTTCATTGGTACGGGATAATTCCGGCGCTGAACTGCCCGCAGAGCTTTTGGCGGAACAGGAGGCTGAACTTGCTGCGTTGGAACAATTGCAGCAAATTGTTTTATTGGAAAAAACTTTCGAAAGTGCCGCTGCGTGCGGTTTGCAAAATATTTTATTAAATCTGACGGTTGGAATGAGTGAATCTCGTTTCAACCGTTTTTTATTTTATTCATTATGAGAAAATTCTTTATTCTTTCTTTGTTGATTAGCTTAATGACCTTTCAGGGCGCCAAAAGCCAGGAAAAGGTCGAAACAGTAACTCTTTCCAATGTGCAGGTGAACGCCAACCGTAACAAACTTTATTCGGAAATGGGGCGAATCCTGACCGTTATCGAAAAAGCTGAAATATCCAGTTCAGCTGTTCAGAGTATCGACCAGTTGCTGGATTATGTGGCCGGCATAGATATTCGTCAGCGTGGCGTGAATACCACCCAGGCTGATATTTCGGTACGTGGCGGCTCGTTCGACCAGGTGCTTGTATTGCTCAACGGTGTCAACATTACCGATCCGCAAACGGGGCACTTTAACCTGGATATTCCGCTGAACCTGTCGGATGTAAGCCGGGTAGAAATTCTGCAAGGCTCGTCGGCACGGGTACTTGGCCCAAATGCTTTTAGTGGCGCCATCAATATCGTTACTGAAAGTACTAAGAAGCAGGCTTTGAATGCCGAACTGACTGCCGGGAGTTATGATACTTTCGGGCAATCGGTTTCGGGCAATTTGGGTAGCGACTTGCTGAATACCTTTGCTTCGGTTTCGCACAAAAGCAGTGCAGGTTATATGGCTAACACCGATTTTGATTTGAGCAGCGCTTTTGTTCAGTCTGTTTTGAAAACAACAAATGCCGGTAGGTTTAACTTGCAGTTGGCTGCCCAGTTGAAGGATTTAGGGGCAAACGGTTTTTATTCATTGAAATATCCAAATCAGCGGGAAGCGAATAAAACATTTTTCTCGGCTCTGGACTGGTCTCTGACGAAAGGAAAATTTGCCCTGAACGCGCAAGCAAGCTGGAGGAGTCATAACGACCGTTATGAACTGATCCATAGTGCCCCGGCAGGTTATAAATATCATTTGACTGATGTGTTGAATGGGAAATTGAACGGCAGTTATGTGTCTAAATGGGGAAAAACTACGCTGGGAGTAAGTGCCCGCAACGAGCATATTTACAGTACTGCTCTCGGAACTTCCATTTTGCCCGACTCAGTTGCGGCTCCTTTTGAAAAAGGTATTTACTTCAAAAAAGCATACAACAGAACCGTTTATTCGGGTATGGCAGATCATTCGGTCAGCTTTGGGAAATGGTATTTCTCGGCCGGTATTGCAACAAGCTATAGCAACGATTTCAAAGGAACCACTTATGGTGGTTTTGATCTGGGATATTTTGTAGATGAAACCGTGAAATTGTATGCCTCCGCAAATTCAGCCTCGCGCCTGCCTACATTTACCGATTTATTTTTTGTAAATCCGGTTTTGCAGGGAAATGCGGCACTAAAACCTGAGCAATCACAAACTTTTGAGGTGGGAGCAAAAATCAATAAATCGGCATGGAGCCTGAATGCAGACGTTTATTACCGCTTGGGTAAGAATGTTATCGACTGGGTGAAACTGACTTCTACTCAGGCTAAATACGAAGCGATGAATCTTTCGAGTGTTAACGCACTTGGTGCTGATCTTACTGCCGAATACCGTTTCAGCAATTGTTTTGTAAGGAAAATGACGGCTGCTTATTCTTACCTCACACTGGATAAAGCGGCTGTAGGATACGACTCCAAATATGCGCTGGATTACCTGAAAAATAAAGTGACCATCACTATGAATCACGCGATTGCAGGGAGGCTTTCTGCAGCCTGGGCGGTGGCTTATTCTGACCGTGCCGGAACTTACGATGCTAATACCAATCCCACTACAGGAAGTCCCGCTATCATTACCAATTACAAACCATACACTACCCTCGATTGCCGCTTGCTTTGGAATGACACAAAATTTGATGTATTTGGTGATGTAAATAATATCCTGAATGCTAAATATGCTGATTATGGTGGATTACCTCAACCCGGAATTAATTTCAATGTGGGTGTAAGATTGAAATTGTAACAGAATTGAGAAGACGGAATTGCGATTTCGCCTTCCCAAGCACAAAAACGGCTGTTTATTTGTGTGTAGCTATTTTTTTGTAAAAAGCAACTCGACCCTTACGCCAACCGAAAAAAATGACTGCCACCCAACCAGCTTGAGTCTGGAGACCCAAGCAAAGTTGACTGAGAAATTAGAAAATCCACACAAAAGAAAAATCCCGCCTTTCGAGCGGGATTTTTTGTATGATCTCTAAAAACGATCAACCGTTTGTACTTCGGCTGTCTTTTACAACCACATCGTGAGCGCCACCTTCGATAATGCTGGTAGAGGACACAAGCGTGATTTTGGCATTCTGCTTCAGGTCGTCCAGATTGATAACGCCGCAGCTGCTCATGGTCGATTTCATTTTACCAAGCGTGATATCCAGGTTGTCTTTCAGCTTTCCGGCATAAGGCACAAAGCTATCCACCCCTTCTTCGAATTTCAATCCTTCAGAGCCGCCGGCATCGTAGCGTTGCCAGTTGCGTGCGCGGTTGGAGCCTTCGCCCCAGTATTCCTTCATATAGTTTCCGTTCACCATCAGTTTGCGGGTTGGGCTTTCGTCGAAACGGGCAAAGTAACGTCCCATCATGATAAAGTCGGCTCCCATAGCCAGTGCAAGCACCATGTGGTAATCCTGAACGATACCGCCATCGGAACAGATAGGCACATATACACCGGTTTTCTCGAAATACTCATCGCGGGCAGCCGCCACTTCAATCATCGCCGTTGCCTGGCCGCGTCCGATACCTTTTTGTTCGCGTGTGATACAGATCGATCCGCCACCAACACCCACTTTCACAAAGTCGGCTCCGGCTTCGGCCAGATAAAGGAAACCATCGCGGTCCACTACATTACCTGCTCCAATTTTTACCTGTTCGCCAAATGTAGATTTCACATACTCAATCGTTTCTTTTTGATATTCGGAAAAACCATCGGAAGAGTCGATACACATCACATCCACACCTGCCTGGATTAAAGCCGGAACACGTTCCTGATAGTCGCGTGTGTTGATACCCGCTCCAACGAGCAGTTTCATATTGTCATCCGACAATTCGCCCGGGTTGGCTTTGTGGTTTTCGTAGTCCTTGCGGAAAACGAAGTATTTCAAATTCTGATTTTTGTCAATAATAGGCAAACAATTGAGTTTGTTATCCCAGATAATATCGTTTGCGTCGCTTATGCTGATTCCGAATTCGCCTGTAATAAGTTTTGAGAACGGAGTCATGAATTCTTTTACTTTCTTGTCCGGGTTATCGCGCGTTACACGGTAGTCGCGACCGGTTACCATTCCCAGCAATTTTCCTTCGGAAGTTCCATCCTCGGTAATACCAATGGTTCCGTGACCCGATTGTTCTTTCAGCGCCAACACATCGCGTAGCGTATGCTCAGGAGTCAGGTTGGCATTGCTCACCACAAAACCTGCTTTGTAGCTTTTTACCTTATATACCATTTCGGCCTGCGACTCAATGCCCTGCGATCCGAAAATAAATGAAAGACCGCCGTTACGAGCCAGTGCTATAGCCATTTTGTGGTCCGAAACCGACTGCATGATGGCGGATACAAATGGGATGTTCAGTGAAATTGGGGCTTTTTCGCCTTTACGGTATTTTACAAGTGGGGTTTTTAGCGATATATTTGCCGGAGTACATTCTTTGGTGGTCAATCCTGGGATCAACAAGTACTCGCTGAACGTTCTGGAGATGTCATTTAAATAGTGTGCCATACCTGAATTTGTTGTTTTTGAATAAAAATTTTGCAAAGGTACCCAAAAATCGAAAACCAAGCAAATTTTTTCGTTGACTTGTCCGCATTCCATTTATTTATATCCTGCAAATTCACATATTTACAACAGTTAGTGCTACGTAGATGTTGCCAACCAAATTTTAAATAACAAAACCGACTTTGATATTTAGCTAAAAAAACAATATGATTATCCACATAACGACCTGTCATGCTGATTTTAAAATACAGGAGCGTAGCTCTGGTATCTTAGTAGCATTTATGAAAAAAGATAATTAAGGAGCGTAGCTCTGACATCTTTTTTTCTACATCTAAAAGATGTCACCGCTACGCGGCTTATTTTCCGTAAAATATTCTTTACTACAAAGATATCAGGACTACGTCCCTCAATATCTTCGATTATTTGAAAATTATATATGGTGGAGGTCGGTTTGCGGATAATCATTAAAAACAACCGTATTTTCATTCCCCGGTTTTAATTATCATTGGCTTACAGCGATTTTATTTTTTTTGTAATATCTTTGTAACAGATATTACACAGCATTGAAATAACAGAATGGTTTCTTTGTAACATAATTTTAATAGAATAAAAGTATGAATCCGTATCGTATTTTAGTCGTCGACGACGAAGAAGATTTGTGTGAAATTCTCCAGTTCAACCTCGAAACAGAAGGTTATGAAGTAGACGTGGCTTATTCGGCCGAAGAAGCATTGAAAAAAGACATCAGCCAGTACAATTTGTTACTGCTGGACGTGATGATGGGCGAAATGTCCGGTTTTAAAATGGCACGGCTACTGAATGAAAATCCGAAAACTGCCGCCATTCCCGTTATTTTTCTAACGGCAAAAGATTCGGAAACCGACCGCCTGACTGGCTTTAATATAGGGGCCGACGATTATATTTCCAAACCCTTTTCCATCCGCGAAGTAATTGCCCGGGTGAAAGCCGTAATCCGACGGGCTGATACAAAGAAAACGGAAGTTGTTCCCGTGCAGAAACTGCAGTACGAAAGCCTGGAAATGGAAATCAACAACAAGAAAGTACTGCTCGAATGGAACTGAAATTCCGTTTACCAAAAAGGAGTTTGAAATTCTGAAACTGTTTCTGGAAAATAAAAACCGCGTTTTTTCGCGCGACGAAATGCTCACCCGCGTATGGAGCGACGAAGTGATTGTCCTGGACCGTACCATTGATGTGAACATTACAAGGCTGCGAAAAAAAATCGGTCCTTATGGCAAAAACATTGTTACTCGCCTGGGATACGGATATTGCTTTGAAGAATAAATATCAATTTCCAATTTTTCAATTACCAGTTTCCAATTGGAAAGTTGAAACCTATAATTGGAAATTAATCAATTGACAATTGGAAATTAATTTCTCATGACTTTAAACCGCCGCCTTTTTTTCTATTTCTTCAGCATCTTCTTCCTGATGCTGGTTATAATCTGCTTCTTCCAGTACCAGCGCGAAAAGGAATTTCGCACTGAACATCTCAACAGGCAACTTACCACCTACAATTTCACGATTTACCGTTTCATGGAGGAACGCAACCCAAGCTGGGAGGCCCTGGAGGATTATGTGCATCTTTTCCCGGATACCATGTTGCGCGTAACGATTATTGACACTACAGGCGTGGTAATTTTCGACTCGTCGGTAAAAAAAGGCACCAAACTAAGCAACCATCTGGACAGGCCGGAAATACAGCAGGCAAATTTAGCTGAAAATGGTCTGGCTATCCGCCACTCCATTTCCACCGGAAAAGATTACTATTACCTGGCCCATCGGTTCAAGAATGCCTATGTTCGAAGCGCGTTGCCCTACAACGTAAGCCTTGCCAACACACTCAAAGCCAACACATTCTTCCTGTACTTCATGGGCATTCTGCTTGTAATAGCAGGTATTGCCCTATATTTCATTTCAAGAAATTTCACCAAATCCATCGACCGTCTGCGCATTTTCACCCAACGGGCCGAAAAAGGCGAAATGCCTGATTATGAAATCGAATTCCCGAATGACGAACTGGGTGAAATAAGCAAAAATATTGTACAGCTCTACAAATTGCTGTTGGTGACAAAAGACGATGTGTACAAAGAACGTGAAAAACTGATTAAACACCTTCAGATTTCGCAGGAAGGACTCGGTATATTTTCGTCAGACAAAAAAGAAATCCTGGCCAATACGCATTTTATCCAGTACACCAACATCCTGTCCGACCAGCAATGCGAAAGCTCTGACCAGATTTTTTTGCTGCCTGAGTTTGCTGAACTAAATGAATTTATCGGTGAAAACCTGCTGAACAAGCAACTTTCCAAAAAGAAACTAACAATTGAAAAAGGAGCGCGTATTTTTTCGGTGCAATGTATCGTTTTTCAGGATGATACATTTGAAATATCCATCAACGACATTTCGGTACAGGAACATGAAAACGAACTTAAACGCCACCTGACACAAAACATCTCGCACGAATTGAAAACACCAGTCAGCAGTATTTTGGGATATATGGAAAGTATTCTTGAAAACCCGGAACTGGACCCGCTGCGGCAACGTTTTTTCGTGGAGCGATCGTTCCAACAGGCTCAGCGTTTACGCGACCTGCTTCAGGATATTTCCACACTCAATAAAATTGACGAAGGCAAACGCCTGTTTGAGAAGGAGGACTGCAACATTTCCGAGGTAATTGCCGATGTGATTAACGATGTACATTTACAAATAGAACAAAAGGAGTGCAGCATTGTCAAAAATATCAAATCCGGATTACAGATTCAGGGAAACCGTTCATTGATTTATTCTATCTTCCGAAATCTTATTGACAATGCGCTTGCTTATGCCGGCGAAAAACTCACCATCGAGATCAATTGCTACCGCGAGGACGAGCACTATTACTATTTCTCTTTTTCCGATAACGGAATTGGAGTTTCAGAAGAGCACCTAAACCGGCTATTTGAGCGGTTTTACCGGGTCGATAAAGGCCGTAGCCGCAAATTGGGCGGCACAGGACTTGGACTAGCCATTGTGAAAAATGCAGTTATTTTTCACCGCGGAACCATATCCGCCAAAAATGTACCGACCGGAGGATTGAGTTTCGTGTTTTCGTTGAGGAAATACTAACTTAATCAACAATTTAAGAATATACAATTGTCGATTGAATGGCTGCATAGAAATAATTTTCCGTGCAGTAATCGTAAATCATATACCGTAAATCTACAATAAATGCAACTTTTCCGCAGCAAATGGACATCGCTATTCCTCAGCAATTTCTTGGGGGTATTCAATGATAATTTTTTGAAGAACTGCATCATATTCATTGCTGTGGGTTGGGCAATGCCGAAATGGCTTACCCAGTCGCAACTTATCTCCCTGGTTTCAGCTTCGCTGGTTGTGCCCTACCTTTTTCTTTCACCAATGGCGGGACGATTGGCGGTAATGTATTCCAAGAAAAAAGTGTTCCGCATTTGCAAACTGCTCGAAATCCCGGTGCTGGTACTGGGCTGTGTGGCCTTTTACTTTCAATGGGTAGTGGTGGCTGTGTCTTCAGTATTGGTTATGGGCATTTTGAGCTGTCTTTATTCTCCGTCCAAATACAGTTTAATACGCGACATTGGTGGCGAAGAAGGCGTTTCGTTTGGTAGCGGCGTGTTTGAAATGATGGCTTTTTTGGGTGTTCTGGTTGGGACCGTGATTGCCTCGGTGGTTTCCGACCATTACAACAACACGCTGGTATTTGTAATTTTAGTCGGATTGGCTGTGTTGGGTTATCTGGTCACAACAACTATCCGCGCAAAAGAATTGCCAGAAGAAAATGAAGAATCCGGACATCTGAATCCGGTACGGTTTGCTGTTTATGCATACCGCTTTGCCCGCGAGCACAAACATGTGAACAGCGCCATTCTGGGTGCCGCTTCGTTTTGGCTTGTTGGTAGCCTTCTGCAAATGAACCTGGTGATACACACGCGCCACAGTTACCATGCGTCGAACACCACTACCGGTGCCGTTATGGCCTGCGCAGCCGTGGGCATCGCGCTGGGTTGCTGGGTTGCCGGCAAAATTTCAGGGAAGAAAGTAATGAAGGGGCTTATTCTTGCTGGAATCATTGGAATGTGTATCTTTTTAACCGTCCTGGCTTTTATTCAATTACCATTCCTTTTATATATTGCTTTTGTTTTTGGTACGGCTTTTATGGGTGGAATTTTCCAGATTCCCTGCCTGTCCATTATCCAGAACTCCGATCTCGGACGTAAGCTGGGCGACATCATCGGCTACCTGAATATGCTCACCTTTACGCTGATTTCATTGGGGGCAGTGCTCTTTTCTGCAACAACATACCTGACGGGCGAAAACAGTTTCGCCGTATTCGGGCTTATTCTGGCCATCTGCACGACATTGGCAGGCTTTTTCTTCAAAAGTTCACCTGATTTTTGGAATGAAACAAAAGCGTTGTTTAAGAAAACCCCTAAAAGCCATTAAGTTACTTTTTCTGCACCCGAATATAAATCTAACCTAAGCTCCCCTTTAGTAGCTCGTGGTTCTTTTTCATGTTGTAAAACATACAAAAGCCAAATACAATTTTAAGACATATTTCATACATTGCCATTCGATTTTTCATTACACAAAATTCCTTATTTTTAAGTATTAATTCTTTTAATTTTAATACAGTATGAAAGTATATCAATCGAATGAAATCAAAAACATTTCATTGCTGGGTTCTTCCGGCTCCGGGAAAACCACTCTTGTAGAAGCTATGCTTTACGAGAGTGGAGTTATAAAACGCAGAGGCTCTGTTAACAGCCAAAACACAGTTTCCGATTATTTCCCTGTAGAAAAAGAGTATGGCTATTCCGTGTTTTCAACCATTATCCAGACCGAATGGCTGGAGAAAAAATTAAATTTTATCGACTGCCCCGGTTCCGACGATTTTATTGGTGGCGTAGTGACCTCACTCAATGTAACCGATACTGCCCTCATCCTCCTCAACACCCAATACGGTGTGGAAGTTGGAACCAACAATCACTTCCGTTATACCGAAAAATTTCATAAACCCGTAATCTTCGTTACCAATCATCTGGATCAGGAAAAAGCTGATTTCGATAAAACGTTGGAACAACTAAAAGAAAATTACGGCAGCAAAGTTGTTCAAATACAATATCCTATAGCTTGCGGCCCGCAGTTTAACGCCGTAATCGATGTATTGAAAATGAAAATGTATCGTTGGAAACCCGAAGGTGGTGTTCCTGATGTATTGGAAATACCTGCCGACCAAATTGAGAAAGCACAGGAATTACATAACATATTGGTGGAAGCTGCCGCCGAGCACGATGAAGAACTGATGGAAAAATTCTTCGACCAGGGTTCCCTGTCTGAAGAAGAAATGCGCGTTGGTATCCGCAAAGGACTTATTCACCGCGACATGTTCCCCGTATTCTGCGTTTGCGCCGGAAAAGATATGTGCGTTCGCCGCTTGATGGAATTTGTGGGCAATGTTTCTCCAAGTGTTAGCCTGACCAAAAAAGCCACAGACTGCCGACGGAATAGAAATTGCCCCCGATCCAAACGGACCTACCAGCCTGTATGTATTCAAAACCAGCGTTGAACCACATATAGGTGAAGTTTCTTACTTCAAAGTTATGAGTGGAAAAGTGCGGGAAGGTGATGATTTGGTAAATGTGGATCGCAATTCGAAAGAGCGTATCAGCCAGATTTTCGCAGTGGCCGGACAAATCCGCAACAAAGTAGACGAAATTGTGGCCGGAGATATCGGAGCTACCGTAAAACTAAAAGACACACGCACCGGAAACACGCTGAACGTGAAAGGTTGCGAGTACGATTTCAAAGAAATAAAATACCCCGAACCCCGTTACCGCCGGGCTATCAAAGCCGTATCGGAAGCCGATGAAGAAAAACTGAGTGAAGTGCTTACCCGCATGCACGAAGAAGACCCGACCTGGGTGGTGGAACAATCGAAAGAACTGAAACAAACCATTCTGTACGGACAAGGGGAATTCCACCTGCGCACACTGAAATGGAGAGTTGAGCACAACGATAAAATTCAAATTGAATTTAAAGAACCGCGCATTCCATATCGCGAAACCATCACCAAAAATGCCCGGGCCGATTACCGCCACAAAAAACAATCAGGTGGTGCCGGACAATTCGGTGAAGTACACATGATTATTGAACCCTATTACGATGGTATGCCAGCTCCGGACACTTTCCGGTTTGGCGGACAGGAATATAAAATCAGTAACCGTGATACACAGGTTATCGACCTGGAATGGGGTGGAAAAGTGGTGTTTATCAACAGTATCGTTGGGGGTTCTATCGATGCCCGCTTCCTGCCGGCTATCCTGAAAGGAATCATGGATCGCATGGAGCAGGGCCCGCTTACCGGGTCGTATGCCCGCGATGTACGCGTAATTGTGTATGATGGAAAAATGCACCCGGTTGATTCTAACGAAATTTCGTTCCGCCTGGCGGGCCGTAATGCTTTTGCACAAGCGTTTAAAGAAGCCGGACCAAAACTGCTGGAGCCAATCTACGATGTGGAAGTCATGGCGCCTTCAGACCGCTTGGGCAATGTAATGAGCGACCTGCAAAGCCGTCGGGCCATCATCATGGGAATGCACAGCGAAAAAGGTTTTGAAAAATTATCGGCAAAAATTCCATTGAAAGAACTGAGCAGTTATTCAACCACATTGAGTTCGCTTACCGGTGGACGTGCCTCGTTCGGAATGAAATTTGCGAGCTACGAGCTTGTGCCGATGGATATTCAGGATAAATTGCTCAAAGAATACGAAGCAACGAAAAAAGAAGAGGAGTAACTATAAACACACGATTTTTCTCTTCAAAACGAAAGCAGTTATCCGGAAAAGGGTGACTGCTTTTTTCATATGCTTTGAAAGCCTTATTCTTTAACCGCCGATATTTTTACTCTGTAATCCTGGTAATTAAACGTTTTATTGATATCCGGATACGGCAAAACATCGATCAGTTTAAACCGAATGCCGCGTATTAGTGTGTCTTGGCGGAACGACCGATGAGTATTCAGGTTAAACGTATAATGATAGTTTCCTTCTGTTTTCAAATCAAACCGAACCTGTGCATTTCCTTCCCATACACAAACTGCTCCAATTGGACATCTTGAATCATTTAAAACAGAATCAATTTCCAGTCTGAAATCATTGGCCTTGTCGTAATAAAGATCGTTTAAGCCAATATCAATCATGTTTCCATCACGCTTTGTAACTATATCTTTACGATAATAAACTTTGTCGGGTTGCTCCGGAATATCAGTCAAATTGCTTATTGTAATTGTGTTATTGTTCTTAAAAACAAGTTTGTGCAGCGTTTCAGTGCCATCTTTATCTTCAACAAAACGGATAGCCATTGAATCTTTAAAAATCCGATACGTGAACGTATCCCTTTGTTCAAAAGCACTGCTATATAAGCAAAAACTCCCTTCGTGGTTGGAGTAAAAATCGATAAAACTCAGTGCATAACTTTCTTTATCAATCCAGGTACCTTCAAGTTTGTTGGTGTCTATATTTTTATCCAACTCCGACAAGAAATCACAACCGGTAAAAGTCATCGCAATCAGCAGAAAAGGCAATATCTTATTTAAAAATGTCTTTTTCATAATCCGTTTTTATTTCATAGATGAAGTTTTGCCAGGAATCGTTGCATAGGTCAGAGCATTATCAGCTAGCTTCAACAACTAAAACAAAAAACGGACTGGCGGGGTTTAGCCGGAAGTCCGTTTCAGATGTTATCTAAGATTTATTTATCCCACAATTTTCTTAAATAAATTCTTCATATTCACTGCATCGCCAATGATTTTATGAAGATCGGCAATAGCTATACGTTCCTGTAACATAGTATCGCGGTAGCGAATGGTCACTGTGTTGTCAACCGGAGTTTGGTGATCCACAGTGATACAGAATGGAGTACCCACTGCATCCTGACGACGGTAGCGTTTTCCGATAGAATCTTTTTCGTCGTAGCCGCATTTGAAATCGAATTTCAAATCATTGATAATTTCGCGGGCAATCTCGGGCAGACCATCTTTCTTTACCAAAGGCATAACACAGGCTTTTACAGGGGCCAATACCGGAGGCAACGAAAGAACCACACGGCTATCGCCACCTTCCAACGCTTCTTCTTTGTACGAAGCTGCCATGATGGAAAGGAACGTACGGTCTACGCCAATGGAAGTTTCAATTACGTAAGGCACGTATGACTGGTTGATTTCCGGATCGAAATATTTAATGTTTTTGCCTGAATATTTCTCGTGGCTGCTCAAGTCGAAATCAGTACGCGAGTGAATTCCTTCCACTTCCTTGAATCCGAAAGGCATTTCGAATTCGATATCGGTAGCTGCATTGGCATAGTGAGCCAGTTTGTCGTGGTCGTGGTAGCGGTATTTGTGGTCGCCTAAGCCAAGGGCTTTGTGCCATTTCAAACGGAATTCTTTCCAGTGCTCGAACCATTTCATTTCTTCACCCGGACGAACAAAGAACTGCATTTCCATTTGTTCAAATTCGCGCATACGGAAGATAAACTGACGGGCCACAATTTCGTTACGGAACGCCTTACCAATCTGGGCAATACCGAAAGGAATCTTCATACGACCGGTTTTTTGCACGTTCAGGAAGTTCACGAAAATACCCTGAGCCGTTTCCGGACGCAGGTAGATTTTCAGAGCGCCATCGGCTGTAGAACCCATTTCAGTAGAGAACATCAGGTTGAACTGGCGAACATCAGTCCAGTTACGTGTTCCACTGATTGGGCAAACTACTTCATAATCTTCGATAATAGCTTTCAACTCGGCTAAATTACCATCGTTCAAAGCGGCTACAAAACGGGCATGAATTTCATTGCGTTTTGCCTGATTTTCCAACACACGTTCGTTAGTAGAGCGGAATACGGCTTCGTCAAAGCTTTCGCCAAAACGTTTCGCAGCTTTTTCCACTTCCTTATTCACTTTATCATCGTATTTCGCCAATAAGTCTTCAATCAGCACATCAGCACGGTAACGCTTTTTACTGTCTTTGTTGTCGATCAACGGATCGTTGAATGCATCTACGTGACCGGAAGCTTTCCAGGTAGTGGGGTGCATAAAAATGGCGGCATCGAGTCCAACTACATTTTCGTTGAGCAACACCATGCTATCCCACCAGTATTTTTTGATGTTATTTTTCAGTTCAACACCATTCTGACCATAGTCATAAACGGCACCCAGACCGTCGTAAATTTCGCTTGAAGGAAACACAAAACCGTATTCCTTGCAGTGCGCAATCAGTTTTTTAAAAACATCTTCTTGTGAAGCCATACTATTTAGTTATGAGTTACGAGTTACAAGTTATGATAAATAAGAAATTGGCAATTTTCGATTAAAATTGTCCTGAAAAAGGAGGTGCAAAGTTACTATTTTTTTTGTATTTTTGTCGATTGAATTAAAAAAAGAAGCCCCCTAAATCCCCCAAGGGGGACTTTATATTTTGCATTTAACTATAATTGAATCAGATTTCTATACATTAAATTTTAAAAAAAGTAATATATAAAGTCTTGAAGTCCCCCTTGGGGGATTAAGGGGGCTGGAAATTAATTAATCCCATGAGCACAGACGAAATAATTGAAGCAGAAAACGAAGAAAACGAAACCACAGGTGCAGCCGAAGAAATCGTGACCGATGCTGAATCTGCTGCACATTCAAATTATAAAGTTCCCAAAATTAGCGACGAAGCTGTGAAACATCATCTCTCGGGTATGTACCAAAACTGGTTTTTGGACTATGCTTCGTACGTAATTCTGGAACGTGCCGTGCCGGACATTTACGATGGGCTGAAACCCGTTCAGCGCCGTATTCTCCATTCCATGAAACGGTTGGACGATGGACGCTACAACAAAGTGGCCAACATCGTAGGACACACCATGCAGTTCCACCCGCACGGTGATGCTTCTATCGGAGATGCCTTGGTACAATTGGGACAAAAAGACCTGCTCATCGACTGCCAGGGAAACTGGGGAAATATACTTACCGGCGACGGTGCTGCTGCGCCCCGTTATATCGAAGCGCGGCTTTCCAAATTTGCACTCGAAACTGTTTTCAACCCGAAAACTACCGAATGGAAATCGTCGTACGACGGCCGTAACAAAGAGCCGATTGCACTGCCTGTAAAATTTCCTTTGCTTCTGGCGCAAGGGGTTGAAGGTATTGCCGTGGGATTGAATTCTAAAATTCTGCCTCATAATTTCAATGAACTGCTTGACGCCTGTGTGGCTTATTTGCGCGGCGAAGATTTTGTGCTTTTCCCCGACTTTCAGACCGGAGGTTCTATTGACGTGAGCCGTTACAACGATGGCGAACGCGGCGGGGCTGTAAAAATCCGTGCTAAAATTGGCAAAGTAGACAACAAGACACTTTCAATTACCGAAATCCCGTATGGTTCCAACACGTCCAAACTGATTGATTCCATTATTAAGGCTAGTGATAAAGGCAAAATCAAAATCCGCAAGGTGGATGACAATACATCGGCCAATGTGGAAATTCTGGTACATCTGCTGCCGGGTTCTTCGTCCGACAAAACGATTGATGCGTTGTACGCCTTCACGGATTGCGAATTGAGCGTATCGCCCAACTGCTGTGTGATTCACGACAACAAGCCCCGCTTTTGCGGCGTCAGTGAAATGTTACGCATTAGTTGCGAGCACACCAAGGATTTGCTGCAAGCGGAACTTGAAATCCAGAAAGGGGAATTACAGGAGCAGTTGTTCTTCACTTCGCTCGAAAAATATTTATCGAAAACCGCATTTACAAGGATAAAGGTTTCGAAGACAGCACCTCGCAAGACGAAGTGATTACCCATATTGACAAACGTTTAGAGCCATTCAAAAAAGATTTTATCCGCGAAATTATCCGTGAGGACTTTATCAAGCTGCTCGAAATAAAAATGATGCGTATCACCCGGTTCGACTCCGACAAAGCGAACGATACGTTGATTTCCATTCAGAAAAAGATTGATGAAATAAACCATCATCTGGCCCATTTGGTGGATTACACCATTGCCTGGTACGAAGGCCTGAAAGCGAAATACGGAAAAGATCATCCGCGCATGACCGAGATTCGGAACTTCGAAACCATTGTGGCGGCAAAAGTGGTGGAAGCCAACGAAAAACTGTACGTAAACTACGACGAAGGATTTATAGGAACAGCGTTGCGCAAAGACGAATTTGTGTGCAACTGCTCCGACATTGACGATATTATTATTTTCTTCAAAGACGGCAAATACAAGGTGGTGAAAGTGGCCGACAAACTGTTTGTGGGTAAAAATATCCTGCACCTGGACGTTTTCAAGAAAAACGATAAACGCACCATTTACAATGCCGTTTACCGCGACGGAAAAATCGGGCCGCACTACATCAAACGCTTTGCTGTAAACGGCATTACGCGCGACAAAGAATACGATATTACACAGGGAACGGCCGGTTCGAAAGTGGTTTATTTTACATCAAATCCAAATGCTGAAGCCGAGGTAATCCGTGTAACGCTAAAGCCGAAACCGAGATTATTTAAAATGGTTTTTGAAAAAGATTTCAGCGACATTGCCATCAAAGGACGCCAATCCATGGGAAATCTGCTGACCAAAAACGAGGTGCAGAAAATCAGCCTGAAACAAAAAGGAGGTTCTACACTCGGTGGCCGTCAGGTGTGGTTCGACCGCGATGTATTGCGCCTGAACTACGACAACCGTGGCGAATATCTGGGCGAATTCCTGAGCGAGGACACCATTTTAGTGGCTTCGGGCAAGGGAACTTATTATACCAGCAACTTCGACCTGAACAACCATTACGACAAGGATATTCTGGTAATTGAAAAATTTGACCCGAACAAAGTATGGACGGTTGCCTTGTGGGATGCCGAACAAAAGTTCTACTACCTGAAACGATTCCAACTGGAAGCAACTGTCAAACCACAGAACTTCCTGGGCGACAATCCGGAATCGCGCTTGATGTTGATGTCCGACATTGATTATCCGCGTTTCGAGGTTGTATTCGGCGGCAACGATGCGTACCGCGAAGCTTTGGTTATTGATGCCGAAGAATTTATAGGAGTAAAAAGCTTCAAAGCCAAAGGTAAACGCCTCACTACTTTCGAAGTGGAAACGATCAATGAACTGGAGCCGATCCGTTTCAAGGAAAAAACTGAGGAACAGGGAAATCCCGGAAACGAAAGTGGTGATGAGAGCGAAACCAGTGAAGAGGCGAATGAGCCTGAAAACCAGGAAAACGAAACAATTCCTGCAGCGGAACAAGCTAAACCCGTTAAACCCACTCCGACACAGGTAACTAAAAATGATTCAGTTTTGCCCGATGATATTATTGATCAGCAGCAGGCTTTGGATGACATTACGGGACAATTATCGTTGTTTTAGCAATCGGGTTTCGCGGTTTGCAACCGCGGTTTTTTGCCTAACGGAAGATCGCGGTTGCAAACCGCGAAACCCGATTACCTTTCATCCAAATGGTTGATCTTTGCGAAGAAATTTTCTATAATTACAGAAAAAAATCCGTAATTTTGCAACTCCCTAAAATCGTAAATCGTAAATAAATAAATCATAAATTGAATAATGGCTAAAGAATTCAAGTATCAAGATCCATTCCCCATGGGAAAAGACAAAACCGAATATTATTTGCTTACCAAAGAGCACGTATCGGTATCGGAATTTGACGGACAGGAAGTCCTGAAAGTAGAACCGGAAGCATTGACCGTATTGGCTCGTGCTGCTATGCGCGACTGCTCATTTTTGCTTCGCCCGGCACATCAAAAACAAGTGGCTGCTATCCTCTCCGACCCTGAAGCGAGCGAAAACGACAAATACGTGGCCTTGACCATGCTTCGCAATGCTGAAATTGCTGCAAAGGGCATTCTTCCTTTCTGCCAGGACACCGGAACCGCTACCGTTTATGCTAAAAAAGGCAGCAACGTGTGGACCAACGGAACTGATGAAGAAGCGCTGTCGAAAGGTATCTACGAAACATACACCGAAGAAAACCTGCGTTACTCGCAAAACGCGGCGTTGAACATGTACGACGAGGTAAATACCGGCACCAACCTGCCTGCTCAAATCGACCTGGTAGCCGGACACGGAAACGAATACAAATTCCTGTTCATCGCCAAAGGGGGTGGCTCTGCCAACAAATCATACCTTTTCCAGGAAACAAAAGCATTGCTGAACCCCGCTTCGCTGGAAAAATTCCTGACCGAAAAAATGAAAACCCTTGGTACAGCTGCTTGTCCTCCGTATCACATTGCTTTTGTTATTGGCGGAACGTCAGCTGACGCTTGTATGAAAACCGTTAAACTGGCTTCAACCAAATACTACGACGAACTTCCAACCGAAGGAAACGAACTCGGACAAGCTTTCCGCGACGTGGAAATGGAACAAAAAATCCTGAAACAAGCACAAGCTTCGGGTTACGGTGCTCAATTCGGCGGTAAATACTTTGCACATGACGTTCGCATCATCCGCTTGTCGCGCCACGGTGCTTCTTGCTTTGTAGGCATGGCCGTTTCCTGCTCGGCCGACCGCAACATCAAAGGTAAAATCAACAAAGACGGTGTTTGGGTAGAACGCATGGAAGATAATCCGGGTGCATTGATTCCTGAAGAATTACGCAACGAGGGCGAAGGTAACGCCGTAAAAATAGACTTGAATATGCCTATGAATGAAATCCTGGCTATTTTGTCCAAATATCCGGTTTCTACACGCCTTTCATTGAATGGAACTATCGTGGTGGGTCGCGATATTGCACACGCCAAACTGAAAGAACTTATCGACGCCGGCAAACCGCTTCCTCAATACGTAAAAGACCATCCGATTTATTACGCCGGTCCGGCCAAAACACCTAAAGGCATGCCTTCCGGTTCGTTCGGACCAACCACAGCCGGCCGTATGGATTCGTATGTGGATTTATTCCAGGAAAATGGTGGCAGCTTGATTATGATTGCCAAAGGAAACCGCACACAGCAGGTGACCGACGCTTGTAAAAAGTACGGAGGTTTCTATCTTGGTTCAATCGGTGGTCCGGCAGCTATTTTGGCTCAACAGAACATTAAAAAAGTGGAATGCCTCGAATGGCCTGAACTGGGCATGGAAGCTATCTGGAAAATTGAAGTGGAAAACTTCCCTGCGTTTATTCTGGTAGACGATAAAGGCAACGATTTCTTCAAGCAGATTAAACCGAATGTGGTTTGCTAGGAAAGACTGACTTTAATAATACTTTCATACAAAAAATCCCGCTCAATGGCGGGATTTTTTGTATGGGTATTTTCTATTAACTTCGGATGAACTGCCGGGTTCGGGTAGGTGTGATGGCGTTATCTTCGTAATACTCTATAGTGTAAGTACCAGCGGACGTGAAGGTGATGGCCATGTCGTTGCTTTTACTACTATCGGTTACAGTAAACTGCTGGCTTTTCGTGGTCTCGTCATAGTTGCCAACGGTCCAGTTCTCGGGTGCAGGGCTGGTTAGGCAAACCCATGTTCCGCCTTTAATCACTACTCTAAGTGCTTTCCCCTTGGGTACTTCTGCTTTGATAGAATATATTTTGCCGGAGCGGGCAACGGTAACTGAATCATTCAAAATATTCAGACCCGATTTGCCACTGGTCGGATAAACAATATAATCTACCACCGGTGCAGGAGTTCCTACGATCAGTTGTTTGGTGCGTGTAGGCGTGGTGGCTCCGTTTTCGTAGTATTCTATGGTAATGTTTCCGGCAAGGAAATACATATTTATATCGTTGGCTTTATTGCTTTCGGTAACAGTAAATTCCTGAGTTTTGGTGGTGAAATTATACGCGTTTACAGTCCAGTTGGTAGGTGCCGGTAGAGCCACGTAAAACCAATCTCCCCCCTTGATAATTATTTTCAGGCTGGTACCCGTTGGCAGGTTAGCTTTCATGGAACAGTGATTGTTGGAGCCTGCTCCAATGGCAGTTACCGAATCGGACAGGATATTGGGGCCATAGCTGCCATTGGTGGGGTAGGTGATTACTTTCGAAGGTGTATAGGTGGTTTTGGCTATAAATTCCCGCACATATTTTTCAAAGTCAGGAATAACTATATCCACCATTCCCAATTGTGTGTATTTGGTCTGGAGATTGGTGCGCACCTTAGCCAGGTCTATCAGCCTTGCGTTGTCGATAAGTGCCGAGCCCAGCGAAGTGTTATCCAGTTTTCCATCGGTTTTGATGTCGGCAATGATGTTTCCCATGAGTTCCGACATGTCACCGGTGGTGAGCACTCCCTGCAAAATGCACGATATGGCCAGTAGCATGGCATTATTGTCGCCAATAGCGCTCAGGTTCAGGCTTTCGGAAGTAGAGTCGGTTGGCATTGCCAGACTGAATATGGCTAATACTTCCTGCTGTGCCTGTTTCTTGGCAGTAGCAAAGGTGAGTCCTCCTTGTTGTACCAGGTATTCTACGCGGCTCCGTTCCAGGTGCGTTAGTACATTAATGTTGGCCGAGTTTACTTCAGAGATATCTGTTAGTGCATAAAGGGTAAGTTGTCCCGATGATGATTCGCCCGTCACTTCGTTGAAGTAATATCCGTCGGCTTTGAGCTGCACATAGCTGGATACCAGTTCAATTTTCTTCTGTTCGAAACTGCCGGTGTTGCCAGCCACAGTGGTGGAGTAGCTTCGCCCGGTTTGGTTCAGGTCTTTGTCCAGTTCCGAAATGGTTACAGCCGATCCGTTCACAAACGGGCCTTTTTGCACATAGCCGCTAAATGTTTCTTTGGTTATTGACTCGTTTTTTTGTAGCTCTGTAACCAGATCGCACGATGTGAAACACAGCACTGCTATAGCAATGAGGAGTGAGAAGAGTTTAGTTTTCATAGTAGTAAAAAATAAGTTAGAGTTTTTGTTTTTAACGGACTTCAAATGTATGAACTATTAACTAAACTACAAAACTTTTATTTGATTATTTTTTTTGTAAAAACAAAAACGGAGGAATATGCCTGAACGTATTCCTACGTTTTTAAGGCGTATCATTCCATAAACGAGTTTAAAATCAACAGCTAACAGGTTTTGAAAACCTGTTAGCTGTTAATAAATACAGATGGCGTTTCTTGTCACCTTTGACAAGCATATATATCTTTGTAGCAAAGAATGTTTTACGGAAAATAAGCTGCGTAGCGGTGACATCTTTTGATGTAGAAAACAAAGATGTCAGAGCTACGCTCCTCAATTATCTTTTTTCTCATAAATACTACTAAGATGCCAGAGCTATGCTCCTGTATTTTAAAATCAGCATGACAGGTCGTTATGCGGATAATCATAATTCGGTTGGTGTAAGGGTTGAATTGCGCGCAGCTTTCAGGAATCCGCTCAATTCAGAATTCAAGGCATCTCAGCCGTCCACGCTGCTCATGGCTTCCACAATATGGAGGTAGTTGCGCAGGTCTGCTTCCATATGGGATATTAACGTGTAAATGCATTACAAAACTGCAGGGACTCGTCCGAGCTTCGGATTTAATGATGCAGGTTTGTAAAATGCCATCCGAAGCTCGGATTTAACCAAGCAGGTTTGTAATGTATTATCCGAGGTTCGGATTTAATGATGCAAGTTTGTAATGCCTCGTCCGAAGTTCGGATTTAACGATGCAACTTTGTAATGCTCCATCCGAAGTTCGGACGAGTCCCTGCAGTTTTGTAATCCACTTTCAAAATTGACGGATATCCTTTTTCAAATTTGCATTCCCCCGTTTGGCAAATTATCGCACTAGAATAGAAATGTATTGTTCGTTTTCGGTGGATTATCTATGGGTTTTGTAATTAAAAATTACGAAATCCAATGCACCTTGCTGGTACGGATAACCATAAAAAAAGAGGAACACGCCTGGGCATATTCCTCTTTTTCGGATAAGTAAGGTTTAGTTATTTCTTGGGCGAATGTTTCAAAATCTTCGCGTCGATATAGAAGAAAATTTCCTCGGCAATGTTGCTGCAGTGGTCGCCCATGCGTTCCAGTTTGCGGAATGCGCCAATCAGTTGCAGGCACTCGTAAGCCCGGTCGGGGTTTTTCTGGATATATTCGGCAATAATGCGGGGCGCGTTGTTATTTATTTCGTCCACCTGGTAATCTTCGCTGAAAATAGCTGCGGCAAAGTCCGATTTCTCATTTTCGAACGCGTCCAGTCCCTGGGTAAGCATCCGGTTCACCTGGTCGATCATGTCGTGCAGGCGGGTGTCCGAAATCAGTTCCGCATCCAGTATCACCGAAGGCGTGGAGATAAGCGTACGGGCAATACCATAAGCAAAATCGGCAATACGTTCCAGGTTGGAGTTGATCTTAAACACGGCCAGCACAAAGCGCAAATCGATAGCCACCGGTTGGTGCAGGGCAATGATGTTTTCGCATTCGCTGTCGATTTTCAGCTCGTAAGCATCCACTTTTTTCTCGCGCATCGAAACCTTTTGCGCCAGCTCCTTGTCGAACGACAGGATGGCTTCACCGGAATTCTCCACTTGCGAGATAACCAGTTTCCACATATCGATTATATCCTGACGTAGCGAGAATAATTCTTGTTCTAAGTGTCTCATAAAATGTAGAAGCCCCCCTGCCCCCCTTAGGGGGTTTAAAGACTTATTTAAATGTTAGTAAGAAATAGTATTTTATTTTCAGCCATTGCTGTTTTCTCTCTTTAAGTTCCCCTTTAGGGGTTAGGGGTTCTTTTGGCTCTCACCCAAACCTTCCGGTAATGTAATTCTGTGTAGAATGTTCTTTCGGGTTGGTGAATATCTTGATCGTGTCATCGTATTCAATCATTTCGCCCAGGTAGAAATACGCAGTTTTATCACTAACACGCGAAGCCTGCTGCATGTTGTGGGTTACGATCATAATGGTGTAATCTTTTTTCAACTCGTAGATCAGTTCTTCAATTTTGGATGTCGAAATCGGGTCGAGTGCCGAAGCAGGTTCGTCCATAAGCAGCACGCTTGGCGAAATGGCCAGCGCACGCGCAATGCAAAGTCGTTGCTGCTGCCCGCCCGAAAGGGCAAAAGCCGATTTATTCAATTTGTCCTTTACCTCGTTCCACAAGGCTGCTGATTTGATGGACTCAATCACGCGTTCTTCGATAAAAGTTTTGTCTTTTATGCCGTTTACACGCAGACCGTAAGCCACATTTTCGAAAATGCTTTTCGGGAATGGATTTGGTTTCTGAAAAACCATGCCCACTTCCTTGCGCAATTCATCCACATGCACGTTGGGAGCGTAAATGTCTTTTCCTTCAATGAGCACCGAACCCGTCATGCGTGTTCCATCAATCAGGTCGTTCATGCGGTTGAGCAATCGCAGGAACGTGGATTTGCCACAGCCCGAAGGCCCGATCAACGCCACAACTTTGTTTTTTTCTACTTCGATGTTGATGTTTTTCAGCGCATGAAACTCACTGTAATAAAAATCAACGTTTTTTGCATCAATGGTTAGCATATTTTTTCTTATGTCACCGGTCAACTGTAATAATCACCGGTCGTTATATTTTTTTACTATAAACTACCTACTATAAACTAGTTCGTTTTTACTTTCTTCGAAAAATAATTCCGCAGGGAATTGGCCAGCAGGTTCACCAGCAGCACAATTACAATTAGCACCAGTGCCGTTCCGTAGGCCACGCCACGCGAAGCTTCTATGTCTGTTCCACTGGTGGAAATCACGTATAAATGATAGGGTAGCGCCATTACCTGGTCGAAAATGCTGTGCGGCAGTTTCGGCAGGAAGTAGGCCGCCACGGTAAACAGAATTGGTGCCGTTTCGCCCGACACGCGGCCGATGGATAAAATCAGTCCGGTAATCACATTCGGAAAAGCCATAGGCAGTATCACCTTACGGATGGTTTGCAGCTTGGTAGCTCCCAGCGCCAGGCTTCCTTCGCGATACGACTTGTCGATGGCTTTCAACGATTCCTCGGTGGTTCGGATAACCAACGGTAATGATAACAATCCCAATGTGAGCGAACCGGCCAGGATAGAATCGCCAAATCCCATGGTATTTACAAAAAGTGACATCCCGAAAAGTCCAAATACTACCGACGGCACTCCGCTCAGGTTGTTGGTCATAATGCGGATAAATACAGCCAGTTTGCTTCCGGTGGCATATTCGTTCATATAAATACCGGACATGATGCCAATCGGAAAACTGAACAAACTGCTTCCCGCTACCAGGTAAAGCGTACCGATAATGGCAGGGTAAATACCGCCTTTGGTCATTCCTTCTTCCGGGGCTTTTGTGAGGAAGTCCCAGTTGATTACGCCTATTCCTTTGGTAATGATAAATCCCAGGATCAGGATCAGGATAGCAACTACCGAGTAGCTCATCAGTTTGAAAATAGTAAACGCTACGGCTTGCGAGGTCCGTTTTTTACGATCTATATTTCCCCGTTTTATTATTGGTGTCATATTTTTTAAGTCTACCCCTAACCCCTAAAGGGGAACAGAAGTTAGTTTTGTTATCTTATTAATATTATTTTAAATGGCTATACTAATTTAGTTCCCCTTTAGGGGTTAGGGGTTGTTTTCAATTACTATATTTCTTTTTACCAATAAATTCAACGCTGATGCTGATAATGAGTGTAATTACAAACAGGATACAACCGAGGGCGAAAAGGGCCTGGTAGTGTCCGCTGCCGGCAGCTGCTTCACCCAGCTCGGCAGCAATGGTGGCAGGAATGGTGCGCACCGGTTCGAGCAACGAATGTGGAATCACAGCAGCGTTACCGGTTACCATCAATACCGCCATCGTTTCGCCGATAGCACGACCAATGCCGAGAACTGCTGCTGAGGTAATACCTGATTTGGCGTAAGGGATAATTACGCGGTAAATGGTTTGCCATTGGGTGGCTCCGAGTGCCAGACTGGCTTCTTTCATGGAACGGGGCACGGTGCGCATGGCATCTTCGGCCACCGTAATAATGGTGGGCAGCGCCATAATAGCCAAAACAACACTTCCGGCCAGGGCGGTTTCACCTACCGGGAGCTGGAATGTTTGTTGCAAAAACGGAACGATAACCACCAACCCGAAGAATCCGTATACCACTGACGGGATACCGGCTAGCAGTTCAATAACGGGTTTCAGGATGTTTCGTACACGCAGGGAAGCAATTTCGGCCAGGTATACCGACACGGCAATCCCGAACGGAAGTGAGAGCAGGATAGCTCCGAGGCTTACCCAAAGTGTGCCGAGTAAAAGCGGTAGTAGTCCGAATTGTGCTGAAGGGGTGGAAGTGGGGTACCATTCTTTTCCGCCAAAAAAATCGCCGGGGTGTATGGTTTCGTGGTCCAGCAAGGTGCCGTTAAAGTGTTTGGCTACATATTGCTTGGGCAGAAAGAGCAGGATGCCCGGGTGTTTGGCTGTCAGTTCGCTCGCTTTAGCCGGGATATTTTCAAATTCGGCTCCAAGTTCCTCTTCGGTGTAATAATTGGTCATGTCGCTCAGGCGTACCACTTCAATAGCTTCTTCTTTGCCGCCCACTTCGTCCCAATTGGTGATTTCGCCATCGAAAATCTGCTTTATCTGATAAGAATTGAGCTTTTTAACCGGGTTGGATTTATTCATGGCCAGCACATAGCCTTCTTCAACCACAGGGGTATTAAATAATCCCGAAGCTTCTTTAAACAAAAAGATAACAATTAATAAAATGGTAATGCTGGTGATGCTGCCACTTATTAATAAGGTACCTTCTACTAATTTTTCGATGAATCTTTTCACGTTGAATTTCCTTTTTTTTATCCGATGCAAAGAAATAGCATACATATTACTTTGGAATTAAAAAGGTATTACAAACCTGTTACATTCAAATGCTTGCGCTTTGGTGGATGATGGAAAATATCATAAGGTATTAATTGTCAGTTCGATTTCAACAAAAACAGAAACGTAAATGTTGTTGTAGAGAATGTAATGTTATTGTAACATGTTTGCCAAATTGTTGTAATATAACCACCGTTTCTTTGCAACGTGAATCAGTAAAAAACAATTAAAAGATAGAAAAATGAAATTAAAAAGTTTACTCATTATTGCATTAGGCCTCATTACTTCGGCCGTAGCATTTTCTCAGGAAGAAAAAGTGGACACACTGAATGTGCATGAACAACGTATTACAACAGTAGAGGATGGATTGTTCCAGTTGAAGAAACTAAAATTCAGCGGATATATCCAGGCTCAATGGCAGGCATCACAATTGGATTCTATGATTGCTAAGTCGAATGACATGAAAGTGGGAACCGGCGCCTATGGTGCTGAAAAAGTAAGTAACGGAACTTATAACCGTTTCGGAGTACGCCGTGGCCGTCTGAAGGCTACTTATGAAGATTTCGGTTGCCAGGCGGTAATTGAATTTGATATTTCCGAAGGCGGATTGAAAACCAAAGATGTTTATTTGAACGTGCTTGATCCATGGGTAAATACTTTTGCTGTAAAAGGCGGTGTTTTTGATAATCCGTTTGGGTCTGAGATCAGCTACTCTTCTTCCAAACTGGAATCGCCGGAACGCAGCCGTTTGATTCAAACCCTTTTCCCAGACGAAAAAACGCTGGGTGCCATGTTGACAATCCAGGCTCCTAAAACTTCTTCGTGGAATGTGCTGAAACTGGAAGCCGGTTTGGTGGCTGGTAATGGCATTAATAAAGATTACAAAAGCAAAAAAGACCTCGCTGCCCACCTGACTTACAATAACTCTACTCCAACAATGAAATACGGTATCGGTGTTTCAATGTATTCAGGGTCTATTCTTCAAACAACTAAAAAGGTTTATTCCATGAATAATGGTGCATTTGCCATAGACAGCACTGCAACAAATCTCAATTCTTTTGCAGACCGCACTTATTTAGGTGTTGATGGTCAGTTCAGCATTTCTTCCGGTTTGGGTTTGACACAGGTTCGTGCAGAATACATTACCGGGACACAACCGGGAGCTTCGGGAAGTTCAATCAGCCCGAATGGTTACGATCCTACGGCCACAACTGCCACTGCCGCCGATACATACATCCGCCCCTTCAGTGGAGGATATATCAACTTTGTTCAGGATATTGCCGATACCAAACACTCTGTTGTAGTAAAATATGACTGGTACGATCCGAATACAGCCGTTGCAGGTGATAAAGTGGGTGTTGCTTTCAAAACCGGAAAAGCCGATATGGCTTACTCTACATTAGGATTAGGTTACATGTACCGCCTGAATAACAATGTCCGCTTAACGGCTTATTACGATATGGTTTCAAACGAGGCAACTAAAGTGAAAGGGTATTTCTCTAACGTAAAAGATAACGTAGTTACCGTTCGTTTGCAATATAAATTCTAAGAAAGTTTATAGTAAATAGTTTATAGTTAGTAAAAAAGAAAAACAAGATTTTAAAAGAATAAAAAAATGAAGAAACTTATTTTATCTCTTATGATGGTTTGCGCAGTAGCTCCATCGTTTTACGCACAGAAAATTAAAGGTAGTGACACCGTGTTGCCATTGGCACAAAAAGAAGCAGAAGTGTTCGGAAAGAAATCCGGGAAATCGGTAACCGTAATTGGCGGTGGCAGTGGTGTTGGTATTGCTGCATTGCTGGAAGGTACAACCGAAATTGCCATGTCGTCGCGCAAAATGAAATTCGACGAAAAAGTGAAATGCCAGGAAGCAGGGAAAGCAATCACTGAAAAAGTTATCGCTTTTGATGCATTGGCCGTAATTGTGAATCCGTCGAATCCGGTTTCAAAACTGACCCGTGCACAACTGGAAGGTATTTTTACAGGAAAAATCACCAACTGGAAACAGGTAGGTGGTGCCGATCTGAAAATCATCCCTTACTCACGCGAAACCAGCTCGGGAACTTACGAATTTTTTAAAGAGCACATTTTGCTGAATAAAAACTACGTGAAATCAATCCTGAGTATGCCTGCAACAGGTGCTATTGTACAGTCGGTTAGCCAGACCAAAGGTGCTATCGGTTACGTGGGACTGGCTTATCTCGAAAGAGATGTAAAAGCTTTAAGCGTGTCGTTCGATGGTAAAACGTATGTAGCTCCTTCGATGGCTACTGCTAAAAACAAAACTTACCCGGTAATCCGTCCGTTGTTCTTCTACTACGACAAAAAACTGGAAGCAAAGAATGCTCCGTTTGTAAACTTTGTGTTGTCAGCAGAAGGTCAGGGGATAGTTGAAAAAATTGGATATGTGCCATTGAAGTAATAACAATCAATTTATTATTATCGGGGTGACTCTAAGTCACTGCGTTGATAGACAAGAAAACCGCTATCGGAATTTATTCCGATAGCGGTTTTCTTGTTTTACGGGCAGGCTATTGTGCTGAATAGTAATCCAATTGTCATACGCCTTTATCTTTATTGAGCCCTTAGGTTATTTGTTCCATTTTTTGAAACCTGGACTGTTGTTTATCGATTTTTTATTTTCTAATGCTGAATTTGACTAAAGAATAAGTTGACGTTTAGGCTGTAAAACCGTCTTTTTGTCAGTCTTTGAACTAATTTAAACATTTGTTCAATAATTTTTGTTATGATTACAATTTTATCATTACTTAAATATAAATTATATGAAGATCTTACCGTTAACCATAATCGCGTTATCCTTCAATATTTTTTGCGTGTCAGCACAGGATATAAAACTATCGCTCAGCCGGGGTGTCAGTACGCCGGTTAGCCAAACAGGCGATTCATTGAGTTTTAATCCTCAAAATGTAACTAAAGCCTCGGTTTATATAGCACTCTTCCGAAAGGGTTGGGATGGTGTAGTTAAGGGTCGTGAGGCAGCCATGACCTTTGGAATCAGTTTTGGTGGAGGTCTTGTCTTCGAACACGCTCCTTTCATTGCCAATTTCAACGCGTTTGGCATTGCCGGCGAAACAACCTCTAGACTGTTTGTTCGTACCGACGAGACAAATAAAAAGCAGGGGTATAACCTGGAAGTGTCACCCACACTCAGTTTTCAGTTGGGTGACTTTGAATTATCGCCAATCGTTGGTTTTGGATATCTGAAAACCATTCAACATGCTTACATTATCGAGCAAAGTATTGCCACAGGCACATATCCGGCATATATCAAAATTTTCAACAGACCGGAAGCAACCAACAGCGGATTTATGATAAGCCCTAAATTCAGGGTTGCATACTCTCCTGGGCCCATAGGTTTGTGGGTAGAAGGCGATTATGTAGCCGGACCTGAAATGATCAGCCGTACGTACCGGTTGGTACCTGCAGGACGTCCCGGCTCCGATGGGTTGTATAAATCCGATCAGATATTGGCGGGAACTGCAACTGAATCTGTTCATAAAGGCAATTATGGTTCGTTTGGAGTCTCTGCCGGTATTTCGGTGTCGCTCGAAAAAAAGAAAAAAGGAAAACCTACTGTCGGTGGCTATGATGATGACTGCGATGGACTGGCTACGGTTACAGAAACCTATACCAATGAGAATGGACAAATAGTTCAACGCGTTTTAAAAACAAAGACCAAAAGCAATCAGTCCAATGACGTTGTTACAGAGGATGAGATACAGCGAATTCAGGATAATCCTTTATATGAAGGAAACCAACAGGGGGACAATCCGCTTTATAATCCGCAAAGCAGAGCAGCAGCTTCCTGTGGTCCGGTAACGCAACGAACCGTGAAGCCTGATGGCACTATAGAAGAAATGACCTTTGCCTGTCCGGATGATGCTATTTATTTCAACGAAAGAAAAGGGGCAATAACAGTTCCCAAACAAACGCAAGGAGCTACTTTTGGCGAAAAAGTAAACCAGGGATTGCATGCTGCAGGAGGTGCTCTCAGTCAGGGAGCTTCGCTGCTCGGTGGTGCATTACCCGGAGGAGCAGTAATCAGCGCTATACAAGTAGCACAAGGCATGCCTAACCGCATATCCATGAATGTGACGGTAGCCAAACAACCCCAGGGAGCTATGTTTGGCGAGCGTGTAGTATTGTCCGGTACAATCCACGTAAGCCTTGTCGATGAAGGCTGTGTGGTGTTTATGCCCGATAACACAACCATACTGATAAATACCCGCAAGCAAACAGCCACGGAGATTTCCGAAAGCGAAAGCAATAGCCTGAAAGATAAACTCAAAGCCCGGCAGGCGCTTATTGACAGCCCGGGTGCGGATATAAAAGGCTTTATTCCGGGAGGTTCCATCGTTTCTGCAGCCGTTTCTTCGGTATCGGCTCTCGCGGGTTCGGGTGGGGGAGCCGCGGCTGCCTCCTATGCTGCTACAGGCAGAATTGCCAATCCCGGAGACAATAAGGTGGTTGCAGAAATTCCCGATAACGATTGTGATGGATTGGTACAGGTGCCTGATGGCGATTACGAAATCAGTTTCAAAGTCGTGGAAAAAGCAACCTCCGGACTTAAAGACACCCTAAAGACTCAGGTCCGTATTGGATTTACAGTGCAAAACAACGTGTTGAAAACAAAACATGACACGGTGAAAAATTCGATTAATAATGTGAGGTGAGAATTG
The DNA here is from genome assembly GCA_047600405.1 of Paludibacter sp. GTDB lineage: Bacteria > Bacteroidota > Bacteroidia > Bacteroidales > Paludibacteraceae > Paludibacter. The sequence goes on from JASGLA010000002.1 coordinate 360,447, forward strand.
GGCTTGTGTGTTTTTCAAACGAGAAAGCCGTTGCTGATCAATTTCAGCAACGGCTTTCTTTTTAATTGTCAACTTTCAATTGTCAATTGTCAATTTAAAATTTATTTTCCCTGTTCTTTCGCCCAACTGTCTTTCAACGAAGCAGTACGGTTGAAAATCAACTTGTCAGGAGTAGAGTCCGGATCCACATTGAAATAACCGATGCGTTGGAACTGGAAGTGATCTAGTGATTTGGCCTCTTTTAATGAAGCTTCAACGCGGCAGTTGGTCAATACTTTCAATGAATTCGGATTCAGCAGGTCGCGGAAATCGCGTTCGTCGGCTGATGGATTTTCAACACTGAACAAACGGTCGTACAAGCGGACTTCTGCTGGCAGGCTGTGTGCTGCCGATACCCAGTGAAGCGTTCCCTTTACCTTGCGGTTGCTTTCCGGCATGCCGCTTTTGGTTTGTGAATCGTATTCAGCATAAATTTCTTCAATATTGCCTTCGGCATCTTTTTTACAGCCGGTACATTTTACAATATAACCACTTTTCAGACGCACTTCTTGTCCGGGAGTCATACGGAAGTATTTCTTTGGAGCATCTTCCATAAAGTCATCGCGTTCCACGAACAGTTCGCGCGAGAAAGCGATTTCGCGAGCTCCTGCCGATTCGTCCTCCGGATTATTTATGGTTTCCATCATTTCCACCAATCCTTCCGGATAGTTGGTCAGAATCAGTTTCACCGGATCAATCACTGCATTTACGCGGGTAGCCGTTTTATTCAGGCTTTCGCGAACCGAGTGTTCCAACAGGCCTATATCGTTTTGGGCTTCGAATTTGGTATAACCGATTTTGTCGATAAAGTTATGAATTGCTTCCGGTGAATAACCACGGCGGCGCAATCCACAGATAGTAGGCATGCGTGGGTCGTCCCAGCCGCTTACCAGTCCTTCCTGTACGAGTTGAAGCATTTTGCGCTTGCTCATTACGGTGTAAGTCAGGTTCAACCGGTTGAATTCTATTTGTCGTGGGCGATAGTCCGAATCTTTTAACTGATCGATAAACCAGTCGTATAATGGGCGATGTACTTCAAATTCCAACGTGCAAAGCGAATGTGTCACCCCTTCGAAATAATCCGATTGCCCGTGGGCGTAATCGTACATGGGGTATGCCTTCCAGGTCCAACCGGTGCGGTGATGTGGGTGCGAATTGATAACGCGGTACATCAACGGATCGCGGAAGTGCATGTTGGACGAAGCCATGTCAATTTTGGCACGAAGCACCATAGCGCCTTCGGGAATTTCGCCGGTATTCATTTTATTGAATAACGCAAGGTTCTCTTCTATCGGGCGGTTGCGGTACGGGCTTTCCGTTCCGGGAACGGTAGGAGTGCCTTTTTGCTTGGCAATGGTTTCTGCCGATTGCTCGTCAACGTATGCTTTTCCCTGTTTGATAAGTTCTACAGCCAAATCCCATAACTGTTGGAAATAATCGGAAGCATAATAAATGTTTGCCCACTTGTATCCGAGCCATTGAATGTCTTCCTGAATGGAATCGACATATTCAACGTCTTCTTTTACCGGATTGGTGTCGTCGAAACGAAGATTACAAACTCCGCCGTAATTGTCGGCTATACCAAAATCGAGGCAGATAGCCTTGGCATGACCAATGTGCAGGTAACCGTTTGGTTCCGGCGGGAAACGTGTTTGAATTCGTCCGTCATTTTTACCTTCTTTCAAATCTTGCTCCACAAAAGCTTCTATAAAATTCAAGCTTTTCTTTGGTGCTTCATCAATATTTTCCATAAATGTTACGAATTACATGTTGCATTCAACAAGTAAAGACCTATGCGATACAGGTCTATATACATGCAACGGGATTTTTGCCTAATTGTTTAAGTACAAAAATAGTTGAAAAATGGGAATTGAACAATTGTAGATAAATAAATATACAAAATAATTGTCCGATCTGTAAATAATAAAAACTCTCCGGGTTCATTTAATGTGTCCGGAGAGTTTTGTTTTAATGTGCTGTCACGCAAAAGCTGATTTAGCTTACCTCTTGCTTCTGATCAATCAAAATATCCTTTGATGATTCCACGTGGCGAATTCTTGACAAAGAGCAGGATTTCGTCACGTTCCTTTGTGGCCGGAAGTTCTGCCTGAATGCGTTCTACAGCATGCGAAGTATTCATGCCGGATTGATACAGGTAGCGATAAACATCCTGGATGTCGCGGATTTGTTCGTTGGTATAGCCGCGGCGGCGCAACCCGATTGAATTTATTCCCGCGTACGAAAGCGGCTCACGGCCGGCGGTGATAAACGGTGGAACATCTTTACCTATTTTTGACCCTCCCTGAACCATTACATGCGAACCAATGCGGGTAAACTGGTGGACTAAGCAAGCTCCGCTCAGAATTGCGAAATCGTCAACTTCAACCTCTCCGGCAAGTTGTGTGGCATTACCCATAATGATATTATTGCCCAATACGCAATCGTGTGCCACATGGCAGTAAGCCATAATCAGGCAGTTGTCGCCGATTACTGTTTTTCCTTTAGACGCAGTTCCACGGTTAATGGTGACGCATTCGCGAATGGTGGTGTTGTCGCCAATGATTGCCAGCGTATCCTCTCCTTTGAATTTCAAATCCTGTGGTATTGCCCCGATTACTGCCCCCGGGAAAATGCGGCAGTTTTTACCGATACGAACGCCTTCCATGATGGTCACATTGGATCCGATTTGTGTTCCTTCGCCAATTACTACATTCTTGTCGATCGTAACAAAAGGTTCAATCACCACTGTTGGAGCAATTTTCGCATCCGGATGGATATATGCTAAGGGTTGTTTCATTTCTCGCTATAGGTTTTTATTGTTTTATTTATCTTCTTTCTTTTTTTATAAGCACTCTTTATTAAGAGTTTTGCCTTTCAATCCAGTCACCAGTCACTCAAATAACGAATTGGCCAATTACTTGTTTTTTACAATTTGAGCCATAAATTCGGCTTCGGCAACTATTTTTCCCCCAACAAATGCATGGCCTTTCATTATCGCGCAACCACGGCGCATTTCTTCAGGCATTTCCAGGCGGAATATCAGCGTGTCGCCAGGTACCACTTTGTTGCGGAATTTTACATTGTCTATTTTCAGGAAGTAGGTGGAGTAACGTTCAGGTTCTTCGATGCTGCTTAAAACCAGCAAGCCGCCTGTTTGTGCCATAGCTTCTACAATCAGTACCCCGGGCATTACAGGTTCTTCGGGGAAGTGCCCCATAAAGAAAGTTTCGTTGGCAGTGACGTTTTTTACGCCTACAATTACTTTTTGTTTAATGTCAATTACCTTGTCCACCAACAGGAATGGCCAACGGTGTGGCAACAGTTTTTTGATCGCGTTTACATCCAATACAGGTGCTACCGAATCATCGTAAACAGGTGCCTGAACCTCAATTTTCTTAATCTCTTTGCGAATTTGTTTGGCCAGATCAGTGTTGATTTTGTGGCCCGGATAAGTGGCAATTACTTTGCCGAGGATGGGTTTGCCAATCAACGATAAGTCACCAATTACGTCCAACAGTTTATGGCGGGCTGGCTCGTTTGGATATTTTACACCGCCGTTCAGATAGCCCAGTTTCGAAGCATCCTGATGAGGTTGGTGCATTAAATCAGCCAAATGATCAAAATCAGCCTGAGACATTTGTTTGTCGTAAATAACTATTGCATTTTTCAGGTCACCGCCTTTAATCAGGCCTAATTTCAGTAATTGTTCAATTTCGCGAACGAAAACAAAGGTGCGTGAGTTGGCAATCTCTGCTGTATAATTGTCTAACGACGAAAGGCTGGCAAACTGATTGTTCAGTACTGCAGAATCAAAACCAATATGCACATCCACGCTGAAAACATCATCCGGCAAAATAGTGATTTTTGCTCCTGTTTCGGGTATGCTGTATTCTATTTTTTTGCGAACGATAAAGTAATCTTTTTCGGCTTTTTGTTCTTCAATTCCTACTTGTTGGATTTGCTCCACATAGTATTTCGCACTTCCATCCAGAATGGGGAATTCCGGTGCATTCACTTCCAGCAAACAGTTGTCAATTCCGAAAGCGTAAAGTGCCGAGAGGGCATGTTCTACGGTGCTGACCTGCATTTCGCCCTTTTTCAGTACAGTTCCGCGGGTTGTTTCGGTTACATACTCGGCTACTGCATCCATTACAGGCTGTTCGGGCAAATCTACCCGTTTGATTTTTATACCGTGGTTTTCGGGAGCCGGAAGAGCGGTTAAAGTGATTTCCAGACCGGAGTGTAAACCTTTCCCGGTTAGCGTAAAGGCTTGTTTGATTGTACTTTGATTCGACATTCTTTCGTAAGTTACAAATTACAGGTAAAAAATACCGGTAAAATGTTCATTTGTATGATGATATTACTAATTAATCTTCTTTTCTAATTCGTCAATCCGTTTTTGCATTGCATAAATCAATTTCTGCAATTCAGGAAGGTTTTTATGCACGATAGCTGCTTTATGAAACGTCATGATCGGAACGGCAGGATATCCCTGCAACACCTGGTTCGGAACTTTCACCGAATTAGGGACGCCCGTTTGCGCTCCAAAAATGGTGCCATCGGCAATTTGCAAGTGGCCTGCTATACCAACCTGTCCGGCCAGCGTGCATCGTTTCCCAAGTTTGGTAGAGCCAGAAATGCCTGTTTGTGCCGCAATTACTGTATTTTCTCCTACTTCCACGTTGTGGGCAATCTGTACGAGGTTGTCTATTTTTACTCCTTTGCGGATAATGGTACTACCCAGGGTAGCCCGGTCCACAACAGTGTTTGCTCCTATCTCAACATCATCCTCCAATACAACGTTGCCCATTTGCGGGATTTTTTTGTAAGAACCATCTGCTGTGGGGGCAAAACCGAATCCATCGGAACCAATTACGCAACCGGAATGTAATATGCAGTTAGCACCAATTACACAGTTGTAATATACTTTTACACCCGGATTCAGGATTGTGTTTTCGCCAATTTTTGCAGCATCTTCAATGCTTACCTGGGTGTGGATCATCGAGTTGTCGCCAATTTGTACCTTTTCGCCAATATAAACGAACGGGGCAATATACACGTTTTCGCCAATTTCGGCCGTTGGAGAAATATAGGCTAATGGAGAGATACCTGTTTTCTTTGGTTTGGCTTGATCAACCAGTGAGAGCAGGGTGGCTAAGGCCTGATAAGCATCATTTACGCGGATAAGCGTGGCCTGAACTTCATGCTCGGGCTGAAAACTTTTGTTGACAAGTATAATGCTCGCCTGGCTATCGTAAATGTATTGGCTGTATTTCGGGTTCGACAAAAAACTCAACGTTCCCGGCTTTCCCTCTTCTATTTTGGAGAAATCACTAACCTTTACTGCGGGGTTGCCTTGTATCTCACCGCCTAAGAAATCTGCAATTTGTTGAGCTGTAAACTCCATATTGAAAAAATTTGGGTGCAAAAGTACTAAACTATTTCGAATTAACCATAAAAGAAAGTGAAACTGCCCTTGTTTTGATGATTATTAATCTAAATTGAATGTGCTAAATTTTATAAAAACAGAAATAATGTTTCTCTACTTTTTTTGTCAATACTGTTATGTTCAGCATGTCCGAAGCGTCTGCAATATCCTTCACCGTTCCGTCTTTGTAAAGGATATTTATATGGTCGTCTTCGGGGCTGTAAGTGTCAGTGCTGACAATTTCTTCGCCCATGAAATAGGCTGCTTCCTGGATACTAACGTTAAAATGTTTTACGTATTGTGTAAGATGTAAATTTCTTTTCTCAATGTTAACCGGTTCTGAGCCTATTTCAACCTTGAATAATTTTCTATTTGTAAATGCCTTGCATAGGGTTGAGAGTACCAAATCGGAATGCGACGACCACACTTTTATGGCACAGATAACGTCAGAATCGTCCAGCATGGCAAAATGATCCAATGCTTCATTCGATTGTTCAAATGCCTGTTTATCAATCTGATTGTAGAGGAAGTAGTGCAGAGCCGGCGATGCGAAAAGCTCCACGCCACGGCTTGCCAATTCTTTGGCCCGTTTTAAAATATTCATCAACATTTTTTCGGCAGCCACGGATGTTTTGTGCAAATACACCTGCCAGTACATCAACCGCCTTGCAACCAGAAATTTTTCAATGGAATAAATGCCTTTGGCCTCCACCACCAGCTGGTCGTTGTGCACGTTGAGCATTTTTATAATCCGTGCCGAACCGATAATTCCCTCACTTACGCCGGAATAGAAACTGTCGCGGCTCAGGTAATCAAGCCGGTCCATGTCCAGTTGGCTCGATACAAGTTGGTGTAAAAATTTCTTCGGATACACGTTGGTAAAAATTTCCAGAGCCATTTCCATTTTTCCGCCCAGTTCACGGTTTATTTTTTGCATCATCAACAGCGAAATTTCTTCGTGATTTACACCCTGAACCAGGCTGTGCTCCAGCGTATGCGAAAATGGACCGTGTCCAATGTCATGCAAGAGAATGCTGGCTCTGACAGCTTCAGCTTCAGCATTGGAAATGTCATTCCCTTCCTGACGCAACTGGGCAATGGCTTCGCCCATCAGGTACATGGCTCCGAGCGAGTGTTGCAGGCGGGTGTGTTGTGCCCCGGGATAAACAAACGACGAAAGCCCCAACTGCTTGATGCGGTTGAGCCGTTGGAAATAGGGATGCTGTATGATGTCGAACAGGAAATCGTTCGGGATATTGATAAACCCGAAAACCGGGTCGTTGATAATTTTTCGTTTATTTGGTTTTTTCATGTTTACTCACTTTGTTCGTCATATTTGTTCGCTTCGCTCACGATATTTGTGCTTCTCACGATATTTATTCGCTTCGCTCATGATATTAACTCACTTCGTTCGTGATATTTGTGCTTCGCACGATATTAGGAGTATCAATAAATAACACCCGCAGGGTGAATATCAGCGAAGCTAATAAACACGAAGTATAATAACGCCCGCAGGGTAAATATCGCGAAGCTAATAACACGAAGTATAATAACGCCCGTAGGGCAAAATAACAGCGAAGCTTAACTCGCTAATATCTCCACCAGCCATTTCCAGCATTTTTGGGTAGAACTGATGCTTAGTCGTTCGTCGGGCGAATGCACGCCATACATTTGCGGGCCAATGGAAATCATATCCAGATACGGGTATTTTTCCAGAAAAAGTCCGCATTCCAGCCCGGCATGAATGGCTCGTATTTTAGGCTCTGTTTCAAATAGTTTTGTATAACATTGCTGGGCTGTTTTCAGTATGTCCGAATTCAGGTTTGGTTTCCAACCTGGATAGCCATCGCCATGGGTTACGGTAGCTCCGGCAAGAGTCAGCACGGCTTCCACCTGATTGGCAACATCGTATTTGGCCGATTCTACCGAACTGCGCTGGCTGGTAGTGATTACAATTTTATGGCCTTCTTTCATTTTTACCGAGGCCAGGTTGGTCGACGTTTCCACCAACCCGGGCATGTCCATGCTCATGGCTTTTACTCCGTGCGGACAGGCATAGAGCACGTTCAGCAAGGCATCCGAAGTTTTTTTATCGATAGCTGTTTCGGGTAATGTCTCAGATTCGAGCTCCAGCTTCATATTCGGCTCAATACTCCCTTTTTCGTTCTCCATGTCTACGGTGAAAAGATTGAAATGTACCCGTACATTTTCTTTTTCGGCCGATGGAACGGAAGCAACAGCCCACGCCTCACGTGCAATGGCATTGCGCAAATTTCCTCCATCAATGCTATGAAGGTGCAGGCTTGTCTTTTTATTGAGCGTCCACAAAAAGCGGGTTAGTATTTTGTTGGCATTACCCACCCCCTTGTCAATATCGTCACCGGAATGGCCGCCTTTCAGCCCTTTTACGGAGACCCTGAATGCAAAATGTTTCTCGGAAATGGGAGTGGTTTTGTAAGTAAGCTCCGCCGTAGTGTCAATTCCGCCGGCGCAACCTACAAAGATTTCCCCATCATCCTCTGAATCCAGGTTTATTAGTACTTCGCCGCTCAAAAAGTTTTGTTCCAGTGCAAACGCGCCCGTCAGTCCGGTTTCTTCGTCTACCGTAAAAAGGCATTCCAGTGCTGGATGTTTCAGTTTGTCCGATGCAAGCACGGCCAGCATCATCGACATGCCAATGCCATTGTCGGCACCCAGGGTTGTGCCTTTGGCTTTTACCCAACCATCCTCGATATAAGTTTGGATAGGGTCTGTTTCAAAATTGAAAAGCACATCGCTGTTTTTTTCACATACCATATCCATGTGCGATTGCAGAATCAGCTTTTTCCGGTTCTCGTATCCGTTGGTTGCTGGTTTTCCGATAAGTACATTTCCGGCAGCATCGGTTTTTAGGCTCAGGCCTTGTTTTTCAGCAAAAGCTTTCAGGTAGGCAATTACTTTTTCTTCCTTTTTCGACGGACGGGGAATTTGAGTTATTTCGTGGAAATAATTCCAGACAGAGGCAGGTTCAAGTGTTTTCATTTAATCGACATTTTTTAAAGAGAAAGACAAAGATAGGAAAAAGTGATTGGTTCTGTTTGTTTCTTAATAGAATTCCTTATTGCGAGATTTTAATTGTTAGCTACAAATTTTTATCTTCTTCTGTCTTTTGTCATAATTTCATACAACTGAAAATATTAAAAAAGTCCAACCCCTTCTCAAAGATTGGACCTTGCAAAATTATAAACTAAAAATCATGTTAGTGAATCAAATCTGCATTTTTGGGCATAGTCATTCGTTTAATGGCTGCCGGAGCCTCTGCCGGACCAAATTTGTAAGTCAGATTGTAGGTTTTATCAGTAGTAGTTCCGAATTCTTTGGTATGCACAACCAGATTCACCGAATCGGCAGTGGCGTTTGCCTGAAGCGAGCTCAAATTGAACGAAACTACTCCCCAGTGTGAATTGCTTGGATAATCGTCGTTGGCATTGTGGCGGAATTCCAAATGTACTTTGCCGTCGGTATAGGTCTTCGTACTATCCGAAACCAGGTTGATAAAGTGAATCTTATTGTAACCCGGATAAACAAATTCCACGTTCAGAAAATGGCTTCCGATCCACATATCCCGCACATCAATCTGATCGTTGCCGATACTGTCCTGTGTAGCGGGTTTGATTTTGAAAATACCTTTGGTGAGCACTTCGTACACATCGTTCAGCACTACTTTATGATTGTAAGTGTCGTTTTGTGTATTAACGGATACGATGCTGTAATTGGCAATAATCCGTTGTCCATCTTTGGGATGATAATATGGGAAGTTGGTTGAAGTAATCCACATACGGTCATCATTATCCAACCGGAAATAAAAGGCAGCACTTTGATTTGGATTTTCAACGGTGGCAATGTTTATGAAAGAAGTCGGAAGCTGGTCCTCATCATCATGCATATTGCAGGAAACTAAAAATGTCAGGGCTAAAATGCCAAATAATAACTTTTTCATAAGTAAACTATTTTTAATCAGTAGTATAATGTTGTTAGACGTTTTGTTGGGCCTGTGTACATTCCATATCAACGACACCCAAATTAGTAGATGAAGATATTATTCCAAACGTTGCATGTACAGGATAGAAATGTTTCAAAATTATATGAAATAACGTTTGAACAGGTTTGAATGTTGCCTAGTCATATTCATTACACTATGTATTATTTCTTTTGATAGTTGTATGATAAATATGATATATAGAGCTTACATGTTGAAGTCATCTTGACTTTTTATAATGTCGCTCCTATACGGAGCTCTTTATTCTTAAAACTAATAATTACTACCATAATACTGTTCCTAAAGGAGCATTTCTTAAGCTTCGTAGAAGCGTTATTATGGTAGAGAAATTCAATAGACATTATATAGAATAAAGAATTATAAGTTTGAATAATAAGATTTTAAACACGAAGTAACGAAGACGCAATTCTCTATTTAATTTAATACAAGAGCACGAAGAAGAACATATTATATGTTTTTTCTTTGTGCCTTAAGTCTCTTTGAAAGTCACGAAACGCAAATGAACCATGCCGATTTATCGATAGAAAAACCAATCTTCATTTCGATTACCGTAAAATAATTTTAATAAAATATCTGTATTATTAGTCTTTGAGTCTTGGTGTTGATATTTGTCTTATTTTTAGGAATATAACATTCTATTCTAAACTCTAATTATTACGTATTACAGAGCACCGTTTAGGAGCGAAGTTATAATCAATACAAAAGTCAAGACGGCTTCGTTATGTTGAATATGCTTTGTCTCATTCAGGACTAATATTGCTCCCTGAAATCAATTTATTTTTATTTTCTAAAAAATAAAAATAAATTGATTGAATTTTAAAATAAATTAATAATTTTGTGAATCTTAAATGGACGGTACGACATAGATGAATTTACGAATGCCCTGCAGGGTGCCGGATACATTATTCTGATTTACTCGAAGTCATTTTTTATTCAATAACACAACTCATTATCTTATAATTAAATAAAACAGAACATATATGAGAAATCGAATCCGAATCACAGGATTGGTCTTATTGCTTTGTATCTGTCTGGCCAATTTGCAAGCGCAGGACAGCAATTTGTTGCTGAAATTCAAAAATGGAACAACCAGCCAGATAAAAATCAAAACCATCAAGAATCTTACTTTTGCTACAGGCATGACCCGACTTATGCTTATAGATGGCTCGAACGCAGTGTATGCAAGTGCGGATATTCAAAGTTTGTACTTTGAAACACTGGTTAATGATGTGCCAGATGTGAGTAAGGTATTCGATATGTTTGTATATCCGAACCCCACAAATGGAGTAATCAGTTTTAAAGGGTTGGGAGAAGATCCGGTTGCTGTCAGAATCTATAATATGAGTGGTGTGTTAATGTTTAGTGCCCGAATCAATTCGTCGGTGCAGTCGGTAAATATAGGTTTTTTACCGCGGGGCATTTACCTGGTTAATATGAATGGCCAACTTTCAAAACTGATTAAGCTATGAAGAAACTACTACAACTGATACTCCTGCTGACGCTTTTGGGCGCGAGTCCTGCTTACGCACAGGATTCACTCTTTTTCTATAAATCAGGTGTCATTGTTTTCAGCACTGCGGCTTATGCTGTTGATAGTGTAACGTTCGTACCGCTTGATTACTATGAGAAATACAGGTCGAACGTGGTGTTTACAGATTTGAAATCGAATCCGCTGCTGACACGTTTTGCAGAGATGGTTCAAATTGCAGGATTTGAGAAGAAGCTGGATAATACTACCATCTGGGCTCCGGTAAACAGTGCGTTAAGCAATGTTGATTTGTCGGACACCACATTGGTTCGGAAGATAGTTTGCAATCAGATTGCACCAACCAAGATAAGCATTGCCGGAATAGGAGATGGACTTTCAGTGGGTATGCTCAATACCAAAAAATACCTGTTTAAGGCAATGGGTTCAGATTATTATCTCGACAGCATTGTAGCTTTGAACCCTAATATTTACAGTGCAAATTCCATTATTCATATTATGAACGGATGTACTCCGTATAATCTGAATATCTGGGAATATATTACCGAAGGAGGCGGACACGACCTGATGAAGGCTTATGTAAATTCGCATTCAAAAGTAACTTCCAATGCTACGACAGGTATATACACAACCACAAACGATTTGAAAGATCAACTGGCGTTTACAGCCGATGAGTTTAGTAACGGTTCGGCTATTATTCCCACGGACGAGGCCTGGACCGATGCTTACACTAAATTGTATCCATATTGTGCGGTGCCTTCCGATGGTTTGACCGATAGCCAGGCTGAAGCCACCAAATCGGCCATTATTCACAATAACTTTTTTACAGCTAAACTGAATCCCGCTTTGACCGATACGACGTACACAGCTACATCCGGTTATCAATTGAAGTCGCCTGCAGTTATGCTTGACGGTGCGCAAACAAAAACAGTAAGCAATGGGACCTGTTTCACGGTTAATCAATTGAAAATGTTTAATCCCGAGTATTGGAACAAAGAAATCAGACTAGAAGCTGAAGATGTTTCCTGGGGGCGAACAATCATAAACTATTCAGCAAATGTGATGTCGGGAAGCGGTACAGGCCTGACTGTTTCGAATAATAAATATATTGTTCTAACATCTACCACTATGTCAAGTGTGTCAGCTCTCTCAGCAACTTTTCCGATTCCTAATACATTATCGGCAAAGTATAATATTTATTGCGTTTTTCTGCCGTCCACTGTTAGTGATGTAAATAATCAGCGTCCCAATAAAGTGAAATTTTATTTGTCTTATATGAACAATAAATCAAGTAACGGGACGGCTGCGCCTTCGGGTGTTCAGGTAACCAATGCACCTATTGATGCAACTAACACTGTACTTGCATCCGGTACCAGTGCTGTATTTATCACTAATCCTGCTACGATAACCAAAATGCTTGTTGCAAAGGAATTCACATTCCCATTTTCAAATCTGATTTACAGCAATGCCTCTAAAATAACGGTAGCTCTGAAGGTGCTGAATGCAGCGGGAGTGACTGGTACGGAATTGACAAACTACAACAGAGACCTGCGTATTGACTGTATTATCCTGGAGCCAGTTCAATAACAATAAAAATATTTTTGTAAACCAGATATATGAAAACAATCATAAAACTACTATTGGTATTTCTTCCGTTTGCAGGTTCGTTTGCTTCAACGCAGGACACTATTTATGTCATGCGGTCAGGAGAGGTCATCTATAAAAAAGCCGTATCGGAACTTGACAGTATCAGCTTTGAGAATTGGTCGGTAAATCGGCGAAGCATTACAGAAAAGATAGCAACTGATGATAATTATAGTATTTTTTATCAGGGGCTTGTAGCTACGGGTCTTGTGGATTCGTTGAAAACTGACCGGGATAAAACCTATGATTTTTGGAAGTATATGACTTTAATAACTACTAAAAAAGACCTAAATCTATGGTTTTATGACGAACTGCCGCGCCTTAAAAGATCAGGGTTTACGCTATTTATGGAAAGTGACTCGGTATTTAATCTTAATAATATCAGGCGTCTTTCAGATCTAAAAACGTATGCAGCCGGTATTTATAATACAGTATATCCTGAAGATGCATTGGTTAACGATGTGAGAAACCGAAAAAACAGTTTAAACCGGTTTATAGCGTATCACATCATTAATAAAAAACTATCGCTTCGGATGCTTATTGATGCATATGATACTGATCATATGCTTAAAACTATTGATATGTACGAGTATCTTGAAACCATGTGTCCGGGTACTTTGATGGAAATAAAGAAAGCACGTTCCACTAATCAGACAAATATCATTAATTACGTTACTCAAACAGGTAGTTCAGTTCGTATTATCAATCAGTTTGGAGCTCCGGAAATTTATAATGGATATTACTATGGAATTGATAAGCCCTTGTGTTATGATGTAAATGTGTTGACTGAGTTGTCAGGCAAACGATTGCGTTTTGATTTTGCCGGTATTTTCCCGGAACTGACGAACAATAATATGCGTGGTAATGGAACCGTAAGCTCTGTATCTCCCTCTCAAAATATTAATTATCGAATTCCACGGGGATATTTAAGCCGAATGAACACTTCGGAACAGACAGTAGTTGGGTATTTAACTCCTTATGATAAATTTCAAAATTATCAGGGAGATGAGATCTGCGTATGGGCTAATTCAGGTAAACTTCTTGATTTTACAGTTACTATACCATTTATCCCCGTTGGAACTTATGAGATTCGTTATGGTTATTTGACGAATGGAAGACGTGGAGTAATTGAAATGTATTTAGATGGAATGCCGGTAGGAGCACCTCTAAATCTTAACTTGCAAAGTTCAGATCCTGGAATTGGTTATGAAGCGCCCCATACCGTGGCGACTGATTATGAAGGATACGAAAATGATAAGGTTATGCGGAATCATGGTTATATGAAAGGACCGGCGTGTTATAAAGTGCCGAAAACGGGTTGGTCTTACGGTGAAAACGCAAGATATAGTACTCAAATTTTGAGAAAAATTGTGGGCACTTTCAACTTCACTTCGGCCGGTTCTCATACATTTACAGTAAAAGGACTAAGCTATAGTGAGTTTATGTGCGACTTTATTGAATTTGTGCCGGTAAGTTTGCTGGATACAGAAGATATTTATTGATACTAAACAGATAATCATATACTTAATTATATCTCAGGTTATGAAAAAAACTATATATTTTTTATTTTTGCTCCTGTTTTTGTGTATTTCCAATCTGGGAGCCAAGAATCAGACAAATGTAAACATGTACGACTATTTGAAGTCAGATGGTCGTTTTACAATTGCCCTGAAGTTGATTGATGATTTGAATTATAAAGAATTTTTAAGTACAGCTATTAACACCTTATTGGTCGCTAAAGATTCAGCCTATGCTGAATTTTTCAAGAACAACCAGTGGCATGTTTCGACTTATGAACAACTTACTGTTTCACAAAAGAAATATCTGCTCAAGTTTTCAATGATTACTTATTTTGATAATTCATTTACTACATTGACAATTACTGGCACTTATCAAGATATAACATGTTTACGCAAACAAACCTCGATGGGAGTACTTGACAGTGTTCCTCAACTATCGGGGGCGCAGTTGCCAGCAGGGAAGTACTGGGATGCCTGGCGTTCAAAAGGTATGCATCTTCTTTCGGATAATTCGGCTATATCCACTGTATTTTTCAATCAAAAAATTATTGATAAATATGCCTTGACACCTGAAGATGTTAAGCTTGTTTTTGGAGTTGACTCCTATTCGAGTAACAATTTATATTTTTTCAACAATCCTGTTATCAATGGTGATATTGCATGTGCAAACGGGTATATACATGTGTTGAAGAGTGTTTTGCTTCCACGTCAGAATATGGCTGACTTTATTTCAACTAATATAGAAGGCGATGCAAGTAAAACTACTAAGATTTTTGCGAAACTGCTTGATCGTTTTTGTATGCCATTTTATGATTATTCAAGCACTGCTGCATATCGTCTTGTGCATCCCGAATTTACTGATTCTATTTTTGTAAAACGTTATTTTTCACCCAATGGTGGAGTAACTCAGCTACTCAATGGCGGTGTCCCAGCACCATATTCATTGGCTTATAGTCCTGCCTGGAATAATTTTCCTGCATATTTTAGCCCGGTCGAACTTGATATGGCGACTATGTTTGTTCCGTCCGATGACGCTATGACAAACTACATGAACAGCAGTCAGGGAAGTATATTGAAAAGAGAATATGGATCGTGGGATAATGTTCCTGACGAAATTGTTTTGAGTTTTATCAATAGAATTATGCGTTGGTCGTTTCTTGAGTCCCTGCCGGTAAATTTCTCTAAAATGAAAGACGTCTATAGTTATCCACTACCTGTTGAGAAGAGTGATATTGTTGGTACCTACACTGCTTTGAATGGTGAAGTGTATATCACTAATAAAGTGTATCCACCCAGAGGTTTTGTTAGTACATACAGTCCGGTACAAATAAGTAGTGATGCTAAAATCATGAATTGGGCCATTAATATTTCACAGCCAGGTTATGATGCCACACCATTCGCATTTTACAAACTTTATTTGAACTCCCTAATGTGTAAGTATGGTTTGTTTATCCCTACAGATCAGTATTTCACTAAATATATTGATCCAATTGCTTATGGACAGGATATAAAAGCTGTGTTGAAATACAGATATAACACTTCAAGTTCTAGTGTGAATGCAGTTGTATATAAATACGATGCTTTAACAGGTGTGGTGGGCGACTCGGTTGATATCATAATCAGCGCTTCTTTTATTAAGAATCGTTTATGGGATGTGCTGAATAGCCATATTGTGCCGGATGATGTTCAATCAGGAAAACAGTATTATGTTACTCGTAACAATGATATTCTGAAAGTGAGTGGTTTTGGCTCTGTCGTTTCTGTTCAGGGTGGTGGCGATGTTGCTGCCGGTACTACTTGTAATGTGACTCAGACTTTTAATCAGGAAAATGGACATACTTATTTTCTTGATAAGCTTATACAGCCGGCCTTACGGTCGGTTTACAAAGTGCTGAATGAAACACCCGAATTTAGCATGTTTGCAGACTTATTGAAAGGTGTTCCTCAAGAGTCTGTTTCGCAAATATTTGTACAACAGGGTGTCGATTTCACGGTGAAGTTCTTTAACACTTTCCGGTACACTGTATATGTGCCTACAAATGAGGCAATTCAGGCGGCTATTGCAGCGCAGCGGATTAAAACATGGGCTGAGATTAACGCAATAAGCAATGCAACTGAAAAAGCTGCAGCCATTGAAAAAATGGTTCGAATGCTTAAGTATCATTTCCAGGATAATGCCGTTTTTGTTGATAACCAGACTGTAAACGGCATTTACCCGACTGCAACAATCAAAACCAATAATACGGTAACACGTTTTGGAACAGCGCAAACCAAGTTCCTTAAAGTAGGTGTCACGGGTGGTGCAGCAGATTTGACCATTACTACTGAATCGGGCGTTACAGCCCACGTAGTCAAGTCGAATGGATTGTATAATATTATTGCAAAGGATTATGTTTTTGCAGCACTACCATCCAAATATAAAAATGTTGATGGGACAGGTAGTCTGGCTGGAGCAACTTTTAGCTCCTCATTAATAACCAGTTCTTCTTCGGCAATTATTCACCAAATTGACAATGTATTAATATTTGAATAGTGGCTTCAAAATAATATATAAGTAACAGAGGGTGCCTGAAAAGGGTACTCTCTTTTTTATTTTATTACCCCGAATTTGGAATAAGGAAAGTAGAAAAATAGCAACTCTGAAAATTGATTGTTAGTTCTATTGTTTGGAAATGGCCAATTGTTAGAACGGACACATAAAAGAAATAGTTAAAAGGTAAAGTAAGATGAAATAAATTCAGATTTTAGGCTTGAGTGAATACGAAAACTGTATTGATAACATGGCTGAAACAGTCGATTTAGACTTGGATTTAGCAAATTTGTGGTATCTTCGTGGGTTATCTTACCAAAATTGACAGGCCGGATTGAGCTAGTGGCGATTTATTTAAATAAAGCAACCGGGTTGGGTGCTGTGAGAGATGTAGATAGAATAAGAGATTAAGTTTTTTCAAGGACGAAAATTGAAAATCAAAGATAATTCATATCCAAGTAAATGTATTAGGAACAATCACTTTTTGCTATCGTTGTAAATAGTGGACTGGATAGGATGATTCGAATATTCCGGTGAATGCAAATTTGTAATTAAAAGAGATACATGATGGTAGAAAAATTTGAAGAACTGATATCGAAGTATAAATCGGATACCGAAAGTGTGTATAATACGTGGTTTATTAATAATGATGACCGGTTAAAAGCATTTCGGTCAATTCGCCGGGGCGTACGGCAAGTTATAGCAGACATAAAAGAAGGTAAGTTTCCGAATGATTTCAAGGGAAGTTCCCTTGAAGTTGTTTTGTCGTGTATTGCAGAGCAAAAACAAGTTTTTGTGGGCGTTGCCCACCCATTTTACTGGAAGCCGAAATTGCGTATCCCGGATATTTATGAAAGTGTTAATAATAAAAATGCTTTCGGGCAATTTTTGGAGAATTGTTTCAGTTATAACATCAAAGAAGATGTTATTCTGAAAGAGATATTTAAACTGGATAATTTTAGAATAAAGGGTCTGGGACCTGCTGTTGCCAGTATTTTATATTTTCTGCACCCCACTATTATACCTCCTTGCAACACGGCTATAGTGAATGGTTACAATTTGTTATTCAACGAGAAAATAAAGCTTGGGTCATGGACGGAATATCTCAAAATGAGAGAAACGATCGTTGCTGTGAACGAAAAATACAAATTCCTGTTGTCAAATGATCTGGGTGCTTTTACCGGTTTACTGTTTGAAATAGGGTCGGGCAAAATGGTTGTAGATGGTTTTGTTTCAGAAGAAGATATTGTAAAATATGCCAAGCAGCTTGAGAAAAGACGAAAAGACGTTGAAAATGAACGCTTGGAAAATGATTTGCATACTGAGATGCAATTCAGGCTGTTGAGAATCGGGCGCGCTTTGGGCTATAATGTGATCAGTGCTTCCAACGACCGGTCAAAATCCTATCAAGGTGAGAATTTTTCATTTTTAAGCTTGCATTCACTTCCTTTAATGGATGTTACTAAAGAGACTTACAATACCATTGGTTTGATAGATGTTATCTGGTTTGATAAGACTACGAATAAGCCGGTTTGTGCATTCGAAGTTGAAAAAACCACTTCCATTTATTCTGGAATCCTAAGACTGACCGATTTGGCTTACTCATTCACCGAGAGTGAACAGCATTTATATATAGTGTTGCCTAACGCCAGGGAGAAAGAAGTTGTAGCCCAGCTTTCTAGACCATTGTTAAAAGGCAATGATGCTAAAATTCAGTATATATTGTTTTCAGATTTGCAGGAGCATTGTGAGGCTCTTTGCAGGCTTGGCGATAGCCATAATATCCTAAAGAAAATAGCCAAAATGGTATAGGTTTTTCTTCAAAATCTGGATGTCGCAAGTAATAAAATGATTTTTCTCAGATGCTAATTTGTATCTGCTTTGTGCAACTCTTGTAAGAAGTTAATACGGTTTTAAGTTATTGTTAGGGTATGCTAAATAAGTTGTATATTGGTTGAATAAATACTAAAAATCCAAATAATGTTAAATTTGGTATGCGCCATCCATTTGGCTATATTCCAAATGACTTTTATGTCTGTCCATGTGAATGACTCCATTTATTTAATCCGGAATTTCTGAAAAATCCGAGCGGTAATTACTCGCTACTATGCAGTTCCTGCCAGGTATTATATTCCGAAGTGGAATGTAAGCGTGCGTATGTAGTTGGTTGTCACTGAGTTAAATTTTAATGTGGGCTGGGCATGGTCTGTGTAGCATTGCCCATTAAATTGGGTTTTATCATAGAAAATTCCCTGAAAGTATTATTTTCTGCAGAGAATTTTCATATAATTATGATACATGGATATATTTAACTAAAATCATTTAGTATTTTATTATTCAAATACATATCTTTGCTTAAACGTTAAATACATCCTGCCTTTTAATATCGCAGCTTTTTTGTACTGTATCTCAATTCGTGGTATTTATATTTGCCGGCTGATGATAATGCCGGCGAATTGTTGATTGACTATGCTAAAATTTGATCAGTTATGGAAGATGGAGTCAAGAATGTTGTTTCAGCCCTTCGCCAGAAGGCCGAAATGTTATTGAATAACAAATCTCAGGATTTGAATTCTGTTTCGGTAGAGGCCGATATTTTAAAACTTGTTCATGAGTTGGAGGTTTATACGAAAGAATTTGAGGTTCAGCATAGCGAGCTCGAATTCTCAAAGATTGTTTCCCGGGATGCCTCCGAACGATATAATGATTTGTTTAACTTTTCATCGACCGGGTATCTTATTTTAACTGACGAAGGTGAGATTATTGACCTGAACTACACGTGTGCCTTGCTTTTAGGGAAAGACCGGATTAAATTAAAAAACAGCAGGTTTGATTTTTTTCTGAATGAAAATGATAAGCGGGTTTTTGACAATTTTATTGAAAATATATTTGCCTCCACGTCTCAGAAAAACTGTGAGTTATCATTGTCTCTTGATGATTCCAGTGTCGTTTATTTGAGTTTGTCGGGTGTTCTTTCTCAAAATAAAAAGCAATGTTTGGTCACTGTTCATGACATTACAGACTATAAAAAGTCTGAAATGTATAAAGACATGACCCGCGAGATTCTCGAGATATTAAATGAGCCGGGTAGTTTCAATGATGCCATACACCGGACGCTTTTGGTGCTAAAAAACAGGATTGGCATTGATGCAGTAGGTATCCGTTTGCAAAAAGGCGATGACTTTCCGTATCTGGACCAAATCGGGTTTTCCAACAATTTTTTGTTAGCCGAAAATACACTTGTTGAACTGGATAAATCTGGTCAGAAATTTCGCAGTTTAAAAGGGCATGTGAGTTTGGCTTGTTCGTGCGGGCTTGTTATTTCCGGAAATGCAGGTAAAGATAAGCGTTTTTCAACCAAAGGAGGCAGCTGGTGGACAAACGATTCGTTTCCGCTTTGCGATATCCCGGAAGAAAATGATTTGCGATTTCACCCAAGAAATTATTGTATCAAGCAGGGCTATGCATCTATAGCTCTCGTTCCCATACGCAATAAATCAAAAATAGTCGGATTAATCCAGTTTAATGATAAACGGAAGAAGCGCTTTGATCGAAACAGCATCGAGGTATTTGAAGTAATAGCGTTGCATATCGGATCTGCTATTATGCGAAAACATGCCGAAGAAACGATACGGAAAAATGAAGAACTATTACGTTCAATTACGGCAAATGCTCCGGATACTATCATGGAACTGGATCATGAAGGGACTATTTTATACTTAAGTCGTGCTTTCGCCGGGGCCGAAATGGGAGATATTGTAGGAACAAATATCCGAAAATGGGTTTCAATCGAATATCATAAAGAAATAGCAAATGCTTTGTCGAGAGTATTTACTGAGGGCAAGCCACATACATTTGAGTCGAGTGCAGCAGGCAGCAATGGCGAAACAAGATGGTATCGTTCAGGCCTGTCGCCAGTAAAAACAGAAGGTGTGGTCAAATTCGCCGTTATGATTCTGAGTGACATTACAGATCGCTTAAACTCGGAAACGATCATAAAACAAAGTATAGCCCGCCACCGCGCGATCATTGAAACTACCCTGGATGGATTCTGGTTGACCGATATGGAGGGGAGATTAGTCGAAGCCAATGAGGTATACAGCAAGATGAGCGGCTATACCGTGCCGGAACTGCTTACGATGAAGATTTCAGATATTGAGGTTACTGAAACCCAACGCGAAATTTTTAATCGGATGCAGAAGATTATTGAACAGGGCGAAGACCGTTTTGAAACACAACATTGCAGAAAAGACGGGACAGTATTTGATGTAGAACTCAATATCCAATATCATCAGGAGAAAGGTGGTCAGTTTGTTGCATTTTTGCATGATATAACCAAGCGTAATAAGCATATTGAGACAATACGGCAGAGCGAAGAACGGCATAAACTGTTGGCCGAAACCATGTTGCAGGGGGTTGTACACCAAAATTCGGCGGGTGATATTATTTTCATGAATCCGTCGGCGGAACGTATTCTGGGTAAATCGCAAGAGCGGTTTATAGGCAGCAGTTCAGTGAAGGAAGAGCGGGATACTATACGTGAAGATGGCTCTCCGTTTCCGGGTGAAGAGCATCCTGCCATGCTGGCATTGCGTACCGGAGAACAGTATAGCGGTGTTATAATGGGTGTGTTCAATCCGCAGCTGAAAGAATACCGCTGGATCAGCATTGACTCCATACCTTTGTTTAGGAGCGGAGAAAAGAAACCATATGAAGTGTACACTATTTTTGAAGATATTACAGAGCGCAAAGGTGCCGAAGACAAGTTGAACTACCATGCAGGGTTGCTCCAAAATATTACAGATGCCATTATATCCACGGATGAGAATTTTAGTATAAAAAGTTGGAATAAAGCCGCAGAAAACATATACGGCTGGAAACAAGAAGAAGTGGTTGGAAAATCAGTTACAGAAATTCTTCAAACGCAATACAAAGAAAATTCTACCCACGAAGACTCGCTGGAACTGTTATTTAAAAAAAATGCGTGGTTAGATGAGGTCATTCAAAAACGGAAAGACAATACTCCTGTAAATATCCTCACCTCTGTAAAGGTAATGAGGGATAAGAACGGAACAATTGCCGGATTTGTCAGTGTCAACAAAGATGTTACTTCGATAAAGAAAACAGAAGTCAGGCTGCAACAGAGCAATGAGAGGTACAAATCTTTATTTCAGGGCAATCATTCGGTAATGCTGTTGTTGAACCCTGTGACTGGGGAAATTGTAGATGCAAACCCGGCAGCATGCAACTATTACGGTTGGTCTAAATTTGAAATGTGCTGTAAGAATATTACCGACATAAATACCCTTACTAAAGATGAAGTGACCGCAGAGATGGAAAATGCCAGATTGGAGAAGCGGAATCATTTCTATTTTAAACATTGGCTTGCAAATGATGAAATCAGGGACGTTGAAGTCTATTCAGGTCCTATCCGGTTTGGCGAAACCACCTTCCTTTATTCGATGATCCACGATATTACGGATAGAAAAAAAGCCGAAGAAGCACTACGACAGAATGATGAACGTTATAAATCGCTTTTTAACGACAATCATTCTGTAATGATGCTTATTGATCCGGATACAGGTGAAATAAAAGCTGCCAATCCGGCAGCTTGCGAGTATTATGGTTGGAGCCATGCAGTGCTATGCAGTAAGAATATCACTGACATTAACCCGATGCCACGTGAAGAAGCGATAAAGAACCTTCAGCAGACTAAAACGCAAAAGTACAATCATTTAATTCTAAAACATAAGTTGTCGACGGGGGAACTGCGCGATGTGGAAGTTTATTCCAGCCCGATCCAGTTTACTGATTCTACGTTGATTTATGCCATAATCCATGATATCACTGAGGCCCAAAAAGTGTCGGAGGAATTGAAAAAGAATAAGGATAACCTGCGTGCCATTCTTGATGCTACAAAAGAATCCATCATGGTTTTCGACCGGGATGTCACTACAATTGAGGCTAATGAGACCGCAGCAAGGCGTTTGGGGGTAGAAGTTGGCGATTTGGTAGGCAAGTCATTTTCCGATTTTGTATCGCCTGAACTTTTTGCTACCCGCTATAAACATTTAATGGAGGTTTTCTCCTCAGGCAAACAATTTAAATTTGAAGACCAACGGTTAAATTATACATTTGAAAATCATTCTTTCCCTGTTTTTAATAACGGAGAGGTTTGTAATGTTGTAAGTTTTAGCCGCGACGTTACCCAGCAGAAAGCTGCAGAAGAGAACCTGAGAAAAAGCGAAGAAAAATTCTCAGTTATATATGAAAAATCATCCTATATAATTGCGTTGTGTCGTTTGGAAGATGGCAGGATAGAAGATGTAAATGAAGCATTTGAAAAAATATTTGAATTCAGGAAAGAGGAGGTAATCGGTAAACGTACAGATGAGTTGGGTATGAATCTAAATTCAGAATTCAGAGACAGTATTTTGGATGAAATCAAAAATAAAGGTTTTCTCCACGATATTGAAAGTGCCTTTTTTACTAAATCAGGAAAGATGCGTATGCTGCGCTACAATATAGACAGTGTTGAATCCGAAAACCAAAAATACTTATTGATTACAGCTGAAGACATTACAGCACGAAAACAAATGGAAGAAGCCCTGCGCGAAAGCGAGTATTTCTTCAGGGTAACGCAGCAAGCGGCGTTTTTGGGCTCGTATAAAACAGATTTTTCAACCGGAAAATGGGAATCGTCGGAAGTGCTTGATGAGATTTTCGGAATAGGGAAAGATTATACCAGAACTGTTGAAGGGTGGCTAGACATTGCCCATCCGGTCGACAGGGAAATGATGCACCGATACCTGTTGGAAGAAGTCCTGGCAAAAAAACGACCATTTGATAAGGAATACCGTATAGTCAGGCAAAATGATGGCGAAACCAGATGGATACATGGATTGGGAAAGGTGGATGTGGATGCTGATAATAAGGTCATTTCGTTGGTAGGGACTATTCAGGATATTACCGAACGTAAACTGAAAGAAGAGACACTGCGCAAACTGAATCAATCGTTGGCAGCGCTAAGCAAAAGCAGTGTGGCCATTGTACAGGCAACTGATGAAGAGACATATTTGAAAAAAGTATGCAAAATCATAGTAGAAGAGACCGATTTTGCGATGGTTTGGATTGGTTACGCCGAAAATGACAAAGAAAAATCTGTTCGCAAAGTAGCTAGCGCCGGCTTTACGGATAATTACCTGGGCACAATAAAACTTAGCTGGGATGATACCGAGTTTGGCAAAGGTCCCACAGGTGTTGCCATTCGTACCGGAGAAATGAGCCTCTGTAACAACATGTTTACAGATCCAAATTATGAGCCCTGGCGGGAACAGGCATTAAAACGCGGGTATCGTGCTTCAATTGTTTTTCCATTAAAATTTGGTGACAAAGTATTTGGGGCTATATCCATTTATTCGAATGAGGCTGATTCATTTCTGGCAGACGAAGTCAAACTGTTATCGAAACTAGCCAATGACCTGGTGCTTGGTGTGACTACCATCAGGTTGCAAAAAGCGAAACAACTGGCTGAATTGGCTCTTAAAAAGTCGAACGATGCACTTGAAATGCAGGTAAAGGAACGAACAGCAGAATTGGTGAAGAAAAATGAAGCTATAAAAATAAACGAAGAAAAATACCGCACTGTGGCTGATTTCGCAGCTAATTGGGAGTTTTGGATTGGCCTCGATAATGTAATGCTCTATTGTTCACCTTCGTGCGAAAGGATAACGGGATA
Source organism: Paludibacter sp. (assembly GCA_047600405.1). GTDB lineage: Bacteria > Bacteroidota > Bacteroidia > Bacteroidales > Paludibacteraceae > Paludibacter. The sequence goes on from JASGLA010000002.1 coordinate 384,871, forward strand.
TAAAGCTGCGGAATTTATAGAAAACAACAATCTGATCTACGAAATAATACATCCGGATGATATTCAAGGGTTTAAAGAGCATAGAGAAACAGAATCGACAGCCCATGTTTGTGACCGTGAGATCCAGTTCAGGATAATCCGGAAGAATGGCATGGTGCGGTGGATTGGCCATTACTGCAAACCAATTTTTGATGAGGCGGGTAACTTTAGGGGTATTAGGGGTAGTAATAAGGATATCACGGCGCGGAAAAAGATGGAGGCGCTGCTTACTACCAGTAACCAAAAATACAAGCTGCTTTCGCAGAATATCTCCGACGGTATATTTATTTGTAACGCGGGTAAGATTGAGTACGTGAACCAGGCGGTTTACAACATTTTTGGCTACAAAGGCAATGAACTGGCCGGAATGCATTTGACAAGCCTAGTTTCGGTTGATAAGAATGAGCAGATGGAGAATTTCCTTTATACAAAAGCAAGTGAAAATAGAAGTTGTAATCTAGAGACAGAATGTATAAGGAAAGATCAGGTAATTGTTTATGTGGAAATAATGTTAAATTACATAGCCGATGAGCAACTGGTCTATGGTGTTATTCGCGATGTTACGGAACGGAAGCTGATGCAGAAGAAAATTGTAAAAACCATTATTGAAACACAGGAGGCAGAAAAAGCTTATTTCTCAAAAGAGTTACACGATGGCCTCGGCCCTTTGCTGTCGACCATCAGGCTTTACCTGCAACTAACCGACCGGTTTGCTACCGATAAGTTGAAAGAAATTATAAACAAATCGGAAGAAATACTTGTAGAAGCCATATCAACAGTTAAAGAAATTTCGAATAAACTCAGCCCGCATTTGCTTACCAATTACGGCCTGAGTTCGGCTATCAAGAGCTTTGTCGACAAGCTCAACAAGAACACCGAAATTGAAGTTTTATTTGAAAGTGACTTTAATGAGCGGATTGAACCTGAAATTGAAGCTACCTTGTATCGTGCGATCATTGAGTGTGTAAATAATTCATTGAAGCATTCCGGGGCGCACTGTATTGAAATTGTACTAAAGCGTTCGGGCAACAGATTGCTTATATTTTATAAAGACAATGGGATCGGATTTGACCTGGAAGAGACGCTTGCCAAACACACTGGCCTGGGTTTATTTAATCTGTATAACCGGATTGAGAACATTGGTGGCAAATTGCTTCTTGAGAGCAAACCCGGACTTGGAGTAAATTATCAATTTATTGTAAATATTTGAATACATATTTATACGTTATTTAGAAATAATTAATACATTTGCGCTATGGATCCAGAATTAAGAAAGCCAAATATAATAATTGTTGATGATCATTTGATTTTTCGACAAGGATTAAATTCAATTCTAACCGTTGGAAATATTGCTAATGTAATTGGCGAAGCTTCTAACGGATTGGAGTTCCTTGAACTGCTGTCGACCCAAAAACCCGATTTGGTTTTGATGGATATTGATATGCCCCACATGAATGGCATCGATGCCACCGAAAAAGCACTGGCATTAATTCCGGATCTGAAAATAATTGCATTCACTATGTTTAGTGATGAAGATTATTATTACAAAATGATTGACCGGGGCGTAAAAGGATTCATCCTGAAAACAAGTGGTATAAACGAACTTGAGGCTGCTGTAAGGCAAGTGATATTGGGCGAAAGTTATTTCTCGAATGAGCTTTTGAGGCAAATTATAAGTAATTTCAGCCGGAAAAATGAGACCAAACATGTGGCCAAACACGATGTACTGACCGATCGTGAAATTGAAGTCCTTAAAAATATTTGTATCGGTTTAAACACTGATGAGATTGCCCAAAAACTATTTATAAGTCCGAAGACCGTAAAAACCCACCGCGCTAATTTATTGGAGAAAACGTTAAGTAAAAACACGCCGGAACTAATCTATTTTGCATTAAAAAACAAAATTGTTGAAATATAAGTATCCGGCAGCGTTTGTTTAGCCACGCCGATATAAAATTGAAATAAAAATACTTCCAAATTACATTTACCTGATTCTTCCGCCTGGTTATTTGTTTTTTCATTCCTGCCAGCTTAATATAACTCATTGCCATACTTCCATTTTAAAAGGGAAGTATGTTTTTTTTGTTTTTGATTGAATCCATTAGGATTCATATATTTATAGACGGTGTTTCGGATCGAATAATACGACTCCGTACGGAGTCGAATATAATGATTTGTAATTATTTTCTACAAATATGAGATTCCTACGGAATCAGGCAAGCCATGATTGTTTAATGCTGTTGAATGTCAGTCAATTCATGATTTACTCATGTCGAACTCACATTTATTATACTGCAGCATTATAATTTTTCTAAAATACTACTCCTTTCTACAGTCTTTTTATACTCCTTTATACCGATTGAAATTACTTCTTTGATTAATTGAATATCCCACTTTATACCCCTTTGGGTTGCTGGATTGTTTGTTATTTTTACGCTAAATATTTATGTCCATATCTTGTGCCGATATAAAAAAGATACACTAAAAACTTATGCAACCTAACCAACTAAAAGTACCGGATATAATACTTGTTGAAGATCATTTGATTTTCCGGCGATGTATTAAATCGATCATTAACTTTGAAAATATTGGAACCATTATTGGGGAAGCATCCGATGGGGAAGAATTTATGCAATTGATTTCAACCAGTAAGCCTGATTTGGTGCTGATGGATATTGATATGCCCGGAATGAATGGGTTTGAGGCAACCAAAAATGCGCTGGAACTGAATCCTGAATTGAAAATTATTGCTTTTACTGCTTTTGCAAATGCAGATTATTGTAAAAAAATGATTGAGTTGGGAGCAAGAGGATATATATTGAAATCAACGGATTTAAATGAACTTGAAGCAGCCATTTTGAAGGTAGTGAAGGGCGGATATTATTTTTTCAATAATTTCCCCGAAATCAGCGACGATGATGTTGATTATTCTAAACCATTGCCCGATTCCGGCGATGAACATGACCAGCAAAAAAAAAACGCAAAAATTAAATTCTTTTGCTGGAACAGGCCTGACAGCACTTCCGTATTTGCAGCCTGCAAATAAATAGAAAACTGTATTTGGATAATATATATCGTATGATAGTCTCCAAGAAAAAGCCGGACATAATAATTGTAGATGATCACCAAATTTTCCGTGACGGTTTAAAATACCTCATTAAGTTTGAGAATTTGGGAAACGTGCTAGCTGAAGCTGCCGATGGAAAAGAGTTTATAAAACTGCTGGGGCAAATGAAACCGGATTTGGTGTTTATGGATATTGATTTGCCCGATATGAGTGGGATTGAAGCCACCAAAATAGCATTATCGATGATGCCGGATATGAAAATTATAGCCATCACCATGTTTGCCGAAGAAGAGTATTTGTACCGGATGATTGATGCCGGGGCTGTAGGGTTTATTCAGAAATCGACAGATTTAAAGGAACTTGACGGAGCTATAAAATTGGTTATGAGAGGCGAAAAGTTCTTTTCAATCAACCTTGCCGATAAAAGAAACGAACAATTATGGTAGAAAAGTTAATCTCAATCTCGTTGCGAAATAAGTTCGTCGTGTTGGTAATTGCCGGATTGTTGTTTATATGGGGAATCTATTCGGTTGGAAATAACCCGATTGATGCCATTCCGGATGTTTCCGAAAATCAGGTGATTGTTTTTACGGAATGGGCCGGGCGCAGTCCGCAGGTTATCGAAGATCAGGTTACTTATCCGCTTGTGTCTAATTTGCAGGGAATTCCCGGAGTAAAAAATATCCGGGGATCTTCCATGTTCGGAATGAGTTTTATTTATATCATTTTTGATGATAATGCCGATATCTATTGGGCCAGAACGAGGGTTCTGGAGCGGATTAGCTCTGCACAACAGCTTCTGCCTTATGCTGTAACCCCCTCGCTCGGGCCTGATGGAACCGGTGTCGGCCATGTGTTTTGGTACACCCTGGATTGCAGGGGGTATGACTTGGGCGAACTACGGGCTATCCAGGATTGGTATGTTAAGTTTGCCCTGCAGTCGGTTCCGGGTGTCAGCGAAGTGGCTTCGTTTGGAGGATTCCAAAAGCAATATCAAATAGTGATTGATCCGCATAAACTTAGTTATTACAATATCTCGCTGGCTGATGTGCTTAAGGCTACGAAGGAAAATAACAACGATGTAAGCGGACGGAAAATAGAAATGTCCGATATGAGTTATATCGTCAGGGGGCTTGGTTATATTAAAAACAAAGAAGATATAGAAAAAATCAGCGTGGGGGTCAATAACAGCATTCCGATTACGATTCACGACATTGGATCGGTTCAGGAAGGCGGAGACCTGCGGCTGGGTGTGTTCGACGAAAATGGTGAGGGCGAGGCAGTTGGTGGAATAGTGGTGATGCGTTACAACGAAAATGCAGAGAAAGTAATTTCGGCAGTGAAAGAAAAAATGAAAGAAGTTGCCAAAGGTTTACCAAATGGTGTAACTTTCAAAACATCATACGACCGCAGTACATTGATCCGTGAAGCTGTCAAATCAGTTGAGGGAACGCTTCTTGAAGTTATGTTGTCGGTTTCGCTGGTTGTTTTTTTCTTTTTATTACACTGGCGCAGTGCACTCATTATCCTTATCCAAATGCCTGTTTCAATTGCAGTTGCATTCATTTTGTTGAATGCATTTGGCATATCATCAAATATAATGTCGCTGACGGGAATTATTCTGGCTATCGGGGTAATTGTAGACGACAGCATAGTGATGGTTGAAAACTCTTACCGGAGGCTGGCCAACGAATTGAAACATTAGGCCATTTGGATCGCCCAACGAAAAATCGGACAAGTATGAAGAAAGAAGTACGGGAATCAATCATAGAAAAAGCTTCGAAGCAAGTGGGGCCGGGTGTTTTTTATTCCACCATTGTGGTAATCACCTCTTTCCTGCCTGTATTTTTGCTTACCGGCATGGAAGGAAAAATGTTTCATCCGCTGGCCTATACAAAAACATTTATCTTGCTTATTGACGCAGTTTTAGCTATAACATTGACCCCGGTGCTTATCTCGTTTTTTCTGAAAGGAAAACTGAAACTGGAAACTGAAAATCCGGTTACGCGTTTTATGGAAAAACTATATACGCCAGTTTTGAAACTTTGCCTGAAATGGCGCAAAACAACTATCGGGATTAATGCGGTGGCATTATTAATCAGCATCCCCATGTTTATGAGTTTAGGGTCGGAGTTTATCCCGCCGCTCGACGAAGGATCGTTGCTGTTTATGCCTGTTACTTTGCCCGATGTTTCGAACAGTGAAATAAAAAGGATATTGCAGGTTCAGGATAAGATCATAAAATCGGTGCCTGAGGTGGAAAACGTTTTGGGTAAAGCAGGGCGGGCAAGTACGGCAACCGACAATTCGCCCATTAGCATGATTGAAACTATCATCTTGCTTAAGCCGCAAAAGGATTGGAGGCAAGGAAAAACTAAGGAAGACATCTTGCTGGAACTGAATACTAAATTGCAAATTCCCGGGGTGGTTAATGGATGGACCCAACCGATAATCAACCGCATAAACATGCTTTCGACGGGAGTGAGAACTGATGTTGGGCTGAAAGTTTACGGACAAAACCTGGATTCAATTTATGCACTTTCAAATAAACTGAAGAATCAGCTTGTTAATGTCGAAGGCGTCAATGACTTGTATGTGGAACCCGTTACCGGCGGAAAGTTTATTGATATTTCCATTCGCCGTGAAGCCATTGGGCGTTACGGGTTGAGCATTGATGATGTGAATGAGGTGATTGAATCGGCACTGGGTGGAGTGAATATAACGACAACTATCGAAGGCCGGCGGAGATTTAATGTCAATGTACGCCTGGCGCAGGATTACCGGAAAAATCCGAATGATATCAAACGGATTCTTATCCAGAGCCCGACAGCGGGGGCAATACCACTTTCGGCAGTGGCCGATGTGGCGGTTAACGATGGTCCACCCATGATTAACTCCGAAAATGCAATGTTGCGCGGTGCCGTTTTGTTCAATGTGCGCGACCGCGACCTGGGCAGCACGGTAAAAGAATGCAAGCAAAAGTTGGATGAGTTGATGAAAGTTTTGCCCAAAGGTTACTATTTGGAATGGAGCGGGCAATACGAAAACCAGATTCGTGCTAACCAACGACTTATGATTATTATTCCAATCGTATTGCTGATCATTTTGCTGGTGGTATATTTTACGTACAGGTCGTTGAAAGAGGCATTTATAACGCTTATTACAGTGCCTTTTGCATTGATTGGAGGCGTTTTTATCATTTATTTTTATGGAATAAATATTTCGGTGGCGGTAGCTGTAGGCTTTATCGCCCTTTTTGGAATGGCAATAGAAACGTCGATGCTTATGACCATTTATCTTAATGAAGCTATGGAAGATTTGGTTGCAAAAAGAGGAAATTCGGATAAAACGATAAATCATGCCGATATTCGCGAATATGTGATCAGAGGCGCAGCGAAACGTCTTCGTCCCAAATTAATGACTGTTTGCGTGTCTTTGTTCGGCCTGTTTCCGGTGCTGTGGTCAACTGGTGTGGGAAGTGATATTATGCTCCCCATTACACTTCCTTTGATTGGCGGATTGTTAACTTCCACCATTTATGTGTTGCTTCTGACACCTGTGATTTTTGAAATGACCAAAGAGCGGGAGTTGAGAAAACATGGGGCAATCCTGATAATGAACCCTGAGAAATAGAACGCAAACGCTATGAAAACGAAACAGATGATATTGACGGTTGGCCTGGCCCTGTTTCTTTTATCCGGAAGTCAAATTTCTTGTACGGGAAAGATAACAGGTGATAAGGAAGCTGGGGATAATACGGAAAAGGCAGCAGCGAAGAAGAAATTCGTATGCTCGATGCATCCGCAGGTGGTCCAGGAAAAACCCGGCGATTGTCCTATATGCGGAATGTATCTGATTGAAAAACTGGTTGATAAAAATCAGGCTGATTCGGTGCTTAACGATGTGGTACGCCCCGTCAACGAATCGGTGTTATCGGCAATTACCACTGTAACCCCAGTGCAGGAAAATCTTCCTTTGGTGATTCTGGCTGCTGGAATTGTTAATTACGATACGCGAAAAATCAGGATGATAAGTGCCCGGTTTGGTGGAGTTATTGAGAAATCGTATGTGAAATCTCAGTTTCAACGGATACGAAAAGGCCAGAAAATTTATGAAATCTATTGCCCGAATATCTATAACGAACGCTGGAACTACATAAAACTGATACAATTGTACCCGGATAAGGATGAACTGACGGTGGAAGCCCGGGAATGGTTGAAGCAACTTGGACACACGCCGGAGCAAATAGAATCGATAAAGCGGTCGGTGAAACCAAATTATCATTTGGCGGTTTATAGCGATGCGGATGGATATGCTGTGAGTGCGGATTTTGATCCTGAAAATTATTTCTCAACTGAAAGTAATGAAAGCAATGAATCGTTGGCAAATAAAACCGGGTACAATGGAGTGGGGGTAAATGAGGGAATGACTGTTGAAACCGGAACTCCGCTTTTTAAGGTAGTGGATGTAAAATCGCTCAGGGCAGATATAAAGGTAAAGACGGAAGAAATCGGGTTTATAAAAAAGGGGCAGAAAGTTATTTTTACGGTCGATGCTTCTGCCGGAAAGAAGATTGAGGCGGCTATCAGTCAGATTGAACCGCTGAATGGCGGCATTTTCCAAATTGTAAAAGTTTTTTTCACAGACAGGAACGGCAACCTTTTTCCCGGTAGGCAAATACAAGCCCAAATACTGACAGGTAGACGAAATTCAACTTGGCTGCCGGAAACAACGGTTTTTGATATGGGAAAACACAAATCTGTTTATGTAAAGAAAAATAAGAATTTTGTGGCAACGGTTATTGAAACAGGAATGCATACGGGAGGTAAAATAGAGGTGTTGTCGGGCTTGGAAGTCACTTCCGAAGTAGCCTTAAACGCCTCGCTGCTTATTGACAGCGATGGGCTGCTAAAACAGTAAGTACCACGCGGAAATTAGTTTATGCTAAGCATACCTACCAGGTTTTTAAAACCTGGTAGGTATTATCGGACTAGAAAAATTATCAGAGATTAAATTATATTGCACGTACTTAATGCGATCTGTATTTATAAAATAGCCAGAGCTATTAATTGGAATAATTCAACATTTATTTAATTTCAAGGCAGGGAATTATGATTACTAATAGAGTCGATATGAGCTTCATATGCGTTTTGGTACTTCTTTTCTTTGTTTTAGCCTCGTGCAGACCGCAACCGGAAAAGGTAAAAGGCGATAATACGAATGCGCTTCCCGATAATATGCTAAAACTGAGTGAAGCTCAGATTCAGTTGGCTAATATCAGGGTAGTACAGGTAAATGAAACTGATTTCCAGTACGACCGTTTGTTTACAGGCGTGCTTAAGGTAAACGAGGAAAGCGCCGTGAATATCAGCTCGCGTACTACCGGAAGAATTATAAAGTTGTTTTATAAAAATGCCGGTGAAACGGTGAATAAAGGCGATTCACTGTATCAGTTTTTTTCTGAAGAGCTGGTAGCTGCAGAGCGTGAGTACTTTACCCTTCAAAGCAATAACTGGAATTTTAATGGGAAGTATGAGCCAAGCCTGGCATTGGAAAACAAATTAATGTTGCTTGGAATGTTGCCCTCTCAAGTAGAAAAGCTGAGGAAAGATGGAAAGATATTTTTCAGTACTACAATTTGCAGTCCGGTGAAAGGAATTATCAGGTCTATTAATGTTACCGAAGGGGAATATGTTACCAAAGGGCAAACCTTATTTGAAATGGCCGACGATTCCAGGTTGTGGGTGGAAGCACAGGTTAATCCCTGCGATATGGATTTCTTAAGAGTTGGTATGCGGGCCAAAATAACCTTACCCGATGCAGGAAATAAAATCGTGGAAAGCAAAATCAGTTTTATTAACCCGTCGCTGGAGCAAAACAGATATGTGGTTGTAGTCAGGGCTGATATTGATAATGCAAAAAAGGAATTCCACCCGGGCATGTTGGCGTTTATGCGTGTTCAAACTCAAAAAAGCAGTTGCGTGGTGGTTCCCTCATCGGCAGTTATTACCGATAAAAAAGGAAGCCTGGTTTGGATTCAGAATTATGATGGTACTTTTTCAGCGAAGAGCGTCACTACCGGCATTCAATCCGAAGATTCTGTACAGATTATTTCCGGCCTCAATGCATCCGAGTATGTCGTAGTTTCCGGTTCATATTTGCTTAATAGCGAGATGATTTTGAGGAAAGGAAATGCCACCGAAATAGTAGAAAATATGCAACAAAGCGATATGTTATCAGAAAAAGCAATCTCAAAATAAAAATATAAAACATAAAAACTATGAAAGCTACAACAATTAAATCGTCAATGGTAGTTTGTGCCATACTTCTGATTGCCGGAAGCTTTAGCATCCAGGGCCAATCGATGAAAGATGCAAACGGAAACGTATATAAAATTGCGAAATATGGCATGCAGGAATGGTCGGGGATAAATCTGAATGTAACCCAATTCAGAAACGGCGATATAATCCCCGAAGCCAAAACGAAGGAAGAATGGGTAAAAGCCGGGACCGAAGGCTGGCCCGCATGGTGTTATTACAACAACGACCCCAAGAATGCGGCTAAATATGGCAAATTATATAATTGGTTCGCCATTAACGATCCGAGGGGATTGGCACCCGAAGGATGGCGTATTCCTCAAAACGCGGATTGGATGAAGTTGATTAAAAACTTGTTGGGAGTGGATTATGCCGGTTCTAAACTGAAAGCTACCAACGGGTGGAAATCAAAAAATGGAGTTGATAAAATCGGGTTCACCGCATTGCCCGGAGGTTTTCGGGACGAAAAGGGCGCTTTTGGTTTCCTTGGTTCGATAGGGCAGTGGTGGTCCAATTCCGAACCGGTGGAAGTAAAGAAAAGCAACTTGATTTTTTCGGTAAAACTTAATAGCAACACTACAGAGGTAAGTTATATCCGCGTAAAAAAAGAAATTGGTTTGTGCGTAAGGTGTGTACGTGATATCAAGTGATGGTATTGACTTGTGCAGCAATGATATAACAATTTCTAAATAAGCTTTGATCTATATAAATTTCTATTCTGTCAAATGTTTGTTTGCAATGAAAAGTATCAGAAAAATATCAGGTCAACCCACCAACCGGCATTCATTTTACACGCGTCAATCCCAATTGATCAGCGTATTGTGTTTGCCGGTGCTGATATTTTATCTGATAAGACCGGCCGTACCTTTTGTTGAATATATCCTCTTTAAAGATTATATTGCAAAGAACTTGTGCGTATATAAAGATAAACCGCTCAATTCTTGCCACGGTAAATGTTACCTGCACGAACAGTTAAAGAAGAATAGCGAACCAACGGACTCAAACAAAGACGAAAACAAGAAAATTGCATCGGATAAGCAGGTGGACGACCACCTGAAATCCGAAGCAATTCGCATGAAACCTGTTGAAAAAAAGATACAATACACTGTCCAATTTCGGTGTTATCCGCTCGTCTCATATCTCCCCGCCATTTTTACACCTCCCCGGTTTTAATTCATTTCCGCTTTTATTTTACTTCTGAAAAACGACAAGCCAAAGTGTTGAAAAATATTTGGTATTCAATTGCTATGGAGGCTGTCTCACAAGTATAATTTAACGTGAATTCAATATAAGCCAAAATCGCAACTCATTATTAGACTTCAACATAAATGAAAAAATATGGTGGAGAGTTGGTCGATTTCTCCGTTACTATTAAGGGTTTTGAACAAAATCAGACTTTTAGAGCTGCTTTGAACCTTTAGTAGAAAATCAATCCAGACCAGAGAAACCTTTATTCGCCTATTGTGTTGTGTTTTAGGGCCAAAGTAGACATAAATTTTATATAGAACTCACGTTGATTTAATAGACTCTGTCAGATTTTTCAAATGCTGACAGGCTGTAAAATTGCGTATTAGATTCGACCTGACAGTGTCGTTTGACTTGTCAGTGTCACTTATTGGATACCCTCATATATTCATAATATTTCATACTCAATATTTAAAATTTAAACAGAAATGAAAGCAACAATACAATTATACGTTCTGGTTTTGCTGATGCCGGCATTTGCCGTGTCGTGCAAGGAAAATGAGCCGGTAGTGGAGGAGCAGGTTCAATACCTGAAAATTGCCGAAGCCGTATCTTCAGGCTCTTCATTCGATGTGGTCTTTTATGCCACAGACTCATTATTTGTGGGTTATAACAATGTATATTTTAAAATAACCGACAAGAGTAACGGATTGCAGTTGAAAAATGCAACGCTTGCTTTGCACCCGCTTATGGATATGACAACTTTTTCGCATGCATGTCCCGTGGAAAATCCGGCTGATACGCTCGGGTCCGAAGGATATTTTAAAGGTGCTGTGCTTTTCTCTATGATTGGAACAAATTCATGGTCACTAACGGTAAATATAGATGCTAACGGAAAATCTGAAACCGTTTTATTCCCCATCCCGAAGGTAAAATCGACTGTTCCGGTAAAGAAAATGGTAGTTATCGATAGTTTGAGTAACGGACCGAATACCTGGGTAATTACTAAATATCCCATTTCGCTGGTTGAACCAAAAGCATGGAAAGTGGGTAATAATCCGTTTGAAATAACGATTCACACGATGGCGTCCATGATGAATTTCCCTTGTTGTGAAGATCTTACTGTTGAAATTACGCCCGAAATGCCATTGATGGGACATGGTTCTCCCAACAATGTAAACCCTGTTTCAACAGGCAATGGGCACTATCTTGGAACGGTAAACTTTACCATGACAGGCGACTGGCGCATAAATATGGTGATTAAAAAAGGCGGTAGAGTCATAAGCAATAAAGCTTATTTCGATATCGTTTTTTAACGTGAGTTCGATTTGAAATTTCTGCCTGATTCAGCCATAAAGTGTTACTTCAAAGCAGAATAAGGGCTTCATTTGTTTGAATTGATTTTCTACTAATGGATAAAGTATTTCTGAAAGTATGATTTTTTTTGTCAAATACCCTTAGTAGTAAGTATTTTACCTACAACCGACACCCTTATTTTTGTTTATATTGAAGTATAATAATGAGTTATGATCTTTTTCTTATGTCGAACTCGCGTTTTTTTAATAAATGAGTAAAGAGTCTGGTGGAATTTTTTCTGCCAGGCTTTGCAACTGCCATTTGCCGGATACATCCGGTGATCTGTCTTAAATTTATTGCCACCACATGAGCCGCTACTTCCTGCTGATATTGGTAACGTTGCTTTGCCTGAGTTTGAAAGCCCAGCAAAGCGTATCGAAAAAAGTTACTCCTTTGGATACTGTTAGCCTGAAGGAAGTTACGGTGTTGTGTGTTATCCCGCTGAACAACAAACAGGTTGAGAAATTTTATAAAACGAATTATTTTTCAACCATTGACAATCTGACCGCGCATTTGGATGGAATCTCGCTTATCAAGCGCGGTTCGTATGCCATGGAACCGCAGCTGAATGGTTTTTCGGGCGGGCAACTGAACGTTACGATTGACGGGATGAAGATGTTCGGAGCGTGTACGGATAAAATGGATCCTGTTACGTCGTATATTGAGCCTGCGAACCTGAAGAGTATAGCATTGGAACATGGAACGAATGGCGGATTGTGCGGTAATAATATCGGCGGATCAATAGATATGGCATTGCAGGAACCAAATACCAAAAGCCCTCATCCGTATTATGCCGATGTGTCGTTTGGGTACGAAAGTGTGTCGAATGGCAGAAATCTATTGTTGTCAACAGGATATACGCAGCCCAAATGGCAATGGGGGCTCAACGCGGTGTACCGGAAAAATGATTCTTATAGGAATGGGCTTGGTAATATTGTAAAGTTTTCGCAATTTGAAAAATACAATATCCACTCGGTTTTAAAATACGTACCTGACAGTGTCAATATGTTCAAGGCCGATGTGCTGTACGATTTGGGGCTGAATATCGGTTATCCCGCATTGCCAATGGATGTAAGCAAAGCGCATGCATTTATTTTCGGTGTCGAATACGGGCGGGTAAAGCCGAGCTATAAACTTCAGGCTAAGGTATATTACAATTCAGTTTATCATGTAATGGACGATTCTCAGCGCGACAGTTTATTTTTTGTCCACAACAAAATTACCGGAAAACCGGATTCTGTCATTATGCGCATGGATATGCCCGGTAGAAGCAATACCTTCGGCTCCTTTGTGCTGGCTACGTTCCGGCTAAATGCTAAAAACAGGCTGACCATTAAAGCCGATAATTACATAAACAGCTCATTGGCTGAAATGACTATGTACATGCGCTTTGTGGGAAAAGCCCAGGAGTCGCCTATGTATTTGCAAACCTGGCCGGATATTCTGCGCAATGTAAGCGGTTTGTATATCCAAAATGCCACAATTGTTAGCGATAAATTCTTTTTGGCCCTGAATGGTCGGCTGGATTATGCGCTGGATAACCTGCAATCGGAAGTGGCAAGCCGGCAATTTTCGGTGTTTAACTACAGCCTGCCGCGCACATTCAATAAGCTTACTAAAAGTATTAATTTGTCGGGCCGGTACCAGTTGGCCAATCCTGTCCAATTCACTTTTCAGGCCGGATATTCGGAACGGATACCAACCATTACCGAGCAATATGGCTATTATCTTTTCAATGCCTACGATGGCTACGACTACATTGGCAACCCGTACCTGAAAACAGAGAAATCGCTTTCGGGCAGGGTTGGTTTGACTTATGCCAACGAGAAGTTGAAAATCAACCTCAGCCAGTCGAGCAACTTGCTGGACGACTACATAATGGGGATTACCAATACGGATATTCCTCCTCTGAATTTTTACACCAACGGATTACGCGTTTATCAAAATGTGGCGGGTGCTACCATGCTCAGCACCGGTTTGCAGGCAATATACAACCCTGTTAAAGGGCTGTATTTCTTTGCCCTGGCTAAATATACGTGGGGAAAACTGAATTCAGGTGAACCGATACCACTAATTCCGCCCTTGAAAAATATGCTTTCGGTCAACTATGAGAAAAACTGTTGGGCATTTCAACTGGACAATGAAACGTCATTGGAACAAAACCGTATCAACGTGTTGTATGGTGAATCAAAATCACCCTCCTTCAGCATTTTCAATGTAAAAGGCAGCTACCACCTTATGTTTTCGGATATTATGATCGATTGCAGTGCCGGCATTACCAACCTGTTTAATACTGCCTATTACGAACACCTGGACTGGGGGCATGTGTTGCGGCCCGGAAGAAGCCTGAATTTTTTTATCAAAATATCTTATTGACGTTTTGGCCTTTACTCCGCTTACTCATCGAAATCGTCTTTACTGTTTTTTACAAAGTACCTTAAAGGGGCATTAGTTCCTGAATTAAAGTGTTCGATTTAAAATTTCTACTCGCTTTAATCATAAAATGCTATATCGCAATAGAATAAGGGCTTCTTATGTCCGAATTAATTTTCGACTGAGGGGTAAGGTGCTTCTGAAAGTATGATTTTTTGTCAAGTACCCTTAGTAGTAAGTATTTTACCTCAACGAGCACCCTTATTTTTGTTTTTATCAAAGTATAAGAATGTGTTATGATTTTTTCTTCTGATGTACTCACGTTATATTAACTTGTTGTTTGCTTTTGCAACTATTGCACTCAAACGCAAAGAGCCGGCTTGCCTTTTCTAAAAGTTTTGGTTTTGTTTATTTGTTTTTTTTTGCTAACATCCTCAAAGTTAAAGGTTTCATTATTAGTTTTTTTAGTGACATTTTCAAAGTGATAAATTCACTCTTCTTTATAAAAAATTATGATTATCCGCATAACGACCTGTCATGCTGATTTTAAAGTACAGGAGCGTAGCTCTGTTATCTTAGTAGCATTTATGAAAAAAAGATAATTGAGGAGCGTAGCTCTGACATCTTGTTTTCTACATCAAAAGATGTCACCGCTACGCGGCTTATTTTCCGTAAAAACATTCTTTGCTACAAAAATATCAGGACTACGTCCCTCAATATTTTCGATATTTGAAAATTATATATTGGTGGAGGTCGCTTTGCGGATAATCATTAAAAAAAAATCAAGACGGCTTCAAATCAATATGCATAATTCACCCTTACGCCATTTCAAAAAGCATGGATGCACCTTATCATGGCTTTATACATTTTCAGAAAATTCAAATAAATTTATTATTGTCAATTGATTGACTTGTGTTTGTGCAAACATCTTTATGTCAGCTTGTTGTATTTTGACTACTCCTTTTGAACGATACGCTTATACAGCTTTATTACTATAAACAATCAGCCTGAAGTAGAATTAATTACAGCTTTAATGTGGTTTTTAATGTGACATGTGTAGCTATTTTTACTACTCTTTGTTAGGTTGCAAAAGAAATATACAAATATATGTTAATAGCCAAGTTGAAATATTGTTGTTTGTTTGAAATTGATGTAAAACCACCCTAGAGGTCAAAAATTTCGATCGTGGAATTTTAAATATTGATAAGAAATTTCCTCTTTTATAAATTAATAAATAAACATTATTCAATTATGAAAAAGCTGTTTTACTTACTGATTTTGACTGTGCTTAATATAATCGGCACGAATGCGCAAAGTATTGCGAATTATGCCTTCAGCACAGCTTCACCTGTTACGCTCGAGGACATGAGCGCTGGAACTACGGAATTGATTGCCGGATCGAGTGTAAATGTTGCCTCGAGTGTTACCGGCATTGGTTTTACGTTTGATTTCATGACTACGACTTACAATCAATTTTCCGTTAATTCAAGCGGACAAATGAGGTTAGGCGCCACTGTAATTTCTAATACAGGGATTACCGGTGCTGCACTTAATACTCCGTTGATTGTACCAATGTCCGGGAGTAGCTCCATGTTGCCCACCGGTAAAGTCCATTACAAAATGACGGGTATCCAGCCCGACCGTGTTCTGATTGTTGAATGGAAGGATTTAATTATCCCTTATCCGGTCAGCAACGACAACAATCCTCCCATTATAGATTATACAGTTAGCCAAATACAGGTTTTATTGTATGAATCGACAGATGTGATTGAATTCAGATATGGTAATGTTGGCAACAATTCTGACCCAACCCTAACGCGTTCAACGTTTATTTCATCAAGCAATACTGCAAATACCGTGAAATACATTGCTGCCAATATGGTTTCGGCGGTTAATGCATCGGCAGTAGTTGAGTATCCGATGAACACAACTAATACCAACTTATTGCTCGACCGGCGCTATACATTTGCACCACCCACAGCAGCTCCAACGGTTACAGTGGTAAATAACTGTAATGGAACTTCCACGCTCACCGCAAGCAATTATACAGGAACATTACTCTGGAGCAATGGCGAAACAACACCTTCCATTACAGTGACTGTAGGAGGTGAATACTCCGTTACGCAGAATATCGATGGATTTGTAAGTTTGCCGGGCACTGGGTTCGCAATTCCAGTACCAACAATTACGGGGCCGGAAATTAACAAAATACCTGCCACCCTCAGTGGCGGAATAACTACTGGGCAGGTGTACACAACAGAACCGGGAATGGACAATTATGTCTGGAGCGTTTCTTCTGCAGGACAAATTACCGCAGGCCAGGGAACAAACTCCATTACTGTTACCTGGACTAATCCAACTGGACAACAAACTGTAAGTGTAAATTATAAGTATGTACCCGAAGGATGTACTCCGTCTGAACCTACGGTTTTGATAATTAATTACTTCCCGTTTGAAGGCCCGATTGATCCGACTACTGTTCCGCAGTTTGTGGATCCAATGCCTCACTTTGCTGCAGGCTTAAGGGTTAATGCAAAAGCAGGCGGAAACCTTCTTATTAAAGAACAAATGGTTCAACAGATTGCTTTATCTACTGGTACTGTGCTGGCCAATGGTGATACTATTGGTAGTATAATAACTCCAAATGCAGGTAAGGGAAATTATGCGGCTTACGCTATTTCCAAGGATAATGGCCTCACTTTTGGTCCAGCCATGTGGCCTGCCCAAACCATTGAAGCCCAGCAGGGAAAC
The DNA here is from genome assembly GCA_047600405.1 of Paludibacter sp. GTDB lineage: Bacteria > Bacteroidota > Bacteroidia > Bacteroidales > Paludibacteraceae > Paludibacter. The sequence goes on from JASGLA010000002.1 coordinate 401,959, forward strand.
CAGCTGATGGTTCAATACCGAAATGATTTGTTTGGAGCAAAATACAGCGATTTCAATATCCTGGCCGACCAGACATTAATGATGAATGGGTACGACTTGACAGGAGACCCATTGACCGACCCTTATACAGGTGATATCCCTATGGTTGTCCACTTGCATGGAGGCGAAATTCCATCAGGCTCTGATGGTGGGCCTACGGCATGGTTTACGCCAGGTTATGCTAAGTTCGGCCCTGGCTTTTTGCACAGTGCGCAGTCGTTGGTAACCTATCCAAACCAACAGGAAGCAACCACACTTTGGTATCACCCCCACGACCAGGGACTGACCCGCATAAATGTGTACACAGGACTTGCAGGCTACTATTTCCTGAGAGGGGAAGCTGAAGAAACAGCTAAACTTCCGGGATGGTCGGGCGACGACAAAGTGCAGGAAATGACCCCGGATGGCAAAACACCTACCTTTAACGGAACAAACACCTACCTGCCAGAAATAGAACTGGCAGTGCAGGACAGGATGTTCAATACCAAAGGCGAGTTGTACTGGCCTGTAGCTCCTACTAATCCGGATATCCATCCATTCTGGACACCCGAGTTTTTCGGAGATATTATGACCGTAAATGGTAAGAGCTGGCCTTATTTAAGCGTAGCGCCAAGGAAATACCGTTTCCGCATGTTGGATGGTTGTAACGCCCGTTTTTTAAATATGTGGCTTGTAAATGCAGCGGATTCAACACAAACACTCAAAATAACCGTCATTGGTACAGATGGTGGTTTGCTGGATACTCCGGTTGAACTGGATCCTGCAACAGGTGAAACTGTAACCATGGGTCCCGGCGAAAGGCTGGATGTGGTGATCGATTTTACCGGAATTCCTGCCGGCACTACTTTCACATTGATGAATGATGCCAATGCGCCTTATCCCTGATGGCGATCCAGTAGTGAAAGGGTTGACCGACAGGATTATGCAATTTGTTGTTAACGGTAATTTGGTGGCGGCTAATGATGCTTCTGCACCAGGTACGGATAAGAGTTTGGTTCCTTCAAATTTGAGAACTGCCAATCCAATGGTAAAACTGACCAATTTTGCCGGCCAGTTATCACCCGGTGTTACTCCTCTGGTTAAGCGGCAAATTATCCTGAATGAAGTAAATGGAGAAGGAGGTCCTGTTATGGTTGCCTTCAATAACTCCCATTTTGATAATACCGAGCCTGCTCCGGGAGATCCATTGAAATTTGGCGGACCTACTGAACTTCAGCTTGAAGGATCTACAGAACAGATTACCATTATTAACACTACGGTTGATGCGCATCCTATCCATGTACACTTGTTGCAATGGCAGCTGGTGAGCCGTCAGACTTTTGACCAGCCTGCCTATATGGCTGCATACAGTGCTGCATGGGCTCCGAGACATATTCCGGAATGGCCTGCCGGCCTGGGATATCCTGGCGGAGCCGGATCTCCATACGATTATAACACGTTAAATGATGATGGAGCTGTGGGAGGAAATCCTGCTGTCACTCCTTATCTGACCGGTTTACCCATGCTTCCACATCCCGAAGAAATGGGTTGGAAAGATGACGTTAAAGTTCTTCCGGGTGAAATCGCCACATTCATTGTGAGGGTGGCACCTACGGACAGACCGATAAATGCACCTGCGGCAGATTTGCTATTCCCGTTCGATCCAAGTATTGGCCCGGGTTATGTTTGGCACTGCCATATTATCGACCATGAAGATATGGATATGATGCGTCCTTTGATGATTCGTCCATCTGTTCTGAGATATCCGCAGGTGACAGCACAGCCTCAGCCGGTAGTTACATGTATCGGAACTACGGAAACATTCTCTGTATCGGCAACAAGCGCTACAACTATTAGTTACCAATGGCAAAAAAGTACTGATAATGGCGTAACCTGGACAGACTTGACAAATGGCTCCCCTTATTCCGGAGTCCTGACAAATACATTGCAGATCAATCCTACCAGTCTGGCTATGTCTACAACCAAATACCGGGTGTTATTGACAAACATAGATGGCGTAACAACTTCGGCTGCAGCCATGCTGACGGTTGACCCGTTTGTTCCTGCAAGTGTTACTATCAGTCCCGACAGGAATAATGTGGTGGCAGGTGAATCCGTTACATTTACTCCAGAACCGGTAGGTGGAGGAACAGCTCCTACTTACGAATGGTTTAAAAATACCGTTTCAGTTTCGACGGACGAGATGTATACTTATGTGCCTGTAGACGATGATGTTGTGTATGTGAAAATGACTTCAAATGCACATTGTGCAACTGGTAGCCCGGCTACATCAAATTCAGTAACCATGAATGTTCTTCCGGCTCCTACTGCTGTTACCAATGGTGATTGGAACACACCATCGACATGGGCAAATAATACGGTTCCAACTATTCTGGATGACGTTATTATCCCAATCGGACTGACCGTGACAATTAATGTTGCCGATGCATTTAGCAAGACATTGTATATAAACGGTACACTGACAAGTACTACCGGTACTCATACGCTTACTGTAAATGGAAACCTTACCGTTAATGGCAATTTGATTACAGGTAACAATACGGTTGTGCTGAAAGGCGCTACTTTAGGAACCGGATCTATTGTGGCTACATCAGGTACACTTGTATATGGCGCAACTTCAGCCCAGGTAATTTCAAATATAAGTACTAATACACTTAAGAATTTGACGATTGACAACGAGGCCGGAGTAACACTCCCTGCTGCCCTGACTGTAAGTTCAACCCTTACTGTCAACGCCGGTGCCAAGTTGACAAATCCGGTGGGTGCAAACCTTACTGTGAAAGATGTAATGATTAACAGCAACTTTACATCAGGTACAGGAACATTTGTAGACAGAGGTTCGATAGCAACCATTGCCGGAGGCGTGGCCAATGTACAACAATACCTGGCCGGTGGCAGAAACTGGTATGTATCCAGCCCGGTTTCAAACGCAACCACCAGCTCGCTTTCTTCGGCTTCTGTAATTTACAGTTATGATGAACCGGCTGCTTTGTGGAACACACTGGCATCAGGTGCCCCATTGGATGTAACGAAAGGTTATGCAGCTTCCATTTCAACCACTGGTAATGTAACATTTACAGGTGATAATTTGAATACGGGAGCCAAAAACGCATCGTTGACCCGTCTGGGAGCAATAAAGAGCGGTTATAACCTGGTCGGAAATCCATACCCATCATTCCTGGATTGGCGATTGGTATATGCAAGCTCCAGCAACCTGGAACCTACGATGTGGTACCGTACGAAGAATGCTACCAACAGGGCGTATGTATTCGATACTTACAATGCTGTAAGTGAAATCGGAACAAGCAATAACGGAATTCAGGTAACAGCCTTTATTCCTCCTGTGCAAGCCTACTGGGTACGCGTGGCAAGCGGTAATACTTCAGGAATTATGGCAGTTGATAACTCGATGCGCTTACACGAAAATGCATCAAACAACCGCCTGAAAGCTCCGGGAGCTGCTGCATCTCTGAACCAGAAAGTGCTGCGTTTGAAAGTGTCAAACAGCATTAACTCCGATGAAGCCATCATATTGTTCAATTCAATGGCTTCCAACGGATACGATGCTTTCGACTCAGAAAAAATGCTTAATGACATTGCTTCTGTTCCGGAAATTTACACTTTCGCAGATGCTATTCCTCTTGTAATTAATGGTTTGAATACTGTTACTCCAAATGTAGACCTGCCTTTAGGCTTCACTACACACGAAAAGAACGTGTTCACTATTAACGCAACCGAAATAAGCAACTTCGACCTGGATACCAGGGTTATACTGAAAGATAAAATGTTGAACGCCGAACAGGAACTGATAATAGGTAATACCTACACTTTCAATTCGGATATTACCACTACGGCAGAACGTTTCAGCATCGTATTCAGATCGGCTGGCATTGCAACGGGATTGAATGATGTAACTGAATCAATTTACATATTCAAGAACAAGAATGACCAAATTACGATCAACCGTAATGATATAGCCAACGAAGGAACCGTAACGGTTTGTAATGCTGTAGGTCAGAAACTGGTATACATGAATACTACCGGAACTGTGACTGTAGTTAAAGAAAGATTGACTCCCGGCGTTTATTTGGTTACTGTAGATGTGCTCGGAAAGAGTACGATCAAAAAGATTATAATAAACTAAAAGATTAATCTTAAACAATAATTTCACCCTATGCAATTCCGAATGGGATTGTGTAGGGTGGTATTAATAGCCAGTTCCAAAGTTTGATTTTACCTTTTGTACTTAAACCGCAAAAAAACAATGTCTTATGAAAAAGCTATTCATTCTTTTTGGTCATCAAAGGTTTTTTTGTAGTTAACTTGTGTGCGCAAAGTATTTCGAATTATACTTTCAATGCATTTGCTCCCGTAGCACTCGAAGACATGAACTCAGGAACCACCCAACTGATTGGAGGTTCAGCCAATGATGTTGCTTCCGGAATTACCGATATTGGGTTTACCCATTATTTTATGTCGGTTCCGTACACTCAATTTTCAGTCAACTCAAACGGGCAATTGAAATTGGGAACCAGTTTGATTCCCGCTTCGGCTATCAGTAATTCAATTCCCAACACGCCCTTGCTGGTGCCAATGTCGGGCGATAATAATCTCCTGAGTACCGGGAAAGTACATTATAAACTCAAGGGCTCAGCACCAAACCGCATACTCATTGTTGAATGGAAGGATTTGATTATCCCCTATCCGATCAACGATAATAATCCTCCTGTTATTGAGTATACGCCCTGCCAGATACAGGTGCATATATACGAATCCACAGGATTAATCGAATTTAAGTATGGTACTGTTGGAAACAATTCGCTTCCGGGTATCACACGGTCGACTTTTATATCATCAGACAACTCGCCAAATACAGTTAAATACATTGGCTCCGATATGGTGTCTGCCATTAATGGATCGCCAGCCGGGACCTATGTTTTGAGTACAAATAACATAGATTTGCTCCTCGATCGCCTCTACTCATTTACTCCACCCGTTGCACCCGTTGCGCCCGGCTGGAAGCCAGAACCCATAACTTCAATTACCGGCAACAGCCTGACTTTGAATTGGAACGATCTTTCTGCAAATGAAACCGGATTCCTGATTTATTGTTCTACCAATGGTGGTGCCAGTTTTTCATACGTTGCTACCACCGCGGCCAATGCTACAAGCTATGTCGTTAACGGTTCGCTGGCAACTTTAAATAACTGGTGGAAAATTGCCGCAGTAAACGAAGGAGCAGTTTCAGCATTTACAATAGCAATAAAGCCCGATATCCTTAGATATCCCCAAATAACCAGTCAACCACAACCGGTTGTTGGGTGCGTTGGTAATTCAGAGACCTTTACCGTATTGGCAACCAGCAATTCGGCCATAGCATACCAATGGCAAAAAAGTACGGATGGAGGATCAACCTGGACTAATTTGACCAATGGCGCTCCCTATTCGGGAGTGTTAACCAATACATTGCAAATCAATCCCACAACCTTGTCGTTGTCGGGAAATAAATATCGGGCAGTGCTCACCAATATAGTTGGCGTTACCATTTCCAATGGGGCATTGCTTACCATCCAAGCTCCGGTATCTAATGCCGGAATCATTTCAGGATCAACTGTTCTTGTGCAAAATGCAATCGGAGTACCTTATTCTGTGTCCGCAATTCCGAATGCAACAAGTTATAGTTGGTCTTATACCGGAAGCGGTGTTAGCATTAATGGAACGGGGAATAGCGTTACGCTGGATTTTGCGGCAAATGCCACTGCGGGGCAACTTAGTGTGAGAGGGATTAATTCCTGCGGTGCCGGGGTTGCATCTGTGCTGGATATTGCTGCCAATAAAGTGTTGACAATCACTATGGCATTGCTGGAAGGCTTATACAATGGCAATGGAGCAATGCGACAGGCCCGGGATGCAAGCGGACCGCACTGGCCGGTCAATGTGGCCGATCATATAACTGTTGAACTACATGATGCTACCATTTATTCCACGGTTGTTTATTCTGCCCACAACATATCGCTCAGTACCGCCGGAACTGCAACTATTTCGGTTCCGGCGCAGTATAACGCATCGTATTATATCACAATTAAACACCGTAACAGTATACAAACCACAACGTCTTCTCCGGTTTCATTTGCCGGTAGCTCTATCAATAAATCATTTGGAACACCTGCCGGTGTATATGGTGGCAATCTGGGTTTATCGGCCGATAACCACTATTTGATTTACACGGGCGATGTCACTCAGGATGGAATTGTGGATACGGGTGATATGAATCAGGTTGACAATGGGTCAAAAGCTATTTTGATGGGGTATAATGCAAGTGATATCAACGGTGATGGGATTGTAGATACTTCGGATATGAATTTCATAGACACCAATTCCATGTTCATTGTCCATACAAAACTTCCATGAAACGCAAATATCCGGATTCGATAATTAATCAATAAAAATAAGATACAATGAGAACAATTCATGAAATAACCACAAAAATTGGATTTGTAGTTGTTGTGTTGTTTGTCAGTGCAATAAATATACAGGCCCAAGCGCCGGCTTATCTCTGTGAGTTAAGAAATGATGCCCAGGTGGATACAAAAACATTCGAATTTGATGTGTATTTATTGCAAACAGGAACAACTGCATTTGAGTATACCAGCATGCAAATGGGAATAAATATTAATCCGGGGCTTGCCAACTCCGGAGTCATTACTCCTACTTTTATGGTTGGTTCCGATCTCAATCCTGGCCAAATATTCACAGCAAACAGGTTGACCTTTAACGCTGACCGGAACTGTATAATTGTTACCGGTGTTCCCGGGCCGGGCAGTGGAGCCGGAACCATAATTTCAAATACCGGTTTTGGTACCAAAATCTGCCGGATAAGACTTACAAATTCGGTCGATTTTGGCAAAGTAAGGCCTGATTTAACCTGGAGTTTCTCATTGACGAATGGCTATCAAACCAAAGTGAATGCTTACATCCCCCTTGCCACAGATATTACGGTACAAGCTTCCCACACCACCCGCCATTTGGCCAACTTAATTATGAACCGGCTTGTCACTCCCCAAACTGTTACGGGCGGGGGATCATATTGCCAGGGTTCAACCGGCGTTGCGGTCGGATTGGCAAATTCCGAAGTCGGAGTTACTTACACCTTGTATAAAAATGGGACAGCTACTTCAACGTCTGTTGCCGGAACCGGCTCTGCCATTTGGTTCCCGGCTCAGGCCGCAGGCGCATACACTGTAAAAGGAAGTTTTGTGAACGGCTCAAATATATGGGGGACTACCGACATGATTGGCAATGCTGTGGTTGTCGAAAATCCGTTATTGGTTGCCAGTGTTTCTATAACCGTCAGCCGGAATAATATTTGCGAAGATTGTACGCCTGTCACTTTTACAGCTACTCCGATAAATGGGGGTACAAGCCCCGGATACCAGTGGTACAAAGGAACAACCATGGTGGGTAGCAATTCTCCTACTTTTACTTACATCCCTGCTAATGGCGATGTAATTAAAGTGGTGATGATTTCCAATGCCTCTCCTTGCCTCACGGGATCGCCCTCAACATCAAATAAGATTACAATGGTGGTATGTCCGGTAATTAATGCTGCGGTTTCAATCAGTGCAAGTGCCAACCCGGTATCTGTGGGCTGTCCTGTAACCTTCACCGCCACCCCGTATGGTGGAGGAGCAACTCCAACTTACCAGTGGTACAAGAATTCCGGTCCTGTAGGAAATGGAACAAGTACATTTACGTATGTTCCTGCCGACTTGGACCAGGTGTATGTAGTTATGACTTCCAGTGCTTCACCTTGCGTCACAGGTAGTCCGGCCACTTCGAATACAATAGTAATGTCGGTAAGTATAGGAACTTCAACGGATGAGGTAAAAGAAAAACCGCAGGTTTACGTATATTCACAAGATGGAAATATTTACCTGAATAGTCCGGACGAAATAAACCAGGTTTATATTTATTCCGCTATGGGCCAGGCCTTGATGCTTGAAAGAAATGCAGGTGGAATCCGGAAATTTGATTTGAACAACCACCAGGCTGCCTATTACTTCATTAAGATCGTTACTGCTAAAGGAGTCTATTGCCAGAAAGTTTTGCTGAATAAATAAATTTTCCCGTCTGATTTCCGAAAAAGCCGGAAAGGCTGCTAAAACCAATGTTGAAAAAGATTGGTTTTGGCAGCCTTTTTCTATAAATATAAATTTAACGTGAGATCGATATAAGCCAAAATCGCAACTCATTATTAGACTTCAACATAAATGGAAAAATAAGGGTGAGAGCTGGTTGATGCCTCCTTCACTACTAAGGGTTTTCAACAAAATCCGACTTTTAGAGTTACTTTGAACCCATAGTAGAAAATCAATCCAGGCAAGAGAAAGCCTTATTCGCTTATTAGAGTTAATATGGAATAGAATGTTATATGCTTAAAAATAAGATAAATATCGACACGAAGACACCAAGATTCAAATACTAATAATACAGATATTTATTTAAATTCTTTTACGGAAATCGAAATGAAGATTGGTTTTTCTACCGATAAATCGGCATGGTTAATTTGCGTTTCGGGGCTTTCAAAGAGACTTAAGACACAAAGGAAAAACATATAAATATGTTTTTTTTCGTGCTCTTATATTAAATTAAAAAGAAAATTGTGTCTTTGTGACTTCGTGTTTAAAATCTTATTATTTAAACATATAATTCTTTATTCTATATAATGTCTATTGTATAGTACTTTAGAATCAAAGCAGACGAAAATCTTATATCGAATGCATGTTGAATTTTTTTAAAAGCTGATTTTCCTACAACTCTTCTTTGAATTGAATAACGTTTATTTGTCTGGTTTATAGTTCTGTAGTTTCCTCTGCCGGAAAATGGGAATAGGAATAATTGCAGAAGGCAAAAGGATAATGTAATGATGAGTGTAAATGATCTATAAACCAATGCATTACTCTGTTTTGGTCCTGTTTTGTGCCGGAACCTAGGGAATAATTACTACCAAATCCCTGAATCCCTACTACTTTATACCTATATGAAATACTACTTTATCAAAGCTGAATACATCTATCAGGTTACAAAACCTAACAGAGGTTAATATATTTTTACCACTGATAAAAAAGGTTAATGGACTGGAATGATTGATAACCACACAATAAACAGATAACCAAATGAAAAAGAAAATTGAAAAAGAAGCAATGAATCAAATTGCAAAAGGAATTACCGGTCTTGTAATCCTTTTGATTGTTTCAATCCCTGTGTTTGCACAGAATGTAGGAATAAGCCCTGCAGGAGCATCGGCTCCTAATCCGGTAGCCGGCTTGGACGTGAAATTTGGAGATAAAGGTTTTCTGATCAGCCGGGTAGAGCTTCAAACTACGGCTGACCCCGCTCCGGTTACAGCCCACATTGCTGGTATGCTGGTATACAATACCGCCACGGCAGGGGATGTTACCCCCGGGTTTTATTACAATGATGGAACAAAATGGATCTCGGGATTTCCCAAGGCAAACGCAGCCGGAGATATTCAGTATTGGAATGGAACCGCTTGGGTGATAATTCCGATAGGACAGCAAGGTCAGTTATTGCAGCTCAGCCCGACAACCGGATTGCCTGTATGGGCAAATAACACCCTGCAAGCCATTGTGGTAACAAAAGCAGCCACCAGCATACTCAGTACTTCGGCTGCGAGCGGTGGCACAGTATTGAACGATGGCGGCTCGCCTGTGAGTGCTTATGGTGTATGCTGGTCAACGAGCGCTAACCCAACCATTGCTGGCAACAAAACTACAGATGGAAGCGGAATTGGCAATTATACGAGCACAATTACAGGTTTAACTGCCGCAACCATGTATTATTTCAGAGCTTATGCCACTACCGGTAACGGAACAGTGTATGGAACAGAATATAATTTTATTACTCCGTAATATTCCGGGTTTCGCGATTTTCAATCACGGTCGAAAAAATGATATACGAATTAAAATCACTCACGTTGGTTTGCGAAATCCATTTCAATTTCCTTTAATCCAAATAGAGTATTGCAGGACTTATATCGAACTTATATTTATTAGAATTTATGATTTAATCACCTAAAAATAAGAAAAATGAAAGTTTTTAACCCAGCACAAAAGAATAGATTCAATAAAAGGATTTATTATCTATTTATCACATTGATAATATCATTGCACGCGTTTTCTCAGAATGTGGGGATAAATGCCACAGGTGCCCAACCAAACTCTGCAGCCGGACTCGATGTGGATTTTGCCGATAAAGGTATTCTTATTCCGCGGGTGGCTTTGACAAGTACCTCCAGCTTTGCACCATTGTCGGCACATGTAGCCGGAATGATAGTGTATAATACCGCTACCACTGGCGATATATCTCCGGGATTTTATTGCGATAATGGATCGAAATGGGTTCCCGGTTTTTTGAGAGGGCAATCCGTAGGGGATATGTTGTATTGGAACGGAACAGATTGGTTGTCAATTCCAGTCGGGGTTCCGGGGCAGTATTTACAAATTTCCGGAAGTCTCATCCCTACCTGGGGAGGCTCGGTTTTCTCAACGCTGTCAACAACTGCAGCTTCAACCATTACTGCTACTTCGGCAGTGAGTGGCGGGAATATAACAAGCGATGGCGGTTCTCCTGTCCTGTCAAGGGGGATTTGTTGGAATACAGTTGGCGCTCCCACCATTGGTAATACTAAAACGGTGGATGTTTCCGGTGGTATTGGTTCTTTTGCAGGCAGTCTGACCGGGCTTCTTTCCGGCACAACTTATTATGTGAGAGCCTATGCAATGAATAGCACAACCATCAATTATGGTAATGAAATTACATTTACAACCTCAGCCAGTGCGCCTACAGTGGCAGCTACAACTGCTGCAACTGTAATTACAGGAAATACCGCAAACACAGGGGGTAATGTAACTGCCAGTGGCGGTTCGCCAATAACAGAAAGAGGTGTTTGTTACGGAATAACAACTAACCCGACTATTGCCGGCGCTAAGTTGATTGATCCTTCGCCGGGTGTAGGTTCGTTTGTAAGCAGCCTTTCCGGCTTGTCGGGCGGAACACTTTATTATGCAAGGGCATACGCAACCAATAGCATTGGAACTACTTACGGAACGCAAATTTCATTTACAACCGCAGTTGTTCCACCAACATTAACTACAGTAGCGGTAACTAATATCTCGGGTGCATCCGCGGCTTCAGGAGGCACTATGGCCTGGGGTGGCGGAGGATATTCAAATTATCAACATTATGGTGTTTGTTATTCTACTACGCCTGTTATAGCATTGCCGGCTTATATCGAAACGTCATCTTATGCCCGGATTGCAACCAACTCAACGAATGGTTCTGTAAATCCGGCTGTAAATATTGCTCCGTGGGTAACAAACCTCACCGGCTTGGCGGCCAATACAACCTATTACATCCGTTCGTACCTTAATCTTTACAAGTCAAGTCCTGCCGGTTGGGTAACTGTTTACGGACCTGAAATCAGCTTTACAACTTCCGCTCCAACTGCACCAATAGTAGCAACTACCACGGCAGCAACGGTTATTTCTGCGAATGCTGCCAATACAGGTGGAACTATAACTTCGGATGGTGGTTCGGCCATTACTGCAAAAGGCGTGTGCTGGGGCTTAAGCTCAAATCCTGTTTTAGGGGTAGGTAATTTTACAAATAATGGAACAGGCACCGCATCTTATGTTAGCAACATAACGGGTTTAACCGGGAATACTGCTTATTATGTACGCTCTTATGCCACAAATAGTGTTGGTACAAGTTATGGTCCTCAACAAACATTTACGACTTGGGTTCAGGCTCCTTACACGCTCGGGCAGAATCTCGGTTATGGATATTGCGCCTATGTAGCACCTGATGGAAGCGGATTTATTGTCAGTTATGACATTCCATCAACAGCACCGTGGGGTTGTTCGGGTACCAGCATAGCCACAAGCACTGCTTTGGGCTCAGGACAAGCCAACACCACCCTGATACTGGCTACTTGTGCAACCAGGCCTATTGCAGCCAGTGTGGCCGATGACTACACGGGAGGAGGTTTTACCGATTGGTACTTGCCATCTGCTTTGGAATGGGGGAAAATCGGAGCGCTGGGAACTACTGTAGGACTTGGGTCATATTCAAATAATTACTATACTTCATCGCAATCCAGTGCCACCTATGTTACCTCATGGTTTACAAATTTCAACGCAGGTTATCAAAGCAGCGCATCTAAACTTGCAGGAGTTAATGATTATATTAAGCAATTGAGGGTAATCAGAAACTTTAGCCCGGCAGTTCTTCCTACCGTTACTACTGCATCCATAACCAATGTAGCTGCGGGTTCTGCTACCAGTGGTGGAAATGTTACAAATGATGGCGGAGCACCTGTACTTGCCAGAGGAGTTTGCTGGAGTACCAGTGCTAATCCAACTATTGCTGACTCAAAAACAACAGACGGTACCGGTACTGGTGGTTTTGTGAGCAATTTGAGTGGACTTGCAAGCGGAACTTTGTACTATGTCCGGGCATACGCTACTACTGTAGCAGGAACAGCCTACGGTTCTCAGGTAAGCTTTACTACGACTGCCATTGCTACCGCTCCGCTAGTTTCCACAGATATTGTAATCAGTGTGTCAGGTACTGAAGCTTCAGGAGGTGGTGAAGTCATTAGCGATGGTGGAAGCGCTGTAACTGCTTACGGCTTGTGCTGGAATACTTCACCCTCGCCTACAACTGCGAATTCTAAAACAAACGATGGTACCGGTATAGGTGTTTTTGCCAGCAGTCTTACCGGGCTGACTCCGGGTGCAACTTATTATGTACGGGCATATGCCACAAACGGAATTAATACTTCCTATGGCAATGAAGTGAGCTTCGTTTCAGGGCTTCCAACCGTGGTTGCAGATGGAACAGCAATCACTTCCGTAGGTTCTTTAGCCTCGGTTTACAGTTATGTTTCCAACGATGGCGGCGATCCGGTTACTCAATCCGGAATATGCTGGAGCACAACTACCGGACCAACAATTGCGGGAAGCCATAGTGCTAATTCTATAGCACAGGTTAATTTCTATGGCGAACTAAGTAATTTGACGGTGGGCACTACGTATTACGTTCGTGCTTATGCAGCCAATGGTGCCGGATTAGCCTACAGTAATGAAGTGTCGTTTGTTGCTACCGCAGCCACTGTGGGCCAGTATATTCCTTTAGTAACGGGGTATGATGGGTATGTGGTTTCAACTGATGGTACACATGGAATAATCGCATCCATGTCTGAGTTTGGAGTTTCTGACTGGGGGTGTGCAACAACTGCTGCCGGGGCTTCCGGTACCAATGTAGGAACCGGTTTGTCCAATACCAATGCTATATTGGCCGATATCACTTCGAACAGTTGTGCGAGTAGTTCAGTGAATTCATCCTATAGTTTATTTGCAGCCCAGGTGCCCAGCCAGATAATGAGTCCGGATTGGTACTTGCCTTCGAAAGCTGAAGTTGACTTATTGTACTCTACCGCGGGTGCAACCGGATTGACATTCACAGGATTGCAAATCTGGTCTTCTTCCGAAGTTGACGCAACCCATGCCTGGTATTTCAATGGTACAACCTGGCAAAGTGGGCTAAAGACTTTAGAAAAAAATATTTGGCCGGTTCGTTCATTCTAACATAGGGAGTAAAGTAGTTGAAATACGCTTAAAACTCATCTTAAAAACATTAGAACAATGAAAAAATATATAATAAACGCAATAGCAATTCTATTCGCAGCCGGATTATATGCCCAGGGAATCTATAACAACGGTGCGAAAATCACCGTTGCTACCGGGGCTTATCTCACCATTGGCGGCACAACCGGGAGTTATAGAAATGAATCGAATGGCACCAATGGGTCTATAGATTTGAATGGCAAAATAAAATTGAACGGTAATTTTATCAATAATGTTGCTGCGGCCGATGCAATTGCAGTGGCTGCAGCGGGAAGCGAAATCCTTTTTACAGGTTCGGTGGGCCAAACAATTGGCGGAACAACCACTGTACCCCTAACATTCCAAAATGTAACGGTAAGCAACAGCAGCGGGATTGTTGCTACGGCGGATGTACGTGTAAATGGCACATTGAATCTTTCAACCGGCATTGTAGACATAGGAAACAGTAATTTGATTTTTGGACCAACGGCTTTAATTGCCGGAACGCCTTCTGCCACAAATATGATAGTGTCGGGTGGAACCGGTCAGGTGCGCAAAATGTGGTCAACAACCGGTTCATTCACTTATCCGATAGGTGAAAACTCAACAACCGCAAACTATTTGCCTGTTTCGTTGAGCTTTAATTCAGGAACTTTCGCGGCGGGGGCATATACCGGGTTAGCATTGAGCAATACCAAATATAACGATCCGGTGATTACAGGCTCATACCTGAACAGGAACTGGACGGTAACGCAATCGGGCATTACTGCTTTTGCAGCCAATGCAGTGTTCCAGTATGTTGCTGCCGATGTAGTTGGTACGGAGAGCGAGATCAGTACTTTGAGAATGTCACCGACTTTTACAACGTTTAACCCCGCAAACACTACGTTGCACCAGTTAAGTGCAATCGCCTTGAGCGAATTCGGAACATTTACGGGTGGAGTAGGTTACAAAACATTGAACTTGAATTCGATAATGCTGGAGGGGCTTTACAATGGTGCAGGGGCTATGCGTCAGGCCTGGGATGCATTGGGGCCGCACTTTGCAGAGGGTATTGCAGACAATATTACAGTAGAGTTACATGATGCAACTAATTATACAAATGTAATTTTTTCAATGCCGAATGTACCGTTGAGCACTGCCGGGTCTGCAAGTATTCCCAATATTCCATCCATTTACAATGGATCTTACTACATCACCCTGAAGCACCGCAATAGTTTGGAAACCACCACGGCAACTGCTGTTTCGTTTGCAAATAATGCAGTAAACCAATCGTTTGGAGCGCCGGCTAATGTGTTTGGTGGAAATTTGATTCAAATGATTGATAATTATTATGCAATATTTGGTGGGGATGTGAATCAGGATCGGATTATTGATGGTGGAGATTTTGCTCCAGTAGACAATCAAGCCGCCAGTTTTGGTTCCGGATATATGTCAGAGGATGTTAATGGAGATGGATTAGTGGATGGCTCCGATTTTTCCACTGTTGACAATAATGCATCTTCCTTTGTGGGAGCAGCTACTCCATAATGCTTGAATTAGACAATATATGAGTCATAGACTATTTATCCAGATTATGAAGCGAGCATGAACGCAGACTTTCACCAGAAAAGATAGAAATCTCACATGTTGTCCCGCTGATTGGGGATAAGCTATGCGACCTATTAAGAGCGATTATTTACACATGAAACTATTATATTATAATCATTTAATTCAAAATAAAATGAGAAATTTTAATCGAAAATTATTTAAAGCCAGTATCTTATTTGTGTTTTTTATGGCTTGCTTTATTGCAAATGCCGCACAAAGAAGATACTCACCTCTTTCGACAGCTGCCACTAGCGATTATAAATACACAATTGCCAATGATGTTCAGGTGTCCGATCGGGAGCTAGAATTCGACTTATATTTGCAAGATATAGATGCCTCGCAACCTTTTGAACTTGCAAATATTCAAGCTGGTATTACTGTAAATCCGGCAATAATCAACGGTGGAACGATAACCATGTCAATTGTCCCCGGTTCATCTGGACTGGTGAATCCTGGTGGAGGAGCTTCTCCGCTTGTACCAACAAGTGTAACGTTTACTCAGGCACAAAATGCAATTAAGCTAGCCCCAAAAGCTCCTCCCGGAACTGGCTCGGGTCCTATTATAAGTACTATAGCTCCTGGAACTAGAATTATTCGATTAAGGATGACTAATACTGTTGCTTTTGCCACGAATAGCAAGGTTGATTATACTTTTAGTTTTACAACAACACCCTACCCAACAAAAGTTTTCCAGTACATAGGTGGATTGAATACTCAAATCACAAGTGATGCTACCAATTGTTTTAGCAATGCAACTAATATGGCTCTCAACAAGCCAATTTCTGCTCAAACCGTTACAGGCTCCGGAACCTATTGCCAGGGAGATGCCGGTGTTGTGGTTGGATTGGCCGGTTCAGAAGTTGGAGTTACCTATACGTTATATAAAAATGCAGTAGCAACCACAACAACTGTTGTTGGGACAGGCTCTGCAGTTTCGTTTCCGGCTCAGACCGTAGGTACTTATACTGTAAAAGGGAGTTATGTGAATGGTGTTAATGTCTGGGGAACAACTGATATGACCGGCAATGCAGTAATCACTGAAATGCCAACGATAACCGCCGGTGTTTCCATAGCTGCTGATGTCAATAACGTTTGTGAGGGAACTACGGTGATCTATACTGCCACTCCAACCAATGGCGGAACAGCTCCTGTTTACCAATGGTACAAAGGCGCAACACCAGTGGGCACCAATTCCGCAATATATTCTTATGTTCCAGTGAATGGAGATGCAATCAAGGTTGTGATGACTTCCAATGCCACTCCGTGTCTGGTTGGTTCTCCGGTAACTTCCAATGTTGTTAGCATGACAGTCAATCCGAACCTGACAGCCAATGTAACCATTGCTGCTGATGCCAATAATGTTTGTACCGGAACTACGGTGACCTATACTGCCACCCCAACCAATGGCGGAACAGCTCCTGTTTACCAATGGTATAAAGGCACAACACCAGTCGGTACCAATTCCGCAACATATTCTTATGTTCCGGTAAATGGAGATGCAATCAAAGTTGTAATGACTTCCAATGCCACTCCATGCCTAGTTGGTTCTCCGGTAACTTCCAATGTTGTTAGTATGACCGTCAATCCGAACCTGACAGCCAATGTAACCATAGCTGCGGATGCCAATAATGTTTGTGCCGGAACTACAGTGACTTACACTGCCACCCCAACCAATGGCGGAACAGCTCCTGTTTACCAATGGTATAATGGCGCAACACCAGTCGGGACCAATTCAGCCACATATTCTTATGTTCCAGTAAATGGAGATGCAATCAAGGTTGTGATGACTTCCAATGCCACTCCGTGCCTTGTTGGTTCTCCGGTAACTTCCAATGTTGTTAGCATGACCGTCAATCCGAACCTGACAGCCAATGTAACCATTGCTGCGGATGCCAATAATGTTTGTGCCGGAACTACAGTGACTTACACTGCCACTCCAACCAATGGCGGAACAGCTCCTGTTTACCAATGGTACAAAGGCGCAACACCAGTCGGGACCAATTCAGCCACATATTCTTATGTTCCGGTAAATGGAGATGCAATCAAGGTTGTGATGACTTCCAATGCTACTCCGTGTCTTGTTGGTTCTCCGGTAACTTCCAATGTTGTTAGCATGACCGTCAATCCGAACCTGACAGCCAATGTAACCATTGCTGCGGATGCCAATAATGTTTGTGTGGGAACTACAGTGACTTACACTGCCACTCCAACCAATGGCGGAACAGCTCCTGTTTACCAATGGTATAAAGGCACAACACCAGTCGGCACCAATTCAGCTACATATTCTTATGTTCCAGCAAATGGAGATGCAATCAAGGTTGTGATGACTTCCAATGCCACTCCGTGTCTGGTTGGTTCTCCGGTAACTTCCAATGTTGTTAGTATGACCGTCAATCCGAATCTGACTGCAGGTGTTTCTATTGCTGCGGATGCCAATAATGTTTGTTCTGGAACCACGGTAACTTATACTGCCACTCCAACCAATGGCGGAACAACTCCTGTTTACCAATGGTACAAAGGCGCAACACCAGTCGGTACCAATTCCGCCACATATTCTTATGTTCCGGTAAATGGAGATGCAATCAAGGTTGTGATGACTTCCAATGCCACTCCATGCCTTGTTGGTTCTCCGGTAACTTCAAATGTTGTGATACCTCTATATAAGTGGCGGAAGGGAGGGGGAAAGTTGTAAATGGTAAAGGGACAAGTCGGTAAAGTGGGGGGGGGGGTGGGTTGTTAGCATGACCGTCAATCCGAACCTGACAGCCAATGTAACCATTGCTGCTGATGCGAATAATGTTTGTGCCGGAACTACAGTGACTTACACTGCCACTCCAACCAATGGCGGAACAACTCCTGTTTACCAATGGTACAAAGGCGCAACACCAGTCGGTACCAATTCAGCCACATATTCTTATGTTCCTGTAAATGGCGATGCAATCAAGGTTGTGATGACTTCCAATGCCACTCCGTGTCTGGTTGGTTCTCCGGTAACTTCAAATGTTGTTAGCATGACCGTCAATCCGAGCCTGACAGCTAATGTAACCATAGCTGCGGATGCCAATAATGTTTGTGCCGGAACTACGGTGACCTATACTGCCACTCCAACCAACGGCGGAACTGCTCCTGTTTACCAATGGTATAAAGGCACAACACCAGTCGGCACCAATTCAGCTACATATTCTTATGTTCCGGTAAATGGAGATGCAATCAAGGTTGTGATGACTTCCAATGCCACTCCGTGTCTGGTTGGTTCTCCGGTAACTTCCAATGTTGTTAGTATGACCGTCAATCCGAACCTGACAGCCAATGTAACCATTGCTGCTGATGCCAATAATGTTTGTACCGGAACTACGGTGACCTATACTGCCACTCCAACCAATGGCGGAACAGCTCCTGGCTACCAATGGTACAGAGGCGCAACTCCTGTTGGTGCCAATTCAGCCACATATTCTTACGCTCCTGCCAATGGAGATGTGATCAAGGTTGTTATGCTTTCCAACGCCACTTCTTGTTTGGCTGGCTCTCCGGCGACATCGAATGCAATTACTATGGCAGTAAATGGGCTAGTGCCGGTAAGTGTTTCCATAGCTCCAAGCGCAAATAACATTTGCTCGGGTACATCTGTAACATATACTGCAACTCCTGTTGGTGGCGGAACTGTCCCTTCATACCAATGGTATAAAAATTCTTTGCCTGTTAGTGCCACGGGTCCTACCTATACAACCACACCTTCTAATGCCGATGTGATTTATGTAGTAATGGCTTCCAATTCGCCATGTGCATCCGGAAGTCCAGCAACCTCAAATTCGGTTACTATGGTGGTGAATCCGGCAATTAGTGCTGGTGTTTCAATTGTTCCGAATGCAAACCCGGTAACTGCAGGGGCTACTGTGACCTTTACTGCTACTCCGTTTGGTGAAGGAACTGCACCGACATACCAATGGTTTAAAAATTCAGTCCCGGTTGGTAGTGGCGGGTCTACATACTCCTGCATACCGGTTGATTTAGATAAGATTTATGTAGAAATGACTTCTAATGCTTCACCTTGCTTAATGGGTAGCCCGGCAACATCAAACACAGTAACAATGTCTGTGAGCGTGAGTACAGCACTAGATGAAGGAGATGGACCGGTCGTTAAAGTTTATTCTAAGCATAAAAACATTTACGTTGATTGCTCGGAAAAAGTGAAGCATATTTACATTTACTCCGCTTTAGGTGCTGCAATAATGTATGAAAGCAATGTAGAAGGCATCCGGAGGTTTAATATGACCGATTGTCCTGTTACATATTACTTTGTGAAAATTGTGACTGATAAACGAGTTTATTCTAAGAACATTCGGTTAATGAAATAATTGATCTGAAATCGTATGTTTTTAAAGTGTAGCTGAATTTAAGCTGCTTAACAAGGTTCGGGTTTTGAGCCGGGTTAAGCAGCTTATTTTATTTCTAAGTATGTGTAAGTAAGCGATCATAATTAGTTTATACAATGAAGTCGTCTTGACTTTTTACAAACAGTATAATTTTGCTCCTAATGGAGCTCTAAACGGCATTCTAATCTATATTTCTACCTACCGAGATAGCTATCGGTAAACGCTTCTCCGAAGCTAAGAAAATGCTCCGTCAGGAGCAAATGCCGATAGCTATCGGCAGGTAGCTATTATCGGTTTTTAAAACAAAAAGCTCCGTAGGAGCGACTCCCGATAATTATCGGGAAAAAAGTCAAGACGAGTTCAATTAAAAAGAAAATTGTGTCTTCGTGTTTAAAATCTTATTATTCAAAATTATAATTCTTTATTCTATATAATGTCTATTGTATAAATACATTTGGTATTGCGGTTAATGCTGCCAATAAACAGAATGTTTTTATGCAAATATAAGAAATTTAAATTTTATTTCTATATTTGGGAATTGGAAACAGCAAACTTTTATGGATGCAAATGGTTGTCGATGTGCTAAATCTGTAACAGGGTTGAGTCGGGGTTTGTGGCTGGAGTTATTATTCTAAAACTTACATTATGGGCGTAATAGATCTGCGAACGATATATCTGAATTTTATCCTTACCGATTTTATAAGCCTGATTTTTATTGTATTGTTATGGTATCAAAACCGTAAACGATACGATGGGTTGCATCTTCTTGTCTTCGATTTCCTATTTCAGCTTGTTTGCATAAGCCTTGTTTTTGTGCGTGGCCTTATTCCGGATTTTGTCTCCATTGTGATTTCCAATTTGTTGGGTATGATTGCCGCCTGGTTCGGATTGCTTGGCCTTGAGCGGTTTGTGGGCCGGAAATCAAATCAATTGCACAATGTTCTTTTTCTTCTTTTGTTTCTGATTGTCCAGATTTATTTTAGCAGTTTTGATCAAAATCTCACTTATCGGAATCTGAATATCGCCACCGGATATTTGTTTTTCGGGGTGCAATCGGCTTGGTTGTTACTCTACCGGACGTCTCGGAAACTACGTCCGTTCACGCTCAATACCGGAATTGTATTTGTGTACCTGAGCTTTGTTAATCTGGTTCGGATTGTATTTTTCTTTCTGTCGGAAACAGGGAATGAGCAGAATTATTTCCATGCCAGTAGCTTCGAATCGATGATAGCTGTTTTCTACCAGGTGACACTACTTTTGCTGTGCTTCTTTGTGGTGCTAATGATTAATAAACGGCTGGTGTCGGACATTACCCAGGAAGAGCAAAAACTCTCCATCGCATACCATGCTGTACCTTATGCGATAATAATAACGCGGAAAGAAGATGGCTGCATAATTGATGTCAACGAGGGCTTCCAGCAAATTTCAAAATACTCCAGAGATGAGGTAATAGGCAAGAATTCCCGGGAGCTCCACTTATGGTCGCACAACGATGAACGCGACTTACTGGTTACGGAATTGCAAAAAAACGGTGTGGTAAAAGATTTGGAATTTGATTTCCGGATAAAATCGGGAGATATGGTTGTGGGTAATCTTTCATGCATAAATATAAGTGTTGATGATCAGGATTGCATGTTGTCTGTGATTACCGATATTACGGAGCAAAAAAGGGTGGAAAGTGAAATTAAAAAGTCGAGGGACATACTCAAAAAACTGGTTGTAAACCTTCAGACGGAACACGAAATAGAAAAAATAAACCTGGCCTCGCAAATCGATAACACTCTGAACCAATCGTTGGCCGCCTTACGAATAAACATAGGTACGCTGAAGAAAGGATTAAAATCAATGGGCAATGTGGTGTCAGATGAGTTGCTGCTGCTTGTTGATGGGACTTATAACCAGGCGGGTAATGCCATTGAACGTTCGCTGGGGCTCATGAATAATATGCGCAACGAAGTGTTGCATTTGCTGGGGTTTGTAGAAGCGGTAACCTACAGCGTGGAAGAAATTGAGAAGAAAAGTAATGTGAGTTGCAGGTTTTATTGTGCGTTGCAAAAGGTGGAGCTGGATCAAAATAAGTCAACCGTCTTATTCAATGTCTTTCAGGAAGTGCTCAAAACTATTTTACAGGCAAACCAGGCCCGTAAACTCGAAATTGTTCTGGAGAGGAAGGAAGATGTTTTGTCATTAGTAATTATCGAAGATGGGAATAGTTTCGAAGATTATTTTGGGCGCAACAATGATAATTCGCCTTTGCATGTTTTGAAGGAAAAAGCAGCTCTTTTTAATGGGGTTTTGGATATTAAGAAAGAGGAAATAAACACGGTGATTTCCATTGAAATGAATGAAAAAAATAGTATGGTTGGCTGGGCTGGCTAGTTTCAACCGATAAGAAAATCGTTGGGATTTTGCAGGTTAAGCATTGAAAGTCTTGGTTTTATGTGTAAATAATAGTTTTTTGAACAGAACCAGGATGTCAAACTCTTGATGATTTTAGTGAAAATTGCCAGATTCTGACTCGTTTCATGTTTCCTTTCTTTTTTCGTATATTTGCACGTTGTACCTTTTTCAGCGGCAAGCAGTAAGGGGTAAGCAGTAAAAAGCTCCTATTTTAGAGGATTCAATGATTCCTGTTGCTAGGTAGGTGCAATGAGTAATTATGCATTATGCTCCCGAAGCTATCGGGGTAATTATCAATTGATTTCGCATGTTATTTTCCGATATAATTGGTCAACAAGAAGTTAAGAGCAGGTTGATACGCACGGTAACCGAGCAACGGATTCCGCATGCGCAATTGTTGCGTGGTCCGGAAGGTGTCGGGAAACTTGGGTTGGCCATAGCTTATGCCCAGTACATTTGTTGCGAGAACCCTACAGCCACCGACTCGTGTGGCATTTGCCCTTCGTGCGTGAAGTACCGCAAACTGGCCCATCCCGATCTGCATTTCGTGTTCCCCACCATCAAACCGGCCGGAAAAAGCAGCGTGGTCTGTGACGATTTTATTTCCGATTTCCGCAAAATGGTACTTGACAGTCCGTATTTTGGTATTAATGAATGGTATGCCGAGATATCCGGAGATGCCAAGCAAGGGCTGATATATTCTAATGAAAGCGAGGAAATTCTGCGCAAACTGAGCCTGAAAACTTACGAATCGGAGTACAAAGTGATGATTATCTGGCTGCCGGAAAAAATGCATACAACCTGCGCCAATAAATTGCTGAAAATACTGGAAGAACCGCCTGAGAAAACCGTGTTTTTAATGGTATCCAATGAACCGGACCAGATTATTACCACTATTCTTTCGCGTACGCAACACGTTCATATCCCGCGATTGAAAGACGATGAAATTGTACAGGCTTTATTGAAAAACGACACGCTTGATATAGAAAAAGATGATGCACTTTATGCGGTAAAAATTGCCAATGGCAGTTATCTTGAAGCGCTCGCGGTGCTCAACGAAGGAGATGAAAATAAGCAGAATTTTGACCGGTTTGTAATGATTATGCGTTTGGCGTGGCAAGTGGGCAACCGGAAAGACCATGCTTCGCTAAAGAAATTGCGCAAGTGGTCGGACGATATGGCCGCGGCATCTATGGGGCGAGAGCGGCAGAAGAATTTCCTAAGCTATGCGCAACGGATGACGCGCGAGAATTTTATACGAAACATACAACATCCCGATTTAAATTATTTTACAACGTCCGAAGCTAATTTTTCGGAACGTTTTTCTCCTTTTATCAATGAGCGGAATGTGGAAGACCTGATGGCTGAATTTGCATTAGCCGAAAGGCACATTGAACAAAATGTAAATGCGAAAATGGTATTTTTCGATCTGGTGCTGAAGGTAATTATGCTGCTGAAGCGATAAAATAGCTTCGCGATATTTACCCTGCGGGTGTTAATAGCTATGCTGATATTAACTCACTTCGTTTGTGATATTTGCCCTTCGGGCGTTATTAGCTACGCTGATATTTACCCTTTGGGAGATATTATTGGTATTTATAATATCGTGCGAAGCACAAATATCACGAGTGAAACGAGTAAGTATCGTGAGCGCAGCGAACAAATGTCACTAGCGCAGCAAGTTAATATCGTGCGAAGCACAAATAACACGAACAAAGTGAGTAAAATAACGCGAGCTTCGCGAGTAAATCTCGCGAAGCAAATAACAATATAAACAATGGATTATAAACTACATAATACAAGCGGCGGTTGCTGCATGAATAAGAAAGGATGCAATAAGAATTCTAACCAGAAACTTAGCACTTTCGATTGGCTGTGCGATCTGCCTGAAACCCAGATAGATACTGACTATGTGGAAGTTCAGTTTAAAAACACCCGCAAGGGATATTTCCTAAACAGCACCAAAATTCCGTTGGAAAAAGGTGATGTTGTAGCGGTGGAATCGTCACCGGGTCATGATATTGGCGAAGTTACCCTGGTGGGGCGCTTGGTGTTGCTGCAAATGAAAAAGTACAATGTCAATCCCGAAAAGATTGAGGTTCGCCGTGTTTACCGCAAAGCCAAGGATACCGATCTGGAGAAATACCAGGAAGCCAAAGGCAAGGAGCAGGAAACGATGATCAAAGCGCGCCAGATAGCCGAAAGCCTGAAGCTGAACATGAAAATCGGCGATGTGGAATTTCAGGGCGATGGCAATAAGGCTATTTTCTACTATATTGCTGATGAGCGCGTTGACTTTCGTCAGTTGATTAAGGTTTTCGCAGAAACTTTCCGCATTCGCATCGAAATGAAGCAAATCGGTGCGCGTCAGGAAGCAGGGCGTATCGGTGGTATCGGGCCATGCGGCCGTGAATTGTGTTGCTCGGGATGGATGACTAATTTTAGTTCGGTTTCAACCAGCGCTGCCCGTATTCAGGATATTTCGCTCAACCCGCAAAAGTTGGCCGGGCAGTGTGCCAAGCTGAAATGTTGCATGAATTATGAGCTGGATTCATATACGGATGCTTCCAAGAACTTCCCTTCGAAAGAAATTCAACTGGAAACGTTGGACAATACGTATTATCACTTCAAAACAGATGTTTTCAAAGGTTTGATGACTTATTCTACTGCCCCTAACTTTGGAGCTAATCTGGTAACTATTACAGCTAAACGTTCCAAAGAAGTGATTGCCATGAACCGCAAAGGGCAGAAGCCGGAAATGCTTGATGATCATTCGGCGGAAGTGGCTAAGCCGGCAGTTGTCGACTACGAGAATGGAGTAGGGCAGGATAGCCTAACCCGTTTTGATACGAATAAAAAGCGCCCGAACAATAAAAACAAACGCCCGAATAATAGACCTCAGCAAGTAAATAAACCAGTTCAACAGGCTCAACAACAACCCCAGCAGGCTCAGGCTCAGCCAAAACAACAGCAGCAAGCCAGACAACCTCAACAGCCGCAGCAAAACCAGCCACGGGAAAATAAGGGGAACGCACCGAGATTTCAGAAACCGGTAAAGAAGAATAACAACGGTAATGCTAACAATGGGAATACAAATAATGAAAAATAGGTTTTTGCAGGTGATTTTTTTCTTGCTGCTTTTGACCGGATGTACCAGAAATGATGTTTATTTCCAGTATAATCCCATTGCAGTAAACGGCTGGAGTAAGGATACAGCTTATGTGTTTAATATTGCTGTTTCGGATACAGCTGCTACCTATAATGTTTATGTAAATGTCCGTAACAGAGGGGAATATCCCTATCAAAACCTGTGGCTTTTTCTGAAAAAGATAACACCCGATACCATTCAAACGAAAGATTCTATTGAGTGTTACCTGGCGGACCAACGTGGAAAGTGGCTTGGAAGCGGCATGGGCTCTATTTTGGAAATGCCTGTGTTGTATCAGCAAAATGTTAGGTTCAACAAATCTGGAATTTATCGTTACGAAATTGTTCAGGGTATGCGTGATTCAATTCTGATTGGAATTAATGATATAGGCATGCGTGTAGAGAAAATCAAATAATTTAGATTTTAGATTGACGATTTTAGATTGAAACCAACGGATGTTTTCATCAAATCGTAAATCTAAAATCTAAAATCTAAAATCTAAAATCGTAAATAACTTGGGTAAGAATAAGTTGGCAAAGTTTGCCGATATGGAAGAGTTTCCGCATGTATTTCAGGTTTCATCGCACGCCGTTCGCGAGGGGCAAACTTTCGAAATGAAGGGAAAATGGAATGAACTTTTTTTTAAAAATAACAACCCGATCGTTCTGGAATTGGGCTGTGGCAAAGGTGAATATACCGTGGGGCTGGGGCGGTTGTATCCTGATAAAAACTTCGTTGGTGTTGATATCAAGGGAGCCCGGATATGGTCGGGGGCTAAGGAATCATTCCAAAGCGGCATGGCAAACGTGGCTTTTCTGCGTACTAATATCGAAATGATATTTCATTTTTTTGCCGAAAATGAAGTCAGCGAAATCTGGCTTACCTTTCCGGACCCGCAAATGAAAAAAGTTACCAAGCGCCTTACGGCTACCAATTTTATAAAATCGTACCAACAGTTTTTAAAACCCGATGGGTTGGTACATTTGAAAACAGACAGCAACTTTATGTTTACCTACACCTGCGAAATGGTTAAGGCGAATAATTTTCCGGTGGTTTTCTCGAATGATGACTTATATGCTTCCGACCTGAATGATCCAATTCTGAGCATTAAAACTTATTACGAGCAGCAGTGGTTGGAGCGTGGCATAACCATCAAATATATTCAGTTCCAACCGCAGAAACGCGAGCAGTACATTGAGCCGGATGTTGAAATAGAACACGATTCATACCGTAGTTTCGGACGCAGCAAAAGACATGGAATAGAAGAATAATTCATAATTTACAATTCATAATTCATAATTAAAAGAAGTTTAACGAACTATCAACTGTATTTTTCGTTACAAATGGAAAAATAAAAATTATGTCATTAACTAAGCAAAATATTCTGGATGCACTGATACATGTGCGTTATCCGGGAACCGGAAAAGACATTGTATCGTCGGGAATGATTCAGGATGATATCCGCATTGAAGGAAACAAAGTCTCGTTTTCCCTGCATTTTGATAAACACAATGATCCTTTCGCTAAATCAGTGGTGAAGGCAGTCGAACAGGCTATTATAACTTATGTGGGCGAAGATGTTGATATCAAAGGAAATATCGAAATAATAAGCAAGGAAGCCCCGGCTCCTAAGCCAGTCTCTATTTTGCCTAACGTAAAGAATATCATTGCGGTATCATCCGGGAAAGGTGGAGTTGGGAAGTCAACTATTTCATCCAATCTGGCCATCGCGCTGGCTTCGCTCGGTTATAAAGTGGGCTTGCTCGATGCAGATATTCACGGGCCATCTATTCCTAAAATGTTTGGTGTGGAAGATGCCCGTCCGGAAGTAATCGAAGTGGAAGGCCGGCACACTATTATCCCCATTGAAAAATATGGTGTAAAAATCCTCTCTATCGGCTTTTTTGTTGACCCTACACAGGCGTTGGTATGGCGAGGTGCCGTGTCGAGCAATGCGCTGAAGCAAATGATAACCGATGCCGATTGGGGTGAACTTGATTTCTTCGTAATGGACTTGCCACCGGGAACCGGTGATATTCACCTGACGCTGGTTCAGACCATGGGAATTACCGGCGCGATTGTGGTAACTACCCCGCAGGAAGTGGCGTTGGCCGATGCACGCAAGGGAGTGCACATGTTTATGGGCGAAAAGGTAAATGTACCTGTGTTGGGGATTATTGAAAATATGGCTTGGTTTACCCCGGCAGAATTGCCCGAAAATAAGTATTATATTTTTGGTAAAGAAGGTGGAAAGCGGTTGGCCGAGGAATTAAATGTACCGCTGTTGGGGCAAATCCCTTTGGTTCAAAGCATTCGCGAAGGTGGAGATGCCGGGCGTCCGGTTGCTTTTAATGAAGACTCTGTCCTTTCGGTGGCATTTACCGAATTGGCACAGAATGTGGTGGAAAAAGTCAAATACCGCAATGAAAATATGGCTGCCACCCAAAAGGTGGAGATGGCCAAATAACAACCCTGAAATTTCAGAAGTTTAATCTAAAGGCACAAGTATGAGCGTGAAGTTTCGTGCTTGTGCTTTTGTTTGCTTTGAAGTTATCAACAAACGTGTTCTTTTTTGAATGAGTAGTTGTTTGTAAATGCAATGATAATTAGTTGTTTGTTTGAATTGTTCGCTACGTGTGTAATAAAATGTAATATTCATAAAACGGGATGTAAACTCAAAAACTCAAATATATTCTTAACTTTGACATAATTTTTTAGATACTTCAGGAGTGTTAACGCTAAGTGTTGTAGAAGTTTAATTTATCCTGCCGCATGAAACGATTTTTGCTATTTGTTTTTACATTCTCTTTCTGTTTAACTGTTTCCCCGCAAAGTAAAGGCTTTTCGAGATGGTCTTTTGCCCCCGAATACGGATACAATCTTTTCAATGGTGATTTCAACCAGAATTTACTGAAAATCATTCCCTCTTCATTAAATGATATTACCTACGGTGCAGCCATTGAGTGTGCGCTGACACCAACGTGGGGATTAGCCCTGAATGGTTATTGTTTCCCGCTAAGAACACAAAGTACAAGTCCAGTTGCCCTGTATATGAACACAAATTTGTATACCGCCGATCTTAGCGCTACACTGAATTTTACCCGGTTGATTTTTCCTCAAACCAAATCCAAACTTTATTTCAATGGGTCTGTAGGTATTGGTTATGGTTACTATGCCTACGATTTGAAGTATTCGAACGGAACGGTTGTACCAACCACTGATACTTATTTCGATGTTGAACACAGCAGTACAAAGCCAATTCACTTGCTTGATGCGTCAGGAGTTGCACCTAAATATGGCTTGGCAGTATCTGTGCCTGTGACTTTCTCGATAGAATATAATTTCTCCAATCCGGTTTCTGTTGGTGCAAAACTTCATTACCGGGTTTTTGCAAAGGATGATTTGGAAGGTACTACCTATCAGAACAATGACGGGGTTGCCAACGATTATGTGGCTGCCGCAACATTATTCCTGCGTTATAAACTGGGAACCGGAGGGAAAGGGCATTTGAGAAATATCCAGATGGATGTTTATGAACCGGACAAAGGACTTTTGTTGGCTAAAGAGTTGGAAGGAAAACTGAATAAGCTTTCGGCCCGGGTAGATACAGTAGAAAATAAAGTGGATAGCCTGATACCAAGGGTAGCCCGCCTGGAAAATATATTGTCAACCGATGGTCCGGATGCCGATGGCGATGGTGTGCCTGATGTGCGTGACAAGGATCCCAAAACACCAGCCAACACTCCGGTAGATTTCTGGGGAAAACCGTTGATAATGAATTATGCCCAGGGAGGTTCCAATACTCCATTGGGTGCAGGTTACTCCAACGATGCAAATAAAAACAGACCGGCTTCGGTGCGGCAAGCTATTTATATTCCGGATGATGTTCCATCTGTATACTTTGATTTTGACCAGATAGACCTGGACGATGCGGCATTAATTACTATTAGCAAAATAGCCTCAAAAATGAAAGCTGATCCAACGCTGTATGTTGAAGTTCGCGGATATTGCGATTACTCGGGAAACAATCCGTATAATAATTTGCTCAGCCAACGTCGTTCAGACCGTGTGAAAGCCGAATTGATGAAAGTGTGGGGAATTCCGTTTGACCATGTCATTTCCAACGGAAAAGGAAAAGTGATAGAGCCCCGAACCAAATACCGGCCTAATCGCAGGTGCGATTTCTTCTTTGGAAGATTATAAAATGATATTGAACATATACCAACAAAGCCCGCCTTTTAGCGGGCTTTGTTGTGACTGAAAATCCCAGGCGAATTGATTTTTGAAAAAATCAATTATCTTTACCTGAAATAAACTTTTTAAGAAAGAAAAAACCAATACATGAGAACAACCATCATTGACTTGCTGAACCAAAGCGTCGATAAATATGCCAATAACCCCTTTTTATGGGAAAAGACAACTACAGAATTTGTACCCACCACATATCAAGATACTAAAAAACAAGCCCATGTGCTGGCTGCCGGATTGATACAATTGGGAGTGCAGTCCGGTGATAGGATTGCGCTGCTTTCCGAAGGACGCAATGCGTGGATTATCGGCGAGTTGGGTATTTTACATGCCGGAGCCGTGAATGTCCCTTTATCCATAAAGCTGGAAGAAAGCAATGACCTGATTTTTCGTCTGGTGCATTCTGAGGCTCAGTATATTCTGGTTTCCGGTGGGCAATTGAAAAAAATCCGGAATATTGCCGGGGCGCTTCCTCAGGTAAAAAAAGTGATTGTGATTGATGAGCAGCTGGAGCACGAAGCCAATGAATTGACCTGGAGCGGCCTGATGGAAGCCGGGGCTGCTTATCTGAAGAAACAACCCGATGCAGTGATAAACCGTGCGGCTGCAATAGGTCCTGACGATCTGGCCAATATCACTTATACTTCAGGTACCACTGCCGACCCGAAAGGAATTATGCTTACCCACCGTAATTATACGGCGAATGTGGAACAGGCATTAACCCTGATGACTATCCCGCCAACTTACCGGACACTTATTATTTTACCACTTGACCATTGCTTTGCCCATGTGGCCGGTTTTTATAGCTTTATGGCTATGGGAGCGAGTGTGGGTACCGTACAAAGTGGCAAAACCGGTGTGGAAACATTGAAGAATATTCCCATAAACATAAAGGAATTGAAACCGAACCTGCTGCTCAGCGTACCGGCATTGGCTAAAAGTTTTAAAAAGAATATCGAAACAGGCGTACGTAGCCAGGGACCTGTAGTGAACTGGTTGTTTAATACTGCTCTGAACATGGCGTATGCATACAACAAGGAAGGTTATAACAAAGGGCAGGGGTTACAAATATTCAAAAAGCCGCTATTAGCTCTTTTCGATAAAATCATTTTCTCGAAAGTGCGCGAGAATTTTGGGGGTGAGTTGGAATTCTTTATCGGTGGCGGTGCTTTGCTGGATATTGATTTGCAGCGGTTCTTTTATGCCATTGGCATTCCCATGTTCCAGGGTTACGGTTTAAGCGAAGCTACGCCGATTATTTCGTCGAACGGAATGAAGAACCATAAACTGGGTTCGTCCGGCTATTTGGTAAAACCAATGGAGCTCAAAATTTGTGATTCCGAAGGAAATGAATTGCCTAATTTCGAAAAAGGTGAAATCATTATCAAAGGTGAAAACGTAATGGCCGGTTACTATAAAAACGAAACTGCAACTGCCGAAACTGTTATTGACGGGTGGTTGCATACGGGCGATATGGGTTACATGGATAACGACGGGTTCCTGTATGTGGTGGGTCGTTTCAAGAGTCTGCTGATATCCAGTGACGGGGAAAAATATAGTCCCGAAGGCATTGAGGAGGCTTTGTCGGACAATTCCCATTTTATTGATCAGGTGTTGCTTTACAACAATCAGAATCCATACACTACGGCGTTGATTGTACCGAATAAAGAAGCTCTTAAACGCTATGTGAAAAGAAAAAAGCCGAACCTGAACTGGGATTCGGCGGAAGCCAAGGAACTCGCCCTGAACAAACTGCAGCGCGAGATAAACGAATATCGCAAAGGAGGAAAATACGAAGGCATGTTCCCCGAACGCTGGTTGCCTGCTGCGGTGGCTGTTATCGGCGAATCATTTACCGAGCAAAACGGCTTGGTAAACAGCACCATGAAAATTATGCGAGCTAAAGTGGAAGAACGCTATGCTGACCGTATTGAAGCGTTATATGCCGCAGGTGCCAAAGAAATTGTGAATAAAGAGAATATTGAAGCAATTTCGTGAATAAAAACAGATTGAAGCGTCTAAATACCTGAAGGGAAAAAATACACGATTATTCGCAAAAGTTGGGTTTCGCGGTTTTTAACCGCGCTATTAGCTTTAATGATGCGGTTAAAAACCGCGAAACCCGATTGTTCTACTTTATTTAAGATTACACTTGGATACTTTGCGAATAATCATAAAAACAATTATTACGTATGAAAAAAATACTTCTATTATTTTTTACAGTAATGCTTCTGGCTCCAGCAATGAAAGCGCAACTAACAGCTTCGGATGAATTGGCTGTAGGGTTGCGTTTCCAGAAAACCGAGCAGCTTTATTGGGAGAATGGAGTAGGGTTGGATTATACATCCGATTTTTTAGTCAAAAAGCAGATCCACCTGAAAATGAGTTATGCCACCAGCCGGTTGGGAAGCGCTATGATTGGTAATGCCGTAAAGCAGGATAACTTCCTGGTGGGAGCCGATTGGCGGTTCAGGGCGCAAAAGCCTTTTCAGATTTTTGCCGGGTTGAACACAGGTTTCTTTCATGCCGATATGGAAAATTCAACTTTTAATGTGCTGCCCCATAATTCGATGCTGTTGTCGGGTGAAGCGGGATTGTATTACAAATTCAAATTCCCGTTGGCAGCCAGCCTTTCGGTGGGTTATAACCTGATTAACGGAGATGGAGTGAGCAAACCCGGGACGTTGTTTCCGGTATTTTACCAGCTAAGTGTTTTGTACGTCATACCAGTAGTAAGAGGTAAGCAGTAAGAGGTAAGAAAGTAAGAAGTACGAAAATGAAAAAGAATATACTATATATCGTTTTGATGGCCGTTTCGGGGTTGTTGATTTCGTGCAATCCGACGCCGGATATCACCAGCACGATGCTTGACAGTGGAAACTTTAAATACAATGTCCCCGATTCGTTGCAGCGGCATTTGGTGTCGAACTATCTGGCAAATCCTACCGAAGTGCAAAAGAATATGCCAGTGCTAATTGCGGCTCATGGATACTCGGCAACTACATTCGAATGGGATGAATTCCGGAGTTATGCTGACTCGGCAAAGACTTTTTATGTTTCCCAAGTGCTGTTGGGCGGACATGGAACATCCTACGCCGATTTTAAAGCCACAAGCTGGGAAGACTGGCAGCAATCCATAAAAGAAGAATACCACAAACTTGACAGCCTCGGTTTCAAGAAGATTTATTTGGCAGGCTCGTCTACCGGAGCACCACTAATTATCAATCTGCTGAAGTCCGGATTTTTTGCCGGATACACTGCTCCCAAAGGCATTTTCCTGATCGATCCGATCATTGTATCGTCAAACAAAACATTAACTATGGTCGGTTTGCTCGGGCCGGTATTGGGGTACACTACTGTGGAATTGGCCGCCGGTGAGCAACACCGTTGGTATGAATACCGTCCGCAGGAAACATTGAATCAACTGATGAAATTGATTAACCTTACCCGCATTGATTTGGAAAAAGGAATCACCTTGCCTGCCGGAACATATATGAAAGTGTATAAAAGCCGAATTGACGATGTGGCCGATCCGGTAAGCGCTCTGCTTATCTACAAAGGAATGAAAACCGCTGCGGGTGGTGAAATCGCTGCGGAACTGGTAGACTCCAAAATCCATGTTTTCACACGTTTGATAGGGCGTGAGGGTGTTACGGCATCCGATTATGCGTTGCAACACAAGGTGTTTAAAGAAATGGGAGATAAAATAACGAAGTAGAGTATTTTTTCTGCAGATATCGCTGATTTTGCACTATTCGTGGTATGGTTATATTGTATAAGTTGATGTGAGTCTGAGGTAAAATATAAAATAATAACTTGCTAATTTCAGAAGGATGGCTGAACATCCGTTGAGCCTTCTGAAAATTTTGAACGTTGGATGGGCTCTTTACTTCCCCTTTTTTGCATGACAGCGGAGTTTAAAAGTTGTTTCGTCCTGAAATAGCGATCCAATGCAAAGGATATATTAACATTGAACCTTCAGAAATTTTCTCAGGCATGAAATGACGCTCGTTGGTCCTTCAGAAAATTTCCGAAGCATGGATGAAGGTTCGTTCAGGTCTCAGAAAATTTCTGAAGCATGGATGAAGGTTCGTTGAGGTCTCAGAAATTTTCTGAAGCATGGATGAATGCCTGTTGAACCTTCGGAAAATTTCTGAGCGATGAATGAATCTTTGCTTCCCTTTGGCCTTCGCGTACTCGCGAAGCTTATAAAAAATACTATGCCAGGCACGTAATTATCCCGGCAATTTTTCCCAGATAAACCACATCCGTTTCGTCCAGCACATCGGGCACTGTTTCGGATTTGTAAAAAAATGGGATGGCTGGGGACACCATGTTGCTATGACTTTCAGTAATATAAACAGGCCATGCCGATATTTCAGCATGGCCTGTCCCGTTTAAAAACAACCAAGAAAACTAATACCTAATAATGGTTATTTTACGGTAAATTTCCCTTTTAATCCTTCTGCGCTGTTTTTGGCAATCCAGATATCAAACTCGCCCGGTTCGGTCTTTTTCACCATGTCACGTCCGTAAAAAGCCAGATCCGATGCCTTCAGGGTGAATTCCACCGTTTTGCTTTCGCCGGCTTTCATAAATATCTTTTGGAAACCTTTCAACTCCCTTACCGGACGAACAATGGATCCCACCAAATCGCGGACATAAAGCTGAACAACTTCGTAGCCATCCACCTTGCTCGTGTTTTTGATAGTGGCTTTGGCTGTGAGTGATCCGGTTACCGGAATTTCGGGGGATGAAAGTTGCAGGTTGGCGTATTCGAACTGGCTGTACGAAAGTCCGTAGCCGAACGGATAAAGCGGATCTTTGCCCGAATCCAGATAAAATGACGTATTGCCAAGCGAAGTTTGCGGGGCTTCCAGCGGGATGTCGTTCAATGCCGGAATCCAGTCCTGAGCCGGACGACCCGTGTTGTTGTGGTTGTAGTACATAGGTATTTGACCTACTTCGCGCACAAAGGTCACCGGAAGTTTTCCGCTAGGATTTTCTTTTCCAAACAGCAAGTCCAGAATAGCTAATCCGCCCATGGTTCCAGGGTGGAAGTTGTACAGCACAGCATCGGCATACGGTAAATCACGTTCGATAGTCAGCGGACGACCAGCCATTACCACCATCACCACTGGCTTTCCGGTACTTTTCAGGGCTTTAATCAGTTCCGATTGATTTCCCATTAAATTTATATTCGACAGTGAATGAGCCTCGCCGGAAAGAATAGCTTCTTCGCCCACAAAAACCACCGCTACATCAGCCGATTGGGCTGCCTGTATGGCTTTTTCGAAGTTTGTGTTTTTGTCGCGCGAGTAGGTCAAGCCCGGTTCATACACGTAGTTTACGTTTGCATACTCGGTTTGCAAAGCTTTTAGCGGTGTAATAGTCGCGTTCTTATCTCCATCGAACGACCAGGTTCCCAATTGGTCGTGGGGTGCGTTGGCCATTGGTCCTATGACCGCTATTTTCGCATTAACGCTTAAAGGTAAAGTGTTGTTGGTATTTTTCAGCAACACAGCTGATTCAGCAGCAGCCTGACGCGCTTTTTGCAAATGATCTTTTGAATAAATGGTCGAAACGGTTTTTTCGTCCACGTACGGGTTTTGGAACAAACCAAGGCGGTATTTGATACGAAGGATGTTCAGCACGGCAGTATCCACCTCTTTTAGGGAGACTTTCTTTTCTGCAATCAGTTCCTTGACGTGTTTCAGATAGGTTTCGCTTACCATTTCCATGTCTAAACCGGCTTTGACAGAAATCCGTGCCACATCTTTTTTATCCCGGGCAAAACCATGTTTGATCATTTCTGACATCGATTCCCAATCGGAAACTACAAATCCATCAAATTTCCATTCGTTTCGAAGTACATTTTGAAGCAGAAAATCGCTACCCGAAGAGGGTATTCCGTCGTTGTCGTTGAACGAAGTCATAACCGTTGCGGCTCCGGCTTCAATAGCTTTTTGAAATGGAGGTAAATACACATTCCGCAATAAATGTGGCGGTATGTTGGTCGAGTTGTAGTCGCGGCCTCCTTCGGCAGCTCCATAGCCCACGAAGTGTTTCACGCAGGCAGCCACAGCATTGTTGTCCGACAGTTTGTTGCCCTGAAACCCGCGAACCATGGCAGCGCCCAACACTCCGTCGAGGTAAGGATCTTCGCCAAGGCTTTCGGCGATGCGGCCCCAACGGGCATCGCGCGAAATGTCCAGCATGGGAGCAAATGTCCAGGCAATGCCTTCCTCGCGGGATTCGGTGGCGGCTACTCTGGCGCCATTTTCAGCTACTTGCGGGTTGAAACTGGCAGCTTGTCCAAGCGGGATAGGGAAAATTGTCTTGTAACCATGGATTACATCACGCCCAATCAAAATGGGAATACTCAGGCGGGATTCTTTTACGGCAGCTCGCTGAACCTGATTGATTAGTTTGGGTTCTATATTTAGTAGCGAGCCTATCTCGCCCTTGCGGACTCTCATGTTCATGCTATCCAGGGTGGATTTGAAATAAGTTTGGTTCATTTGCCCCAACTTCTCTTCAAGTGTCATTCTGCTGAGTAAACTGGTGATAAATTTTTCTTCCGGGGTAATAACTTTCTTTTGTGCAAAGCACGGGACTGACATAATAAGTGCTAATGTTGAAATTGTTAGAATTTTTTTCATGTTTATAATTGTGATTTTAGAACTCTGATAGTGCGTTATTTTTCACTATTGTTTTGTGGAATAAAATTATCAAAAAAATGCTCACTCTTGCATGAGCGATCCACCTTTATTGTAGTTTTGAATTTTGGGCAAATCGGGGTTGCCAATGCCTGCTATCATTAGTTTTTTCAGGTCTTCCAGATAGTTTTGGTAAATATCGCGTGGCTCGGCTTTTTTCTGTTTGCAAACTGCCGCTGCCATGCCAATGACTTCGCCCATCATGCCCGTTGTACGCATAACGCGAACAGTTCCCAGCGCCACATGGGTTACGCTTATATTCCGGCCGGCCATCATTAAATTGGCAACATTGGCCGAATACAGGCAGCGGAAAGGAATAGGGTAGGGGTAAATGGCCCGATGTTTGGCAACGGACTTAAACTCACCGTCCGGAAACAGTGTTGAATTGGCGGTATCGGGTATGTGCAGGTCGATAGTCCACGAGGTAGCAGCGGTGCCATCCGGATAGATTTTCCGGTTGTCAAGATCGGACTGGCGGAGAATATAATCGCCAATCAACCGGCGCGATTCGCGCTTTCCACCAACATAAGCCACCCATTTCAATTGTTGGTTTGCAAATTTTTCTTTGTCCACAGCATGATTTTTCAGGTACGACCAGTTGGAATAAACCACCATCAAACCATAATCCCGAATGCGTTCTGCTTCTGCAATCTGATTAATTCCCATGCCGGTTTCCCAGTCCCAATCGCCTTTGGTAATTTTATGAGCTTTGGCTTCGTTCCAGGGCAAGCCCCATTGAATATCTGGAAAAGGTGCGTTTTTTGATAACGGCTCCGCATACCACTGAACTGAAGTCCCCATGGTTAACGAGTCGGCTGACTGAAGAGCCAGATTTTCATTAAATTCACCGGAACTTTCGCGTCCCCACATACAGTTGGCCCCGGCTAAATATCCTATTGTGGCGTCGCCTGTACAATCAGCAAAAAGCGGAGCCGAAAAACGGATTTTGCGACCGCTTTGGATATCGGTAGCCTCGATACTTTCAATTTTCCCACTTTTCATATTTACCTTATCGGCGTGGTAATTCAGAAAGAGGGCAATGTTTTTTTCATTCTTTACTGCATTCAGTTTTTTATCGTCTTCGTAATTGGTGGCCGGAGCCGCATTTCCTTCAGCCGAAGGTCCTATTTCATTTACCAGATTACCCAATGCAGGGTATAATCCAATGTTGATGCGTCCGCCCAGATGCACGCGAACATCAGAACTGTTGTTTCCGCCCAGAACCGGGCGATCGTGAACCAATGCCACTTTCAGTCCGAGGCGTGCCGCCGAAATGGCAGCACACGTGCCGGCCATGCCACCTCCAATAACCACAAAGTCGAACTGTCCTGTTTTTACAGGTTTTCTTATAGCTGGATTTAATTGAACTCTGAGTTCCGCCAGTTTTTTGATATCGGAAGGTGGCGTGAAGTTTTTATCCTGTGTAACCAGAATGGCATCGCAGCGGCCGTTGAATCCTGTCAGGTCGTGCAAAGTGAGCGTGCAATTTTTTTGTTTGATCTCGATAATACCACCGTTTTGCCAGTTCCATTCGGCCGATTCTGTTCCAAAAACCGGACTTACCGCTTCACCGTTTATCAACACGCGAAATTTCCCGGGTGCATCTGTGGTATTCCAACGTGCTGCCCAGTTGCGGGTGCGTACAAACAGGCGGTATTTCCCAACCTGCGGAAAACGTACGTTAGTTATAGCATCTTTGACCGGAACTCCCATGCCGTGTGCCATCAGTATCGGCGAACCCATCATGTCCATAAATTGCTGGTCGACCACCCAGCCGCCTTTATCATTAAAGCTTTCAGCTTCGATGAGTAGTGAGTTCTTTTTTTGTGCTTGAAGGCTCATTATTGAAAAAGCCATCAGTGCTATTATTATTTGTTTCATGTGTAAATAATTGTTTTTAAGTTGTCACATGGAACTCGCATGTCAAATTTTCATCAACGTTGGTGAATCTTCGTATTCATGCTCGTTTCATATTTTGATAGTTATTGTGAAAGATAGAAGTGCCGATATAGCGGATGTCACGATTTTTTGCTGATAGATAATTGCTGATCCAATAACTGACCGGGACTTCACAGGTGAAATCAGTTGATTTTTCAGTCTGGATCTGTTATTTTTTGAAAAAATTATCCACCCATTTCCAGGCTTCGCTCCATTGCTCGGGATATGTATAATGGGCTGTATTCTCCATTATGCAAAATTCTTTGGGTGCTTTTATTGAATTAAATGCCGAAAAAGTGGTGGTTGGCGGGCAAACCATATCGTTATAACCGCATGAATAAAATCCCGGAACTTTTATTTGCCGTGCAAAATTCACAACATCGTAGTAACCAGCCGTGGTTATTTTATCGGGAGTATTGTTTACCGGGTTGTTGAACATGTGAGGCCAACCACCGGCCCTGTCGTGTAAGTAGCCTGTCAGGTCGCAAAGCGCAGGAAAAAATGCTACTAACCCTTTTACCCTAGAATCCAGCGCTGCCGTAATAATTGACAAGGCACCACCCTGACTTCCCCCCAACGTTATCAGATTTTTTCCATCGAATTGCGGAAGTGTGTAAATAAAGTCGATAGCACGCACACAGCCCAGATAAACCCGTTTGTAATAATACCGGTCTTTATTTTCGAGGTTAAAGGTATGATATCCTTTCAATGCGCCATTATTCAGGTTATCGTATATGTCGCCGGTGAGGTTTACCGGAATGCCGTGTATGCCAATTTCGAAAACGATATACCCTTTTTCGGCATCAGAAATACTCGCTCCATAAGGACGAATACCGGCTCCGGGAACTTTTAATATAGCCGGATGTGTCGCACCATCCCGCGGAACGCTTAACATTCCGTATAGACGCGATCCGATTTCAAAATTTTGGATGTTTACATGATATACATCCACCTTTTCCGTGCATTTATCCGCCACAAGTGTCATTTTGATATCCATTGGGATTTTTGAAGCCTGAGCCTTGGCATTTTCCCAGAAAGTAGTAAAATCGTCCGGCATTTTAGCAACCGGTTCAATGCTTTCTCTTTCAAACCCCACAGTTGAAATTCCCAGATATTCTACGTCGTTGACTTTTGCAAAAACCTGGCAACGAAGAAATCCGGGCTTTTTCATAGTTCCTGCATTAAGGGCCAAAGTCCCGTCTTTCAGCGTACATTTGTCTGTTTTATGGGGCTTCATCATATCCTCCGAGATCTCGTAACGGACAGCAACGTCTTTGACAGGAATAGAATTTTTCAACACCGAAACGTTGAATCTAACCGACTCTCCTTTTTTGTACAGCAAGTCTGGATGATCTGGCGCAATTAACACCTGTACTACTCTTTCGGCAGGTTGTGCAAAAAGGGAGAAAGTAATTGACAAGAAGAAAAGTATATTGACAATCGTTTTTTTCATTCAGTATAAAAAATAGGGTTTGTTTTAAAATATCATTTTTTTATTGCAATGAACTATTGTTTCATCCACTTTTGAGTGAAAGGCCGATCCTTAGATCCGACATTGACCAGGTACATTCCTGCGGGAAAGTTCGAAGTATCTATTGACAAAGAAATACCGGCTGCCCTGTAATCCTGATAGATACATTTGCCTGCGGCGGATATTACCGATACTGATTGAATATCGTTTTCACCGTTTATTATAAGTTTGTTCCCATTTTGCCATACATGAATTCCTGCAGATCGGCTTGAAGTCGTACCGGCGGTGGTTCCCATGCTCTCAATTATAAATTGCGGTTTGTTCGTATCCGATTCGGAAGAATAGAAATAGAGTAGTCCTGTTGCACCGGCAGTCACTTTCAGACTTAAGGTAGCTTTGGTTTTTCCGGCTGCCACTTGTTCTTTAATCCAGTTAGTTATGTCCCAGCTAATGTAACTTCCCATTTCGGATGGGGTAATCAGAGTTTCACCAATTTTTGTCATGTTTGTCGGTTTGGTGTTCCATGTAAGCGTAGTGTAAATGTCGGTATTTCCATACATTTCAACGGTATGATTTTCAAGGATGTTTTCATTGTTTGGATACACCCGTTGATAGAAATAAGTCCTGAAAATAATTTTCTGGTCGGTGGTTTTTACATTGTCCAGATTAAACGAGAAAAAAGCTTCGCGGGAATAACTGTCGGAGCTGGTTTTTATCTGTACAAACTGATCGGAGGTATAACTGGTGGTTTTGTTATACTGATGAACATACGCATCGAAAATGGGACTGGATGTTTTGTCAGCTACGGAGATAGTAGCCGAACCACTAATGGTTCCTTCGGCCACCGAAGCATTTGATACAGAAACAGGTTCAATAACTACATTTTGCCCTTCGCTGATTGGAAATTCGAGCTTGAGCGGGTTGTCCGATATATTGGCACGACTTATTGTCTGTCCATTTACTTTGTAAGTGAAATTCCAGGGTGGAGTGCCGGTAAAGCTAACGTTCACGGCTGCATTTTCGCCCGGAAGAACAACATTGGATTTGGCCGAGACGGTTGCGCTCACGGGCACAATTCCCACAACTTTTTCCATGGCGGCATTGAAAATTGCAGAAATTTTCTTCTGAATATATTGTTCCTGACCGTGTAAAGGATGCCAACCATAAGTCACACCATTTATTACCTCATTGTTCAGGGAATATTGAATGCTTGGTTGCTGTCCGTTCTCGAGCACATTTTTAGTGAAGCCAATATTGGTATCCCACTCCACGAGTGGCAGATTCCATTTTTGGGCAAGCAGCCGGATGGCCGGGTTATAAACCGTTCTGGCATCGTGCCAGTGTGTGCAGAGGATGATAATAGCCGGTTTTCCGTTAGGTGTGCCGTAGTATTTCGAAGTGGGGTCGTCTTTCAGTTTGTAGCAATCGTCTTTATACCGCTTTATTACGTAATCGTACGCAATGGCGTAGTTGGTTGTTGGCATGGTATAGTCGGCATAGTTTTCTTTCAACCACGTGGCGTCGGCTACATTTTGGTTGTGTACGTGCATAATGATGAATGCATCCGTCCGTTCAAGCTCAGCCTGAGTGTAAAAAGTATTGGTTGCCATCCGGTTGGCCGTGTGGTAAATAGCTTCGCCTGACACGGCTTTGTTGATAGCTTCGGCATCGAAAGCCTTGCAGCTTAATTCGAACCAGCCGTTTTCAGGGACGCCAAACGAAGCGCCGGTGAGCATAAAATGGTATTTGGGAGATGTCGCAAAAGTGGCTAAGCAACATAGAAATCCCAATAGTAGTAAATTGATTTTTTTCATTAATATTTTTGTTTTAGAAATAAAGCTGATAATTGTTTGATAATATGATTGTACTACTTTTATTATAAATAAAAATGTTAAATGAAATGAAGATTTATAAGTTTGAATAATAAGATATTAAACACGAAGTCACGAAGACACAATTTGTTTCTTTGTTATATTCAAGAGCACGAAGGAAAACTTATTAATAAGTTTTCTTCTGTGTCTTAAGCCTCTATCAAAGTCACGAAGCGCAAATGAATTCAATAAAAATAGTCTTCATCTTAAATTGATTAAAAAAATAAACAATACTTGTAATATGCTTCTTCGTGTCTCTGTGTCTTAGTGTTGATAATTGTTCTATTTTGAGATGTATATTTAACTCTTATGTGTAGTTATATTTCGTTTATCCGGACGGTTTTTCGGGCTTTCATGTTGGTTGCTGAAGCGGCAACGATAAGTATAAAATCATCGTTGTCCACCATCCACTTTCCGGTTATATCGTTGTAGTACGCTAAATCGCTCACTTTTACTGCCATTTCTATATTTTTACTTTCTCCTGCTTTCAGGAAAATTTTGGTAAAGCTTTTCAACTCTTTAGCCGGACGAATTGCCTTCGGATTTTTTTGATTTACATATAATTGAACCGTTTCCGATCCGTCGTATTTGCCTTTGTTAGAAAGTGTAAGCATGACCTTTATGGAGTCTGATTTTGAGTATTGGTTCTTGTCGGTTGATATTTTTCCGTATTCAAATGTGGTGTACGACAAGCCGTGTCCAAAAGCAAACTGGGGTTCTATTTTTTTTGTATCGTACCAGCGATAACCCACCAAAATATCTTCTTTGTATTCAACCGTTTTATCAACGCCCGGATAAGCAATGGCTCCAAAAGAGTTGGCGCCGTTGTCTTCCAGCTTTTTCGGTATGCTGAACGGAAGTTTGCCTGACGGGTTGGCGTCGCCGCTAATAATATTGGCTGTTGCCGTACCTCCGTAAGAGCCCAGATACCACGATTGGATAAGTCCGTTCACCTTATTTATCCAGGGCATGCTTACCGCATTACCGCTAATAATGACAATCCCCAGGTTTTTATTCACTTCCAGTAACTTTGATATCAATTCATTTTGTCCAAACGGAAGATCCATGCTTTTGCGGTCATCTCCCTCGCAATCCTGTTGGAAATTTTTGTTCAGCCCACCAAAAAAGAGAACAACGTCTGCATTTTTGGCTGTTTCAATGGCAGCAGCTACCAACGAATCAGTATTATACGGGAGAGGGCAGTTCACGACTATAGTCGGGATTGCCCGAAGCATAGCCCAAACTGAAAACCACCCGGTCTTTGCCATATTTGTCGATCATTCCTTGTAGGGGCGAAATTTCCACTTGAGGCTTCAACTCGGAAGAACCACCTCCGGCACTGAGTTTTTTTACGGCATTTTCGCCAATCACAGCAATTTTTGCATAACGGCCTTTGGTAATCGGGAAGAAGTTTTTTTCGTTTTTAAGCAATACAATGCCTTCTTCCGCTACTTTCAGCGCGATGGCTTTGTGTTCAGGCGTCAGCTTTTTGCCGTACGGACGGTTCCGATCCATGTTGGTGCGGAAATTCAGCAACAGGATTCTCCTTACTTTTTCATCAAGCAAGGACTCGGGCAGTTCACCGCTTTTGATCTTTTTAAGAAAAGGTTGAGCCAGGTAATAATTATCGAAAGCCGAACTAACTCCCCAGGTAAGGCCATTGGTCCATGTTCCCATTTCCATGTCCAGTCCGTTGCGGGCAGCTTCGTCAGTGTTGTGTGCCGATCCCCAGTCGGTTACCATTACGCCATCAAACTGCCAATCACCTTTCAGTATTTTATTTACCAACAAATCGTTATGCGTACAGTACTGTCCTCTGAACTTGTTGTACGAACCCATTACCGACCAAACCTTTCCTTCGGTAACTGCGGCTTTAAACGCCGGCAGATATAGTTCCATCAATGCCCGGTCGCTGGCTTCCACGTTTACATCGTCGCGGTTTTTTTCCTGATTATTCAAGGCAAAATGCTTTACGCAAGCTGCTACGCCATTTTGCTGAACGCCATGAATGTAGGGTACAACCATTTTCGAAGTCAGATAAGGATCTTCGCCCATGTACTCGAAATTGCGCCCATTAAGTGGTGTACGGTAGATATTCACGCCAGGCCCCAGGATAATGTCTTTTTTGCGGTAACGCGCTTCCTCGCCCAAAGCATTGCCATAAAGCAGCGAAAGAGCCGGGTTGAAGGTGGCAGCCAGGCAACTCAGCGCCGGATAAGCCGTACACGAATCGTTGGCCCAGCCGGCATGCGACCAACTATCCCACTCGAACTCCATGCGGACACCATGCGGCCCATCACTCATCCATATTTCAGGAATGCCCAAACGGGGACAGCCTGGCGTACTGAATTTGGACTGTGCATGGCACATGGCGATTTTTTCTTCGAGCTTCATTCGTTTCAGTGCATCTTCAATGCGCTCCGTGAGTGGTTTTGTCTCGTCCAGATATACCGGGGTTTGCGCGGAGAGATTTGTTGCAACCAGAAAAAATACAATGCTTATTATAGAGAGATACCGTAAATTTTTTAAAAACTGATTCATGAATACCTTTTTTGTTTCGATTTTACAATCACGTTGCTAAAACAGATTGTCATTCTATATTTTATGCGTGTTATATTAGGAAAAAGCCGCGGCTAATTAATTTTTGAACTGGTAAGAATTCGAGGATTCTTCGAGAAACTCAGAAAATCTTCGCTGGCCGGATGTCCGGGTACGGGAATGAAATAATGTTTTTCATCGTTCCAGGCATTTTTCCCAAACATGATGTAGGATAATTTATACTGGGAAACAATGGGAAAGAGATAATTGGAAAAATAATCCGGTATTTTGATTCCTTCCATTCCGGTGTTGGTCAGCGCTGCTATTTTGTTGTTTTTTTCGGCAAACTGGGTGATAATAGACAGGTTGCTATTCAGTGTGCGGACATAAATTTTTCCACTAGGGTCTTCATCCTGATTCAGATTGAGACTAACACCAACCAAATCCACATACTCGTTACCGGGGTAAGAATTATTAAAAGCATTAGCATTATCTTCGGCATGTATGGAATACGAATACAGCACGTGATGAATTTTTTTTGCGTCACGCAAATAATCAACCGTAAAGGCCCATAATTTTTTGTATTCGGAAGCTGAACAACGATCGGTGCTCCACCAGTATTTGCCTGCGACATTGTATTCGTTAAAGGGCTGGAAAATAACCGGAATGAAATTACCGTCATTGTCTTTTAAACTGTTGAAGAAACCTGCAATTTTATCCAGATAACCCACAAATTGTTTTTGAGCAGTTGGGTCTTGAAGTATTGAACCTACTGGCTGCTCTGCCATTGAATTATTGGAACACCAGCTCAAAACCGAAATTCCGTTGATTTTGTCTACTGCTTTAATGTATTGAC
Organism: Paludibacter sp.; assembly: GCA_047600405.1. Classification (GTDB taxonomy): domain Bacteria; phylum Bacteroidota; class Bacteroidia; order Bacteroidales; family Paludibacteraceae; genus Paludibacter. Next base: position 446,838 of record JASGLA010000002.1, read on the forward strand.
GTAGTTTGGAAAAAGATATAGAGTCAGTATTATATATGCTGTCTTTTTCAATATTTCCGAGATTCCAACCAAAAACAGCCGGATAGTCGCCACAAACGGATTTTACATCCGACCGCCCCGATTCGCCAAACCATTTATTCCCATAAGCCAAATCGTCCTGATGCCCCAACATGACACCGTTTGCCATTCGCGTTTGCAAAGCTGAAAATAATTCAACGGTTTCAGTTGATGCTTTCTTATCCGATGGAATAAATGCTTTTCCATTTTCCTTGTTTTGCGTGTTGCATGCAACAAAGCTGTAAAGGCAGGCCAGAAATAACGTGTATCTAAATAATGGTTTCATTCGATAAAATGCTTTTGTAGGTAATTTTTAAGCTCATAGGTCAATAGCAAACAAATGTGCTGACCGGAATCAAATCAGTGGGAGAATGATAATCAACTGCTTTATTGATGCTCCAAAGCAGTTGATTATTTGTCCATTCTTATTGTAAATAATTTTCAGTACCAATCCAACCGGGGTTTTGCGTTAGCACGCCATCCGACAGGTCGATCTGAGTCTGCGGAATGGGCAAAAACCCTCCTGTTTCAGGTCGGAAAGTGACTGTTTTTTTTGCAGGTATTTTCCTGTTGAAAACAGATACTTCGGTTTGGTTGGTAGTAATCACACTTTCGTCTTTCCAGCGCAGCAAATCGTAGTAGCGTACTCCCTCGAAAGCCAGTTCGAAGCGGCGTTCGCTTTTGATATTCTCCAGTGTAACAGGGACAGATGCCAAACCTACCCTGGCTCTTACTTTGTCCAGATAGTTTTGTGCATTCGGAGCTCCTAATTCTGCTGCCATAAGCAATACATCGGAGAAGCGGATCAGAATCAAATCCTGGATATTATCCCGCATATAATCTGTTCCGGTCATATTGTAAAGTTTGTAACTGAAATTCATTACCGATGTTTTTGAGGCATCTTTCCAAACATTTATCGGGATGTATTTTTTGTTCCAGTACATAGTTTCGTCCATGAGGTTATCGCCTCCTTTTATGTAAGATTTCAGTTCGGTGTTATCGGCGGCATTCAGTACCGATGCTTTTTTGCGGATATCGTTATCATCCCAATCGCTCCATGTTTTCGGGTTTACGGTTCCCATTCCCCAACCTACGCCAAACGGGAAGGTGTTTTTATAACCAAGTGGTTGACCTCTAAGTCCAAAATACAGGCAAAACTGATTCGCTTTTTGGTGAGGAGCATTCCAATCATTGGCTAATGCAGAATATTTTACTGCAAACACCGTTTCTTCACTACCATCTCCAACCCAGCTTAATCCATTATCGGCAGTATATTTATAATCCTGAACATACGAATAAGCCCAAAGATTTCTAAAGTCCGGAATTAAATTATGCCCACTGTTTTCGATACAGTCAACAGTCCAGTCGATAACCTGTTGTTTTGTGATTTCCCCTCCACCGGTCAGAGGTAAAGTTTGCTTGCCATAATAGCCGGTATAAAATAAGAATACACGAGCCATTAAAGCCTCAGCAGCCCATTTTGTTACCCTGCCCAGGTCTTTTTCTTTGTTCATATCCTGATATTTGATTGCGGGCAACAGTTCAATGGCCTTTTTCAAATCCGAGGCGATAAGTGCGTAGGTTGCCGATGCCGGGCTTTTGGGGATATTTACCGGTTCCGGAAGGGTTACTAAAGGAACTTCGCCAAACATGCGGGATAAATCGAAGTAAAAATGAGCACGCAAAAAGTGCACCTCTCCTTCAATTTTATTGCGATTTTCCTGTGTGTCCCATTCAATACCGTCGAGCCGTGATATTAAAAAATTGCTTCGGAAAACACCAAAATAGTGAGCCCTCCAACCACCGTTAAACATGTCTTCGCTCGATTTTTTAAACTGGTCTATCGCCTTACACGAACGGTCATCCGGCCCACCGCCTCCAAAGCGGTCGTCGGACATAAGTTCCGAGGTCATAAAGCTGCTGGACAGGGGCTCCGGGCGTCCCAAAATGGAATATACGCCGGTAAGTAATTCGCTTGCATCCTTTGGCTGAGTAGGATAGTTGCTCGCATCTGTTTTTGTTTTATTTATTGTATCAAGGAAATCTTCACATGATGTCAATAAAAAAACTGTGAAAATTAAATATATAATCTTTTTCATTGTTCAAATTTTTTATTTGTATCAGAATTTAATGTTACAACCAACCATAAAAGTGCGCGCACTTGGATAATATCCTAAGTCAATGCCGGTTGCCCAAGAATCGCCGCCATTATAACCAACCTCGGGATCCATTCCGGAGTATTTAGTGAAGGTAAATGCATTCTGAACCGTTCCGTAAATTCTCATTTGAGATATTGGCAATGATTTTACAAGTTCTTTCAGATTATAACCAAGGGTAATGTTGGTGATTCGGAAATAATCTCCATTTTCTATGTACAAATCAGAAACATAGCCACGGTTTATGCTACTTCCGCTAATTGCGGGGATTTTATTCGAAGTTCCTTCGCCTGTCCAGGCACCCAAAGCTTCGGTTGTATAGTTCTGGAATACTTTGTTGGTCCAGTTACGGTACGATCTGGCAATTTGATTTCCGCCCACTCCATAGCCGGTTACAGACAAATCCACTCCTTTATATCCAAGATTCAGATTCAAACCGTAGGTAAAGTCCGGATTAGGGTTTCCAATCATGGTTTTATCGCCATCGTCAATGGCTCCGCTTTCGTTCAAATCCAGGAATATCAAATCACCCGGCTTAGCCGAAGGCATTATTTTCTCTCCGTTTGCATTCAGGTAATTGTCAATTTCTGCTTGATTTTGGAAAATACCATTCGTTTTATATCCTCTGAAATAGCCAATAGGATAACCCACTTCGGCCCGGCATAAATAACTGGTATTAGGAGCTAAAATATCCGAAGTTCCATTGATATAACCGTAGGAATTATCAATGCTTAAAACCTCGTTTTTATTGAAAGTTAAATTTCCTTTTACTCCGTAGGAGAAATCACCTAACTTGTCATCCCAACTCAGTGCCACTTCGATCCCTCTATTCGATACAGATCCTCCGTTAACGGTTGGGCCACCTGTTCCCCAGATTCCTAAAGCAGTAGGCAGTACCAACCAGTCAATGGTTGTCTTGTTGTACCAATCGAAGTTCAGACCCAACCGACTGTTCAGAAAACGGGCATCGAATCCTAAGTCAATCTGACGGGATGTTTCCCATTTAAGATTTTCATTACTGATATAATCCGGATAAGAACCGATAGTTATTGCTTCTTTATTGGTGCCAAAATAATAAATTGCTGAATTTAAAGAACTCCCTAGAGCGATAGAGCTCAAATATCTGAAAGGAGGAATCTGGCAATTTCCGTTTTCGCCCCAACTGGCTCTTAATTTAAGTTGATCTACTGCATCTTTTAAAGGACTGAAAAATGATTCTTCAGCAATATTCCAACCGGCCGAAAAGGAAGGGAAATAGCCCCAGCGGTGCCCTCTTGCAAAAGCAGATGAACCATCGGCTCTCATTACAGCTGTGGCCATGTATTTTCCTTTATAGTCATAATTTACGCGACCAAAGAACGATGCCAACCCACCTTCTGACCAGGGTGCCCCATATAACTGATCTTTATCAAATTTTTTGGCATTTGATAAATAGGCAAATTCAAATCCAGAAAACTGCGCGTTGATATTAGTCCCATTGACATCCTCTCCCATTCCCCATTTTTCGATAGAGGTACCCAGGAGCGCAGTAAGCTTGTGATCTTCGAACAGAGAAAAGTCATAATTCAGGGTATTGTCCCAACTCCATTGATATCCGTTCCCGGAACCCTGGGAGACCTTATTATTTTCGGCCAAATTTACGGTATTGAGCCAGTAAGCAGGAACGTATTCGCGACTGCTCCAGCCGGTATAAGCAAAACCAAAGTTCGATTTGAATTTCAGGTTTTTAATGGGTTGAAGTACAAAATACAGACTTCCCCGTGCATTATAATTTTTACTGTTTACATTCGAACGAAGATAATCCATTTCAGCAATCGGATTGGTTGACTCATAATCGAGTCCGGCCAATGGTTTATGATAGTTACCGTCGGCATCGTAAACAGGAAGGAGCGGATTGGCGGTTAGCGCATTACGAACATCGTTCCAGAAAACATTGCCGGTACCCATGCCAAGTCCGGAGCGATTTACATAAGCCATGGTCAGGGTTTGTCCGAACTGAAGGAAAGTGTAATCTTTTACTTTTATAATATTGTGTTCTGAATTCATACGGGCCGTATAACGCTCGTATTTTTCCTCTACGTCGCTGATTTTTAGTCCGATGAGCGGACTTTGAGAAGTGTAGGAAAATCCGGAAGAAAAAGTAGACAAATCGGTTCCGGAAACAATATTAATAGCGTGACTTAGTATCGGAGCATTGTTGATAGTTATTTCATCCAGCCAGTTTGTGCCGGTGAATGTTCCGTTATCGATATTTGTAAGAATTTCATTCGGGATATTGGCCTGGAAATAATTCCTGTCGTAACCGGTTTTTTCCATGACGCTCAGATACTGTTTGGCATTGAGTACATCTACCTTTTTTGCCAGGTTTTGCCAACCGGTGTAGCCATCGTACTGGATAGATGCCTTTCCTTTTTTTCCTTGTTTGGTGGTAACAAGTATAACTCCATTGGCAGCTCTGGCGCCATAAATGGCTGCCGAAGCCGCGTCTTTCAGCACATCAACCGTTTCAATATCACTTGGGTTTAATAAGTTGATATCGCCACCCGGTACACCATCGATAATATATAGCGGGTTTGAGTTACCAACGGTTCCGAGCCCGCGGATGGTCACTTTAAATGCTTCGCCGGGCTTGCCATTTGCCTTAACAATATTGACCCCCGGAGTCTGGCTTTGCAAAGCGCCAAGCGCACTCACCGTGTTCAGCTTCGAAATGTCATCGCCTTTCACCTGTACAGTGGCGCCGGTAACTAACTTTTTCTTCTGAACGCCATAACCGACTGCCACTACTTCGTTCAACAGGTTGGACGATTCTGCCAGTTCAATGTTCAGTTTTGACTGGTTGCCAACTTTTACGGTTTTGTTTTCGTAGCCCACGTAAGAAATTTCAAGTTGGGCATTGGGACTTACCGACAATGTGAAATGCCCATTGATGTTGGTGATGGTTTTATTTTTTGTCCCTTTTTCAAGTACATTGGCGCCAATCAAAACGTCATTTCCAGAGCGGATAGTTCCGGTAATGGTTGTTTTAGATTGCGAAAATGCCGAACAGATGGTAAGAAATGACAAAAGCATGACCCATACTCTGCTCTGACCCCTTACTTTTAGAATCCGATTGTGTTTCATGTGTAAATAATTTGTTTTTTAAGGTCACATGAAACGAGTCCAGTTAAAGCCGGACTCGTTTCATGATGGATATAGTTAATGATAATTTTGAATGTGAAAAATCAGAAAATTTCAATATCCAAAAGTACTCCAATAAAATCTTTCATACTTGTAAATAAAAGCATGGTATTTTCAAATTGGAGTGCTGTGTTGTAAAAATGTCGCAAAGTGTTATATGATTGTAGCAGCCATTTAAAAAGGCTTTATTCTGATTGAAAAGTATTATTTTTGCAAGGAAAAACTTTGTGAATTTATTCTAATACAAAGTTTTGCGTTTTTTCAATCGATTGTGCATATTAAAAAGAATATCGTGGGAAGTGCTGTTAACCGACTCGTTTTTGTCATTTGCATGTTTGTCGCATTTTGCTGTGTAAGCCTATATGGCAACACAGATAAGTTTTATGGTTTGAAGGATAAATTGTCCAACAGCCATGTGAATAATATCTATCAGGACAGGCATGGGTACATTTGGGTTTGTACTGATAACGGCTTGAATGTTTTTGATGGTTCCGACTTCCGCACGTATTATCACCGGCAGAATGACAGCACATCGTTGGTGGATAATTCCGTGTTGGCTGTTTTGGAAGATAAGGCAGGAAATTTCTGGGTAGGAACAACTGCCGGGTTACAGTTATTTAACCGCGATACCGAGCAATTTTCCAATATCCGTTTTTCCTATCCGCGTGTTACCGATTTTAGCTATTTCAGCTGCATCCTCGAAGACAGCAAGGGAAATATCTGGGTTTCAACCAGCCGTTCCGGGGCCATTTGCCTTCGTGCCGGCAGCCACCAGCCGATTTACTATATGCAAACCAATAGTAACATTTGCAGTAATAAAATCAATACCCTTTTTGAAGATCGTTTTGGCAATATCTGGATCGGTTCGCAGGATAACGGAATCAGTATTCTTAACGTTCAGAACCACACACTGGTAAATTATTCCTACAACGCCCAGGATCCGAATTCATTATCGAGCAACAAGGTATATTCAGTTCTCGAAAATGCGGATGGCAATATCCTGGTCGGCACTATTGACGGGGGGATAAATCTTTTCAACTATGCCGACAAGCGTTTTACCCGAAACTACATCCCGGCAGGCAATATCGTTTTTACCATGAAGCGTGGAAATAAAAACAACCTGTGGATTGGAACCGACGGACTGGGGCTAAAAAGTTACGACTATAGCACAAAAAAAATAACTACCTACGAAACCGACCTGAATACGGTGGATCTCCGAAAAGCCAAGGTACATTGTGTTTTGCAGGATAATCAGGGTAATTTGTGGATTGCTCTGTATCAGGATGGTATTCTGATGATACCGGATAAAAAGAAAGTGTTTCGGAACATTGGCTACAATCCGTTTTATCAGGAGAAAAGCATTGGAAGTGAATGTGTGCTTAGTGTACTGGAAGATAGTAATGGCAAAGTGTGGGTGGGTACCGATGGCGATGGTATTTACCGGCTGGATTCACAGCGAAAAGTTGAAAAACACTATGGCAGCGACAAACTAAACGCCAGCGTTATCCTTTCCATATTCGAAGATAGTCAGAAGAGGATTTGGATTGGAACTTACCTATATGGATTGTTTTTGTACAATAGCGGTTCTGATAGCTTTCTGAAGGTGCCTTTGGTGGTTGATGGCCGCGATGTCAAAGATATTAATGTGGTAAAAGGTGATAACCATGGCAATTTGTGGATTGGTACCAATGAGAATGGGTTGTGTGTTTATAATCCTGCCACAAAACAGATTCGGAGTTATACCTACGACTTGTTGAAAACCGGGAATCAGATTCCGAGTAACTCCGTGCAAACCATTTTGTTGGATGGAGGCAGCAGAGTGTGGATCGGGACGAGCAGTGCCGGGCTTAGTTGCTTGAACCCCACAACAAACACCTTTTCGGAATATAAAAAGGAAAACGGGAAGCTGAACAATAACAACATTACCGTAATTGCAAAGGATCGGCAAAGCAATATTTGGGTGGGAACCAAGCAAGGACTGCATTGCATAGATTTGAAAAAAGGCACTGTAAAACTCTACACGGAAGCTGATGGTTTGGCCAACTCTTCGATTACGGGTATCGAAATAGACAAACATGATAACCTGTGGATCAGTACAAGTTTGGGGTTGTCGCACTTCAACCGATTGAACCACAGTTTTATAAACTATTACGTTAGCGATGGATTGATCAATGATGAATACAGGAGGGGAGCTTATTACCAGTCGAAGGCCGGCGAATTGTTCTTTGGTGGAACTGAGGGGCTTAGTTCCTTTTTTCCGTTTAAAATTGAAGAATCGGCACAGTTGAAAAACCTCGTTTTCACGAATCTTTTTATCTACAATGAAAAGGTGGAGATTGGTGAAAACTCCTATCTGAAGAAGAATATTAACGCAGCAGAAGAAATCACGATCGACCATAATATCAAGAGTTTTTCGTTGGGTTTTGCCGCTTTGGAATACAACAACCCAGGCAAAGTGGTTTATCAGGTGAAAATGGAGGGTTTCGACAACGATTGGAAAACCCTGCCCATGGGAAGTAAACTAGCGACTTATACCAACCTCCGGTATGGAAAATATAAATTTTATATCCGGGCTTATTTGCCAAATTCCGAGCCCATTGAGCGTAGTATAACCGTAGTTGTTTTGCCGCCATTCTGGCTTTCGTGGTGGGCTAAACTTATTTATTCTCTGATGATTTTGGCGGCAGGTTATTGGGTATATAAGCGTATGCAGCAGAGTCTGGAGCAACGGAATGATGAATTGCAGAAAGAAAACGAAAAGCAAATTATGCAATCGAAGCTGCAATTTTTTACAGATATTTCGCATGAAATCCGAACGCCATTGACGTTGATTTTGACTCCGATTGAAAAATTAATCAAAGAAACCCCGGACGGAACTTTACGGAATACCTACAAACTTATAAACCAGAATGGGCAGCGGATTCTTCGTCTGGTAAACCAGATTATGGAAATGCGCAAACTGGATAGGGGACAGGTGAAATTGTCGGCTTCCGAAACTGATGTTCAGGAGTTTGTACGTGAGATAGTATCTTCGTTCGACAATGTCATAACAGAGCGTAAATGCGAGTTCAATCTCGATTTTGCACCAGATTTACCCAAGGTGTGGATGGATCATGAAAAAATGGATAAAGTTATTTTTAATGTCCTGTCGAATGCATTTAAATACACGCCTAAAAAAGGGAAGATAAGTCTGGTTGTGGATACTTATCAGGGCGATCTGCGTATCCGGATATCCGATTCGGGGCCGGGAATCCCCGAAGATCAGCGAGAAACAATTTTTAATCGCTTTTACCAGATTAAAAATGATAGCAATTACAATAAAATTGGAACAGGTATTGGCTTGCATTTGTCCAGAAGCCTGATTGAAATTCATCATGGGAAAATTTACGTTAACAACTCTGCCGAATCAGGAGCTTGTTTTGTGATTTGTATTCCTTTGGATAATAGTTATCTGAATCCGGATGAGATAGCCGAATCTCCTAAAATGATAAGCCTGGCTGAAATTGTTCAGCCGTCGTTGGGTCTGGATTTATCTGACGAGCGGGAGCAGGAGCAAGTTACGCAGCAGACTAATCGGTTTAAATTTAAAGTGCTTGTGGTGGAGGATAATAAAGATATCAGAAGTTATATTGCCGATATTTTATCTAAAGATTACCAGATAATACAAGCCGACAATGGAAATGCGGGGCTTGAACTGGCTATTCGGGAGTTGCCCGATTGTGTGATTACCGATGTTATGATGGATGGGTTGGATGGTATTGAACTTTGTAAAAAAATAAAGACAAATGAGAAAACCTGCCATATTCCGGTTATCATTCTCACTGCCAAAACATCCATCGAACAGCGGGTGGAAGGACTTGAAGTGGGAGCCGATTCATATATCCCCAAGCCATTTAATATAAGTCACTTGAAAGTGCGCATAAGCAAACTGATTGAGTTGCGTCAAACCATTAAAAACAAATACGAAGGGAAATTCGAGGTTCCGCAGGAGCAGATAAAAGTGAAATCCGTAGACGAAAAGCTGTTCGAGAAATTTGAAAATATAGTCAAAGACCAACTGGATAATCCGGATTTATCCATAGAGATTATCAGCCAGCAAATAGGTATCAGCCGCTCACAGCTGCAACGGAAACTGAAGCAGATTACCAATCAAAATCCGAGCGATTATCTGAAAACCATGCGCTTGCGTTATGCCGGTGTGTTGCTCACCAGCAAAAATCTCTCCATCTCGGAAGTTACCTATGCTTGTGGATTTGCATTGCTTTCGCACTTTTCCAATAGTTTCCGGGAGTTTTACGGCATGTCGCCCAGCCGGTATGTGGAAATAAATAAGAATAAACAAATAGAAAACGAAATAGAGGAATAGGCCATTTATTGTAGTCGAATGTCTTTTCTGAATAGAATTACCCCATGAGTTTACAAAATTCATGGGGTAATTTTTTGCTTTTTTCGCTCAACCTGAGTTTGAATAAAATGACTGATAAATAGCTCTTTGTTTAGCCGTTACAGCGCGAATGCTACAATTTACAAACGATTTGCTTCATTTTTACAACCACCGATACGTAGTTTAAAACATAAGGAAATATATTACAAACTTTGCCGGGCTGAAATAAATAGTTTTGTAATGTCGGATTCCCAAGCTTCAGATTAAAGATTTGAACATGCCTGTTCGTTGGTTTGTCTGAATCTTAATTCGCGAATTCAAACAAAAGCAAATCTGATTGAGAAACTATTTTGAAAGAGGTCACAATTATTGATAAGGTTCGGAAGCGGAACAGCTGTTTGTTTAAAACAGAATTGAACAGCTGCTTCTTATTAAGGAGAAAATAGTTTAAAAGAATTCGGTTGGTATTAATCCGGGAAATATGTGAAAATGTGTTGAAAATTAGCCTGATTTCATTGGCTTATATGGATGATGCGACATTTTCAAAAGTATCTGATACTATTTTGCAACAGCAGGCCCATAATTTAAAACTATCGAATATTTATTGCAAGTAACTTCTTTGGGGTTTAAATACATTTGCGTTGAAAGATCCACAGATAATTTATAACTAACTTTTGTATATCATGAAACGAGTCCCGATTTTTCGGGACGAGTTCCATGTGACAATTTAAAAATAATTATTTACATATGAAAAAAAAATTCTCTTTTCTATTTCTAACCGGGTTATTGGTTGCAATGCAGCTTGTGGCACAAACCCCGAATGCATTCCAGTTTCAGGCTGTGGTACGTAACAGCCAGGGGAGCATTTTGAAAAGCCAGAGTGTTAACATACGTTTTACCCTGCACAAATCCACAGCAGATGGAGTTGTTGCCTTTCAGGAAACACATGCGGCTACAACCACCGAAAGCGGACTTGTAAGCCTTCAGATCGGGACCGGTACTCCCGCTACAGGTTCGTATGGGCTTGCGGAAATAGATTGGACAATCGGAAACTATTTTATGCAGGTGGAAATTGATAACGGAAGCGGCTACTATACCCTTAGCACACAGCAGTTGCTGAGCATTCCGTTTGCAAAATATGCCCAGGCTGCAGGAAATCTTCGCATTAAATCGCCGGATGGCTCATTGTGGAATGTAACTATTGCTAATGACGGATCGCTAACAACCACCAAGGTTCAATGAATTTTGTAATAAGAGAATGAAAGTTATGAAAAAAACAATCATAAGCCTTTCGGTAATGTTGCTGTTTGGGAGCCAATTGTTTGCGCAGCAGTTGCTAAGTACTGCCGGAGGACAACAGAATAAAGTTTCGTGGAGTATTGGCGATTTGCTAACAGGAGGCTCCACTGTGTCGGGAGTAACAGTTTATCAGGGTTTCAATGCATTTGAACTCGATGTAAAAACAGCTTTGTCTGATGTAGAATCTACAGGAATAAATGTTTTCCCAAATCCGGTTATCGACAAACTGAATATAAATATTGAAGCCGGTACTGTTTTTTCACTTAGCCTGACAGACCTTGTGGGGCGAACATTAATCAGCAGTACAAACCAGTCGGGACCGGTAGAAGTTAACCTCTCGCAATTCGATGCAGGGCAATATATACTTAAAGTTTATTCTGCACAGTTCTCAAAATCAACAATAATTATAAAGAAATAAATTCTGCAATGAAGAAATTATATATACTCCTGTTCTGTTTTGGTTTTATTCTGAATTTGGCTGCTCAGGCTCCGGATGCGTTCAGATATCAGGCGGTTGTAAAGAATTCCAATGATGAGTCAGCATTTGCCGGAGCCAATGTGAAATTCAGATTTGAAATTTTCAAGTCGGCATCTAGAAAGCGAAGGAGGAACAAAGATCTATTCAGAACTGCATGAGGTGACAACCGACTCAAAGGGATTGGTGACTCTTTCGATTGGAAAAGGTACAACCGAAACAGGAACTTTCCAGACTATCGACTGGAGCGCGGGTTCTTATTTTGTAAAAGTAAGCATTGATAAGCGGAACCGGTTTTGCCACAATTGGCGAGCAACAGTTATTGAATACCCCCTATGCCCAGTTTTCCGATGCTACCGGGAACATTATCAGCAAAGCTTCTGATGGAAGTTTATGGGGGATAACAGTTGATAATGCTGGTAAAATTTCCACTGTTCCTTTTCCGAAGGGGTATACCAAAATGGTGTGGAACGATGAGTTTAACGGAACCGGGCTGCCCGATGATAGCAAATGGGAGTATGAAAGAGGATATATCCGTGGAGGTGAACTCCAGTATTATACCGAAAAACGGGTTGAAAATGCTTATCAGCAGGGTGGGCTTTTGCATCTCGTTGCACGTCAGGATTCGAGCATAATCGATGGTGCAATGCGCCCCATGTCTTCGGCAAGTATTATTACAAAAGGCAAAGCTGCCTGGCTTTACGGTTATGTAGAGGTTCGTGCTAAAGTGCCTTATATGGCAGGAATAGGTACCTGGCCGGCTATCTGGATGATGCCGCGCGACGATTTTTACGGAGGCTGGCCGCGTAGTGGAGAGATTGATATTATGGAATATGTGGCTTCCGATTACCGCTATGTCCATTTTTCGCAACATTCCTACAAGTATACAAATGCAAACGGTGCAAATCTTCACAAAACAACCAGAGTCATATTGCCCTACAGCTTATACCGAGTTTCATACTTATGGACTTCAGTGGACACCCGAAACCATGATTTGGTATCTGGATGGTGTTCAAAAGTTCAAAGCAAATAATGCGGAACATCTATGGAGTTCGTGGCCTTTCAACAAACCCTTTTATCTGTTGCTCAACCTGGCCATGGGTGGCTGGGGCGGAAGCACCGACCGGGCATTGCTGAGAGCTAATCCGCAGGATTACCAGATTGATTACGTCAGAATCTTTCAATAAAATCAATTATAAAAAATCAATATTATGAAGAAACAATTTTTACTCATTTGTATGGTTGCAGCAAGCGTTTTAAGCGCTTTTGCTGACAAAACTATTTATGTTGCACCAGTTTCGGCAGGCGATGGCAGCGGGTTGGATGCATCAAATCCAACAACCTTTGCCCAGGCATTAGGAGCATTGGATGCAACCGGATACACAACGTTTGTTTTGCCTAATTCAGGCTATTTTCTATTCAACGAAACACCGCAAACAGGTGTTTATGCAAGAATTTCGTTGCCGGATAACAGCAAAATTATCATTGAAGGAAATAATTCCACGCTCGAAGGAAATGGTGCAAAGTTACGTCTTTTAAGAGCCAGTACCGGTTGCCGGATTCATTTAAGAAACCTGACTTTCCGGTTGGGAGATAGTGATAATAGTGTCGGAGGAGCTATTTTCTTTGCCGGTGACTCCCTGAAAATATCGGGCTGTACATTCGATAGCAATGCGTCCGGTAACGGTGGCGCAATTGGGTGCAGAGGGGGAAATTACGTCAAAATATCCAATTCTTCTTTTAAAAATAACTATCTTTCAAATAGTTATCAGGGAGCAGCCATTTCTCATACGGGATCAGCCTCAGGGGGAACTTTAATTGTTGAAAATACCACATTCAGCAATAATCTTGGCCGGGTAAATGACGCAGTATATGGTTCCGCAATTATTACAGCTTTTGATGGAACTACCCGTAATTACCTGAATACTATCTCTGTTAGCAATTGTACTTTCTATAAAAACAGAGCCGGTAAAAATAATGGTCTTCCAGGGTTTGCCGCTGTTGATTTAAGTTATCTCGGTGCAACAGCTCCAGCCGGAACCGCAACTACTGCCACTTTTGTGAATAATACCTTTTACGGAAATTCTAACTGCTCCATCAAAATGTGGGGAAAACAACAGGCTTTGCGCTTGTTCAATAATGTGATTGTTGGTGATGAATATGCTGTTACATCTGTAACCGGAATTCAGGATCATGGTATCATTACCGAATTCTCTGTAGCAGAGGGTCGTCCGGCTATAGTAGCAAAAAACAATTACATTGCTTGCAAGGTTCCACTTAGTTCAAAAATAGATGATGCTGCATTTGCAACAGGCAATTCAGATAATAATACGAAAGTTGTCATCAGCTCTCAAAACGACATTGATGTTTTGGCCTTGTCCACAACGCTTCAAACCAGCGGATCGGCAGTTCCTTACCTGGCCATTACAAGTAGCTCAAGCCCGTTGGTAGAAAGAGGAATTAGCTCAATGGATGGTATAATTATCCCTGCTACAGATGCAAGGGGAATAACCCGCGGTAGCGGAAGTGCAGGCAGCAGCTTCGACATTGGTGCCTATGAATTCAACAATCATACTACAACTACTGTAGAAGGCGTTTCAAAGGGTGTGTTCACGTTGACACAGACTGCAAATGAAATTTCAGTTGCAGGCGCTTCCTCAAAAATATCGGTAAATGTATATTTGCCTAACGGACAGTTGATTTGTTCGAAAGCAGGCAATAATGCCATTACAATAAACAAGGCTCAGTTGCCTAAAGGATTGTTGATATTTATTGTAAATGACGGTCAAAAATCAGTTGCCCAAAAAGTAATAATCTGATTGACGGATTATTCCACTAAAAAAATTAATTACTAAAAATACAAACTCTTTTTATTATGAAGAAAAAATTATTTCTGAGTATGACTGCTTTGTTAGCATGTTTTACTTTAAGTGCGGTTGACATTTATGTGAATCCAGCCAGCGGAAACGATGCCAATAACGGTTCGCAAGCTGCTCCTATGAAAACCATTGAGTCGGCAATATTCAGTTTGAAAGATAATACGCCTACAACTATTCACATAGCTCCCAATTCTGTGATATTGGCAAGTGCCAAATTAAATCTGGGTTCAAACAAGAAGTTGGAAATAGTTGGAAAAAATGTAACCATTAAAGCAGCAGAATTAGCGGCTCAAACCAGTCCTACCGGACCGCTTTTGGGACAAGGCGACCGTATCATTTTAGGACGTTCAGGTTGTGATCTGAAAATTAAAGGCATCACTTTTATGAATGGTCGCTGTATTGACTATTACTCGGGAGGTGCTATTTTCTTTGATGGCAACACACTGGAAATTGACAGTTGCAAATTTATCAACAATCAGGCCGGAGCGAGTGGTGGAGCTATTGCAGCAAGAGGTAAAAGTATAATTATTAAAAATTCATATTTTGAGGGTAATAACCTTCTGGGCGGTGGAGCCAGAGGAGCTGCCATTATGCAATGTGGTCCGGCGCTGGGAGATCCGGGAACGCTGGTGGTGCA
Source organism: Paludibacter sp. (assembly GCA_047600405.1). Lineage (GTDB taxonomy): Bacteria > Bacteroidota > Bacteroidia > Bacteroidales > Paludibacteraceae > Paludibacter. The sequence continues at coordinate 461,905 of JASGLA010000002.1, forward strand.
GAATTGTACGTTCTACAAAAATATGACTCAAAGCGGTGGAGCCGGTTCGGCAATCAATATTTATGATTCTTCTACAAGTGGAAAATACAGCAACATGGGGCTGGTAGAAGTTACCAACTGTACGTTCCTGGAAAATACTTCGCCGACGCCTTATCAGGCTGTTATCGATGTGTGCGATGGTGATCCTAAAGTATATCTTACAAATAATACATTCTATAAAAACTCGGATTGCGCTTTCCGTTTGTTAATGAACAAGGCTTATCTGGCTAACAACGTAATAGTAGCTGGCAAACAGGGTATCATGTCTGAAGCAAAAGTGGCTGATGGCCGCGACGAAATGGTAGCTGTGAACAATGTTGTTGTTGGCACGGAAGGTGGTGTTAACCAGGGGATTGATGATGCTTGTTTTAACTCGGCTGCGGCAACAAACAGCAACGTGGTAAAAACAACTGCAACCTATCCGTTGGCTGCTGTTGGATTGGCTTCCACACTGGCGATAGACAATTTTGTACCTTATTTGCCTATTACGGCAAGTACAAGCGCTTTGGTAAATGCCGGAACTGAAAATACAACTGTAAAATTTGGCGCTAACTATGTATTGGCGGTTGATACACGAGGTCTGTCAACCAATAACCGGAAGGATATTGGTGCTTACGAGTTTGAAGCTGCCAATACGGTTTATTCACCTGAATATATTATGGATAACTATCGTGTGTCTCAATCTGGAAATACAATCACGGTAAAAAGCCTGCATGACAAACCATTCTCAATGGCTATTGTGAACATGACAGGGAGAACGGTATATTCAGCGCAAATCACTACCTCGGTTGAACTTTCAAAATTGGCTTTTGGACATGGAGTTTTTGTTCTTTTGTTCAACGACGGAAGCCGTATGAGTTCGCAAAAAGTTTTATTCTAACGTAGCTATCACTATCAGGTGTGGGCAGGAAATTTTCATTTCGTTGGTCTGAAAATATTCCTGCCCGCTATTTTTTATGTTTAGAATACCATGTAAAAACGAATATTCATTGCATGGCTACTCCCCGGAAATTTTTTGTCCTTGGTTTTAATAGTCCACCCCTCAACATTTACTGTTAGTCTTTAATCAGATACCCATGAATTTATTACTGAAAAAAATACTTTCTATTTTCTTTTTATTTATCTCAATCAACACTTTTGCACAAAAACAATTCCCGGCAGCAACTTTTACGCACGTCAATGGGGAAATTACCTCCGTCAATGGCAGCTTTAATGTAAGTGGCATTTATCCGCATTTAACTACATACTCACATGCGAGGGTAAATGGGAAAAACAGTTATATACCTAATGAACAATGGGAATGTGGGATAGGCGCTATCGTAGAATGGGCCGGAAAATTGTACACGATTAATTACGCTGCACACGAACCTGCCGGCAGTGAGCACAAATTATACACCATTGATAAAAACCTGAAGATGGAAATCTTTTCCGGAAGCGTTGGCGGAACGCCTGCCGGACGGATGGTGCATAAGGAGTCCAATCAACTCTTTATCGGACATTATGCAATTGATGCAAAAGGGAATGTCCGTGTAATAGACATTAAAAAGATGCCCGGGCGGGTTACCGCTATTGCCAGGCATCTCTCTGCTCCCGGGAATAAAGTTTATTATTATATGATGGAAGGAGAGCTGTGGGAAGTGGATGTGAATACCCTACAGCCCAAAATGCTGTATGAGAATCCATTGCCCGGATGGCATGGTAAAGGAGCTTATACCAGTCAGGGGAAGCTTATTCTTACAAATAATGGTGAGGTATCGGGGGCATTTGAACCGACAGAATTGTGGCAGGTGAGCAGCAAAAATATGGTGGGGAATGAAAAATACGGTGTTTTAGCTGAGTTTGATGGCAGTAAGTTTAACGTTGTAGAGCGCAGGCAAACCACAGATGTGACTACTAAAAATGGTATAAACGCGATTCCCAACGAACAATCACCACTTTGGACCATAGGCTGGGACAAACGCTCACTTCGTCTAAAAGTGATGGATAAGGGCGTTTGGTCTACTTTTTTACTTCCCAAAGCGGCCAATAATAACGATCCATCGCACGGGTGGTTTACCGAATGGCCACGTATCCGCGAGATTCAGGACGGTAAGTTCATGATGGATATGCACGGGATGTTTTTCAATTTTCCAGCCACATTCTCGGCTACCAATACAGCAGGTATTACACCTATTGGTTCGCATTTGCGTTATGTTCCTGATTTTACATCCTGGAATGGAAAGCTTGTGTTAGGAACCGACCAGACCAGTATCCAGGGTAATGAATTGGCCGGTCAGTGCCAATCTTCACTTTGGATGGGATCTTTTGATGAATTGAAAAAATGGGGACCGTCAACTGGTTATGGATCAATTTATTTGGAAGATTCGGTAAAAGCGGGTACGCCTTCGCTACCCTATTTGTTCAGTGGTTTCGACAACCGCGTTTTACACCTCTGCAACCAAAGTGACAATGCCGTGAAAATTACCTTACAGCTCGACATTGCCGGCGATAATCATTGGAAAAACTTCAAAAGTATTAACCTTGCACCCAATGGCTATCAATATGTATTATTTGACAAACATCTGTCAGCAGCCTGGATTCGTATAATCAGCAGCAAAGCAATACCAAAATTTACTGCTACCTTTCATTACACAGATGCCAGTCTGTGTAACACAGCTGATGGTGTTGAACTGTTTGATGGTCTGGCCGATTCAGGCTATGCAGGGAAGGTAATTCACGCTAAACTTTACAGCAATAAGAATAATTTTAATCTATCGGCTTTTACCGGAGATATCGTAAATGGGCAATTTGTCAAAGCTAAAGGTTATGACCTGGATAAATACAGCATTTCATTTCAGGCCGGGAGTAAAGATAGTGTTTGGGCTGCTAAGGCTTTGGTCAATAAAGCGATATGGTCTGAAGATGATGCATCCGTGATTTTAAAAGCAGATAACTATCAACTTCGCTTGCCAAAAGGAAAAGGCAGTTACCTGCCGGATGCCTACAGAAATATCCGGGAAGTGATGTCCGAAAGAGCATTAGCCAATATTCACGGTACATTCTACGAAGTTCCGTTGCAGGCAGTAGATGCTGAACCGCTCTATAAAATGATGCGCCCCATAGCCACCCATAACAAAAAAATAAGTGACTTCAATACCTGGAATGGATTGCTTTTGATGAGTGGCGTAAGAGCAGATGCTGCTCCTTTAAATCATATTGTTAAGGATTCTGCAAGCAATGTGGCCTTATGGATGGGCGGAGTGGACGACCTTTGGAAATTCGGGCATCCTGTTGGTGAGGGTGGCCCGTGGAAAAATTCGGCCGTGAAAGCCAATGTTTTATCCGATATGTATATAATGACCGGTTATGATAAAAAAACATTGACGCTTTCATCGGATAGGGATGTGAATATTTCGGTCTTGTTGCATACAACGTACTATTCAACTTCACCTGTTGTTTATAAAGTTTTTGCGGTAAAAGCAGGGCAACCCATTACTCATAAATTCCCTGAGGGTTTCAGTGCGCACTGGATTCAGGTAAAAGCAGATAAAACCTGTGTGGCAACTGCCTGGCTGGTTTACGAATAAAAAACTGATTTTCTGTTTTTGAAAAAATAATAATACTATGCAAAACAAATACTTATTTCTGTTACTTTTACTAGGTGCTATTTCTGTTACACAAGCACAGGAAAAGATCGTACTTTTTGATTATGACGAAATCTACCCAATGACTTCAACCTGGGCAGATATGATGGAACCAGCCCGCAATCCGGCACCGGATGCTGTGAATAATTCCGAGATAGCCGGGCTTTTCATCCACAATGCGCAATGGAGCGAAATTGAAATCAGGGTAGAAGATGCAACGTTGGATGCCCGATATTATAATACGGTGGAACTAAAAGCGTATATCCCTGCCAATATGCCCGATGGAAAAGTGCATATCACCTGCAAAGGCCTTGGTACTTCGCGCGAAAGCCGCCGGCGATACGATACCTATGAGATAACTCCGCCGGCAAAAGGGAAATGGTTTAAAATTGAGCATACGTTTGTGGGAGCTTATCCCATTGGGCTGGTGCAAATTGGTTACCGCCGAAGCGAAGTGCCTAATGCTTCGGAAGATATTGCTTATTTTGATGATTTGAAATTCACGAAAACGACTTCCAATGATATTTGTTTGTATCGCGAATCGTTTTGTATTGTTTATCCCGAAAATGAAAATGCTAATTTTACAGGAAACCCATCATTGCGTGCCGGTAACTGGGTGGGAAATGTAGATCTTACGTCGACGGGCAATATCAAACTGGTAAAATATCCGAATACCAACAGCCATGTAATGCAATTTAGCTCTGGTGGGACAGATATTGTGTTTCCGGGTATTTCGAAACTTGATGGATATGACAATCTACGGCTAGTATTTGATGCGCGCTGGGTAGTTGACGAGACCAAAAGAGCCGCGTTCAACACCGCTGCCAATTCGGCAAAGAGCCCGGGTGTAAAAGTGAAGTTAGGAAATGGCAGTTGGGCGGATGTTGCTACGTTGCCCCTGACCGATACATGGCAAACGCAATCGTTTGTTATTTCGCCCGGGAGCGCACAAAACCTGAGTTTGCAGTTTGGAAAGGGAAACAGTACTTTCGATTTTGAAATTGATAACGTGATGATAATGGGAACTCAAAAAACATTCTGCCGTAAAAAGTGTATTGGCTGAGAATGTGAAATTATTCCCCAATCCGGTGAAAGATCAATTGTATGCCGAAGAGTGCGTGTCCCGTTTGGAAATTTTGAATTTGCAGGGAGTTTTGCTGTTGTCTTCTGTAGGAAATACAATAACGATGGCTGGTTTACCACAAGGTATGTATATGGTTCGCGTTAGCAAAAACGGAAATACGTACACTTCAAAAGTTTTAAAAGATTAATAGTAAGATCAAATGAAAAGAATTTATTTTTTGATTGTTGTCGGCTGTTTGGTTTTTAGCCAGGGTGGTTTTGCCCGCAAACCTTTCTCAAAATTAGTATTTGCCGACGAGTTTAATGCCGCCGGGCTTCCCAATGATTTGTTATGGGGCTACGAAAAAGGCTATGTCCGCAATGGCGAAAAACAGTATTACACCGTAAAACGTCAGGAAAACTGCTATCAGAAAGATGGAAACCTGCACATAGCTATATTGAATGATAGCGCATTGATTGATGGAAAAATTCATCCGGTAACCTCGGCAAGTATTACCACAAAGGGTAAAAAAAGCTGGAAATACTGCAAAGTGGAGGTGCGGGCAAAACTCCCCATGTGTTTAGGTACCTGGCCGGCCATTTGGATGATGCCGGAAAACGATAAATACGGTGATTGGCCCCGCAGTGGCGAGATTGATATTATGGAACACGTAGGTTACGAACCCAACGATGTTCATTACGCCATACATTCCGACAAATATAATCACACCAAAAATAACCAGAAACGGTTCACGGTTCCATGCCCGACGTCGTACACCGATTTCCATATTTATGGCCTTGAATGGAGCAAAGACCAGATTAAATGGTATTTGGATGGAGAATTGAAATATTCTGTAAAAAAGGATGAAAAGGGCTGGTCGGCCTGGCCGTTTGATCAACCGTTCTACCTGATTCTTAATTCCGCCTTTGGAGGTGGATGGGGTGGCCGCAACGGCGTTGACCTGAGTAAACTTAAGCAGGAATATGTGATTGATTATGTGAGAATTTATCAATAGAGAAAGATTTTGTAAAGTTGATATCTTGAAAAAGGATTAATGAAATGAATAACGATAAATTATTAAATAGGCGAAGTTTCATAAAAGTATCGGGGATGCTGACTCTGGCAACGGCAGTACCATTTATGTCCTCATCGGCTCAAACCAAAGATCAAATCAAATCTTTATTCCCAAACAATGGTAAATCGCTGAATTTGAAAAAGACAAAAATTCAGCTCGACGACCAATGGGATGTTATTGTTGTTGGTGGTGGCCCTGCCGGTTGTGCTGCGGCTATTTCGGCAGCCAGGGAAGGGGCGAAGACACTTCTGGTTGAAGGGATGGGATGCCTGGGTGGAATGGGAACCTCAGGGCTTGTTCCGGCATGGACGCCATTTTCGGATGGCGAAAAGCGGATTTACAGGGGTATTGCGGGTAAAGTTTTCGACGAATCAAAGAAAGGTGTTCCGTTTGAACCGGCAGATAAAACGGACTGGGTGGCTATCAATCCGGAGTGGCTAAAGCTTGTTTATGACAGGATGCTTGCGGATGCTCATGTAAGCGTATTGTTCTTCTCGCATTTGGCTTCGGTGGAAATGAAAAATGACAAAGAAGTGGATGCGATAGTTGTTAGCAATAAATCGGGACTGACAGCTTACCGCGCCAAAGTTTACGTTGATTGCACGGGCGATGGCGATCTGGCTACCTGGGCTGGAGCATCGTTCACAAGAGGGAATGCCAAGGGAATACCAATGCCTTCTACCCACTGTTTCGAGATTGTAAACCTGAATGTGAACCCTTCGAATATCGATTCTTTTAATTCGCTTTATGGCGGTAACAAAACAAGTCCCGTTTGGGAAATTGTTGCTTCGGGCAAGTATCCGGCCATCAAAGATGCCCATTTGTGTATCAATTATATTGGACCCAACGCCGTAGGGCTGAATGCGGGGCATTTGTTTGAAGTGGATAGTACAAATCCCCGCAGTCTGTCCGATGCCATGTTTCAGGGTAGGGAAATAGCTTATCAATACCTGGCTGCATTGAAAGAATTCAGGCCTTCTGTTTTTAAAGAGGCCTTTTTGGTTAATACGGGTCAATTAATGGGTATCCGGGAGTCGCGGATTATTGAAGGCGATTATAAATTAACGCTAAAGGACTGGATGGCCCGGGCCACTTTTCCCGATGAGATAGGGCGTAACAATTACTTTATCGACATTCATAATTCCAGGGAGGAAATTGACAAAGTACTAAAAGAAAAGAATTTTGAAAATAACCTGGGTCGCCCCGAGCCCTATAAATGGGGCGAATCGCATGGTATTCCGTACCGTTGCCTTACACCCAAAGGATTGAAAAACGTGCTGGTTGCCGGGCGATGTATTTCTACGGAGCAAATCGTTCAGGGAAGTGTACGCGTTCAGTCGGCTTGCCTGGTTACGGGCGAAGCTGCCGGCATGGCTGCGGTTCATGCTTTGCGCAATCATCGGAACGATGTTCACGCCGTTGATGTCCCGCATTTGAGAAAAAGGCTGAAAGAGGAGGGGCAGTATTTGTTGTAGTTATTTATAACCTGTATTGCGAATTGTTTCGTCCTGAAATAGCGATCCAATGCAAAGGATATATTAACATTGAACCTTCAGAAATTTTCTCAGGCATGAAATGACGCTCGTTGGTCCTTCAGAAAATTTCCGAAGCATGAATGAAGGTTCGTTCAGGTCTCAGAAAATTTCTGAAGCATGGATGAAGGTTCGTTGAGGTCTCAGAAATTTTCTGAAGCATGGATGAATGCCTGTTGAACCTTCGGAAAATTTCTGAGCGATGAATGAATCTTTGCTTCCCTTTGGCCTTCGCGTACTCGCGAAGCTTATAAAAAAGACTATACCAGGCACGTAATTATCCCGGCAATTTTTTCCAGATAAACCACATCCGTTTCGTCCAGCACATCGTAGCGTTCGCTATCCACGTCCAGCACGCCAACCACTTCTGCGCTTTTATCAAATACAGGCACAACAATTTCCGACACGGAGCTGCTGCTGCAGGCAATATGCCCCGGGAATGCTTCTACATCGGGAACCAGCAGGCTGCGGGCTTCTTTCCAGGCCGTTCCGCAAACGCCTTTGCCATGCTTAATGCGTGTGCAGGCAATGGGTCCCTGGAATGGGCCGAGAACGAGTTCGCCGTTTTTTACCAGGTAAAAACCAACCCACCACCAGCCAAAGGTTTCGCGAAGGGCGGCAGCCACATTTGCCAGATTGGCAATCAAATCGGGTTCTCCGGTTGTCAAAGCCTCCAGTTGTGGGAGCAAGGCTTCGTATTTTTCTTTTTTGTCTGTTCCGGCTGCAATAAACAATTCTTCTGACATAGTGTTTTTTTATGGGCAAAGTTACTGTTTTGGACTCACAAATCTTCCGCGAAATGGAAGTTCCGGATAAAATCAATTTTAGTTGAGAGCATTTTTGTGAATGATTAAGAAATTTTTATCGGAAAACGATAAAATTATTTGGTTAATTCATAAATAATACTTTCCTTTGCAATTCATAAAAAAATAACGGTTTAAATTTTACCTCTAAAATATTTAATTATGCGAACAAACCTTCTCAGATTTAGCTCTTTCTGTTTTGTGATTTTAATGGCGGTGAATTTATGTGCCCAGGATTTGCAGCCACTTCCCATTGACCCTAAAGTGCGGTATGGGAAACTGGATAACGGGCTCACGTATTACATCCGGGCAAACAAAGAACCCAAGCAGCGGGCGGAGTTTTTTATAGCCCAAAACGTGGGAGCTATTCTTGAAAATGATAACCAGAACGGATTGGCCCACTTCCTGGAACATATGGCTTTTAATGGCACCAAAAATTATCCGGGCAAAGGGATTATCAACTATTTTGAAAAGATAGGCGTGAAGTTTGGCGCCAATATCAATGCTTATACCTCGCTGGACGAAACAGTTTACAATCTGTCGGATGTTCCCACTACCCGCGATGGAATTATCGATAGTGCTTTGCTGGTACTTCACGATTGGTCCAGTTTTATTACCCTGGATGGAACTGAAATTGATGCCGAGCGGGGAGTGATTCGCGAAGAATGGCGTACCGGTGCCGGTGCCGACCGACGGATGTGGAAAGAATCCAACAAACTGAAATATCCGGGCTCGCAATATGCCAAGCGCGATGTAATTGGCGATACGGCTATTATCAATAACTTCGCCCACCAAACTATCCGCGATTATTATAAGAAATGGTACCGTCCGGATTTACAGGCCATTCTCATTGTGGGGGACGTGGATGTGGATAAAGTGGAAGCAAAGATAAAAACCTTGTTTGCCGACATCGCGAAGAAGAGTAATGCAGGCGAACGTCCGGTTTACCCAATTCTGGACAATGAGCAGCCGATTGTGTCGGTTGTGAAAGACCCTGAGGCACGTGTTACGCGCATCGAACTGGAATACAAACACGATGTGCTTCCGGCTGATGTGAAATTGTCGATAAATGGTTATGTGGTTAATACAGCCAATTCGCTTATAGGCAGCATGATTGGGAATCGTTTCGAAGAAATTACCCAGCAGGCTGATGCTCCGTTTGTGGCTGGATATGCCTATTATGGAGAGTTGGTGAAATCCAAAGATGCTTTCCAAATGCTTGCAGTTCCGAAGGAAGGTCAGGAATTGGCAGGGCTGAATGCGTTGTTGCTCGAAGCTGAAAAAATAAAACGGTTCGGATTTACCAACTCGGAATTGGAGCGGGCTAAAACAGACTTGCTGAAGAACGTTGAAAAGGCCTATAATGAACGCGAAAATCAAAAAAATAATGATTTGGTGCGTGAATATGTGCGCAACTTCCTGACTCAGGAAGCGATTCCTGGCGTCGAGTGGGAATACCAAACTCTGCAGTCGGTGCTTCCAAAGCTTCCGTTAGATATGGTTAACCAACTCGTAAAATCCTATGTGACGGATAATAACCTGATTATTTCAATTATGGCTCCGGACAAGGAAGCCGTGAAAATCCCGACGAATGAGCAAATTCTGGCATCTGTCAATGCTGCTAAAAAGGCCGAACTGACTGCCAAGGCCGAAGAAAATCTGAATAAGCCATTGATTAAAAAAGCTCCAAAAGCGGGAAAAATCAAAAAAACAACCAATAATGCTTTGCTCGGAACCACCGAATGGACTTTGAGCAACGGTGTGAAAGTAATCGTAAAACCAACCAAATTCAAGCAGGATGAGATTTTGCTTACTGCATTCAGCGAAGGTGGTTTGTCGAAAGTGCAAAATCCGTCCGATCTGATTTCAGGAACATTGGCAGCTTCAATCGTCAGCAACAACGGGCTTGGCGAATATAATTCTGTAGAGTTGGGAAAAATCCTGACGGGGAAAATTGCTTCTGTAAGTCCAGCCATCGATATGTACGATGAAGGCTTCTCGGGTAATTCTTCTGTTGGCGACTTCGAAACCATGATGCAGCTGGTATATCTCTATTTTACAGCACCACGCAAAGATGATAATGCATTTAAAGCTCTTATGAACAACTACAGGGCGAGCCTGGCAAATAGCGAAAGCGATCCGCGCAAAGCTTTTTCTGACTCCATCAACCAGACAGTTACAAGCCATAATCCACGTACGGTTATCCTCAATTTGAAGAACATGGATTTGATTGATCAGGACAAGGCTTTAGCTATTTATAAAGAGCGTTTTGCCGTTCCTGCAGACTTTACTTTTATCTTTACCGGAAATGTGGATCCAAATAATGAAGCGGTTAAAACTGCGATTTGCACTTACCTGGGTGGCTTGAAATCGAAAAAGGGCGGAGAGAAATTCACCGATAACAATATCCGCAAACCCAAAGGAAAAGTAGAGAACGATTTTACGAAAGAGATGAAGGTGAAAAAAGCATCGAACTTCATTTTGTATAGTGCAGCCATGCCGTTTAATGTTACCAACCGGACTGCAGTAACTGCCATTGGAAGCATCCTGAATATGCGTTATCTGGAAAGTATCCGTGAAAAAGAAGGTGGCTCGTATGGGGTTGGCGTTCGTGGCAGCATGACCAATACGCCGGTTGATGAGGCAACATTGATGATGCAGTTCGATACTGATCCGTTGAAACAGGCCAAATTAATGGGCATAATTCATGCAGAAGTGGCAGAGATAGTTGCTAATGGTCCGCGTCAGGATGATTTGCAAAAAGTGAAAGAGAATATGTTGAAGAAATATACCGAAGATGTTGCACAAAACGGTTGGTGGCAGAGTGCGCTTGAGCGCTATTATCAGGATAAGCTAAACCTGGTGGCCGATTATAAATCATCCGTTGAAGCGCTGACTCCGGAATTGATTCAAAAAACTCTGAAGGATATTGTTTCGCAAGGCAATGTGCTGGAAGTGGTAATGAAACCGGCTGAATAGTATCAATAACGGATCACACAAAAAAAGGAATCAAACTTAAGTTTGATTCCTTTTTTTGTGACAAATAGCCAAAGAAAATTCCTACTCTTCATAAATCATTTTTCGTGTCATGCCCCCATCGATAGTGAGGTTGGTGCCGGTGATAAATTCGTTGTTGGAAGCCGTCAGAAACAGGCAGGCGCGGGCAATGTCTTCGGGTTTTCCAACCCGTTGCGCAAAATGTTGCGAATGGTCGATATCGCGCAGTAGCGAGTAATCCCCAGTTTCTATCCAACCGGGGCTAATGCAGTTTACCTGAATCCGGTCCGGGGCAAATGACGCAGCCAGTGCATGGGTTAGTGCCAATATTCCACCTTTGGACGCAGCGTAAGCTTCGGAGTTTGGCTCGGACATAAAAGCCCGGGTAGAGGCGATGTTAACAATGGATCCGCCACCGGTTTGGCGCATGTACTTTGCCGCTTCACGGGCAAGGAGAAAGGATCCGCGCAGGTTGGTATTCAATACGCTATCCCATTCCTCTACGCTTAGCTCATAAGGCGATTTCCACCGTGCAAAGCCCGCGTTGTTGATTACAATATCAATCCGTCCGTATTTTTCGATTGTTCTGTTTAGCAGATTGATAATATCTGTCTCGGAGCTGACATCTGTTTTTACAAACAGGGAGTTTCCATCTGTTTGCATGATTTCAGCTTCGGTTCTCAAACCCTCAGATTCGTCTTTTTCGGCAATAATTACAGAAGCCCCTGCAGCAGCATAGGCCAGCGCAATACTGCGCCCGATTCCTTTTCCTGCACCGGAAATAATCACGGTTTTCGATTCAAAGTCCATATCCTGCATTTAAAATTTGCAACCCCTTTTTTTGATGCAAAAATACGACAAAAAGTGGACTTTTTTGAAGTTTTCGAGTGTCTTTGATGCCGATTGGCCGGATATTGTAATTTGGAAAAAGCTGGCAGGATTGAGGACATGATAAACCTGATATATTCACAATCACAATAAATTGGAAAAAAGAATTTCTTTATGGTTTTTGGCTAAACTTTCCGGGAACTAATCTTGTTGTATGGCGTAATTAGACTGTGTACGAAAATAATTAGAGAAATTTTTCTTTAATTAATCTATTTGATATCAAATGTTTAGACTGTAATTTCTTAAATGATGTGCTTGATAAGGAGATGTTGCATTTCTAATTACGGAAATTTTTCTCTAATTTTGTACTCAAATTTTTAAATGATGGAACGAATTTTCACTGCTACCGATTACCAACCTGTATTGATTCAATTTTTTGTTGCGATTTCATTTGTTGTGATAGTAATGACGGTAACCCACCTGATAGTCAGTACCCGGAAAAGGGTTCGCACGCTGAAAAAAGAAGAAAATTTCGAATGCGGAATTGAGGTTCAGGGTAACGCCCGTTTTCCATTTTCTATCAAGTATTTTTTGATTGCAATCCTTTTTGTATTGTTCGATGTGGAAGTTATCTTTTTTTATCCTTGGGCGGTAAATTTCAAGGATACTGAGTGGAGTGGATTTCTGAGCATGATGCTTTTTATGGGAATTTTTGTTTTTGGCTTCTATTATATTTACAAAAAAGGAGCATTGGACTGGAACAAGGAACAGGAATAGTTTATAGAGGTAGTTTATAGTTTATAGAAGGTAGTTTTTTAGTAAAGGAAAGATTGTTATGGCTGAAAAAGATAAATATACAGTAGTTGAAGCGCCCGAGGGATATAGTGCTCCGGGTTTCTTTGCCACTACGTTAGATAAGGCTGTGGGGCTTGCACGAAAAAATTCGTTGTGGCCATTGCCTTTTGCTACCTCTTGTTGCGGAATTGAATTTATGGCAACAATGGGAGCACATTATGATTTGGGCCGGTTTGGAGCAGAGCGATTGAGCTTCTCGCCCCGTCAGGCCGATTTGCTTATGGTAATGGGAACCATTGCCAAGAAAATGGCACCGGTTGTGCAACAGGTTTACGAACAAATGGCTGAACCTCGCTGGGTAATTGCCATTGGGGCTTGTGCATTCGAGCGGAGGTATTTTCGATACTTACAGCGTGTTGCAGGGGATTGATAAAGTCGTGCCGGTAGATGTTTACGTACCGGGATGTCCTCCTCGTCCGGAGCAAATTATCGATGGGTTTATGAAGATTCAGGAACTCGTTGGTAATGAGCCTTTGCGTCGCCGCTATAGCCCGGAATACAAAGAAATGCTGGAGAAATACGGTATCAAAATAGATAAGTAATCTCCACCCACCCCCTTTACCACCTCCTCGAGTTGAGAGGAGAATTGAAATGATTGAAGAAAGTATGATTCAATCATAATTCGTAAAATTGTAAATTGTTTTTAATGGAAAACAGCGTATTACTTCAGAAGCTGAACAGCAAATTCGAAAAAAGCATCTTATCTGTAGACGAAACGTCCGATTTTTTTACTGTCACCGTTACTTCGGAAAATATCAAACCGATTATTACATTTCTGAAGGAAGAACTGGATTTTATTTACCTGACCGATTTGTGCGGCATTCATTACCCGGAGCTGGAAAAGGAGCTGGGCGTGGTTTACCATTTGCATAACCTGGTGGAAAATAAACGCATTCGGTTGAAAACTTTCGTGACCAGAGACAATCCCCAGGTAGAAAGCATTGTTCCCCTTTTCTCCGGAGCCAACTGGATGGAACGTGAAACCTTTGATTTCTATGGGATTGAATTTATAGGGCATCCAAATCTCACCCGCATTCTGAACGTGGAGTTTATGAATTATCATCCCATGCTGAAAGATTATCCGTTGGAGGATGCAACCCGTGAGGATAAAGATGATCGCTTTTTCGGGAGATAGGTATTTAGTTTATAGTTAGAAGTTTATAGTTTATAGCGGGAAACAGTTCCGGTATAAGCTTGTATAATAAGAGATTGAAGGAATGAAAACCATAAATTCGGAACACCATTTAGATTTAACCCAGCAGGATGAAAAGGTATACAGCACGCTGAACCTTGGGCCAACGCACCCCGCTACGCATGGTATTTTCCAGAACGTGTTGACAATGAACGGCGAAACAATCGTTGGTGCCGAGCAAACCATTGGGTACATTCACCGGGCATTTGAAAAAATTGCCGAACGCCGCCCGTACTATCAAATCACCACACTTACCGACCGGTTGAACTATTGTTCGTCGCCCATCAATAACATTGGCTGGCATTTGGCCGTGGAAAAACTGCTGGGTGTTGAAACGAGCAAGCGCGTTGATTATATGCGTATTATTATTATGGAGCTGGCGCGAATTGCCGACCATTTGGTTTGTAACAGTGTAATTGGGGTAGATAGCGGTGCGTTGACCGGTTTCGTATATGTGTTTCAGGAGCGTGAGGCTATCTACGAGATTTTTGAAGAAATATGTGGAGCCCGCCTTACCACAAACCTGGGCCGCGTAGGCGGTTTCGACCGTGATTTCTCTCCACTTGCTATCCAGAAAATCCGCGAATTGATGAAGCGCTTGCCAAATGTGCTGCATGAATTTGAAAACCTGTTGATGCGCAACCGTATTTTCATGGACAGAACGGTGAACGTGGGTGGAATTTCGGCAGAAAGGGCATTGAGTTATAGTTTTTCGGGACCAAATCTTCGTGCAGCGGGTATCGATTACGATGTGCGTGTGAATGAGCCATATTCGTCGTACAATGACTTTGATTTTATCGTTCCTGTAGGGGGAAATGGTGATATCTACGACCGCTTCTGCGTTCGAGAAACCGAAATGTGGGAAAGTATCAAGATGATAAACTTAGCGTTGGAAAATTTACCGGAAGGAAAATTCAACACGGAAGTTCCTGCTTTTTACATGCCTCCGAAAGAGGATGTTTACAGCAAAATGGAACCGTTGATCAGCCATTTCAAAATGGTGATGGGCGAAATAGATGTACCAAAGAAAGAAATTTACTCGGCGGTAGAAGCTGCTAACGGAGAACTTGGATTTTACGTGGTGGCCGATGGAGGTCGCACTCCTTACCGCCTGCATTTCCGTCGTCCCGGTTTTATATACTATCAGGCTTTCCCCGAAATCATTACCGGTTCTTCGTTGTCGGATGCTATCCTGACCATGAGTAGCATGAATGTGATTGCCGGCGAGCTGGATGCTTAAAGCAATTTACAATTTAAAGATTTACGATTTACAATTGGAAGATCGATTCTTCCGAAGTTAATATACAATGAGCGGAAAACATTTTAAACATAAACTCTACGTAAAGAAAGGACTGGATGTTTCCTTTACACCGGAGACCCTGGCGAAAATACAAACGATAATTTCGCATTATCCCGAAGGACAACATAAATCAGCTTTAATTCCAATTTTGCACATAGCACAAGAGGAATTGGGTGGAAGCCTGAACGTAGACATCATGGATTACGTGGCCGGATTGCTGAATATCACACCGATTGAAGTGTACGAGGTAGCTACTTTTTACTCGCAATTTTACATTGATCCTGTTGGAAAATACGTGATTGAAGTTTGCCAAACTGGTCCGTGTGCCATTTGCGGTGCCGATGATATGATTGCTTATCTGGAAGAAAAACTCCAGATCAAAGTGGGCGAAACCACCGAGGATAATCTGTTTTCGCTTAAAGCGGTTGAATGCCTCGGAGCTTGTGGCTCGGCGCCGGTAATGCAGGTGAATACTGAATTCCATGAATTTCTGGATTTGAAAAAAATAGATGAAATTATTGCCAAACTGAGAAGCGAAAGCGAACTTAAGAAACCCGAAGAGTTGACATGGAAAGAAAGATTATCTTAGAAAATATAGAGGTAGAAGGAATTCGCTCGCTGGAAGTGTACCGCAAAAACGGCGGATACAAGTCGATTGAAAAAGCCCTGAAAACGATGACTCCCGACGAAGTGGTGACTGAAGTGAAAACTTCGGGTCTGCGTGGCCGTGGTGGAGCCGGTTTCCCAACAGGAATGAAGTGGAGTTTTATCGACAAGAAAAGCGGCAATCCGCGTTATCTGGTTTGCAACGGCGACGAAAGCGAACCGGGAACTTTTAAAGACCGCTACCTGTTAATGAACATTCCTCACCGTTTGATTGAAGGGATGATTTGTTCAGCTTATGCATTAGGAGCCAATACGGCATACATTTATGTGCGTGGTGAGTTTAAAGAGGTTATCGGTATTTTGAACGAAGCGCTTAAAGAAGCTTACCAGGCCGGCTTGCTCGGAAAAGATATCCTTGGTAGCGGTTACGATTTGAACATGTACGTTCACACCGGAGCGGGTGCCTACATTTGCGGGGAAGAAACGGCGTTGCTGGAATCGCTGGAAGGCAAACGCGGAAATCCACGCCTGAAACCGCCATTTCCCGCTATCAAAGGTTTGTACGATTGCCCAACAGTGGTAAATAACGTAGAAACGCTCGCTAATATCGGTTGGATCGTAAACAATGGAGGCGAAGCTTATTCGAAAATAGGCGTAGGCCGCAGTACCGGAACCAAACTGATTTCGGCTTGCGGAAATATCAATAATCCGGGCGTCTACGAAATAGAACTGGGATTGCCCGTGGAAGAATTTATTTACAGCGACAAATACTGCGGCGGAATTAAAAACGGCAAAGAACTGAAAGCTGTTATTCCCGGAGGATCGTCAGTTCCGATTCTTCCCAAAAATCTGATTTTGAAAACTGCAGAAGGCCAGCCTCGCCTGATGAGCTACGAATCATTATCAGAAGGTGGTTTCGTGAGCGGTTCGATGCTTGGTTCGGGAGGATTTATTGTTTATGATGAGGATGCCTGCATTGTGCGGAATACCTATAATTTCTCCCGTTTCTATCATCACGAATCCTGCGGACAATGTTCGCCCTGCCGCGAAGGAACCAGCTGGATGGAAAGTGTTTTGCACCGGATCGAAAACGGAGAAGGCAAAATGAAAGACATTGACTTATTGGTAAGCATAGCTGGAAAAATTGAAGGAAATACCATTTGTCCGCTTGGAGATGCGGCTGCCTGGCCTGTCGCTGCAGCTATACGGCATTTCCGCCACGAATTTGAGTTTCATGTTCAAAATCCGGAAGTGGTAAAGAATGTGAAGCATGGTTCGTTGGAGAAATATCAGGAAATACCTGCGGTAACCGGGGAATGAAAGACACCCTAGCCCCTAAAGGAGATTAAATTAGTCCTGCTGATAAAAGTTTTTTAAGAGAGATATAAGAAATAAAAGTAACTCTGTTCCCCTTTCGGGGTTAGGGGTTGTTTAATTGATTTAAGATGTATAAGGTAACAATTGATAATAAGAGCATTGAAGTAGAACCGGGAACAACGATTCTGCAAGCTGCCCGCATGATTGGTGGCGATGTGGTTCCACCGGCCATGTGCTATCACTCCGAATTGAAAGACAGTGGTGGAAAGTGCCGTTCGTGTATGGTGAAAGTGGCTCAGGGTTCGACAGCCGATCCGCGTCCAATGCCCAAACTGGTGGCTTCGTGCCGCACCGAAGTGATGGATGGTATGGTGGTGCAGAATATTACTTCGCCCGAAGTAATTGATGCCCGCAAAGCCGTAGTGGAATTTTTATTGCTGAATCACCCACTGGATTGCCCCGTTTGCGACCAGGCCGGAGAGTGCGATTTGCAGGATTTGAGCTACGAGCACGGAACTAATTCTTCCCGCTTTGAAGAAGAAAAACGGACGTACGAAAAAATCGATATCGGCGATTTGATCCAGTTTCATCCAAACCGATGCATACTTTGCTACCGTTGCGTGTATGCGGCCGACCAATTAACAGATAATCGGGTGCATGGCGTATTGTACCGAGGCGAAAAATCGGAAATCTCCACTTTTATTCAACAGGCTATTGAGAATGATTTTTCCGGAAATATGATTGATGTATGTCCTGTTGGGGCATTGACAGACAAAACGTTCCGTTTCAAAAACCGCGTATGGTTCCTGAAACCAATGGATGCCCACCGCGATTGTCCCAAATGCAGCGGCAAAGCAACTATCTGGTTCCGCGGCGACGAAGTGTATCGGGTTACCGGACGAAAGGATAAATACGGCGAAGTGCATGATTTTATTTGCAACGAATGTCGTTTTGAAAAGAAAAGCAGCGCCGACTGGGTAATCGAAGGACCACGCAAAATTGAGTCTTACTCGGTTATCAATCAGAATCATTACCGGAATGTTGTCATTCCTTCCGTTATTAACCCGATAAAAGAAGAAATGGAGTAATTTATGGATATACAATTTGTTTTATATAAACTAATCCTGTGTGTGGCTATTTTGCTGTTGAGCCTCGTGATTGCCATGTATGCCACGCTTTTTGAACGCAAGATTGCCGGATTTTTCCAGGATCGCTTAGGACCGAACCGTGCCGGAACTTTCGGGTTGCTGCAACCGGTTGCCGATGGTTTGAAACTTTTCATGAAAGAGGAGTTTATGCCGGCCAATGCCGATAAAGTGCTTTACATAATGGGACCTTCGCTTACCATGTTGGTGGCTTTGCTTAGTAGTGCGGTAATTCCATGGGGTGGTTCATTAATTATTGCCGGAAAGGAGTTTGCCCTGCAAGTGGCCGATATCAACATTGGGGTATTGTATGTTTTTGCGGTGATTTCTATTGGAGTTTACGGAATTATGATTGGCGGTTGGTCGTCGAACAATAAATACGCATTGATGGGTTCGGTACGGGCCGCTTCGCAAATGATCAGTTACGAATTGGCTATGAGTATGTCCATTGTAACAATTGTAATGACAACCGGAAGCTTGAGCCTGAACGAGATAGTGAGCATGCAGCACGGCATGAACTGGAATGTGTTTACCCAGCCAATCGGTTTTGTGGTGTTTGTAATTTGTGCTTTTGCCGAAACCAACCGGGCGCCATTTGACCTTCCGGAATGTGAAACCGAGTTGATTGGCGGTTACCATACCGAATACAGCTCGATGAAGCTTGGTTTTTACCTTTTCTCCGAATACATCAACATGTTTATTTCTTCGGCCATGATAGCCTCGCTTTATTTTGGCGGGTACAACTTCCCGTTCATGGATGATCTCGGCTTGTCGCACAACATGATAACCATTATCGGAACAATTGTGCTGTTTGCCAAAATATCATTCTTTGGATTCCTGTTTATGTGGGTTCGCTGGACATTGCCACGTTTCCGCTACGACCAGTTGATGCGCTTCGGCTGGAAAGGATTGATGCCATGGGCAATAGCGAACATGATTATTACCGGATTTTTATATTTAGTGTTTAAGAAATAAGAAATGAATCAAAATAAGATATCTCTGACCAATCGCTCGAAAATGGTATCGAACAAAAAGATGACGCTTATTGAGCGTTTCTATTTGCCGGCTATTTTCAAAGGGATGTTAATCACATTCAGCCACTTTTTCAAAAGAGAAGTGACTATCCAATACCCCGAAGTAAAACGTCCGTTTTCGGATATTTACCGCGGGTTGCATGTACTGAAACTGGACGATGAAGGTCGTGAACGTTGCACTGCATGCGGATTGTGTGCTCTTGCATGTCCTGCCGAAGCAATTACGATGATTGCTGCCGAGCGCAAAGAAGACGAAAAGCATTTGTATCGTGAGGAAAAATATGCTTCGGTATATGAAATCAATATGCTGAGATGCATTTTTTGCGGCGATTGCGAAACTGCTTGCCCGAAAGAAGCCATTTTCCTTACAAACCGAATTGTACCGAGCGAATACAAGCGGAATGATTTTATTTATGGAAAAGATGTATTGGTGGAAAAAATGGATGCCCGCGTGGATGTTTCGAAACGCCAGACACCCGAAGTGCTTGAGTTCAAAAAAGACAAAACAAAATCACATAATAAGTGACAATTGACAATTGACGATTGACAATTGGGTGATACAAACCCAATCTAAAATCGTAAATCTAAAATCGTAAATAAAAGATTATGCTTTCACAATATCTTTTTTTCTTCCTGAGTTTTGTAGCCATAGTTTCGGCTCTAATGGTGTTGCTCTCCAAAAAACCGATTCACAGCGTGTTGTACCTGACGCTGACTTTTTTTACGTTGGCCGGCCATTATATTATGCTGAATGCACAGTTTCTAGCAGTAGTGCATATTATTGTGTATGCCGGTGCTATCATGGTACTTTTCCTTTTTACGGTGATGTTGCTGAACCTGAATATACAAGGCGAGTTTCAGAAATCGACGTGGATGAAACTGGTGGCCGCTATTGCCGGTGGAATGATTTTTCTGGTGCTGATCGGTACGCTCAAATCGTTTGATGTTTCTACGGTTGGTAATCCGGAGCTCACGCAGATAGGATTGGTGCGAAACCTGGGGAAAACCCTTTACAGCGATTATTTATTACCCTTCGAATTGTCGTCCATTCTATTCCTGGCGGCTATGGTAGGTGCGGTAATGTTAGGTAAAAAAGATAAGAATTGAAAGACTACCCCCAACCCCTAAAGGGGAGTAGGGAAGATTCAATGGAATCTGTTTGAATGTTATTATAAATCAAAACTAATTTAATTCCCCTTTAGGGGTTAGGGGTTATATTTAATATGGAAACTATACAGACTATCCCGTTACAATATTACATTCTGTTTTGTTCTGCACTTTTCTCCATTGGAGTTGTCGGGGTGCTGGCTAAACGAAATGCTTTGGTCATTTTTATGTCGGTGGAGCTGATGCTCAATTCGGCTAACCTGTTGCTTTCTGCTTTTTCGGCTTACCGCAACGATCCGGCCGGCCAGATATTCGTGTTCTTTATCATGGTGGTGGCTGCGGCTGAAGTAGCCATCGGACTGGCTCTGCTGGTAGTGGTTTACCGGTCGACCAAGACGATCGATATAAATGTATTAAACAGACTTAAAAACTAATTGGCGATTGATTCTGCATTATCAACTGTCAACTATCAATTAAATTAATGGAACTTATATCAATTTTACTACTTGTTTTCCCGCTACTGGGCTTTCTGGCAACCGGTTTGTTCCAAAAGCAAATGAACCGGAACTTGTCGGGTACGTTGGCTTCAGCGGCAATATTTATCAACCTGGTTTTCTCTGCAATTTTGTTTGGGCAGGTAAGTTCAACCAACTCAACATTAGAAATTCCGCTTTTTGATTGGATCAGGTTTGCAGACATTCTCAATTCCCTTTGCACTAACCATAGATCGTTTATCGGCGCTGATGCTTTTGATTATAAATGGTGTCGGGTTACTGATTCATATTTACTCAATCGGGTACATGAAAGAAGATGAGGGCGTTAACCGCTTTTTCTCTTACATGAATTTATTTGTCTTTTTCATGCTTATCCTGGTGTTAAGTTCCAACTACTTAATGCTGTTTATTGGTTGGGAAGGCGTTGGTCTGTGCTCGTATTTGCTGATTGGCTTCTGGTTTAAAGACCACGCAAACAATGATGCCGCCAAAAAGGCATTTATCATGAACCGTATCGGTGACCTGGGATTCCTGATCGGCATTTTTATTCTGTTCGTTAATTTCAAAACATTATCCATAAGCGAAATTGCCGCCAAAGCCAGTTTGCTACCATCGGGCGATATGACTTTGTTTTTCGTAACGTTGTGTTTGTTTATCGGAGCTACGGGTAAAAGTGCGCAAATTCCTTTATTCACATGGTTGCCGGATGCAATGGCCGGTCCAACGCCTGTTTCGGCCTTGATTCACGCGGCTACCATGGTTACAGCCGGTATTTACCTGATTGCCCGTTCGAGTGTGCTTTTTGTACTTTCGCCTGTGACCATGAATATCATTCTGGTGGTTGGTGCCGTCACTGCATTAGTAAGCGCGCTGATAGCCATTTATCAAAACGATATTAAAAAGGTTCTGGCCTATTCTACCGTGAGCCAACTTGGATTTTTGTTTATGGCTCTTGGCTTGGGCTCTTTTTCGGGAGCTATGTTCCATTTAACCACACATGCCTTTTTCAAAGCGCTTCTTTTCCTTGCTGCCGGTAGCGTTATCCATGCCTTGAGCAACGAGCAGGATATACGCAATATGGGTGGCTTGCGCAAGAAAATTCCGTTTACTTTCGCTTTGTTTATTATCGGAACAATTGCTATATCGGGTATTCCGCCATTTGCCGGATTTTTCTCCAAAGAGATGATTCTGACTGCGGCTTACGAGCACGGTACAGGCATGGGGCTTCTGGCTACGTTTATTTCGTTGCTAACCACCATTTATATGTTCCGTTTGCTTTTCGTAGCGTTTTATAAACCGGAAAGCAAGGCGCTTAAAGCCAATCACCACGTACACGAATCGCCTAAAGTGATGCTTTATCCAATGGCTGTCCTGGCAATTTTGTCTGTTATTGCCGGGTTTGTGCAAATGCCAAAGCTTTTTTCCGAAACACAGGGCTTCGATAATTTCCTGGCACCGGTTTTTGAAAAATCAAACAGCCTTGTTGCTGTTTCCGAACATGCACTCGACCTGCAAATCGAATGGTTGATTTTTACAGTTCCATTATTGCTGATTGCTTTACTGGTATTCCTGAGCTATAAACGTTTTGTGAATGATAGGGAATTTGCCGAACCGGCAGGTTTGTCGAAAGTGGCTGCAGGTAAATTTTATTTTGATGAAATATATGACTTCTGCGTTGTGAAACCGCTTGGGTTCATTTCCGATATTTTCCGCGAACTGGTTGATCAAAGCATTATCAATGGTTTTGTAAATGCTGTTGGAAACGGAACGTTGTTTGTCGGTAAAAAGCTACGGTTGTTGCAAACCGGAAACGTAGGATTCTACCTGGTTATCATGGTGCTCAGTATTATTGCCATTCTATTTTTTAATATTATACTATAAAAGAGAATGATTATCATACTTTTACTCATTATTCCGTTATTTTCGTCGTTGCTCTTATTTACAGGCAAACTTGGGAAGCATAGTAGAAACTTCGCGCTGGTTGCTTCGCTGGTAGAATTTGCCGTTACTGTGGTGGCAGGTTACGCTTTTACTTTTGCCGATAATAAAATTCTGAATCTGAGCCTGAATTTAAAGCAGTTGCTGGATATAGATATTATTATATATATCAATGCCGTTTCGCTCATAATGGTTATGCTCACGTCTTTGCTAATTCCGGTTATCATTGCTTCCAATAACGACCGCGAAGTGCGAAACCATAATTTCTATGCACTCATCCTCTTGATGGAAATGGCTCTGATTGGCGTTTTTACCGCCTCGGAAATGGTTCTCTTTTATATTTTCTGGGAACTTGCCATGATGCCTATCTTCCTGATTACGGCTATTTGGGGTGGTGAAAACAGAAAGAAAATAAGCGTCAAGTTCCTTATTTACACGGTGGTGGGCAGTTTTGCTATGTTGATAGCTATTCTTTATTTATACACGCTTACTACGCCGCACTCGTTTAGTTTTGAAAGTTTTTACCAGCTAAAGCTGCCTTACGAAGTGCAGATACCTGTTTTTCTAGCATTCTTTCTGGCTTTTGCCATTAAAATACCGTTGTTCCCGTTCCATTCCTGGCAGGCTGAAACTTATAACGTCTCTCCGGTTCAGGGTTCAATGATACTGGCCGGTATTATGCTCAAAATGGGATTGTACGGTATCATTCGATTTATACTACCCATTTGCCCGGATGTGGTTGCGAATGGTTCGCTCATATTTTTACCGCTGATACTTTTTGGGGTGATTTACGGAGCTATTATCGCTATCCGCCAACCTAAGCTGAAAAAAATGATCGCCTTTGTATCGCTTTCGCACGTGGGTATCATAGCTCTGGGCTTGCTTTCGAATAATCATTATGGTATTGAGGGGGCTGTTTTGCAGATGTTCTCGCATGGTGTGAATGTGGTTGGGTTTTTCCTTTGCTACCAAATGATTGTAATCAGGACCGGAACCGACATGATAGACGATTTGGGAGGTATTGCCAGTAAAGCCCCAAGGTTTGCGGTTGTCTTTATGATAATTTTGCTGGCCAATGTGGCGCTTCCGCTTACCAACAGTTTCGTGGGCGAGTTTCTGATTCTTTTGGGACTGTTCCAGTTTAATAAAATCATTGCCATCATTGCAGGATTGACCATCATATTGGGAGCGGTTTATATGCTGCGGATGTACCAGAAAATCATGTACGGACCCAAAAATGAAGCAACTGCCAAATTTAATGATTTAACATTTGGTGAAATGATGCTGTTTATTCCAATCATTGTCTCAATTTTTGTAGTAGGTATTTATCCATCATTTGTATTACAGTTCCTTCAGGGCGCAGTAAAATAACAGTTCATAGTTGACAAGTCGTGGTTGAAGGAATATAAAACCTGTCAACCCATTTTATAACAAATAATTTATAACTCATAGCTACTTATGTACGCCATAATTACCATTGCTATTGTTGCTATCGTTGTTCTTTTCTTTGGTTCCATTCAAAAGAAAGCACCCCTTTTGCCCATTGTTTATGTGGGACTTACACTAGCCTTTATTCTCAATTTATTGGGTTGGAACCAGTCGATACATTATTACAACGAAATGTATATTGCCGATAATTTTAGTGTCGCTTTCAATG
The DNA here is from genome assembly GCA_047600405.1 of Paludibacter sp. GTDB lineage: Bacteria > Bacteroidota > Bacteroidia > Bacteroidales > Paludibacteraceae > Paludibacter. Next base: position 486,510 of record JASGLA010000002.1, read on the forward strand.
GAGTGCTGATTTTTACCACCTTGCTGGTGTTTATTTTTGCTCCGGTATATTACAAGCCCGTTAAGCGGCCGCTCGAAGATATTTACGCGCTGATACTTTTTGCATTGGTGGGTAGTCTGATCATGACGGCATTTGGTAATTTGCTGATGTTGTTTGTGGGTATCGAAACCCTTTCGTTGTCGCTTTACATTTTGGCTGGCAGCAAGAAGTTCGATCCCAATTCGAATGAGGCAGCTATGAAATACTTCCTTACCGGTTCGTTTGCATCGGGCTTCCTGTTGTTTGGAATTGCTCTTATTTATGGAGCTAGCGGAAGCATGAACCTGGAAGCCATTAAACAATACGTGATTGCAAACCAAGCCAATATGCCGGGTATGATGAACATTGGTTTGCTGCTGCTGGCTATCGGGATGACGTTTAAAATCGGTGCGGCTCCGTTTCATTTCTGGGCGCCTGATGTTTACGAAGGCTCGCCAACACTGATAACTACCTTTATGGCTACTGTAGGTAAAGTTGCAGCTATAGCGGCATTTTTCCGCCTGATGCAGTCCAGTTTCGGTGAAGTGGAATCAATCTGGAAAACAACGCTTACCGTGTTCTCAATAGCTACTATTCTTATCGGAAACCTTTCGGCTTTTTTCCAGGATAATGTGAAGCGAATGTTTGCTTATTCAGGGATAGCTCATGCAGGATATATGCTAATTGCCATTATTGCCCTGAAAAACGAAGCAGCAGGCGTTCTACTGCTTTATTCCATGTCCTATACCATAGCCACAATTACTGCTTTTGCGGTGCTTATTCTGGTTCGTGAAGAGACAGGTACATTTTCTATTAAAGCATTCAACGGACTTTCAAAACACAACCCGACCGAAGCTTTTGCCATGACTATAGCTATGCTTTCGCTTGCCGGTATTCCTCCTTTAATTGGTTTTGCGGCTAAATATAATTTATTTGTGTCGGCTATCGAACAGGGAAATCTGCCATTGGTTATCGTAGCCATTATCGGTTCTATGATCAGCGTGTATTTTTACATCCGTCCGGTTATTGCCATGTATGCTAATGAACCGTCGGCAAGCGCAGCTATTGATTCCAGTAAAAACTACAAAAACCAGATTATACTGGCTGCCGTTTTAATGATTTTGTTAGGTTTGATTCCGGGTGTGTTCGTGAATTTGATCCGATAGACTTTTTTCATTGCTAAACGTTTCCCGGTTGGGATTGGATTTTTGTCCAATCCTAACCGGGTTTTATTTTTTAGCTTCTCTCCAGTAGCTGTCAGTTGTGTGGTCTTTGTATTTTACACTCATTCAGCCAATCAAAGTTCCATTTGACTTATTTTTAGAATTTTGTCATAAATTGAAATTATTATAAATTCTGTTATGTCTGTTGTTTTAGTTCTAATGAATTCTTGTGGTTTGATTGTCAGCTATGTATAAATAAAGTTTAAATTTTATATTTTGTCAAATAACTCTTTTTGTTGAATTTTCAGCTTTGTTTATACTAAACTTTTTGTTCCGATTTATGTTTTAAACTTAAACGAACATTTTCCAATAAAATGTCATTCTCACATCATTGAAATTAAGGCAAGTGTCTGTGTGTGTTAGTTTATTTGTCAAGCCAGGCACAAACTATTTACAAAAACTCATTAATATATTTTAAAGATAGGTTTTTGTTTTCTTTTGTACTAATTTCTATTTTGTTTGGCTTTGTAATTATATTGAATAGTCGTTATATAAGTTATAAATATAGATATAAAAGTTTTACTTTGCAAACAAATGAATTACACCGATTTAAGATTAAACGAAGCCCAATTTTTATCAGTTGTGGGCGTTAAACTTCACCAGTTCAATATTTTAGTTCAATTCTTTGAACCATGCTGGGAAGCTTATATTTCCGTCTATACCGTTTCAGGTAATTACCGAAGACGGGTAAAAAGCAACGTAAAGACAATGTTTTTCCAGATATAGAAACGATGTTGATTTTTATTCTTTCTTATATGAAGAATAATCCCTTGCAGCAAGCACATGCAGCCGCATTCAACATGAATCAACCTCAAGCGAATCTATGGATTCACTTGTTAAAGAATATACTAAACACTACGCTGGAAAAAGCGAATTGCATTCCATGCCGAACAGTCAATGCTTTAAACAAATTGCTAGTTGAAGGACAAGATATTCTCATTGATGGAACAGAACGTCCTATACTTCGACCAAGTGACCCAAATGTCCAAAAAGATTTTTACAGTGGCAAAAAAAAACCACACGATTAAAAATCTTATTGTTAGTGATTTGAATAACAATATTTTATATCTATCCCAAACGTGGGAGGGAAAAATGCATGACAAAATGATGTGCGACATTGAAGAACTTGAGTTCTCCAAAAAAGTTAGACTTTGGCTTGATTCAGGCTTCGAAGGATTCAATCCTGAGAATACTGAAATCAATCGTCCAAAAAAGAAACCAAAGGGAAAGGAGTTGACTGAAATCGAAAAGAAGTCAAATCAACAAATTTCCAGAACTCGTGTAAAAGTCGAACATGCAATTGGAAACTGCAAAATATTTCGAATTGTCAAAGAGGAAGTCAGATCATTTATAAATGATTTCCGTGATTTAGTTATGGTACTCGCTTGTGCCTTATCTAATTTCAAACTAAAATATCAATAAAAAACTAACTTATATAAACTCTAATAATTGTTTTATTCTATTTAAAAAAGCAAATCCTTTTTGGGGATGAGTTTGATAACAGATTTGGATAATATACGTGAGATTGCTCATTGCCAACAAATCAAATTACTCATAAAACCACCTAAATTTTGAAGAATATGAAAACAATTTACACAATTAAGCATGCTTTTGTACTAGTCAGCTTTTTGCTATTATCTGTAGTGAGTTTGCTGGCTCAAACTCCACAAGGTATTGTTTTTAATCCATTAACACCCAGACAGTATGGTGCTGCTCCATTTACGGTATCCGCAATAGGCGGGGCATCGGGGAATCCGGTTGTTTTTACCAGTTCTGATAATTCTGTTGCTACTTGTACGGGTAAAAACGGAACAACAATAACCATTCTCAAGGGTGGAAGTTGTTTCATTTATGCTAATCAGGCTGGCAACGAAAATTACAGTGCAGCTGCTCAGGTAGCCCAGGAATTGGTAATCAATAAAATACCATTGACGATTACAGCCCACGATAAAACCAAAATTTACGATGGCGCAGTGTATAGTCCATTCACGGTACAGTATTATGGTTTTGCCAATGGCGATACCCAGGCATCTTTAGGAGGTACCTTAGCATTTACCGGCTCGGCAACAACAGCCGTAAATGTTGGTACCGGCTATGTGATTACTCCCGGCGGCCTGACTTCAGAAAACTATACCATTTCTTTTGTGAATGGAAAACTGGATATTAATAAAGCTCCATTGGTTATAACTGCTCATGATAAAGCGAAAAGCTATGATGGAACGGTTTATAGTCCATTTACCGTCAAATACTATGGCTTTGTCAATGGCGAATCTCAAAGCGTGCTGGGTGGTACGCTCGCATTCACTGGCAGTGCAACTTCTGCAATTGCCGCGGGTGCAGGGTATGTGATTTCTCCAAGTGGACTCACGTCCGATAATTATGCTGTCAGTTATGTGGACGGCAAACTGGATATTACCAAAGCCCCGTTGAGCATTACTGCCGACAATAAATCCAAAACCTACAATGGTATCGTATTTAGTCCGTTTACAGTGAGATATACTGGTTTTATATCGGCCGAAGGCCCGAGTGTTTTGGCAGGAACATTGACATATAGCGGTTCGGCGGTTGATGCAGTTGGTGCCGGTACGGGTTATGTAATTACTCCGGGTGGTTTTACCTCTGATAATTACGCGATTACTTTTGTAAATGGAACTCTTGACATCAACAAAGCTCCGTTGACTATAACTGCTCACGATAAATCCAAAACGTATAATGGGATAGTTTACAGTCCGTTTACAGTGAAGTATTTCGGCTTTGTAAATGGAGAAGATCAAACCACGTTGGGTGGAACACTGGCATTCAGTGGTACAGCTGCAACCGCAGTCGGTGCCGGTACGGGTTATGTAATAACTCCTGGCGGTCTTACCTCCGATAATTATGCAATCACTTATGTCAATGGGAAGCTCAATGTAAATAAAGCTCCGTTGACTATTACAGCTCATGATAAATCCAAGGTCTATAATGGCCTTGTTTACAGTCCGTTTACCATAAGATATTCAGGTTTTGCAAATGGTGAGGATCTCACCGCCCTGGGAGGAACACTTACTTTCGGTGGTGCTGCTGCAACAGCAGTTAATGCCGGTACAGCTTACGCGATTACCCCGGGTGGTCTTACCTCTGATAACTACGCAATTACTTTTGTTGATGGTAAACTGGACATTACCAAAGCTCCGTTGACTATTACGGCTCACGATAAATCTATGGTTTATAATGGAGCGGTTTATAGTCCGTTTACAATAAAATACTCTGGTTTTGCAAATGGTGAAAATCTGACTGCGCTTGGTGGGACACTGACCTTTGGTGGAACGGCTACAACGGCCGTTAATGTAGGCACAGCATACGTGATTACGCCGGGTGGCCTTACTTCTGATAATTACACGATTAATTTTGTTGATGGCAAACTGGATATTACTAAGGCTCCTTTGACCATTACAGCCGAAAACAAATCCAAAGTGTTTGATGGTACGGTTTACAGTCCGTTTACAGTGAAATACACAGGTTTTATCAGAGGTGAAGATCAAGCCCAATTGGGAGGTGCATTGGCCTTTAGCGGTAGCGCGACTACGGCAACCACTATTGGTACTGGCTATGTGATAATCCCGGGTGGTTTGACTTCCGATAATTATACTATTACTTTTGTGAATGGTGTGTTGGATATAATGACGCTCGGACAGACAATTACTTTTGGAACACTGCCGGGTAAGACATACGGGGATGCACCTTTTACCGTTACAGCTACAGCCAGTTCAGGGTTAGGTGTTACGTTCAGCAGTAATAATACTACAGTAGCTACTGTTTCTGGCAATACAGTGACAATTGTTGGTGCGGGTAGTGCTACCATTACAGCAACTCAACCCGGTGACGTGAACTATATTCCAGTTTCAAAGACACAAACTCTGACAGTGAATAGTAAGGTTTTGACTATTACAGGAGTGACAGCGGCTGATAAGGATTATGACGGAACTACAACCGCTGTATTAAGTGGGGGAGTGCTGAATGGAGTAATTAACTCGGATGATGTGACAATTGTTGCAGGATCGGGAGCTTTTGCAGATGCAAATGCGGGTCTTGGCAAAGTAGTTATTGTTACAGGCTATTCATTGGGAGGTGGAGCTTCAGCCAACTACAACTTAGCTGCACAGCCGAGTGGTATAACTGCAAGTATCTTTGATTTGGGAACTAATAATGAAAGCCAGGAAGCGGATGAAACCAGGATTTATCCGACTATAACCACTGATAAGGTTCAGATGTTTTTTGCCCAGGCCAGAAGGGTAGAGGTGGTTAATGTTAGCGGAATGGTACTTCAAACCAATAATGTAGAAAATATAACCAAATCAACTATTAGTTTGTCAGGTTATACGCAGGGAATATATCTGATTAAACTGACGATGAAAAACGGAGCACAAATAGTAAAACGAATCGTTCTTCAAAAGTAAATAAAGCTTTGACAAAAGTCCGTCCGAACCTTCGGACGGGCTTTTTTGTTTTTAGTGTGGCAAATGCTTCTTTTGAAGTCAAGTGCCAGTTGATTAGTAGGCTTTTTTGATTTATAGCGTAGGATTTGTTAGAGGAAAATGAAAGGCTAAAATAATCTGTTTACAAAGTACCGTGAGGTTCTGTTTGCAAGAAGTGAAACCCATATAGCTCAAACATTATTAACTCTTTTTTTGACAAAAGCATACTTCAACAGGTTATTTTAGCACTAAAACAATAAAAAACAAAAATAATGTGTTGAAAATTTGGCTCGTACCTACATGTTTTTGTTATTTTGCAGCTTCTTTGAACCAAATATACACTTAGCTAATTGATTTATGCCTAAAAACCTTGTCATAGTAGAGTCGCCTGCCAAAGCAAAAACAATAGAAAAATTTCTAGGAAAAGACTATCATGTCATGTCTAGTTTCGGACATATTCGTGACTTGGCTGAGAAAGGGATTGGTATTGATTTTGAAAACGACTACGAGCCACAATATGTGGTTTCTTCCGATAAGAAAAAACTGGTTTCTGAACTGAAAAAGGCAACCAAAGAATCAGACATGATTTGGCTCGCTTCCGATGAAGACCGCGAGGGAGAGGCAATTGCCTGGCACTTGTACGAAGAACTGAAACTAAAAAAAGACAATACACGCCGTATCGTTTTTCATGAAATTACCAAGGATGCCATTCTTCATGCCATCGAAACTCCGCGCGATATTGATGTAAACCTGGTAGATGCACAGCAAGCCCGCCGGGTTTTGGATCGCATTGTTGGTTTCGAACTTTCACCTATTTTGTGGCGCAAAGTCCGTCCATCCTTATCTGCAGGTCGTGTTCAGTCGGTTGCTGTCCGACTGATTGTGGAACGGGAACGTGAGATCAACCAGTTTGTTCCGGAAGCCAATTACCGCGTAAGTGCTATTTTTACATCTGTAGATGTAAATGGAAAATCGGTAGAACTAAAGGCCGAACTTCAACAACGTTTCGGTTCGAAAACCGAAGCACAGGCATTTTTGGAAACTTGCAAGAGTACTGACTTTAGCATTGATAATATTATTACCAAACCGGCTAAAAAATCACCGGCACCACCATTTACCACTTCCACGCTTCAGCAGGAAGCAGCCCGTAAACTGGGCTTTTCGGTGGCACAAACCATGCAGGTGGCGCAGCGGTTGTACGAAGCCGGAAAGATTACTTACATGCGTACCGACTCGGTAAACCTGTCGGATTTAGCACTCGGCACATCCAAAGCTGAAATCATTAATATGGCCGGTGAAAAATACGTCCATATCCGTAAATTTAGCACTAAAACCAAAGGAGCTCAGGAGGCGCACGAGGCTATTCGTCCGACCTACATGAATGCGCATACGGTGGAAGGAACGGCTCAGGAAAAACGCCTGTATGAGCTGATTTGGAAACGCACGATTGCGTCGCAAATGGCAGATGCGGAACTTGAAAAAACATCGATTTATATCAGCATATCCGGAAGTCCGCTGCAATTTGTTTCTTCAGGCGAAGTAATTGTGTTTGACGGATTTCTGAAAGTGTATCTGGAATCAACCGATGATGAAACAGATTCAGAAAACGAATCGCTGTTGCCTACCATGAAAAATGGCGAAAAGCTTCAAGCTGATGAGATTGTTGCCCAGGAGCGTTTTTCCCAAAAACCACCCCGTTACGGCGAGGCCAGCCTGGTGCGTAAAATGGAAGAATTAGGTATCGGGCGCCCTTCTACCTACGCGCCTACAATATCTACCATTCAAAACCGTTCTTATGTAGAAAAAGGAGACCGCCCGGCCGAAAAGAGAAAATACAACGTGTTGAAGTTGACGGGCGGAAAAATTACTGATAAAATACAAGAAGAAAATACCGGAGCCGAAAAATCAAAGTTGTTCCCAACAGATATTGGTACTGTTGTAAATGACTTCCTGACCGAATATTTCCCGGATATTTTGAATTATAACTTTACAGCAAATGTAGAGAAAGAATTTGATAATATTGCTGAGGGTGATGTGAAGTGGAGAGTTGCCATAGATACATTCTACAAGAAATTTCACCCGATTGTGGAAGACACCATGAAAAATTCGGAACGTCAGGTGGGCGAGCGTATTTTGGGGGTAGATCCGGCAACAGGACGCCAACTTTCGGTAAAAATAGGTAAATACGGTCCTTTAGCTCAGATAGGCACATCAGAGGAAGAGGAAAAACCTGTTTTTGCTTCGCTTCTCAAATCGCAATCGATAGAAAGCATTACGCTGGAAGAGGCTCTGGATCTGTTTAAATTGCCGCGGCAGGTGGGCGAATTCGAAGGAAAGGTGATGACGGTGGCAATTGGCCGTTTCGGACCTTATATCCGCCATGATTCTTCATTCTATTCGTTGCCAAAGACCGATGATCCGATGGAAGTTACTGCTGAACGTGCCATAGAAATTATCGAAGAGAAACGGGAAGCGGAAAAGAACCGGATTATCAAAACGCTGGGCGAAAACAATGAAATACAGGTGTTGAATGGCCGTTTCGGACCATATTTTACTTGTGATAATGTGAATTACAAGATATTTCCCAAAGGAACTGATCCATCGACCCTGACGTTAGAGAGATGTCAGGAACTGATGGTTGCACAGCCCGAAGCAGGAAATAAAAAGAAACCTTTCGGGAAGAAAGCGGCAGCTAAGCCGGAGTCTAAAGCTAAAGCCGCTGCAAAGCCAAAAACAACCAAGGCTAAAGCTAAGAAATGACATTTGAAGTCCCGTTTTTGATAACGATATAGTATAAACTACAATGAAAAAGCTGATTATATTTTCAATCCTGCTCACTTCCGCTGTTTTAGCAACTGCGCAAAAAGCTTTCACTCTGGTTGAAGGTCAACCGGCTTTAGTATATTCTTTGCCTAAAACACAACTTTGTGTTGAAGTTGAAATTGAAAAAGTGAATCAAAAACCGGGTGTTTTTTATCGCTATTCGGAGCGTTACCTGGCCACCAATAGTGTTATTGTTGATCAAAAAACAACATACCGTTTGAAGTCGGTATCTGTTAAGGCTGTTGCAGTGCCGGATTCGAGCCGTACGTATCAGATAATCCCAAATGCAGGTTCGCAATTATCGCATTTGAGCGTTAATGCACAAGGTATTTTGTGCGGAGTGAATGTGCCTGTACAAGCTGAAAAGACGGTCACGATAAATAAAATTATCCGTAAAGAAAGCACCTCTGCAGCCACCAATTTGCTGCCGTTGGGCGAGGAGTACATGATGGCTGGTTCCGAGGCTAAGCTGGCCGAAGGCGCTGCCAAGCAAATCTATCGCATTCGCGAAAGCCGCTTGAGTTTGTTGACAGCAGATGTGGATAAACTGCCGGCTGATGGTGCCTCAATGAAGTCGATGTTGCAGGGGCTTGATGAAATGGAGCACCAGCTAACGGAACTGTTTGTTGGAAATACCAATACAGAAATGCAGATTCAGAAAATAATGCTGACTCCGACTGTAGCTCTGAATAATGAAATTCTTTTTAGATTTTCGGCCTTGAGAGGGCTGGTTGCAGCAGAATGATCTGAGTGGAGCACCTTATTACATTAGCCTCAGGCCGCAAACCATTAATAGTGTTCAGGCTGACTCTAAGCCTGTTGTTGGGTTGAATTACGTATTGCCAGCTGCGACTGATGTTGTTATTGGTGATGGAATTAATCCAAATTTCAGCGGACAGTTTTATATTCCGCAATTCGGAAAAGTTGTGTCGCTTCCTGAGGGTTTGTTTAAGCAGCGCGACGTGAAAGTACACATTGATTCTCAAACCGGTCGGTTGTTGAGCATCGAATAGTCTTTCTGGAAAACTTCCTAAAAACGTTTTTTTACCAGTACTTTCAATCCATCGGGGATGGTTTTTATGCTGATTTCCGTTCCCTCTTCGTAAGGTTCCCCATCGTAATGGAAAGGCCCGGGCTCGTCGCGTGTGAGCGTAATTTCGTCTGAGCGCAATGTCGTCATAAACAGGTCCTTGTCAATGGTTTTGGTGAATAATTGAAGCGCCAGGGTAGGGATGGCAATAATGGGAAAATTGCTCATAATAGATATATCCAGCTTGCCATCCTGAACGCTTGCCTGAGGTGCAATATAGGCATTGTTTCCCCATTGCGAAGCATTAGCAAATGTCATTACAAAAGCCTTTGTATTCAGATCGATTCCAGCTCCCTGTATGTGGTAATTTTGCGATTTGTAGCTGAAATATCCCGTAATAATTTTTTCCAGATAGCTCATAATGCCACGCTTGTGCCCTTTGGCAAATTCGGTGCTGACGTAAGCGTCGAACCCGGTTCCGCAGGTGCAGAAAAAAGGCTTCCCGTTCACAATTCCATAATCAATTAAAATTGGTTCAGAATTGTTGAGTTGCTCGATAGCCTTTCGGGTATTCATGGGGATGGACAAATGGCGTGCAAGCCCGTTACCCGATCCAATGGGAATGATACCCAAAGAACAGCTGGTATGAACCAAAGCCTGGGCAATTTCATTTACCGTACCATCGCCACCCACTGCTACTATATGGTCAAATTTCCGTTCGACAAAAGATTTAGCAAGTATTGTCCCATGTCCGCGATATTCAGTGAAAACAACTTCAGGTTCAAATAGCCTGGCATCCAATTCTTGTTGGATTAACTCAGGCAATACCTCTTTTTGGATGATTCCGGATATCGGATTAATAATAAATGCAATCTTTTTTCTCATAATGTGTTTTAATGCTACATTAAAGTGGCTGCGAAAATACTAATAATTTGTCAATAAACAAGTTCGCATTGAAGTTACGGGTAAAAGTCTGTTAAGTTTGTGTTTTTATAAAGTTTTATGCTCAAAAAAATGTTGTATAAAAGCATTTTGGTTGATAAGTTATTTTTCCAAATAGAACTATTCAAGTTAACATAATGTTGTATATTTGCATGAAGTTATCCGTCCTGAATGCAGAATGGGTGACTTTTCAACTAATTAAAACCTCAAGAAGCCATGTCGAAAAAGAAACGCTCATCGCAAAGTACCAGAATGAATAAGAAAGAATTGGTACGTAATATAATCAATACATTTAACGAAAATCCCGAAAAAACGTTCAATTATAAGCAAGTTTCGACATTGCTGAATATTAAATCCGAGTCGCAGCGGGTGTTTATCAATCAACTGTTGTATGAGTTGCTGGATGAAGACTTTTTAGTGGAAATTTCGCGCGGTAAATTCAAGGTAAATTCGCGTGGAGGATATCTGGAAGGTGTTATTGATCGTCAAGGTGTGAAAACATACCTTATTCCCGACGATGGTGGCGAGCCGGTTTTTATTCCCGAGCGCAAAACAAATCATGCGTTCCTGAACGATAAAGTGAAGGTTTTCCTGTATGCACATCGCCGGGGGCAAATGCCCGAAGGTGAAGTGGTAGAGATTATCAAACGGGCTAAAGATACCTTTGTGGGGATTCTGGAAGTGTCCGAAAACTTTGCGTTCCTGATTTCTGACAACAAAGTGTTGACCAACGATATTTTTATTCCAAAAAGCAAACTGCATGGTGGTAAAAATGGGCAAAAGGCTGTTGTGAAACTGATGGCCTGGGAGCCAAATCTGAAAAACCCTGTCGGTGAAGTAATTGATGTTTTGGGTGAAAAAGGGGATAGCACAACAGAAATGCACGCTATTTTGGCCGAATTTGGATTGCCCTATAAATATCCTGCCGATGTGGAAGCAGCTGCACAAAAAATTGATGCCGGTATTACCCCTGAAGAAGTGGCAAAGCGTATTGATATGCGCAATGTGGTAACTTTTACCATCGATCCGCGCGATGCCAAAGATTTCGATGATGCGCTGTCGCTCCGCAAGCTGAATAACGGGCTGTGGGAAGTGGGTGTGCATATTGCCGATGTAACCCATTATGTCCGCCCGGAAAGCATTATTGAGCAGGAAGGCCGGGAACGTGCTACGTCTGTTTACTTGGTTGACCGGACAATTCCGATGCTCCCCGAGCATTTGTCTAATGGTATCTGTTCACTTCGTCCCAACGAAGATAAGCTGACCTATTCGGTTATTTTTCAGATGAACGATAATGCAGAAGTACAACATTACGAAATAGCCAAAACTGTAACTTGTAGCAATCGTCGCTTTACTTATGAAGAAGCTCAGGCGATAATTGAAACCGGCGAGGGCGATTTTAAAGAAGAGGTACTGACACTGGACCGTCTGGCAAAAATGCTTCGTGAAAAACGCTTTGAATCAGGAGCCATTGCTTTTGACCGGGTGGAAGTAAGATTCGATATTGATTCGACCGGAAAACCGATATCTGTATTTTTCAAAGAACAAAAAGATTCGAATAAGTTGATCGAAGAATTTATGTTGCTTGCCAATAAAACAGTGGCAACGCATATCGGGAAGCCCGGCAAGGGACTTAAAGCAAAAACATTCGTCTATCGTATACACGATGTGCCAAATCCGGATAAGCTGAATAGTTTTGCTGCGTTTATTAAGCGTTTTGGATATAATCTCAAAATAACAGGCAAGCAGGCTTCGGTTTCAAGTTCTATCAATCATTTGCTGGATGAGGTTCAAGGGAAAAAGGAACAAAACCTGATCGAAACACTGGCTATTCGTTCTATGGCTAAAGCAGTATATTCAACAGCCAATATGGGACACTACGGGCTGGCTTTCGATTTTTATACGCATTTTACTTCGCCCATCCGCCGTTATCCGGATATGATGGTGCACCGCTTGCTCGAGAAATATGCTAATGGCGGGCGAAGTGTGAATGCTTCGGAATATGAAGAATACTGCCAGCATAGTTCGGATATGGAGCAACTGGCTGCAAATGCCGAACGGGCTTCCATCAAATACAAGCAGGTTGAGTTTATGGCTGATCGCATAGGGCAGGTGTTTGATGGCGTAATTTCGGGTGTAACCGAATGGGGGATTTATGTGGAGCTGATAGAAAATAAGTGCGAAGGCATGGTTCCGATTCGCGACCTGGATGATGACTTCTACACGCTGGACGATAAAAACTACTGTTTGGTGGGCCGTCGTTTCCACAAAAAGTACCAGTTGGGTGATGAAATTACCGTAAAAGTAGCAAAAGCTAACCTCGATAGGAAGCAACTGGATTTTACAATTGCTTAAAAAATAGTTTTTGTGAACCTGTTACTGTCTCATAACGTGTGATTTGCGGTATTAAGTGTCTGTGGAATGCAATTTTTTGTGGTTTTTGCTTTGTGGGATTGAAAAATAACGCTATCTTTGCACTCGCAAAACAAAGCAATGGCTGCGTAGCTCAACTGAATAGAGTACCACACTACGGATGTGGGGGTTACAGGTTTGAATCCTGTCGCGGTCACAATGGTTAAAATAAAGCCCATGTAAATTGAAAATTTACATGGGCTTTTTGTATGTATGTGGACGAAGAGCTTCTCGGGGTTGGGGTGGCTTTATTGAAAAGTACCATTAAATAAAAAATCCCATGCAATCAAAAAGATTACATGGGATTCTGTTTTGAGTTGTCTCACAAAGATTCGAACTTTGACAGGCAGAACCAAAAACTGCAGTGCTACCATTACACCATGAGACAATCATATAGCCTTATTTCTAAAGCGGTGCAAAGATACGACTTTTTTCGTTTTCCCCAAATGCTTTTGAGAAAATTATACCTATTTTGTCCAATTGTGCTTACTCAGCAATCAACAAATAGTAGTTTTTCTTTCCTTTTTGCACCAATAAGTATTTGTTGTTGAGAAGCTTTGAGTCATTCAGCACCTCATCCTGACTTTCGAGTTTTTCTTTGTTAATACTTACTCCACCCGACTGTACCAGCTTACGCATCTCCCCTTTTGAAGGGAAAACAGGTGCATTTTCGGTCAACAAATCAATAGCTTTGACACCTGTTTCCAGCAATTCCCTGGAAATAGTGAACTGTGGTACGCCATCGAATACGGCCAACAAGGTTTCTTCGTCCAGTTTTTTCAAAGCTTCCGAGGTAGAATTTCCAAACAGAATAGTCGAAGCTTCCACCGCCGCATTGTAATCTTCTTCCGAATGAACCATCACAGTCACTTCCTGCGCCAGGCGTTTTTGAAGAATGCGCAAATGCGGAGCCTGTGCGTGTTCGGCAACCAGACTGTCAACCTCAACCTTGCCAATGGCTGTAAAGATTTTGATGTATTTTTCGGCATCCGCATCACTTACATTCAACCAAAACTGATAGAATTTATAAGGCGAAGTATAGCGGCGATCCAACCAAACATTTCCGCTTTCAGTTTTTCCGAATTTACCGCCATCAGCTTTAGTAATCAATGGACAAACCAACGCAAACGCTTCGCCACCTGTTTTGCGGCGGATAAGCTCGGTTCCGGTGGTGATATTCCCCCATTGGTCTGAGCCCCCCATCTGCAATTTGCAGTTTTTAGTCTGGTACAAATGCAAAAAGTCAAAACCCTGAAGCAACTGGTACGAAAACTCGGTGAACGACATACCTACATTCGATTCATTACTCAAGCGTTTTTTTACCGAATCCTTAGCCATCATGTAGTTCACAGTGATATGCTTGCCAATATCGCGGATAAAATTCAGGAATGAATAATCCTTCATCCAATCATAGTTGTTTACTAACTCTGCGGCGTTGGGTGCATCGCTGTCGAAATCAAGAAATTTTTTCAATTGTTGCTTGATACATTCCTGATTGTGGCGAAGTGCAGCCTCATCGAGCAAGTTACGTTCTGCCGATTTTCCGGACGGATCGCCAATCATTCCGGTAGCACCACCAACCAATGCGATGGGTTTGTGCCCGGCGCGCTGAAAATGTTTCAACATCATCACACTTACCAAGTGGCCAATGTGAAGTGAATCGGCCGTAGGGTCAATACCCACATAAGCAGCTGTCATCTCTTTAGCCAGTTGTTCTTCCGTGCCCGGCATTTGAGTGTGTATCATGCCACGCCATTGGAGTTCGTCGATAAAATTCATGTTCTATATCGTGTTTTTTTATTTATTATCAGCTATTTTTTGAACGCGCAAAGATACTACTTTTTAGTTTTACCAACAAGAATAAAACGTGAGCAATTATTCCTGCCAAACAACCGATTCCACTTGGCTGGACAAATTTATTTCTGTACTTTCGCCTTAATTATATACAAACACCAACAAAAATGAAATTCAGCAAGTTACTGGTCATTATCCTGTGCGCTGCCTCATTCAATGCGTGTAGTCCCAAAGTATGGCAAATTACTTCCCGCTCATCTGCCAATATTCCTCTTGACAGCACCACAGAAGCGCTGGCAGACAAAAACTACGAAAAGTATTTGCAGCCATTCAAACAAAAGATTGACACGGAAATGAACATTGTGATCGGACAAGCTGCCGAAACCATGCGCCCACACGCTCCGGAAAGCCTGCTATCCAACTTTTGCGCCAATGTATACCTGCACACCGCAGCCGACTTTGCAGGCTCTAAAATAGACATTGCAGTAGTGAATCTGGGCGGCTTGCGAACAGTAATTCCCGCTGGAAACATAACCGTTCGAAAAGTGTTTGAATTAATGCCTTTCGAAAATGAATTGGTTATCGTTTGGCTAAAAGGCGATAAACTATTTGAACTTCTCCAGTTTTTCGCCAAAGTGGGAGGCGAAGGAGTATCCGGCCTGCGAATGGAAATAAGCCACGGAAGCGCCACCAATATAAGCATTTCAGGGGAGCCGCTGGACACCGGCCGACTCTACTCTATCGCCACCAACGATTATCTGGCGGGCGGAAACGACAAAATGTTTCAACTAGCCATGTATGAAAAACGGATAAACACCGGGATTAAAATTCGGAATATGTTATTGAATTATATAAAAATGGAAACAAAAAACGGGAATAAAATTCAATCGTCGCTGGACGGAAGAATATCCGTTCATTAACGCTAAATTTAACCTGTAACTTTCAATCAAAATGAAGCTAATGAAAAAATATTCAATCCTGATACTGTTTCTTTCACTCTCAATAACAACCACATTTTCAGAGCAAAAGACAAAACTGGTAATCCTGCACACCAACGATACGCACAGCCAGGTGGAGCCTACCGAAAAATCTGTACTGAAAACTTCAAATATGGGCGGATATGCACGACGGATGGGTGTAATACAAAAAATACGGTCTGAAGAAAAAAACGTGCTCCTATTCGATGCCGGGGATTTCTCTCAGGGAACTCCCTATTTTAATTTTTACAACGGACGGGTTGAAATTGAAGGTATGAACCGCATGAAATATGCTGCTGTTACTTTAGGAAACCATGAATTCGACAACGGGATAGACACTTTAGCAACAATAATCAGAAAGGCCCGCTTTCCGATAATAAGCTCCAATTACAACATTAGCAAAACACCTTTGGCAGGGCACATAAAGCCCTGGTATATTATCAGAAGGGGTGGATTGAAAATTGGTGTTATGGCTCTGAATGTCGATCCCCAAAGCCTGATCATTGAGAATAATTATAAAGGGATGACCTACCTCGACCCTTTTGAAAAAGCCAACGAGATTAGCACCTTGCTCAAAAAGAAAATGAGGTGCGATATAATTATATGCCTTTCGCACCTTGGGGCAGATTCGACCAGCCAGGCAGTAAACGATTTTGAAATAGCCCGAAAATCCAAATACATAGATGTCATTATTGGCGGGCATTCGCACAGTATGATTGCTAACACAACCAGAAAAAATGCGGACAACCAGCCGGTCATCATTGCTCAAACAGGTAAAAGCGGACTATTCCTGGGACGCATTGACTTGGAATTGAAGAAATAACAATTAAGACCTTATCCATCAGCCAACAAAGTTTTTTATTTCATAGCACAATATTTTTTAATGAAACATACCAACATTGGACTTTACCTATCCAACACCTCCAGCAAAAGCCTGATAATAAAACAAATAATGGCAAATATTTTCCTGAAACAGCAGGTTGATTTAAGTCCATTGAAAGGAGTATTATTTTCATCTATTACTATCGACCGCCTTATCGAGGATGAGTTGCGACATGATCATTTTCCTATTCAAACTGAAGAAAATTCCAGTCTGTCAACCATGTCCAGTGGCCAACAGAAGAAAGCGCTACTTATGTATCTCATTGCCCAACAACCTGACTTCATGACACTTGATGATGTCTACAGCAATATTGATAAAAAAACACAAGAATTCATTACTCATAAGCTCACCCAATTATCCGAAAATACTTTGTTGATTCAGGTTTTCTTCCGAAAACGCGATTTATTACCCTGCATTGACACTGTTTATACCATCAATGGGAAGAATGAAATCACAAATGAACAAAGTGCTGAAAATTTCCTCACAGCAGCCAATGAACCCGACAACATGGCCCACCGTTTCTCATTACCGGCAGAATACAACGAGAGCCATACCGATATAAACCCCTTAGTCCAGCTGAACTCAATATCAGTACGGTATGGCGACAAACAGGTACTGGACAACGTAAGCTGGACTATCCAAAAAGGCGAATTCTGGCAACTCGTAGGTCCCAATGGATCTGGGAAAAGCACTATGCTTTCAATCATCATTGGGGATAATCCGCGGGGATATGGGCAGAATCTGATCCTTTTTGGCAGAAAAAAAGGTTCAGGCGAATCAATCTGGGATATCAAACGGCAAATCGGCTATTTCACACCCGCTATGATTGAACAGTTTACGCGGGTTGACTCCGTTGAGAATATGATTATTTCGGGATTAATGGACTCAGTGGGACTTTATTCCCAACCTACCGACCTGCAAAAAGACATTGCCAGAAGCTGGGTAAACAGACTGGGAACTTCGTATCGAAACCGGACATTCCAAAGCCTTTCGTTGGGACAGCAGCGCATGGTAATGGTAGCCCGGGCAATGGTAAAACACCCGCCACTACTTATTCTCGACGAACCTACCATAGAACTGGATGATGAGAATAGTACACTCTTTATCGATATGGTAAATGCCATTGCCGCCGAGAAAAAAATAGCAATTATCTATGTTTCGCACCGCGACGAACCCGGGTTGAAACCCGACAAGGTTTTTGAACTCATCCCAACAGCCAATGGACATACCGGAGTAATAGGTTGATATGTACGAACAAAGCACTTACATCCCGATTCTAAATACATAATAATCAGTCATTGATATAATTAACAGCAAAAGCACAAAAGATTTAGCATTCAGCCTTGATTTACAAAACAATTTTATATTTAGTGTTGTTTAACTATTCCAGACTTTGCCTGAAAGGCTCAAAGCTTTAACCAATACCTCTTTGTAACTATCTGATTTCGTTAGACAACTTATTAAATCTGATTGTTTATGAACTCAACTGCATTTTCGAACCTCAAAGTCCGATGGCAAGATTCGGATTTACAAGTATTTGAAGAACTGTCACAAAAATCCGCAGTATTCAAGGATTTAGTTCAGCTACTACAACCCGGAAAACATTTTATGTTTGTCCTAAACGAATTACAGTCGAAAATAGAATGGGTAAGCCCTTCGTTCTCAAGCGTAATTGATTACACCGAGACCGAACTGCACAATTTGTTCGACAAACGCAACGTACATCCTGATGACTTTGAAGCAGTGCTTGATATTGGAAGAAAAATCCAGCGTTTCATCTCCGAAACACCTCCCGATGAACTTCATGACTTTAAATTGATGTACGACTACCGGTTCCTAAAAAAAGATGGAAGTTACATCCGGTTACTCATGCAACAAACCTATATCCCGGAAAATAAATCTTCGCTTGCACACAAGATTGTAGGAATTGTCTGCGATATCTCCTACCTTAAAACCGATGGAATTCCCGGATTCTGTATTCTGAACGTGAAAGAAACCACGACATTTCAGCCAAACAATGCCCAAGATGATGACGATTTTTCTTTAAATTCGTTTTCCAAACGGGAAAGGGAAATCATATCGTTAATCATTAGCGGCTTGTCGTCGCGCGAAATTGCAACGAAACTTTTCATCTCGATTGATACGGTAAAAAACCATCGCAAGAATATACTGACAAAATCGAACTGTAGTAATTCCATACAATTATTCAATAAATGCGTGCATTCCGGTTGGGACAAATTGTATTCGTAAGTAATTTGATAATCAGATAAATGCAATTCATTTTCAAAAAATGACCACTTAGGGCTATTGTTTGATAAAATTGAGTGACATATCTTTGTCGGACACAATCGGTACTAATACAATTTCTTCTACCGACATTAGCATAAAAAGGAATGAATAAGCAAGCGTGAGAGTTTGTTAAGAATCCAATACATTAACGACATTACACAAAAGCGAAAATCAATCCATAAAAAAGACAAACCAACCAACCTTTTCTATGATTCTTTTAACTGATTAATTTAAACTTGCGGTCTCAAGCAAAACCTGAGGCCGCTTAATTTTTTTAGGGGGCGTAAGATCAATAATTCAATAGAATAGGGTAGCTTAATATAAAAAATCTCGTGTCACGGTCTTCGAAAAACTTTCGGAAAGCGGTATTTACTCCGAGCGGAGAAAATTCAGGGATAGCATTTGTGAAACCGTTGGAGGTTTATAATCACTCAATTCGAAAATTCCAAAATTGCATTTGAGGTTAAAAGTAGACAAATTCCGGAGCCATATAATTTGTTGAACTTCTAATTTTACTTTAGAACTGAATCATGTGAGGGGTCATGTAAAATATGTGACCTGTTTTTTTTTGCGATATTTTAAATTAGGTATATTACAGAGAAAGATAATCCATAAAATTATTTTTTTTTGATTAACTTTACACTTTGTAACTTTGTACTATACTAATCATGATTTATTTGAGGCAAATGACTCTCAAAACATTAATCACAACTTTATTTCTTCATTTTATAGTCCTATTATCTTTTGGCCAGGGTGGGCATCGCCTGAATATTAATACCGGACTCAGCAATAATTATATTCACAGCTTATGTGTTGATAGCAAGGGGTTTATTTGGGTTGGTACTGAAACAGGGCTTGATAGCTATGACGGAACTCAGATTAAAAATCATGCCAAACGATTTGCCATACCACTAAAAGGTGCCGTACAATCAATACTTGAGATTTCTCCCCAAATGCTACTTGTAGGCACTTCATGGGGTGCATTTCAGTATGATATCCGAAAAAACAAGATCCATTCTTTCGATTTTGGAACAAGTTCAATTGATGTTCGGGAAATATACAAGACTAAAAATCAGAAGATCTATTTTATTTCGGACAAAGGCTTATTTGAACTGCAGTCTGACAGGCTAAAGGTCAAACAAGTTCAACTTGCGCCAAATCCTAATGAACCGTTACTGGCCATGAAAGAAATCAACAATCAGGAGTTTTGTTTGATTGGGGAAAATCATGTTTTTAAGCTAAAGAGTCCAGCCAGTATCTCGACTATCCTGACCTCACCCAGCTTAATTAAATGTTCTTATCTGATTGATAATAATTTATTTATTGGAACAACGAAGGGGGTATATTGCTTAAATACCAAGACTCAGGAGTTTAAGCCTCTAACCTCATTAAGTTATCTGGTTTGTAGTAGTATAACCTGTTCTGTGTCTGGGAATTTATATGTTGGGACTGCTAACGAAGGTGTTTTCAGGATGCAGCTAAACACCGGAAAAATCGAAAGATACTCACACCAACCTGGCAACCCGGAAAGTATTGTGTCCGGTTCTATCATGTCACTGCTAATCGACCATAACGAGAATCTATGGATCGGGACTTTTGATGGTGGGGTGGATTATATTAATCTTAACGCACATCCCCGATTTTCGACATATGAACTTCTGGGAAAGTCGAATACCCATATCCGTTCAATCTATTTAGACAAAGACGGAACAGGTTATGCTGGTACAAGGGATGGAATATTTTGCGCTTTTAATGCTGACAAGAAAGTTATTAATAAACTGACATCAACTCCGGCATTTCCGTTTCCATCGCAAGTCCTTACAACCATTTTTCAGAGTCCGGTAAATCCGGATTATCTACTTATCGGAACATTTGGGGGTGGTATATTTCAGGTAAATAAACGAACTTTTAAGCCAAAGGATTTTTCAAAAGATATTGTTTTTAAGCATTCGACTGTTTATAAATTCTGCACAGACAGAAACAATATGCTTTGGATGGCCACCCTGAACGGACTTGTCAGATACAATACCCTAAACAATACTTATTTAAAAATAAATACGGAAGTTGCTACCGGTAGTAATGAGGTGTTTACTATTACTTACAACAGAAATGATAAAATCTGGATTGGGACCAAAAATGGTGTTTGTATTTATGATATTACTACCAATAAATTTGAACAAAATAAGGTCTTATCAAACTACAAATACCAGTGTTCGTCCATATTTATTGACAGCAAAGAAAATAAGTGGTGTTGTTTTAATAAAGGCGGAGTCTTAAAATTGGATAAGAGCAACAAGCCTGTTTTATGGATTACTCACGAGATCGGGATTCCTGAGAATGCACCATCATCTGCTGTTGAAGACAAAGATGGAAATATCTGGATTGGATCTTCAAAAGGGTTATATAAAATAAATTTAAAAAGTGATATTGAATCATATAGCTATGAAGATGGATTAACCGGACTTGCCTTTACCCCTGAATCAACGGCAAAAGATGCTTTGGGCAATATCTGGTGGACTAATGATTACGGCCTTGTTACTTATCTGGGCAATGAAGTGAGATCCAAAATTGTTACCCCTGTGTTATCACTCACAGATGTATACATTAATGGAACCCGTTTTGATGCAGACACCCTCAATAATATTGATTTTCAGAGTCCTGGAAAATACAAAATAACCCTTCATGGGAAAACTAGTAATAATCTGGAAATCAGAATAATTGCGCCTAACTACAAATATCCGTTGAAGAGCAGATACGCTTATAAAACAGAAACAGATAAAGAATGGATAAAAACAGGGAACAATAACCAGATTTCTTTGAATAATCTTTCAATCGGGAAACATCATCTGATTGTAAGAGCCACCGACGAAGAAGGAAAGTGGATTGATGCCGAAATGAACATTCAGATTATCATTCAACCATATTTTTATGAGTCTATCTGGTTTATAGTCCTTCTTGTTCTATCCGGGACATCTGTTGTGTTATATTTCACACGGAATTACACTCGCAGAATGCGTTTCAAACTAAACGAGCAACTGGAAGAACTAAGAAAAAAACAGACAAAGCCAGCCGAACCTGCTGTTCTAAAAATCCCGGAACAACGGGCTGAGGAAATAAAAATCAGACTGAGCAACTATATGGTAGGTTCAAAACCTTTTTTGAGTTCTGAATTACGGCAGGCCGATGTGGCAAAAGCAACCGGGTTCTCCGTACACGAAATATCGCAGGTGCTCAATAGCTTGCTCAATATCAGTTTTCCCGATTATGTAAACTCCTTTAGAGTGGCCGAGATCAAAGAACGAATGAAAACAGATGATGCGAAAAAATACACTCTTACAGCTATTGCTATGCAGTGCGGCTTTAGTGGGAAGTCATCTTTCCTCAGGGCATTCCGAAAGTTTACCGCGCAGACACCTTCGGAGTATTTTAAAGGAGTACAAATGGATTAAACACCCGGAAAAAATTATTGACGTAATTTTTGAGAATTATCCCCTGTTTTGCATATACCTACTTGGCGACTGGCCAAACTCAGCCCGGAAGCAACGGCTAAAATACTTTACATCATTGTATCCGCTTGCCATAGCAACTTCCCACAAGGGATCATTGCTGTTTCCCAACAGCTGTTTGGCTTTTTTTAATCGAACCTTCCGTATAAATTCTGTGGGAGTCTGTCCGGTGTTAATCTTCACTTTGCGCCAAAGAGTTGACACAGACATATTCATGTCCTGAGCCAGTTTCTGAGGAATATAATCTGGGTTCGCAATACATTTTTCTACGCGTTCAATGGCCTTTTCAACAAACCTATTGGCGTTTACGTGTTGTTTTTGAAGTAATAAATTTTTTCTGTATTTACTTGGAGTTGTCCCAAAATGAGCCCGAAAGCACCTGCTAAAATATCTTGGATCGTTAAAGTCTAATTGATAGGCAATCTGAGAAATATTGAGCTCTGTATCATTCAGCAAGAGGATGGCGTTTGGCATAATTTCTTCTATTGTGAATGTTCGTTTCATAGCTGTTTTTTAGGTTTTACGTTGTTTTTCGGGTGTTAAATTGACGGTATTTTTACAAGAAGCCCCCTGCAATAGGTAAAAACCTACTGCTTATTGAGTGAAAAAGAAGTCTCGGGTTATTGTTTTATGGAGTGGAAGAGCATGTTGCCGTGTCGGTATACTGTAAATCAAATACAAACAGGCCTTCGTATATTTTTGCAAAATCCGATATCTTCATATATTTAGGTTTGTTCATTTGCGGACTCATTTTTTCGCCATTTATCATCAATCCATCAAAGACAATGTTTTTTATACAACGGTTGGGCGAATAGCCTTCGATAATGGACAGGTTGGCATTTTTACCCGTGTAAGATATATTTTTGAAAAGCACATTCTCAATGCCACGCCCCGGTGCACTGGCATATTTTTTATTGAAGGTAACCCGCAGGTTCAGTAGTTGTCCCATCTGAAAATCCTCCACGCGAATATTTTCAAAACTGATGTTACGGGCCAGATTTTCGTCGGAAACATTGATGGCCATACACCCCTGATAGTCGATTTGTTGCTCGTTGTGATTCAGAATATCAATATTCTCAAAATGGATATTTTCAAGCGTTTCCCAGTGTCCTGGCTCCGGATTTCCATGGGTGCCAATGAGTATGGGATGCGCCACATCTGCCCATAGGGTAGAATTTGTAACCCGAACATTTCTGCAATCGCCATAATACGTCCATCGATGACCATATAAGGCCACGCAATCGTCGGAATTTCGCATGAACACCCGGTCGATTTCAACATCCTGGCAACTCATTAAATCGATACCATCGGACCAGCCTTTGGCACTAAACGAACGTATGTGGTTTATTTTGATGTTATTTGATTGGCCTCCAAAAATAGTGTAATGAGTAGGGTTGATGAAAATAAGATCGGAAACTGAGATATTCCCGGAATGTGTTATTTCAATCCCCCGCTGGCCCTGAAATAATATGCCGCGACCATAAATACGTACGTTTTTCACACGGTTGCAAATTACTTTGCCCATCAATACAGCACCCGCGGCCAGGTATAGGCTTTTGTTGTTTTGCATGTACAAACTGTCGATGTGATGGACGCCCGCTTTCAGGTAAACGACATTAGAATCGTTGACGGAAGGCGTGTTCTTTTCCAGCTCATTTGACAGCACATGAAGGTTGTGTATGATGTCGTTGTTAATTTCAACCGATACGTCGGACGGTCGTTGCAAGTTGAAATAAATGGTATTCCCCACAATTTTATGGGGAATATTATACGACAAGGGGCGTATCCGCGCGGTGTGAATCTGAACTGTATTGCTCGTAACGGCCATTTCCACGGTGCCATCAAATCCGAAATTCACCATCGACGATTTCTGCACTTTATGGGCATTTACCCGTACTTCGTATTCATATAAATCGACCCAATTACCGCCCGGAACACGCACTTTAACTGTGAAGTCGTTGTTGTGCGGGATAATATCCGCACCAGGATAAACAGTAATATGCTGCGCATTCAGCCCGGTTATCAAACACCACAAAAAAATAACAATAAAATTTCTATACATGCGTGAATAGTTGGTTTTTAAATAAAAATGAATCATTAATCAAATATTGGGTCCTGTTTTATCGGACAATTAATCTGTTTTGTTGCAGTTGTTGGTTTTCGTCGGTTGTAAGTACCAGATAAATACCGGATGACAACCGGCTAATGTCTACAGCCTCATTCGATGAGTTGATAGTTTGTTGCAAAATATTTTTTCCCATTGTATCATATATTTGTAACTGCGAGTGTTTGGTATTCACAACATGGATTTCTCCTTTAGCAGGATTGGGATAAAACATCTGTGGATTCACAAAGACTTTATCGGTAGCCGTGTTAAGCATTTCGTTTTTCACTTCTGTTTGGGATAATGCATAATTAAAAAAATGCATTTCATTTAACTTTCCATTGAAATAGGGGTCGGAAGCGTATTGTGATTTTCCAAGGTAATTAGTGGTGCTGGAAGCGATGTCGTACGGCCGTAAATAGAATGGATACGCAGCACCGGCCACATTGCCATCGATATAAATAGTGGCCTTGTCCGAACCAATTGTTACTGCCACATGATGCCAGGCGCCGGTAGCAACGGCTGCCGCTGTGACCGTTTGAGTGGTTCCTGTTGAATTCAATATTTTGAACTCCGTAAGACCTGAGCCATTATACGGACACAAATACATATAACTGCCGGTTCCGGAACCAAAGTCAAAAATACGTGCCCAGGCTGTTTGAGAATTTGCATATACCCAGCTTGCAACGGTAAAATCGCTTAATTTATCCACAAATCCACCGGGTAATTTCACGTGATCGTCTGTTCCATCTAAAACAATACCATTGCCTACTTTTCCCGTTGAAAATGTTGGACCATTGTATAAGATACCTGTAAGATTATTTCCACTACCATCTTTCGTGAAATAGCCGCTAGTGGTTTCCTCGAAATGATAATAAGGGAGTTTAGATGTTTTAGTATTAACTGTCAGCGTCAGTGTATCGGTAGTTTGTGTAGCTCCCAGCTTATCGTAAGCTTTAATGTGTATTTTATAAGATCCTTCGGTCAACTTACTCATGCTATAAGAGAACGGAGATGCAGTAGAGGTGTAAGATAATGCTCCATTAACATATACTTCTGCTTTGCCCAACTGCCCATCCGGATCGTATGCGAGTCCTTTAAGGGTTATATTGGCTGGTGCAATTAATGATGATATATTGGCCGTTGGCGCTGTAAACTTGACAATTGGTTTTATATTGCCCTGAATAAATTTCGTTTTAGTAAATACAGCTTTACATACCTGAGCCTGATTATAACTGGAAACAGCCACGCCAAGGTATACGGAACGATTCAGTTTCATTGTTCTTGTAGTAAGATCAACCCAGGTTAAACCATCTGCTGAGGATGACACCGTGATAACATTTCCGGTTTTAGATAACTTCAACCAGTACGGAAAAGCTTTTATTGAATTATCGCTTGCAACAACTGAAGTTGCTTTGCTTGTGCTGTCACGCGTGCTAAACACCAATCCTTTGGCTGCTGTGAGGCTTAAAAATGCGTTGGCAGAGTTTTGTTCCAAGCCTTCACGTAGCATTAATCCGGCCTGGCAATAAGTATTTGGTTCTGTGGCAGAATCCAGCCTGGTTACAATGCTGCCATCGTCAATCAAACGCTGATAGGCATACTGGCAATGATCCAGTGTACCGGCAACTCCACTTCCTGCACCATTCACGGTGAGTACACTGTCTTTGTAGGTTGTACGACCGTAGTTGGCCAGTTTCTCAATGGATCGGGGCATGATATCCATATTCAGCCAGGGTAGGATACAGCTCCCCGAGTCGGTACAGAAAGTGAGCCCGCCTCCACCCGGAGTGTCGTAGGTATCGGCATGGATATTCAGGGTAGGCCAGCTTCTGGACCACCATTGTTGTTGATTTAATATTTGTTGAAGACCAGTTACCTTATCGCCCTGGTTAAGCCTGCGGGCATAATGATTATAGATTAACTCCCAGCTGGCACCCAATTTCCCTCGGGTGGCTCCACCAAGTACCGGTTCGGTGTACCATGTACAGTTAGATCCCATCATACGCGAATAGCTTGTGTACGGCAGATTTTCATATTTCCATTGGCCAGCCACAGAATCGCCTAAATTATATCTGGCTACATATTCCGCGCCCTTCCGGAAACGGCTATTGTCATAGCTGTAAATGTCCACGCCCTGATTCCATGCAATTTCACAAAAGAGGCCGTAAAGACTCATTCCGCCTACTGCATGTCCCTGATCACGACCACTTTCCTCCCATTGACCAATAATATTTGCGCCTGTTGTGGGATAGTCGGGATGTAAAAACGGTACGGCTCTGGCTATTTGCCCGGTACCGTCGCCACTTTTGCAATAGTTGATGGCTTCGTCAAAACCTGTTTTGTTATCACATAAAATAGAAATGGCCAACATGGCGTTCATATTGCAGGCATCCCAGTTTACACGGTAGTTGGTTGAGCAGGCATCGTTATGCGGTGCCCCCCAGGCATTGCCTATCAGGAAGCGTTCATTCATTGGATAAAAGAACACATTCAGCATATAGTTCTTGAATTTTTCGATGTCGAAACCAGGATAACCACGCATCATTTCGGCTGCATTGGCAAACTGATACCCATCCAGTCCGGCAGCCAGATATCTGTCGGCGTTACCCG
Organism: Paludibacter sp.; assembly: GCA_047600405.1. GTDB lineage: Bacteria > Bacteroidota > Bacteroidia > Bacteroidales > Paludibacteraceae > Paludibacter. Next base: position 513,578 of record JASGLA010000002.1, read on the forward strand.
ATACTGCCGTATTGATGGATGCCCACGCATTTAAAATGGCCACAGCTTTGTCGCCGTGTGCTTTATCACCACTAATTTTATAAATCAGGGCATTTTGATAGGCCGCAGCTACATCGCGATACAATAAGCTCACATTGTCGCCTGTTCCACCTCTGATAATGGTGGCTACTGCACGGGGGCCGGCCCAACCCACCTGAGCTTCGGGACTCGCCAAGAGGTTGTTCCATGTGCTGTACCAGGGTTCAGCTTTTTCTGCAATTTTCTGTCGCATACGGGCAAAGTCGCATTCCCGGTTAAAGATACCCGGATGTTCAAAAACCTGCGACACTACTCCATTCAGAATACTAAAACAAAACAAGGAGAGTATAATCATTCTTTTAAGATCAGGTGTAAGACTGAATCTCATGTTTGATTTTTTCATAAAAACAGTGATTAATGAAATTTGTTTTTTATTGATTTGACAGTGCAATATTACGACACGAATCAGACAATAACTATTTTTTTTATACTATTCAGGTGCCAATTTATAATTTGAAGCCATATAAACCCAACCGCAAGCAAAATCTAAGATTAAAACCTTCCCAAAACCTAAGTTCCGGGAAGGTTTTCCATTGGTTGTTTTCAGAAAATGACCGAACGATTTATTGTACGATTACCTTCTGAATCTTTACCGCTGATTTCACCACATATACACCGGGAGTCAGAGCAATTTCAAAGGCCGATTTTGATGCTGCCCTTTCGGCTATCTTCATGCCCTGGCTATTGTATACAGTTACAGCTGTATCCGATTGAATCATTAGTTTTCCACGGGCCGAATTTAAGGCTGCAAAGTTTTTCATTTCAGGTTGTTTGGGATCTACTGCGGTGACTGACTGTAATCCGAAATTCACCGTATAAGTTTTTATGGTTGTTCCATCGGCCGAAGTTACCAACAGGTTAGCAATGCCATTACCAGAACCGTCGATAGTTACAGTGCCCGTACCGGTTACTGTTGCAAAATCTTTGGTTGCGATTGCCTCAACGATAACTGTTGTTATTCCGGATGGTATGGTAACATTGTAGGTAGTGGTAGCAGGGTCGAATGCAAGTGTTCCGGCAGAAACTGTGATGCCCGATAGAGTAGCATCTTTGAGATACAATGTGGCTCTTGAAGCTACGGTTGCATTGGCCAACTGCCCTTTCCAGATATTAAACTCGCCGATAGAACCGATAAAGTTTGCATCGCCAGGATAACCGGATCGGCCGATATAAGCCACTTTGGAACTTATGTTAAACAACCGGTTGACATTGGACAAGGGTGCTTTTCCCTTCAATACACCATCCTGGTACAGAATCAGCGAATCCATAGTGATAATGCCTACCACATGATGCACTTTATTGTCGTTTAGCGCTGTTCCCGGATATGTTGAGTTCAGGTTCCAGGGCTGATGATTGATGTTGCAGCTTATATTCATGTCTTTGGTATGTAAAAAGGCATAATCGGTTCCCACACCTCCGGTAGCAGAATTATTTCCGCCAATAGTCTGATTTCCAAAGAAACACCAGAAGTTAGCCGCCGAAGTTGCTGTTTTTCCCACTACTTCGAACGAAGCTGAAGGATAGTTCTGGAAATTCAGACTGGATGCCGGCAAGGAAATATGCTGACTATTCCCACTGTAAAATGAGTTTCCGGATGTGGTTGTAAATAGGCCGCCGGCCATGGTGCCGCTTCCGCTCATGACCCCATTGTCTGTGCCAACAATATCTTTGGCTGTCCCATCAGTAAACGGGTAGGAATGGGCCAGCACAGCGGTTGAAATCGCTTTTCGCCAATAGATGCTGTAAGGAGTGGAAGTGGCGGATGTTTTCAGGGTAATTGTTCCATAATCGCCAGCCACATCGTAAACTCCTGCACCCATTATACTTGGGTAATTTGTGCTGGCAGCTGTAGCCCCAATGGTCAACGACGTTGTTCCTGCCGGAATAACTATTCCGTAATTGTAAATATTTCCATCAAAAACGGGCGATAGCGTTCCTGCATCTAAGGTAATTCTGGTTAACTTTCCATTCATTACACTGTATCGGGAGGCAACAAAGGAGTTGACTGTTACCGAGTCGGCAACTCCACCATCGTAGATATTAAATTCGTGTATAGGTTGCGTAAAAAGGGCATCCGTCCAGGCTCCTTTGCCAAGTTGTGCAGAGGTAGTGGCCAGTGCCGAAACGGCGGTTTTGTAGGTAGCCGTGTCGAGGGCGGTTGATTGTATTAAAGCTCCATCGTAGTATAATTTCACACTGCCTGCTTTTCCGGCAGGATATGTATCCGATTTTCCTTTGGCAGGAGTAAGTACAGCCACATAATGGTGGGTTTGGTTGGCAGCTGCCTCTGCACCAACAGCAAATTTGACGTTATTAAGCCCTGCTTTTGTATTGGAGCCACTTATTTCGGGTTGCAACATAAAGCTGTTGGCTCCCGCTGCGCCTCCAAAATAGGCCAGAACCGACCACTTGTTGGGATTGTTCTGATCGTTACTGGTTGTTAGATACGCTTCCATGATTACTGACGAATAGGTGTTCAGAGCCAATGCTATTCCCTCGAAAGAGATATAACCGCCCTGATTGGTTGCCGATTGATTACTATTGTGATTATAGAAATACCCTTTTTTAATTTCCCAATCGTTTCCATTGATTGTTCCATTAATAGGGCTGGTGCTTACCTGATCGTACAAGGTCGTTCCCGACCAGGTGCCATCTTCGAAGGTGTAAGAGTGTTTCAGCGTTTGTGCAACTAATCCGGAGATTGCCAGGGCGATACCTAAAGCTGTTGCGGTAAGTCGGGTGAGTAGTGTTTTTCTCATATAGCTTATGGGTTGATTTTAGATCCGGGGAGTTCTTTCAGGCTCCCCGGAATGGATTATTGATAATTAGTGGACTATAACTTTAGTGGTTGTATTGTTTATTCTCAAAATGTAAATTCCGGCGTTTAAACTGATGGTGGATTGATTTTTAGTGTTTAGTTTTCTTCCCGTCATATCAAATACCGCTACCGATTCGCTTCCGCTCAGACCATTGATTTTCAGACGGCCTTTTTCAGTAAGTACGGTGTAAGGCGTGCTCTGAATTGGAATCAATCCGCTCAACGATTCCTGGTAAGCAACATTCAACATAGAAACTTTTTCGGGGGCATTCAGAATGGTTGTAGAAATTTCTTCGTCAGTGAGGGCGCGCCCATACAATCTGAAATCAGCAATCAGCGTTTGTCTCAGGTATGCATCGCTGGCATAGCACGAACGTCCAATCCAGTTATAGATAGTCCCCAATTTATCTGGTTTAGAAAGAGCTGTGGCAGGCGTAGTGGTAATCGCAGCTGACATAATCATGAATCCATCAATATACAGGTTTCCAACCGATCCGGTTTGTGTATAAGTAATATTATGCCAGCCACCCGGCAATGCGGTTGCTCCCATGGATATTGACTGGTTTCCACTGGCAGCGGTATAGAATTTAGGAGTAATGCTTACGCTCTGATCCTTCAGGCTCCCAATGAGATAGCCGTTCTGGTCGGTCATTGCATTCGCAGTATTCGAAAAATTCCAGATAAAATTTCCATTGCTTGCCAGGCCGGTATATGCTTCGTTGATGCGGAAATAAGCGCTCATTGTATAATCGTTTTGATGGTACAACAACTGGCCGATTTCCTGCCCCAAATCAAAATACCCTTTCGCGTTAAGGCTGTCGCCCAGATTTAAAACATTGTATTGGTTGGTAATCCCGATTGTTTTGATGGTTGCCTTGTTTTTCAACGTTCCCTTGAAATGTTTTTCTGCGGCATCAGTTACCGTTGAGTCAGCCATATTCACGTTCGAGAAATCGTATTTAACCAACAGGTCCGATGTGAAAGCCGAACCTGTTGCTGCCAATACGGTTGCCGGGAACGGTTTGGTTACTTTCTGACCGTTTTTAGTCAGTGTTGCAATCAAAGTATCGTTCGCGTTATAATAATTCGGGCGTGTTACAACGCCGGCATTACTAATAAGCGAATTATTGGCAGATTTCCAGGTGATGGTAATTGAATTGTCAAGAGTTCCTTTTGATGGCAATATAATATTAGAGGTCAGCGCCGATAAATCTCCTAACGACAGGTTGGTGCTTTCGGTGGCCAGCTCCGGTAAAATCAAATCCGGATTCTCTGCATAGGCGTTATTCAACTTGTTGATTGAGTCGGTCACTGAAATGTAAGAATACAGATCATCCGAGGTAAGCGGTACTCCCAACAACTGAAAATCGTAGAGCAAGGTTTGGCGTAGGTAAACATCACCCGGATAGCATGAGCGACCTAACCAGTTATAAAGTGTTCCGCTAAATCCGGCACGTGGTAAAGCGGTTGCGGGAACATTGGTCATGCCCGTATTTTGTGCCACCATAACTCCGTCAATATAGATAGTTCCGGTTGTTCCGTTTTGTGTAAATGCCATGTGATGCCATCCTCCCTTTGGAGCATTTGAATTTAATCCTACTCCCTGGTCGCCCATGGCCCAATAGCTGGAACTACAATTCAGGGACTGATTTTTAAGACTCCCAATAACGTAACCGTTCATATCGACGGGCGCATTGGCCGAGTTCGAAAAGTTCCACATAAAATTGCCATTGGTATTTAACGCTGTATAAGTGTCATCAATGCGGAAAAAGGCACACATGGTGTAGTTATTCAGTGAATAAACAGCCTTGCCTATTTCGGTTCCCATATCGAAATATCCGGTTCCGTTACCCAAATCCAATACATTGATTTTTCCATTTGCCGGGCCGCCAATGGTACGGATACGTGCTTCGTTTTGAAGGCTGCCCACAAATCCGCTTTCGGTGGTATCGGTAACTTTGATAGAGTCATTTCTTACGAAAATATTATTCGTTCCGAAATTCCATTGTGCCAATTGTTCGGCAGCTACATTCCGGGCTTTTACGGTTACCGTAAATTTCTTGGTCAGGGTATAGGTTGTTCCATTCATAATTTGAGTCAACGTGGCTGTCAGCGTTACTGTTGCATTGTATTTGTCTGGCAGAATCACTGTTCCGTCTGTTGCAACGGTTGCCGGCAACGACGAAGTCCAGGCAATAGCCACATCCGGACCGGAAGTTACAGGGAGTGTCAGGCTGGAGGTTATGTTGGCCAGGTCGCCACCTGTTTTCAGGCTGCCAGCAGTGAGGTTGGAGTACGCATCCACCAACGTGAGCGGAGTTCCGGCTAGTGTCAGCACATCCACATTGGCCAAAGCGCGGTTATAAAGGCGGAATTCGTCCACCGAACCGGCCAGGCTTGGATCGGGCCATTGAGATTTGGCAATATAATTCTGCGTGGTTGCCGGCAGCAAGGATGGATTGATGGTCATAGCGGCATTTGTTCCAACCAAACTGCCATTTACATACAGTTTACCTATGCCTTTCGAAGCGGCGGCCTCCCAGGCTAAAGTGACAGCCACATGTACCCACTTCCCGGTTGGCAGGGCGGTGGTTCCACTGATTACCTGTTCTGCACCTCCATTTTTAAACGCAAAACGAACAGGGCCGGTTGCGCTGGTTGCTCTCGGACTCAGAAACATATAATACGATGTCCCGGTTCCAAAATCGAAAATACGCGACCAGGTGTTCAGGGTGTTGATATGCACCCACGATGAGATAGAAAAATCAGTCAGAGTACTGACAATGCCTGCCGGCAACGTCATGTAATCTGTTGCGGTTGGAAAATTCATGGCACTGCCTGAATACCCTGAAGTATTTACGGTAGGCGCTCCCATCAGCGTACCGGAATTGGAATTCCCGGTATCATCTGTAGCAGTAGTTCCTGAAACAGCATCAAAACTATAGTGGGCCACCAGCCCGGTAGTAATGTCTGCCGCTTTTAATGGGATTGACGACATTGTGAATACGAGCACCAGCAGCGATAAAAATCCTGTTCGGATCAAAGAGTAGTTTTTCTTTTCCATGATAAATAAATATTAGTTTTTAAGTGTTGTGAATTCAGAGCAAATGTAATGAGCAACTACTTGATAGTCAAATAAAAAATAGTATAAAAGGGTCCAGTTTATAAAATGAAACCTTTCTAAATCGCTTATTTGAAAATATTGATGATCTGCTGAAATTTTACCCCGAATTTTCATTTACGGGATTTGGTGGGCCGGATTCCAATACTGGTGATATCCGTTTGTTTCTGTCCGATGGTATTGTAATTTGTTCGGAAATCGTCCACTGCAGGTTGCAACGGACTGGTGGTCTGTAGTGCTATATATGCAACGTTTTATCGGCTGTCACGGTAGAAGTAATCAGTGGACTATATGTGGCGCCCACCGATTTTCAACAACTTAGAGGAGTTGCCTTTCAGCGTATAGAAAACGGTAAAAGCATTGTATCGGATTAGCTGGTGCAAGGAACTATTGTCTTGGAACAACAGAATTAAAGGATTTGCCTGAATTTCACAGAAGTGCCTTCAATCTTAGTAATGCTTCCAGATAATAGTAATCGGCATAAATAATAGAAGCATCCACTTCGGAATTATTTGGATAATGCCCGGTAGAATGACGAAGAAAGGCCGGACTTTCTTTTCCACATTGATAGGAAGGGGAGCTTAAATTGCGAAGCATGCATGTGGCTGCATTCTTATAAGCTTCACCTTTTTTACCCGGGAGGTAAGTGGAAAGTTCAAGAAGTGCGGAAGCCACTACAGCTGCTGCTGAGGCATTGCGCGGAGCATTCGGAATAGCAGGATCGTCAAAATCCCAATAGGGAATATAGTCGGCCGGCAACCGTTTCAGGTAAACGTCGGTCAGCTTCTGTGCAAACTCAAGATAGCGGGTATCTTTCGTTTCGCGGTAGCAAACCGTAAAACCATATATTGCCCAGCCTTGCCCACGCGCCCACATCGAATTGTCAGCGTAGCCCTGATGGGTAATGCCTTTTATCTTTTTCCCGGTAATGGTATCGTAGATCACCACATGATAGCACGAATAATCGGGCTTAAAATGATTGGCCATGGTAGTATTGGCATGTGAAACAGCAATGTCATATAAGCGCTTTTCACCTCCATTTTTGGCTGCCCAAAACAACAGTTCCAGATTGATCATATTATCGATAATTGTATTGTGATACCATGCCTTTGCTTTCACTTCGCGTGGCCACGACAGGATGGTCCCTACTTTCGGATTAAACAGCGTTGCCAGGGTGTCGGCTGTGTTCAGAAGAGTTTGTTTATAGCTGGAATTACCCGTTAGCCGGTAAGCGTTCCCGTAGCTACAATACATTAGAAAGCCCAGATCGTGGTCGAATGCAGGAGTTCTTGATAGAAATTCCAGGGAGGCAGTGAATTTTTCCGCTTCCTGTTTGATTTTAGGATCACCCGTAGCCTCGTAACTGTACCATAAAATACCCGGCCAAAAACCCGCTGTCCATTCTTCTTTGGTCGCTTTCCGGCAGTTCCATTTCGTTTGTCCGCTTAGGATATTGCGTGGCATTAGAGTGTAGTTGGTCACGCCCGTTTCTTTTAGTTGATTCAGTGAACGATGGGTTTGTTGTGTACAATAACGAAGAGCCTGATGGACAAATTTTTGTTGGCTTTGCATTGATTCACAGTAAATCGCAGAAAAAATAATTAAAATGCCCAGCGTTCGTCTCATAACTTTCATATATTGATTAGAGTTTATATGGAATAGAATGTTATATACTTAAAAATAAGATAAATATCGACACGAAGACACCAAGACTCAAAGACTAATAATACAGATATTTATTTAAATTCTTTTCGGTAATCGAAATGAAGATTGGTTTTTCTACTGATAAATCGGCATGGTTCATTTGCGTTTCGTGACTTTCAAAGAGACTTAAGACACAAAGGAAAAACATATAAATATGTTTTTTTCGTGCTCTTGTATTAGATTAAAAAGAAAATTGTGTCTTCGTGACTTCGTGCTTAAAGTCCTATTATTCAAACTTATAATTCGTTATTCTATATAATGTCTATTGAAAATGTTATTTTACCGATAAAAAAAACAAGGTTCCGAAACCGGGCTGATCGTAAGGGCGTGAACCGGCTTCTTCGGGTCTGTTTTTCTCAATTGTTTTTGTAATAAACGGTACTTTTATTCCTTTCCGGTTATAATAATGGTTATATACCATTTCGTAGATAGGCCGAAAATCACCTCTTCCTTTAGTTGAAATTGTGTCATGCGGATATTTTCCGGTTTTGTCCAGCATAGGTACAAAAGGAACTTTTTCGCCCAGGTTGTATTTGGCCGTATATTCAAATCCTTTCAGTAACCGGTTATGGCAGGCACCATACAGGTCAACCTGCTGGTTCCAGGCAATTTCGGCGCATTCGGCCAGGTTTCCCAGTCCCAATTGCGCATGTTGTTGGTCCCGGCCACTCTCCTGGCACTGCCCGGCATTGTTGATAATGTAGTTGGTCAGGCTGCCATTGCCGGCCCCGTGCAGATAATAATTCACTCCCCGGTGGAAAATTTCCCTGTCGTTGCAAAACACGCCTATCCCCATCATGACTTTTATACAGGCATTTCCCCAATTCCCATTAGCATATTCGGCAAAATCTTTTATTACCGGATAAAACACCTGTTGAAACATGTTTTCACATTGAGCGATATCTTCTTTCTTCCAGTCGGAATAAGTGTAGCGCATTATTTCGGCACTGTTTACAAACAAATCACCATTCAGTCCAGCCAACAGTTCTGCATCCAGCGGCAGTATTTGTTTCAATGTATACGAATAAGCATTAAGAATTTCTACCGTTTTCCGGGCATGTGCCGAATCGCCGGTAATCACCCACGCAATGGCATTGTAGTAAGCCGCCACGCAGTCATCATCCACTTCGGCTTTGTGCAGGGCTTTTTGAGGGTCGCGGGATATTGACTCAAAAGGACCTCTCATTTGGTACGAAGACGAAGCCTGCGGATAGGATTTCAACCGATTGAAACTACTGGCCCAGGGCTCTGTGCCGCTTTTTACCAGTTGATGCATTTGGTTTAAAGATTTGCCGGAATGTAAAATACCCGGATGCACAAACTGTTGTGCTGAAAGAAACCCCGTGATTGTACAAGCACAAATAAGCAGCCGGATGTGTTTTGATTTTTTCATTTATTAATGCCTTAAATAAAAATTACTGAATAGTTGTTGTGAAATTTCCAATCGCAAAAATAGCATATAACACAAGGACTCTATACATAAATTTCCCCACAATATGGTTCATTCTATAATATGGACCCAGAATAAACTAAAATTGAAAAGAAAGAAGTTCCCGTTTTTTATTTCTCAGGGAAAAAAATGATTCATTTTAGTATTAGATTTTGTATGAAATAGATAGATATACAGTCCAAATTCAATTACTTATATTTCAACACAAAGACACAAAGTATATTTATTATTTTGCTTATTTTTAAGATACAAAGTAAAAAATACAAGTATTTTTTTTGTGGTTAATATGTATCGAATGTCATTATTACTATCCCAAATAAAATATTTATGTTTTATACTTTGTGTCTTTTCGTCAAAACATAATTCTAATGAAAGTATTTGATAGATCTTCGTGTCTTTGTGTCTTCGTGTTTAATTCATATAAATCAAATATATAACATTCTATTTTGAATAATCTATATTGAATGGAGGATTAATCAGAGAGCTTTTTTTGTTAACATTATTTGTTTTGACTTGTGTGCCATGGTCACTCAGAATGCCGTGTAGTATTATATATTACATTTAGTCATAAATAATACGTTAATTTATGTGTTTTTCATAGATTTTTGTGAACCAAAGCATAAACCAAAGCATTATAGTGTATATGTATATTATTGTTAATGTATTGAAATAAACCCAAAAACTAACGCCTTAAAAAGCCTGACTATGACCACAACCCTTATTGTAATTGCAGCAATTGCGGTGTCGATCATAATTGTAGCACTGCTTATCAATAAAGATTTGAACGTTGAGCGCTCAATCATTATCAACAAACCAATAAAAGATGTTTTTGAATACCTCAGGTTCATGCGCAACCTGGATAATTTCAATGTGTGGAATATGGCAGATCCTAACATGCAGAAGGAGTTCAGGGGAACGGATGGTGAGATTGGGTTTGTTTATATATGGGACAGTAGAACCATGAAAAACGTTGGGGCTGGCGAAGAAGAAATTGTTGAAATTAATAAAAATAGAAAGATCGAATTTGAAATCCGGTTTAAACGCCCAATGCAAAGTACTGCTAAAGCTGCATTTATTTTGGAGTCTGTTTCGGCCGACAAAACAAATGTAGAATGGGATTTTTACAGCAAATCAAGATTCCCAATGAATATATTCAAGTCAGTGTTGGGAAAAATGCTGGAAAAGGATCTGGAAAAGAGTCTCCAAAACCTAAAAAAAATATTGGAAAAACGACCGGTGGAATCTTTTTTGAAAAATCGAATGTTTTAATCCCCCCGAGGTAACTATCTAATCTGATTTAAGAATGTATGCCAAATATTTCAACAGAATATCCGGTTGATGACAAACAATAGTATCTGTTGGAGTGTAGTAGTGAATGTGTGGAAATTAGGATAGTTTTATGCGATATTTTGAAGAACGTAAAAGTGTTGCAATTTATGTAAATACTTAGAGTGGCATATGAATTTGTAATTAGTGTGTTTGTTAAGTGTTTGCTAGCTGTTGAGAATGTTGTTGCTACTGACATTTTCCAACTCATACCATTCTCTGTCATTGTTACGGTAGCATTTGTGCCAACCGTTGAATTAAAAAAACGTTTTTCGGATGTTTTATTAACTGTTGTTGCATACCCACTAGCAGAACCTTGCTCCAATCCCCAGAGTTATTTGTTTGCCTGAATATTATCAGTGGTTTCCTAACTGCAACTATTAATTTTTAAGTTTGTTGCGTCGAAATACATGTAGTGTTTTTTAGATTTTTCCTTATAGAAGTTTATGGGGATAACAAGTAAATCTAATATAAATGCAAAATGAACTTCCAATTAGGATGGATAATTTTATATGATTATCCGTTATATTGCTTGGTGTTTATATGCTCCTGAATAACACGAGTTTGACCCTGATACCCGCTTCGTTTTTTTTTTGCTCATAAGAAATAAACCACGAATTGCACAAATTTTCACGAATAAATGCTATGCATTTTGTTTCTTCTATTTGTTGGAAATAATTCATTTCTGGGAACTTGAACCAAAAAAACGAAGCAAAAAAGTTCAAGACTGCGCCCGTTTCACTCGAAAAACTAGCGCTCGCTGGACTGAAATCTCCCTCCAAACTCCCTCCCCCCCCCCCCCCACACACACACAGACACACAGTCGTCAAACAGGGATATGTCTACGTCCATTTCACTTGTTTTTCGGCTCGCCGGCCGAGGTCAGTCGTTTTCAGACTGGTGAAATGTAATTAGGTATTAAAGCGGATACTCATTAATTTCATATCAGGACTGGTGTTTTTGTGATCCGTCTATCTCAGAAGATATAATAGGGAGGAGCTCTGGATAAATACTCAATGGCTGGGGACTGGAATTAGATCAATTAAATTCTTATTTTATGTTAAAATAAACTCAGAGGACATTAGAACTTGTACCGAGGTTGTACCAAGGTTGTACCAAGGTTGTACCGAGGGAGCACCGAAGGTAGGGAATTGAAAAATATGGGTCATTTGTTCCTGTTTGAAAAGATTGGGGGCTCAAACTACGCCGGTTCCTGTTGCAAGATGAAAACGTGTGTTGTAGTTGCTCGTTAAAACTAATGAGCTTAAGTATTGAATGCTGTGTTTCTGACAAAGAATCAGTTCTTGACGGTTAAGCAGTCTAAATATTTATGTGTTTTTTGTAAATTTAACTTATCTTATTGTCGTTTCTTTTTGTAAGTTTAGGTGCTAAAATTGAAACTTTATGTTTTTGAACCCTGTTTATTTATGTGTTTTTGACTTGTTTTTGTTCTAAATTCAGCTTGTTTGGTTAGTTCTAATAGTTAAATACATAGTTATTGAGCTAAAGTTTGTTTTTGTTTTGTGTTTTTTACAATAATTAGCATTATATTTTAATTGCGGTTGTTGTGATGTGTAAGTAATTGTATTATAGCTGTATAATGTTGTGAATGAGGCCAGATAATTTATTTTTGTATTTTCGTAAATGCAGTTTTACGGTTATTTACCTACATTTTGAAACAAAAAATCTGTATAAAATTTCCATTTATCATCAAAAATGCTTGTTTTTTAATTATTAATACTTTATTTTTGCAAACACATAAATAGAAATTATTAGAAAAAAACGCAAATTAAAGAAGATTAATAAACAAAATGTTAAATTTATGAGAAAACTAACGTTCTTATTGGCTTGCCTGTTATTGGTAGGTGTAGGTTTGGTTAATGCTCAGACAAAATCCATTTCAGGGAAGGTTATTTCCGAGGAGGATGGGCAACCAGTTATTGGGGCTACTGTAAAAGCTAAAGGTACTACCACAGGTACTATTACTAATGCAGATGGCGAGTTTAGAATTAGTGTGCCAGAAAGTGCTAAGACTCTGGTGATTTCGTATGTTGGCATGATAACAGTTGATGTTGAGGCAAAAACTGGTGTTACAGTAAAACTAAAATCCGATTCAAAACAGATCGATGAGGTTGTAGTGACTGCAATGGGTATCCAACGGCAGAAAAGAGAATTGGGTTATTCAACAGCCAATATTAATAGCGATGTGTTAACACAGGCTCGCTCGGTAAATGCTGCAACAAGCTTACAAGGTAAAGTGGCCGGTTTGAACATTTCATTGCAGAACAGTGGAGTTACAGAGGATGTAAAAATTAATTTGAGAGGTATTCGTTCTCTTACTGGAAATAATAACCCAATGTTGTTATTGGATAATGTTCCTGTTGCTCTAGGGTTGTTAAGTACGATAAATCCAAATGACATTGAGAGCGTAAATGTTTTGAAAGGTACTTCTGCAGCTGCAATATATGGCCCAGATGCGCGTAACGGGGTAATTGTGGTAACTACAAAAACAGGAGCAAAAACCACAAAACCAGAGATTACAGTTAGTAATTCTACTCAATTCAGTTCTATTTCTTTCTTTCCAAAATTCCAGAATCAATTTGGTTCGGGAGCATATGGAGAGTATATTCCTTACGAAAACTGGTCATGGGGACCTGAATATGATGGCAGTGAAGTTGTGATTGGTGAAGCCCTGGAAAATGGCGCAGAACAAAAGGGTGCTTATTCTCCGATTAAAAATAATCGTTCGGATTTCTTTACTACGGGCGTAACCATGCAAAATGATATTTCATATTCAACCAAAGGATTTTATCTGAGTTTGCAAGATGCTAAAATTACAGGAATTGTTCCTGATGATGAAAATAGAAGAACAGGAGTGCGTTTGAATGCTACACAGACATATAAAAAATTCACAGCTACATTTAATACCAATTATACTTATCAAAAATATAATGTATATGATAATATAGCTATGGATGATTACTATTCGGCAAATAATGTAGGTTTGAATGAAGGTATTATGAATCTTATTTTCAGCACACCTGCCCATATTCCATTGACATTCCTACAAAGATTATAATAACAATGAATTTGCCAAGTACAATAACTACTATAATCGTTATGGTATTAATCCATATATTGCGCTTGATACATGGAGAAAAACTGGTATAGACCAGAATATGATTAGTAGTTTGGATTTGAAATTGGAGGCTACCGATTGGTTGGATTTGACTTATCGCGCGGCAGTAACGCATAATAGTCTTGTAACTCAGCATAATCAAAAACGTATAGCCACAACAGAATATGGGGCACACAGAAATTTAGACCCTGTGCCACAATCTGTAGAAAACGAATCAGCTGTTAGCAACCGCTTATCTTCTGAATTCTTTGCAAATTTCCACAAAACGTTTGGTGATTTTAAAGTAAATGTCCTTGGAGGTACCTATGTTCGTGAAGTTTCATTGGTAACTACTGGTGTAAGTGCAAGTAACCTGATTATTGATGGTTTGTTTAACGTATCCGCACGTCCAGGAGAATTGGATGGTTCTTCTATCGAATCAAAAGTTCGTATGTTCTCTTTGTATGGTAGTGCTAGTGTTGGTTATAAAAACTTTGCCAATATTGAGGTGACTGGTCGTAACGACAAGACTTCAGTGCTTGACCCATCAAATAACAGTTTCTTCTATCCGGGTGTAAATGCGTCACTTGTTTTGACAGATGCAATTCCGTCCTTAAGATCAGATGAATTTAGTTTCTTGAAATTACGTGGTTCATGGAATAAGACAGGTAATGCTGATATTAGCCCTTATCGTTTAGCTGCAACTTTTTCACAGTTGACAGATGGAGGTCTTTCAACACAAACTCCATTGGGTTTCCCTTTCAATGGAATTCCAGGATATTCTGCGGATCAGATATCATTTGACAGATACCTTAAGCCGGAATTTATTGAAAGTGTTGAGGCTGGATTTGAGGCAGGCTTTTTGAAAAATAGGATTTACTTGGATGTTTCATATTATAACCAAAATAATACAAACCAAATTGTGAATATTCGTGTTCCCCGTTCTACAGGTTATAATTTTGCGTATGTAAATGCAGCATCATTTAAGAATTATGGTTTGGAAGCCCAGTTGAAATTCACTCCGCTTGTAGATCTAGGTGATGTAAGAGTTAACTTTACAGCTAACTATTCATACAATAATAGTGAAGTTTTGAGTATCTATAATGATTTGAATGAACTTTCTATCGGAGGTTATACAATTGCAAGTAACATGGCAGTTACAGGCATGCCTGCATTTGTGTTGAATGCAACTGACTATAAAAGAGATCCTAAAGGGCGTGTAATTATTGATGCAGAAACAGGATATCCAATCCCGGATGAGGTAAATAAAAAGTTCGGTCGTACTGAGCCTTTGCATATGATTGGTTTGAATCCATTAGTGGAATGGAAAGGTTTAACTATTTCTGCCTTGTTTGAATATAAGGGTGGTCACTATGCTTATAATCAGATTGGTAGTGATATGGCTTGGACTGGTGTTCCTGAAATTACCGGAGCTAACCACCGCGAACATTTTGTATTCCCTAATTCGGTTTACGAAGATCCTAGTAATCCAGGAACTTATATCGAAAATACCAATATTACTACAACAGGTGATGCCGTAGATTTCTTCACAAGTGATTTTTATCGTAATACTGCCTCTAACTTCATTACCAGTGCTGCTTCATGGCGTTTCAGAGAGTTGTCGCTTACTTATAGTTTGCCAGCGTCTTTGCTTGCAAAGCAAAGACTTATTCAAGGTGTAAGTGTTGGTGTAGTGGGACGTAACCTGGTACTTTGGTTACCAAAAACGAATGTATATTCTGATCCGGATTTTAAAGGCAATCAATCATTCCTTTCCGGAGGAAATATATCAGGTATATCAAATGCAACTGTGAATCCTCCTACTCGTACTATTGGTGGAACGTTAACGGTTAAATTTTAATTTTTTTTAATTTTAAAAGATAGAAATATGAAAAAGATATTATTAATAATGCTTACGTGCACTTTGGTGTTAAGTGGTTGTAGCGATGCGTTTTTCGATATCAACAAAAGCCCTAACAGTGCTACAGAAGATAATATGACACCGAGTTTGGTATTACCCAGAGCTTTGCACAGGTTTGCAGATAAATCTGCGACTGGATATAGGCAATACGAATTTTGGATGGGTTATTGGGCTCGTTGCGCAGGGGGATCTGTCCTAATACCGACGAAGAAGCTTACCAGCTTACAACGTCTTTTATGACAACCTCATGGTCTGATATGTACGATATTCTTAAAGACTTCGATGTTATAGAAAAGAATGCTGTGGCGCGTAATGAAACTGCTTACGAAGGGATTGCTAAAATTATGAAATCAATTGGTTATATGCAGTTGGTTGACCAATATAACAATGTGCCTTATTCCAAATCCTTTAATTTAGGTGAGTATATGCTTACTCCTTATGATAAAGGTGCGGATATTTATGCTGCACTTATTGCTGATTTAGAGGCGGCTGATGCTCTTTTAGCAGCAGCAAAGATTGCAGATAATCTTGATTTAGAATCTGCAGATATTGTATTTGAAGGTGATCTTGCTTTATGGCGTAAACTAGGTAACACCCAACGCTTACGTTTGCTTATTCATCGAACAGGATTACTTAATAATGCACAGTTGAAAACTGAAGTAGATAAAATCGTTGCCAATGGAGCTGGTTTCCTAGGAGCAGGCGAAACTGCGAGTGTTCAACCCGGATATGCTAAAGATGTAAATAAACAAAATCCATTTTGGGATACATACAATACGAATGATGCTGGTGGATTGGATAACTTCAACAGAGCCAACAACTTCTTCCTTAAATTATTGATGGATAATGGCGATATTCGTTATACTCGCTTTTTCTTGAAAGCTGCAGCACCTGTAGGTGGAGTAGAATATGCAGGATATGATTTTGGTATAGAATCTCAGAATGGTCAGTTGTAGCGGCAAATCAGTCTTCTATGGTGTCAGGCTTAGGTTTGTTTACGGAGGCTGATTTGATCCATTGTGGTTATTTACGTCTTTTGAAAGTCTTTCCTCCAAGCCGAAGCTGTACAACGTGGAGCTTTGACTGGAGTTGCTAAAGATGCTTATTAAACTGCAGAAAAAGTAGTCGTTTACTTGGTTGAAAGTTCCAAAAATGCTGCTGTTGAAGCCAATGCTCTATTTGACAAACGCAGTAAAAACTTTTGCAAATTGGGACGAAAACACAGATAAACTGTCGTTAATCTGGAAACAAAAATATATTGCAATGTGTGGAATTAACGGATTGGAGCTTATACAGATTATCGCCGTACTGGATTTCCTGCAACTGCAGACATTCTTTCTGTCCGTGCTGGTGTGACAAACTCTATACCTACACGTTTGATTTACCCTATCGATGAATATAATTACAATGCCACTAATGTTAAGGCTGAGGGAAACAATCGATCCGCAGACAGCTAAAATATTTTGGGATGTAAACTAATTAATCACTAATAAATAAAATGAATATGAAAAGAAATAAATATGGATTGATTATCTTGGCATTAATCGCTCTGACAGCAGGATTCTCCTCTTGTCTGAACGATCGAATGATTGAAGACCAAAAATATGGAATGATTAATCTGAATGCCAATAAGATAATTGAAATTCCTGATGGGACAATTCCTTTGACGTTTAAACGTATAGGAATGAAAGATACAACTTTGGTTTAGCGTGTGATTAGCTGCTGAAAATCCAGCTGCAGAAGATATTCGTAGTTAATTCTAACAAGAGATAAGTCAGCTGAAATACTAGGTAGTGGCGTTTCAATACTTTCGGCAGCAGATATTCAGATTCCTGCGACTGTTACCATTCCTAAAGGAAAGAGAATTTCTGAGCCGATAGCAGTTAAAATAAATACAAATGTACTCACAGCAGATCCTAGTTTTGTTGCGATATCGATTGAGTCTGTTAACAAATCGGGCTATCTTATCAGCGGAAACTTAGGACATTTGACCCTAAATTTAAAAACGCCCTCAGAATGGGAAGGACGTTATGCTTTAACGGGAACTATGACAGATTTTACTAATGCGACTCTTAAGCATGTTACCTCGCTATGGGCAACAGATGCTACTAATAACCCCAATGGGGATCCATATACAGTACAGATTCTTACTAAGAATGGATCTACATTGATGTTGTACGATGAAATACTGAGAGAAGACTTTTTATACCCGATAAGATCTGGTAATGGTTATAGTGCTTATGGTGCATTTGCTCCTGAATTTGTATTTGATGCGGCAGGAAATATTACAGCAGTTGTCAACCATCACGGTCAACCGGCTTCAAATACCCGTAGCGCTGTTTTAGATCTGGCCTACCGGAATTAATAAATATGATGAAGCAACTAAATCATTTAGTGTATCATATTATATGGTTCAACCTTCAGTCGTTTCGGCTCCTCCATCGTATCGTTCTCACATGGTTGAAACGTATACTTTCATAGAAGGCTTATAAAAAATGTTTTTCTTTGAAGATTAAGATTTCACTAAAGAATAATTCCCCCTCATTTCAATTATGAAATGAGGGGGAATTTGCGTTATAAAGCTTGAAATAATTTCAAATGCGTAAGTACTTTGAAGTTTTATAAATCAAAATTGAATTGGATTTGTATGAGATGTTTGTAGCTTGTTTTAGATTATGCTAGAAAGATAATGCTGCCAAAATGGTTGCGATATTAAAAATAATCTATAATTTTAGAGCGAAGTTGAAGATGGATTAAGCTCTTAAAGAGCAATTGATCAAGCATACTCATTGTTATTTTGTTATAGCTGAGAAGCCATTCATAGCTTTTGGAATATAAATACCATTCTTTATGTTTTTTTTAACAATATAAAGATGTGGAGCGGAATTTTAGTGGTTTCTTTTATAAGCCAATCCCAATAAGGGTTTCAGAAGATTTTACCAACTATTTTTGTCTATTATACAAAACGGTCAGCTGAGAATATTCTCAGCTGACCGTTTTAGTTACTATAATTTATCTCTTAGTATGAAATCGGCTGACGCCCTATTGGTTTATTTACGATCGTCTTTTTAAGTCCACCTTTCGATTTTCCATTGACCTTTGCAGCTTTGACACCGCTATTGGTTGTTTTGTTTATGTAAGTCAGTGCTCCAGAGAACTTAACCCCAAAATGGTTGTACAGTTCATACTCGATTCTGTAACTATTCCCAGCGCGTGAAATATCTGCGAATCCTGTCTCAAGTCTTATATTATCAGCGCCCCAGTACCAACTGCCCATACTGTACAAATAAGTTCCGTCATTGTCAATGTAACCCGGAATAAGAGTATATGGTTTTAATTGTGCTGTTGAGTTTAATGGCAACGTAACGAAAGGAATATTTGCCTGTAGGAATAGAGTCTTTGGCAGCCAAAGGAGCGTTTATAAATAACGATATGGAGTCGGAAGTTGATTTAAGATCCAGTTTGTAGGTGTTGGACAATCCGGATTGATAAAACAAGTCGGCGTAATAATTCAAATTGCCGGAAGTAAATGCCAGAGTTTGGTCTTTTAGCCGTTGATTTTCAGGCGTTATGTTGCCATTGTAAAGAAAAATGTACGATACCATCAAAGTGCTAGAATTTACATTACCTACGATAGCGGCAGCCCCATCATTGTTTTTTGATACCGAAAAGGCTCCATTGGAGATAAGCTGAAATGTCCTTGCACCATTAACCACATTGATAATGAAGGCGGGATAAAAATAAGTGCCATCATCCGCTCGAGCCTGGGAAGAAAGTATAAGCATTCGGCGGTATTTGAAGCGTAATAATCTCCTTGTGCAAGATTATCAGAACTCAATGGAGTCAGCACGTTCATTACCAGGATTTTTCCTGTTCCGGAGTATTTTTTTTGAAATGCATCATGTTGCCGTTCCCGAAGCAATTTCAACCGAATAATAATTATTGTTGATGTCGTAAAAATCATAAAAAACTGGCCCATAGTTGATTACTTTAATATGGTTAAATATAATCGAAGTTTGCGTGACCGTTATGTTCAGCTTTGTCGTTTTAGAGCCAACTTGTATGGTGGCAGTTGTAGATCCTGTTGATAACGCCTTTATAACAATGTTCTTTGTGAACTTGGTGCTGGTTGTTTTCGATTCATCCTGACTTACACCTAAAGCAACGCTCGCAATTTTAGAGTCGGCAACAGATAATGTAACCGGCTGCTTGTTAATGTCGCCAGTAAAGCCTACTTCAACATTAAGGGAGTCGGACTGTCCTAATTTCATGTCCAAATCTTGTTTACTTAAAGAAATACTGGTTACTTCGTTGTTCACACAGGAAGAAAGTAAGATGATAAGGCTGAATACAGCTAAATACCCAAATTTAGTTATTAATTTCATACGATAATAATTGGTTTTTAGGGTCGTATGGAACTCGCAATACGAGATTTTCATTCGTTTTGACGAATATCCGGTTCGTGCTCGTTTCATGCTTTACAAATTAATGAATAATTGATTTTATATTTAGACAAAAGTATGATAAATTATTTAAAAAATGACTTAAGTTAAGCTGGAAATGTTTTTTTTGAAAAAAAATGAGCTTTTATAAGCTTTTGGGATGAATATATTAGGTGTTATATGTGTTATAAATATCTGAATAGATTGATTTTAATTCACCGAAAAAAGAATAGAACGCGGATAAACGCTGATTAAGCGGATTTGAGCAGGTAAAATTGGATTTGCGGATTAATAATTAGATTTTATCCCCGATAAATCGGGGCTGATTTCAGATTATATCTTTATCATTGCACCTTTGGTGAGATAAAATCCGTTTTTAGATCCACTTAATCAGCGTTTATCCGCGTTCTATTCTTAAAAACACACTAACTTATATAATGTCTATATTGCTTATTGCCCAATTAGGTCACCCCTTAAGACTCCTTAAAAATATAGACAAGATATTTAAAATTCAATGAAGTCAAAAGTAAAACTGAATTCAATGAAAGTAACTATAATTTTGATTAATTTATGTATTTTTGTCTTCTTTAGGTTCAATCTGCTTTCTAATGTGGTAATAAAGTGTGAAATAAATGCCGTTTTGCGGCAATACAAGTTTCATTCTGCCATAAAAAATATTTTTGCACATGAAAAAACTGTTGCTGATTCTTTCAGCTATATTTCTAGTCATTGGATTTACATTTTCCCAAACTATAATTATTACCGGTACAGTTGTGGAATGAACAGGGGGAGCCAATAATTGGAGCGTCGGTCGTTCCAACAGAAAAACTACAAACGGGCACAGTGACTAATATTCGAAGGAAAATTTTCGGTTAAGGTCTCAGTTCAATGCAAAACGATTGTGTTTTCCTATATAGGGATGAAAACTCAGGAATTGGCTGTTAAGCCGGTGATGAATGTGAAAACTACTCCCGGACAACCAGCAACTGGAAGAGGTGGTGGTAACCGGGATGGTGAAAGTGGATAAACGGCTTTTTACCGGGGCGACAGATAAATTGGATGCTGCCAAAGCTAAAATTGATGGTATCACCGATGTGAGTCGGGCGTTGGAAGGAAGATCGGCTGGAGTTTCGGTGCAAAATGTTTCCGGACTTTTGGTACGGCGCCTAAAAATCCGCGTACGTGGCGCCACATTTATTTATGGTAATTCCAAGCCGCTTTGGGTGGTGGATGGCGTGGTGGTGGAAGATGCCATTGATGTGTCCAGTGACGATTTGTCTTCCGGCAATGCCGAAACGCTTATTTCTTCGGCTATTGCTGGGATTAATGCCGATGATATTGAAAGTTTCCAAATTCTGAAAGATGGTTCGGCAACTTCCATTTACGGTGCCCGGGCCATGGCGGGAGTGGTTGTTATTACCACTAAAAAAGGGAAGGCCGGAGTCAGCAAGATCAATTATACCGGTGAGTTTACTTCGCGACTGATTCCAAGTTATTCCGATTTCAATATCTCGAACTCCCAACAACAAATGGGAATTTATCAGGAAATGGAGCGGAAAGGCTGGCTGGAATTTGCAACGCTGGCCGGTGCTGCCAACAGTGGCGTGTACGGGAAAATGTATCAGTTGATTAATCAATACGATAATGGCGGCTATGGGCTAGTAAACTCAACTGCTGCAAAAAATGCATACCTGCAGCAAGCGGAATTCCGGAATACCGATTGGTTTAGCCAGCTGTTTAATCAAAATCTGACTCAAAACCATGCCTGTCAGCATTTCGTCAGGGACTGATAAAGCTAAATTTATGTATCCTTGTCGGTTTTCGACGATCCGGGTTGGACCAAGTCCAGTTCGGTAGAGCGATATACTGCTAATGCAAATGGATCTTTCCAATTGTCAAATAAATTGACTCTAAATTTGTTGACGAATGGTTCTTACAGAAAGCAAAAAGCGCCGGGACATTGAGTCAGGACGTGGATGTGGTAAGTGGTGAAGTGAAAAGAGAGTTTGATATAAATCCATACAGTTATGCATTGAATACTTCGAGGACACTTGATCCCGCGAGTTTTATACACGCAATTATGCCCGTTTAATATTTTCATGAATTAAAAATAATTATATTGATTTGAATGTGTCTGACTTAAAGTTCCAATGAGAATTAACTGGAAAATAATGAAAGGAATGGAGGCTAATTTTCTGGCTTCAATAAAATACCAGTCATCGTCGCAGGAACATAATATAAAAGATCATTCCAATCAGGCCGAAGCGTATCGTGCGGGAGTTTATCCCGAGTAATGCAACTATTGCTGAGAAAAATCCGCTATTATACACTGATCCGGAGAGCCCAAACTTCACCATGTAAGTATTCTCCCTGAAGGAGGAATTTATGACAGAATGGCTTATACCATGCTTAGCGTTGATTCGCGGAGTTCAATATCTTATAATACAGTCAATCGATAATATCCATATTTTGAATTTTTTGGTGGAATAGAAATCGGTTCGACCGATCGGAGCAGAACCTGGTTTCGTGGTTGGGGTTATCAGTATGATAATGGTGGTATTCCTTTTTACGATTTGAATGTTTTTAAACAAGGAAATGAAGAAAATACTGATTATTATTCAAATGAGTGGACTCTATTTCCGCAATGTGGCTTTTTTTAGTTCAGGAACTTATTCTTATAAAGGGCGATATACAGATAAATGGAACCGGTCGATACGAAGGTTCAAATAAACTTGGTAAATCTCCCAAAGCCCGTTGGTTGCCTACATGGAATATTTCGGGAGCATGGATTGGCTCATGAAGAAAAGTGGTTTAAAAGTATTTTTAATCCGGTACTTTCCCATGCAATCTTAAAAGCTTCTTATTCATTAACAGCCGACAGTGGACCAAGTTTTGTAACTAACTCACAGGTAGATCTATAAAAGTAAATAATCCTTGGAGTCCAACTGCTAATGTGGCGGAATCTTGAGAATCTTATCGAAAATTATTGGAAAATAGTGAACTACTTATGAGAAAAAGCATGAGTTGAACTGTCGGACACTTGGGCTTTGAATAACCGAATAAACCTTGAAGCGGATTATTATACGCGCAGTAATTTTGATTTGATTGGATTGACTTATACTTCCGGAGCTGAGGGGGAAATAGCAAAATATGCCAACGTGGCTTCTATGAAGTCAAATGGCGTGGAATTTACGTTTTCTACAAAAAATATTGTATTAAAAGATTTTACATGGAATACGGATTTTATTTTTTCCAACGCCGTAAATAAAATTACGGATCTGGACACGCGCTCCAATGTTATTCAATTGGTTTCCGGTTCGGGTTATGCATTGAAGGGTTATCCGGTTCGTGCTTTGTTTTCCATCCCTTTTGCTGGGCTCAATGAAGACGGAATCCCGACTTTTATCAATCAGGATGGAGTAAAACTGTTACAGATCTTGAATTTTCAGGAATTTGAAAAATTGGGTTTTCTGAAATATGAAGGGCCAACTGATCCTACGATTACCGGAAGTCTGGGAAATAATTTTTCATGGAAAGGCTTTAAACTAAATGTGTTCATGACTTATTCGTTTGGCAATAAAGTACGTCTCGATCCTGTTTTTGCTGCCCGCTATTCCGATTTGACATCGATGCCTAAAGAATTCAAAAACCGTTGGGTGCTACCGGGTGATGAGACTTATACCACCATTCCGGTAATTGCCAGCCGCCGTCAGTATCAGAACTATTCTAATTTGAAATACGCTTACAACGCTTATAATTATTCAACCGAACGCGTGGCCGATGGAGGCTTTGTCCGTCTGAAAGAAGTTTCGCTATCCTATGATATCCCTCAAAAATGGATAAGTGCTTTGTCTGTAAATTCCTTACAATTGAAACTACAGGCAACGAATTTGTTTTTGTTGTATGCCGATAAGAAACTAAATGGGCAAGATCCGGAATTCTTTAATAGTGGTGGTGTGTCAACTCCGATACCAAGGCAATTTACATTTACCTTGAGATTGGGTATTTGAAATGAGTTAATATTTATCAATTGTATGATATGTAAATGAACAAATATATCCTATATGCTTTCTTATCAGTTGTTACATTCCTGGTACGGCGTGCAATGATTTTTTAAGTACTCTGCCCGATAACAGGACACAACTGAATACGCAGAAGAAAATTTCGCAGTTGCTCGTATCGGCTTATCCCAAAGCAAATTATTCGGTATTGGCAGAATTGAGTTCAGATAATTTTGTGGATAACAACTCCATTCTTCCGGTTGTGTTGTCCAGTTTTGAGAAAATACATGAAGAAATATATGCCTGGCAGGCAGTAACGTCTTCAACTGAGGAAGATAGCCCGTCTTATGTTTGGGAAAATTGTTATGCCGCTGTTGCTGCTGCCAATCATGCCCTGAGAGCTATTGAGAATTGAGAGCTTCTGATTCTACACTGGATTTAAGTGCTCAAAAGGGAGAAGCATTGTTGTGCAGGGCTTACTCTCATTTTATTCTGGTTAATATTTTTTGCCAGGCTTATAAAGACGAATCGGCTAGTACTGGCGATATTGGGATTGCTTATGTTACTGAGCCTGAAACTATCGTGCAGGTGAATTATCCAAGGGAAACTGTGACAGCGGTTTATGCCAAGATTCCAGAAAGATATAGAAGTTGGTATTGGATTAATCTCAGATCAGAGCTATCAGGTGCCGAAGTATCATTTTAATAAAAAGGCAGCAGTGCATTTGCTACCCGTTTTTTTCTTTATAAGCGCGATTATCAAAAGGTTGTGGAATATGCCAATGAGGTGTTGGGATCAAATCCGACTTCAATTGATGCGTAATTGGGCTAGTGAATTACGGTAATGATTACGGCCATCGGATTCGATTATATCAATGTGCAAAATCCCTGCAATTTATTGATAATGCCTACATACTCGGTGTTTAGTCGTAATTTTGGAACGCGCTATGGACATAACGGTGTTGCTATGGCAGGCTCTACTTATGGCTAGAGGACCAACGTGGAATGATGCGCTTCCTTGTTTTGACGGTAAATTGTACATTAGCGGGAAGCAGGATTATGGTGTTTTTTTCCTGAAAACGAATGAAATGTTTGAATATACCGATAAAGTGGCCGGAATAGGTTATGCCCATGTGATTCGGGCGGAATTTACAGCAGAGGAAACACTGCTTTGCCGGGCCGAAGCACTGGTTTTTTTGAATAGAATTCCTGAAGCTGTCAACGATCTTCAGGTTTGGAATAAATCACATTTAGCTCCCGGTGATCTTACGGAAGATCTAATAAGAAGTTTTTATAGTTGCCAACAATACTCTTTTTGTTAAAAAATTGAATACTGGTAAAATGAGTTCTAATTTTGTGGTTTCAAACAGCTCAAGGCCTTTATAACTGTATTCTTCATTTCAGGCGGATCGAGACAATGTTTGATGGATACCGTTGGTTTGATATTAAACGTTATGGAATTGAAATAGAGCATGCGATAGGAAAAACAACGTGTTGATAAACTGACATATGATGATCCGCGCCGGGCAATTCAGTTGCCACAGGAAGTAATAAGTGCCGGGGTGGTTGCCCAATCCAGGTTATAAAACCCCGGTGCCGTCAGGTAACTTTAAGCCGTATCAAAAGTAGTTGTGAACTTCAAAGAAAAAATAGAAAAATATGATAAAAGCAAATGTGCCAAAATGCTGATAATTGCAGTTATATCTGTAATGCTATTTTTCGTGTACGAAAGATGATGAATTGGTGCAAGTATTTTTGATACAACTGATACGCTGGTCATACATTCGGCAAGTTATAAGTTTGATGCGTGGTTGCGCGAATGCCTATCTGACTCCTTATAACCTTGATTTCAGGTATAGAATGCAAGATGTGGGATCGGATCAGAATTACAATCTGGGGCCCGCTTCTTTTGTGAAAGCCCAACAAATGGCTAAGCTGGTTAAGTACTTGTGGTTTGACGTTTACGGAAAAATTGTCAGTCCGGAGTTTTTGAAAGAAAACGGGCCGCGAATTATTCACCTGATAGGTTCGCCGGCTTATAATCCTGTTTCGGGCACTATACTTTTGGGTACAGCCGAGGGAGGGTTGAAAGTGACTTTGTACCGTTGTAATGAATTAGACCCAACAAATGTAGATTTGCTAAACGAGTATTATTTCAAAACCATGCATCATGAGTTTGCCCACATTCTTCATCAAAAGAGGAATTACCCGGTAGAATTCGGACTTATTTCACAAGGTAAATACAACCCGTTAGGTTGGCAGTATAGGACTGATTCAGAAGCGGCTTCGCTTGGCTTTGTGTCACCTTATGCCGGAAGCCAAAATCGCGAAGATTTTGTGGAAATAATTGCTAATTATCTGGTGAAAACCGATACGCAGTGGAATAATATCCTGCAAATGGCTTCGCAGCCCGGGCTTGATTATAAGGGAAATGCATTGCCTGATGATGGTATTGATGGTAAAGTGCGTTAATTCTGCAAAAACTGGCCATTGCCACTAAATGGTTGAAAGATTCGTGGAATATAGATATTCACGCATTACGAGTTGAAATTGCGACACGGGAAGAACATATTCCGAAATTCTTAATTGATAGTGTTATGACTAAGGTGAATTATATACTTGTTTGTCATGATTGCATTTTTGTTTGGCAGTTGCAATAGAAATGGAGCTGATATTTTCCCGGCATCTCCGGCCGAGCGCATGAATCAGGCATTGAAAGATGACTTTGCCGCGCTCACAAGTGCTACGAATGGCTGGTCAATGGAGTATTTTGCAAATTCGGCAAGCCCGGGTTACACCTTGTTGGTGAAATTTGATGTTTCAGGGAAGGCTACTTTTGCAGCCCAAAGCGAACTGACTAAAAATGAAGCATACGAAACAGATACTTGTTTGTTCGAAATGATTGGCGATAATGGCCCGGTATTGACATTCAATACCTATAATAATATTTTGCATCGTTTTTCGAATCCTGAGAATCCGGATGGTTACGGGCTTCAGGGTGATTATGAGTTTGTTGTAGTAAGTAAAAACTCCAATCAACTTGTATTGAAGGGAAAAAAATACGGAGCAGTAATTTTGATGAATAAAATCTCGGATACAATAAGCTGGCGACAATATGCGGATGATTTGGCTGAAATGGACTCGCTTTTGTTTATTAATGCCTCAAATGTTCTTAAAATGAAGATTGGCTCTACCAATTACACATTTTCAGATGGTCCCAGCCATGTTTTTAGTGTTAGACAAGGTTTGAATACAGCCCTCGAAGTTCCTTTTATAGTGACCAAAACAGGAATCCGTTTTTATGCATCACAGGAGATTGGTGGATTGAAATTTCAAACTTTTGAACTGAATACGGATAAATCGGCATTGGTAAGCATTGAAAATCCGGATGTGAAGCTTATCGGCGTTGAAGATCTGGCTGTTTTCTTTGCAGACAATATTTCCAGTATCTGGGGATTCAATCAGGCAGGAATGAGCCAGGATATGAAGTTGATATATGATCGGATATTTCAATCCTGTATTACCAAATATGATGCTACAGATATCAGGTTGGCAATAAAGTATTATGCAGTCCGGAACTCCTTTGTGTTGAACCTGAGTTTCAGTTCCGGGCAGACGATTTATGATGGGAGCCTGGACTTCACATTAAATACAAGTGGCAAAAACACCCTTTCGCTCGCCTATAAAGGTACGGGTGATGCAACGGGTATGGCTTTTTATAATGATATTGACGGATTTAAAGAAATATCCGCTTTGATTTCGAGTGGATTTTCGTTGAGTGCAAATTCGATGATTAATCCACAGAAAATTAAATTTAGCAGGAGAACCGATTCAAATTCTTGGTTTGAGTTAATTGCCAGGTAGATTCTGGCTTTTAGATTATAGCAGATGCAGTAGTTCTTCCAGGCTTTTGATTTTGAATGTACATTGCAGAACGTCGTCAGCAGGACTTGGATATGGGTTAAAATACACCTGGTCAATCCCTGCGTTTTGAGCACCGATAATATCTGCTTCGTAACTATCGCCAATCATGATAGTTTCACCGGGAGTCGCGTTATTTAATTTTAGGGCATATTCAAAAATTCCCTTATCCGGTTTCAGTGCTTTGGCTTCTTCAGATAATACTATATGCGAAAAGTAGTGTTCCAGATTGGCGCTTCTTATTTTTTTGTACTGCACTTCAGTAAATCCATTCGAAACGATAGTCAGGGGGTATTTTTGATAAAGATAATCCAGTAATTCTTTGGCAAAAGGAATTAGTTCTGTTGTGGCTGGGAAGCATTTCCAGATATTCACGTCCAATGTTTTGGGCTAGTTCCGGATTGTTGATCCCGACTTTCAACAATGGGTGCAGAAAGCGCTCGCGCGACAGATCATCTTTAGTGACCTCTCCTTTACCATATAATTCCCATAATTCGAGATTGCGTTTGGCATATAAACCGAAATATTGATCAAAACTTTCGAAATAACGTTGCAGTTTCCTGTTGTCGTATATTTCATGTAAAACCGATTTTGCATTGGCTTCAAAATCCCATATGGTATGATCAAGATCAATAAAAACGAATTTATACTTCATGCTTTTTAAAGTAAAACTTATAATACAACGGTTATGGGATGAGTGTTGCTCTTTTACAAACAATGCGTTTCCCCTAAAAAAGGGAAACGCATTGTTTGTATTTTTAATTATGCATTATGAAGTGTGAATTATGCATTGTTATTTAATCAACTTCAATAACCAAATACTTACTCACACTCCAGAATTCGTTTGGATCGACAATAAGCAATACGAAATTGCCATTTTCCTTTTCCAGCGTGTACGACGACTTTGGATGGTTAGTCAGTATTTTGGCCCGGGTAGAATACAATGGAATCGATTTCGTGTTGCGGGCATCGATCCGGACAAAGTAATTTTTATTGAAATCGCGTTGTAAAACCCGCTGTTGGCTGAACAAACCATCACTTGTAATGATTTTCTGCTCCTTCAACTCGCTTCTGGTTCCAAAAACATACCAGGCTGTATGAATTGTTTCGTCCTGTTCTTTTATTTTGGTGTCTTTAGCTTTGTTTTCGCTTGACAGATCTTCAATATCTTTTTCTTTGGCAGTTACCACGTCGTTCAATTGAACGATCAAAGAATCTTTCTTCGATAATTCAGCCTGCAAAAGCGCGGCTTTGGTTGTTTCTTCTTCCAATGATTTGGTGAGGCGTGCAATAGTACGGTCAAGTTCCGATGACCGGAAAGCGCTTTTTTTAAGTTTCGCTTTCAGACGTGCCAACTCCTCTTTGTTTGATTGGAGCAAATCGTTCAGATAGGTTAAGTCTTCGTTGATTTTTGTGCGCGTATCATCATCCATTTCCTGGCCTACAGGCTGCAACGAAATAGCATTCTCCGTACTTTTGATTTTTTCGATATTTTGCTCTATCTGGTTCATGGTCTCAAAATACCCATCTACTTCTGACTGAAGCTTCTGTTTTGCATTCAAAAGTGAATCGTTTTGAGCTTTCAGGTTTTGGTAATCGGAAGACTGCCTCACACATGATGTCAGCAGAAAAAGCGCTATGGCAAAATAGAAGAAAATGGGTCTCATATTCGGAGGTTGGTTTTACTGGTCTTGTACGGAAAAATAATGACACTTAAAGAGTGAAAAAGTAGCACAGGCAACTGTTTTGAAGCTGGCGTAATGCTTGTTTTTTCAATTGCAAAGGTAATGTTATTCTTCTAATCCTGCAACAATTACAACAATTTCTCCTTTTGGATTATGCTCGGTGAAATGCTGAACTAATTCCTGCAAAGTTCCCCGTTTTGTATCTTCAAACATCTTCGAAATTTCACGCGAAACGGATGCTTTTCGATCACCTCCGAAATATTCTGACAGTTGGGTCAATGTTTTTACCAACCGGAAAGGCGATTCGTAAAAAATCATCGTTCGCTTTTCGCTGGCTAATTCCGTAAATTTGGTTTGACGTCCTTTTTTTTGAGGTAAAAATCCTTCGAAGCAAAAGCGGTCGTTCGGTAGTCCGGAAGCCACTAAGGCTGGTACAAAGGCCGTTGCGCCCGGCAGGCATTCCACAACAATCCCGTTTTCAACACATTGTCGCACTACCAAAAATCCCGGATCGGATATGGCCGGCGTACCCGCATCCGAAATCAAAGCCACTGTTTGTCCGCTTTTGAATGCGTTGAACCACGCTTTCTACGGTTTTGTGTTCGTTGAATTTGTGATGTGATTGCATCGGTGTTTTTATTTCGAAATGTTTCAGCAGAAAACCGCTGGTGCGGGTGTCTTCCGCCAAAATCAGGTCGGCTTCTTTAAGGATGCGGATGGCTCGGAATGTCATGTCTTCCAGATTTCCAACCGGAGTGGGAACAACGTATAATTTCATTGAGAAGGATTGGGATTTAATTTAATGAATAAGATCAGATAAAACGTCTGCGAACAATCTGGTAGAAATCTTCGGCCGATTCATTGCCTTCGTTCCAGTTATATTTCGACTGGAGAAAAGCCTGAACCTCAACAAGAGTAGCCAGTTGGTTGATGTAATTAAGTGTTTTGTTCATGTCTTCACCGTTACCTTTGAACAGTTCGCGCTGGAAACGGAACCGGTCGCCAATGTTTATAGCTTGCTTAATGTCCTCAATTTTCTTATTTGCCAGAGTGGCTCCGATTGAATTATCTGTTGTGGAATGTGCTTCATTCCACGATAAAGTCGTACTGGCAGACCTTTCGCTCAATACAGTTTTTCTGATTTCTGGTGCCGCAGGTTTTGCCTCTTTTTCAATGGAAACTACTTCTGAAATTATAGGTTGTTCTTCCGGAATATCATCAATAAGTTCTATGGTTTCCTCTTCCTCGATTACTTCAATTACCTCTTCTATGCTTTCTTCTTGTGCATTCAGGTCTTCTGCAGGTTCAATTTTATCTTCGAAAATTTGTTCTGCAATCGGTTCCGGAATGATGGTGATTGGCGTAATCTCAGGTTCTGATTTAATTTCTTGAATCTCAACTTCTGTGGGAGTCACAACTTCGGCAACAATGTGCTCTGCTTTAATTTCAGCCAGCTGTTTTATATATGACTGGATATCATCCGCTTTCCGTTGTGCTAATGAAATGATAGCTTTTGGATATTCATTCATCTCCATAAATCCTTCGGTTATCATATCCAGTTCTTGAATATCTTTCCGAAGTAAGGTTACTAATAACTTTCTGTTCATATCTTTTATCCTAAAACAATTTTTATCTTATAAATTTGTCTAATTTTGTCAACTATGGCGGAATCTCAAAATTCGCGCCATTTTCAAACGGCTGTAAAGTTACAATAAACGAAACAGATAAGAAAAAAAGAACAACTAAATTTCAATTAAATACTATGATTTATTCAGAGAGAAACCATCCGATTCAACAAAGAAGAGGAAGTATTGAAGTTATTTGTGGCTCTATGTTTTCAGGAAAAACGGAAGAGCTGATTCGAAGACTGAAGCGTGCCAAGTTTGCCAAGCAGGAAGTGGAAATTTTCAAGCCTAAAATAGATACGCGCTATTCTGAAGATGAAGTGGTATCGCACGATCGTACTGCCATTCGCTCTACGCCGGTAGAATCATCGGGGAGTATCTTGCTGATGTCGGGCGATGTGGATGTGGTTGGAATTGATGAAGCGCAGTTTTTTGATGAGGGGTTGGTGGATGTTTGTACGCAACTTGCCAATCAAGGAATTCGCGTGATTGTAGCTGGGCTGGATATGGATTTTCGTGGAGTTCCGTTTGGACCAGTTCCTGCTCTTTGTGCTGTAGCCGAAGATGTATATAAAGTTCATGCTATATGTGTTCATTGCGGTGCTCTTGCCTATGTGTCGCACCGACTGATTGAAAGTGATAAACGCGTTCTGTTAGGCGAAATGAGGGAATACGAACCTATTTGCAGGGAATGTTATAATAAAACAAAAGCTGTTTAATTGCGGCTTGACTAATTTATGAGTAAACCAATCAACTAATAAACTAGAATGAATACAAAACCTTATACTTTTGATCGCGTTGTGCGAATGTTAATCGGGTTGACGGTGTTGGTGTTGCTTTTTCTTCTGATAAAAAGATTAAGCGGCGTTTTATTGCCTTTCCTCATTGCCTGGCTGTTGGCTTATCTTTTGCAACCTATCGTTCATTTTTTTCAATATAAGCTAAAGTTTAAAAACCGGATAGTTTCCATTGCAGCCACTTTGTTGGTGTTTCTGGGCTTGCTGATAAGTGTTGTGTGGATACTGACACCTGTTATTACCAGCGAAATTCAAAAAGTGTCGCATTTGATCAGCGATTACAGCAAAAATCTGAATGTAAATTCTTTTTTGCCCGTTGCCTGGCAAAATGAAATTCGGAATTATCTCATGCATCTTGATATTCAGTCTATTTTGAAAGATGAGAATATTATGGAAGGAATTAAAAAGATTGCTCCCCAGCTTTGGGATCTGATATATGGTTCGGTAGATTTTGTGCTGGGTCTGGCCGTGGTGCTGGTTGTACTTTTGTATCTGGTTTTTATTTTGCTCGATTTTGAAAATATATCGACCGGAATGATCGGCATAATCCCCCTAAAATTCAGGCCATTGGTAGTTGAAATTATTGAAGATATGGAAGCCGGCATGAACCGGTATTTTAGGGGACAGTCGTTGATAGGACTTATTGTGGGAGTATTATGTGCGGTAGGATTTAGCATTATCCAGTTGCCTCTGGCTATTGTTGCCGGTTTGATGATTGGCGTCCTGACTATTGTCCCTTATCTGAAAGTGATTGGACTTATTCCATGTGCCATTCTCGGGTTGTTGCAATCTGTTGAAACCGGGCAGAGTTATATCTCCATACTCATTGGTATTGCAGTTGTTTTTATCGTGGTGCAAATGGTAGAAGATTTGTTTCTTACTCCGAAAATAATGGGAAAGGTCACCGGGCTGAATCCGGCTGTTATTATGCTTTCGCTGTCAATTTGGGGGTCGTTAATGGGAATGGTTGGATTGATCATTGCTTTGCCCGTTACGACGCTCATTATTTCATATTACAAACGGTTTGTGCTGAAAGATGATGCGGCCGAAGAAATTGTGGCGGTACCTGCTAACGAACCGGAACCACCTGCAAGCGTCGAAATGTAAGAAAGGCTGGTTGAAATATAAATGAAGCCGGTTGAATAACTATTCAACCGGCTTCTTGGTCTCTTACAACTGTTATTCCCCGTCAATTTTAATGTCCCTGATCATCAGCTGGATGGTGGTGTTGCCATTAAACGAATTTTCCTCCAGCGTGTAGCAAATATCCAGCGGATTCAGCGCTTTCAGGTGGTCGTTGTATTCATGCATCCGGAAAGCAATTCCGTTCATTACATTTTCCGAACTTGAATCGATCAGTTCCAGTTTCAGGTGTTCCTGTTCTTTCCCTACCAGGCGGCTGGTTCCGTAATCAAATACCTTTTTAGAGACAAAAATAGGTTTCATATTTCCCGGCCCAAACGGTCCAAACTGTTTCAGAACCCTGAAGAATTTTGGAGTAATATCCTTGAATTCAAGGATAGCATCGATGTCGATCTGCGGATACGTTTGCTCTTTCAGGATATTTTCGGCCACAAAGCGTTCGAAGCGCTCGGTGAAAGCAGCTATGTTTTCTTCTTTCATGGATAATCCCGCTGCAAACATGTGCCCACCGAAGTTTTCCAGCAAATCGCGGCACGAATCAATGGCCTTGTAAATATCAAAACCCGAAACCGAGCGTGCCGAACCGGAGGCCAGCCCATTGGATTTGGTAAGAACAATGCTGGGTTTGTAAAACTCTTCCGATAAGCGTGAAGCAACAATCCCGATAACACCTTTGTGCCAGTCGGGTTTGTACACCACTATTGATTTGCGCTCGTCATATCGTTTGTCGTTGTCAATAAGGGTAATGGCTTCGTCAGTGATATTTTTATCAAGATCCTTGCGGTCGTTGTTGTATTCGTTGATGGTACCGCTCTTTTCTTTTGCAAAAACGTGGTCGCTCGAAACCAGTAACTCCACTGCTTCCGAAGCTAGTTTCATGCGGCCGGAAGCATTGATACGGGGTCCGATTTTGAAAACAATATCGCTGATGGTAATTTCTTTGTCAGCCAATCCGCAAACGTCTAAAATTCCTTTCAATCCAATGCTCGGATTAGAGTTAATCTGCTTCAATCCGAAAAATGCGAGGATGCGGTTTTCGCCGGTGATTGGAACAATATCCGAAGCAATACTCAGAGCCAGCAGGTCGAGTAGGGGAGTGAGTTGCGAAAAATCGATATTGTTGGTAATGGCAAAAGCCTGCATAAGCTTGAAGCCTACGCCACAACCCGAAAGATGTTTGTATGGATAGTTGCAATCATCGCGTTTGGGATCGAGTACAGCCACGGCCGGTGGCAATACAGCGTCGGGAGTGTGGTGGTCGCAGATAATAAAGTCAACCCCACGTTCAAGAGCATATTTTACTTTTTCAACTGCCTTGATGCCACAGTCGAGTGCTATAATCAGTTTAAAATCATTGGCAGCAGCGTAGTCAATCCCCTGTACGGAGATGCCATAGCCTTCGAGGTAGCGGTCGGGGATATAAAAAGCAATATTAGAATAGAACTGCTTGAGAAATTTGTAGACCAAAGATACTGATGTTGTCCCGTCTACATCGTAGTCGCCATAAACCAGAATTTTCTCATTTCTTTGCATGGCTTTTGTCAGCCGGTTGACAGCGTTGTGCATGTCGGCCATCAAAAACGGATCGTGTAAATCTCCTAAATCGGGTCGGAAAAAACGGCGTGCATCTTCAAAAGTGGTAATGTCCCTTTGAACTAACAATTGGGCAAGTACAGGGCTTATACTCAGTTCTTCAGCTAATTTTTTTTGTATCTCAATTTGTTGTTCTGTAAGGGTTCTGTAAATCCAGGTGTTTATCATTGTGTAATATTTTTCAAAGCAGCAGGAGGAAAACTAATCCCCGGAGAAACAAAAATGTTATTTTCAACCTTTTATAAATCAATTCAACAGCGCGGTATAACATATTTATGACTGCTGTAAAAGTACATGTTTTTTTTTAAACGTACAACCTCATTAATATAGCTGTTATGGAAAAACTCCTGTTTAATAGCAGTTTTTGTAGAGAACATAAAAATGTTATCTTTGCGGGAAAGAATATTTTGCATAAAGAAAATAATCCTTTCTTTTTTTCGTTATTTTATCTTACTTCCTGTGTTTTTTGCTAATAACGAAATGCTTAATTGTGAATCCGGAGATATAAATTGTTATGCATGAACAAATAAAAAAAGCATTGGACGTCCTTTATAATGGAGGAGTGATTCTTTATCCTTCAGACACAGGATGGGGATTGGGATGTGATGCTATTAATGAAAATGCCGTAAAGCGAATTTTGGAAATTTCGAAATACCCCGACACCACTGATATAGCCGTTCTGGTTGATAGCCCCGGGAAGTTGCAAGCATATGTAGACGAGCTGCCTGATATTGCGTGGGATTTGATTGAAATGTCGGAAAAACCATTGACAATTATTTATCCCATGGCTCGGAATTTAGCGCCAAATCTGGTTGCTGCTGATAAATCCATTGGAATCCGGGTTACAAAAGAGGAATTTTCCAAAGTGCTTTGTATGCGGTTTAAACGACCGGTTGTATTTATTCCTGTAAATGGTTTAGATTCCAACAAACCTGCAAGTTTTTATCAAATACAGGATGAAGTAAAATCGGCAGTGGACTATGTAGTCAGTTATGGGCAGGATAACCGTTTGCAATCTGCGCCAGCTTCAGTCATTAAGCTTGGTAAAGGAGGCCTTTTTCAATTGATCAGAGAATAATAACGAAAATTCATGAATAAACGTCGTTTGGTCTTAAAATATATTCTTTTCGATTTGCTGGCAGCACTCATTGTATGGGTGTTGTTTATGTTGTTTCGGAAAATTGTAAACGACGGTCTTTTGTTTGAAGGGTTGAGAGTACTTATCCCCAATTATAATTTTTTCACCAGTCTATCTATATTCCCGTTTAGCTGTCTGTTTGTGCATTATTTGTCTGGTTTTTACCTGCAACCACATAAGCAATCTGCCTTAACGAGAATACTTACAACACTGGCTGCTTCTGCCATTATTTCAATATCGATCTTTTTTGTACTCATGCTCGACGACATAGTTGTTTCGTATGAATATTATTACTACTCGTTGTTGGTGTTGTTAGGGCTTTTATTTTCAATAACATATGGTTTGAGGGCTTTTGTGAACTCGCAGGTGAAATATAATTACCGGACGAAGAAATGGACTAGTAACACTTTAATCATAGGTACTGGGGCTAATGCTCAAAAAATTGCAAATGAACTGGAAAAAAATGCCGAACAAAATACGTTTGTAGGTTTTATTTCTATAAATCAACGTATTGTAGTTCCGCAGGATAAAGTGCTGGGAAACATGCATCAAATTGCCGCGATAATTGAGAATAAACGTATTCAGGAAGCTATCGTTGTTTTGGAGAATGCAGATGAACAACAATTGTTTTCAATTATTAATTCGCTGTACAAGTTTAATATAGAGATCCGTTTCATACCTCGCTTGTACGAAATTCTCACGGGTAGTGCGAAGATCAATAGGCTTGAAATGAGTCCTTTTGTAAGCATAACCAATTCTTCCATGCCGGACTGGGAGGCCAGTGTAAAGCGTTTTTCCGACATCATTCTTTCTGCAGTAGCTCTTATCATTGTTTCGCCGTTTCTTTTGTATTTTATGTTTCGCATAAAGCGCGATTCCAAAGGACCGGTATTTTACCGTCAGGAACGGATTGGTCGTTATGGAAAACCATTTAGTATATTGAAATTCAGGACTATGTATCTTGGTTCTGAAAATGGTGTTCCGCGTTTGAGCAGCGCTGACGATGATAGAATTACTCCAGTAGGAAGAATTCTTCGTAAATACAGGATTGACGAAATACCCCAGTTTTGGAATATAATTAAAGGTGATATGAGCTTGGTTGGCCCCCGCCCGGAAAGAAAATATTATATCAATCGAATCATTGAAGAGGCACCCTATTACTGTTTGTTGTATAAAATCCGTCCGGGGTTGACATTGTGGGGTCCCATAAAAATTGGCTATTCCGATAGTGTCGAAAAAATGATAGAACGACTCAATTATGATATTATCTACCTGGATAACATGTCGTTGCTAACAGATATGAAAATCCTGATATATACCCTGGAAATTATATTTAAAGGGAAAGGGGTTTGATAACGCCGCTAATTTCTATATCTTTGTATCTCGTTTTTTAGGGAAAAAGAGATGGAGAATAAAAGTTGGTATCTGAAAATGCTTGCGTGGCGCGAATTGCATATTACGCAGCGCAACTTTATTTTAATATTAAGTTTTGTAGTGGGCCTTTTCGCGGCTACAGCCGCTTTTTTGCTGAAGTCAGTTATTCATCTAATTCAGCACTTCCTCACAGAAAGTTTCAGCCGAAACGACGTAAATTACTGGTATCTGGTTTTTCCGGCAGTTGGCATACTGATTACTTCCTTTTTTGTACGAAACATAGTGCGTGACGATATAAGTCATGGGGTGACGCGTATTCTTTACGCTATTTCACAGCGCAAGAGCATTCTCAAGCTTCACAACACCTGGACTTCGATAGTGGGAAGTTCTGTCACCATTGGTTTTGGTGGATCTGTAGGAGCGGAAGCACCTATTGTGCTTACAGGGTCGGCCATAGGGTCTAATTTGGGAAATTTTTTCAAAATGGATCAAAAGACGCTAATGTTATTAGTAGGGTGCGGAGCCGCAGGTGCTATTGGCGGTATTTTTAAAGCGCCCATTGCCGGGCTGGTTTTTACGCTGGAAGTGCTTATGCTTGACATGACTCTCACGGCTATTGTTCCTCTGCTTATTTCTTCTGTAACGGCTACGGCTCTTTCCTATTTCTTTTCGGGAAGTGATTTTACCTTTGAATTTGGGCACTATGAGCCTTTTGCCATATCACGGATTCCGTATTTGATTTTGCTGGGTGTTGTTTGCGGATTGGTATCGCTTTATTTTACCCGCGGCATGAACTGGCTGGAAGGGAAATTTCGTAGGCTTCGGAACCCCTACCTGAAGCTGATGGTGGGAGGAGTGATGCTGAGTTTGCTTATTTTTATTTTTCCACCTTTGTATGGCGAGGGTTATGATACGATAGTAGCATTGTTGAACGGGCAATCAGCCTCGGTACTCGACCGGAGTTTCTTTTTAGGATTTGGCGATAACCCCTGGGTGCTTATATCGTAT
This sequence comes from Paludibacter sp., assembly GCA_047600405.1. Lineage (GTDB taxonomy): Bacteria > Bacteroidota > Bacteroidia > Bacteroidales > Paludibacteraceae > Paludibacter. The sequence goes on from JASGLA010000002.1 coordinate 551,840, forward strand.
TTGGTACTGATTATAATATTTAAAATTTTTGCGTCTACAGCAACGACCAGTGCCGGTGGGGTCGGGGGGATTTTTGCTCCGTCATTGTTTATCGGTTGTCTGACTGGGTTTGTTGTGGCGCGGATCCTCAATTTCTTTGGTTTTTTGATGCCCGAAACTAATTTTGCTTTAGCTGGGATGTCTGGCTTGATGTCGGGTGTTATGCATGCGCCACTTACAGGCATATTTCTCATTGCTGAGCTTACGGGGGGATATAACCTGTTTATGACGCTCATGATTGTTTCGACGGTATCGTATCTTACTATTATTTTATTCGAACCTCATAGCTTGTATGCCATGCGTTTGGCACAAAAGGGCGAATTGCTAACACATCATAAAGATAAGGCTATTCTGACCATGTTGAAAATGGATAATTTCATTGAAACGGATTTTATAGAATTGCATCCGGAGATGACTTTAGGAGAGTTGGTGAAAAATATTTCGCGTTCCAAACGGAATATTTTCCCTGTTGTGAATCCTCAAACCCATGTTCTGATTGGAATTGTTTTGGTTGATGAAGTTCGGAATATAATGTTTCGCCCTGATTTGTATGACCGCTTTCGGGTTAGAAAGTTAATGACATCTATTCCTGCAACTTTGAATGCAACCATGCCCATGGAAAAAGTGATGGATGTTTTTGAAGATACGGGATCGTGGTATTTGCCCGTGGTTGATGATAATAAAGTTTACCTGGGATTCTGTTCGAAATCAAAAATTTTCAATTCGTACAGGCATGTATTGGTGCATTTTTCAGACGAGTAGGCGCTAATAGCAGTAAGAGGTAAGAAAGTAAGAGGTAAGTAATTAAAGAAAAAGGAAAGAATGACAAAACAAAAACTAACCTATACGGATGCAGTTGCAGAGCTGGAACAAATTCTGGCAGAATTGGAGAATAGCCCGGAAGTAAATATGGATGTGATTTCGCAGAAAGTGAAACGTGCGGCTGTTTTAATGGAATTCTGCAAAAAACAATTGCACGAACTCGATCAGGAATTGGAAAAGATGATGGAGCAGTTGGATTAGTTTACTCAATCCAGCTTAAATCGTAGTTTTTCAATTCTGCATATCTTTCAAATAGCTCAATTGCATGACTTACTGCTTCCTGAAGCCCGGTTTTCCCGTTAAATCCATTGATTACGAGGAGTAAATGGGTTGTGGAGTTCGAAATCTTTGTGCGCTCGTTGTCGCTGGTAGGCGTACCTATGCCGCCAATTTGGTCTCGATAAAGTGGCAATCCTTCCACGTTGAGCAATCCACGTCCAATAGCCTCAAACTCATCATTGCTCGTGCCAATTCCCAGTTCAATGTTCCCCAGTATTTTATCTATATCGAAACCTCCAATGGAGAATCCGCTGCGGATGGAAACCAGATTGATTATGTCAACCAATGTACTGACGCGGTAAATGGGTATTTCACGTACAATCCGGCGGCAAAGAGCTTCGGCAGATGGACGATAGCGGTTTGGATCTTTGCCCAATGTTTTGTAGGCCTTGCGCGTGGCTGCAATTTGGGGACGTTTGTTTATCTCTTCGATAGAAAACGAGCTTTTGAAACGAACTGTTTCAGTTGCCATTTCTTGCCAAAAATCATCAGAAGTGGCCGAGTTTTTTACTTCGCAGGTGAGCGTTGCCAAAGTTAGCTGTGGGCAGACCTCCCGAATTTTTGTTGAAATCAAAATTTTCATCTCTGTTATTTTATTACCACATTATCACATCATCACATCATCACCTTTTTATCATTATTCCACTTATCATTCTTCCTGATTTAATCCCAAGCCGGCGGGCGGAGAAAAAACGATTGTGTTCGGTAAAGGTACAAATTCCGGCCATTTCAATATGGGCGGCTTTAACCCCGGCTTTCTCCAGCGATTGTTTGTTGGCTTTCCAAAGGTCGAGAAAATTTTTATTATTTCGAATTTCTACAATTTCCGCTGTGTCAAATCCTTCCTTGGCAAAATCCTCAACCACCTCATTTCCTACTTCATATACTTCCGATGAGATGGATGGCCCGATAGTAACCAGTAAATTGGCCGGATTGCAATTATATTGGTCAATCAGCTGGAATACTGTTTTTTCTGCAATTCGCCCACAGGTTCCACGCCAGCCGGCATGGGCTGCGGCAATGACTTTTTTTACCGGATCGAAAAATAATAATGGTACGCAATCGGCAGTTGTAATCCCAAGGCATACCTGTGGAAGTTGAGTGAAAATAGCATCAACTCCGTTTAAGTAATCGGTTTTCTCTTGGATTGAAAGTTCTAAAAATTGTGTGTCAATCTTGCGGATTTCTGTTCCGTGCGTTTGAAATGGGATAATCAAATTTTCGGGTGCAATTCCCAGATTAGAACATAAGGCAGATTTGTTCTGGTTGAAATTTTCCGGATTGTCGCCCGAAAATGGACTTAAGTTGTAAGATGCATAATTGCCCACGCTTACACCGCCTTCGCGGCTTGTGCAAAAATGGGCAATTTCATTCTGTTTATCCAGTAAATCGTAGGTTATCATATTTCTGTATTTACTTACCTCTTACTGCTTACTACTTACTGCTGTCCTTAAAGTTCATCCCAGCCTATTCCTTTGTACTTGCTTAAATCGTCGTCGTCGTCTTCGTCATCCTCCCATTCTTCGTCGATTTCATCTTCCTCCGTTTCGTGGTGGATAATTTCCATGGGACGATGTGTAATTTCCACGACTTTGTTTGATTCTTTATTAATCTCGGTCCAGATAAGATCTTTTAGTTCCATGAGGCCTAATCCGGTAAGCGATGAAATAAATACAGTTTGAATGCCGTTGGGGATCAACTTTTTCATTTCTGCCATCAATTCATCATCCAGCATATCACACTTTGTAATGGCTAAAATACGTTGTTTGCTTACCAGTTCCGGATTGTATTGTTTCAATTCGTTGAGCAGGATATTATATTCTTTTACAATGTCGTCAGTATCGGCCGGGATCATAAACAGCAAGATAGAATTTCGTTCGATATGACGCAAAAAACGTAACCCGAGGCCGCGACCTTCAGCTGCACCTTCGATAATTCCGGGAATATCGGCCATTACAAATGAACGATTATCACGGTAGGCCACAATTCCAAGATTTGGAACCAGCGTGGTGAACGGGTAGTTGGCTATTTCAGGCTTTGCTGCGGAAACTACGGAAAGCAACGTGGATTTTCCGGCATTAGGGAATCCGACCAATCCGACATTGGCCAGCACCTTAAGTTGCAGGATAACAGTTTTCTCAATTGATGGTTCGCCTGGCTGCGCGAAGCGCGGGGTTTGATTGGTGGCTGTACGAAAGTGCCAGTTGCCCTGACCGCCCCGTCCGCCTTTTATCAATACCACCTCTTCTCCATCGTGGGTAATATCGCAAAGAAATTCGCCGGTTTCGGCATTGTAAACTACGGTGCCACATGGAACTTCAATTATTTTGTCTTCACCTTCTTTCCCAAAGCTCCGGCTCTGGCTGCCACCTTCACCATCGCCTGCGTGAACGTGGCGTGCATATTTGAGATGTATCAGCGTCCAGTGGTTTTTGCTACCACGTAAAATGATATGGCCTCCCCGTCCGCCATCACCGCCATCCGGCCCACCCTTTTGGGTCAACTTGTCGCGATATAGGTGCTTTGAACCGGCTCCGCCTTTACCCGAACGGCAAAATATTTTTACGTAGTCTACAAAATTTGAACTTGCCATTGTTTTTTGATTTTAGATGTTAGATATTGGATTTTAGACTGGAAACTGAATAGAAAAAATACAGGATTCCCAATCTAAAATCGTAAATCTAAAACCCTGAATTTATTATAGTTTTGAATCCAGAACGCTTGAAATGCGACCAAATATTTCCGTCGATGGTTCCCATTCCGTTGATAAGGGCGTATTTATTTTTATCTTTGTAAAATGTGCTTACCGGAGCCGTTTGAGTTTCGAAAACCTCAAGACGTTTTGTAATGGTTTCGAGATTGTCGTCGCTGCGTCCGGAGGTTTCGCCACGTTTCAGTAAGCGGTCGATTAATTCCTCTTTTTCAACATTCAAATCTACCAAAACTTTTATTTCTTTATCGTTTTTGCACATTATTTCTTCCAGTGCCTCAGCCTGGGCTACCGTGCGTGGAAATCCATCCAGGATAATTCCGTTGATATCGTTCCCGAATGCTTCAATATTTTTCGACAAAATGCTGATTATCATTTCGTCCGGAACCAAATTGCCCTTAGAGATGTAGCTTTCGGCAACGATGCCCAAATCGGTTTTTTCTGCAATTTCTTTACGGAGTAAATCACCTGTAGACAGGTGTTGTAACTTGTACTTCTCAACAATCAAATCACTTTGAGTGCCTTTTCCGCTACCGGGAGCACCACAAATAATAATGTTCAACATTCTTTTTACCTTTTATATATTAATTAAAAATTGATCGGGTTGTAATCAGGACAATCCGACCGTGTATTTACCTATTCAGTTACAACAGTGTAAATGTCTTTCAGGTTGCGGCCATAACCATTGTAATCCAACCCGTAACCTACAATGAAATCGTTCGGGATTTTCATTGCCACATAATCAATTTTGATGTCGCATTGCAATGCATCCGGCTTTTGCAGGAAAGTAGCCACGCGTATTTCGTTTGCCCCTTTAGCGCGAAGCGAACTCAGGATGCGTTCCATAGTGATGCCTGTGTCAACAATATCTTCAACTACCACCACGTTTCGGCCTACCACACTCTCGTTTAGACCGATAATTTCTTTAACTGTACCCGAGGTGTAAAGACCTTCATATGACGAAAGTTTTACAAAGGTGATTTCGCAAGGCATGTTTACGCTTTTCATCAAATCTCCGGCAAACATAAACGCGCCATTCAACACACAAATAAAAACCGGGTTTTTCTCTGCAACGTCATGGTTGATTTGTTCTGCAACCTTACGAACTGCAGCTTGTATTTCTGATTCTGGTATTGATAGCCGGAATTTTTTATCTTTAATTTGAATGGTATTCATGTTTGTAATATAAATTGAGTGATTTTGTTGTTGTGTGTTTTCTATTTAAATGGCCGAATACTAGTTGTTTAATGGTGATTTGACCAATTTTGAAAAAGTTCCGCAAAAATACGAAAAAACATCCGTTTCCGAAATAAGAAAGGAAGATAACTTTAAATAGCAGATCTGTTTGGGTAGCGTAACAAAGAAAAAGCAATCAGTCGGTTTGTTTGAGAAATAAATGCTTACTACTAAATGTGTTTTATAAAAAAAACATACTTTAAGAAATATTTTTTAGTTATTTATAATTGAAAATCTGCCGTCCGAAAGCTTTCCGAAGGCTTGGTAGGAGAAATTTTTGTAAATAAAGCCAAGCTATATTTAGGGGACACAAATCTGCATTGGGCTGGCTGAAGATGCTGAAAATTATTGCATCTGATTTCCGCTATTTCCCCTTTTTGTAAGCCTCCGGAAACTTGGATGGAGCGCAACCGTATTGTGCCTTGAAGCATTTACTGAAATAGAAAGGATCGCTAATACCCACTTTGAATGAGACTTCCGATACATTGTATTCGCTGGTGGTCAACAGTTCGGCAGCCTTCTTCATCCGCCGGCTGCGGATAAACTCGTTCGGAGTAATTCCGGTCAGGGCTTTTACTTTTTGGAAAAAAAGTGTTCTGCCCAGTTTTACCTTTTGGGCAAATACATCCACATTCAGTGCCGGGTCATCCATGTGCTTTTCCATGATGGCTTCAATAAGTTGCAGGAACTTTGTGTCTTTGTCCGGCAACTGGGCGAAAACCTCATCATCGTGGTTGTTCAGGCTGGCGGCATAATGCTTGTGGAGCCTTTCACGTTTCTCCAATAGCTTATTGATTTGTAGCAGCAGATGGCTCATGCTGAAAGGCTTGGTAATGTAAGCGTCAGCGCCCGCAGTAATGCCTTCGCTGTTGTGCTCATCGGCAATGTAGGCAGTGAGCAGGATGACCGGGATGTGGCAGGTTTCGAAGTTTTCCTTCAGCCTGCGGGTCAGGTCAAACCCGTTCATTCCCGGCATCATCACGTCGCAGATAATCAGGTCGGGCTCTTCTTCCGTACTGCGCCGGATACCCACGTCGCCATCTTCTGCTGTCATTACTTCGAAATACGGATTCAATTTTTCGCTAAGGAAGTCTCGTATATCATCGCTATCATCTATGACCAGCACTTTGTATTTAGTGTCTGCACTTGGAGAATTGGGCAACAGATTGAGTAGCGTTTCCCCGTCATTTTCGATAAATTCAGAGAGATTAAGCGCCACTTTTTTATCTTCCCCCGCAACGATCAACTGTTCGTTAATAAAATCTTCGGGTTGATATCCTTTTTCATCCAGTGGCAGTTCAATGGTAAAGACCGAGCCGCCACCCTCATTTTCGGAGAAATGAACCGCTCCCTTGTGCAAGGCTGTGAATTCATTGACCAACGACAATCCGATACCGGTACCCGATGCCGAAAAATTGATTTGCATAAACCGGCTAAAGAGCAGGTGTTGCTTCTCCCGTGGAATGCCGATGCCGTTGTCGGCCACCGTGATACGCAATCGTTTAGCTTCGGAGTCTGCTTCAGCCATCAGCCTTATTTTTCCTCCCCGCGGCGTAAATTTGAAGGCGTTCGACAACAGATTGAAAACTATCTTGTCCACTTTGTTTTTGTCCAAATAAACAGGTATTGAAGCCGGCGACGGCAGAAATTCGTATTCTACATTCGTGCGGGCAGCCACATCGCTGAAACTGGTGAAAATTTCTTGGAGGAAACTGACCGCGTCCACCTGTTGAAGGTTGAGCTTTTGTTTGTTGTTTTGCAGCTTGCGGAATTCGAGTAACTGGTCCAGCAGCCGCATCAGGTGGGTGGTGTTTTTATTCAGCCCGTTGACTATATGCTGTAATGGTTCGGCCATTCTGGATTCCAATTCTTTGAGGGTATCCACGCTGCCTTTGATAAGGGTCAACGGGGTACGGAATTCGTGGCTGATGTTAGTGAAGAAGTGCAATTTGTACTCCGTCAGTTGGTGTTCCATTTTCACGGCGGTATTGAGCCGCTGTATTTTGGTAATTATCCGGAAAGCAAAATATACGATGGCTCCCAGCAGGATGAAATAGATGAGAAATGCCCACCAAGTGAGCCAAAACGGCGGTTGGATAATGACTACAATGGATGTGACCGGGTTATCGGAATTCCCATCGTTATTCACCATTTTTACCTTGAATGTATATTTTCCCGGAGGGACATTTCGATAAGTAGCTACGCTGTAAGAGCCGGAGATATTCCAGCGTTTTTCATAATTTTCAAGAATGTACATGTACTGGTTCGTCCCCGGATTCTTAAAGTTGAGATTGGCAAATTCGATATGGAATACTTTGTCGCTGGCCTTCATTACTATCCGGTGAGCAAAAGAGACAGACTGTTTCAGCGGAGCATTGCCTTCACTTACCTGCGCCTCTTCATCGAAAATATACAAACCAGTGAGGGTCACTTTATTAGTTTGTTTTAAATTCAGATTGAACTCTTTCGGGAAAAATGCATAGAAACCGTTAAGACTTCCCCAAAGCATTCGCCCGTTGCGGCAGGTCAGGACAGTACTTTCCAAAAAGATATTTGACATCAGGTCATTGGAAAATTCCTGTGCATGAAATAGCCCCGTTTGAGGAGAAAAACGAAACAGTCCGTTTTCTGTTCCCACCCAAAGCTCGTCTGCCGAACCTTCCTGTATGGACATAATGTTGTTGCTGGCTTTGCTTTGCGGGATAGTAAATGTTTTGAAAATTCCCTTGCCATCAGTCGTTTCCCCATCAAATCGGTTTAGGCCGCCACCGGCAGTTGCTAGCCACACAACACCTTTTGTATCCTGAAAAATATGGTAAATCTTGGGATTGCTCAGGCTGGTTTGGTTGCCCGGGTCGGTGGTGTAATGCCTGTAAGCTTTCGGATTGCGAAGCAATTCATCGGGATTGAACCGCAGCGCGCCGTTGTTGGTCCCCACCCAGATATCCCCGTTGCGAGCCATAAACAAGTAACGGGTAAAGTTAACCATTGGTTTTTTGTCAAAGAAAGTCCGGAAGCCGGCTGTGCCCGCGGGGCTGGTTTTTACACAAAGGCCATTGCCGAATGTGGCAACCCAAAGCCGATCTTTCCGGTCTTTGAGTATGCAAAACACATCATCGTTGCTCAGGCTGCCGGGAATACTTGAATGCCTGTAACTGACAGATTGTTGGATGTTGCCGTTTTTCAGTTCGATAACACCCTGGCTTCGTGTAGCCATCCAGATGGAACCTATTCTGTCCTGCATCATGCTATACACTTTTGGCCCGTTGGCCAACAGTGTGGTTTTGGTGTTCAGCATCGGGTCATACTGATAAATGGCACCTGCTTTGGAAGCCACCCATATTTTGCCGTTTCGTTCCTCCAGAAAAGCCCGGATTGCATTGCTGTTTTCATTCGAGGTCTCATTCGAAGGCAAAAACGTTTGTTCATTGCGATTGGTAACCGACAGTTTATTGAGCCCCACGCCTGATGAGCCCACCCATACGTTTTCGTCTTTGTCAATCAGGATGGTTTGCAGGTAATTGGATGACAAGGTGTTGGATTTACTTTTGTCGTAAGCGAAATGCGATAAACTCCCGGTTCGTTTATTATAGCAAAACAGCCCGTTGCCAAAAGTACTAATCCATACGTTACCGCGTTTGTCGCTTTGATAGAGATAGCGCTCTTTGTCAATTAGCGGCAGAATGGAGGCCGGAATGAGGTTCAGTTTAGTTACCTTTCCGTTTTGTGTGTTTAGGTACCATGCATTTCCCGAATGGTTAGATGCCCAGATTCCACCGGTTTTATCGGATGCGATGGCCGGAGTGCCGGATATTTTTTCTCCGAATAGTGTTTCACCGGGACTGCATTTTTTTGTGGTAGTGTTGAAAACCCATATCCCCGAACTGCAACCGATAAGTATGTACTCCTTACCCATAATCAAACTATTGACCAGTTTACCCGGCAAGTGAAGTGTTGCCGGACTCTCGAATCCCTGTGAGCGAAGGTTGAAGATTTCAATATTTCCACCGGTAGTAATGAACCAGAGTTTGCCGTTAAGTTCAAATCCTTTTAATGCAATGTCTCGTGTGAGGCGTGGAGCCGGAATGTTTGTAACCCTGTTGTTGTGTATTCGGGCCAATCCGTCCGCAGTAAGTAGCCAAACATTGTTGCGGCTATCTTCAAAAATATCGATAATGTTGTTCGATGGAATACGGTTTTGGGGGTTGGATTTGGAAAAAAGAGTACTGCTGATTTCCCCATCACGAAATGAATAACGAATAACTCCGGTTCCGAAAGTGTTTAGCCAGACATTTCCCAGCTTGTCTTCGAAGAAAAATTTACCTCTCACCGGCAGGGTGTTATTTTTGCTATTCAGAGGAGTTAACCGTTCCCGAACCGGATCATAACAGTAAATGACATCCGCATTAGTCTGCATCCAGATATGTCCGTTGCTATCTTCATAAAGGTAGCTGATGTTGCTGCCTGATATGGATAATCCGTTTCCGGATTTGATGTTTTTTATCCGAACCCCATCATACCGGTCAAGTCCGTTTTCTGTTCCAAGCCAGATAAAACCGCTTTTGTCCTGGATCAGGCAGTGGATGTTATTGTGCGAAAGGCCATTGCTGGTGGTGATACGCTCAATATCCGGCTGAATTTCGGCCTTCAATATGGTGACAGTGAATAATGAAAACAGGAAAATCCAGAGTTGTACATTTAGTATTTTCATCGTCAGAATAAGTAGTAGTTGGTGCAAATATACCAATTTTTCAGAAACAAGAATAAATGACAATACTCGGGAGATGAAGTGTGAAGAATAGTGTTGGGCGGTTTTAATATGCTTATATTTAGTTTGTTGTTGTGTGTGGTTTGATTGAAAAGAGCCGTTCACAAATATGTTCATTTGTTCAATTGAATGATTTTGCAGACAATCGGACGATTTCGCATAATACCTTTAGGGCGTGTCGGGTAGTTTTGTCTTTTGTTTAATTGGTCCTGCAATCAGGGCACAAACGCCATTTGAAAAACATTAAATTATTAACAGTCGATATGTACAGACAAGCTATCATCAAACTTTTTGCATCGTTACTTCTATGCGGATTTTGGGGTATTCCGAATTCAACAGCTCAAAAAAACAATCCGTGGAAACAGGCTTACAAGATTATTGACGAAATGAAGCCACCGGTATTTGCCAACAAAGATTTTTTTATAACAAAATATGGCGCGGTGGGTGACGCGGCTACCAACTGTACTGTGGCCATCAAAAATGCCATAGAAGCCTGTCACCGGGCTGGCGGAGGCCGTGTTGTGGTACCGGCTGGAAATTATTGTACCGGTCCGGTTTATCTTAAAAGCAATGTAAACCTTCACATTGAGAAAGGTGCGACATTGCTGTTTTCTACCAATCCGGACGATTACCTCCCTATGGTGTTTACCCGTTGGGAAGGGATTGAACTGATGAATTATTCACCACTGATTTACGCTTACAGAGAACGGAATATTGCAATTACGGGTGAGGGCACGTTGGACGGCCAGGCATCGAATAAAAACTGGTGGCCGTGGAAAGGGCGTAAAGACCATGGCTGGAAATCAGGTACACCCAATCAAACCGACGCCGATAAACGCCCGGCACTTTTTACAATGGCAGAGAAAGGAATACCGGCAACGGAAAGAAAGTTTGGGAACGGATATTACCTGCGTCCCCAGTTTGTACAACCCTATTTGTGCGATAATGTACTTATCGAAGGAGTAACAATTCTCAATTCCCCGATGTGGATTCTGCACCCTGTTTTGTGTAAAAATCTCATTATTAGCAAGGTGAAAATTGATGACGAAGGCCCGAATTCCGATGGCTGCGATCCGGAATCGTGCAAAAACGTGTGGATTAAAGATTGTTACTTCAAAACGGGTGATGATTGTATTGCCATTAAGTCGGGCCGTAACCGCGATGGCCGTACCATCAAAGTTCCTTGCGAAAATGTGGTGGTACAAAACTGCACCTTGGTAAATGGTCATGCCGGCATTGGTGTGGGCAGCGAAATTTCAGGTGGAGTTAAGAATATTTTCTTCGAAAACTGTAAGATAATCAATACAATGTGGGGTGTAAGGATTAAAACCAGTTCAGCGAGGGGAGGAGATAATAGCAACATTTATATCCGGAATGTGGAGGCAGAAAAGATTTCGAACCAGGCCGTGTGTATTACAATGATGTATGAAGACAAAGGAGATTTTATGCCAACGATAAACAATGTGCTGATCGAAAATGTAAAAATAAACGCTGGTGGCAAAGAGGGAATCGTCATTGAAGGTTATCCCGGATTTCCCGCGAAGAATATTTACTTTTCCGGTGTAAATATAACTGATGTAAAAACGCCGATGAAAATTTCCAATGCGGAAGGAGTCGTCTTCAGGAACACATTTATCAACAATCAAAAAGTCAAAAACAAATCTAACTGAAAATAATCTATGAACTTAAGCAAAATCGTTATCGGCTTCAGCTTGTTAGTGGCGTTGTGCAGTGCCGACAAAGCCTCAGCCCAGGTATTGATGCCCTCAAAAGGGCTGGGTAAACAAATCTCACTGAATGGCAGCTGGAAATTTAAATATCTTCCAACTTCGGAAATTGGAAATGATGAGTCATTTTCCAATCCCCAAACGGATGTTACCCATTGGGCGGATATAAAAACTCCGGGAAACTGGGAATTGCAGGGCTTTGCCGAACCGTTTTATGGCAAAGACCTGAAAGAAGGTACAGGGTTGTATCGTACAGCTTTTACCGTGCCTGCCGATTGGAAAGGACAGCCCATTTATATTGCTTTCGATGGGGTACAATATGGTTATCAGTTTTGGGTAAACGGAAAATATGCCGGTAGTTTTGCAAGCTCTTTCAACCGGCAAACTTTTGATATTTCAGCATTTGCAATACCCGGTAAAGATAATGTGTTGGCAGTAAGGGTGTCAACCCGCCCCAAAGGCTGGGAATTTGATACCAACGACTGCTGGTCGCTGTCCGGAATTATTCGTGATGTGACTTTGTTTTCTTTACCGGCAACCCATATCAAGGATCTGGTGGTGAAAACCTATGTTGGTAAATCTGAAGCAATACTCACTGTCTCTGCTCTTATCGAAAAAACATTAAAAGCTAAATTTCCTAAAAATACATCGGTTACAGCAGTTCTGAAAAATCCTGCCGGAAAACCGGTAAAAGAGTTTACGCTAAGCAGGAGTAATGTTTCAGGAGATTTTGATACCATTTCGTTTGCCCAAAACATAAAAATTGAAAATCCCCTGCTGTGGAACGCTGAGACGCCGAATCTTTACACCTTATCCATTAGCCTGAAAAACAAGAATCAGGAAATACAACGATACAATGAGAAAATAGGTATTCGTGAAGTAACCCGGGAAAACGGAATTCTGAAACTGAACGGACAACCCATTAAATTACGTGGGGTAAACCATCACGATCTTTCGCCCGTAAATGGCCGCTCCATAACCGAGGCTGAAATGCTGGAAGATTTGAAACTTATTCGCGAGGGCAATATCAACTATATCCGCACTTCGCATTATCCTGCTCATCCGCGCTTTATTGAATTGTGTGACTCGCTCGGTTTTTATGTGATGGAAGAAGTTCCTTTTGGATTTGGAGATGAACATTTGACGGACAAATCGTATCTACCCATTCTTAAGGAACGGGCAAAAGCCACTGTATGTCGGGATAAAAACCATCCGTCCATCATTGTGTGGAGCGTGGGGAATGAAAATCCCCTTACCAAAATGTGTCTCGAAACCGGAGAATATCTATCCGAACTTGACAACACTCGCCCGCATTGTTTCCCTGAAAAAGGATCGGATTTCGCAAAAATTCAGGAGAAAACTATTCCTGCTTCTGTTGATATTTTGACTCCGCATTATGTAAATGCATCAAAACTCAAAGAATACAGCAATAAGTTTGACCGACCAATGATTGTTACAGAGTATGCACATGCATTGGGTCTTGACTTCGATAAGGTTGAAACTTTATGGGAAATAATGTATGCAAATCCAAAACTGGCCGGCGGTTCCGTATGGCACTTTTTTGACCAGGGAATCTTGCGGAAATCTTCTGAAAAGACAATTCCCGGCACCTTTACCACCTCGGTTTGGCGTGATTCTGTTAGTGTTTATGATAATTGCGGGAATCAGGGAGCCGACGGTATTGTGTATGCCAACCGTGTTCCACAAACGGATTACTGGCAGCTTCGCAAGGTTTATACACCAGTAAAACTGTTGGATGACATGTTGCAGGTTTCTTCCGGAAAACAAACCGTAAGCTTGAAATTAAATAATCGCTACGACTTTAGCAATCTGTCGGAAACGCAATGTGTATGGACGCTTTATGCCGATACTGCTGTACTGGAAACCGGAAACAGCAAGCTGTCCTGCGCTCCGCATGATACAATGAGTTTGAAGATAAATATCAATATGCCGGAACAGACTGCTGCAAACTATTACTACCTGAAGCTGCAATTTAGCGACAAAAACAACTATAGCTTTTATGAAAAAGTATATCCGTTGCAAATCAGGAATCATGTAACTGATTTTCGTCAAAAAATGGCATTGAAAACAGGGAAACCGGTTTTAAAAGCCAGTAGAATTAGTAACGGAAACTTTAATCTGGAGCTGGCTCCGCAAACGGGAATGATAAAACTGACTGACTTGTCCGGTTTAAATCTGATTGCTGATGGCCCGTATGCCCGTATGGGTCGCAAAACAACCATGTCGGAACAGTCGATGACCACTAAAAATGCACCGACGAACATTGACGACCCATTGATGGCAGAGAAAAACAGTACTGAAAAAAGTCCTTTCTGGACACCTCATTTGCTAACCCAGCCCCAAATGAAGGTTGAAAGCATTACAGCTAATAAGATGGTAGTGAATTATACTTATGAAAGGCAAAACGGAAAAGGTCAGTTTATTTCCGGCAAAGTAATCTACACGGTTTCAGACAGTGGGCGTATCGATGTACAATACCGGTTTGTGCCCATACAGGCGAAGGGCGTAGCACTCGAAGTCGGACTTTCATTCCTGATACCGGCATTGTTTACCGAGCTTCGTTGGGTTGGCAACGGGCCTTATCCTACCTATCCCGGAAAAAGCAGGCTGGACGAATTCGGATTTTTCCATTTGAACAGCGCCGACCTGAATTATCAGGGAAACAGATCCAACGTGGATATTGCCGTGTTGTCCAATGCACTGGGTAAAGGCATTGCCATTGTTGCCAATAGTGCCAATGTTGCTGTGGAGAACTCTTCTGAAGGAATTATCATTAGCCATAACGCGTTAGTGTCCGGTAGGTTCAATAAAAAAACTATGCCCGATAAGCAAATCCATGTGGAGAAATTAGAGGAAATAGCAGGCCAATTCTCCATCATTCCGCTGAATGAGGTCTGGCCGGATGCATTGCAAAAAATGTTCGGTACACCAACCAAAGTAGCCAAGCCATTTGTGCCGTTTTATAATAGTTATGACCAGTGATCAATCAAAAAACTTCCAAAATCTACGAAATGAAAAAAAATAAAAGTATCAGATTTACGGCCTTATTCCTGTTGGCTATCATACACATTGGCACAATACAGGCTACCATTGTTTCAGATAGCTCTGAAAGAATTATAATAGACAAAAACTCGAAAACACTGACTGCACCGGATGCAGTATCGTATTCATGGTACTTAAATGGAGTGAAATTGCCTGCAGCAGGAAACCAATTTACAGTCGATTCTTCGGGGAGATACACTGTGGTTTACACAAAAGCGAATGGCGAAATCATTGAAAAAAGCGTTAGTCTGCAGGTGAGTTCAGCAGGAAAAGTTATAGTTATTTACACTATTGGAGATTCTACTGTACAGGATTATACCTCAGGCTACTATCCCCGCACAGGATGGGGCCAGGTACTGCAATATTTCTTTAATAAAAGTAATGTGCTGGTGGACAACAGAGCTGTTGGTGGTACGAGTTCGAAAAGTTTTTATAATAATTATTGGAAGATTAATGGAAAGAGTTCGCAGATTGTACAAGAGTTGGATTCCGGGAATTATGTGTTCATCCAGTTTGGGATTAACGATTCTAACCCTGATACAGCCAGATACACTGATGCTTATGGTACATTTAAAGAATATCTGACAAAGTATGTAACCGAAAGCAGGGCAAAAGGAGCTATTCCGGTTTTAGTAGCTACGCTTCGCAGAAGTTCCTGGAATTCAGATGGAACACCTTATGATGCCTATCACGGATATCCTATCGCTACGCGCCAGTTGGCTGCTGAATTGAATGTGCCTTTGATTGATTTGGATAAAAGAAGTGGCGTATTGATGACCCAATTGGGCCGGGATTATATTTCTCCATACTGGTACATGATTTTAGATCCGGGCGAATATGCCAATTATCCGACAGGGAATTCTGATGCTGTTCACTTCCAAAGAGCCGGTGCCATTGAAATGGCCAGATTGGTGGTAGATGAACTTCAAAAAAACAGTTCATATCCTTTGATAGATTCACTTTTACGCTACACAGTCCCTAATTATCAGGTTGCCGTGGTCAGCAATGACCCCAAAGGAGGATTGGTTACCCGCACAGCTTCCTATCCGCAAGGGTTGGAAGTTACACTTAAAGCAAAACCTAATCCGGGTTATGTTTTCGCCGGTTGGAAAAATGAAAGCGGTACTACGGTAAGCACCAATCTGGTTTATACTTTTACAATGGGTACAGCAGCTGCTTCTTATACGGCTAGCTTTAGATTCGTTGGTCTTGGTGGTACTGAGGCATGGCTTGAAGCTGAGTGTGGTTCGGCCGGAACTTTGTGGAACGTGGCTGATGATGCGCTTGCATCTAACGGAAAATATCTGGCAATTCAACCCGGAAACAACTCAACTTCCTCTGCACCCGGTACGGCAGGACAGATTACATATACTTTCAATGTTGAAGCGGGAATATACGATATGTATTGGAGGGTATTGCTTCCTACGACTTCAGATGACTCATTCTGGATGAAATTAGATAATGGAGCATGGTCACAGGTTTCGTGGGGGGCAGCTGTCACCAGTTGGTTATGGAAAAAAGTGGGCTCTTATGAACTGACGGCCGGCAATCACATTCTGGCTGTCGCGTATCGGGAAGATGGAGCAAAGCTCGATAAAATTTATTGGGGATCTAACGTTCCAACCGACACTGGCGGAGATGCTAATAATTGTGGCACTCTGGGACTGAATGCAAATTATACGGACAGTCGGTTTATGTTGAATACCTTTATTGGTACTGACAAATTGTTGCATATCCAATATATGCCTGATACGCCTGTAAATGCAGCATTCGAAATTTATGATTCGCAAGGTGTACCTGTGTATTGTACCAATATGGGAACAACCGGTGGAAACTTAGATTATCAATTATCATTAAGATCACTTCCATTTGGATTGTATGTAATTAGAGCTGATTTTGGAGGAAAAGTAATTGCCGGGAAATTTATTGTCCATTAATTTCTCTTCCGGCATTCAGAAGCTGCAAACCATATTTAAGCATACTTTAAATTGATAATAAAGCACAGAAATGAAAAAGACAATTTTTTATATCACAGTTTTACTCTTTGCCTTTACATTACCTGTTGGGGCCGTAGATTATACCTGGAACGGCAATACCAGTTCTCTCTTCGGCGATTCGCTGAACTGGACTCCAAAGTGGTCGAATCCATTGGCTCCAAGCTCTACCGAAAATGTTATTATAGTTAAATGCATATAAGATCTACGAAAAAAATCGCGGCTTAATGATCGAGTTCGAAGGTGATTATCAACAACAGGTGGTTTCTGTATATAACACGGTAGGACAAAAACTAAATGAAACACGAAGCAACAATTCCACCTGTTTTATCCCTGTACCTGAATCGGGTGTCTATCTGGTGAATATTACGAATAACAAGTCTTTTTATACCCAGAAAGTGTTTGTCAGGTAGGGATATTTCCGGAAATATATAATAATCAACATTTTATTACAATTACTCAAATGCCAAATCGAAAAAATAAATTTTTCATTTTCATGGTTATTTTTATTACCATGATGCTGCAACCAGGTTTTGCTGTCGGTCTGAATACGCTATACAAGTTTAAAGCCGGCGCATTCCCCATAGTCAGCCATAACTCGGCAACAACAATCCTTATCGATTCTAAAGATGCAGAAGTTGTAAACTTAACTGCTAATGCCGTAGCTGGAGATATTGCCCTGATCACAGGGAAAAAACCGGAGATTATAACTAATGTCACCGACTCTAAAGCAGACCTTATTATTGCGGGAACTATTGGGCAATCTGCATTTGTCGATCAGTTGATAAAGTCAGCGAAACTTGATGTTTCGGGAACGAAAGGTAAATGGGAAACTTATACAATCAGTATAATCGAATCACCGTTGAAAGGTGTTAAACGAGCTCTGGTCATTGCCGGTAGCGACCGGCGGGGAACGGCTTACGGATTGTTTGAATTATCGCGCAGGCTGGGAGTTTCACCCTGGGTTTGGTGGGCCGATGTGTTGCCGGAGACGCATAAACAATTGTACCTGACACCCGGTACCATATGCTCAAAAGAACCTGCGGTAAAATATCGCGGAATTTTTATTAATGATGAGGATTGGGGGTTGCATC
The DNA here is from genome assembly GCA_047600405.1 of Paludibacter sp. Lineage (GTDB taxonomy): Bacteria > Bacteroidota > Bacteroidia > Bacteroidales > Paludibacteraceae > Paludibacter. The sequence continues at coordinate 569,572 of JASGLA010000002.1, forward strand.
CATGGGCTGCCAAAAACATGGATATCGATATCAAAGATATAGGTCCCAAAACCTATGCAAAAGTGTTTGAACTGTTGCTCCGCTTGCGGGCCAACACCATCTGGCCTGCCATGCACGATAGTACAAAAGCCTTTTTCTATTATCCGCAAAACCCGGTGGTGGCCGACAAATATGCCATTGTTATGGGTTCGACCCATTGCGACCAAATGCTTAGAAGTAATACCTTCGAATGGCAAAAAAACTTCGAACATGAATATGGAAAAATGCCAGGTGAATATCGATATGATAAAAATAAAGCCGAAGTGCACAAATACTGGGAAGATCGCGTAAAGGCAGTCAAAGATTATGAATCAGTTTTCACTATTGGTATGCGGGGTGTACGCGATGGTAGTATTGTTGGACCGACGACTCCCAAGGAAAAAATTCTATTACTTGACACGATTATGAGCGATCAGCGGGGAATGTTCAGAAAATATTATGGCGACGAAAAGAACGTTGCACAGATATTCTGCCCCTATAAAGAAGTACTTTCACTCTATAAAAGTGGATTGAAAATCCCAGACGATGTTACTTTGGTATGGACCGATGATAACTATGGTTATATTCGCCAGTTATCGAATCCGGTTGAACAGAAACGAAGTGGTGGCAGTGGAATCTATTACCATTTGGAGTATTTGGGGAAACCACACGATTATGCATGGTTAAGCAGCAACTCGCCGGCTTTGATTTCTTTTGAAATGACAAAAGCATATCAATTTGGAGCAAACCGTTTTTGGATGGTGAATGTAGGTGATATAAAACCTGCTGAAATGGAACTCCAATTCTTTCTGGATATGGCTTTCGAACCGGAAAGATGGACCCCGGATAAAGCCAATGGATACGCAAAACATTGGGCTGAGCAGAATTTCGGGTCAGAACTCGCCACACAAATTGCAGATCTTAAACAGCAATATTATGCCCTGGCTCAGGCTGGCAAGCCGGAACACATGGGACTTCTGAGGTTTGATCCTGTAGACCGGGCTATCCGTTTGAAGGAATACCACGATTTGTTCAACAAAGCAGATCGATTAAAAAAACAGATACCATTACGACTCAGGGATGCTTTCTTCGAGCTGGTGGAATATCCGGTAAAAAGTGCTTCGTTGATGAATCAAAAAGTAATCTATGCGCAGATGAGCAAGGAGGTAGCAGCAAAGCATAAAAGGGCTCCGCTGATTTATTCTCAAATGGCGTATGACGCGTTTAAACAAATTAAGACTTTAACCGCAACGTATAACAACGACATAGCCTCTGGCAAATGGAGTGGCATAATAACTTATATGCCCCGCAATCTGGCTGTATATGCCATGCCTGGAGTTGCAGTTCCTGAAGTTATTTCTCCCGCAGATGGACATACGGGAAAATTTGACCGCAGATATCTTGATACCGTACTTGTAAAACCGGAGTTTCATCCAAATTCAATCCAGATAAAGGCAACAGCTTATAGCCGGATTATGAATCAAAATAACGACAGTATTGTCAATTTGCCGGACTTAGGTGCCGGAAGCAAAAGTATCGCCAGGTATCCTTTTACCGGTGCTTGTTTTATTCCCGAAAACTACAGAAAAGCTCCACAAGTGGAATATGATGTACCATTAAAACCCGGCGAATATGATATAATCCTGAAATGCCTTCCTACGCAACCTATTCACGCAGGCCGCGGACTCGGTTTGGCAATTGTTGTGAATGATAATGACCCCATATTCGTAGATATGAACCAATCGAAAGGTGAACGTCAATGGATGACAAACATCATTCGGGGCTATGCCGGTGTAACCGTACCGGCAAACATCCGGCAACACACTAAGTCGAAGATACGCATCTATCTTCTGGACACAGGATTGGCTTTAAATAGCCTTGCATTTAAACGTAAAGAATAAAAAGCAATAGCCCGCATGTTGTCCGGATATTGAAAGTTGTAAACAAAGCAGCCACCCGTTTTGATTCTCAAACGAGTGGCTGCTTTGTTTGCCTGTTCAAGCCGCTGTTTTTCAAATACCAGTTTTCTGGTTACATTTAATCAACCAACAGCGTTAATTCAATTAGTTTCCGTCCGGTTTTACACCCTCATAAAATGGAGACAAATCCCATTTGAACGACTCAAAACTATCCGGCTTGTCAGGTTGGAAATTAAACCCGGGTTTCAGATACTGATACAATTCAGGTACCGCTTTTTCCATACCTGTAATTACGCACTTAGCAATCTCAAAAGCTCCATACGTACTAAAATGGGTATTATCGGCCAATGCTTCCTTTTGTCCGGGAAAAGTACCAGCCGCATAATGCACAAAAGCTTTTGTTGAATTTCCTTCACCCAATGAATTTAAAAGCGTATTCGTTATCTGATTCAAGTCAATCAATGGCACATTTTCTTTTTGGGCCAACCAACGTATGGCATCGGGATATTCGCCGTGGGTATTCAGGTTATGACCGGTCTCGTCAAAGCGGCGACGCTGCGTGGGGGTTATAAGCACCGGAAAAGCTCCTTTAGCCCTTGTTTCGTCAATAAACATCTTCAAATTAGTCATAAAGGAATACCAGGCGCCCACACCCGGTCCGGTTTGTTTTTGATCGTTATGCCCGAATTCCACGAAAACATAATCACCGGATTTTAATTGGAACAGGATCTTTTTCAAACGGTTGCCACTTATAAAACTATTTGCGCTCAATCCGCTTTCGGCATGGTTGGCAAAACAAATTTTATTGTCGAAGAAAAGAGGGATCATTTGTCCCCAACTTGCCCAGGGCTCGCGGGTCTGATCCACCACGGTGCTGTTGCCACAAAGAAATAAAGTAGGCACATCTGCCTGAGCAGGTTCCACTTTTATCCACTCGCACAGGGGAGCCGAACCGTTGAATTCCAGCGTCAGTTTATCGTCCCAGGTGAGCGAACCTTTTTCGCGGTCTTTGATTCTTACCGCTTCTTTTTCCGAAATAAAAGGCGTTCGTTTATTTACAATAAATGTTATTTGAATCAACTCCCCTTTTTTAGTATTTGTGTTTTGCACATAAAGCCTTCTGGATTCAGCTCTTACAGTTGTGTTTCCCGCTTGTTTTTTGCTTCCAAGGGTTACAGTTACTTTGTAATTCCCATCGGGCACCCGCACAGAATAGTAAAACGGTTTTCGGCTTTTGTTTTTTTGAGCCGGCAACAAATCATATCCATGTCCGTTTTGTTCTGTGTATCTGGTTGTATCTGATAGTTGGAAAATTTGGGCTTGTACAGGAAAAATGCTCCATGCAATTAACACACAAATTATACTTGATAGTTTCATTTTTATAGGTTTTATTTTTTTGAAATTTGTATGTTTAGTGGCCCCGAATATGGATCGAACTGGAAAACCAAATTTTTCTGACTAATGCTTGTTTTTAAATGCTTACCACCTTGTTTTATCTTCACTTTTTTGAGGTCGGGTTGTTCAATTACAGCTGTGAGTTTTTCATTGAAAAGTTTTTTATCCAAACGGATAGTTGGGATCAGCGTAAAACCGTTTTGAGTTTTTACAACTTCATACGAAAATGCATCACGCTCTTTCACATAAGCAGCCACCTCCCGAAATGTACCAACCCATATCTTATCTTCCATTTGTTTTACTTTCTGTAAATGATTCCACAAAACATCAGACGAAGAGAAATGATCATACCCGTTGGTAATCCCGTGAGTCATAGTAACTCCCCAGTCCTTGTTTTTGATTAAACCCTCAACCCTTTGCTCCAGGTTTTCGGAAGTGCTTTTACCGCCAACCGAAAACTGCTCGGTACGTGTGCCAACCCGGCCTTTTGATGCTAATTCGATAATCGAATCACTTTTTGCATTGAAAGGATAACAAAATGTTGTAGGGTAAATGCCTGTATTTGCATAAATTGCGCTGTCGTTCATGCTGATTTCTTTTTGGGCATTTGCCAGCGTCAGCCGGTTCATGTTTTTATGCGCCCACCCGTGATTGGAAATTTCGTGCCCCTTACGTACCATTTGTTTTAATTGCAGCCAGTTGGCTCTGTCTTTTAGAGAATCACTTTTGTTGACAGTATTCCCATTAACCCAAAACGTACCTCTGAATCCCAGTTTTTCAAGGCGGGGCGCTGCCATGGTTGCATGTTCGAGGTAACCATCATCGAAGGTATAACTGATAGCGCATGCCTTATCGTTTTTGTATGGGGCAATATGAAATTTTGTATCAGACAGATCGAGCACTTTCTCCAGGATTTTATACATTTCATTACCCAGATATTCTGCCGATTTTTCGGTAAAATGAGTGCGGTCTTTCTGAAGTTCTCCATTAGACATATCTACCAGATACGCATTGGGATCTTCGTTGGCAATCCGGTTCATGGCAGCTTCCACTTCAACCCGGTAATGGCGGTTTGAGGTGGGAATTGTTCCAAAAACGAAAGGAAGTTTGGAATAGTCTTTTCCTGTTTTTTCGGTCAGGTGTGTACGCACATAGCTTATCAATGTATTCAAGTTGTCGTAATATCGGGTGGCATACATATCATTGCTTTCACCCTGATGCCACAGGAATGCATCAATCTGATAGCCGTTTGCAAGTTTTGAGAGGGTTTGGTCGATGGCAGCATCGATCCCCTCGGTAAACGAAAGCAATAGCGAATTTCCTTTCTGCTCATACGACCGTGTATTTTTTATCCATTCCGGATTTGCCGACCAGTACCGGCCACTGGCCGTATCGTTCGGATATTGGATGGATGTGCCCCCAACGGCATATTTCACCACATAAAAATTTTCCTGCAAAGCCTTTTCTATTTGATAATAAGTTACAGCATCATAAGTCCACATTCCTTCCGATATTCTGCCCGCAGGCCAGTAAGGCGCAAAGGTGCCAGCATGGCTGTTTTGCGAAATTTTGCAGAATTGATAACTCCCTTTCGTAAAATTCACGGTGTCGGTAGCCATTGCTTTAATATAATCCGGCAATAGCTTGTTATTTACCCGGCCATCGGTGTTCGATTGCCCGGCAGTGATAAAAACGTGTGCCGGGTGCTGCGCAAAACTCGTTACATAGCATGCTAAACAGAGAAAGAGAACGATACTTGAAAAGATATTCTTCATATACAACTATTTATTTTTGAGATTAAACTCTTCCAAAGTTCTAAACTTTGGAAGAGTTATCTTTTATAAATCCCTCTCTTTGGGGAAAAGGGTGAGGTTTTATTTTACCTCATAAACCTCGGCTTCCACAATGCGCAACTCGCCTTTGGCATTGGCAGCATTGGGATCTTTGAATAAATCCAGCTCACCGGCGGTTTTGGCAGCCACTTCCACAATTCCGCCAAAAGCATCTTTCTCTTCAACGGTGCCGGTTAGTTTTATAGTAACGAATCTTCCCCGTGTGGCTTTAAATGGTATGGTAATATATCCAAGCGATTTGGGAGTTTCGCCTTCCCACACTTTGGTATCGCCCACAAAAATCTGAACAGGATAAGAACGCATGCGCCAACCGGTGAGCTTCAGCTCAATTTCATTCACGGTAGCATCATGATCAAGCTCGTATTTTATCCAACCGGTGGATAATTTACCATTATTTTTCCATTCCGAAAGTTCATTATCGTCAAAACTATTGGATACTTCGCCTTCGTTACTTCCTGCAGTGGCAGCCACAATATCCACCGAATGTCTTTTAACGGTGAATGATTCTCCCTTTGGCGTTTCGCCGCGCGACAGGTTTGAGGGTTGATGTTCGCCGGTGATATAGGTTGATAAACCATTATTTTCCTGAACTTTCACGGATGAAAACTCTACCGAAGCCGGTGCAATGGATTTATCCAGCGCCTGAGCTGTAAGTTTTACTTTACCGGATGTATGTGTAGCGCGAATCAGCACGCGATTTACACCGCACTCCACAGGCAATTGTTTCTCCAGGATATAATTGCCATCTTTGCCGTGTGCAATTCCTCCACGCCATTCGCCATTACCATCAAGTTTGAAGTCGATCATGGAATTATCCAACGGGCAACGGCGCCCCAGTTTATCCACTACTTCAATTTCCACCAATGCCAAATCGGCGCCATCGGCTTTAAATCCATCGGGAGCAGTCATCAGTTTCAGCGTAATGCGTTCGGGTTTGCCCGCTGTTTCTTTAGTGGCACGCGAAACCACTTTCCCTGCGTTATCGTAACTCACCGCTTCCAGTTGCCCGGCTTCATATTTTATGTTTTCGAAAGTAAACAGAAATCCGGAACTGTGAACGCCGAAGCCCTGCGATTTTCCATTCACAAACAACTCCACTTTTTCACCGGTAGAAACTACCAGTACTTCTTTGGTTTCGCGTGGGGTTGGAGCGCCGCCGTTTACAGGCGCATTGAAAGGCTGTTGCCAGTGTCCGCAGATATATGAACCGTTTTTTTCAATATCTACCCAGCCATTCCACATCACCTGATGGGCATAAAAAGCGTCTTTAGGTACGCGCATGGCATTTGTCACGCCGCTGCGGCGGTAGTTTTCCTTACCCCGCCAGTGTGTGTTCGATTCGTGAAAATGAATTTTTACACCGCCGCTGCTCACGCGCTTTCCGGTTCCTGGACGCACCTGATAGTAATCCCACCAGCGGGCAATCAATTCCTTGAAAAATGAATCCTGATTCCGGTTGTATGGAGTTGTATCAATTACTTTGTTGGTTTGCTCGCCCATCACCGAACGGTAGTATTTGGTGCCTTCGCCATTTTTATGGAAAGGAAAAGAATAATCGTCCCAGTTTAACCGCAAAGCTTCATCACGGCAGTATTCGGTAGCAAAAAGTGGCTTGCCGGCACTTTTGTTGATATATAGCATTTCGCCTCCCCACTCAGCAACTTTGCTGTCGAGCATTTCGCGCGAACCCATCACACGTCCGCCATACGGATCATACTGGTCACGAATGGCTTTCAGTTCGGCCACATGCGCTTCGGAAATGGCTTCGTTGCCGCCTTCGTAAAAAATAACACTCGGATTATTGCGGTTATAAATAATGGCATCGCGCATTACCTCCACGCGCTGCTGCCACCGGCGCCCTTCTACATCTTTTTCGGAATCGCCGGCCGGCATAAGTTGAATTAATCCTACCCGGTCGCAACTTTCTATATCTTGTTTCCAGGGTGTTACGTGCATCCAGCGCACGGTATTACCATTGCTTTCCACCATCAGTTTATTGCTGTAATCGCTTAGCCATGCCGGAACTGACGATCCCTGTGCAGGCCATTCGTTGGTGGTGCGTTCGGCATACCCTTTTATCTGCAATACACGGTCGTTCAGCCAGAACATGCCTTTGTCGAAACGGGTTTTGCGGAATCCGGTGCGGGTTTTTACCACATCCACCGCTTTGCCATCCACATTCAGCGTAGTGTATACATTGTACAAATAGCCATATCCCCACGACCAGAAATGAAGCCCCGATACTTTGTCGCCGGTTTTCAGGGTTTTTGTTTCGCCGGCTGCCATCTTTTGGGTTTTTGTTTCGAACGATTTTACGATTTTTCCGTCCATATCTTCGATGCGCACTTCGAGCGATACCGATTTTTCGGTCGGAAATTCATTACGCACCTGCGATTCGGCATAAATCACAGCCGACTGGTTTGTAATATCCATTTCGCGGGCATAAATATAGGTTCCGGTAGTTTGCAGGTTGCTATACAGCGGCAAAGTCTGATAAATGCGGGGCGTTATGTGCAGAAACACGTTTTTGGGTATTCCGCCGTAATTGGCGTAGAAATTCCGGTCGTTCCACTGATACCCCGAACCGGTTGCTTTTTCTTTGTAGCGCCATGAGTTGTCTATTCGCGCCATCAAAACATTATCGCCTGAATAATTCACGTTATCCGAAATGTCGAATCCAAAAGCCATCACTCCGTTTTCGTGCAATCCTATTTTTTTCCCATTCAGCCAAAATTCACCGCCAAAACGTATCCCTTCAAATTCCAGAAAAATCTTTTGATTTTTGGCATTGGCCGGCAGGCGGAAATGTTTGCGATACCACACAATGGTGTCGGTATGTTCCAGAATGCTCAGGCGGAATGCTTCGTCCTCGTTGAAGGCTGCCGGCAATGTCACCGGTTTCCATGTTGCTTTCGATTCGCCATTTGAAAAACCCGACTTAATGCCTTTAACGCGGGCAGTGGAGTCTATATCCCCGATATGCAATGCCCATCCGGAATTGAAATTGTAGCGTGCACGCTGATTGCCTTTGAAGCTCTGTGCAAAAACATTTGTCAAAGCAAAAATGCACAATGCTATGATAATGAATTTTTTAGTGTACATGTGATTAGATTTTTATTTGTTTTTTTTTGATTTATCGATAAGATAAGTAATTACTAAAGTATTGATGTTACACAAATCAATCAGTCTAACATAAAAAAACGATTTATCGTTTCTTTTGCGGCTTATATTTTCACGCAAAGACGCAAGATATGTAATATGATTGGATTCTAAGCTATTGCCTCAAAAGCGCAAAAGAAAAAACTGAAGTTTTTCTTTTGCGCTTTTGAGGCTTTGCGTGAAAAACATTTATTAAAACAGATCATTTATTTTATCATTTGATAGTTGACAATTGATAATTGCCAACGGTTGTGTTTTTCAGAATACAAAGAAACAGGAATTTAAATTGTTAGACATGGTAAAAATGTACAACTTTAAGGATAAAATTACATTTTCTGTGTTTTTCGCAATTTTTTTTCCGAACAAACAGCGAACCTACCTGCGCAATACGGGCCAGCACCAAACCAGGTTTCAATTTGCCTCAGCTATAACATAAATCAGCAGCACACACCAAAAAACACGAAAAAATAATATGTACTTCTGTCCATAAGGTTGAACGCTCATACCTGAACACTGGAATCTGCCTCCTCTATCTTTGCGTTATTCTAATTTAAAATTTCATATCATGAAAAGATTTACAAGATTTTTATTCATAGCCGTTGTGCTTATGGCTGTAAGTAATACCAAGGTGCTTTTTGCACAATCGTATTACAAAGTGCATCACATCAACGAATCATTCACCGGTTTGGGTGGTACAACCCTGCCTACTAACTGGGCAACCGTAGCATCAACCGCTGCACTTTATGCCCGTTCGGGCGGTGTGAATACCGACAATACCAATTTAAAGGTGACTGGCAGCGGTAGTGGAAACAGAGGTATTGATGTATCTTTCCCATCGCCTGCAATAGCAGATTCTGTAAGCAACGTATGGTTTGTGGAGTTCGACTGGAAGTGCGATAAGGTGGTGATGGGTCCGAAAAATGCGTTTGGTCTGGTATTTTCGGGTAGTACCAACAATAAAAACCTGCGGGCTGCCAACTGGTATGTTGCGTCTATCTTCGGGCTTTACCTGACAGGTGACGGGTATTTCCATTACTGGAATCAGGATTTGGCAGGGCCATATCAGAGCGATTCTGCATCCCGTGTTTCCAATCCTCAGTACTACAAACATATGGGACCTGTATTCAGGGGAGGATCTTCGGATGGGCAGTTTGCCCGAAATGGCGTGGCTGCAACATTTGCCAAAGCAACCGTGAATACAACACTTAGCAACGACTCGGTAGACAACTGGAATGCATCAACCAAAACCAATGTGAAATTCAGAACCGATAGTATTTCTAAACTACTGGTAACTACTTATGGTCCACGTTACTTGGCCTCCAGAACTTACCATATTACAGCTAAATTAAATTTCAATACACAACGCGTAGAAGCACTGACAATTACACAAAACGACAGTACAGCCAACTCACAAACGATTAACGATATGCCATTTATGGCACCAACGATGATTGGGAATGATACTACGGTTGTTGCCCGTGCCGACAGGTTGGTGAAAGACCTGAAATATATCAGCCAGTTTAATACCCGTACCAGCACTGCCGGTAGTGGACCCAATGTGGATTATGTAACCTACACAGATAATCTGGAAATCTATTACCTGAAACAATCGGTAGGAACAAGTGATGTAACCGTTGTATATAAAGATCAGGATGGCAATATTGCTAAAACAGCCAGGGTGGCTGCTGCTCAACAGAATAACGAGTTGTTCAAACTGACTGATGCGGATAAAGCTGCGTTTACAGCCAACGGAAATTATTATGCGTATAACGCCACTGCCACCCACGATGCCAACCCCAGCAGCACCGATGGTGAAAGCATTATCATTTCACCTACACTCAACACCCTGACCGTTGTTTTGAAACGTTTTCCTACTGCTGACGGCTCGCTGGTATGGAATGGATTTGAAGGTCCTTTTTGGAATCAGACCGATGGTAATTTCCGCGTGGGTGCTACTACCGGATTCGGATATCAAAGCGGAAAAGCAGTTGAGTTATCGGATGCCACTGCACCGAAAGACATAATCATTGATGGCACTATTGATATGGGAACGGCTGATTTGACCATATCAACATCAGGATATACTTTGAGCGGAAACGGAAAAACAACCGATAAACTTACCGGAAAAGGAAAAATTCAGGTAAATGCACCGGCAACCCTTGCCATGACAAACACCATGAAAGTAATGGTGAATACCACTGAAGGCGTTCTGATTAAAAGCGCAACAGTAGCCGATACCATTCAGGTAGTAAACAACGGATTGGTACAATTACAACCCGACGCTTCATTCAGCAAAAAAATTCTCGGAGCCGGCAAAGGCTCAGCCATTAATATCGAATCACTGGCCAGCACTTCAGGTATAGATTATAATTACGCCATTCTGAATGCTTCCACTATCAATATGAAGTTGAAAAATGCAGGAAAATTAGTGGGTTCTTCCTGGACAAGCCGTATGTCAACCAGCTATTCAGACAGCACACTGATTAATGTAACCAACGAAATTTCAGGAAAAGATACGCTTGCAGGCTTCTCCGGTATTACCGGCAACTTGGCTAAAGTAAAAGTGCATTTGGGAGATAGCGTTCGTTTGGTTCGTAACTACAACGAGGCTGCAAACGAAACAGTAACCATTGGAGAAATTTCAGGGACTGCCAAATCCATTATCGAAGCCGGTTTCGTGGCAGGTCGTACGCAGACGTACGCAGTAGGGAATCTGAATACCGATGCGGTTTTTGATGGTGCTATTCGTCCTTTCTTAATGTCGAACAAAACATTCAGAACCGGTAATACATTGCACCTGAATAAAATTGGTACCGGCAAATGGACCATCGGAGGAAAATTATCTTATTCGGGCGATATTGAAGTGAAAGCCGGAACACTGGAACTGCTTGGAACCGTTACCGACTCGGTAAAATCAATTGTGGTTGACTCTTTGGCAACATTGAAAACCGGAGCCATTGCCGTTGCCAGCAAAAACGTAACGGTGAAAAACGCAGGTTCATTGATTTCGGAAAATACTAACTTTGCAGGCGATTTGCAGGTGAGTGGAACATTGTCGGGAGCAGCAACCATGTATAATTTCGGTGCGATTAACGGAACCATCAATCTGAATGTAACCAGTTTCGATGCCGGAGATTATCAGAAAATAGCTTCTGCTTCGGATATTACCCTGATTAAACCTAAAATAAATTTGAGCGTACAACGCGCGAAAGCAGGGCAGACCATCCAGTTGTTTGTAGCCGGAAGTGGCATGATTACTTACCCGGAAGGTACAGCCGGATTACTAGTAACAGTTAATGGCGAGGATATTACGGCCAATACGGAAACAACTGCCGGAGCTAAATACATTTTCTTCGCCGAAACCGGTGAACTTAAGAGTCTAGTTGATTATACCGATGTAAGAAATATTAATGCCGATAAAGAAGTAAAATCGGTTCGGTTCTACAGCGTACTTGGGTATGAGGTTGATAAATATTCGAAAGGTTTACTGATTCGCAAAACTACTTATATTGACAATTCGACAACTGTAGAAAAAATATATCTAAAGAAATAATTGTATAGAAGATTGTGTGTTTAGTAAGACCTGACAGGCTTCAAAAACCTGTCAGGTCTTAAACTCAAACTACAAAGAAATTCTTCCAATAGAATTTATTGATTACTTGTAACTTATAACTATTTTTCTCATAACCAGAACCATTCTCCTCTTTTCCCTTCTCAAAACTCCCTTTTTCTATTCCTCTCTTCTCAAGGAGAGGGGGCAGGGGTGAGGTTAGGATGAGGTTCAATCAATATCAAGCATGAAAAAACTTACATTACTCATTTTTCTAACGCTGATTACTTTATTCAGCCTGCATGCCCAGCGTAAAATGGAAACGCTTGATCGCGGCGTGGTGGTGGTGAATAAAGGTGGCAATCAGCTATTTATCTCGTGGCGGTATTTTGCTACTGACCCGGACAATATCTCGTTTAATATTTACCGTCAGGTAGGTTCGGCAACACCAACCTTGCTCAACGCTACGCCCATTACCGGTGCTACAAACTACTTGTGGACATTAACGGGTAGCCCACTTAGTACCGCATCGCGCTTTTATGTAAAGCCGGTCATCAACGGTGTGGAAGGCGTCGAAAGTGGTTCATGGAATATGGCTGCCAATCCGTACGCGGGTGTAGTGGTGCGCAACATTCTGTTTCAGGCGTCACCGACAGGTTACAAAAAAATGTCGATGAAATTCTGCTGGCCGGGCGATTTGGATGGCGACGGACAATACGATTACGTGGTGGATCGCCATCCCGGAGGCGTAACCGATAGCGAAACCGATACTGTAAGCAGTACATTGCCGGCCTTTATTGATGCCTACAAAAGTGATGGGACATTCAAATGGCGGGTGAATTTGGGCAACAATGTGGTTCAGGGGTCTGGTCAGGCCGATATGCTCACCGTGTACGATTTGGACGGCGACAATAAAGCCGAAGTTTGTATGGGTGTAAGCGAAGGTACCACTTTCCCGAATGGTTTCGTTATTAAAAATGCTGATGGAACGGTTCACGATTACAATTCGGTAACAGGCTCTGCTCCGCAATGGATGGCCATCGTAAACGGCGAAACCGGTAATCTGATAGATACCATAGCTTTAACCTTTTTTAACGAAATAAAATCTGATCGTCCTGATAAATGGAAAGCCATTAGCGGGCAGTGTATCATTCAGTATTTAGATGGTATTTATCCCTCGCTTACGTATCAGTATAAAACCCGTAAAGCCACCGGGCATTTTCTGGGAGCTACTGAAACATGGCGTCTAATCGGCGGAAAACTGGTAAAACAATGGGCAAGCCGTTTCTTTAAAGAAGATACTGAGTACGAAGGACACCAGTTCCGGGCTGCTGATGTGGACGGTGACGGGAAAGACGAATTTGTACAAATCAGTTATGCCATTGATGACGATGGATCATCGTTGTATTATGTTCCGGGTATTGCTCATGGCGACCGCCACTGCTTAGCCGACATCGACCCGGACCGTCCCGGATTGGAACAATTCTTCATTCAGCAAACTAATATACTGGGAATGGGAATACACGATGCAGCAACGGGCCAAATGATTAAAGCGCAGTATTTATCCAGTGTAGTCGATTTAGGTCGTGGCATTTGTGCCGCATTTGATCAGAACAAACGCGGAATGCAGTATTGTTCGACTACAGCAAGTAATGCCATATACGATTGCAAAGGTAAACTTACAGGAGCTACAGGTAGTTTTCCTGCCGAGGCGCTTTGGTGGGGTAGCGGCCTATCCCGTTACGAAATTGATGCGGCTGGAAGCGATAAAAATCCGATTCTGGAAGCCTACGATCCAACTTCAAAAACGATAGGACGAAACACCAATCTTTACAAAGCATCGGTGAATGGCTTGGGCGATTATAGATTTACGGCGCCTAACGGTGGACGTGCCGCTTTCTGGGGCGACTGCTTAGGCGACTGGCGCGAGGAGTTGATTTACGGAACTACCGATACGCTTGGTTTTGTGATTCTTTCTACTTCCGAGTCTACTACAGTAAAACAATACTGCTTGATGCAAAACCCGGGATACCGTTGCCAAACCACTGCCCGCGGATATTACCAGACTGCCGATGTGGATTTTTACATGGCTGCCGACATGCCAAAACCACCTGTAGCTCCCGTGCAAACCGCCGATGTTTATATGACAACGGAAAACACGTTTAGTGCAACAACTCAAGCTGGTAAAAGCGTGATGCTCGACATTCGAAATCCCAACATAAATATTTCCATAAATGAGGAAGTTACGCTCTCGCGCCTGTGGCTGATGAATCCCAAAGGGAAAAATTACAGCATCAGCGGTACGGGCAAATTTACGGGAGCTATGGATGTGGTAAAATCGCTCCAGGGCGATGTGACTTTCAACGGCAATTACGATTACAGCGGTAAAACCCGCATTTCAGAAGGCCGCTTGTTTGTAAACGGTACATTGGCAAGCCCTGTACAACTGGATGCCCGCGGAGTAATTGGCGGTAATGCTACTCTGAACGGAGGAATTACGCTGGAAACAGGACTGAATATCGAGGGCGGTCGCCTGGAACCTGGCAATGGAGCCACTATTGGTGCTATGAACATTGTGGGAAATCTGGTTTTCCCGGGACGCAATACGCTGGCTTTTGATGTGGATCAAACACAAACCGTGAAATGCGACCAACTCAACATCCAGGGCAATTTCACTGTTACCGGAACCAACAATTTTATGGTATTTAAACCGGTAACTGCCATCACAGTTGGTGAATTTACACTGGTAACATTCACCGGTACAAGTAATGCCACCAAAAGCAATTTTACGGTAAAAGGTCTCGAAGGCATACCTTACACATTGACTTTTGAAGCCAACGCCATCAAACTGGTGATTAGCCAACCACGCTCAACGGCTCAAGTGGAATGGAAAGGCGCAAACAGTACGGTGTGGGATTTTGAGACTAAAAACTTCCTGAAAAATGCTGTGAATGATATTTTTGTTCCCGGCGATTCGGTAGTTTTCAACGATAACGCCACCAATAAAACGCTGGTCATAAGCGAAACCATGCCGGTAAGCAAACTCACTTTTACCAATGCTGTTAACTACAAAATCAGTGGTGATGGAGTGATCAGCGGCAACGGCGGGCTTATAAAAACCGGTAATGGAACCGTCTCGCTGCTCACCGAAGAAAATACGTTCAAAGGCGGTATCGACTTTTCGGATGGCGTACTGGAAGTTTCGTCGCTCAAAGATGGCGGACTTCCGAGTTCAATCGGTGCTTCAACAGGCGATGCAGCCAACTGGATTATGCGCAATGCCACTCTTCAGACTGCTTCGCAAATGGCTACTACCCGCAATATGACCGTGGTGGGCAAACTTACGGTGAATAACCCGGCAAGCAACAACAGTGTGGTTATTTCCGGTAACATTACCGGAAACGGCACCAGTTTGGAACTGACCGGCGCAGGGGCGCTTAACCTGCAGGGAACAAACAACTTTGGTAGTGTTATCGTGAAAAGCGGAACATTGGCATTGGGGTCGATTAATGCAAATAGCTATGGCGTGGGTGCAGGTACAATAACGCTGGAAGGCGGAACACTTCAGATGCGCGATGCCAATAACACTTCGTATACCGGTCCGTGGAAAAATACGATTGTGGTTCCGGAAGGGAAATCGGCAAGCTGGAACCTGCCTATGCGCTGGAATTTTACTAATGCGCTCACAGGGAAAGGAACACTCAGCATTAATATCCCTTATGTGCGTTCTGAATTTCAGGGCGACTGGTCGGCTTTTGCCGGAACATTGAAACTTACAGGTGGTGGCGAATTCCGAATTAATAACACCTATGGCTACGCTAATGCAACCATTGATTTGGCTTCAGGCAATAGTATGTATCATTTATCAACCGGAAAAACTATTAAACTGGGCGGGCTATCCGGTGTTTCAGGATCTTCATTATCAGGAAGCAGCACTACCTGGGCAGTGGGTGGGACGAATACGGAAACAACCACTTTTGCGGGTATTATCAGCGGTACAAGTTCCAAACTGACCAAGGAAGGAACTGGTACGCTCATTTTGAGTGGTGCCAATACCTATACCGGACTGACCGACATTATAGCCGGAACATTGTTGCTAACCAATACCACCGGTAGCGCTACCGGAACGAATGCCACCACTGTACGGTTGGGAGGGAAATTGGGTGGTACGGGTATAACTACCGGTAATGTTTCAGTTTATGCCAACAGTTATTTGCATCTGCAAAATACTGCCATTGGTACACTGACTGTTGGCGGCACACTTACATTGGCTGCCAGTTCAAATATGACTGTTGATGTGAACGCAGCCACCCTGCAAACCGACGTAGCTAAAGTAACCGGAACTGTTTCTATAGCCGGAAACCTGGCTATCACCAACCTGAGTGCAACCGAATTTAAAGTTGGAAATGAATTCAAAATTTTCAATGCCACCGGTTCTATTACCGGCACATTTGCCCAGATAACTCCAGTTCTTCCTAGTGGATTGGATTGGGATCAAAGCAAAATAGCCCAGGGTATTGTGGGAGTAAAAGTAGTTACAGCCTTACATGATGTAAACGCTCAGAAAGAAGTAAAAACTTACGAGTATTATACCTTTACCGGCGCTCAGGTTAGCAGATACGCACGTGGATTTATCATGCGCAAAACCATCTATACAGATGGTACTTACCAGATGGAAAAAGTTTTCAATAACTATCTCAAATAAACAGTATTCTCTCGGATGCTATTTCTTACAAGTCCGCTGTCGGAATCCGATTCCGTGCAGCGGACTTTTTTTTTCCCTTTCATTGACCATTTACTATTTCTCACATTCATCATCCTGAAAGCTTTCGAGACAAATCTTCAAATCACCTCATCTTTAAATCAACATATCATCACATTAACACATTATCAAATCACCACATCATCATATTAGCGAATCATCACATCTTCACAACACCATATTAAAAGTCGTTCAATAACAGAAAATCGGCAATATGCAGTTAATACCGGATGTTATCGTTCCAGAACTCGTCCATCGACACCACATATTTCGGAAAATTATCGTTGATAGATTTGAAAGCTCCAAATTCTCTTTCAATGGTTTGCGATTCGGTCATTTTATACGTTACCTGAACATAAAGTTTCTCCGTTTTACGTTCGGCAATAAAATCAACTTCCCGCTCATCGTTTCGTCCTACGTAAACAGTAAATCCCCTTCGTTTCAGCTCCAGAGCAACAATATTTTCGAGGATACCTGCTATAAACCGGTCGCGAAAGCCCAAAACCGAATAGATTAGCGAAACATCGCTCACGTAATACTTTTCATTGGTTTGTAACACCTCTTTACCTTTAATATCATAACGTTGCACACGCTGAACGATAAAAGCGCCCTCCAGTGCATGCAAATAATTATAAATGGTATTCAGGTCGGTTTTACGCTGTTGATTTTTGAAATAATCAACAATATTCTTTGCCGAAAAACGGTTGCCTACATTCTCAAATAAAAATTTCACCAACCGTTCCAGCAACTCGATATTGCGGATATTGAAGCGCTGAATACTATCGCGTAAAATGACCGAAGAATAAATGTCGCTCACAATCCGGTATGCAGTATCCGTATCGTAATCGGCAATATGCACGGCAGGAAAACCGCCGTATCGAATATAATTTTCGAATTCGTTCCGGATATTTACCGGTTGTTCGGTTGTTCTTACTTCCTTAAAAAGTAAAAATTCTTTAAACGAAAGGGTACTTATCGGAAACTCAATGTACCGGCCTGCAATATACGTGCCAATTCCGAAGAAAGTAAGTGAGAATTTGAACCGGTAATATACAAATCGACATTGCTGTCGGAAAGTAGTGAATTGATGGCTCTTTCCCACGCCGGAACTTCCTGAATCTCATCCAAAAGCACATAGACCGATCATTACCAACCAGTTTGCTTTTAATTTCGTGTACAGTTCAGAGCTGTCAATTTCAACATGCACCAGACTTTCAAAATTGTAATACAGGATACGGTCTTCCTCCCCTCCTATCATAAAATTACATTAAAATGCTTGTCAATAAATGGACGGATTTGCTGCAAATACTGCTCTCTTACAATCATTTCTTTAGGGTTTTAGACCACAAAAATACAAATATATTTATATCTTATATGGTTATAGGCCAATAAATATGAAATCATTTTATTTTTATACGATTATAAGCCTATTATTAGAATTTAGAGCGGGATGCAGTGCCCAAAAGAAAAACATTATTCCGATTTCCATCTCCAAATGAAGAGGGTGGCCAAAGGGCGGGTGAGGTTTTTATCCATAACATGGTATTTCTGTCTATAATTCCAGCGCCATCTTTTCCTATTTCTTTGCAACCGATAAACTAACTAATAATCAAAATCAAAATGTTTATTTATGAGAAAAATTACATCTTTCATTGTTCTGGCAGCACTGCTATGGACAGGTAGCTTATTGGCTACAACCCCGGGCGTAAAATCATCAACGGCCTGGTTTAATGGAGAAACTTTTGAAAGTTTCACAGCCGGAACCGATCTGAAAACAGCCGGTGCTTCACCCTATGCTGACTGGACAGGAACAAACGTGATGGCCGGTATTCAGCAATTATCAGCTAATCCGACAACGTCAACAGCCTCCAGTCTGATTTTTGGATTTCCGACAGGAACAGCATTGGCAACAACTTTTGCCGATGGTACTGCATCCGGAACGCTGAACATTAGCAAAAACGCTTTCAC
Organism: Paludibacter sp.; assembly: GCA_047600405.1. GTDB lineage: Bacteria > Bacteroidota > Bacteroidia > Bacteroidales > Paludibacteraceae > Paludibacter. The sequence goes on from JASGLA010000002.1 coordinate 588,196, forward strand.
AGGTGGAACTCTCACAGGTTATGTTTACATCAAAACAGCTTTCTTTTTTCAAACGTACGGTTGTTCGTATGTCTTACGAAATACTGCCGGACAAGATGTATTTACATTTGGTGGAATAAACAATAATTCAAATCAGGCAATGTATTGCACCGGTTTGGCAAACACTACTGTAGCCTTGGGTAACAGAGGTAACTGGGGTGATGTTGAATGTGTACTGGATTTGAACAGTAAATTAATTAAGAAAGTAACCTTCACTTATACAGGAGGTACAGGAAGTCCAAAATCGTGGACAGATATTGCTCTGACAAACGGTACGGATGTAAAATCGATGTACCTGTCAGTATCGAGAAGAAATGGACTCGACAATACTACCATTGGTGAACTTTACGCTGACAACATTCAAAACCTTACTGCTTCGCAAACCAACCACCAAACCGGCGACGGAGTCGTAAATACTACTCTGGGAGTTACCCCTATCAGTACGGCTATGGGATTGGCATTGCCTTTCACCGGTGCCAATACCGATGTAGATATACAATGGAGCATTTCCGACTGGGGAGCAATTACCAATCAGGCCGATAAGGATAAAATCACGCTAACCCGCAGTGCAACAGATTATAGCTCGGCAACTTTATCAACTAACGGAGCCATTTCTACCGATGGCGATATCACCATTACGGCTGCTGTTGCCGGTGGAGCAACTCTGACAAAAATAATCAGCATAAAGAGTTTGAGTATTACGGGAGTTAAAGCCTCTTTGTTATCCGAAATCAGCAAAGCTATCGCTGCCCGTAACGATGTCACTGCCGCCAACCCGTACGTCACGTCGCTGAAAACGTCGCTGAACAGCGTTATCGATGCCGGACAAACAACTTATGACAATGCAGGTGCGTCTATCGCTGATGTAACTACCACAACATCGAACCTGATAACAGCCGAAGCTGCTTTTGCAAACGGACTCACTCCATACAACACCTACGTAAGCGGCATTGCTACCGTAAAAGCCGGACGTGATACAGTGGCTGTAAACTATGCCACCGCTCCTTTCTTCGTGGCGCTTAAAAATACCCTGAACCTCGCGCTTGGGGTTGCCGAAGCCGCTAAAGATACCGTAGCTTCAACCAACGGCATTACCAATGCCGGAAATTCGCTTGCCACTGCTTACGCCACTTTCAATACCGATCGTCCGGCATATTACAGCCTGGGTTCGCAGATTACAACGGTTACTGGTCGCTATAATACAGCTAATCTGCGCAAGGGTGATGTTAAGTTTCTGCAATTTCCAACAACGAACGTAAATGCCTTATCTGCTGCAATAAATACCGCCAATACAGTTTTGATTAATGGGACTGCCGCAACTGAACTGAACACTGCAAACACTGATTTAGCTACCGCGTTAACAACGTTCAACAGTGCTGCAAGGGTTGCTCCTGTTTCAAATTACTATCGCATTTACTCTTACGGATCGAGTGGGGGTGATGGCAATGAGGTAAAAAAAGTATTGTTTGCACATAAAATGAGCTCTGCTCCGGCTTACCGCTTGGCCTGGTGTAGCCTGACCAATGCCGGTACATTAGCCTTAGGCGATAGCGCTTTGTGGACAGTAGCCGTAGGTTCGGCCAATAACAAATACACTATTTACAACAAAGCGCTTGGTCAGTATTTAAGTGGCACAGGTTTTTCAGCTACTGCCGTGGAATACAGCATTAACGAAGTAAAAAGCCAGAATGGCTATATCAACGGATTTATCGACTGGTCAACCAAGCTTATTGCCGATCCGAATTTCCACTATTCGCTCAACAGCGGATTTGCATTGGAAGTACGTGCCGATAGCCTTTCACCATACAACAACCTGCGTGCAACAGGAGGTCAGGCTGACCGTTACCGTTATGCTTTCCAGTTTGAAGAAGCCAAAGCACCCGTGGTAAGCACTGCCGAAGGCACTGTAAAAACATTTGCTTGTAGTGCCGGACAAACTGATGTTGCTACGCTTACAGTGTCGGGAGATGATTTGTACAATGCCAATATACAGTTAACTATTAGCGGAACAGATGCAAGTGCCTTCGCCGTATCTGCTGCAACCATCACAACCACGAACACCTATGTAAGAAATAATGCTGTCACAGTAACTTATGGTCCTACAACAGGAATCAGCCATTCGGCCAAGCTGTCTATAACCGCTGCAGGCGGTAATACGCTTGAATATAACTTAACAGGAAGTGTTCTTACATCTTTGTTACAAAATTCAAGCATAAAAGAGGCTATCTATGCTTCCAACGGAAAGATTTATTTCAATGCCAATGCCGGTCAGCAATTAGAGGTTTACAATGCGCTTGGACAGAAAATCATCTCGAAAACTGCCAACGATGGATTAAACACTGTGGCAGTATCTTCCAAAGGAATTTTTGTGGTAAAAGTAGGTAACTGTACTGCAAAAGTAATGCTGTAAGCCAATTGTACACAGATAAGTAAAATCAATTCCTGATTTTTAATTCTTCATCCGCTGCCCGAATCTGCTTCCAGGCAGCGGATGATTTTTTTAGCTTGAAATTATTGTTGAAATACGAAGTCACTAATAAATGCTTACTACTAAGGGGATTTGATAAAAAATTACTTCCAAAAACGCTTTAGCCATTAATGGAAATTTGATTCGGATATAAAAAGCCCTTATTTTGTTCTGATATAGTGTTTTATGGATTAGGCAGGTAGAAATCTTATATCGAACTCACGTTAACTTATATGCTGTCTGATAATTGGACTATATGCCATAAAAACAACGTTTGTCTTCTAAGTTGTACAATTGTCCATATCCGACATTTTTTATTGTTGTAAATTTGCAATATATAACCAACACTATTACAAGGTAGTAATACATAGTTGGTTATGAAGCTTAAAACTTAGAACTAATTTTCAATGAAAAAAATTACAACAGGCTGTCTCATGTTGGTAATAGCGCTAACGGTAGCCGCACAAAATACCGGTATACTTTTCACCCAATTAAGAAACAGTGTGCAGAAAGATGAATTATCCCGTTTTTACATCACCCCCAAACGGATAGTCTGGACTTCGGACAGTTCCGGAACGTCCATTACCGGCACATTCAACCTGTTGCGAAATGGCGATTCACAGCCCTGGTTTGGCATTGACAAAAAAGCATTGTGCCGATTGATCAATTCAAAGAATAGTCGTCCGGCCATTCTGCTCGATTTTGGAACCGAGCTTCACGGCGGCATTCAACTCACCACTTCCAGCAGCAACAGTATTTTTCCCCGTATGAGAATCACGCTCGGCGAATCAGTAAGCGAAGCCATGAGCAATGTGTCTGGAAATAACGAAGAAAAAGGCGGCGCCACCAACCATCACGCCATGCGCGATTTTGAAATAACGGTTCCCGGATATGGCACGATAGAAATTGGAAATACCGGCTTTCGGTTTGTCCGCATTGAATTAACGGATACCACTGTGAAGGAAATTGCCCTCAAAGAAGTACGAGCTGTGGCTGTCATGCGCAACATTCCGTATCTTGGTTCGTTCCGCTGCAACGACACGCTCCTGAATAAAGTATGGGAAACAGGTGCTTACACCGTGCATCTTTGCATGCAGGATTACCTGATTGATGGCATAAAGCGCGACCGTATGGTGTGGATGGGCGATATGGCTCCTGAAATACTGACCATCAACAGCGTTTTTGGATACAATCCAGTTGTTCCGAAAAGCCTCGATTTTGCCCGCGATCGTGCACCGCTTCCACAATGGATGAACGGACTTAGTTCTTATTCTCTTTGGTGGATTCTTATTCAACACAATTGGTATATGTATCAGGGAGACAGAAATTACCTAAAAGCCCAGCAGACTTACCTAACGGCTTTGCTAAAGCAGCTTTTTTCAAAAGTGGACAGCACCGGAAATGTCCTTTTTGAGGGAAAAAGCCTGTTTCTTGATTGGCCTTCGAGTACCAACCCGAAAGCCATACAGGCTGGCATGCAGGCATTGACAGTACTTTCGTTTGATAAAGGAGCAGAATTGATACAGGTACTTGGAGACAAAACGTTGGCTGCAAAATGCCGGGCAACAGCCGACAAAATGCGGAAGGTTGTCCCCGACCCGAACGGAAGCAAACAAGCCGCAGCCCTTATGGCGCTGGCGGGAATTATCCCTGCCGAAAAAGCCAATCGGGAAGTGATTGCCGTGGGGGGAGCAAAAAACTTTTCGGCCTTTATGGGCTGCTACATGCTTCAAACCAAAGCGCTGGCCGGCGATTATCAGGGAGCGCTGGACAATATCCGTGCATACTGGGGTGGAATGATTCAACTGGGCGCCACTACCTTTTGGGAAGATTTTGACCTGAAATGGACAAATAATGGCGCCGGTATTACCGAAATTGTTCCTCCGGGCAAGAAAGATATACACAAGGATTTTGGAGCGTATTGTTATAAAAATCTGCGCCACAGTTTGTGCCATGGCTGGTCAACCGGTCCGACATCCTGGCTTAGCCAGCAAGTATTGGGTGTAACGGCTATTGAACCCGGTTGCAAAGTGGTGAAAATTGAACCGCATCTAGGCGATTTAAATTGGGCGGAAGGAACTTTCCCTACGCCTGATGGCCTAATCAAAATCCGCCACGACAAACAAGCGGACGGAAGTGTAAAATCGAAGATTGAAGCGCCGAAAGGGGTGAAAGTAATTCGGAAATAGAAATACAAACCTAACAGGTTTCCAAAACCTGTTAGGTTACACAAAAACAAAAAAATGAGCAGAAAAAAAACACTAACAGCCTTGTTGCTGATAGCACTCACCGGAAATATAGTTGCCGGTACATTCACCCGGAAAACGCTTTTCGACGCCAACTGGCGTTTTCAAAAAGGGAGCATTACCAATGCTGAGAAACCTGAATATGACGATTCAAAATGGCGCCTCTTGTCGTTGCCACACGACTGGAGTATGGAACCGCTCGACAAAAATGAGTTCAAAGATGCCATTGGGCCGTTCTCGCCCCAAAGTCCGGGTGGACACAACACCGGGCAAACCGTTGGAGGCGAAGGTTGGTATCGCAAGTCGTTCACCATTCCTGCCGATCAAAAAGACAAACGGCAGATTTTGTATTTCGAAGGAAGCTACAACCAGACCGAGATTTGGGTAAATGGACAGAAGGCCGGTTACAATGTATATGGGTACACTTCGTTCCGCTGCGATATTACAAAATTTTGTCGCCCGGCCGGCCAACCGAACCAAATAGCTGTAAAGGTGGTAAACGAGGGCGTTAACTCACGCTGGTATTCCGGCTCGGGTATTTACAGGCATGTGTGGATGATTACCACGCCCAATGCGCATTTGGACGAATGGGAAACGGCAATCCGTACCACAGAGCTCAACAATCAGTTGGCAAAAATCACGATCAATGCATTGGTAGCCAACGAAGCAAAAAACAAAGCACCTTTGTGCGTTAGCGTTCAAATCATGTCACCCATCGGAAAGCGGGTAGCCACTCAAACGGTGTCAGTTTCGAGCAATGGACTGGACTCTGTACCTGCCAACTTCGATTTTCAGATTGCCAATCCGCAAGCCTGGTCGACAGAATCACCGGCTATGTACACCGCCAATATTTCGTTGTCCGATGGTAAAAAAACAATCGATAAAATAAGTATTCCTTTTGGTATTCGCACCATTGAATTTTCGGCCGAAAAAGGCTTTTTACTCAACGGCAAGATGCTGAAAATGAAAGGAGGGTGCATTCACCACGACAACGGACTACTGGGTGCTGCCGCTTTCGATCGAGCAGAAGAACGTAAAATACAAATCCTGAAGCAAAATGGTTTCAATGCCATTCGGCTTTCGCATAATCCTTCGTCTGAGACACTGCTTCACGCTTGCGACCGCCTGGGAGTGCTGGTTATTTGCGAGGCGTTTGACCAATGGCAGGAAGGGAAACGCAAGCAGGATTACCACTTGTATTTCGACAAATGGAGTGCCAGTGATATTCGCTCGTTGGTGCTACGTGACCGTAATCACCCTTCAGTAATTATGTGGAGTGTGGGGAACGAAATCAAGGAGCGGGGCAAGGAGAAAGGTATTGCTATTTCGGAGTACCTGCGCAACGAGATACGGAAATATGACACTACCCGCCCTGTTACTGAAGGTGTGAACAGACTCAGTAAAAATACGGAAGAAAATATTGATATGGTGGAAAAAGCTTTAACTCATATGGATGTGGGCGGATACAATTACCTTTGGAAACAATATGAACAAATGCATGAAAAATATCCGCAACGCATCATGTTCGGTTCCGAAACCATTGCCGGTGAAGCAGCTCAAAACTGGAATCAGGTGGAAGCGCATGATTATGTAATCGGTGATTTTGTATGGACAGCCATGGATTATATTGGCGAAGCCGGATTGGGAAGTTCAATGGAAGTGGATGCGCTGGACAATGTGCCCCAGTTTATGGAATGGCCCTGGTTTGGGGCGTGGAGCGGCGATATTGATTATCTGGGCTACAAAAAACCGCAATCGTATTACCGCGACATTGTGTGGCGGCAACGGGAGATTACCATGGCGGTAGAACCGCCCGTAAAAGGCAACAAACGACGGAATATCAGTTTCTGGGGCTGGCCGCAGGAAGAACTGAGCTGGACTTTCCCCGGCAGGGAAAATGAACTAATGGCGGTGAATGTTTATTCCCGCACACCCAAAGTTCGCCTGTACCTGAACGATTCGCTGATAGGCGACGCTGCTTCTTCTGCTACCTACAAAGCCGTATTCAAAGTGCCTTACAAAGCAGGTAAGCTGAAAGCCGTGGCACTGAACGGCGACAAAGAAGGTACAGCAGTTACATTAACGACTACCGGTAAACTGGCTGGCCTGCGTGTAATTACGGATCGGAAAATACTGAAAGCCGACGGACAGGATTTGGCTTTTGTAACCATTGAACTGGTAGATGAAAAAGGGCAACTCATTCTGGACAATAACCGCAAAGTGGATATTGCATTTAGCGGCGCCGGACAATTAATTGCTTCGGGCAACGCCTCCCCTACCGATATGGAAAGCTTCGGATCGCTCACTCCGAAATTTTTCAACGGCAGAGCCATGGCAATCGTTCGGGCAGGGAACCGGAAAGGTGAGAGTAAAATATCGGTTGTTTCTGAAGGGTTGAAACCTGTTTTTGTGAAAATTATTTCAAAGTGATTAAAAGACATAATCTGTATTAAAAACCAACAATATGCATAAACCCACATTTATTATAGCACTTCTTTGTTTCGCTTTCTCTGTTCAGGCCAAAGACTACCTTATCACCAACTATGGCGCATCCACCGACAGTACCATTCTGAACACCCAAGCCATTCAAAAAATCATAGATCAGGCTTCGGCAAACGGCGGTGGCACAATCGTTATTCCGCAGGGCACGTTTCTTTCCGGTGCTTTATTTTTCAAACCAAACACCCGCCTGAAACTGCTGAAAGATGCCGTTCTGAAAGGATCCGACAATATTGCCGACTATCCACTGATTCCCTCCCGCATGGAAGGGAAAAAACTCGACTATTACGCAGCATTGGTAAATGCATACAATGTGGATAATTTCAGCATTACCGGTCCGGGTATGATTAATGGGAACGGATTAAAGTTCTGGAAGCAGTTTTGGAGTCATTGCGACTCATTACTTAAAATAGGGGTAAAAACTACCAATCTGGAGGTTCACCGTCCACGGTTGATTTTTATCTGGGGATGTAATAACGTAAAGATACAAAACGTAAAACTTCATAACTCAGGCTTTTGGACTACTCACTTGTATCAATGTAAAGATATTTTGATTGAAAAGTGCGATATTCGTTCGCCCGCCAAACCAGTTCCGGCTCCCAGCACCGATGGTATTGACATAGACGTATGCTCCAATGTGAAAATACGCAATTGTTACGTGGCTGTGAACGACGATGCCATTTGTATAAAAGGCGGTAAAGGCCCACTGGCTCACACACTGCCTGAAAATGGGATTGTTGAAAATATATTCATTGAAAAATGTACCTTTGGCCCGTCTCATGCTTCGTTAACATTGGGAAGCGAGAGCATTCATGCCCGTAACATTGTCATGCGTAGATGCACGGTAAATAACAATTGCCCGTTGTTGAAACTAAAAATGCGACCGGACACTTATCAGATGTATGAAAATGTAACCGTGAAAAACATTCAGGGCACCTGTGGCTCTGTCATTAACCTGGCTCCCTGGAAACAGTTTTATTCCCTGGAAGGAAGTAGCGAAAAACCCTACGGAATCATACGAAATATCCGCATGGAGAATATAAAAGTCAAGTGTAACAAACTGGGCGAAATGGCCGGTAACCCCAATGATTCGGTATCCAATATCGTCTTTAAAAACATTAGCGTGACGGCAACTAAAAATGATTTTAAAAACAACTACAAGGACGTAAAATTTGAGAAGGTGTTTATCAATGGCAATGTGCTGAAATAAAGCAATCACCTCACCCCCTGGCCCCTCTCCTTGAGGAGCGGGGAAAAAAGAGGAGCGGGATTTGTCTGGTTTCAAGCAATAACTCCGAAGGAGTGAAATGTGAATAACCCCCGGTTAAGTGAAACGAAACCGGGGGATATGAATAACCCGGACACAACAACCCTGAAGGGGTTGAACCGGTATCAATTGTATAGTTGAAATGGAAAAAATAAGAATGACGAATAACAATATCATAATAAATAAAAACAACTATCTTCGTCTTTGTTTTATCATTCTTATCTTATTTATAAAACAGCTGTAAAGACAAGAAAACACTGAAAATTGACACAAATATTTATATTGAATTGCTCTTAAATACATGATTTACCCATGAAAAAAACGCTATTATTTCTACTTGTTTTGTTCTGTAATTCTTTGTTTTCTCAGAATCAGGTACTGAAAGTTTGGCCCGGCCTAATCCCCGGAGAGATTAAATCTGAGACCTATAAAGAAAAGAAAACCGGCTCAAACGATGCCATTCATTACTCCAAAGTGACTGTTCCAACACTCACTGTTTTTCCTGCCAAGAGCGGAAATAATTGTGGTGCTGCTATGGTTATCTGTCCCGGTGGTGGTTATCGGCAGTTGGCGTTCGACCACGAAGGAATTAAGGTTGCACAATATTTCAATAACCTGGGTATTTCTGCTTTTGTGTTGAAATACCGATTGCCAAGCGATTCCATTATGCAGGATAAAAGCGTGGCACCGATGCAGGATGTGCAGGAAGCTATCCGGCTAGTACGCCGAAGTGCGTCACAATACGGTATTGATCCAAATAAAGTGGGAGTTATCGGGTTTTCAGCGGGCGGACATTTGGCTTCTACCGCTGCAACACATTTTCAGGAGAAGGTCTATAATCTTACTGATACCACTTCTGCACGACCGGATTTTGCGGTGTTGGTATATCCTGTTATCACCATGGGTACTTTGTGTCACAAAGGCTCACGCGAAAATCTGCTTGGGAAAAATCCTACACCTGAACAGATTGCCCGGTTCTCCAATGAATTGCAGGTTACACCACAAACTCCACCTGTTTTTATAGTTCATGCCTCCGACGACAAAACTGTTCCGGTACAAAACAGTATTAATTTCTATCTGGCTTGTCTTCAAAACAAAGTACCCGCAGAAATGCACCTCTACCAAAAAGGCGGACATGGCTTCGGGCTGGCAGCAGGAATCTCTGCCACACAGGCTGAATGGCCACAAGCGTTGGCTGCATGGTTGAAATCACTCAAAATCACGAATAATTAATCACTCAAAATACAATGAAACGTTATTGCAATTTATTGACTTATAGATTTCTTTTCTTATTGATACTGATAGTTTTAAATTTAAAATTATCAGCTCAACTCTCAGTTCCCGAAATTCTGTCGTCCAACATGGTGTTGCAGCAGGGACAGGCTGTTCCTGTATGGGGAAAGGCTTTACCCAATGAACCGGTACAAGTGCTTTTCGCTAAACAGGTGCTAAAAACAAAAGCAGACACTGCCGGAAACTGGAAAGTGGCGCTGAAACCCCTTACGGCTTCCAGCCTGCCACAGACGATGACGATAAAAACGAAAAAGTCGAAAATCTCGCTGGAAAATATCGTCGTTGGTGAAGTATGGTTGTGTGCCGGTCAATCGAATATGCAGTATCGTATGAAGCTACTCACGCAGTTTGCCCGTCCTATACGGGGCGAAAATCTGGCTGAACTGGAACTAAAGAAACCGCAAAACCCCATGATTCGTGTTTTCAATAAGAACCGAGACAATAAGCCTTCGGCGTGGTTTATGGCAGATAGCACAAGCCTTGAAAACACTTCGGCAGCCGGCTATTTCTTTGGGAAAGACATTCAAAGCCGGTTGAATGTTCCGGTGGGGATTATCACTTCGGCCATTGGTGGCACCCGTATCGAAGGATGGACGCCGGCTACTGCCTACGAAAAGTCAGCAATATTTGCCCCACAACTTCAGACAGATAGTGCTAAAATCAATGGACACGAAGCTGGCACTTTCTACAAAAATATGATCGAACCCCTGATACCTTTTGCGGTCAAAGGCTTTTTGTGGTATCAGGGCGAAAACAATTGCGGTATCAGCGACCGTCAGTATGCCGAAAAATACCAGGTAATGGTGGATTGCTGGCTTTCGGTGTTTCGATTGCCCAATGCGCCGTTCTACAATGTATTGTTGGCACCTCATATTTACTCGGACAGGTTACACAAAGGGACTACCCGTCCGGTGACGGCGGAGCAATTGCCGCTTTTGCGTGCTCAACAGATAAAAGCGCAGACCCTGATTCCGAATACCGAATATGTCTCCGTTTCCGATTTGGTGGACAACCTGAAGGACATTCACCCTTCGTATAAATGGACAGTCGGCGAAAGGCTGGCACGGGTTGCGCTCGCCAAAACTTACGGGGTTGATTCGTTGATTTGGTCGGGACCACGCGTTCGGACTGTGTTACGCTCGGACAACACATTGATTGTGAAATTTGACTTTGCAGGAAAGGGATTGAAAACGGCTTACAGAAGGCGGGTAAACTGGTTCGAAATAGCGGGAGAAAATGGCGTTTTCCGACCTGCAATTGCTGATATACGGGGCACCGACAAAGTGGTGGTTTATCACCCCGACATTAAAAATCCCGTAAGTGTCCGTTTTGCATGGCACGAAACAGCCATGCCCAACCTTGTCAATTCAGAAGGCTTACCAGCCGTACAGTTTGTAAGTACAGTGCAGGCTACCAAGTGATTTCGATATGAAAAATGTAATTTCACGCAAAGTCGCGAAGAAAACTGTAAAGTTTTCTCTTTGCGTCATATCTCTTATGATAAGACTTTTTAACTGTAAAGTTTAATTTGCGTCTTTGCGTGAGAATATCTAAGACGCAAAAGTCGAAATTCGATATTGGGATAATTTAACAACGCGGTAAGATATTATGACAACATATAAGTTCAAAATAAGCCAGCTTCTCTTGATAAATAATCAGGTTGGGCATTACAGCAACAATTATGAGTAAACGCACTAAATATTCAGTTCTGGTTATATTGTTATTGATAAACAGTATAAGCATTTGTTCTTTCGCCGGCAATCCGTCCACTTTCCGCTCCCTCAACGACAAATGGCAATTTGCTTTAGCCAAAACAGAGGCGGAGGCTGCAAAACTGACCAATTTTTATCAGCCACAGTTCGACGAAAAAGGCTTTCAGGCTATTCCCGTGCCTTCCAATTGGGCGGTATTGGGATTCGAAGAACCTGTTTATCGGGGATTCAAGGACGATAAAGCTTCCGAAGGATTTTATCGGTACAGCTTCAAAGTAACCAAAGACTGGCAAAAAAAGCGGGTGTTGCTTCATTTTGGCGGAGTGTGGTCCGAAGCCGAAGTGTGGCTAAACGGTGTTTCGATGGGGCGGCACAACGGTGGATTTTCCTCCTTTGCTTTTGATATAAGCGGTCGGTTGAAAGAAACCAATACGCTCGCCGTGAGGGTGCGACAGGTTTGTACGGATTACAAGCTGGATGTGTACGACGACTGGACCTTGGGCGGCATTTACCGCGATGTAACACTGGAAGCCATGCCTGCAGAGCGTTGGTTGGACAAGGTATCAGTACAAACTGTTTTTGATGATAAGTTCAACGATGCAGATCTGAAAGTACGTGTGATGGTGAGCGATTTGCACAAAAGTAAGTTGCCCGGTAACTACCCTTTACCCGGTGAACCTTATGATCTGCGCCTTACCCTTTCCGACAAAAACGGCAACACAGTAGCTCAGGAGCAACAAACCATTCCGGGGCATACCGCTACCGATCGGGAGATTCCTTTTTCAATCCGGATAAAAGCCCCTCACCAATGGACGGCTGAAACGCCCTATTTATACAATCTCAAAGTGGAACTTTTGGAGAAAAGCGGAGTAACCCATACCCTAAGTCAGGCAGTGGGATTCCGGCAAATTAGCACAACCGGCGGTGTTTTCCGAATCAACGGACAAGCTGTGAAACTCCGTGGGGTGAACCGGCACGACGAGCACCCGGATGTGGGTCGCGCCACTACCCGCGAACATTGGCTACAGGACTTGTTGCTAATGAAGGCTGCCAATATCAACTACATTCGCATGTGCCATTATGCTCCGGCGAAAGGCTTTGTTGAATTATGCGATTCTCTGGGCATGTATGTGGGTGAAGAAATATCCATTGGAGGAGCCGAATCACTGATTTACGATCCTTCGCTCTCGGGAGCCGTTTTGCAACGCAGCTACGAAACGGTGGCTCGCGACCTGAACAGTCCTTCTGTTGTTTACTGGTCGGTGGGCAACGAAGATCCGTTGACGGCTTTCCACCTGGCAGCGATCAAACTGATAAAAGGACTGGATTCCACCCGCCCGGTGCTGATACCCTGGCGTGCTGAGGAGTGGTTGCCCGAAGAGATTGATATTTTAGCGCCTCATTACTGGAAACCACAGGAGTACGATCAATTAGCAGGACGATCGACGCGCCCGATTATTTCTACCGAATATACCCATGCCTATGGCAACAATGGGATGGGCGGACTGAATGCATGCTGGAAAGCCCTTACCAAATACCCGGCAGGCACGGGTGCAGCCGTTTGGATGTGGGCCGATCAGGGACTTAAAACTCCGAACCCCAAAGAGAAAAATGACTTATCGCCGGACAAAAATCTTCGGTTAATTAGCGACGGATGGGATGGCATTGTTGACTCGTATCGCAACCCCACACGCGATTATTGGGAAGTGAAAGCAGTGTATGCACAGGTATATCCTGCAATAGACAAAGTTACGTTTACACCGGGGCAGTCCTTTGTGAATATCCCGATTCAGAACGATTATGATTTCACAAATCTTTCCTCAGTAACAATGAAATGGATAATCAGAGCGGACGACAAAGAACTGGCTTCAGGTAGAAGTTCATTCAACTGCGAACCTCATTCACAGGCTATGTTTCAGTTGCCATTGGATGCTTTGAAAACTATTAAAGCAGATAAAACCCATTATGCCTGGTTTATTTTCACCAATAGTTCGAGAGAAGAAATTACCCGCAAAGCAGTAGAACTCGAGCCACTCGTAAAAAAGGACACAGTGCCTGTAGCCGGAAAAATAAAGCTGATAAAAACCGAAATGCTGACTGTTTCGGCCAACAAAACGGATTATGTTTTCAATCCAAAAACAGGTCAGTTAGTTGCAGCCAACCGGAACAACAAACCGTTGATTACTGATTTAAGCCCACTAATCTGGCGCAATACAGATAAATGTGAATCATTTATTCCCGGTGGTCGACAAGTGCGTGATGCAAAGAATATGACAAAGTTCAGCCCAACTGTGGAGAACTGGACAGTAGAAGAACTGGCAAACAAAGTGCTGATTAATGCCCGCGTAAAATACACGATTGACGATAAAAACAGTTTTGTAACTACTTATCGTTATACCATTTCTGCTGATGGCACCCTCGATGTTCACTACGAAATACTGACGAAAGTAGCCATTCCGTGGTTGCCGGTGGTAGGTATGGTTGTGAAGTCAAATCCTGAGCTGAACAAAATCAAGTGGTTGGGACTTGGTCCTTACGATGCTTATCCAAACAAAAAAGCAGCACTCATTTTGGGTGTTTGGGGCGGTGCAGCAGGAAGCCCGGATGTAACAGGAACCAAGTCGGTCAGGTGGATAGAGCGGAGTGGCTCAAATTTCGGTTTCCGGATTGCAGGCAATGCCTATATGGAGCATACAGCTGAACACCCGGAAACAATTTATGTATTATCCGGCGTGTTGGGCCGCCCTGAGAAATCCAGAACAGCCGACGAATCTATTCCACAGTTACTTACAAATACTGATAAACCCTTTGTGGGAGAGTTCCGGATATCCTTGAAATAAAATTACTCTTTTATAAATCAGAATAATGAGTGTAAAATCATATTTGTCTTTAATCGTACTTTTAGTTGGATGTTTTACTATTCGGGCTCAGTCCCACGCTTACGACCCACTGCTTGACCCAAAGGTGAAAATCACAAGCACAACAACCAATCATTCTGCCGGCGAATACCTCTGGTACCCCGGGCAGCTCAGTGCGCATTTGCAACAAAAACGGCTCAGGGAATCGCGTAGCCGCTGTGTGAATGTGGGTTATCCGGGCAATTTTTATGCGCCGGTAAACAAAAGCTCTTTCCGCAAAACAGTGGTACTAAAAGCTGAAACACTCCTTGAGTGGAAAGCAACCGGAAGCGTGAAAGCGTTTGTCAACGGTACTGAAACCACCACAAATCCTGTAAAACTTTCCAAAGGAAAAACTGTACTATTATTTGAAGTGAGAACAGAAAATGAGTTACCCACTATCCGTATTTCGTTCAACGGTCAACCTTCGGTGGGCAATTGGCAAGCCAGTCTGGATGGCAAAACGTGGAACCGTGCCGAAACTTCGCCGGTGTTTGGTCGTAGCGGTAAAATGCCCATGGACGATCCGGAGACATGGGTTGAGATTCGCCCCGATAGTTTTGCGCTGAATCTGGCCAGTGTTCAGGGGCAAACGATAAACATTCAGCCCGGCGGCAATGCACTGGTCGATTTTCACCACCTCGAAATGGGTAATGTAACTTTTAGTGTAAAAGGGAAAGGCAAGCTGGTGACCGTGGTGGGCGAAACGCCACAGGAAGCATTCAATGTAAAACCCAAAGGCTTTGAACAGGTGTTGCTGGACACACTCACTTTGTCGGCCACCGACACCGAAATTACCTTGCCCGAACGGGCCGTACGCTACCTGAAAATTTCTTCGGACGAAGGTTGCGAAATCACCAACCTGACTTTCCATGCCAAAGTGTGGCCGGTACAGTTTCTTATGTCCTTCGAATGCAACGACCATCGGATCAACGATATCTGGAACGCTTCGGTAGCCACGCAGCACACCAGTACACACGGGTTCTACCTCGACGGGATTAAACGCGATTACCTGCCCTGGTCGATGGATGCCGTGTTGAGCACTTTTGGAGCTGACTATCTGTTTGGTGACGAACAGGTTGCGCGCAACAGTCTTTCGGTGGCATTGCTTCCACTTAACCCGCAAAAGTCCGACCTCGGCATTCCCGATTATCCCTTGCACGCGCTTATCGGGTTCGAACATTATTACCTCCGCTACGGCGATTTCAACACCATTCTCGCTTACCGCGACCGCATGGAGCAATTGCTGCATTTCTATGAAACTTTGCAAGACGAACGGGGTTTTATATCCTCCACCGCAGGCAGCAGTTGGGGCTTTATTCCCGGTTGGGCAACCCGTCGCGGCCCCGACAAGAAAGGAACACCCGCCTACGCGCAAATTATGCTTTACTACAACTTCAAAATCGGGGCTGCCTTTGCCGAAAAATGGGGCGACAAGGCAAGTGCCAACCATTTCCGCGAAAAAGCCGAATTTCTGCGAAAAAGCATACTACACTGTTTCTGGGACGAGCAACAGGGTTTGTTTGTGAACGGATACAAAACCACCGGCGAGCTGGACAAAACCGTTTCGCACCATGCGCAATACTGGGCAGTGCTGGCAGGTATTTTTCCCGAAAACAGCATGGACAACATGTTTGATTTCGTGCAAAAGATACCGTATTACCGCGACTATGTGAGCTACGAAAAAGGCTACGAGTTTCTGGCCTATGCCAAAGCTCGCAAGGTGCGCGAAATGTGGAGTTTTCTGCAGGACGTATTTGGCGACTGGCTGGAACAGGGACACACCCGCTTCCCCGAGAATTTCTCCTATAAAAAATCCAAAGAACAACAACTTGTATTCTACAACCGTCCCATTCGGACTTAGCCTCTGCCATGGTGCCAACGGCGTTCCCGGCGTAGTGGCTGTCCTCAACGGCATTGCCGGCTTTAGTCAATCCGCCACCAAACCGAACTACTACCGCCTTCAGCCTGACTTTATGGATCTGAAATGGGCGAACATTGAGTTTCCCGTGAAAGAAGGAAAAATAAAACTGCAATTGCTACCAACGGGAAAAATACAGGTCGAAATTCCGGGCGGTTGCAGAGTGGATTTTGTGGATAAAAACAAGAAGAGAACAAGCCTGAGAAAGAAAGGGGTGTATAGTTTCAAATAGAGAACTTTAATACTAACGGGGTTGTCTTAATTCTTTGTTGAGACAGCCCCATTAAATTATTTTCCGTACGGTGTGGGATGGTCGTTTAGTAGTATTTCGGCAGGAATTTTTAAATCATTATATAATGACTTTACCATTTTTAGAGTCAAAGATCTTTTTCGGTTAAAAATTTCACTTACACGGCTTTGCGCACCCAAATATTTGACCATATCTGATTTTGTCATTCCCATTTGTTCCATTCTGAATTGAATAGCAACAATTGGGTCGGGGGCAGAAATGGGGAAATGATGCATTTCGTAGGATTCCACTAATGTGCAAAGCAAATCGAGTTCATCGCCCTCAGCGCTGTCTTTCACTGCACCCCACAACTCTTCAATCCGTTTTATCGAATTGTTGTAGTCGGTTTCTGATTTTATTGGTTTAATATCCATCTTTAAATTGTTTTTACATCTATTTTATCATATTGTTTGTGAGTGCCAACAAACCGGATAAAAACTACTTTGTACTCATAATCAATCATTACAACCAGTCTGTAATCACTATTTTTTATGTCAAAAACTACTCGCACTTCACCAACAATACTTGCATTTTTATATTGTTTCTTAAGCTCGTTGGCATTGTTCCAATCAGCATTTTTGGCTTCATAAAACCATGCACGTAATGAATTTTCCGAATCAGCATATTCCGATTTCTCCCAAAACTCACGTAGTGTTCTGAATGCAATTATTCTCATGCTGCAAATATACAAGAAACATCTCGATATACCAATTTGGTATATCGAGATACAATAATTGTCTATATATTGGTACAATTGTAACTAAAATCATAGCAATACAATCGCTATTTTTGTTGTCAAAATATTAATCCCTATGAGCTCACTTCAATTTTCAAAAGTTTTTTTCTTAACCCTAGGTATCTCTTTATTCTCAACCCTATCTGCTCAGCCTCAACCTCCCATTATGGGTTGGGCCAGCTGGAATCATTTTCACATGGATATTAGCCATAAAGTGATTCAGGAGCAGGCAGATGCAATGGTAAATAGCGGATTGAAAGACTTGGGCTACAACTATATCAATATCGACGATGGGTTCTTTGATGGTCGCTATGCCAATGGTGCATTGCGGATTGACTCGCTGAAATTCCCCAACGGCATGAAAGCGGTGGCTGATTATATCCACGCCAAAGGCCTGAAAGCCGGATTCTATACCGAAGCGGGCGCCAATACCTGCGGCTCGATGTACGATGCTTCGATAGGTGGCGTTGGTGGCGGATTGTATGGACACGATCAGCAGGACATGGATTTGTTTTTCAAAAACTGGGGATTCGATTTTCTCAAAGTGGATTATTGCGGAGCGCAGGATCAGCGATTGGATGAAGAAACCCGCTACACCGCCATTCGGAAAGCCATGGACAACACCGGCGTAAAAGGCATTAACCTCAATGCTTGTCGCTGGGAATTTCCGGGAACATGGATCACCAAAGTGGCCGACTCCTGGCGCATTTTTGCCGATATAAAACCCGAGTGGCGCCGGGTGTGCGAAATTATCGATGCCAACACCTACCTGGCTCCTTATGCCAGTCCAGGCCACTACAACGACATGGACATGCTGGAAGTGGGACGCGGCATGACCCACGACGAAGACAAAGCGCATTTCAGCATGTGGTGCCTGCTTGGTTCGCCGCTGGTGCTGGGCAACGATCTGAAAGATATTCCTGCTTCGGGCATGGAGATTATCGCCAACAAAGAATTGATTGCCATTAATCAGGATATTTCGGGTGAAGTGCAAGCCAGGCTTATTTCAGAAGAAGCCACCGGATTACAGGTGTGGGCTAAGAAGATAAACGGGTTGCAAAGTGCCGACCGGGCTGTGGTATTACTCAATCGCACCAACCGACCTGCGCTGATGTCGGTATCGTTGATAGGACTGGATTTGAAAGGCACGGCCAGCATAAGAGATTTGTGGGCGCATAAAACAGTGGCGCAAACTGATTCCACATTCACTGCCGAAGTGCCTGCGCACGGTGCGGTAGCATTGAAAATTACGGGTAAACAAGCAGTGCCGCAGAAAACCTTCGAAGCCGAATATGCCTGGGTAAACAATTTCAATCTGATCCGCAACGGACAAGTTGTTCCCGGTCAAGGTAAAATAATGAAAGAAAAGAGTTGTTCGGGAGGGGGCAAAGTCAGTTGGCTCGGCAACAGTGCCGACAACTTTATCGAGTTCCGAAATATCCTCATCAACCGTGCCGGCACCTATCAACTGACGCTTCACTACGTTTGCAGCAACGAGCGCGATGCCACCATAACGATAAATGGCAAACAGAAAATCAAACTCCGCAAACTGTGCTCCCACGACTGGAAAACAATTGCCACCGCCACCGTTTCCGTTCCGTTGCAGCAAGGCGAGAATACAATCCGGATTTTTAATGCCAAAGGCTGGTTGCCGGATTTGGACCGGATTACCATTCGAAATTGACAATGATATCAGCACACGGAATCACTGAAAAAACGGAGCTCTTAAATAATATGTTAACATGATTACCTGCCATAGCAACGCTTCTATGAAGCTTAAGAAATGTTCCTTCAGGAGCAATTCCCGATAGCTATCGGGAGGGAGTAATTATTAGTTTTGAGAATTAAAAGCTCCTAGGAGCGACTCCCGATAATTATCGGGAAAAAAGTCAAGAATGACTTCGTAATTTAATTCCTCTCCTTGTAGGGGTTAGGGGAGGTCTAATACTCAAATTCTCATAGAAACTCACGTTTATTGTCTGTCCATTCCGTGTTCTCAGTGTGCAAACGACCCAACATATTTAATACAATGCATAATCGTACATAAAAACGAACGCTGGATTATAATAACTGGGGTAATTTTAGCCTACTTTTGTGGGATATTGTTCAGGTAGGTATCAACCTCCAACAAACCTGCTCTGTGAAAAACATTATAGCCGCTTCGTTCAATAAAATACATTGTAAGATTATGTTTGAAATTATAATAATCCTGTTTGCAACATTAGTGCTAAGCATTAGCATGCTCATCTATTTTATCCGGAAAGAAACAGATAAAATTCGAAATACCCATTTGACCAAAGGATTCGGCGATATTTCCCAATTCTCGACTAACACAAAATCGCTGGAGAAAGAAATCAGTGCACTTACACTAAAACTTCGTATAATACTGGCAGCGTTGGTCCTTTTGATCGGATTGGGTTTGCTTTTTATGTAAAATGTGAGGTTAGAGTTAAAATTTAATGTGGAGTTTTATAAAGGGAGACCAATCATAGAGTAATTCATAGCCGCATGATACCACACGCGGAAAGCTAATGTGTTGTAAAAATGAGTATTGTGGTTTTGTGCGTATTTTTTTGTGTTTTTAATCAAAAAGAAATAGAACGCTGATATGTGCGGATTTAGCGGATTTTCGCTGATAAAAGATGTCGACTTTACAGTGTGAAAATGAAAAAACGGATTAATCCGCTACAACCGGTATATCCTGTGCTACCGTTAATGATAATCTAACCAATATAAGCAATGTTATTTTTTTACTTTTCCGGATTCTATTTCGGCAGGAGTTTTATCCACGTATAACCCTACACTATCCTTTCTTCTTTTTCCGGTATTCCTGTGGTGATATTCCCATGGTTTTTGAGAAGATACGGCTAAAATACAGTGCGTCATTAAATCCCAGAGTGGAGGAAATCTGATTGATTTTCATATCCGAAAAGTCGAGCAAGTGGCAGGCTTGTTGTATTTTAAGTTGCAGAAAATAACCAATGGGTGGAAAGCCTGTTTTCTGTTGGAATAAAGCTGTGAAATGCGAAACTGACAAGCCACTGTAATCGGCTATTTGTGCCAGCGTCAGCCGCCGCTGGATATTTTCCCGCATAAAATGAATGGATTTTTCAATCAGCCCAGCCCCGGCTTGTTCCTGTCCCTGTCCCTGTTCCTTGCTTCCGCGAAACGCATCCAGATAACGCAACGATCCTAAAAAATGAAACAAGACGGTGATGCAATAGCTCAGGTTGGCCTGATTATAGCCATTCCGAAGGGTAGCGTATATTTCTTCGAATAGTTGAATGCGTTCTTCGATACGCGAAGTGGGGGATGGCAATACATTCAATGGTCTGTCAAGTCCTTCGGCTAAATGTGCCGCCAGTAATCCGTCAAAGTGTATCCAGTAAATAGTCCATGGGTTGCCGGGTTTGCTCCTGTAACTGTGTGCCTGGTTTCTGGGCAAAATAATCAGTTGATCGGCCTGAAGTACATATTCATTATTATCAACCCGCACTTTCCCTTCGCCGTCAATGCAATAAATCAGAATATACTGCACAACTTCAGTCGCAGTGCGGCTTCGGAAATGAGCTTCAGCTTTCGGGTAAAATCCCATGTCGGTAATTCGCAACTGGCTGCCCAGTGGGTCTTTGCTCAATTCATCGCACAATGGCACAGGCACTACTATGGCTCTTTCTCCGGTAAAACCGCTTCTGATTTTTAGCATTTGTGGGTTGATGTTAGTTCGGGTTCAAAGCTATGAAAAAATCAGAATATAATCCATGTTTTTTTTGTGAAAGTCTATTTTGCAACCGAAAATAAAGCGCTTATTTTGCAACCGGAAACTTTAAAATCGAATGACAATGTACAAAATCAACAAAAGCTATTTGCTCGGCATATCACTGGTTTCAGCAATGGGTGGACTACTTTTTGGATATGACTGGGTGGTAATTGGCGGAGCCAAACTCTTCTACGAACGTTTTTTTGACATTACTGCCAATGCCAACCTACAAGCCTGGGCTATGAGTTGCGCGCTGATTGGCTGTGTGATTGGTGCTGTAACTTCGGGAATGATTAGCGACCGCTTTGGAAGAAAGAGACCCTTGCTTCTTTCTGCTTTTCTTTTTACCCTTGCATCTGTAGGTACCGGAATGGCAATGAATTATCAATGGTTCATCATTTTTCGCATCGCTGGTGGGGTGGGCATTGGCCTGGCGTCGGCACTGTCGCCACTTTATATAGCTGAAGTGGCACCTGCCGAAATGCGTGGCCGTTTTGTATCTATTAATCAGCTGACTATCGTTATTGGCATTCTGGCAGCGCAGCTTATCAATATGCTGATTGCCGATAAAGTGCCTGCTGGTGCTACTGACGATTTCATTCGCCAGTCGTGGAACGGACAAACCGGTTGGCGTTGGATGTTTTATGCTTGTGCCATGCCGTCAGCCCTTTTCTTTGTACTTACCATTTTATTGCCCGAAAGTCCACGCTGGCTCATGAAAGCCGGGTTATCAGCAGAGGCTGAACCGATATTGGCCAAAATTGGCGGTGCGCAATATGCTCAGGACGAAATGCGCAATATCGAATCTACCCTGGAAGACGTAAGTGAAAAGACCGACTACAAAGCTTTGTTCAAAATCTCATTTCTACCAATCTGTTTTTAGGATTGATAATAGCCGTTTTCCAGCAATGGTGCGGTATTAATACGGTGTTTAATTATGCCGAAGAAATTTTTAGTGCTGCCGGATATGGAGTAAGCGATACATTGTTCAATATAGTTATTACAGGCACTGTAAATCTGATTTTTACCATAGTAGCCATGTTTACGGTGGATAAATGGGGTCGTAAAAAATTAATGATCCTCGGAGCAGCTGGTCTGGCAATTACTTATGTTTTACTGGGTTCTGCTTACTATTTCCACATTCAGGGCGTTGCAGTGCTCGTGTTGGTGGTGTTGGCCATTGGCATTTATGCCATGTCGCTGGCACCAATTACCTGGGTCATTTTATCTGAGATATTCCCGAACCGTATTCGTGGCGCTGCCATGTCGCTGGCAACATTGGCCTTGTGGGTGGCTTGTTTTATTCTCACTTATACATTTCCGTTACTCAATAAATCTTTTGGTGCAGCAGGCACTTTTTGGGTGTATGCGGGCATTTGCCTAGCCGGCTTCCTGTTCATTGCCAAAGAATTACCTGAAACAAAAGGGAAAACACTGGAAGAAATAGAAAAAGAACTAGTAAAATAATACAGAAACTACCCTTAACCACTAAAGGGGAATAAGAAACATTACAACAGATTATTACAAATATTTATATGAATAGTAAAAGCAATACTGAATACCTGGTTAACTCATCCTCTCTCTTCAAGGAGGGCGAGCAAGGGGTGAGGGCATGGGACGAAGCCGTAATTATTCCCACCTACGAAATTGGCAAAGCCGAAAAGAATCCGATTTTCCTGGAAAAACGGGTGTATCAGGGAAGTAGTGGCGTGGTGTATCCCTATCCGGTGGTGGAGAAAATTGAAGATGAAAAACACGACAAGGTTTACAAAGCTGTTTTTCTGGAAAATAAATATATCAAAGTAATGATTTTGCCCGAATTGGGTGGACGTGTGCAAATGGCATACGACAAAATCAAACAGCGTCATTTTATTTATTATAATCAGGTGATAAAGCCTGCGTTAGTAGGTTTGACAGGTCCCTGGATTTCAGGAGGAATTGAGTTTAACTGGCCGCAACACCATCGTCCGAGTACGTTCCTGCCGGTCGATCACACTGTTGAGAATAATGCCGACGGCAGCGTGACCGTTTGGGTGAGCGAGAACGAAAAAATGTTCCACCAGAAAGGAATGGCAGGTTTTACGCTTCACCCCGGAAAAGCGTATCTGGAAATCAAAGGAAAACTTTACAATCCAACGCCTGTTCCGCAGACTTTCCTGTGGTGGGCAAACCCGGCTGTGGCGGTGAATGAGCATTATCAGTCGGTATTTCCGCCCGATGTACATACCGTTTTCGACCATGGAAAACGCGATGTATCTACGTTCCCCATTGCCACCGGAACGTATTACAAAATTGATTATTCGGCAGGGGTAGATATTTCGAACTACAAGAATATTCCTGTTCCAACTTCGTATATGGCAATCAATTCGGAGTTTAACTTCGTGGGTGGTTACGAAAACGATACGCAAGCGGGTGTGCTCCACGTGGCCAATCACCATATCTCACCGGGGAAAAAACAATGGACCTGGGGAAATGGCGATTTTGGTAAAGCCTGGGATCGCAACCTCACCGACGAGGACGGACCGTATATCGAATTGATGGCTGGTGTCTATACCGACAATCAACCTGATTTCACCTGGATGCAACCCTATGAAGAAAAGACATTTACACAATACTTTTTGCCGTACCGTGAATTGGGCGTAGTGAAAAATGCGTCGCAGGATTTGTTGCTGAACCTCGATGTGGTGGGCGGTAAAGCCATTGTGAAGGTGTTTGCAACCAGTAAAATGGAAAATGTGAGAATTGACCTCACTCCCTGCCCCCTTATGACCTCACCCCCAACCCCTCTCCTTGAGAAGAGGGGGGAAGAAAAGTGGATAGGTGGAACCAAACATGCCAATATAACTACCGACTCCTACTCATGGAGTTTGTTGATTACAAAAGCTAAAGAAATGAGGCACGAGCAGACCAAAGCGGAAGATGCATTATGGGACAGGCTTCGGAATAGAAAAATTGGACATAAGATTAGAAGACAGCACATTATTCAGGGCTTTATTGCTGACTTTTTCTGTGTAGAGAAAAATGTGGTGATAGAAGTAGATGGAGGAATTCACCTAACTCAAGAACAAAAAGAACACGATAATTTCAGAACTGAAGTACTAAATGCTCATGGCTATCGTGTAATTAGATATTCCAATGAAGAAGTTTTGACTGACCCTTATAAGGTGGCCAAAAGAATTAAAGAAGAATTGGATAAACTTCCGTCACGTCAAAAAACAAATTCTCCATACTCACTTTCTCCCTCTCCTCAAGGAGAGGGTGCCCGAAGGGCGGGTGAGGTCGAGGTGTTGGGGGTGATGTACATGTCTGAAGTTATTGACTTATCCCCCGAACAGGTTTTTGAACGTGAAATCACAGTGGGAAATATTTCAATGGACGATTTGCAATTAATCGTTTATGCTGAAAACGGTCGTGAATTACTGGCTATCCGTACCGAAAAACAAGACCGACCTCAGGCAGAAGCTGCCAAAGCGGCTTTATCGCCCGAAGAAACGCCTACTTGCGAACAGTTGTACCTCACCGGATTGCATTTGGAGCAATACCGTCATGCTACTTATGTGGCCACGGATTATTACCAGGAAGCCTTACGTCGCGATCCGTCCGATGTGCGCAACAACAACGCGATGGGACTTTGGCTGCTTCGTCGGGGCAAATTTGCGGAATCGGAAACCTATTTTCAGACAGCCATTGACACGCAATTGCAACGAAATCCGAACCCTTATGATGGCGAACCACGTTACAATCTTGGCTTGGCCTTGCAATATCAGGGCAAACTGAAAGAGGCCTACGATGCCTTCTATAAGTCGTGTTGGAATGCAGCCATGCAGGATGCCGGCTACTTTGGCTGTGCACAAATTTCTTGTGTGAATGATAAGTTGACGGAGGCTTTATACGAAATAGATAAATCGCTGATTCGTAATTGGCACAACCACAAAGCACGGGTGCTGAAAACAGCCATCCTGCGCAAACTCGGTCGTGAACAGGAAGCCCTCGCTTTGATTGAAGATTCATTGAAAATCGATCTTTTCAATTTTGGATGTCGCTTCGAGAAATTCCTTATCACTAACGATAGTGCTGTTTTATGCGAAATGCACCAACTGATGCACGGCGAAATCCATACCTACGAAGTGGTGGCGTTGGATTATATAGCTGCTGGCATGTCTGACGAAGCCGTTCGTTTACTGGAAGAAGGCATTAAAGTTTGCTCCGCCCTTTCTTCTCCCCTCTCCTCAAGAAGAGGGGTCGGGGGTGAGGTCTCTCCTATGACTTATTATTACATGGGTTGGGCACTGAATCTGGCTGGCTATGAAAGTAAAACCACTTTTGAAAAAGCAGCAAAACATGCACCGGAATATTGTTTCCCAAATAGATTGGAGGCTATTTTGGCATTGGAATGCGCTCAGCAAATAAATCCGAGCGATGCCAAAGCGCCTTATTACCTCGGAAATCTGTGGTATGACAAACGTCAATATACCGAAGCTATTGCCTGTTGGGAAAAATCGGTAGGGTTGGATGATACTTTCCCAACGGTTTTGCGTAATCTATCTTTGGCTTATTTCAATAAATTGCAGCAGGAAGAAAAAGCTGTTCAATATCTGGAAAAAGCCTTTTCGCTTGACACTACCGATGCCCGTATTTTGATGGAACTGGATCAATTGTATAAACGTTTGTGTAGGCCACATTGGGAAAGACTTGATTTTCTGATGAAATACGTTGATTTGGTTGAACAGCGGGATGATATTTATCTTGAATATATCACTTTGTGCAACCAGATTGGAAACTATACAATAGCCATTGATTTAATTGACAGTCGTATTTTCCACCCCTGGGAAGGTGGCGAAGGAAAAGTGCCTGCGCAATATCAATTAGCTCGCCTGGAGCTAGCGAAACAATCGCTTGTAGAAAAAGCATACGAAAAAGCAATACAACTCCTGACCGAATGTTTGGATTATCCTCATAACCTCGGTGAAGGAAAATTGCATGGAGCTCAGGAAAACGATTTCCATTATTGGCTGGGATGTGCTTACGAAGGGTTGGGACAAATGGACGAAGCCCGCAGGTATTGGGAATTAGCCAAAGATGGCAATACAGAACCTGCAGCAGCTATTTTCTACAACGACCAAAAACCGGATAAGATTTTCTATCAGGGATTGGCATTACTGAAACTTGGACGAGCCGAAGAGGCAGCCACCCGTTTTGAAAAGCTGATAGCTTTTGGAGAAAAACATTTGGATGAAACGATTAAGTTGGATTACTTTGCGGTTTCGTTGCCCGATTTGCTTATTTGGGAAGACGACCTGACGTATCGCAACAAAATCCATTGCCATTATATGCTTGGGTTGGGACTGCTGGGCATGGGTGAAACAGAGAAAGCAAAAGAACATTTAGCGCAGGCGGCCAAGAATGGATAGCAATCATCAGGGCGTGCAGGTACATTTATTTGATATAATATAAATATGTCTTTTCAGTATATGAAGATGAACATATTGAAACAATAAATCAATGAAAAAGCTAATGCCAGTTATTTGCGATGTAACTTCCAAAGAAACATTTCACAACCACAATAACTGTGTGAATACAATGAAATACGCCGATGAACCGTGTTTGGTGGGCTACGTGGCTGCTGAATGTCCGTTTAAACTCACAAATAATCAGGATGTATCGATGCGGGTTTCAATTTTGGATCCGGGGTTAGTTATTTATAGAATAGAATGTTACTAATAAAAAAGAATCAATAAATTTATGAATTCACTGAAATGCAGTATAATTAGCATGTTGCTGATTTTTAATTGCGGGTTGACAACTGCTCAGAAAACCTACCAAATCGACGTTACCAACGTTCGAACGGATGTAAAACGCGGTCACCTTGATTTGGGTGGACGGAGTGTTAACGGAGATACGATTGGCGTAAACAGTTTCTATCTGGAACGCAACGGCAAGCCGTTTATTTCGGTTATCGGCGAATTTCACTTTAGCCGCTACCCGCACCAGTATTGGGACGAAGAAATCAAGAAAATCAAGGCGGGCGGTGTTACCGTTATTGCCACTTATGTATTCTGGAACTTGCATGAAGCAAAAGAAGGCGCATTCGACTGGAGTGGCGATTTGGATGTACGGGAATTCACACAACTATGTGCCAAAAACGGCATTGAAGTTTTAATGCGCGTTGGCCCATTTGCTCATGGCGAAATGCGCAATGGAGGCCTTCCTGATTGGCTTTATGGCCGTCCCATAGAAGTACGCACAAACGACCCGCTGTACTTAAAGTATGCCAATCGTTATTACAAAGAAGTTGGCAAACAGTTGCAGGGATTGATGTTTAAAGACGGTGGTCCAATTATCGGCATTCAGATCGAAAACGAGTACCAGCATTCGGCAGCACCCTGGGCATTTGGCTACATGGATGCACCGCGCGAACGTACTGTGGGGCGTCGCGACAACAAAATTACGCAAGACGGCGTGGGTATCAATGCCGCCGGAAATGAATTTGCCAACGTGGGTCGCGACCACATGAAAACCCTGAAAGCAATGGCCATAAAAGCCGGATTGATTGCACCTGTCTATACTGCAACCGGCTGGGGTAACGCCACCATTGTGGAAAAAGGAAGCATCCCGGTGATGGCGGGTTATGCCTTTCCGTTTTGGTCGGCTGCCAACAGTCCTTCGCCTTTTTATTTGTACAAAGATATTCAGCAAAAACCCGATTATTCACCGGTGAGCTACGATGTGAATCTATACCCTTCGCTGGCAGCCGAGTTGGGAACCGGCATGGCCGTTACCTATGATCGTCGTCCACATGTTCCGGGCGAAAGCTTTCTGCCTATGATGGTGCGTACCATTGGCAGTGGGAGCAACGGACTGGGTTTTTATATGTATCACGGTGGAACGACGCCTTCGGTGGGTAATCTTTTTATGTCAGAAGGTTGGGGACTCAACAATAAATCCTACGATTATCAGGCGCCAATAGGCGAGTATGGAAAAGCAAGCAGCGGATTCTATGGCCTGAAACTAATCAATTATTTTCTACGCGATTATGGCGCGGATCTGGCACCCCTGTATCCGGTAATTCCTCGCTCAAACGATAGTATTAAAGCCTCTAATACAACTGCCTTGCGCTATGCCGTGCGCAGCAATGGCGAAAAAGGCTATCTGTTTATGCACAATTATCAGGATCATTTGCAAACGGTTGATTTAAAAAATCAGAAAATAGAAATTAAAACAAAGACAGGGCTGATTTCTTTTCCATGTACCGGAACATTTGAGTTGAAGGCTGGTGCTGCGGCTATTTTTCCGTTCAATACCGTTTACGATGGTGTTGCTATCCAAATGGCTACCGTGCAGCCTTACTGTCGGTTTGTGAACAATGGACGCGTGTATCATGTGATGATAACCGTGGATGGCATTCAGCCCGAAATGCGGATGAAAGGCAAGGTAAATATCGCTGGTAGCGGGATTAAAAAGTCCGTGAAAGATGGAAATACATTGTTGGAATTTTCACCGAACCGAATTTGCGAAGCAACTATTGGAAAAGTAACAATCCTTGTTTTGCCTGAGAAAGATGCGAAAAATGCGTATCTGGCAGGTAAAACAAATCAACACCTGGTTGTCAGCAATGTCATGATCTTGAGCGATGGAGATCAACTTTCGTTTATCACTTCGCAAGCCGATTCTACAACCATAAGTGTTTATCCCGCGGTTTCAAACATCGACCTTTCGATGGGTTCTGCCAGAAAAATAGCGGCTGCATTGAAGAATATGAGTCAGTGGAAAATTACCATTCCAACAGTGGAACCGGGCATTCAACTCACACAGGCCGACGACCGGCATTTTGTGCTGAAAGCTCCGAACATGGATTGGTCGAAAGTGAACGATGTGTTCATTACCTTCGATTACCGTGGCGACCGTGCCGGCTGTATGATGAATGGCGAACTGCAAACCGACAATCTCTACACCAGCCAGCCCTGGACGATCGGACTGAAACGGTATGCCGAAACGCTCAAGACCAGCGAGATGTATTTTTATTTCCTGCCGATGAGTAAAGATGCGCCTTATCTGAATTATCTTGATAAAAACGTAATTCCTGATTTCGGGAATAAAAAGGAGTTTTTAGAAATAAAGAAACCTATAATATTTCAGGAGCTAAAAATAAATATAGGATTAAAATGACTTATACTGGCGTTTAGATCGCCCAGATAATATGACCGGATATATGTTTTATTTTTAAATTCAGACATGAATGTCGTACTGTTATTTACAATGATAGTGTTTGAAAAGGATATTTGATTCTGAATTAAATTAACGTGGGCTCGATATGAGATTTTGTCTGATTTGGTTGTAAATTGCTATATGATAGATAAATAATGGTTGTCTGGCCTGGATTGACTTTCTACTAAGGGTTCAAAGCAGCTCTAAAAGTCGGATTTTGTTGAAAACCCTTAGTCCCTATGTTTGCAAAGTGAATACGGGTTGGAAATTGCATAAGTCCCAAGAGTATTATAATTTTGAGAAACCAAACTTAAAACATAAAACTCAGGAACTTATGCAAACACAAAGAAAAGGATTAAATTTTGAAGGTCAAAACATTTTTGTTGGTATTGATGTCCATTTGAGAAGTTGGAATGTTTCAATTTTTACAGAGCATTTACACCACAAAACATTTAATCAGTCGGCAAGTGCAGAATTACTATCAAATTATTTAGTACTAAATTTTCCAGGCGCAAACTATAATTCGGTTTATGAGGCGGGATTCAGTGGTTTTTGGATTCATAATAGATTAAAAGAATTGGGCATCGACAATATTGTGGTAAATCCGGTAGATGTGCCCACAACAGGTAAGGAAAAGATGCGTAAAACGGATAAAATTGACAGTAATAAATTAGGACGTTCACTTAGGGCCCAAGAACTTGAAGGTATCTATATTCCATGCCAGGAGAGCCTTGAGGATCGATCATTAATTCGAGTTCGTAGTTCGATAGTCAAAGATATGGTAAGACTAAAACTCCGAATTAAATCAATGCTCCGTTTTTATGGGATTGAATTTCCCCCCGAGTTTCAAAACAAAGGTAGTCACTGGTCTAAACGTTTCATGAGTTGGCTCAAAGAGATTCAACTTCAACATGCCAGTGGAACTTATGCTTTGAGTTCTTTGATCAATCAGGCTGATCAGCAACGAGCATTATTACTTGCTACTACCCAACGAATAAAAGAACTGTCAAAAAGCAATGCTTACGCTAAAAAAATGGAATTGATAACAAGTATCCCAGGAGTGGGCATAATCACCGGTATGCTTTTTCTGACAGAAATAGAAGATATAAATCGATTTGAAAATCAAGATAAGTTTGCCAGCTTGATAGGGATAGTTCCAAATTGTCATTCAAGCGGAGAAGATGATCGAAAAGGAGAAATAACTCCTCGTGGTCATAATTATTTGCGCAAAGCATTAATTGAAAGTTCGTGGATAGCAGCGTGTAAAGATCCGGCTTTAAGTAAGGCTTACTCTGATTACTGCAAACGCATGGAGCCAAACAAAGCAATAATACGTATAGCAAGAAAAGTTGCCAACCGAATTTATTCAGTTTTGAAGAATGAAAAGAAATATGAACCAAGAATTGTATAATAAAACCTACAAACAAAATAAAAATTTGAAGTGACCACTAATGCTACTTGCGGCAATGTCTGCTTTCCTTAGTCTGTGGCACTTCTTACTTACTAACTAAAATAGAGACCTGTAGCATAGTCTACTTATAGAAGGTTGTTTGGTAGGTATTAAAAAAATGATTGTTATTGGTTTTCTACTAAGTTGACAATTGGGTTTTCTTAGGCCATAAGGCGAAACCAGTAATAGTAAAAAGGGCCAGCAAAATGCCAGCCCCTAACTGTTACTGTGTAACGCAGAAAGTTTATTGCTGATAGGTTGCTCCCCAGCAGAGCCTATTTCCTCTTCAACTTTCTGATTACGAAAATAATAGAACTTTTTGAAACGTATTAATAAATCATAAAAATACTCTTGAGATTTGGATTACAACATAGAAGTAGTAACCGAAGAATCTACCAACTCTCACCCTTATTTTTTCATATATGTTGAAGTCTAATAATGAGTTTCGATTTTGGCTTATATCTAACTCACGTTAAATTACAATTCGAAACAGGTATTAATAATTCTCCCGCAGATATCGCTGATTTTTCTCATAATGTGCGCAGGTTTCCTGGCAAACCAAGCGGCGGTATCTGCGGGAGTTTCATATTGTAGTCTGTAAGTTTTTTATTAGACATTATATAGAATAAAGAATTATAAGTTTGAATAATAGGATTTTAAACACGAAGTCACGAAGACACAATTTTCTTTTTAATTTAATACAAGAGCACGAAGAAAAATATATTTATATGTTTTTCCTTTGTGTCTTAAGTCTCTTTGAAAGTCGCGAAACGCAAATGAACCATGCCGATTTATCGGTAGAAAAACCAATCTTCATTTCGATTGCCGTAAAAGAATTTAAATAAATATATGTATTATTAGTCTTTGAGTCTTGGTGCCTTCGTGTTGATATTTATCTTATTTTTAAGTATATAACATTCTATTCTATTCTATATAAACTCTATTGAGTACTCTTATCTCCCCTGAGATAAATAGAAGGTGCTATCCCAAACTGTTTTTTGAAACAACGGCTAAAATACAGCGGATCGTTTAGTCCGACCATGAATGTGACTTCAGATACATTATATTTACCTTCCTGCAACAATTCCATTGCCTTTCGGAGTCGGTAAACCCGCATATATTCATTCGGAGTATAACCGGTAACACCTTTTAC
Organism: Paludibacter sp.; assembly: GCA_047600405.1. GTDB lineage: Bacteria > Bacteroidota > Bacteroidia > Bacteroidales > Paludibacteraceae > Paludibacter. The sequence goes on from JASGLA010000002.1 coordinate 620,130, forward strand.
TTTTCGGAAGAAAACCGTACGGCCCAAGCCTAATTTTTCGGAGAAATCGTCCAGCGAAAAATCGGGGTCGTCCAGGTGTTTATCCATTAATAGGTTCAGTTTGTCGGCAAAACGCTTGTCGAGTTCGGAGGTAGTTACCACAGGTGTTTTCACGGTGGTATCTTTGGCATACTTATCCCGGAGCTTTTCCCTTTGTTCGATAAGTTGTTGCATGCGTGCTATCAGTAGCTTGGTGCTAAATGGTTTTGTAATATAAGCATCAGCCCCTGTTTGAGTTCCTTCCAACTGATTTTCGGCTGTGCTTAGAGCCGTTAGCAGGATAATGGGAATATGGCTGGTGTCAAAGTTGGATTTCAGTTCACGGGTTACCTCAAACCCATTCATTCCAGGCATCATTACATCGCACACAATCAGGTCGCCATCAAAGTTTTTTGCAGCTTCCAGCCCTGCAATGCCATCTGAAGCGGTCGACACATTAAAATAGACACTAAGTTCCTTTTCCATAAACCGGCGTACTTCTACGTCATCCTCAATAACCAGCACTTTATGTCCCGGGGCAACACCTTCTGCCAACTGGAGTGGCTGTTTTGTTGTTTCGGATTTGTTAGCGATTGTTTCGGTTTCTTTTTCAGGGATCTCAGCAACAGCAATAAAGTCTTCAGCTTTGTAGGCCGATTGGTCGGTTGGGAGTGTTACCGTAAACACAGAGCCTGTTCCCTGCGGGCTTTCTTTATAAGCTATGCTTCCTTTGTGTACATTCACCAACTCGTGGGTAAGATGCAATCCGATTCCTACGCTGTCGTTGGAAAAGCTGGTTTGCATAAAACGCGAGAAAAGCTCCTGGCGTTTTTCGACCGGTATACCCATGCCGGTGTCCGAAACAATAATCCGGCACTGATTCTGATCGGGTTTTATTTCCAGTTCAACATCAACAGACCCTCCTTGCGGAGTGTATTTAAACGCGTTGGAGAGCAGGTTATACACAATTTTATCCAATTTTCCGTTGTCAAAATACATCTCATATTCAGGTGTATTCGTGTTAAATCGAACGGTGATTTGTTTGTCTTTTGCGGTTTCCTCGAAATTCCGGTAAATATCCTGACAGAAGGCCACAACATCCTGTTTGTCAAGCATGAGTGACAACTTGTTGTTTTGCATTTTTCGGAATTCCATCAATTGATTGACCAGACGCAGAAGCCTGTCGGTGCTCTTACGCATCAACTGAATTGGGTAAGCGATATCCTCCATGGTTGAATTTGTATTCTCCAACCGCTCAATAGCACCTTTGATCAGCGTGAGGGGCGTACGGAATTCATGAGAGATATTTGTAAAAAACAGAAGTTTGTAATCCGTCAGTTCCTTTTCTAGCGATATACGGCTCTGAAGCCGGTTAAAGTTGTGCAGGATCCTGAACACCATATATATAATAGCTGTCAGGATTATTATATAAAGCAAGTATGCCCAAAAAGAGGCCCAAAAAGGAGGATGCACAATAATTTGCAGCCGGGCTTCCTGCTTGCTCCAAACGCCAGCCGAATTGCAGGCCCGAATCCGTAAGGTATATTTGCCTGCAGGCAGTTTCTTATACGATGCAAAGTTCAGTTGGGTCGGAGTACTCCAGTCGTTATCATACGATTCCAGTTTGTACGAATACTTAGTCTTTTTGTCGGACAGATAATCGAAGGTCGAAAATTCTACTGTTATGGAACTTTGGTAATGCTTTAACTCCACTTTATCGGAATAGGCAATCGCGCTGGTTAATGGCGAATCCTCATCGCCGGGATGCATGGAAATGCCGTTTACTTTCAAATCGGTGAGAATTACATTGGCAATGGTATTGGGCGATTTGATATGCGTGGGGTCAATGACAACCACCCCGTGATAGGTACCAAAAAGCAAACGGTTATCCGGCAAACGCAAGGCACTGCTTTCGTTGTACACGTTGCCCTGAATGGATTTGGAGAAGAAAAAATTTTCTATCGAATTGGTTTCAGGGGTAAGCCTTGATATGCCGTATTCGGTAGCTACCCATATTTTCCCCTGTTGATCTTCTTGTATCGACTGTACCACATTGTTTGTGAGCCCGTTGTTGGTGGTGTAGTGTGTAAAGTTTAGTTTGCCGTAATTTTCGCCAGGCTTACAACAGCTTAATCCGCCTCCCATGGTACCTAACCAAAAGCGGTTTTTGCTGTCGCGGAAAACAAATTTTACCCTGTTGGCCAGTAAACTTCCGTTATCATAGTTGTACCGGTAAAATTTGCGTGGGTTAGCAATGAGCGAATCGGGATGAAAAACATACAATCCATTATCGTTGCCCAGCCACATCCAATGGTTTTTATCGCTGGCAATAGATCTTGCACTAAAAAGTTCGTTATTCTCTGAAAAAAAACGTTTGAAAGTATACGTATCTTTGTTATGTATCATCAGAGCCAGTCCGCCACTGAATGTTCCGACCCACGTACGTCCTTTGTAATCCTTAAAAAACAGGGATATTTTTTCGCTGGGCAGTGTGGAGGCGTTGTTCCCTTTCGTAATCCATTTGTTATCGACATAAAGCCCGGAACTTCGGCTGCCAATCAGGATTTTACCGGCTCCTTCGTCCTGCAACGCATAAATGCTGGATTCGAAATGTGATTTTTTGAGTTGACTTTTTAGCTGGGTATCATAGCGGTACACATTGCCATCCCGGTTGCCAATCCATATTTCACCATTATTCAACTGATGGATCAATCGTATCGAGTTGGTATTGTTGATAATCGACCGGTCTTCGGGATACAGATAGCCCACATTGTTGGCCCGGACATTCAGCCGTGACACACCGGCCGATTCGGAAGCAATCCAGATGGCGCCCGAGCGGTCTTCCATAATATTGGTCAGGGAGTTGGAACAAATCAGATTGTTAGCATCTACCTGATAGCGGAAATGCGAAATTTCATCCGTTGCCGGGTTATAGACATACAAGCCATCGCCAAAAGTGGCAAACCATTCCCAGCCCCGGGAGTCCTGGATAATCTTGCACCAACGGTCGGAAGTAAGATCTTTGATAGTGATTTGAAATTCTTTTACTTTTCCGGTTTTATTATTGATAAAACGGACAATTCCCTTGTTGTTAAACAAGCAGATATTCCCTTTTTTGTCGGTTACAAAGTTCCCATTAGTAATATTGAATGTATTATTGGAAATGATTTTTCCCTGTTTTAAATTTAAAACCGTTCCCTTGCCCGGTGTGAGTATCACCCAGTTATTGTGAAAAACAAATCCCGTAGTGCTTGGGAAGCTTAAATTCTTATCCCCAACTTCCGCAAGAAGTTGAACACGGTAATCGGACAGCGACAATTTATAAATTAATCCGTCTTTGGTAAGCACAAACACGGTATTACCATATACCTGCATGGCATAAATCCGCTTTATATCTCTGATGATTTTACTTTTCCCATTCGACAGGATAACGAGGCCGTTGTCGGTTCCAATAAATATATTCTGTCTGGTATCCTCAGCTATGGCGCCTATATTATTTGATGGGAGTTTTCCGTTTTTAATACTATATAGGGTCGGTTGAAATTTTCCATCTGCAAAAGTCAACTTTCTGCAACCTTCATTGCCTTTCCATACCCAGATATCACCGTTAGAAGCTTCAAAGCGGTTGGAGAATTTTCGTTTAAAGTCACCGGTTCCGGTAAAATCAACAAATTGCTCCTTCGTCAGATCATAGCAACTATAGTTATCGGGCGATAATTGTATCCATAAAAAATGGTTTTTATCTTCGCTCACATTCCTCACATGATGATCGAACAAGGTAATTTTATCTCCTTTGTCCGGCTGAAAACTGACAAAAGTATGCCCATCGTACCTCGTCAATCCGTTGATGGAACTCAGCCACAGGTAGCCCTTGCTATCCTGAAAGATATGCCGGACAAAGTTATTGCTCAATCCATCGTTGGTAGTGAAATGAGTGGAATTTATGTCTATAGCCGCAAAAGTTAAACAAAAAGTATGCAGCCAAAGTAGAAGACAAAAGGAGATTGATTTTTTCATGGAGTGTTAGTTGACTATAAACAAGGCAAAACAAAGATAATAAATTTCAGCAGGCTAGCTGCTTTTCTGCTAAAATAGATAGTTTAACCATAGCAGAACAGGCTTTAAAGTTCACGATGGAACTTTAAAACCTGCTTTTAATAACACAGTTACGGTAATCACTTGTGAAGTCTAAATCTGTTATCTTTTTAAATTGGTTCAATCCGCCTGATTCGCGTACCAATTATTATAAATCACCAGAACTAAATTTCGTTAACCATTTATCTATACAAGGGCAAAAACCACTTTTCCTCCGTACTTAAATCGGCTCCGGCAATACCGGCACGGTCATATTTTTTCTTCAGGTTATCGTTCCAAAAGAAAGTATTCCCACTACCGGCCTGTTCTTTGTTCATGCGGTGCGATATGCGAATCAGGTCTTCCCAGCGGTTACCCTCGAATCCCAGTTCCAAAGCCGCTTCGTGTGCAATTACCTTTTCCATAAACCGGATGGAATCCTGTGTGGTTACACAAGTGGCCGGAAATGGCACGTTTGGCAGATTGGCACGGCCACGAATACCACCATTGTTGCGCCACGGAGCACGGATATAAGGGCGTGGAGCATCCGATTGCCGGGCATCGAAATTAAACGGAAATGGATAGGGACTAAACGGTGAACTGCCAGCAATTTTAATAGAATCGCTTGGGTATAAAGTTCCATCGGGTTTCGTGAACAAAAAGTTATTACTGATGCCATTGTTAACCAGTACCCAGGCCAGTTTGGGGTAACCTGCCCGGTTAACCGCTTCGGCATAACGCAAGTGCAAAGTTGCAGCCCTGTAAAGAAACCAGTTGCCTTTCACACTGCTGGTAGAGCCTCCGAAAAGTGAATATTTCTGAATATAATTATTTGAACCATCAGTAGTAAAAGCTCCGGTAAGTCCACGTGCATCAAAAGGGTAACCATTTCGCTGTGTTTCAGCACCCCACACCGATTCTACGGCATAATCCGAAGGTTTTAACAGATATTCACCGCCATTTACGCCTGCCGGGTTAAATAACTTAAGAAACGGATAGGCCGGTGCAAACTTAGTATCGTATGAGAAGAACCAGATCATTTCGCTCAATGAGTAGCTATTGGTAGTAGTGGCTGCAAACATGGCCAACCAGTAATTCTGAAGCGAGGCTGCATCGTCTTCTTTTCCACGGGTGTATAGTACCTGAAAATTATAGCCGGAGAACGAAACGTAGGAGTACAGCTTGTACTTAATGTTATTGGTTGTAGCCGTAAGATCTTCGCCAGTTGCAAGCACTTTTCGGTACACGCTTGCCGCTTTGGTATAGTCGGCAGGAGTTTTGGCCGCAAAAAGATACAAATCGCCCAACAAACATCTTTTATTGATAAACGAAGGTGCCAATGAATACCCATCGAGTGTACTTTGTACCAGTTTTGAGGCTTTGTAATCTTCCAGTGTGGGGAGTTTTTCCATGCACACAATCAGGGAATCGACCAACTCATCCAACCCTAATTCCTTGTCTTTATATTGATTTAAATCCGAAGGCGAAATTATGGGGGTGGTAATATATGGCACTTTCCCAAAATGAATGCCCAGCTGCAAATAGGTCCATGAGCGCAATGCCGCCACATCCGAATAGCGTTCGGCATACTCATCCTGTGTCATTTTATTTTCAGCAAGCATTTTGTTAAAGTTGAAAATGATGTCGTTACAGGATTGGATGACCTTGTAAAATTTAGTGGTATTGGCCCATTGGTTATTGCGCGAAGGTTTCCCCACATTAATTTCCTGCAAATCGGTTGAGGCGTTTGGAGTCACGTCCATCAGATCGGCACGCAATTCGTTGAGCACCACCACCTGCGAAGCCAGATCCATGAATTGTCCGTACAATCCTAGTATAGCGGCATCAGCATCGTTCATGTCGGTATAGAAGTCTTTGTAATCCAATACTTCCAGCGGTTCAGTATCGACACAGGCCTGGAAAGGGATTATTATCAAAAAGGCAAATAAAGCAGGAATAAGCCAACGGGTGGCTTTTCTGTTATATGTCATATATTGTAGTTTCATCTTTGTTTGATTTTTTGTGTTATAAAAAACATGATCACAGGTTAAGGTTACAGGGATAGATTCACCCCAAATGAGATAACCCGTGGCTGTGGTACAAAACAGGCATCAATTCCGGAGTACAGCGCACTTTGTCCCAATGCAAATTCCGGATCCAGTCCTTTATAGCGGGTCAGTGTCAACAGATTTTCACCGGTTGCAAAAAAGGTGGCGCTTTGAATAAAATTTCCCGATAGTTTCAGTTCGTATGACAATTGTATATTTTTAACCCGAATGTACGAACCGTCTTCTATCCAGCGATCGGAAAAACGGGAATTCCCCAGGGGGTCGCCATAAGTGGCTTTCGGCATATTAGTCACATTGCCTTCGTAGCGCCAACGGTTCAATATGGCTCGTGACTGGTTGTTGTACGAAGACATATTTTCCAGTTGCGAGCGGGTGTAATTATAAATGTCATTTCCAATGGAATACTGGAACAAGGTGCTCAATGTCCATTGTTTGTAACGAAATACATTGGAGACAGAACCAAACAGCTCCGGATTAGGGTCGCCTATTACCACACGGTCGTTTTCATCAATCAGGTTGTCCGAATTTTGGTTGACAAACCGTACGTCGCCGGCATTAAACTGCACAGGAACCAATCCCTGCATAACATGAAGTCCTGCGTTATCGGCTTCGGCCTGCGTGGCATACACGCCGTTTGTTTTATAACCATAAAATACACCCAGGGGCTGTCCCTCTTTGGTCTGGATGGTTCCACCCAATGTGTTGGTGTAGAATGTTTCTCCGTTCAGATTCAATACCTTGTTTTTGTAAGCAGAAACAACCAATCCCAAATCCCACTTAAAGGATTTGTTGATAATCCGGGTGTTCGCACTTAAATCGATACCCGTGTTGCGCATGGAACCGCCATTGTTGAGATACAGATCGAAACCGGTTGCCCGCTCGGCTATGTTGGACAGAATCATGTCGCGGGTGGTATTGGAATATACGTCCACGCTCAGGTTTACGCGTTCGTTCAGTACCGAAAAATCCAATCCTGCATTTACGCGCTCCACCGTTTCGGGTTTTAGCGCCGCATTTACCAAACTTCCGCGTATGATACCGTAAGTGCCGAGCATATTTTGGGTTTTGTAATACTGAATGCCGTTGTAATTGCCAATATCATCGTTGCCCGACAAGCCGTAACTCACACGGAGTTTCAGCAGATCCAGCCATTGGGCATTTTTCGTAAACTCCTCGCCGGTTACCAGCCAGGCTGTAGACACCGACGGATACACAAAGAAACCTGCTGCATCGTTGCCCGAACGGGAAGTGGCATCGGCGGTAGCCGACAGGCTTGCAAAATACTTGTTCCCCAGACTGTAATCGGCAACGGAGTAGGCTGAAAGCCACTTCCAGTTACCCAGCGAGCCGCCCACCTGGCGCAGAAGTGCCTGACCGTACTGAATGGACTTGAACTCGTCCGAACTGGAATTGTATCCGGCACCAAAATCATTTTCCGCTTCGTTGGCCTGATAGCGAAGGCCGGCCCGTACATTCAACCCATGCCGTTTGTTCGAGAGCTTATAGTCCATGTAAAGATCGTTGTACAACGAAAATAACCGTTCGACACGATGTTGCGACTGGTTTGTTATTTCAGATTCATTCACCGGATTGTAGGCTACTCCTATAGTTGGATAGAAAATCCGCTCACGTTCTTTATTGAAATTCAAACCCAGCATATTGGCAACAGAGAGATGCGGATTAATTTTCCAGCGCATCTCAAACGACCCCATAAACCGGTAATTGATATTTTGCATCGATACATTTTCGGTCAAGGCGTAAGGATTACTGTTTCCGAAAACATCCGCGGGTTCCACATTCGGCGACAATAATCCTTCCTCGTTATATACATGGGTTGTGGTAAATGGCGATTTGATGAGTCCGGCCAGTATGGGGTTCTTTTGCATATCAGCTCCTTCGTTTGCCAGGTTTTTATTGCCATATATAAAACTCATATTGGCCAAAAGTGCCAGTTTTTTTGTCAGTTGAACCGAAGAATTGAACCGCGTGTTGAAGCGTTCGAATTGCGTATTTTTCAATATCCCTTTCTGATTCAGAAATCCGATGGAGAGCATATATACAGCCACTTCATCACCTCCGGATACATTCATGTAGTAATTTTGGTTCCATTTACCATCATACACCTGTCCTTGCCAATCGGTATCGTGGTTGTAACGGTAATAATCGGCATTGCCTTCGTACCCCCATTTTTGTTTCACTGGAATCTGAGTGTTGAAATAAGGCAGGTTTGACATTGTTTGTGCCGTTGTGCCCTGGCTTTGAATTATATCCGAAAGCAGGCCCCGGTACTCCGTGGCATTCAATACCGGCAGTTTTTCTGGTTCAAAAGAAATTCCGGTATGCATGTGTGCACTAATCTGAGTTTCGGGTTTTTGAGCTTTACGGGTTTTAATCAGCACCACTCCGTTTGCTCCTTTTACGCCATACAGGCTTAATCCATCCTTTAATACGGTAATGCTTTCGATGTCTTTCACATCAATGGAAGCCAATGGATTGGCCTGGTAATTCCCAATCAACGAAGTGGAAACGGCAGAGTTTTCATAGGGCAGTCCATCGATGACAAACAAGGGTTGAGAGCCTGCATTCATGGTATTGATCCCCCGAAGGTAGAAATTTGCCCCGTTACCCGGCATTCCAGACCGAAAGATTGTGTTCACACCGCTTGCATAACCCTGCAACAGGGCATCCGGACTGATGGCTACACTCAGCTCGTTGTTTTCATTAATAGCACTTACCGCCCCGGCCAACCGTGTAGACGAAACATCACCGGTAGAGGTGTACACATCTTTTTGCGCCCCTTTGTAATTTGCCTCATACAACACAATATCAAGCTTGTGGGCTCCCTTTAAAGAAATCTCACGTTTGGCATAGCCTGCTCCGGTAACTTCAATAATGGTATTGGTGAGCGGTGTGGCAAGCGCGTATTTTCCATCGGCATCGGAGATGGACGATGAAATTCCACGGGCCGTAACCAGTATTCCCACCAGCGGTTTTCCGGTTACGGCATCGGTTAGTGCGCCGGTTAATGAATCTTTCTTTACCGGCTGCTGCGCTTGCAACGGAATTGAGAGCAAGATGCCAAGCAACAAAAAAAGGACAAAGAGAATGTATGTTCTTCTAATATAGAGTTTCTGAAAGTTTGACCTCACCCCCAGCCCCTCTCCTTGAGGAGAGGGGAGAGATGATGAGTATTTTAAAGTTGGCGTCATATTCTCATTTTGGAAGGTTAGAGCCTGTTTGAATGGATATCTCATATTTTTCATGTTTAGTCGTTAATATCTACTTTGGGTACCAACCGGATATAATCCAGGAACATTAATCCGGCGTATGACGCTGTTGAGCGTGTGGTATTAGCCACAAAGAAAGTGGCATTTCCGTAAGCCGGGCATTTTAAAATACTGCCGCTTCCGAAAGCATCCGTGCCATCCGAAGGTATGTCGAGCAGAAAAAGGCGTTCGTTGGTGGACCCCGAAGTATTATTGTCGCCATTTAACCGGTATCTGATCAGTTTCTGTTCCGAAAGAGTTCCTGCATATGAAGTGGCGGCCATGGCCGAATACAGTGAAAAATTATTGGTTATTTTCCCATCCGTTTCCCGTTTGAGCTCTGCTTCTCCGGGAAAACTGATTAGTAGCTTTTGTTCCAACGGCATGGGTATGGTCAGGCCTGTGTTGGTAACAAAGGTGTGGCTTGCCACATTGTCATACGCTACCCAGTAAATTTCGTAGTCGCACGAATACATAACAGGGTTATACCGGATATAGGCATTGGTCGATTTGCTTTGCACATAAGTATCGCCGGTGTATACAAAGGTTTTGGAGCCGGTGGCGGTAGAGTCTTTGGTTGGCAGGTGTATGGTCCACGAAAAATTGCCCCGTGTAGATCCCTTGAGCATCACATCCTTGCCGCCGCTGGCCCACGAACGGAAGCGGGTTGTCCAGGCACTTTGCCCATCCCAGCGCTCAGAAAAATTTTCACCTTCTATGATCTGTGTTTTAATCTTGTTTTCGTACATTTTAATTCCTGCGGTACTTAGTTTATACACTATCCCGTTGGAGGCATGGTAGGTTTCGATAATGTAAGCAGGATCGATATCGACCAATACATTTCCCACAGAAGGATAACGCCCTGTTTTGTCAATCAGCGTGTTTTTCAACACCAAATCGGATGTGAGTTGGCGCACTACTTCCAGGTTTTGCGCTTTGCTGTCTTTCTGATACATATATTTGGCATACTTGGCTTTCAGTGCGTCAAACACGCTGTTGTCGAGCAAAACCACCGTATATGATTTCTGCTCGTCAGCCAGGGGGTAGGCATCCAAAAAGGTATTTCTGGTTGTCCAAACCGTATCGTAAAGCGGTTTCCCTTTCGGATCCACACCGGTCTGAATACTTTTGGCCGAATCCATAACCTGTTCCTGAAGCGATTGGATAAACTGCACCTGCTCGTAACTGTCTTGTTCGTTCAGGTATTCCAGTATATTTTTCCGGTTTTCGATAGTGGTTCCGATAATGTGCAACACACCGTTGGCTCCAACTATATTTGCCTGTTGAATATCCGAAGCGTTAATAGTAATATTCTTTTTGTTGAGCATTTCGATCACCCTCACTGTGTCGGCTCCATTGCTGAAGTTGCCTGCAGCATTTTTATAATAGGACATGTAGGCGATATAGTTCTGCACCAGACTTTTCAAGGCAGCGATATCGGTCAAGTCTACGTTCTTCAGCGCGTCGTTGCTGGGTGCAAATACCGTGATCATCTGCTGTCCTTCCAAAAGTTGGTTATATCCTGTCAGCTCCAGTATCCGGGCAAATGTCGAGATATCCGGATTTGTACCTACCAGCGTGTTCAGGGTTTTGCCTTTATTGACATCGTTTAGCTGAATGTCTTCCTTCCATGCATTGCAACTGAGGAAACCAAGAACCACACCCGCGATTAGGACAGTTCGACATAACCAGGGAAGAATTATTTCCGCTTTCAATTTGTTTATAATTGGAGTGTTTTCCATATATTTAATGTTTTAGCAATCAATAACTATCAAATGTAAGAATGAAGGGTTAATTAATTTCCGTTGGGGTTGGTGCCTTTGGGAAAAATGTCCCATGATTCAACTCCATTATCAATCCAGTTGCCCAGCATGTCAACCATTGGATACACCTGATCCTGGTCTTTGGGGATAAACTGTATCATATCCCAGCTACCGGCCTGGCCTTGTGCTTTGGAGTATATCGGTTCCAAACGTAAGGTGTGGCGGCCTTCAAATTCCACTTTTATGGTTCCTAAAATGTGGCAACACTGTACGGAAGAGTATTTTTTTGCCGTATATTGTTTCCAGCCCAGCAATTCCTGCTGTTCCGGCGTACCCCCCGGCATATATTCGTTCATATTGAAAATATAAGGCATTACCTGGTCTTCCTTGCCTTCCTGCTTAAAGGTGGTTTTCACCTGCAGGTTCAATTCGCGGCGGTAGCACACCCACACTTTGTACTCGCCGGGCATCAGTACCGGAAGTTTAAACTCAACCCATTTCAGCGTATTAGGGTGCAGGTTAAAGCGCAGAAAATCTTTATACACCTGTTGAGCGGTTGGATCCAGTTCGGCTTCCGAATTAGGCAATGCCCCAGCACTATAGGTGATAGTTGCCAGATACGTTCCTCCCATGGCAATTTCGGATAATTCACCCGGGTTGAAGGTTTTACTGGTGCCCGATTTCCGGTAACCGGCCAGAGCCATTATTTCGGGCTGCGTGGCAATATCCCAGTAAACGCGGTAAGCGGTTCTTTCTTTTACCTCTATGTTTCCAAGGATTTTATGCACTACCCCGTTGGAGCAACTCAAATCGGTATAATCATTTTCTTTGTCCAACTGCACGCCGGGTTCGTTGATTTTATCCACAATCAGCCGGTTCAGCCAGATTTGACTTCCCAAACGCTCAAAAAGAACAGGCTTTGCTTCGGGAGTAAGTGTTTTCAGCGCCGAGGCAGCCATCAAATCCACCACATATTTGGGCATGATATTCACCACGGCATGATAGCCGATATAATCGCGTATCAGTTCGGCATCGGTCTTGGTGGTGCTTTTCTGATTGGCATGCAGGGAGGCAAGCAGCTCAGCCTCGGTTGCAATTCCGGCATTTTGAAAAGCCGCGTTATCCTGAACAAAGAAAGTATACCAAATGCTGTCGGATTCTATATTCAACGAGTCGGCCAGACCCGATTTCTCGAAAAACGATTTCAGAATAGAATAATCCGCATTCGGGCAGGGATCGGATAAAGCCGGTAATACTTTTATCGGGCGGAGTAAGCACCGCATCAATTATGTGTAAAAACCCGTTCGCACCTTTCAACTCATTAGCCCCGGCCAACGCTTTTGTAAGGATCGTTGCCTTTCGGTTTACCACAATAGATCCATCGGTTTGAGTCTTGGTGGTCAGGTATCTTTTCATAAAATTGCGGGCTCTTAAACGTCCATCCACAAAATCCGATGTGGCAATGGTATCGTTGGCAACCAAATGGTATTTAATAATTTTTACCGCTTCTTCTTCGGTCAAATCAGCCACACTGCTTTTACCTAAGGATTGAAGATAACTGTTTACCGCTTCGTTGGTAGGAGCAAAAAGGGTGTATGCCCCATAGGCATGCAACGTTCCCCGGTAATTGGCTTTATCCACAATATCCAGAAACGAATTCAGGTTTTGGGCTGCCATTATCTCATTTATCATTCTTGTCAGCGTAAACACGATATTCCTGCCCTTCCATTTCTTTGTGGCACGATGTGAACAACGTAACAGAAACCAGTGCCATTGCTATTAACATGCATATGCCTGACGTGATTTTTCCAATATTAATCGTTTTCATAGCGTGGTATTATTTGTAAAATTCGTTTTGTTCAAGATTCTTGTTCATTCTTATTTCTTCTATGTAAATAGGCAGGTAATGGCTACCCATGTTATTCAACCATTTTTTTTGCAGAATGGATACTTTTTCCGGAATAGTGCTCCGTATGGCCAGTTGCGACATATAAGCCAGGTTCCGGTAGTTGTCACGTTCCACGTACCTCACTATATCAAACCATCGTTTCCCCTCGAAAGCCAACTCCCGGGCCCTTTCGTTCAGGATAAACTCTTCCATGCTTTTGCTGCTCAACGCGGCGTTTTCGCTTCCGTACAAATAGTTATAACTGCTCGTTTCGGTGGCATTGGAACGGTCCCGAATGGTCTGGACCAGGGCCAGGGCCGCGGTCAGTTTGTTTTGGTCATTGGTGGCGATGGCCTGCTGGGTTAGCGCTTCGGCCTTCATGAGCATAATATCGGCGAGCCGGTAAAATATCCAGTTGCAATAGGATGAGTTGGTAGAGCGGTAAATGGCTCCATTGGCCGAGAGCCCTATCCATTTCCATACCGATTCACTTTTCCAGGCAAAGTCGGTACGGATGTCGCGCCATTGGTTATCTAAATCGGATCTGGGGTAAAATTTACCCAACTCATCGGTTTTAGCCACTAAATAACCCGATATGGGCTGCAACCATTTAACCATTGGATTTGATTTGTCGGTGCCGAACTGCAACTCAAAAATGCTTTCGGTGGAGTTTCCTTCCACGTACATTTTATAAAACAGCTCGTTCACATTGTTTTTGTTGGCAAAGTAGACCGGAACAGTTTCACCGTTATCGTCCAGGGCGGTTCCCTGGTCGCGTCTTACGGAAAGCAGCGAGAACTGGCCGGACTCAATAATCTGTGTACACAACTCGTTACAGGCTGCATAATCCTGTTTCCAGAGGTAAATGTCGGCCAGCAAGGCTTTTAACCCCCAACGTGTAAACCGTCCCTTACTCTCCACAAGAGTGTTGTAACTAAACGGCAGATCATTTTCCACGCTTTGCAGGTCTGCAACCAAATGTTCGAGCAGTTCGGCCTGCGGCATTTTGGCGGGCGTATAATTCTGGTCGTCGTAAATGCTGGCTTTCACCACGTAAGGTGCGTCTCTGAACGTACGCAACAGGTAGAAATACATTAGGCTGCGCACACAAACCGCTTCGGCCTGATATTGCTTCATCAGTTTTTCGGAAAACGACAAGTCAATCTTCAGGGCGAGTGGAGCCAACTCTATAACGGTGTTGCACTGGTTAATAGTGGTATATAAATACTCCCATTTTACATAATTGTTGGAAGCCACAATCTCTCCGTTGCGGATGGCTATAATTTCGGCAGTTGCTTTCGATGACGGGGCTACGAAGTCGGCGCGCATTTCACCCCAAAGCAGGTAGGATAACATCATATTGTCATCGATCATGGATGCATAACAACCGTTTAGTGCCGATTTGACTTCTTCCTTGGTTTTCCAATACTCCTGGCGCGTTACGCCATCTTCAGGTTCAACCCCTAACCAGTCGGAACATGAGGGTATTGCCAACGTTATTAAACTCAGTAGTACTATATTTATAAATCGTTTCATGTGTAAATAATTGTTTTAAATTGTCACATGGAACTCGTCCCGCAAACCGGGGCTCGTTTCATAATGTTTTTATTTAAACTGTTTTAAGGAAATTGGGTAATAATTCATGGATAAATGCCGTTTTTAAAAAGATAAATTCAACCCGAATGTGAATGATTTAGGTACCGGCGATGTAGAGAAATCTTTGCCCTTGTTGGTGCCACCCATGCTTACCTCCGGATCCTGCCCGGTATAGTTGGTCCACACATGAATATTATTGACTGTGCTGTATAAATACAATTCCGACAATCCGAGTCGCTTAACGATCTTTGTATCAAAATTGTAGCGGAACGTGAGCGACTTCCAACGGATAAACGAGCCATCTTCCACAAACCTGTCGGACGCCAACCAGTTATAGCCTGAGCCATACAGTGCTCTCGAAATCAGGTCTTTTGGTGCCTCGGCCTCGTTTTCGTAAGCTTGCCTCCAACGTTTTAGAACTGCTGTACTCTGGTTTCCCCAACCCGACATATTCTCCATATTCATCCGCGACATGTTTACCACGCTATTTCCGTAACGGAAAAAGAATACCATATTTAACGACAATTGTTTCCATTTGATTGAAGGTGTCAATCCTCCGAACAACAACGGGTTGATATCACCCAGCCAGACAATATCCTGATAGTTGATATTGCCATCGTGGTTGATGTCTTTATAGCGTGTATCGCCGGGTTTAAAAACGTACTCCACCGAAGTTCCCGCTCCAAATTTCATGTAAACCGGTACTTTATTTTCGTTGTTGTCCACGGTGTAAATGGTCTGGCCGTTGGCATCTTTTGCCCTGGTTTGGTTCTCGTTCAGATAAACGCCATCGTACAAATAGCCGTAAATGGATCCGGTGGGTTGCCCCAGGATGGTGCGCGTAAGATAAGACCCGTTGGTATTCCATTCGCCGCCGTACAAGGATGCGAATTCAGAAATCTCAATCACTTTGTTTTCCGAACGGGCCATATTAAAGGCCAGATTGACGTTCCAGTCTTTATTTTTAAACACATTGTAATTCACATTTAATTCCCAACCGTTATTTTGCACGGTTCCATAATTGGTGGACATGGATGAGAAGCCCGAAGTTGTAGGTATGGCTATATTGCTCATAAACTGATCTTCGACCCTTCTGATGTAATACTCGCCTTCGATATTTAACTTGCTGGAAAAGGCAACGAGGTTGAAACCGAAGTTTTGGGTGTAGCTATGCTCCCAGCGCAGGTTTTTCAGTTCAAGATTATCGGGATAGGTGGCGCTTTCTCCCATGTAATCGTAGGAATATGTCTGATATTTGTTGAAGTACATATAGTCTTTGTTGGGCGCCTCGCCCGACATACCATATGACGCACGGAAAGAAAGATCATCCAACCATTTTAACCCTTTCATAAAACGCTCGCCCGAAAGACGGTACCTCCCGGATATGGATGGGAAAAGACCAAAGCGGTAGTTTTCTCCAAAACGCGAGTTTCCTTCCAGATTCATGTTTCCGTAAATGGTGTAGCGGTCCAGCAGGGTGTAGTTCAGGTTCACATAACTCGACATGGTACGCTGCTGGCTGGAACCCGAAGAAATGCTGCCGGAAGAATATATCCGCGAAGCGATAGAGGGATCCTGTAGACTGGCTGAAGCCAGGTTTGTTGTTACAGCCTGATAGGAGTAACTGCTGCGGTCGTAGGTATTTATGCCGAACAATCCGATCAGGCGATGCACATTCTCATCTTTAAATTGCGGTGTGTAATACAATTTGGTAAATGTTTGGATGGTAAACGATTCCCCATCTTTATCCGAGGCGGTATTGGTTCGGTTATCCGACCATACCAGTCCGGTAGCCGATGCGGGCAAAAACTTTTTTTGTTTGTTTGTAGAAGCCTGGAAACCCACATCGAAAGTGGCCCGCCACACATCATTGGGCCTGAACTGCAACGACATTTTGGGAATAATGGACTCGTCGGAAACATGATAAGTACCATCCAATGCCATTGCCACCGGGTTGTACACTTTTGGGTAAGTTCCCTGCGGGTTGTCAACCGGGGTAAAATAAGTCGGCGTGAGCTCTCCCCATACATTGTAGTAATAAATGCTCTGGTTGGGCATCTTGCCATAAGCTTCTCCGCGCACATTGGCGTTTTCGCTATCGGTGTCGGGTACATAATTCTTTTGTGTTTCCGAATGGGTATAGGCTATATCCGCGCTGAACCGAAGCTTGTCCGACACGCTGTAATCCAGATTCAACCGGGTATTAAGCCGTTGGAACGCAGTACCGATTGTATTCCCGTTATCATCCAGATAACCTGCCGAAAAAGAGTATCTGGTTTTCGGGCTACCACCACGCACCGACAGGTTATATTCCTGCGAATATGCATTTTGCGATACGGCATCCACCCAGTCTGTATTTTGTGAATAGTTGTAGAAATACTCCGGATTGTTAGGGTCGTAGGCAACCTGAGGAAATTTCAGCGGATCCAGAATGGTTCCTGCATTGAGTTGCGCTTCCAAAATCATGGTAGTGTACTGATCGCCATTTAATGTTGGGATTTGTTTTGCCAGTGGCTTGTAAGTTCCTGTTACTCTTAATGTAACTTTAGGCGGGGATATGCTTCCGCGCTGCGTGGTAATTTGCAATACACCGTTAGCCGCCCGGGCTCCCCAAATGGCATTGGCAGCGGCATCTTTTAATACCACAATTTCCTTAATGTCCGAAGGCGCAATGTTCAACAGTTGTGAAAACTGCTCTTCGGAGGCGGTGCTGAAGTCGAAATCAGCGCCGATTTCTGTTTCAAGGGGTATTCCATCCACTACTACCAGTGGCTGGCTATTCCCGTTGATGGAGGTTGTTCCGCGTATTTGAATGGACATCCCGCTACCCGGGTCACCGGCATTGGATACAATATCCACACCGGACATTCGCCCCTGCATTGCCTGATCGACCGAGGCCACATTCAGGTCGGCTATTTCACTAGCATCCAACCGGCTTACAGCCATAGAAATATCCCGTTCTTCGATAGGCATGCTTCCTACCTGGCGTTTATTGGATTTTACCACCACTTCTGTTATTTCGTGTGCGGCATCCTCCATGGCTACCTTGATGTCGGCATTTTCCCCAATGGTGATTTCTTTTTTCTTATATCCTATGTAGGAAAAGACAAGTTTGTTTTTCTTATCAGAAACTTTAATGACAAAGTTCCCATCTATATTGGTAATGCAACTTGCAATAGACCGGTTCTCTTTATTAACCTCTACAACTGTTACACCGATAAGTTCCTGCTTATCCTGAGCGGATATCACTTTCCCCCGGATTACGATTTTCTCCTGCGCATGTGCCCGTGGAAAAACAGAAAATATTACAGCGGATAACAGTATTAGTATTTTGGCAAATCGTTTCATGGTTTATCTATATTTTATTTTCGATGGTTCTGTTATTAATACCCTATTGCGCCTGAAAACGAATAAAATTGGTAATTTCATGCAATACGCCCTTACAGGCTATGCGGTTGCTCCGGAAGTTGTCGGTAGTGGTGGTATTTACTTTTCCACGGTTGACGCCGTTGATATAATTTACCGATCCGGTGCCAATGGTTCCGTCAACCAGAAGCGATGTTCCCCGCATAATATCCTGTGGTTCGAACCGGAGTAGCCAGGTAGAACCGCTTTTATATTTCACAATCCGAACCTGTGTGGCTTTGTTTACTAAATCGAGTTTCTCGTTGGTGATTTTCAGCAAGGTAGGCAATATTGTTTCGTTAGGGGATTGCGGGTTGACAGGATAAATATAGGACAGTCCATCATCGGCAAGTACCTGTCCCTGCAGGAAGTGGGCGTTTACAAATGCGGTTGCTGTTGCCAGGGCATTTAAATCGAACGCGGCATTGTCGGATGTAATTTTATCCAGCGTTGGCAGGTAGCCGTTGGTTTGCGCGCTGGTCATGGCCGTATTGTTAGGCATCAATACAGTGTAAAAGTACTCTGTCTTCACTCCGGCTAGCTCGCCACTCGTATTTTTCAGGCATTTCTCCACATAGTCCACAAACATAGATACATTGGGGTTTTCGGATTTTGCCCTGGCCAGGTAAGTCCAGAGCGTCAGATCATTGTATTTGTCTGTGCCGGTAATGCGAGGCGAGTATTGTAACATTTTATCTATATTGAACACATATCCGTTGTTGAACTCATCGGTCATTTTTGTTGCCGTCACATAAGTTCCGTCTTCAATATTCCCCGCAGCCTGCAATTTGCCATCTTTGTACCGGATCATATCTCCATAGTTATTCACCAGATAGCCCCAGCCGTTATAGTTTGTGGTGCCGGTGAACGGAGAAGAAGAAAATCCTGTAATTTCGGAATTAATATCGGCATTTTTGAGTCCGGGGAAAACATGCATATTGATTAAGCGCTGCAGACGAGTGTTGATATTACTGAGATTGGCATCGCTAAATGTGAATGCAGCATTCAAATCATCGTATCCGAAACCATCTTCTTTTAGCAGCCTGTCCGAAAAGTTCAGCGTAGTCCAGCGTTCAGAATTATACCCGTTCAGCGGGCTTTTCATTAAATCTTCGCGGAGATTTTCAGTATACCCCAGGTTTAATAAATGATGGTCGGGGTTTAGATACACTTCGGAATATACCGTTTCAAAATACCGGCTTTTGAGCACATGATCTATCAGATAGATAAATCCATTGCTGGCAATTTGTTTGTCGATAATTCCGGCTGTGGAGAATTTCGATCCGTTGGATCCCTCTCCGTTAAGGTATTCGCCGGTGCTATTCATCGCCTCTTCGAACAGGGTTGGCCAGATAAGCCCTGTTGCCATATGCGTGTTTATCAGGGTTTGAAGCACTGCATTTGGCAGGCTGTTCATATCCGGATAGTATTTGAGGATTTTGGATTTCAGGTATTTGTCAAGCGCTTCGTTACTTGGCACAAACACTGTATTTCCCGATTTTTCGGTGTCGTTGCTTCCATCTTCTGCAAAAACGTTTTCCATTACGGGCGAAAAGCCCATGGCAGCAGAATATGTTTTTACGTACAATTTGCCGATATTGGCCTGAGGAACCATTTTTTGAAAGGTTGTCAACAGTTTGGGCGAAATATCATCAGCATCCTTGTACGCCCTGAATAAATACGTTCCCTGTACCGACTTAGCATTGAGCAGGTTGGTGTAAGAGCTGTATTTGGCATCTTTTAGCAGATTGGCAATGTTCTCCTGGGGTTCGTTTACACTGGAAACTTCATGGATTATTCCGTTTTCGGAGCGGATATCCGGAGTAAGAATGGTGCCTCCCTGTACGTTTTTGCCGGTATAGGCTACATCGGGATAAAATGTATTGTAATCCGCAGGCGTTAAGGGAGTAGCTGCCGATTGAAAAAACTCGTAGGTATAAACAGGGAGATATTTGTAGTTTTGAAGGGATAAATTCAACTGGTAATCGTTGACTGTGTACGAAAGTCCGCCCCAACTTGTTTGGTCGACTACCCAATTGTTGTTGTATTCGGCATCCTGATAAGGGAGTGTATAATAAGCTGATTTACGTTTGAATGCACCCAATTCGTATTGGTTATTTACAAACCGATAGGCGAGTTTATCGATGGGCCATTTGCTGTAGATTATTGAATAGGCCACAATTTTTTTCTTTACATCAGCGGGAATATCAGATAGGGTTGCATACGATTTTTTTTGCATCCACACTCTCATGGCGCTATCGTTTGGAGCAAACACGGTGTAAAGTCCCGCGCCTTTCAGCACTTTTGCGTACTCTGTACTATCCACGCAATTTAAAAAGAGCCCGAACCGCCCCTCTTCTTCCAAAACATCATAAATGGGGGGAGCCAACCATTCCGGTCTTTCAAAATATTTGTCGACAACCGTTTCTGCACATCCCACCAGAAGAAACGCTAAGACAATAGATAAAAGATAAATTTTACTGTTTACTTTTGACATGATACATAATATTAAATTTCACGACAAAGGAACAGGATATAAATGAGTTTCGATATTTACCAGCGTACAACTATATGGACATTTTTGACACGATGACAACCATACATTCTGAATATGTCCCTGATTTGTTGGGATCTGCTGTTTTGATTGAGGTTTTTTATGTTTCCTCGTTTGGCTTTAGGATATGAGGCAATTTATTACGCGGAAACCGGATGGGAATTTTTACAGTTGACTATTTTTTTTATAAAAAAGAGGTTGGTGCAATAGGACGGTATTTCTGTCAAACCTGAATAGAAGATCAACGGAGTTGTTGCAATAATAAGCCTTATCAAAAACGACAAAATGGATCAATATGGCAGAGTTGAAGTTTTTATTTATGTAAATTGGGTTTTATAACATAAAATTTAAGCGTGCAAATGCTTGGATTGTAATGTGAAAAATATATAGATTTGCGCACAATTTTAGTTAAGTATAGTGCCTGTGGTTTGTTTTTAAGCTAAATAACTGATAGCAGGCATTTTATTTACATTTTGAAGATTTAGATAAAAACCGGAGAAAGGTTGTGTCGTAATAATAGTATTATTCCGTTATGGTAAAATTGATTTTTAGAAAACAAGTCTGTGTGTTAATTTTAATGGAGGGTAATTTTAGCCCCTCTGCATTTCAGTATAACCACGCACCCGTTTTTGCAGTCCGCTCCGGATTGTAAAAACGGGTGTTTTTTTGTCCGGTTTTATCCGGTTTTTCAGTTTTAGAGTTGGACGGACGATGGACGGACGATGGACGGATGATGGACGGGGTAAAAATACGTGTGTTTTAAGTAAAATGTCATATTGTTTTCTTTATAATTTTCAATACAAATCATTTAAATTTTAAAAGAAATGGGAGAATCAAAAAACAATCTCGCTACCGAGGGCCTGAGCGGACAGGTAGGTAATTTAGTGTTTCGTCGCCGCAAGGAAGATGGAAAAGTGTTTGTATCTGTTCATCCGTCGCCCTATGAAGGCGAGCCCAGTGAGGCGCAACAGAAAGTGAACCTGAAGTTTCAGGAAGCGGTAATTTACGGGAAATCGGTTATAGCCGATCCGGCTATGAAAGCCCTTTATGGCGAAAAGGCAGCGGCGGGGCAATCGGCCTATAATGTGGCAGTGGCCGATTATTTCAGCGCCCCTGATATTACGGAGGTCGACCTGAGCGGATACACGGGTGAAGCGGGCAGCGTGATAAAGGTAAAAGCGGTAGACAATTTTAAAGTGACCAGGGTGCAAGTACGGATTGCGGGTGTAGATGGCGCATTGGTGGAAGAAGGCGATGCCGTGTTGCATGCAGATGGTTTGAGTTGGATGTACACAGCTACTCAAAAGAATGAGTCTCCCACGGGCGATAAAATTACAGTGACCGCGTGGGATATGCCGAGCCACAGTACTGCGAAGACGACGGAAATCAATTAAAAACAGATTAACCGGATATTTTTTATTATGATTATCCGCATAACGACCTGTATCTTATTTACAATGGGGCTTCCGCCCCTTGACCCCGACTTACCCCGATAGTGATCGGGGTGTCTTGAAACAAAAAGTAAGCAAAAAGTTCAAGACTGCGTCCGCTTCACTCGAAAAACTGGCGCTCAAGAAGCTAAAATCCCCAAACTCCTCCCTCCGGTCGTCAAACAGTGGGTATTTCAACGCTTCTTTCACTTGTTTTTCGATTCACCGGACGAGGTCGCTCGTTTGATAACCTTCGTTCGTTTCTACAGGTCGCTTTGCGGATAACCATATTTTTTATTAACCTTTTCCAAGGTTTTCAACTTTGGAAAAGGTAGATTTCTCCAAATCGCTAATATGCTAACCATTGTCTAGTCCTGAAATGGGTTTGCAAAAAAGGAAACAACATTCAGGATAGAGATTATATAAGTTAGTGTGTTTTTAAGAATAGAACGCGGATAAACGCTGATTAAGCGGATCTAAAAACGGATTTTATCTCACCAACGGTGAGATGATAAAGATATAAATCTGAAATCATCCCCGATAAATCGTGGATAAAATATAAAATGATTAGCCGTTATATTGCCTGATCTCAATATAAAGCTGTATAACAGGGGCTTTGCCCCTTAAACCCCACTTCATTTTTTGGCTCTTAAGAAGCAACATAAGTTTGTAAAGCTATTGTTCTTAAAAACAGATTTTTTTTTGTCCTCTAGCCGGACGGGCTTTTACTTTTTGGCTTCAGCCCCAAAAAGTAAACAAAAAAGGCCGCCGCTGTGGATAAAAAGCTAAAAATTGACTGCGTTACGCTCAAAGCGTCCAAACTCCTCCCTTCGGTCGTCAAACAAGGACGCTTTTTAACCGCTTCACTCCGGCAATTTTCTTTACGCTTTTTCTCCAAGGCGGAAGGAAGCCCAATGCGAAGATAACCCTACGAGATATCAATTTGTTTCTTTTATTTGTTAGAAATGTTCCATTTCTGGGAACTTGATGCCAAAAAACGAAGCAAAAAAGTTCAAGACTACGCACACTTCGCTCGAAAAATTAGTCGTTTGTAGGCTGAAAACTTTTAAACTCGCTCCGACGAAATACGTCGGGACTCAAACAAAAAAGTTTTCTACGCCGCTTCACTCCATTTTTCGGCTCACTGGCCGATGTCGGTCGTTACCGAAGCTTTGTAAAAGTTATTTAGGTGTCAAAACGGATAATCATAAATATAATTATGCGAATCAAGGGCTGATTTAAGCCTAAATACCAATCAAATCAAGACAAAATACTTATCTGAATTTGGGACATCGCTCTATTGGTATTTAGATGTCAGGGCTAACGCCCCTCAAATACGCCCATGTACACATTTACTTCCAAGATTTCACAGCTACGCTGCTTATACATACAATTCTTAGGGACGTAGTCCTGTTATCCTGGTAGAAAAAAATTACATGGAAATGCAGGGGCGTTAGCCCTGACATCTAAATTAGAACAATACTGTATTTCAACCCTTGATTCGCATATAATTATTAATCCGTAAATCCAATTTTACCTGTTCAAATCCGCTTAATCAGCGTTTATCCGCGATCTATTCTTTTTTCTGTGAATTAAAATTAATCTATTCAGATATTTATGACATATATAATGCCTTGTTCGTGGTAGCGTACGTAGGTAGCGCGGTTGTTCGGCATAGCCCCTCGCTGGCGCGGATTTGCAATCCGTGCCAATATAAAAGCAATCTAACTTGTTATGGCACAGGTCGCAGACCTGCGCCCAATGTCATTAAGTTAGTGATATATTTATCTGATTATCAGAAAATAATGCTTGTTTATGTGGATTGTTTTTTGTATATTTATATCAGAATCAAATAGTTATTATCATGAAAAAAAACGCCAGAAAGGATATTGGAGCTGATAAAGAAAAGACTATTTTCGCAAGAAATAATTTTACAATTCAAAATGTCTGATAAAGATTTTACAAGAAACAGAAAGCAGTCTTTTCATAGCACGATTGTCTTTATGATAAATTTTCTCACAAAAAGCCTTTCTGTCGAGATAGCTAATTTTATTAGTTTCATAAAATATAATATGCCTAGTGCTACGATACATGGTTTTAGTAAGAGTGCTTTTGTGCAGTATCGCAAAAAGATTAAGCCGGAAGTGTTTAAATCACTTTCAGATAGTTTGATTGAGGAATTTTACACAGATAACGATGACTCCATAAAGAGCTGGAAAGGATTTAGGTTGCTGGCTGTTGATGGGTCAAGGTTGGTTTTGCCCGATACTATGGAGTTGGAAAGTATTTACGGAAAAACCAGAAACCAATCTGGAACTGGAGTAGTACAGGCTAGAATATCAGTGTTGTACAATGTTTTGAATCGGTTCGTCATTGATGGTGTTTTAGCTCCCCTATCAACAGGAGAAAGTGTTTTAGCGTTGAATCACTTGGCTTTTGCAAAAACCAAAGACTTAATTATTTACGACAGAGGTTATCCTTCTTTCAATTTGATTTATGAGCATTTTGACAAAGGAGTAGATTTTCTGATAAGGGTTAAAGCTGATTTTAGTAATATCACCCGGGAGTTTTACCAAAGTGGACTACAGTCAGCCGTTGTTCGAATGCAGCCTGGAAAGAACATAAAACTTTCGGATAAGCCGTACTCGAAAGATGCATTCAAAGAAGTTAGGTTGGTTAGGGTTGAGTTACCAGCAGGAGAATCGGAAATACTGATAAGCTCTTTGTTTGATTCCCAAAAATATCCGGATTCAATATTTAAAGAACTGTATTTTTTAAGGTGGGGAGTAGAAACATTTTACGATGAATTAAAGAACAAGATCAAGGTAGAACATTTTTCAGGCTATTCAGAACATTGTATATTGCAGGATTTTTATGCAGCCTTATTTGTTTGCAACGTCCAAAGTTTGATCGTAGGAGAAATAAATGATGAATTGGCTAAAGAATCGGCGGGATATAAATATCAATACAAAGTCAACAACAACTTATCATATGGCTTTTTGAAAGATAGAATAATTTTACTCTTCTTTTCTGACAAAGACATGAACGAAATTGTATCAGAACTGAAAACGTTGTTTAAAAAACATAGTATCCCGATACGACCAAATAGAAAATTCGAAAGAGATACTGACAAATACAGGAAAAGAGATAAGCCCAAGTTGCTTAAAAACAGTAAATATACATTCTAAATAGGCCTAACTTAATGACATTGATCGTGCGGCAGCCAGGGGAGGACTGGGCTGGAAGGAAAGCTCCTGCTTTCCATATTATTTGCAAATATAATTATTTTCTCAACAGAAAAAGACACTATTAATCTGTGCCTTTTTCTGTTTCTGAATATGCCAGCCTGAGGCCGGCTTATAACTGCGACATAGCGAGGGGCTATGCCGAACAACCGCGCTACCTACGTACGCTACCACGAACAAGACATTATATATGTCATAAATATCTGAATAGATTAATTTTAATTCACAGAAAAAAGAATAGATCGCGGATAAACGCTGATTAAGCGGATTTGAACAGGTAAAATTGGATTTACGGATTAATAATTATATGCGAATCAAGGGTTGAAATGCAGTATTGTTCTAATTTAGATGCCAGGGCTAACGCCCCTGCATTTCCATGTAATTTTTTTCTACCAAGATAACAGGACTACGTCCATAAGAATTGTATGTATAAGCAGCGTAGCTGTGAAATCTTGGTAATAAATGTGTACATGGGCGTATTTGAGGGGCGTTAGCCCTGACATCTGAAATATTAATAGAGCGATGTCCCTGCTGGCGCAGGTCCAATGTCATTAAGTTAGTGATATATTTATCTGATTATCAGAAAATAATGCTTGTTTATGTGGATTGTTTTTTGTATATTTATATCAGAATCAAATAGTTATTATCATGAAAAAAAACGCCAGAAAGGATATTGGAGCTGATAAAGAAAAGACTATTTTCGCAAGAAATAATTTTACAATTCAAAATGTCTGATAAAGATTTTACAAGAAACAGAAAGCAGTCTTTTCATAGCACGATTGTCTTTATGATAAATTTTCTCACAAAAAGCCTTTCTGTCGAGATAGCTAATTTTATTAGTTTCATAAAATATAATATGCCTAGTGCTACGATACATGGTTTTAGTAAGAGTGCTTTTGTGCAGTATCGCAAAAAGATTAAGCCGGAAGTGTTTAAATCACTTTCAGATAGTTTGATTGAGGAATTTTACACAGATAACGATGACTCCATAAAGAGCTGGAAAGGATTTAGGTTGCTGGCTGTTGATGGGTCAAGGTTGGTTTTGCCCGATACTATGGAGTTGGAAAGTATTTACGGAAAAACCAGAAACCAATCTGGAACTGGAGTAGTACAGGCTAGAATATCAGTGTTGTACGATGTTTTGAATCGGTTCGTCATTGATGGTGTTTTAGCTCCCCTATCAACAGGAGAAAGTGTTTTAGCGTTGAATCACTTGGCTTTTGCAAAAACCAAAGACTTAATTATTTACGACAGAGGTTATCCTTCTTTCAATTTGATTTATGAGCATTTTGACAAAGGAGTAGATTTTCTGATAAGGGTTAAAGCTGATTTTAGTAATATCACCCGGGAGTTTTACCAAAGTGGACTACAGTCAGCCGTTGTTCGAATGCAGCCTGGAAAGAACATAAAACTTTCGGATAAGCCGTACTCGAAAGATGCATTCAAAGAAGTTAGGTTGGTTAGGGTTGAGTTACCAGCAGGAGAATCGGAAATACTGATAAGCTCTTTGTTTGATTCCCAAAAATATCCGGATTCAATATTTAAAGAACTGTATTTTTTAAGGTGGGGAGTAGAAACATTTTACGATGAATTAAAGAACAAGATCAAGGTAGAACATTTTTCAGGCTATTCAGAACATTGTATATTGCAGGATTTTTATGCAGCCTTATTTGTTTGCAACGTCCAAAGTTTGATCGTAGGAGAAATAAATGATGAATTGGCTAAAGAATCGGCGGGATATAAATATCAATACAAAGTCAACAACAACTTATCATATGGCTTTTTGAAAGATAGAATAATTTTACTCTTCTTTTCTGACAAAGACATGAACGAAATTGTATCAGAACTGAAAACGTTGTTTAAAAAACATAGTATCCCGATACGACCAAATAGAAAATTCGAAAGAGATACTGACAAATACAGGAAAAGAGATAAGCCCAAGTTGCTTAAAAACAGTAAATATACATTCTAAATAGGCCTAACTTAATGACATTGATCGTGCGGCAGCGTGGGGCGGCAGCGTGGGATATGCAACAATCATTAAATGAGCAAAATTGGCGGCATGGTTGGTGGAATCTGCGATCCCACCTTCAGTATTCTTAGGATTTGTAATCCGAAATTAGAAAATTTGCTTTACAACCGGATATACTACTGGATTAAAAATCCAAAGAATACAAGAGCTGGGATTGCAATTAGTCCCGCTCGTCATGACCGTTGGTTCCCAGTGACAAGCCGGAGCTTTTTAGCATATAATGAGCATATCCGGTGGTCGGGGGGATTTAGCTGGCGCCGCACTTAATGGTGCTAAGTTAATTATAGACGTTGCTTTTTTTACTGCAAAAACTACAAATCCAGTTGTTATTAGGGCTAGTGTAGTTTATGGAATTGCCGATTATTATACAAGTGATTATTGATACTAAAATATATGAAAATTTTAAAGTTCTATTCGTATCTTTTTTATAGATTTAGCAAAGGCTCAGATTTCTGGTCTGGAATCCTTACTCTAATTCTTCTTCTTTGTTTCAATATTATGTCTTTATCTATTTTATATACAACAATAAGGCATATAGATTATGAAGAAATGATATTTTATTCTGAATTTAGTAACTACTTTGATCAACGAATTTACATTTTTCTAGTTGGAGTGTTACCACTCTTTTTAATAATTATGTCTGTTTATTATATAAACCGACATAAGATATTGGGATATTTCAAAGAATTTGAGAGTTATTCTGTTTCATTGATAGAAAAACAAAATAAAAGAATATTTCAATACATTATGTTTACAATATTTCTATTTGGTTTTGCTGTTGTTTATTCTATTATCTCTTCACTCTTTTAAAATGCCCTATTCTCCTGTTGGGCGTAGGTTGACGTTCATGGGTTTAGCGAAGGCTTCGCCTTCGTTATAGCTAGAAGCAAGGCTTTGCCTTGCATATTCAGAATCAGAAAAAAGCACAGAGTATTGTGTCTTTTTCTGTTACAATGAAGGATAATATTTGTAAACAATATTAAAAGTGGGAGCTTTTATTTTAGCTATGACATAGCGAGACGCTATACCAAACATTGGGTGCAGAAGATTTTATACGCTACGAGGAACGGGGGTATATCCGGAAGGGCGGGAGACAATAATAAACAGGATTTCGCAACCTTTTTTAAAGGATCTCTTGGATACTTGCACCATATAAAGTCGTTCCATTAGGTATAAAGTTATTTCTTTTGCGATTGACAAAAATTTACGCAGAATCCACTACTTTTATGGGGGAGTCAAAAATGGATACGCTTGGTGCAAATTGCCCTAAAACTTCAAAACCCTTCGATTATCAGACAGATAATCGAAGGGTTTTGAACTAAAGTTGTTGTCTCACAAGGATTCGAACCTTGACAGGCAGATCCAGAAACTGCAGTGCTACCGTTACACCATGAGACAGGGTGCTGATTTGTGGCTCAAAAGTATAAAAAAATATCGCTTCGAGCAAATTTTTTATGGAAAAACCTGTTGAAATTCGGCAGCAATCTCAAATCGTATGTTTTAGGGATGACTTGTAATGACTGCCGTTGTTGGGAATGCGGATAGATGGATATGCGGATAATGTGTTTAAGATCTCGTTGTTATGCAATGACGTTAATCTGCTTTTTTATTCGTTTTGAACTGGTTTATGCAGGTCAATAATCTTGGACTTTTACTAGGAAGGCCTGCACAATTTTCTATAGCCTTGTGGTGTCGAGCCCATTTTTTGCTTAAAGGTGATGGTGAAATGTTCGGAAGAAGAAAATCCAAGTTTGGCGGCAATTTCTTTTACCGAAAACGATGTTTCCAAAAGTAACTGTTTTGCTTTCTTAAGCTTTAATTCGATAAAATACTGCTTGGGCGAAAATCCGGTGGTTAATTTAAAGTTTTTGCGGAATGTGGTGTAATTTAAATTGAGGTTTGCGGATAACTCTTCAATATTTAAACTGCTTTCGATGTTTTCGTTCATTATAACTTTTGATTTTTCGACCAATTGCATATTGTATTCTGATAGTAGCTCTTTGTTGTTGATCTCGAAAATCAGGAGCCCAAGAAGATGATAAATAATGCCGGATAGGTGTAAATCAAATACTTGATTTGAGAATTTGGCAAGTTCAATTGCTCTTTTAAACAGTTGAACTAATTCTTCGTTAAGTCCGATACTATACAATTGAGTGTTACTTCCCAACAACGAGCTGTCTATCCATTTATAAACAATATCCCCTTTGAATCCAATGTAATATTCATTCCACCCGGTATTATTGTCGGGGGCGTATGTATGCCACTGGTTAGGATGAATAATGAAAATATCTCCTTTTTGTACGGTGTATTTTTCGGTTTCTATCTGCAATGTGCCGGCTCCCTGTGTGACATATACCAATTGAAATTCAGATAGTTTTCGTCCGGATTTTGAATTGAAATAGTAGCCTGCCGGATGGCATTCCGGAGGATACAGGCTGTTTGGTTCAATTTGTTGGAATCCGACAGTATTTACAGCTACCCCAAGGTTTGCTGCTCTGTACATATCATCCACATATTTAAAATCCAGATTAGATTTATCTTTAATCATAAATATCTGATAATTATATGATTTTTACACGTATTTTCAATTGCCGGTGTTTTGTTGAGAATTTTCGGGTTAATTTCCTTTTTTTTGAAAAACGGGATTAAGCTGATAGCGAATCGAATTAATATTTGAATTTGTAGTTGAAGATCAGTTGTACATCAGAGTGTGAGTGTTAACTGGTTGTTGTTGCTGGTGTTGCCTGAATATGCATTTGTGGAATTGTTTTTTTTTCTTTTGAGTCTGTTTGGATGTTTTAATGTGATTTTGCTAAAGTCTTACTTCTGATTTTAGTACCCCTCATGTTGCTATTCAAAACCCTACAAAATTAATATCCGAAATTGATTCTACAAATTAGTTCAGTCGGCAGGGAGAAGTATTTAGAACAAATCAACTTCATTTATCAGAATTTAAGCAATACAAAAATAAGTGGATGTTGTTTTACTTTAGGTGTACAATCGTTCTATATTATGGATGATTGTGCAATTCTCACAGGATGTGTGGTTTAATTCAGGCTCATTATGTGCGTTCATTCGTTTTTGCAGTCATATTCTGTTTAAGCCGGAGAAGATATTGTTAAGTTGCATCAACGAAATATATCAATGATATTGTGCGAATTTACTATTAGGTCACGGACGTTTTTTTTTCTTGCCAGCCCAATATGTGGAGGCTGCTTAAGGTAGCTTGTTTGTTGATTTGATTGTTAGAAATCAAGCTCCTGCTGCGCTATGGCACTGAATCAACTAAAATCAGACAATCGGTTAAAAGAAATAAATCCTCTATTTTGGCAAATTTGTGCACCAGCACTTATTGATTCTTTAGTTTCTTTGCATAATGGTCAGCCAATACTAAAAACTTAAAGATCAATATATATGAGAAAAATCAAAATGCTATCGATTGTTTCTATCATTAGTTTGTTTTGTGGGCTTAATGCGCAAACAAACTATACTAACCTGATTAGCAATCCCAGTTTTGAAACCGGCAACGGTAACGGATGGACATGGACAGGCACAACCGGTTATACCTGGCTGGGACCGAATACCGATGGTGATGCAACTAAAAATGGTACGTACATTAACGGGCTCTGGAATAGTAGCATAGGCGACGCTGAATGTACACAGACCATAACCGGGCTCCCTGCCGGATATTACAAAGTTACTGCTCTGGTAACGGTC
Organism: Paludibacter sp.; assembly: GCA_047600405.1. GTDB lineage: Bacteria > Bacteroidota > Bacteroidia > Bacteroidales > Paludibacteraceae > Paludibacter. Next base: position 651,187 of record JASGLA010000002.1, read on the forward strand.
AGTACAGGGCGGTCAACCAACCAACGATTATTTGCCACCACCGGTTCTGTTACCAAATCAATGCTTTACGGGGCAAGTTCAAATGCAGCCTACTCTGTTGGCAACCTTAGCATACTCGGCACTGCTGAAACATATTCTTTTGGCGGCTTTGATGAGTCGGCAGCAGAGAGCGGGCCATTCAGGCAATTGGCCGTGGTGACTCAAGTAACCGATGGCACATTGAAAATGGGTATCCGCGTAAGTGGAAAATCAACTGCTTTGGGATATGTTTTTTCAAATACAACTAAAGCTGATGCGGGCTTCTTTAAATTTGATAATTTTACATTAACGGAAGTGTCGGATGTGGCCACACTCGATAATATTACATTAAACAGCGGTATTTTGGATGTTGTTTTTAATCCGGCCACAACCTCCTATACTGCTACTGTTCCTGAGGGGGTCACAGCCGTCACTCCAGCAGTGACTCTGACTGTGGCCGGCGCCACTGTTACAGGGACGGAAGTTGTGAATTTATCTTCCGGAACCGGTACTTCTACCATTGTAGTTACTGCACTGAACGGAACTACACAGAAAACCTATACCATTAATTACAAAACAGCCAACCTGACACCGGGAACACAACAGGATAAACTTTATCCCAATGAATTTCCTCTCAGCGATGTCGCCTTGTTGGATGGTCCTTTTAAACATGCCCGCGATTTGAATATTCAAACCCTGCTGAAATACGATGTAAATCGCTTGCTTGCTCCCTATAGGAAAGAAGCCGGACTCAGTGCCAAAGCCACTAGTTATGCCAACTGGATTGGTTTGGATGGACACATTGGCGGTCATTATTTGTCAGCGCTAGCTATAAATTACGCTGCTACCGGCGATACTGCCTGTTTGCGTTTGATGAATTATATGGTATCCGAACTGAAGGCCTGTCAGGATGCCAATGCCACTAAGAACGCGGCGTGGGGCATTGGTTATGTTGGAGGTGTACCCGGTAGCAATGGGGTATGGTCTACATTTAAAACAGCAAACTTTACAAATTTTAATGCTGCGTGGGTGCCATGGTATAACCTCCATAAAACCTATGCCGGGTTACGGGATGCGTGGCTGTACGGCGGCAGCCAAACTGCAAAAGCGGTTTTTATAGCATTTTGCGATTGGGGAATTAATATTACATTTGCCCTCACCGACGCTCAAATGGAAACAATGCTTGCTATAGAACATGGCGGGATGAATGAAGTTTTTGCCGATGCTTATCAAATGACCGGTAATTCCAAATACCTCGTTGCTGCCAAACGGTTTTCGCATAAGACTATTTTGAATAGCATGGTCGCCGGTGTAGATAACCTGGACAACACCCATGCAAATACACAAGTGCCAAAAGCAATTGGATTCCAGCGTATTGCGGAGGTTTCAAAAGATGCGGGCTATACTAAGGCCGGCCTGTTCTTTTGGCAAACTGTGACAGGTACCCGCAGTCTGGCATCGGGCGGAAACAGTCGCAAAGAGTATTTCCCGCAAGCCTCCGCTTGCAGCGATTATGTAAATGTGCCAGAAGGGCCAGAGTCGTGCAACACCAACAATATGCTCAAACTTACCGAGGATTTGTTCCGGATAAGTCCGCAGGCTAAATACGCCGATTATTATGAACGGGCTTTGTATAACCACATTCTGTCTACACAACATCCGGATCATGGAGGTTTTGTTTATTTTACACCTGCCCGTCCACGGCACTACCGCGTTTATTCAGCTTCGAACCAGGCCATGTGGTGTTGCGTGGGAACCGGGATGGAAAATCATGGAAAATATGGTGAATTTATCTATACTCATCAGCATGACTCGTTGTACCTGAACCTTTTTATCGCTTCTGAACTCAATTGGAAAGATAAGGATGTGAAAATACGTCAGGAAACAACTTTTCCCGAAGAAGAAAAAACAAAACTGATTGTCAATGTAGCCTCTCCCACAGCCTTTAAACTTATGGTACGTTCACCCAAATGGGTAAAAGGAGGAGCACTGAAAATTGTGGTGAATACCGACACATTGGCTGTTCAATCGGTGCCGCAAACTTACATTGCGATTAATCGCACCTGGAACAACAATGATTCGGTTCGTATTTTGTTGCCTATGGAGAATGCGATTGAGCAATTGCCAAATGTATCTTCGTATGTTGCCCTAATGCATGGTCCTGTTTTGCTCGGAGCCAAAACGGGCACTGAAGATCTGGCCGGCCTGCTTGCTGATGATAGCCGTTGGGGGCACATTGCCAATGGAACTTTATTGCCTCTCGATAAAGCTCCGGTTGTTGTAAGTGACAGGGCTTCCATTGCATCAAAAATAACTCCTGTTGCAGGAAAACCACTTACTTTTAGAGCTCCGGGTCTTTTTGTAACCAAAGCCGATTCTGCATTGGTGTTGGAACCTTTCTATAAAATTCATGATTCGCGCTACATGATGTACTGGATGGCTTTGACAAAAACGCAGTACCAAACAGTGGTGGATAGTCTGGCAACTGTACAAAAAGCGGCGCTGGAACTGGAACAGCGAACGGTGGATAAAGTAGCTCCGGGCGAGCAACAACCTGAAGTGGACCATAAACTGCAAAGTTTAAATTCATATACCGGGAATTATCAGAATGAATTCTGGCGTGATGCCCGCACAGGTGGTTTTGTCAGTTACAGTATGCTCACCAAAGGAAAATCCGATTTGTCATTGATGGTGCGTTACTGGGGAAATGAAACAGGTAGCCGAACGTTCGACATTCTTATCGATGGCGTTAAACTAACTACCGAAAATATCGTTGGAAAATGGAATAAAAACGCTTTCCAAAATGTAGAATATTCTATTCCCAATAGCATGACTGCCGGAAAAGATACGATTACTGTAAAATTCCTGGCAATAAATACCAGCAATATTGTGGGCGGATTGTTTTATGTGCGATTACTTATGCCATTAAGTACCACCGATGTAAAAACGGTAAGTAACAAGTATGACCGGAAAGTATTTGCACACAAGAATAACATTGTTGTCAAAGATCTTCCCGTCTCCTCAACTATATTCGTTTACGACTCCTGCGGGCATTTGGTGGATGCGGTGAAATCGGTTGGAACCTCAATGACCATTCCCTCTAAATCAAAAGGGGCACGGATTGTAAAGGTTGTTTCCAATGGGAATGTTTGGGTAAATAAAGTAATTGTAGAATAAAAAAAAGGACGGACTTTGAGAATGACCTTTCATTGATGTAGTGAAAGGTCATCTTTTTTTGTAATATTAAGATGCAGAACATTTAATTGCAAAATTTTGTTATACCAAAAGTTGATATGTTAGGATGTGTTTTTATTCCCCGGAATACATGTTGAATGCCCTGTTGTTACATACTGGCCAGTGGGCTGGTTAGGGCGGGAAGAGCGACTGGGTGATTGACCGTTGAAAATGTGGGTTTGAATGATATTAAGAGTGAAAATGATACAATAATTTTTCTCTAAAATAAACTTCAATCTAAAATCAAGTATTATGGTCGATTCACAAGTTGTTCTTTGGGGGCAAACCATTGCGTACACCTGTTACGCAATTGCCATTATTTCGCTGGTCGGATGGTTTGGTTTTAAAATCACCCGGCAGGGAAAAAACGAAAGCAAAGCGCCCACGAGGCTTTTCTATTCATTTGTCTGCGTGCTTATTGTAGCAGGAGTTTCACTTCACATTATTACCTTCAACACCATTCCGTGGGCTCCCATGGATATTAACCGCTCTGAAATTAAAGCCGATAAGGTTTTTGATATTCAGGTTGCCAATCATCAATTTATTTTGCCAGCCGAAAAGTTAGTAATCAATGTCGGCGAAAAAGCATTATTTAAAGTTTCTTCTGCCGATCTGACCTACGGATTCGGCCTCTTCAGGGCTAATAACTCTATGGTCTTTCAGATGCAGGTTGTGCCCGGGCATCTGAATGATGTGCTTTGGCAGTTTAACCAACCAGGGGTTTATAGTATCCGCTCTACTGAGTATTCCGGTCCAAAAGGCGCTCAAATGATTGTGCCCAATGCTGTAGTGGTTCTAGCTAATAAATGATTCGAAACTTTAAATTGAAATGTTATGAAATTCATAGATATAGTATTAAATGGCGAAGAAGGTTTGTTTAAACCGAAAGGATTAACTCCGATGCAGAAACTGATTCTACGTTTTGTGGTGGTAAGTTTGGTGTACTATGGTTTTGCCATAATTGAGGGCATGCTCATGCGCTTGTACCAGGTTTCACCCATTAGCATGATTCCGCCGGAACAATATTTTGCAATTTTGACAGCGCACCCGCTTGTGGGCATTTTCGGGTCGACTTACTCCCTGGTTTTTGGCGCATTCCTGTTTTTGGTACCGTTTTTAATGAAAAAACCGTTGTGGAGTTATAAGCTAGGAAATTGGACTTTATGGCTGATTGCCATTGGTACCTTTGTTTTTTGGTTTTCCGGTTTCCTGACGCATTATGCGCCTTTGTATACTTTGTATTGGCCTTTGCCTGCCGATTTCAGCCAGTTCAGTGTGGTAGGAGGGACGTTTTTCATTTTGGGAATAGCGTTGGTCATGGTCGGAACGGTATTTTTTGTTATCAATATCTTTAAAACAATCACCTACACGCCCGAAGGTTGGGACAAACAACCTGCCGGAACTCTTTTGGCCTCGGCTTTGGGTGTAAGCGGACTGAAAAATCTGTTCCGGAAAAAAGAAAAACGGCAGGAGCATTTGGTTTCATTACCCGTGGCGGCAGTGGCCCGTGGAACTGTAAATGTGGCATTAAATGCGGGAATTATTCTTTTCACCGGTGTGTTGATCCTGGTTTATATGGTGGCTCATTTAATGGGCTTCGACTTGAAAAATACCGCTATTGATGCGTTGCTGTATAAAAACTGGTTCTGGTGGGGACTTGATTTGGTGGCGGATGGTCTCGTACTGATTTTTGTGGCCGGAACCTGGTATTTATTAGCTATGATGATTACCGGGAAGAAACTTTTTATGGAAAACGTTGCCCGGGCTGCTTTGCTGGTAGAATTAGTTGTTTCGTGGACAGTTTGGTCGCACCACCTGCTTTCAGATCAAGCACAACCCGGAATTTTAAAAATCCTTTCAGGCGAAATGGTAACGGCTTTTGAATTGATAACGCAAGGGCTGGCATTTTTCATTACGTTGGTAACGCTGTGGAGCGCACGCCCGTTGAAAATGACCAATTCCCTGAAATTTTTGTTGGGCGGTTTACTCGGTTTTGGATTGGCAGTTCCTGCAGGTATTATGCAGGCTGACATTGGGTTGAACCGGATTTTACACAATACGCAATGGGTAGTTGGCCCTCACGTACATGTGGCTGTCCTGGTTGGGCTGACAATGACATTGTATTCAGCAGTTTATACGTTGTTCCCCATTGTGACCAATGGCGCAAAACTTTATAGTCAAAAGCTCGCAAACATTCACTTCTGGTGTCACCTGATTGGCGGCATTGGCATGGGTGCATTTATGGGAATGGCCGGATTGGGCGGCATGTTACGCCGGACAATTTATTACAACGGTGAATTTAATTTGTTTATGATTCTGGCTGCTTTATGCGGGTCGTTGCTGTTGCTGGCTTTCCTGGCATTCTTTATTAATATCGTTTTGAGTCTCGGACTTAATGGCGTGTTGGGCATATTTACTCCGTCGAAACTGGATGTAAAAGTATTGGTGCCGGAAAAAGAAACATAATACTGCAAAGAAACGGCCGGGTCAGATTTAGCTGAGTCGGCCGTTTTCGTTTTTTTTACTTCATGGTTTTATTTTCCATTTTTGCAGGTTCTTTTTTCATCATGGCCGCTCCATTCATTTGGTGACTGGGTTTAATTTCTGTCACAACAAGCTTAATGGTTGTTGTTCCTACATTTTTGGCCATGTGAGTTACAGCTGGCAAGTACATAGCTTCACCATCTTTTAAAGATACAACTTGTGCTTTCTTGCCTTTGTCGGTAATTTCGAGATCACCACCAGCTAAAACATAAGCCACATGAGCTGGGTGATGGTGCCATGCAGCCACTTCGTTGGGTGCAAATTCAATTTCCACTACCCGGACCTTTTCATTGTTAAGAACTACTTTTTTATATACATTCGATGCTACTTTTACAGGGTCTTGTGCATATAAACTTGTGCTCATTATCAGGATAAATCCCGATAAAAGAGACTTTTTGAACAGGTTAATTGTTTTCATACCACTTAGTTTAGATTGAAAAATAGTTTTGATTAAACGATTTACCGTTCATAAAGGTTGAAATATTAAACTAAATTGGATATAATAAACTGCAATACAGATTCATAATAAAATGATTATCCGCAAAGCGACCTCCATTATATATAATTTTTAAATAATCGAAGATATTGAGGGACGTAGTCCTGATATCTTTATAGCAAAGAGTGTTTTAGGGAAAATAAGCCGCGTAGCGGTGACATTCTTTTGATGTAGAAAACAAAGATGTCAGAGCTACGCTCCTCAATTATCTTTTTTTCATAAATGCTACTAAGATACCAGAGCTACGCTCCTGTACTTTAAAATCAGCATGACAAGTCGTTATGCGGATAATCATATAATAATAAATCATAAGCGTGGAAAACCAATCCGGTTTCCCACGCTTATCACTAAATGGTTTAATCAAACTAAAGCAAGGCCGCAATATGTTTTTCCAGTTTTATCAGGTCTTTGGTAAAGTTTCGTATCCCTTCGGCCAGTTTTTCGGTGGCCATGGCATCTTCGTTCAGCATCCAGCGGAACGTTTTTTCGTCCATGTGCAATTGTTTTATTTCCAGTTGTTTTGATTTTTCGGAATCCAGTTTCTTTTCCAAAACTCCTTCAGTGTCTTCCAGTTCTTTCAGCAGGTAAGGAGAAATGGTCAATGCATCGCAACCCACAATTTCAATAATCTCCCCTATATTGCGGAAACTGGCACCCATCACAATGGTGTTGTACCCGAATTTTTTATAGTAATTGTAGATTTCTGTAACCGATTTCACCCCCGGGTCTTCGGCACCTGGAATTTCGGCCACACCGCGGTCTTTTTTGTGCCAGTCCAGTATGCGCCCTACAAACGGAGAAATTAATGTAACTCTGGCTTCGGCGCACCGGATGGCCTGAGCCATGGAAAACAACAGGGTGAGGTTGCAATGGATGCCTCCTTTTTCCAAGGTTTCAGCGGCCTGGATTCCTTCCCAGGTAGAAGCCACTTTGATGAGTATGCGTTCGCGCGAAATGCCGTTTTCTTCGTAGAGGCCAATTAGTTCGTAGGCTTTGCGGATAGTTGCTCCGGTGTCGAACGACAGCCGCGCGTCCACTTCGGTGGATACCCTGCCCGGAACAATTTCCAGAATTTTCAGGCCAAAATTTACTGCCAGCTTATCCATGGCGTATTGCAGCATATCTGCTTTATGATGTGTTTTCTGTTTCGCGTACTTGATGGCATCGTCAATCAGCGAACTATATTTCGGATCCATCGATGCGGTATAAAGAAGCGATGGATTGGTGGTGGCATCCATAGGTTGATAAACGGATATGGAGGCAAAGTCGCCAGTGTCGGCCACTACCTTGGTGTAAGCTTTGAGTTGGTCCAGTAAATTCATGGTAGTTCTGTTTTGAGGTTGGTTTGTGTTTATAATCAAACTGTTATAGCTTCGATTTTGTTCAGGCTTAATGACAATTTGATGAAATGAATCTTTTTTTTTGTTGTTTTAATTTGTCAGCTTTTATAAATATTGACAATCAAAACTTTTGTTGACTCTACTTTTGCACCCAGCCATATTATGCAAACACCTGTTATTCACTACAAATTATTAAAACAAATTATTATGAAAAAATTTAGCATTTATTATCTGATCCTTTTGTTGACTCTTGCCGGCCCACTTTCGGCAAAGACAGATTTCAATGTTGTCCATTCGCTGACACTTCCTTTTTCTCCGTCGGTAGTGGAATATGATCACACTTCTGATTTTGGATACTTTTTGTGTTCGTCCAAAACAGAAATGATGCTGTAAAGGCAAATGGAAAAGTTGTAATAAATCCCGAAGGGCGTCATTTTTCCAACCTTGGCCAGTTTGATTGAATCTTTTCCCCATTGCGGTTCAAGCAGTGTAAGAATAAGAAATGGCAGGTACAGGTAAGCGGGTATGAATAATTTCCAGTTAAATTTAATGGCTTTTTCGGCCGGATTCCGCAGGCTGCTGATATAGGCAATTAAATAGCCGCCCCAGGCAAGGTTTGTGGCTACTCCAAGGTGATAAAAGAAGATTGTTCCCGCCCCGATAAAAATGAGTGTATTATCTAAAATGGCGGCTGCAGTTGCAAAAAACAACCAACCCAGCCAGAATGCAGAGGGCTTATTTTTAGATTTAAACCAGCTTATAGCCGACAGCAGAGTTAAATTGAGGACAGCAGAGCCAGAGATAATTATGATTAATTTATCGCCCATACTTTTTGCTACATTTAAGACTAACCGGACATGATGTGTTCGGATGCAAATGTAGTAAAAATACATTAAAATATGTTGTTTTGATTTTTATTGGGAGGTTGAGTTGAGAAAGTAACACGAAATTGGTCTATATTGTGTTGGTTTGATGCGAGGAAAATATCCGTCCCACTAAACAAACTGCCCTGAAAACCGTTGTTTAAAGCAGTGTACAAATGTAAACTCAGACCCAAAGGCTTCTGCCAACCATTTATACATTTTCCTTAATTATCTTGAAATTTGTTTGATTATTTCCTGGAATGAGCTAATTTTACGTGTTTATTTTGTTTGTTGCAAATATATTTATTCAATATGCATTTATTAGTAGTAGGAATTAATTTCAAAACAGCAAATGTTAGCATACGGGAAAAACTTCATTTTTCAAATGAATTAAACACCAGTGCTTTAGGTCAGCTGAACAAATATGATACAATCAACGGAAGCGTAATTCTTTCAACCTGCAATCGGGTCGAAATATATACATCAGTTGATGATGTGGATAAAGGAAGTAATAATGTTTTAGATTTTATAAGTACATTTCATAAAATTCCGGTTGAATCGCTTTTGCCGGTCATATACAAGAAAAATTGCCAGGATGCTGTAATACATTTGTTTAAAGTGGCTTCCAGTTTAGATTCAATGGTGTTGGGGGAATACCAGATACAGGGTCAGGTTCGCGACGCGTATTTCACGGCAAAAGAGAACCAGTCTACCACCAGTTTATTGAATAAAGTATTTCAGACTGCCATTCAGATAGGCAAAAAAGTGCGCTCAGAAACAAGAATTGGAGATGGATCTGTGTCTGTGGCCACCTTGGCGGTTGATGTGGTTAAGCAAATTTTCGAAGACAGGGATGATCTCAATATCCTGCTCATCGGTGCCGGCAAAATATCTAATCTCACAGCCAGTTACCTGCAACAAAAATTTGAAAAATGCACTATAACGGTAGCGAACAGGTCCGGGGCTGCCAGCCTGGCTCAACGGGTAGATGCTCAAACGATTGAATATTCGCAACGGTTTGCTGCCATTCTCGAAAACGATGTAATTATTGCTTCAACCAGTGCTCCTAATTTCATTGTTTGCCGTCATGAAATAAGCATGATGGAAGAAGCATTGCAGGGCAAACCCCGTATTTTTATTGATTTATCCATTCCAAGGAACATTGATCCGGAAATAAATAAAATAAATAACTGTTTTGTTTATTCTATCAATGATATAAATAAAATGATTGATTCAAACCTCAATAAGAGAATCCTGGAAGTGTCAAAGGCAGAAGAAATAATCCGGGAAATTTCTGAAGATTACTTCGAATGGTATTCCAAGCATTTTATTATGCCTACCATGGCCGAAATCAAAAAAGGGCTGGTCGTGCTGAAACAAAGCACGCTGGACTTACACGAACCCTTTACAAATAAGCTGGACGAAGCAGGAAAAGAAGAACTGGGCAAGGTGTTGGATGCCTATTCCGACAGAATTCTCAAGGTGATTATGTCCAACCTCCGAAAAGCAAGTACCCGGGATGGAATGATTTCAATTACCAAAACATTAAAAGATTCATTTACGATTGACATTCCGGAACATGAATAAGAAATACATAGTGGCTACCCGCCCCAGCTTGTTGGCCTATACGCAAACCATGCAAACAGTTGAACTGCTGAAAGAAAAAAATCCGGATTGTGAGTTTGAAGTCGTGAAAATATCCACCCACGGCGACGCTGTTACCGACAAACCCCTCACTGCATTTGGTGGAACAGGAGTTTTTGTCAAAGAACTTGAAAACGCCATTCTGGAAGGAAAAGCGCATTTTGCCGTTCACAGCCTGAAAAATGTACCCAGCCTTCAACCGGCTGATTTAGTGCTAGCTGCATTTCCTACGAGGCAAGATCCACGTGATGTGTTGTTGATAAAAGGCGGATTAAGCATTAGCGATTTGAAAGATAACTGCGTTATCGGAACCGGAAGCCCGCGCCGCATTGTGCAGATTGCCGAAATGAAGCCAACTGCCACTTTTGCAGATTTGCGCGGAAACATTGATACGCGCCTGAAGAAACTGGATGAAGGCCAATACGACGCAATCGTTTTGGCAGCTGCCGGATTAAAAAGGTTGGGAAAAAAAATTGCGGAAAGTGATTTTCTTCCGGTTGACATTAGCACGCCCGCCATTGGGCAGGGAGCCATTGCCATTGAATGTAGAGCCGGTGACGGAGATACAATTGCTTTGCTTCGCACCATAAACGATCCGGCAACCGAAACGGCAATTCTTGCCGAAAGAGCTTATATGAAAACTATTGGTGGCGGTTGTAAATTTCCGTTGGGAGCTTATGCCACGGTTGAAAACGGAACAGTACAACTTTCGGTTATGTTGGGCAACCACCATACGCAGCAAATTATTCGCCGGTCGGACAAAGCGCCCGTTGCCGAAGCTGAAACTCTTGGAAAGAAACTAGCTGAGGTCATTATTGCTGAAGCAGATAAGCTTGGAATTGAAATATTGAAATAGGGGGAGGTCGGAATTCCGATTCCGACAAATTAGGAGAACGGAATTCTGATTCCGTTTTTGATTTAATTAGATAACATGAACACATTAACCAATAAAATAATCATTTCCACCCGCCCTTTAATCGAAGATGACCAGATAAAAAGTCATTTGACAGCCAAAGGAGCGCAGGTGCTGGATTTTCCGATGATTCGAACGGAATGTGTTGAGCTTTCGGAAAATATAAAGACTGTTTTTGCCGGCTTGAATGACTTTGAATGGATTGTTTTCACCAGTAAGAATGGCGTTATTTGTTTTTACGACTTATTGAAACAGGTCGGTGTGGATGAAAGTATTTTATCGGACAGAAAAATTGCCGTTATGGGTAAAGCCACCGGCGATGAAGTGGTGAAGCGTGGTGGCAATGCTCATTTGATTTCGTCAGGACGAACGGCCGAAGACCTGTTGGTCGAAATCAAAAGGGAAATCCAATTGACCGACAAAGTTTTGCTGGCTTTGGGAGAATTGGCCGAAGATAAACTGGAAACAGGACTGAATGGTAGCTGCCAGACCGAACGTATCAATGTCTATAAAACCATTGATTTAGAATACACAACCAACGAAATAATCGACCGCATAAAGGACGATAAATACGATATTATACTGTTTACCAGTCCGTCCGGATTCGGGAATTTTTATAAAATAATGTTTGCAAACAATATCGTAACAGCTTTTCGGATAGCTTGCATAGGCACAACTACCGAAAAGGAGATGCTTAAATACAATTGCCAGCCGTTGGTTGTTTCTCCGAAGTCGGATGTTGAAAGCTTTGCCAATGCAATAGAAAAATATCTAGCCTCCCCTAACCCCTCCCAAGGAGGGGAATATGAGAAGGTATAAAAAATAAATTTGTAATAACTAAAAAAGTACTTATCTAAAGTCCCCCATGGGGGATTTAGGGGGCTAAAATTTAATAATATGTCATTTCCAGTAACAAGACTCCGCCGCCTGAGAAAAAATCCAATTCTCAGAAACATGATTTCAGAAACTTCAATCAGTGCCGACGATTTAATCATGCCGTTATTCGTTTGTCCGGGTACGAACGTGAACAATCCGATTTCGTCCATGCCGGGCAATTCGCAGTTATCCATCGACTTGCTTTTGGAAGAATGTGCCGGGTTATTGGCCGTTGGCGTTAAATCTGTTTTGCTTTTTGGGATTCCTGAGAGCAAGGACGAAACAGGTGAAGTGGCTTGTGGTCATAACAGCATTGTACAGAAAGCCATTCGTGCTATCAAAGAACGCTTTGGAAACGAAATTTTGGTTGTGGCCGATGTTTGCAACTGCGAATATACAACTCATGGACATTGCGGAACCATCGTGGATGGCGACGTGGATAATGACCTGACGCTGGTAACGCTTGCCAAACAGTCGCTGTCACTGGCTCAGGCCGGAGCTGACGTAATTGCACCCAGCGATATGATGGACGGGCGTGTAAAGAAAATACGTGAGATTTTGGACGAAAACGGATTTAGCCAAACGCCTATTATGGCTTATTCAGCCAAATATGCTTCAGGCTTTTACGGACCATTCCGCGAAGCGGCCGAGTCGGCTCCAAAATTTGGCGATCGCCGGAGCTATCAAATGAATCCGGCTAACTCGGATGAAGCTATGCGCGAAATTGCTCTGGACATTGAAGAAGGGGCCGACATTGTAATGGTGAAACCGGCGATGAGTTACCTGGACATTATTCGCCGGACGAAAGATACTTTCAATATTCCAATTGCAGCTTATAGTGTGAGCGGTGAATTTTCAATGATAAAAGCTGCCGGTGCCAATGGTTGGATTGACGAAGAGCGCATTATGATGGAAGTGGTACTCTCCATCAAACGTGCCGGTGCAGATATCATTATTACATATTTTGCCAAAGAAATTGCTGAGGTTCTAAACAGAAAATAAAATGAATATCGAAAATAGTAAAACAGCCTTTAAACAAGCAACCGAAGTAATTCCCGGTGGCGTAAATTCCCCGGTGAGGGCTTTCAAAAGTGTCGGTGGACAACCTGTTTTAATAGCCAAAGGCAAAGGTTCAAAAATTACAGACATTGACGGAAACGAATATATTGATTTTATTAGTTCGTGGGGCCCGCTGATTTTGGGTCACGCTTATCAACCTATCGTTGAAGCCATTCAGCGGACTGCAGAACTGGGAACCAGCTACGGGGCGCCGACTTTGCTTGAGACAGAAATGGCTGAACTGATTGTAAGCATGATGCCGTCTATCGAAATGGTAAGGATGGTAAGTTCAGGAACGGAAGCTACCATGAGTGCCATCCGGTTGGCGCGTGGCGTTACCGGACGACCCAAAATCCTGAAATTTGCAGGCTGCTACCACGGTCATGGCGACAGTTTTTTGATTAAAGCCGGTTCGGGTGCACTGACACTTGGTTTGCCGGATAGTCCCGGCGTTCCCGAAAGCATTGCCAAAGATACACTTACTGCCAACTACAACGACTTGGCTTCAGTAGAAAAGATATTTGCAGAGTACGGAAACCAAATTGCGGCTATTATTGTTGAACCGGTGGCTGCGAACATGGGCGCTGTTCTTCCGCAAAAAGGATTTTTGGAAGGGCTCCGCAAAATTACCGAAGACAATGGTGCTTTGTTGATTTTCGATGAAGTGATAACCGGTTTCCGGCTTTCGCCGGGTGGCGCGCAACAGTATTACGGCGTAATGCCGGATATTACCACGCTTGGAAAAATTATTGGCGGTGGACTTCCTGTTGGTGCTTACGGAGGTAAAAAAGCCATTATGCAACAACTTGCTCCCGTCGGACCAATATACCAGGCCGGAACATTATCGGGAAATCCGTTGGCAATGGCTGCTGGACTGGAAATGCTCAAAACATTGAATAATAATCCTTCAATTTACACCGAACTGGACCGCAAAGCTGAAAAGCTGGAAAAAGGATTAAAAGAAAACCTCGAAAAGACCGGAACAAAAGCGGTAATCAACCGGGTTGGTTCGCTTATGACGATGTTTTTCACTGATCTGGAAACGGTTGAATCGTTCGAAGACGTAATGCAATCCGACAAAGATAAATACGCAAAATACTTCAGCCTGGCGCTGGAAGCTGGAATTTACCTGGCTCCATCCCAATTTGAAGCTGCCTTCATCTCCAACGCGCACAGCGACGAAGATATTGAAAAAACAATTGAAGCCAGTTATCAGGCTATGTTGAAATTGTAATTTAGGGACGCCCGAACCAAAGGTCATGACTGAGAAGGAATAATTCCAATTCAGGCATTTTTATACAATTGATTTTTAGTATAATTTAAACGGTTTTCGTGACCGGATTTCCACGAAACCAATAAGAACAAAAAATATGTCAAACTCTATATTTACAGATACTCTCAAAGGTGTAAAACGCGAGCGTCCACCGGTGTGGTTTATGCGGCAGGCCGGACGGGTATTGCCTTCTTACCTTAAACTTCGCGAGCAATACAGTTTCCGTGAATTGATGATAAATCCCGAACTGGCTGCGGAAGTCACTTTGCTGCCTGTGAATGATTTAGGGGTCGATGCGGCAATCCTGTTTTCAGATATTCTGGTGGTACCTGAAGCATTGGGCATGAATCTGAAATTCACCGATAAAGGTCCGGTTTTCGATACGCCATTGCAGGATGCTGGCAGTCAGCTTTCAAGCCTGAAAGCCGATTGTTCCCGATTGGAACATGTGTACAAAGCGTTGGACATAATCAAGCAGAAAAAGCCGGCGGATGTAGCTTTGATTGGTTTTTGCGGGGCACCATTCACCACTTTCTGCTACATGGTGGAAGGTAATAGTATGAACCATAGCTTTGCGAAAGCCGTAAAACTGTTTTATAATAATCCGGAGATATCGGCCAGAATTCTGGAGCTTATTACCGAACTCTCCATCGAATATGCCACCACCCAGGCCGGACACGGCATTGATGTGTTTCAGTTGTTCGAGACACATGCGGGGCTTATTCCGTCGGAAATGTACATTGAGCGGATTATGCCGCACGTAAACCGGATAACCAATGCGGTGCGGAGCAAAAATGTACCGGTTATATTTTTCCCGAAGGGACTTGGAACCGGACTGACGCATATTAATTACGACGTGGCCGATTTTGTGGGTGTTGACTGGCAGTATTCCCTGTCGGAGGCTCGCGGGCTGGTCGATTCCAAAGTGGGCGTTCAGGGGAATCTGGATCCGCGTATTCTGGCTATCGACGATAGGAGTATTTTGGAAAAAGAGCTTGAAAAATATAAAGCTTTTGGTCAGAAAAATATGAACTGGATCTTTAATACCGGTCATGGGCTTTCGCCTGACAACAAAGTGGAAAACGTGAAATTTGTTGTGGATTGGGTTAAGAATACGGATTGGGGAAGATAAACGGCTCAAAATTAGAAGAAAATCATAAACAAATGAATATAGCAGATAAAATCTTTATACAAAATCTATTAGGAATAAAAAGCAGAGGGGTTCTGGATGTAAATCCAAGACCTAAATATATTGATGGGACACCGGCTCATACCAAGTATATTACACAGGTTTTTGAAGAATATGATTTAAATGATCCACTTCAGTTTCCGTGTCAGACTTACCGCAATACGGCCGTGAAAACCGGAATCCGTGAAATTTTCTGGATTTATCAGCGTGGATCAAATTCGTTGAAAGAAGCCCGCGAAATGGGTGTTAACTGGTGGGATAGCTGGAATATCGGCGACGATACCATTGGAACCTGCTATGGATACACGGTGAAAACCCACGACCTGATGAATAAATTGTTGGACGGATTGAAAAACAATCCGTTTGGACGCCGGCATATTATCAATTTGTTTCAGGATGCAGATTTGCAACAAAAACATGCGCTTGATCCGTGTTGCTACGAAACCATTTGGTCGGTGCGCAATGTGGATGGGACAATGTTTCTGGATATGACCCTGATGCAGCGTTCGAGCGATTATTTAGTTGCCAATTATGTAAATAAGACTCAATATGTTGCGCTCCAGATGATGGTGGCATCACATTGCGGGTACAAACCAGGCAAGTTTTGTCATTTTGTACAGAACGTTCATATTTACGACAGGCACGAACCGGCATTGAATGAGATTTTGGATCGAACTCCATTGTCAGAACAGGGCATTCAACCGCACTTTTATATCAGGGAAGAATCGTTGGGAAAAAACTTTTACGATTATACACTGGAAGATTTTGTTTTTGTTGATTTCAATAAAATTCCTAAGATAGAAAGCGAACTTGAGCTAGCAATTTAAGTTTGGCTTATAATTAAAACATGAAGCTAGCTTGATAACAGAGCTTTATCTGAATCGATAAAAATCTGTCATGCTAGTTCCATTAGACCATAAAAAATTAATTATTTTCGTATGAAAATAACTCCCGAATTTCTGAATAAATATAATAAAACGGGCCCCCGTTACACCAGTTATCCGCCGGCTACAAGCTTTAATCAAAACTTTACCTCGGCCGATTTTGTTCCGGCTGTGATTCAGTCGAACAGCGAGCAACCCGAAAGTATTTCGATATATGTCCACATCCCGTTTTGTCCGCAGTTGTGTTTCTTTTGCGGGTGCAATACCACGGCATTTGAAAGTGCGGCCAAAGTGCGCCGTTACATAGACTGTGTGCTGAAGGAGATTGATACTGTGGCCCGGCATATAGATAAAAGCCGTAAAGTAAGTCAGGTTCATTGGGGTGGCGGCACTCCTAATTCCATTAATTTCGATTATATTCAGGAAATTATGGAGAAAATTGCTTCACACTTTGACTATACCGAAAATGCGGAAATTGCCATTGAATGCAGCCCTGCTTACCTCACAATGGAAGATATTGACCGCCTGGCAGCCATTGGTTTCAACCGCGTAAGCATGGGAATCCAGGATTTCCACCCGGAGGTGCTGAAGGCCATCAACCGCCGTCAGCCTAAGTTTCCGATTGAGCAAGTAATGGAACGTTTGCGCCAGAATAATTTCAAAGGCATTAACCTTGATTTGGTGTACGGGCTTCCGCTTCAGACGCTCGAAAGCTTCAAAGAAAATATCGCAAAAGCCATTTCGCTCTCGCCGGACCGCATTGTGACTTTCTCGTATGCACATGTGCCATGGGTGAATCAGAACCAAACCAAAATGGACGAAAGTACAATGGCTAGGCCTGATTTAAAACTGCAAATGCTGTTGGCTGGTTTCGAAATGATGACCAGCGCGGGTTACGAATCTATCGGGATGGACCATTTTGCCAAACCGACCGATGAACTGGCCATTGCGAAGCACAACAAAAAGTTGCACCGTAATTTTCAGGGATATTGTACCCGCGAAACTACCGGGCAGGTATATGCTTTCGGAACATCAGCCATTTCCCAAATGTGGGGAACTTACGCCCAGAACCTCAAGAATCTGAACCAGTATATGGATGCCATTGAGGCTACCGGATTGGCAATTGACCGGGGTTACAGTATGACAAGGGAGGAAATAATTATCCGCGAGGTAATTAATCAGTTGATGTGCAACGGGTATCTGAATTTTGATGAAATAGCCGGACACGTGAAATCGACTGCGGAAGAGATTGTGACTATTACAAAATATGATCCGGCTAAACTTCAGCCTTTTATTGAAGATGGGTTGGCTGAAATTGTGGATGGAAATATCCATGTAAGTGCTGATGGTATGTTCGTGGTTCGCAACATCGCCATGTTGTTCGATCCGTTTTTGGAGAATACAAAATCACAATTTTCAAAAACGGTATGACGGGTGTGTTATTGGTAAATATGGGATCGCCTCTTTCCAAAAAGGAAATGAGGCAATTTCTGTTTAAAATGTTTACTGATAAAGCCATTCTTCCATTTCCAACCGTGCCACGAACCTTGCTGGCTTTTATAATCAGCACATTTAGGCACGGTGGCTCCTGGAAGAAATACCAGCAGATTGGCGGTTCCAAACTGAAAGAATCGATGGGACTGATTAATGCCCAACTGGCTGCCGAACTTGGTGCCGGCTATGAAGTTACATCGGTCTATTCATATAGCAAACCAAGCATTCTGCAGGGGATTGAAGAACTACGGAGCAAAGGAATTACGGCGATTAAAGTTATTACTATGTATCCGCATTCGGCTTTTTCCACTACAGAAAGCGTGAAAGCAGATTTAGACAGGGTTCAGAAAAAATATCCTGAACTGAAAATCACAGAACTGGGTACGTATGGCGATAAGGAATGGTTTATAAATTACTGGGTTGATATTATTCAGAAGACGATTGATAAACAGAATTATAAAACACCAACGCTTTTATTCAGCGCTCACGCCATTCCGCAGTACAATGTAGATGCCGGTGATACGTATGTGGACGAGATAAATACTTCGGCAAAACTGATTTCGACAAAGCTTGGACTACCTTACCGAGTTTCATTCCAATCCAAAATTGGCAAAGTGAAATGGGTGGATCCCGATGCCAAAGATTGCCTCAAGGGAATGAAAGCAGAGAATATAGATGAAATAATGCTGGTTCCCGTAAGTTTTGTAAACGAGAATCTGGAAACGGCTTACGATCAGGGTATTGAAATTATTCCTTACGCAAAAAATGAATTAGGAATTGAAAATATTTGCCGGGTGGAAATACCCGCATCGCATCCGCTATTGATAGCAACTTTTAAACAATTACTCACAAACGCATGACAAACAGTACTCAAACAATCGATGTAGTGGTACTTGGTGCCGGACTTACCGGACTAACCACGGCTCATTACCTGAAAAAATTCAATAAGAGTTTCATTGTGCTTGAAAAACAAAACCGCATTGGTGGAGTTATTCAAACGACCTCTGAAAATGGATTTTTGTATGAAAACGGGCCAAACACGGGTGTGGTGGGCAATACCACCGTGGTGGAATTGTTTGAGGAACTTGAAAAATCCGGTAAAAGCCAGGTGGAGTTGGGTGGTAAAAATGTGAGCAAACGTTTTATCCTCAAAAATGGAAAATGGGAATGCATGCCATTGGGACCGATAGATGCAATCACAACGCCACTTTTTACGCTGAAAGATAAATTCCGCATTTTGGCCGAACCATTTCGTCCGGCTGGAAAAAATCCGCACGAGAATCTGGCTTCGTTTGTGAAAAGGCGTATGGGCGAGAGTTTTCTGAACTATGCCATCGATCCGTTTATCAAAGGCGTTTATGCCGGCGATCCGAATTACCTGATTCCGAAATATGCCCTGCCAAAACTCTACAATTTGGAGCAAAAATACGGCAGTTTGATTGGAGGGTCGGTAAAAAAAGGCTTTAAGGAAAAGAAAACAGAGGAAGAGAAAAAAGTAAGCCGGAAAACATTTTCATTCGTAAATGGACTCGGCTCGCTTACAAAGGCATTGCATGAATCTGCCGGAGTAGAGAACTTTGTTTTAGGTGCTGAAAATATTAGCGTTCAACCGTCTGAAAATGGCTATCTTATTACTTATCAGAATGTGAATGGTGAAATCTACACTATTTATGCAAAAAATGTAATTTCAACGCTTGGAGCCTATGCATTGGACAATACGCTGCCATTTATTGATAAGCAGGAAATGGCAAAAATCGATTCGTTGCTCTACACCAAAGTGATTGAGGTGGCTATTGGTTGGAAGAAATGGTCTGGTGAAAAGTTGGATGGCTTTGGAGGGTTAATTCCTTCGTTGGAAAAACGCGATATATTGGGCGTGCTTTATATGTCTTCGTTGTTCGAAAACCGTGCTCCTGAAGGCGGCGCTTTGGTATCGGTGTTTATGGGTGGCGTGAGTCGACAGGACCTGATGTTGCTCAACGAAGAAGGGGTGCGCAACATTGTGGAACGTGAATGCAAAGATTTGCTCAACCTGAAGACTTTTGAGCCAGATTTATTCCGGATTATGCGCCACAATTGGGCCATTCCGCAGTACGGAGTGGAAAGCGGTGAACGGTTTGCTACCGTTGAAATGCTGGAAAAACAATATCCTGGCCTTCAAATTGGCGGAAACCTTCGTGGTGGCATTGGCATGGCCGACCGCATTAAACAAGGGAGGGAACTGGCGGAAAGAGCCTTGTTGATTTTGAAAAATTAGAAGCTAAAAATGAAGGTTGAGTCTTGTATAACTATTTTTTTTATCTCTAAATTAGTGTTTTGTATGGATTGTTCTTTAGTAGCAAATGATGTTATTTATTAGTAATGAACAATATAGTTTGGTAGTGATAAATAATGTTGTATATTTGTAGCGAACATTAATCTATGTGGCTATGGTACAGAAACAAATATTATTACAAACTATAGATGCACAACGTGATTTTATAGAAAAAAAAGCAGAACTGATACCGAGAGAGTTATATCAGAACTACTCGTTGTCAGAAAATTTTGCCATTATTATAAGCGGGATTCGTCGATCGGGAAAGAGTACTGTGTTGTTTTTGTGGTTACAGTCTCTGAATGACGCTGATGTAATGTATTTGAACTTTGATAATTCTAAACTTTTTGGTTTTGAGTTTCGTGACTTTGAGTTGCTGGATATGCTAATTGCAGAGCAAAAAAAAACTATTCTGTTTTTTGATGAAATCCAGGTGGTTGAGGGTTGGGAAGTTTATGTACGGGAAAAGTTAGATCAGGGATACAAGATTGTAATCACGGGTTCAAATGCTTCTTTGCTGAGTAAAGAGTTGGGTACAAAACTCACCGGAAGACATCTGTCACGAGAAATGTTTCCATTTTCATACACAGAGTTTTTGAGTTTCTGTGGTGAATTGAATACTGTTGAAAATTTCATGCAATACATGATACTTGGCGGTTTCCCGGAGTATCTGAAAACACGAAATGAAATGGTTCTTCAGTCACTTTTTGATGATATCATTTACCGGGGTATAGCTGTCCGGTATAGAATCAGAGAATGTTTTTTCGTTCAAGAAACTGGCTATCTTTTTAATGTCAAATATTGGATCCCCAGTATCAGCTAATAAACTTAAACAGGTGATCAATGTGAAAAGTTCTGCAACAATACTGGAGTATTTCTCTTTTCTGGAGAATGCTTACCTGGTCTTTTTTGTGCCCGTATTCAGTTATTCCCATAAAGTACAACTTATAACACCTCGAAAAGTATATGCCATTGATGCCGGATTGGCTGAGGTGAATGGAACGTCTTTTACTCCTGATCTTGGTCGAAAATTAGAAAATATAGTATTCTTGCATTTAAGGCGAAAACATAAAGAGATATATTATTTCAACAATAAAAAAGCTGAATGCGATTTTATTGTGGTTGAGAAAGGTGTTGTTGTTGAAGCTATTCAAGTCTGTTATGAGTTGACACACGACAACAAACAGCGTGAAATGAATGGAATAAATACGGCTATAGATGAATTGAAACCTCTAAAAACGACTATTGTTACGTTTAATTTCAGAGATGCTTATATCTATAATAATCAGATGATTGAAGTGGTGCCTGCTTTTGAGTGGATGGCTAATTCGGTATTAAACTGAGCATTTTAGCTGGTATTTGCACTTCCTTTCGTGAAGATACCACATACCCGATGATGATGATAATCGGAGTCGGGTATTTTGTTTCCGATAAGCTTAAACTTTCTAAATCTGTGATATATTCCTTTTGGTCGGGCAGCGAAACGTTATAGATCAATGCAACCGGTGTTTTCGGATTCCGGCCTTCGGCAATGGCTTTGGCGGCTATTTTATGAATGGTGGATCCGGCCATAAAGCAAACCAGCGTGTCGGTGTTGGGCAATTCCATATCGGTGGTATGTCCGGTAATGAACGAAACAGATTTTGCAATTCCCCTCAGCGTCAATGGAATCTGGGTCAGTCCGGCAACAGCTATTCCGGTAGAGACGCCAGGGATAACGGCTACCTCCACACCATTTTCTTTCAGAAATTCGATTTCTTCACCACCATGGGCAAATATCATGGAGTCGCCGCCCTTTAGGCGTACAACGTCTTTTCCTTGTAGTGCAGCTTCGAGTATCAATACGTTAATAGCTTCCTGTTCGAAACTGTGGCAGTGACGGCGTTTCCCCACATACACCTTTTCGGCTTTGTATTTTTCAAGAAAATCCTTATCTACCAGATCGTCGTGAAAAATGACATTGGCCTTTGACATAGCTTTGTCGCCGGCAATGGTCAGCAAGTCGGGATCGCCAGGTCCAAAACCTACCAGAGTGACTTTGCCGTATTTTGTTTTTTCGTTCATTTCTTTTTTATATAACTTTTCCAAAGTTTTAAACTTTGGAAAAGTTTAAATTTAAATTATTCCAATTTTCTCAAAATTTCCAATCCTTCTTCCCATTCACCATAGCCCGAAAGATTATTGATATGTCCGGCAGCACCGATATTTATAAATTCGCTTCCCCAGTTTTTAGCGTAAAATTCGGCTTTTTCAATGCTTATCCAGGGGTCATTCGTACTGGCCACCAATGTGGTTCGGAATGGAATGCTGTGAGTTGTAACTTCGTCGATAAGATTGTTATCAACTTTTTGGCGGATTACATTTGTATCTGGCGGTGCAACCAGCAATGCAGCCTTGATTTTCCGGTTATAACGTTTTACCCATTCTGCAACCGTGAGGCAACCCAAACTATGCGCTACCAATACAACTGATTCCGGATCGTACCCGGCAATTGCTTTGTCGATATTCTCAGCCCATTCCTTTATATCGGGATGTTCCCAGTCTTTCTGCTGAATGCGTTGAATATTGGTTTGTTGTTTCTCAATCCATGTTTGCCAATGGTCAGGGCCCGAACCCTGGTATCCTGGAATTATAAAATAGTTAGTCATACGCGTTCAAAATTGAGGGTTTCATATCCCATTCAGGACGATACAAAATTCCTCAATTTTTCGAATTGCTGCAATCGCTCAAACATGGTAAATTTATACCGTGAATGTGGTATAGATTGGGAGCACGGAATTCCGATTCCATAAGGGTGCACGGAGTTCCAACTCCTTGATTTGAAATATGAAAAAAAGAGTTGGAACTACATTCTCTCAAGAAACAGAATTCCGTACTCCCATTTTAAATCACAGAATTGGAATTCGGGTGCTCCCATTAAATTACGGAGTTGGAACTTCGTGTCCCTAAAGAAGCATTGTTCCTTTCCAGTCCATCCATTCCTTTGCCAGTCCTGCTTTTACCGGATTGTTCAGCGTATACTCTATTGCACGTTGCAAATGGTTGTTATACCGGATTGTAGTGTCATAGCTTTCACTTTGCCAAACAGTTCCGGTTTTACCACTCAGTTTATTCAGCTTATTTGCAGAAAAACGTTTGACCGATTGAAGTAAGTCCTGTAAATAAACAGGTTTTCCATTTTCATCTTTTTCAAATGTCCGGAATACCCAATGTATATGGTTGGGCATTATACAAAACGCGTAGTTCTCAACTTTTTTCTCCTCCCAAAAACGTAAGGTGTCAATCAATATTAATGTGTTTTCAGTTTTGGATAAATCGGTTGAATGATCAGTTTGAAGATGAAGTAAATCATCCAATGCTTTCATGTACTGTCTTCGTAGATTGTGATATTTTTGTTTTAGATCAATAATAACTGTTTCATTTGCATTATTGGCTTTGGCAATTTCTATTTCGTTTGCGTTTTTCATACAGATTGAGTATCGCTCAAGTGCTTTTGGCGGTACAGCATCATGCAAACACCAGGTCACAAAATAAGCTTGACCGGGTTGTTGAAAATGCGGCAGATTTTTTCGGTACGATTCTTTCTTTTCCATAGGTTAAAACTTAAATCTTTATGGCAAAGATAGAAAAATTAATATAACTTAGCCGGAATTACGGTTACTAAACATAAAAAGCACAGGCAACTATCTTTCCTACTCCAAACCCAAGAACAGTAAAAGATAGTGCTGTGCTAAATTATAGGTGCACGGAGTTCCGACTCCGTGTGAAATGTGAATAAAGGTATTTTTATAATCCACCGAATCGGAATTCGGTGCTCCTCTATGTACACGGAGTCGGAACTCCGTGCTCCCATTTACACCGAATTGGAATTCGGTTCCCTCAATTTTATATCTTAATCGTCCCATTCCGGATCAACTCGGTAATCTGATTCCGTACATCAACAGATTTGTAAACATCCTGCGCATTGGAGCCGACCGAAATGGTAATATTCCCTTCCTTATGAATAGCCGGAGACACAAAATCGCATAACAGCGGAGCATCACAAACGCTGGCCAGGATTCCCAGTTCTTCTGCATCTGCCTTTATCTGAGCATTTAACTCGTGGTTTCCCGTGCACACATACACCAGAAAGAAACCTTCCAAATCGTTTTTTTCGTATTCCTTTTCGATAAAAGTATAGGGCAACTTTTTGATTTCCGGCGTAAACTCAGGGGCAATAACCGTTACATTATTCACAAAACGAGCCATGATCGTTCCTTTGTGAGTCGCCACTTTCCCTCCGCCAATCAAAAGAATTTTTTTATTGGTGACATTGATGGAAATGGGGAGGAATTGTAAGTCTTCTCTGTTCATAAAAGATCCCAAGAGGGATTTTTTTTTAGTGATAGTTTTTTTATCACGGAGTCGGAACTCCGTGCCCCCATTGGGATTATTCATGAAAATTCAACCCTGCAGTAGTCGCTTTTACATATCCCAGGCGGATAACAAAATCGCCAAAATGCTCTTCGGTCTCTTTGTTTTTGGCATAATCGGCCAAAATAGGAGTGAGGGTTTCGATGATCTGCTCCTCCGAAAGCATTTCTTTAAAGAGTTTATTCAGCCTATCGCCGGTAAAGCTGGCACCAAGATACAAATTATATTTTCCGGGTGCTCTTCCCACAAGCCCGATTTCAGCCAAAAATGGCCGTCCGCAACCATTGGAACAACCCGTCATGCGAATGCTGATAGGTGTTTGAAATAATCCATTTGTTTCCAGTATTTTGTCAATCTTATCCACTAGTGATGGCAAATAGCGTTCGGCTTCGGCAAAGGCCAACCCACAAAGCGGTAATGCTGCACATGCAATGGAATTCTGACGAAGTGCCGAGAGTTTGTCGGCATTTATGATTTTATATTTCTTGAGTATAGCTTCAATCTCTGGTTTTTGGCTTTCGGTAACCTGAGCAATAACCAGATTTTGATTTCCGGTAAGAATAAATGTTCCCTGATGAATTTTGGCAATTTCGCGGATAGCTGTTTTGGGATGATAACCATTTTTATCTACGAGTTTTCCACCTTCTACAAATACTCCATAATGCCACAAGCCATCCTGACTTTGCGACCAACCGTATTTATCGCCCAGGGTTTCAAATTTATAGGCTTTAGCTGGCTCCAGTTTGATTCCTTTGATACGGTCCAGTTCGGCATGGAAAAATTCCAGTCCAAGCCGGTCGATAGTATATTTCAGACGTGCATTTTTGCGTTCGGAACGGTTTCCATGGTCGCGTTGGAAAATGAGAACGGCTTCTGCCACTTCCACAATTTGTTCTTTCGGGAAAAAACCAACTACATCGGCCACACGCGGATAGGTTTTGTTGTTTCCGAACGTATAAGCCATGCCACCACCCACGGTGAGGTTATAGCCAATCAGTTTTCCGTTTTCTACGATGGCAATAAATCCCAAATCGTTTGATAAAACGTCCGTGTCGTTCCGCGGAGGAATGGCAATAGCTGTTTTAAACTTGCGGGGCAAATAGTATTTTCCGTACAAAGGTTCTTCTTCCTTTTCGCCACCGGCAACCAATTCGCCATCCAACCATATTTCATGGTAAGCATTGGTTTGCGGGGTAAGGTGTGCCGAAATGCGTTTGGCATCCTCTGCCACTTCACCATGCACCGGCGATTCGAACGGATTAGCCGAACTCATCACGTTGCGGTTCACATCACCGCAAGCAGCAATAGTATCCAGTAACGATTTGTTTATCTCCTGAATGGTCTTCTTCAGGTTCCGTTTAAACACGCCGTGAAACTGAAAAGCCTGACGAGTTGTCAGTTTTAACGTTTTGTCTGCATATTTGTCGGAAAGTTCATCCAAATCGAGCCATTGTTGCGGAGTAGTAACCCCGCCCGGAACCCGCACACGAATAAGAAAACTGTAAAGCGGTTCAAGCTTTTGCTTCTTTCGTTCGTCATCTACGTCACGGTCCTGTTGCTGATAAGTTCCATGGAATTTAATCAACAGTTGGTCATCCGGACGTAACGATCCAGTCAATGGGTCGTTCAGGCTTTCGGCAATTGTTCCGCGCAGGTAATTGCTGTTTTCTTTCAGGGTTTCAAAAGAAGATGGTGGCCCCCCAACCCCTGACGTGGAATTGGAATTACTCCCGTTATGTATTTCTTTGTTTTCGGTACTCATTCGTTTAATTATAACACGAACCTACTAAGTTCGCAAAGTTTTTAATCGTAAATCGTAAATGAATAAATTGTAAATTCTTTAGTATACATCCAATTGCAACCGTTGATCTTTTTCCAGGTTATCAACGTATTCCTGTGCATGTTCTTTGCTCATTACGCCATGTTTTTCCACAATTTTCACCAGCGTATCCTGCACGTGGCGGGCCATATTTTTCATGTCGCCGCAAATGTAGAAGTGAGATCCTTCTTCTAACCATTGGAAAATTTCAGCGGAGTTTTCCATTAATTTGTCCTGAACGTAAACTTTCTTGTCGCTATCGCGCGAAAAAGCTACGTCCATTTTAGTCAAAGCTCCCGTTTTCAGAAAATCGTGCCATTCCGTTTGATATAAAAATTCCGTTTCGAAGTGGCGGTTGCCAAAGAAAAGCCAACTTTTTCCAGGTTTTTCAGCCAATTCGCGATGTTGTACAAATGCCCGGTATGGGGCAATTCCCGTTCCGGCTCCCACCATGATAATGGGCGTTTCGTCATCTTCCGGCAATCTAAAACCCGGATTTGACTCTATAAAGATAGGAACTTTTTCATCTTCTACGGCTATTTCCGACAGAAAAGTAGAGCATGTTCCACGTTTGGCGCGTCCGGCATTTTCGTAGTTAACCACACCCACAGTCAGGTGCAACTCACCCGGAAAAGCCTTAGGACTGGATGAGATCGAATAATAACGGGGCTGCAACGGGCGCAGTATTTTTATCAGATTTGCAGCGTCAATTTCCACCGGATAATCCTGCAATAAATCCACAATATCTCGTCCTTCGAGGTATTCCTTGAATTTCTCTGGTTTTTCCGACAGTTTCTGTAACTTTTCATTTGGAGCAAAAGCAAGGTACCGGCTCACAACATTGGTGGTGATTTTTGACAATTCGACATCTTTGTACAGCGCCGATTCCAGTTTCTTTTGCACACCATTTACCGTAACTTGTTCTCCGGAGTCGAGACCCGTAGCAGCGAGCACTTCACCAATCAGTTCCACCGAATTTACTGGTAAAACCCCCGCAGCATCGCCCGGGTTATATTCCAGTCCGGGAGCATTTTCGGTACTTAGTTCAATATGCAATGTTTGCCTTTTTGATCCTTTGCCGTGAAGTGATATTTTTTCGAAAACAGGTGCCGAGAAAGGATTTTTCTTAGAATGGCCAACCGGTTTATTGTCCTGTTTGCCTTGCGGACTAATGCCTGCCAGACGGAATTGCGGAGCAGCTTTTGCAGCACTAACCTCCCCTTTGGCGAATGCTGGAATGGTTGATTTCAACCAGTTATCGGCAGCTTCTTCGAAATCCACGTCGCATGCCACACGGCCGACCAGACGTTTTGCACCCAGTTTTTCAAGCTGTTCGTCAAAATCTTTTCCTGTTTTACAGAAGTGGAAATAGCTGGAATCTCCCAGGGCAAGCACAGCGTAATTTACACCTTCCAGTTTAGGTGCACGTTTGCCAAATATAAATTCGTGAAGCTCGCGGGCAGCAAACGGTGGAACGCCTTCGCCATGTGTGGAAACGATTACCAACAGATTTTTCTCGTTTTGTAAGTCACGTGTTTTATAATCGGCCATGCTTTTTATAGTTGCCTGAATGCCTGCATCGTTAGCCATTTTCAGTGCTTTTTTAGCCAGCCCTTCACCATTTCCAGTGCGCGATCCGTATAAAATTGTTAGTTTGTTTTCTGAGGTTGAAGTTGCTGCCGGTGCTGATGCTTGTTCCGTTTCAGAAACCACACTGGCTGAAATTGCCTGGATATTCAAAGCTGACAGCCCTGCAAAATATCCGGATACCCAAACCAACTGTTCACGATTGAGCGAACCAATAAGGCCTGAAAGTAACTCCGATTGTTCATTCGATAAGGGAGATGTATTTAAACTCATTTTTTTATTAATTAAATTTCATAGTCGGGTGCAATTGGCTTTTTCCGACCAATATTTATTTTGTTCCGGATTTGTTTCCGGAAATGCGATATGTTTTTTATTATTTGAGAGCAAAAATAGACTAAACACCAAGCCTTTACCATACCCGTTCAATGGTAAATTTATACCCTATTTATGGTATGTGTTGAATTATTATACTGAAAACTAGGTATATGTATTGGTTGGAAATGTTGTTTATTTGTATTGATTTTAATTTTTTGGCTTGAAATAATAAAAGAAGAGGTCTTTCTAAATGATTGAACCTCTTCTTTTTATATTAATATGAGTTGTAAATCAATGTTTTCTTATCAATACTTTCCAATAATCTTGTACCTGTGTGGCCGAAATAACTTCGTGTCCTTCGTTCCGTACAGAGCCGGGCACATTTTGGATTGGTTGCCCATCGTCGAGCCAGATTTCCAATAAATCTCCGCTGGCAAGACTTGCAAGCTCAATTTTTGTTTTTACAAAATTCATTGGGCAAGCCACGCCCCGAAAGTCTTTTATTCGAATTTCCGGACTTGAATCCACAGTTTGTTGAACAACGCTTTCCGTTTTTTGTTCAGCGGCTTTTGCAGATTCATTCTTAAACTGCAATGAATCGTCCATGCCTTCGTACAACTTGATAACCGTTTCGGCCAGTTCAATCACCACTTCTTTCCGGTTTGTAAAATCAGCTTTTGCATTTGCCTTTGCCAATTCCACCAACTCTTTGAATGAATCACTAACTAATCCATCATTAATAAATTTCGTAATAAAAAGATCAAATGCTTCTGCAGTAGTCTTTGGCTCAGAACCTTTGGTAACTAATAGCATACGTGATGAAGAGAAAATGATATCGTACAATGTCAGGCTTATTTTGCGTGCGTCAGTTTCGGTTTGCAATGCTGCGAATCCCTGCTTGATAAAATTCAGATCCACATCAATCATGTCGAACAATCCGGCTGAACATTCGGCTGGCCCTTTATTAGCCACTGAGAAAAGTTCTTCGCTTCCCCAGTCGTAATAGTAGTTTTTGTCTTCCTCGAAGCTTGGTACAACTTTATATTTAGCCACCAATGCTTTGATGCTTTCTTTGCCAACGGCATCCAGATAGTCTTTGAATGAGGCGTATGAAGATTTCACCGGAATATAATCCGCTAAAATATCCTCGGTAAATTGAGGCAAATCACGTGCGCTCACCGATCCCAGAATAACACCCAACTGCGGGTTTTCCGATTTCGAAGCTCCGGCGTATACATTGTAAGCGGCATACATCCGTTCGTTGCGCGCAACCCGTCCGGAGAAACCCAGGTCGGACCAGATTTGCTGTGCGCAGGAGTTCGGGCAGCCGGAAATATTGATTTGCAGGTTGCCAACCTCATCAAGATCCAACGTGCTTTTCGCAAGTTTGTTTCGCAGGGCCAGTGATGCACCTTTTGAATAGCAAATTCCCAACCGACACGTATCGGCTCCGGTACACGAAACAATATTGTTGATAATTCCCGGAAGGTTGGTCGATATGTTTAATTCGTTGAGCAACTGGTGTAAATTACCCAGATAACTTTCCGGAATATTGCGCAGTTGGAGTTGTTGACGAGGTGTGAAACGCAACACATCGTTCCCAAATTCAGCTGCAAAAGCCGCTATTTTCAAGAGCGTTTGGCTGTCGGTATTTCCATTCACAAAAGGAATAATGGTAGCAAAAAGCCCATTCTTGTTTTTGAGCCGTCACATTGCGTTTTTTCCAGGTCAGGAATTCTTCATACGATAATTTTATTGCATCAAAGGAAGGCGTTTTGTATTCGAAATCCAGCGTTTCGGGCGAATAAACGAGATTCTCATTAGCCTTAATTTCGTTGTAATAATTGAAGAACAGTTCTTTTGTTTTTTCGGCTCCTTCTTTATAAAAAATGTAGCGGATACGGGCTTTGTGCTTGTTTTTTCGGTTCCCGTGGTTATTGAAAAAACGTTTGGCGGCAACGGCAATATTGAATAATTCTTCTTCTGGAGCAAAGTCGAAAATCTCCCAACCCAATGTCGGGTTTGACGCTACTGAACCA
The DNA here is from genome assembly GCA_047600405.1 of Paludibacter sp. Lineage (GTDB taxonomy): Bacteria > Bacteroidota > Bacteroidia > Bacteroidales > Paludibacteraceae > Paludibacter. The sequence continues at coordinate 681,501 of JASGLA010000002.1, forward strand.
CCCAAATACACCTTAAAACCACGTTTTCCATCTTTTATACGGGCAATAAAACCAAGGTCGTTTATTACCGCAAAATCGGCATTTGCTTCACTGGTTGAGAAGGCTATCTTGAGTTTGCGGGGCAAAGTAAACGAATCGGTTTCGGCAATCAGTTTAGTTGTGAGGTCGATGGCATAAGGCAAAACATTCGAATGTTTCGTTGGCAGAAATGCCGCTGTTTATATCCACCAGAATATTGCGCACAGTATTTCCACCGCCACCTTTCGATGACAATTCCACCGTTTGCAGTTCAGGCAAAATGGTTTTGGCCTGTTCAATCTGAATGTGGTGAATCTGAATTTCCTGACGGGTAGTGATGTGCAAAAGCGACGCATTATGGCTTTGAGCAGTAAGCGCCACCTGCTTCAGTTGGGCGGGAGTTATGAATCCGCCCGTTGTGCGCACCCGAACCATGTAAGTCCCATCTTTGCGTTGTTCGTAAATGCCCATTGGCACACGGGTTCCCTTAAATTTTACGGGTTCGGTTTTTCCCTCTTTAAAATCGTCGATCAGTGTTCCGAAATATGCAATATCTTCGGTAAGTGTTGATGGTAATTTGTACATGGTGTAAAAAAAAGCCCCCTAAATCCCCCTTGGGGGACTTTTGGATAGCATTAGTTGATTTTTATTATAATATAATTAAGTCTTTAAGTCCCCCATGGGGGATTGAGGGGGCTTAGCCTTAACTAAACGCACCTTCAAGATACTTACGTGTCAGTTCCTGCTTCGGATTGTTGAAAATTTCCTCGGCCGGACCGGCTTCAATCACTTCACCAAGATACATAAAAATCACGTGGTCGGCAATACGTAAAGCCTGACGCAAGGTGTGAGTGACCAAAATGATGGAATAATCTTGTTTTAGTTCAACAAAAAGCTCTTCGATAAGCTTACTGGAAATAGGGTCGAGGGCAGAAGTGGCTTCATCGGCCAGAATAAATTCCGGCTCTACGGCCAGTCCACGAGCCAGACACAACCGTTGTTGCTGGCCAATTGACAGTTTAGATGCCGGAGCATGTAACCTGTTTTTCACCTCTTCCCAAAGTCCAACGGCTTTTAGCTGTTGTTCCACAATCTGGTGCAGTTTCTTGCGGTTGCGTTCACCATGCATTTTGCAGCCAAAAGCAATGTTGTCGTAAATGGACATGGGCAGGGGGCAAGGGCGTTGCGAAAGCAATCCCATTTTTTTGCGGATATCTGTTATTTCCGTTTTCTTGTCGAAAATATCGGTATCATCCACCCATATGCTTCCGGAATATTTGATGCCTTCCGTATCGTCAATCAGCCGGTTGAATGTTTTTAGCAAGGTTGATTTTCCGCAACCCGAAGGTCCGATAATACAGGTTATCTTTTTATCCGGAATCTCCAGGTTTACATTTTTGAGAATGTGAGCCTTGTTGATATGTATATCCAGGTTGCTGACCTTTAAATAGGATTTATTCAGCGGGAGATTTTCCGTTTTGTTGATATCCTCATTCAAAAAAGAATAATCTTCGGCCCAACTGGCTCTCGTTGAATTTTTATAAATGTCTGATTTCATACGATAATAATTGTTTTTTAAAGGTCGTATAGCTTGTCCGTCCCAAAGAGACTCGTTTTGTTAGATTTTGTGTTTTGAAAAATAGGTGGTGATTAATCGTCCTAAAAGGCTTATTACAAGTACAATAAAAATAAGTATCAATGCTGCCGAATAGGCTCTGTCCTGCACATCGGCATTCGGGCTGCTCAGTTGGAAGAAGACCGACAGTGGCAAGGTAGCTGCAGGCTGCCCAAGTGAAGTGGGGATGTTGTCGGTAAAACCGGCTGTAAACATTACCCCTGCGGCATCCCCTATGGCACGACCTACCGAAAGTAACATGGCGGTGGCAATTCCGGGTGCAATCTGACGTAAAACAACTTTAATCGTTTCGAGTTTTGTAGCTCCAAGGGCATAAGTTGAGTCCAGCAAATCCTTCGGGAGATGTTGTGCCACTTCATCCATCGAACGGATAAAAATTGGAATAATCAATAAGGTGATAACCAAAATACCGCCAGCCAGCGAGGTATGCATTCCCAGGTAAATCATGATGGTAAATGCAAATGCCCCGTAAACGATGGATGGGATACCAAACAGTACATCGAAAGCCAGACGGGCCAGATAGGCCAGTTTGGAACTTTTTTTCAAATATACATTGATATAAAACACCACGGGAATACTGATGAGCAATCCCAATAAGGTAGACCCCAACACGATATACAACGACCCCACAATGGCGTTCAGTATTCCGCCTCCACCACCATTGAAATATCCGCCGGCCGGAATCTGGCTGATCATTTCCCAGTTCAAAGCCGGAAATCCACGCCGGAATATGGTGTAAATGATATTCACCACAAAGGCAAATACAGCCAGCGAAGCAACTACCATCAGTCCTTTTGCTATTTTTTCTTCTATAAATTTTAGTCTCATGACCCCTAGCCCCTAAAGGGGGACTTAATTAGTTCGGTTAATTTATTTTGTATTTCTAATAATTTGTTACAGCATTCTCTTCCTCCCCTTTAGGGGTCGGGGGTTCTTATTTAAACTTCCTCTCAATCCTGTATATTACTGCCCTGGAAGAAGCGTTGAAAATAAAAACCACGATAAAGAGCAAAAATGCAGCTAACATTAAGGCGGATTCGTACAACGGAACCGAAAGCATTTCGCCATAATTGTTGGCAATAAGCGCTGGCAGCGGATAACAGGCATCGAACAGAGAGTGTGGCACCATTGGGAGGTTTCCGCAGACCATCAACACGGCAATGGTTTCACCAAAAGCCCTGGATAATGCGAGGACTAACGCTGCCAGAATTCCGGGGAAAGTTTTACGCAGAATAACAAACTTGCTGGTTTGCCACTTGGTGGCTCCCAGCGAGAGTGCTGCATCCCTGAATTCGCGCGGCACGGCTGAGAAAATTTCCACAAACAGGCTTATCAACAAGGGTAAAATCATTACTCCGAGTACGATACCGCCGGCCAATACAGTGTATCCGGTGGAGTACTCCACAAAGTGAGGTGCGAGTTTTTCGGAAATCCACGGTACAATAAACAAGGTGCCCCAAACGCCGTATACCACCGACGGAATTCCGGCTAAAATATCGAGCGCGGTAAAAACCCATTTTTTGAGATAACTTTTGGAAAATTCTGTCAGGAATAATGCCGATAACAAAGCAATTGGCAAAGCCAAAATTACTGCAATAAGCGTTATTGCCAAGGTTCCGACAATAAAGGGGAAAAAACCAAACTGCCCGTTGCCCGGACGCCATTCTGTTGACGTAATCAGTTGCCAGAACGTGTTGTGTTCAAAAATTGGAGCTGATTTGAGGTAAAGACCCAATCCGATGAGCGCAACCAGCAGCACCGACAACAAGGTAATACTAAACATGAGCCCCCCGGCAATTTTGTTTTTGATAACACGATAACTACTATTACCCCCCACCCCTAAAGGGGAGTTTAAGTTAGCTTCGTCTTGTATATTTTTCTGTCCCATAATTGTTGCTTTTATTTTAAATAAATATTACTATTTTCATTCCCCTTCAGGGGGTAGGGGTTCTTTAGGGGTTTGGGGTTTTTATTTCAATTTGGCTATCCCTTTACTCAGTTTATCTTTCGGCAAATTGATATAACCGTTTGGGACATTGTATTTTTGTCCTTCGGTAAGGATAAATTTCAGGAAGGCTATAACAACCGGATTGGTGGGTTTACCATTTGAAACAAGGTACAAATCGCGAGCCGGAGGCGAAGGATATTTCCCTTGGGCAATGGCCGAAATCAACTGGGTGGAAGTGCCATAAAAGTTTTCGGAAGCATCAATTTTCCCATTGTTATTCACGTCGATAGGCAGCACCAGAAGGCTCGGGTTGGGACGTTTGGTCTTTAAATCATACACATAAGCAATGTTATTGTAGCCAAATCCGATAGGGTCTTTCTGAACAGCAGACGCAACTCCCGGGTCACCAAATACCCCCGTGCCCAGCAACTCATCCTGTTTTTTCCCTCCCAGGTATTTAGCCCAGGTTTCGCCGGCGCCACATGCGTCGGAGCGGTTATACAAGTGTATCGGGATGTTAGAGTTGATTCCCAGTACGTTTCCCCAGGTTTTGTACTGGCCGGTTACGTACACTTTGGTAGCGGCTGCCTGTGTAATTCCTTTTGCCAGTAATTCTTTGATTTTCGGATTTTTAGCGTTGATGGTTGGAACAACAGCATCTTTTGCAACAGCAATAGCCCAGGCTCCTTTCTTCAATTCTTCGGGGTGAATCTCGCGCGAAACCATGCCCAGGTCGACTACTTTAGCCAGTGCATCGGTAATTCCCTTGCCGGCACCACCACCGGATACGTCGATTTTCACTCCGGGATTAAGTTTCTTGAATTCTTCGGCCCATTTCACGGCTAACGGATAAAGGGCAAAAGCACCGGATAACGAAATTTGTCCTTTCAGTTCTTTTTTCTGAGCCTGTGCCTGATTTGAAAGTCCAAGCAGGAGGGCGAAAATCAGTGTTGTTGCAAAAATCTTTTTCATATCTTATATATTATTAAAAAACTATTCGGTTTGATCTGCTGCAAAATTACGGCAAAGCTCATATGCCTACCATACCATTGCGGTGGTATATTTGTACCATATTGTAGGTATACGTTTTTAAAAAACAGCAGCAAATCCTACATAAAGATTTGCTACATTGGAACAATATTTAGAGTGAATGATCTTGAAATGATTAATTTAAAGAACTATTTCCTGTAATTTACGCATAATATTGGACGGAGCACGATTAGCTGCCAACTCATTGGCCATATACTTCATGTACGGCTCGGTATGTTTGAAATAATGTTTCAACCCGGCACATAGATAATTGTGTGCATGCGGGTCGGAACTATTGCGAATAATCCGGTTCTTGGGACATTCGCCGTTACATAACCGCAGATACGGACATTTTCTGCATGTATCAGTCAGGGTGGTTTTCTTTTCGTTGCCAAACTGAATCTGCCCGGGCGAAAGCATCATTTCCGTAATGGTTTTGTCCTTAATACTCCCCAGCTTGTATTGCGGAAACACAAAATGGTCGCAGGCATATAAATCGCCATTGGCCTCCAGTGCTGAGGCATGTCCACAAGTTTCCGAAAAGATACAGGTTGGGCGTGGAGCATCTACGTATCCGGCCAGGGTAGCATCGAAATGGGTAACATATACATCGCCCACATCATATCGCACCCATTCATCAAAAATAGCTGTAAGGAATTGTCCGTAAGCGAGTGGCGGCACCGACCACAATGTAAGCTTGCTCTCTCTTTCGTCCGGGGTGAGCAACAGGCCGCTGTCGGTGCTCAGCCTTTCCACTACCGGCGAGAATTGGATGTATTTTGCGCCGATGGATTTGAAAAAACGATACACTTCCAACGGAAACTGTACGTTGTAATCGTTTACCACCGATAGAATATTGAAATCTACTTTGTATTTCTGCAACAGAGCCACTGCTTTCATTACTTTTTCGAAAGAACCGTTGTCTCTCACAGTACGCCGGTATCTGTCATGACAATGTTCCGGCCCATCCAGCGAGAGTCCGATCAGGAAGTTGTTCGCCTTAAAAAAGCGGCACCATTCATCGGTGAGCAATGTACCATTGGTTTGCAGTACATTTTCTATCTGCCGGTTACGCCCGTATATTTTTTGATATTTCAACGCTTTTTTGTAGTAATCTATTCCAAGCAAAAGTGGTTCGCCTCCGTGCCAGGTAAAAAGCACAGTTTCACCCGGTTGGGCATGGATGTATTGTTCGGTAAATAGCTCGAGTAGCTCGTTGCTCATGCGGGCAGCAGTTCCCTGCGGACGGAGTTTTTCTTTTTCCAGATAATAACAATACGCACAGCGCAAGTTACAAGCCGGGCCGATAGCTTTAGCCAGCACATACACCGGATATTGCAGGGGATTGTATTGTATGGTTCCTTTTTTCATTTCTGTTTTCTGTTTATGTTACTTTATTGCAATCACTCTATTCGAAAGATGAAAGTCTCTTGAAATTAATGTCGTTTTAAAATTCCAATGGGTTTTGATTCAAATTTTTTCTATATAGGGCTTGCTGAAAAACTCAAGAAAAGAATAGCATCTTCGATCCGCGTTCCTATTTTGATGTGTACTGCATAATAAATCGTATTATTAGTCATTATACCTTGCACCTGACTGTTTTATAATGCAAGTAAAGCATTTGTAAACAGAGTAATCCGGGTTTTTCAGAGACCCTGTATAAATAGCCAAATCAACCGTATTAAATCCGATACTCCATATCATCTGCCTCACAAACGGAATCAATACTAAGCACATTCAATAAGGAATACAGCGAGCTGGCCACATGCTTGGATGCTTTATATTTTCTATGCAAAAAATGTGGTATTTCCAATACCCACAAAGGGTGTTGTAATATAATCCGGATAGCTTTCAAACGGTCATAATGCCAGGTAAAGTTCAGGACAGTATTCAGATTTTTAATACCGCCAATTGCAATATTGTCTGTTATTCCCCGCAGGGCTAATGCTGTAATCTGAAAGCTCCCGGCAATTTGTGCAATCCTAAGCATTTCCAAATCAAGAACCGGATGTGTAAACTTCAGTTTGTCATAATTTTTGAGTGTGTCATTGTTGTTTACGGTTACAATTGTCCCGACAAACATGCGGGCTTTGTATCCGAAAATGATATCAAATACAAAACGACGGATATCCTGTCGTAAGGTGGAAATAACCCGATATTGATCATACACGTTATTTTCAAGCATTGTCACTGAATTGGCATACAAGACATCTCCGGTTTTCATTTCGGTGTCGATAGCCGTTCCTGTTCCATACGAAATAATCAATTGCGGCGATATTTTTTTTATAAGCAAAGTTGTAGCTTCAGTTATATCAATAAGTTTATAACCTGTGAGGACTACAAAAACGTCATAACCATTCAGGTTGAAATAGTATACAGGATAGGTTGATAAATGCAATTTTTTAACCACAGACACATAACTAAGTAAAGCCTGTAGTTCTATTCGTCCCGAAACTATCAAACCTATTGATTTGGTGGATTTTGTTTTTTTATGTATCATATAAATAATACGGATTTTACAACAACGGCTTTGCCCGAGAGCAAAGCCGTTGACAAACAGTTGGATAAATAATTGCAACTCACAATAAATTATTTTAGAACGGTCATTTTCATCTGAAGATTCATCTATTTTTAAAGGGTAAATTTTAATGTCACTCCATAAGTTCTTGGGTCGCCCAGTACACCGGCATATTGGCCTGAGTTACCGGCTCCTACGAGGAGTTGTTCAAAATAATCGGTATCGAAAATGTTGCGTCCCCAAAGCGTTACCGAGGTTCCCTTGGCTGTGCGGAAACCCACACGAGCATTGAACAGGCTGTATCCGGCTACGTTCAGGTATTTGGATGGTGAAGGATTGGACGAAAATTCTGAACGGTAATATCCGTCTATTCCGGCAAAGTATTCGCCACTTTTTTGCAGGAAGGTTCCTTCGTGTGCATATTGAGCTCCGAATGAAGTTACCCATTTAGATACACCCGGCAGGCGACCGCCTGAAATATCCTTGAAATAAACTGATTTGCCATTGGCATCTTTCAATCCTGTTTCTTCCAACGGAAGCGGCGCATTGGTGAATTTCACAAACTTAGCATCAGTGTAAGCTCCTGAAGCATTCAATGTCCAGTTTTTACTCAGATTAATGCTGCCTTCCAACTCAGCCCCTTTTACGTTTACTTCTTCGGCATTGGCCAGATAACCCCGATTTATACCCAGTTCCGGCGATTGCACCTGAGCCTGGTAATCTTTAATGTCGGAATTATAGATTGTAAGATTTAAAATTGAATTTTTGGTTGGAGTAGTTTTTACTCCTATTTCAGCATGGTAAATGCGCTCCGGTTTTATTACCGCTAAATCCGTACGCGGATTTCCGCTATCATCGGTTGGCAGCCCGCCCAGGTTGACGCCCACAGGACGGTAACCGGTTGAGAATGTAGCAAAGGTGTTGATGGTTTTAGCAGCTTTGTAAGTGAGTGTCAACTGCCCCGAATAGTTTACATTATCTTTTTCTACGTTGAATGATTGATTGGTATAACCCAACGCTTTGCGGATTTTCAGCAGGCTGGCGTCGGTTGTTTCAATACTTCCGTACACGGCCCGGTTGAATTGTACTTTCTTCAAATCATAATTAGCACGGATACCGGGCAGGATGTGAAGGTTTTTTACAATAGTCCAGTCGAGCTGGCCAAATACAGCTCCACTAAAGGTATTCAGTTCCGAATTGGTTTTGATACCATAACCATTTATTAAACTGGCTGTTTGCCACAAAGCCCGGTTGGCTACCACGGTTGAATCGTAAGAAAAGCGCCATTGGTCTTTGCCGGCTTCTTCGGTTGAGTTGGCTTTCAGGTTTTGGTAGAAGGCAAAAGCGCCAAACACAGCGGATACTTTCGAACCGAACGAACCGGCCCAGCGAATTTCCTGCGAAGCCTGATTGTGTACTGATGGTGCCTGCGATTTGTTTAGCGCCTGCAATCCCGTAAAATCGCGGTCGGTGGATGGATCCCAGTTCCAGTAACGCCATGCGGTAGTTGAAGTCAGTGTACCCGAACCCACTTTGATATCGGCATTGAGCGAAGCGCCTCCAAAATCCTGATTTCCTTTAGCGGGAGTATCCTGGTCAATTACACGGTCGAACGGATTGGTACTTGGAATGGTATAACCTAAATCCGCAGCAATTTGTGGAAACTGACGGTATGATTTCCGCAAGGTTTTTACAGAGCCGGCATACACCTGGGCATAACCTACGGGAGCCTGATGAGCCCAGTCGGCAGCCAGCAACAAACTGAAGTCCTTATTTGGCTGATAGAGCAATTGCCCCCGTCCACCCAGGTTGTTCAGTTCGTTTACGTATGCATCAATGCGTTGGTTGTAAACAGTACCGTTGCGTTGTGTTCCGGAGAACGAAATGCGCCCGGCCACTTTATCAAAAAGTTTTCCGGTAATCAATGTTTTGGCCTGAATAAAATTAAAGTTACCATAACTTACTTCAAAATCGACGCCGGGCTTGAAGCTTGGTTTTTTGGTAGTTACGTTGAATGCACCTGCCGTGGTATTTTTTCCAAACAAAGTTCCCTGTGGTCCACGCAATACTTCAATGCGGTCGATATCCACAAAGTCGAGTGTGGTGGCTGCCGGACGGGCATAATAAACACCATCCACATAAAAGCCCACACCTGGATCGATACCGTCATTGGTCAATCCGAAGGTGGTTCCCAAACCGCGGATACTCAGGGCAGTGTTCCGCTGATTGGATGAATACAACTGTACGCTTGGAATCAATTCCTTAATGCGGTTCACGTTGAACGAACCGCTCTGTTCGGCCTGTGCGCCTGTTACTACCGAAATAGGGATAGGTACTTCCTGTACAGTTTCAGCCCGGCGGCGCGAAGTCACCACCACCTTGTTCAGCAGGTTTGTATTCTGCCTTATTTCAAAATTGAATTCGCCATCGACGTTTTCGATAATATTTTCTTGCCGCTGGTAGCCGACATAATTGAGCACTACTGTAAAAGGAAGCTTTTTGGTTGTTGTAAGATTGAAATTACCATTCACATCCGTTTTTGAAATATCATTTGTACCTTCAATCTGAACAGTAACACCTGCCAACGTTTCGCCGGTATTACTGTCTTTTACATTACCAGTGAGGTGGGTTTCTTTACCCTGTCCAAAAGCCACCAAACCGAGTGTGAGTAATAAAAATAATGTGCTAATCTTTACCTTCATAATCTAATTTTTTTATAGTTGCGTTTTATTTCTTTGAGTTCTGTATTAATTAGTTGCAAAATTAAGGCGGGCGGCAAGACGATAAAATACCGCGTGGGGAGTAAATGTGCTACTTATATTTAGGTAGATTTTTTTAGCCTTTTGGAAATTGTAACCAGAAAGGGTTATGGTGGAGGCTATACATAAAAATAACAGGGAAAGCAAAGCGCCTTCCCTGTTATTTCTGGACCTGTTTTTCTTTTCTGAAAATGCAGGTTAAATGTAATATTCTGTCAGGTCTACCAACCCGTTTTTGAGTGCGAATTTGATAAGTTCCTGCACATTGTTGAGTTCCAGTTTGCGGAAGATGTTTTTGCGATGCGTGTTGATGGTGTGATGGCTCAGGCACCGGAGTTCAGCTATTTCCTTCGCCGTTTTACCCTGGGTGAAAAGTTGCACAAGTTCCAGTTCGGTTGTGGTAAGCAGGTTCCGTTTTACCGAGTTTTCTTTTTTCCGGTTGTGGCCGTCAATGATAATTTGCAAAGCTTCGCTGCAAAAGTATTTTTTACCCGCTACGGTGTTCAGGATGGCCAATGCAATAACATCATAATCGTTCGATTTCAATACAAAGTTAGCCCGGCCAAACGAAGCTGTGAGTGGCATAAGGAAAGTCTCATCGGGTATTTCTCCAACGAAAAGCCAGTTCGATTGTGGAAAGCAAACCGATAAAATGGTTATTTGGTCGAGGTTATCCACATCAATGCTTTCAAAATTGATAATCACCACAGCCTCACTGTCGGTAAGCAGGGCCTTATGCAGCTCCAGTTTATTGATTGCATGATGAATTATTGGCAGCTGGATCTGATCATGGATGATACGTTCCAGCCCCAGCCGGCATAAGTCATTATTCTCGGCAATAATAAAAGTAGCTTCAGGCATAATTTCTACGTTTTGCAGGTCTGTGAATTCTGTTGCAAAGTTCATGTTATTTTTAGGTATGAAAAATACCCCGATTATAGTATTTGTGTACCATAAGTAGGGGATAACAAGTTATATTCAATGTAATAATCCATGTAAGGGGCTGCAACTATTGTAAAAAAGCGAATAGATGCAAGCATTTTTATGCGTTTCGTGACGAAAGCTTACGGACCGGATTTCCCCGGGCCATAAGCTTTCGATTGTTTTTCAGTCAGGCAGCCTCGTTATATCCCATTAATATCCGGGATTCTGTGTAATTCCAAGGTCATTGCCCGATAATCCTTTGGGGATAGGGAAGCGGTAGAATTTGCCGGCTACATTATCCGTTTTTGCATGAAGATGTTTATAAACCTTAGCAAAGAATGGATAGTTAGTGGTACTGGTAGCTGTTCCAAAGTTTGCTGCAATGGTAGTTGCATCAGCGTACTTGGCTTTGTAATACTCATACGTGGGTACGTTTGTTGTAACAGCACTTACTAACTTATGCCAGCGGGTAAGATTAATCCAACGGTGTTGTTCGAAGAACAACTCCAGGTTCCATTCATTTTCAAGTTGAGCTTGTGTAAGGGTTGAATAAGTGCTCACACCGGCTCTGGTACGCAACAAATTGATAACAGTGGCTGCGTCAGTTGCTTTGTTTTGATAGAACAAGGCTTCTGCCTTGATAAGCAGTACTTCGGCATAACGGATTTCGATGCGGTTTATATCGTTAAGCTGGCCGGCCTGAGTGCCCGGAGCCACTTGCGGCAAGCTTGTGCTTCTATGAATCCACTTTCCGATACGAGGAGAAGTAACAGGGAAAGTGTAGCTATAGCCTTTGTAATCGCTGGCTTTTTTAGGCGAGGCAATAAGCGGTTCATCCTGGTTGTACAAACTATCCAGAATAGAGAATCGTTTGCGTTTGTCACTATCTGCGAATACATTTTTCAAAGTTACGTCAGCTGGCCCGATGTGGTTGTCCTGGTATAAATCGAAGCGGAAAGTAAACGGACAGTGAGTTTGATGGTTCCCTTGTGCATCAATTCCATCACCGTCATGGTGGATTGTAAAGATATGTTCTACAGAACGGTCCTCGGCCGCTACTCCAAAATTATTCTCGAAATTAGCTTCCAACGCATAGTTTCCACTGTTAATTACTTTATTCGCGTAATCAATCGCTTTTTGCAATCTGGTTTGATCCCAGGTTGGTGTGGCTGGGTCTGTTTTAGAAGTGGCAATAGCTGCTATCTGTGCCTGGGTAAGCGGATTACTTGCCCAACTCAAATAAGCGCGGGCGAGAATTGCATTGGCAGCTCCTTTACTCGGGTTTGACCGAATCTGGTCATAAGCAGGCAATACGGCTTCTGCTTCTGTCAAATCTTTTACAATCTGCGTGTAAACTTCATCTATCGGTTTACGTGTTGTTTGTTCTGCGGTGGTTGGTTTGGTTTTTAAAATCAGCGGAACTTCACCCCATAATTGTGTCAGATAAAGATAGTCGAGCCCGCGGATAAATTTAGCGCGTGCTTTAGCTAAGCTAATTGCTTCCTGTGTCAATGTTGCGGTTACGTGGCTCGAGTCGGCTTTTTCGATAGTACGGTTTGCTTCGCCGATACTCACGTAGAGGTAATTGAAGATTTTTGTTGGATACCAGTTGTTTACGTCTGTTTTAAATAAACTTACCAACGGCCCGTCTTTGTCATCGGCACCTTCAAAACTGATGGTTGCGTCGGTTTGAGATTCCAGCAAAAACGTGTAAGATGAACTTAACCTTTGCAACGGAGAGTAAGCGCCATTGGCAGTAGACAATGCTTCCTGATCTGTTTTCCAGACAGATTCACCAGAGATAACAGCGGGCTCATCCTTGCTGCTATCGCAGGAAGAGAGCACAACCGAACTAATTGCAATAGCCGTAAAAGCTATCGATTTGAAAAATTGTTTCATTCTTTTTTAAATTAAATAGTTAATAAAATTGATGATTAAAAATTGTTTTTTTTGATTGCTGACTAAAGTGAAATGCTTGCTCCAAACTGGAAAGTACGTGACATTGGATATGAACCTAAGTCAAGGCCTTTGGCTACTTCGGGGTCATAGCCTTTGTAAGCGGTTACAGTCAACAGGTTTTCCAATGTGGCAAAAACCCTGAAGTTGAATGGGCGTTTTGAACTAAAGAACCGGACTTTGTTGAATGTATATCCGGCTGTGAATGTCTTAAGCCGCAAATACGATGCATCTTCGATATACCGGCTATCCAGTTCGGATGAAATAGGAGAACTGGTAATCCGGGGCACTGTCGTTGAAGGATTTGTTTCTGTCCAGGCATTTAGCAATACGGCCGAAGCATTGTACGCATCGTTGGGCGATTCCAGGTAGCGGCGAAGCAGGTTGTACACCTTATTGCCCTGAGAACCATTGAATAAAATAAAGAAATCGAAATTGTGATATTTAAATGTCGATGACAGTCCATAGGTAAACTTTGGTTCAGGACTTCCCAATACAACACGGTCTTCTTTGCCAATATGGCCATCGCCACTTGCATCCACAAACTTGGGATCGCCCGGCTGAAAAGTTGTATAAGCAGGAGTCGTAGGCAACTTGGAAACATCTTCTCCCGGTTGCACAATTCCATCAAACTTTAGTCCGTAAAAGGAATTCAGAGGTTCCCCCATGCGAAGAATATTTACGCCGTCAATAATATCGGAACCTTCTTTTAATGCCGTTATTTCATTGAAATTGCGTGCAATGTTTGCTGAAACCGTCCAATTCAACTTTCGTCGATTGAGAATTTCCAGATTAATACCAAGTTCAGCACCTATGTTAACCACATTTCCTACATTCTCCATTTGTTTGTTTTGCTGGCCTAAAGCAGGTGGAGTCAGCAACAATAAGTCAGAAGTTTTTTTGTAGTACAGGTCGGTAACCACTGAAATTTTATTATCCAGAAATCCGGCATTTACACCCAGGTTGAATTGCGAAGTTGTTTCCCATTTGAGATTTGGATTTCCAACATTGCTCTGTACAAAAGCAATAGTTCCATTTACCCAAACAGCTTTCATTTGGTTGGCAAACAGAAAAGCATTGATTTCCTGGTTTCCTACCGTTCCATAACTGGCCCGGACTTTAAGGTTGCTGAGCCATTTTGAATTTTTCAAAAATGACTCTTCATTTAAATTCCACGATAGGCCGATTGAAGGAAATAATCCCCATGGATGATTGATAAATTTGCTGGAATAGTCGCTCCGGAAATTTGCAGTCAAATGGTAACGGTCCAGCAGCGAATAATTGATCCGCCATAATATAGAGCTTAGGTCACTGTTGGAGCGGTCGTTCAGGATATATTGGTCCTGGGCACGTTCCAAATGGGTTGTTCCCAGTTCATCGTAAGTTGTAAGCCTTTTGGCAGTCGTTGTCAGGAAATTGGTATTGGTTTTTTCGTATGTAAATCCGGCTAATGCATCTACAGAATGGATTTTATTAAATTGTTTACTATACGAAAGGGTAAATTCCGATTGCAGTATTTCCAGTCGCTTGTTGCCAATTCCCCCAAGGCCGTCCGGGTCGAGACCAAGGGCGGTGTATTGGGAAGCAAAGAAATCCTGGGTTGTGTGGCTTACGTTACTTCCTATGCTGGCTTTGGCTGTAAGTTCTTTGGAAATCTTGTATTGTGCAAAAAAGTTACCCAGAAATGCCGTGTTAATTGTCTGCGCGGTACTGTTTTTCAGGTCATAAACAGGATTGGCCGTTGTACTTCCTTCTCTCAGGTATTCGTATTCGTAGGGATTGCTGAAATTATAACCACCATCGGCGTTATAAATTGGAACCACACGTGGTATATACAGTGCATAAGTCAGCGAATTTGCAATACCTTTTGAATAAGGAGAACTGTTATAATTCACACCTTCGAAGGTTGTCAGGCTGTTTTGGGTGCTTTTGGTCCCGGTGATGGTGGCACCAATGCTAAACCCTGAAAAAAGTTCCTTGTTATAATTCAGTTTGCCAACAAAGCGTTTAAAACCTGAATTAAGCACCACCCCATCCTGATTAAGGTAATTTCCGGAAATAAAATATTGTGATTTATCGTCGCCACCATTTATCGAAATGGAATGGTTTTCTGAAACACCGGTTTGAAGCACCGAGCCCTGCCAATCGTAACCATCGCCCAGCTGTTGAATTTCTTCATCGGTGTAACCGGGTTTGTTCAGAAAATAATCTTTTTGCATGCGGGCCCATTCCGAGGCGGTAAGTAAATTCAGTTTCTTAGCCGATTTGCTAAGCCCTAACGAGTATTGGTAATTAATTGAGTTCCGTCCTTTTTGCCCTTTTTTGGTAGTAATAAGTATGACGCCATTAGATCCGCGTGAACCGTAAATGGCAGTTGCAGAAACGTCTTTCAGCACCTCAATAGATTCGATATCCGAAGGATTCAATAGATTCAACGGATTGGATTCTCCCTCAATTCCTCCCAAACCAACTTTGGTACTAGTATTGTCGCTAAAGTACAGGAACCCATCAATAACGTACAACGGATCATTGCTGGCGTTCACCGAATTACCTCCACGTATGCGTATTTTGGCTGGTGAACCCGGCTGACCTGAATTCTGTATCACGTTTAAGCCGGCCACAGCGCCACTCAACAAACCGTCGACTGACGGAGCTGTGTTATACTCTAAATGCGATTTGGAAACAGACGAGAAAGCCCCCGTAAGCTCTTTGCGCTTTTGGGTTCCATAACCCACAACTACTACTTCGTTGAGCTTATTCTGGTCCTCAGCCAGGTAAATTGTCAGAGGCTCACTTTCATAAACATCAATTTCGAGGGTTTTATAACCGGTGCTGGTTACAACCAAAGTTACGGGAAGTGCCTTGACCTTGAGGCTAAAATCACCATTTGTATTTGCAACAGTGCCTCCGGGTTGGTTTTTTACTTTAATGGTAGCACCGATAACGGACGCCTTACTGTTTTCGTCCAGAATTTTACCTTTAACTTCAACCAGTTGAGCATATACCGATGTTGTACTGAGAATTGCAAACAGGAATAAAATCCGGTTTTTGCGTAAATGAGAAGCCGAAACCACTTTGTGGTTTCGAAAAAATAAACGTAACTTTGTCATACAATTTTTTTAATTGTTGCGATTATTCCCTCAATCAGTTTGCCGACGGAGAAGGGGAATAGTCGCTTTTTTGTTTGTAATAACTGGTTTTTTAGCTATTGCAACGAATTAAATATGGTTTCTGATAAGTGATTATTGTGTGCCCGTTCTTTTGGTTGGAAGCAAACGAAGAACAAGCAGCCGATATGAATTTAGTGTTACATGCAGCAACGCATTCGCATGGATGAGGAAGAATCTGAAATCTTTAAGAAAGCTGGTTGAGGTATGGAAACAATGCGGTAGTTGCCAAATATCTGCTCACTCCATTTTACAAAATGGAGCAGAAAATACTGGATGATCTTGTAGATTAATTTTTGCATAAGATGTTTTGTGCTTTCTGACAGTAAACCTTGCGTGAAACGAAACTGTTTGATTTCATTTTGCAAAATTACGCTGTTTGCACAGGTGCTGAAATACCTTTGCATAGGCATTCTCATACCTTTTTTTAGGTATTTTGCATAAAGGATGTATTTTAATGTGCTGAATATTGTCTCCCTATCTTCCGGTACAGGAGCTACGCCATGTGTATAGTTAATGTTTTCAGGGTGTTTAGTCGGTTTTTTGTGGCAATATCATTGTTTCTCACCGTGGATGCTGGCCATAATCTGATGTAGCTTCCGAACAGTATTTACGTTTCTTATTGTCATATTCTTGTATATTGCTGTTCCCATAAGCTTTAGCATACCGCTTTTGCTGTAATTTTTACCTTCTACATTCCACAAAATGGCACCCGGCAGATATATCACATTATCAACAGGATTAATTTGCAATTGGTCTATAATATCCGGCTTGTCGAATTTCTCCCACAGAAACAGTACATCGGTTCGCATCGACTCATTTTTTGTCCAGGTGGCCGGCAGTTCTTTGCAAATAGTGTCGATATTCTCAAAATCCCGGACCAGGACTTTTATTTCCATTCTGAAAATCTTTTTTTATCGCTTTCTCTATTTCATTTACAATGACAACCTGTTCTTTCGAGATGTCTTCAAAAACAATGTTCCCCGAATTGATATAGGTAACAACATTTGTAAACCCGAGCAGCTCAAAAGTCGATTTGAGTTTTTTCATCTCCACTTTGTTGTTGCCCCCAACATTTATTCCTCTTAAAAGTGCGACGTAAATCATAGTTTAATGTGAGTTCGATTTAATATTTCTACCTGCTTTAACCCTAAAATGATGCTTCAGAATAGAATAAGGGCTCCTTATATCTGAATTAATTTTCTACTAAGGGCTAGAGTGTTTCTGAAAGTATGATTTTTTTTATCAATTACCCTTAGTAGTATGCATTTTACCAACACCAACACCCTTATTTTTGTTTATAGCAAAGTATAATAATGAGTTATGATCTTTTGCCGAACTCACTTTTAGTTTAATTTTTTAGTTCTCGTGAAACAAATTCAAAGTTAACGTTAAACTATAAAGCGGACAACACATTTTAAGATATCAGGGCTAACGCCCCTCGGGTTTTGATTATCACTTTTTACTACAAAGATTTCGGAGCTACGCTCCTTTTTTTAATATAGGGACGTAGTCCTGATATCTTGGTAGATAGATTAAATCCTTGTCAATTGAGGGGCGTTAGCCCTGATGTCTTAATTAATAGCCATTCAAACGATCAGTATTTGTTTCTTACATTTATTAGAAAAGCCTCTTTTCTTGAAATTTGAGTGAAACTTCTTTCGTTACTTGCTTAGTTGTGTCAAATCGTTTTCCCTGTTGGATTATGTTTCACGATAAAATTCACTGAGTTGGCTATGAAACAAAGTTCATTTGCCTTTTTATGCAAGTCGTCAAGTTTGCTGAGAGTATTTAAATTGGTGACTGTCACAATCGGATTTAATGTCACTTCTTTAAATTTTCCTCCTCCATTATCAGTTTCTTCCATTATTCCCGTGGGGTTGTCGGTATAATCAGTAACAATCACACCATTCTCAGCACACAAATGCAAGAACCACAACATATGGCAACCGGAGAGGGAAGCCAGGAGCAGTTCTTCCGGATTATATTTCGTTTTGTCGCCACGAAAAGCCGGATCGGCAGAAGCAAGGATCGTTTCTTTGCTGTCGGCCGAAACAGTATGAGTCCTCTCGTATGTTCGGTAGTTTAATGTCCCGTTTCCTGTGTTTCCGGTCCACTGAACGGTCAGTTTGTAAAAATGTTCTTTATTCATTGTAAGGGCAATAGCTGTGGATTTATTTTCCAATTAATTTCGTTTTTTCCCTCATTTATAACGAGGGATAAGTAGTTGATTGTTTGTAACAATAATTATATCTCATCAATTCCGTAATTTCAAACGAGTGGGAGAGGAGGCGTGCTGTCGAAATGCACTTTCAACTCGCAAATGAATAAAGTCAACAAAGCCGGATTCTACAATTTTACGTCAAATTCAAGTTTCAAATATGATTCCATGAAGTTTGGGTAACCAAATCTAAAGTTGAATGGTAAAATATTGAGAGCCGTTTTCTTGCTTTTGCTGTTAATACGGATTCCTCCTCCAAAATCAACCCCCAAATGAAAATCATTTACAGAACCGATTGTCGATACATATCCCTGTGTCATTCCCGCTTCACCGCCAGCATAAATTAAAAGTGATAAACGGCTCAACCTGATTAAATCCAAATTCAGATTTGCATTCAGATTTATTGAATTAAAATATTGATCTGGTATATCAGTAATGAATAAAGGTCTATAAAATCCTAAACTCAAATTCGGATTAAACCGTAGCCTATCCTTCCAAATGTTTTGTTGATAACCAATACTGTATAGTGTTCCTGTTCCGAAACAATTATCGCTTTGCGAATAGCCAAGTCCTCCACCGATTTTTAATGATTTATTCTCAGTGCTCTGTGAACTCATAGTGAAGGCTATAAAGAGAAATAAAGTACATAAAAAGGATTTCTTTTGCATTTTAAAAGTTTAATCTATAATTGTGTCTAAATTGTTATCTTTTTTCCTCCTCGTTACAAACGCGAGGGGGAGAGGGCTAGGCGCTTGTTTTGTTATATTTGTTCTTCGCTCTGTCTAAGTAATACTTTGTTATAAACGGAAAGGAAACTCTTTTTCGAACGATTCTAACATTCAGAAGTTTGTCTAGTTTCTTGCCAATTAGTCGCGTAACCAAAAATTCGTCATCATTTTTCAAACAAATCATATAAAAATAATGAGTACTCCACGGTGCAAAAGCCCAAAATCCGTCGTAGTTCTTAGAGTGAATCATTCTTACACGATCAACGTCACATAGTTTAAAAGAAAATTCCTTTTCGTTGTCAATCAATCTCACTAAGTCAATTGATTCATCAATTATTAGCATTGTTTTCTTGTCAGACAAAGTATAATTCAGTTGAAGAATGAAAGACGGGATCAGAAAGATTAGTAGATTTAGGGCTGTTAATAGCAAAAATAAACTATAATCATTATCAGCATAATGTATGTTTAACATCAAAGTCCAAATTAAAATCAATAGAAATGATAAAATTGGGGTGCATAATGGTAAAATGTATGATATAAAAGTAATTTTTTTCGTCATTCTCGTGTTGTTATATTTATAATTTCACGCCTATTTCAAAGTTCTCCCTTTGAGTAAGAGTGTCTTTTTTTCTTTTTTTACACTTGCCCGTAATGATTGAGGCTATGGGCACTTGGTGGTTTTTTTCTTCCACTCGTTTGTAACGAGGGGTAATTGGTTGATTGTTTACAACAATAGTTATATTTCATCAATATCATTTTCTTTTTCCTGACATTACAAAAGAAAGGAAAAGAAAAGTCTTTAAACAGCCCTTTAGGCTTCTACTTCAGGAGTAGCAGCGGGTGTTTTGGATTTGTGGCGGTAGATAACCGTGGCGGCAGCCTGGTATTTATAGTGAAAATCTGGGGCTTTGCGGACAAACTGTGTGGCCAGTCTGTCGAGGGTGTTTTTCTTCAGGTCGCTGGCTTCGGCAAACAAATCGGCCATTCGTTGCGTGTGTCCCGTACGGTCGATAATGGCTGCGCGTGGTTCGTTGGCTGCGGCTTTCACTTGCGCCAGGGTGTTGGCAAACTGTGTCATTTCTTCGGCGCTTATTCCACCTTCGGCCAATTCTTCGGGGGTAAGCTTTGTGGCTTCTTCAAGCACAATAGCAGCTGCATTAATCACGGCCGATTGCTGCATTTTAGCCACTGCACCTTGTTTGAAATTGACTATTTCCCGCAATGTCTTGTTGTTCTGCAACTGTGCATGCGCATATACAGCGCCTGCAACATCCACCAGATAACCTTCCAGCTCGTTTAGGAATGCATTTTTTTCTTTGGCAATACCCGTAATATTTGTTGATTGTTCCACAGACAATTGGTCAATTTCCACGATCATGGCCTCTAACCGGGCCACTCCTTTGATAAATGCAGGAATGAGGGAAGCTTCCGCCTGATTATTTTTTGTTTCGATAGAAATAAGCCTATAGGTATTCAGCTTAGATAATTGAAAATGATTCATAGATTCTTCTTTTAGATTTTTATTTAAGATAATTCTGCGACAAATCTAATCGAATAATTTTACTTAAGCAAGCCTTTGTAATATTTTTTCCTAACAAAATGAATTTGAAGTCGTCTTGACTTTTGTACTGATTATAATTTCACTCCTAACGGAGCTCTAAAAGATATAATTCATGAACAATTCTACCATAATAATGCTTCTCCGAAGCTTGAAAAATGCTCCTTTAGGAGCAATATTATGGTAGAGATGTTCGTTTTTAGGAATAAAGAGCTCCGTAGGAGCGACATTATAAAAAGTCAAGACGACTTCTTTATGTGCTTCTATGTTACAGTATGCTGCACTATTTTTCAGCAAGCATTTCCAATGTTACAGCGGCCTTCCCGTTTTTTCAGCGACTGACTTCATTTGTACAGCAGTCTTCCCAATTTTTCAACGAGTGTTTCCAATATTTTAGCAAGCATTTCCAATGTTACAGTTGCTTTCCCGATTTTTCAGCGGCTGACCTCATTTATACAGCGGCTATTTCCAATTGTACAGCAGCCTTCCCGATTTTTTAGCGAGTGTTTCTGCTATTACAGCGGTAAAGTCCAATAGACCTACCAGGTCTTAAAAACCTGGTAGGTCTGATTATAAATATAATTTTACAGAAAAAAATATCCACCATTCCCCCACAACTTGCATTGAAAGGAAATGATGGATAAGAAGAGAATAAAACTAAAAACAAGAGGAATAATAACCGGATAATTGCTGATTCATGTTATTATTCACACATTCCCGCGATTCGCACCGAAGGAATGCCATTTGATGTTCTGGCAATAAATGAAAATTAGTTATTCACCCATTCACACAAAACTAAGTCTAAAAACTTGCTTATCCATTGCTTCCCGCGATTCACATCGAAGAAAAACAATTTGACAAACCCAATTGAAACAACAAAATTGTATGAATTACGAAAAATGACCTTCCTATTGCTTAGAAATGGATTAATCATAAAAATCACAGCCGGTCAAATAAGCATTGACCGGCTGTGATTTTGTGTATTTGTAAACTTATTTCACGAATATGTACAAACGTCTCAACCGGTCATTGAAATGGCAATGGCAGCAACACATATGTATGTACATAAATAATGGGTTCATAAAATTCAATTTACAGGAATTATAAATACTTTGTTTTATGTTATTTGATAGTGCAAAGATACAGGCAATTAACCACAATTGAAATACCTTTTCGTAGGCATTTTAATACCGCAGGCTAGGTATATTGTTGCATGTTGGGTGCTTGAGAATAACAAATTCGTAATAACGGGACTAAAAAAATCCAATCTCAATAATCGGTTATTTTCAAATTGGCAAAACTGGCAAAATCTCCATTTAGCCACAAGCCAATTTTCCCTGCATCCCGGTGGTTAAGCTTGTCGACCTCCAACGAAGGTGTGGAATTATGATTCACATACACCTTCACCTTGCTGTGACTGACAATTATCCGTGCATGAAACCAGGTATTGGGATCGGGAGCCGGAACAATTGCTTTTTCGTACTGTGCGTTATGTTCTCTTCGCAACCGTTCCCAGTGATAATCCGGGCTACTAATGTACTGCACAGCATGAATGTGGCGCACCGAATCTGTTGCTTGAAAATTAAACGGACGAAAATAAACAGCATCATAAACCGAGTCATTTAGCCCATGAAACGCAATTCCCAGAAAACTATTCTGCAGAGCATCTTTGCCCTTAAGATCCAGTTCTATTTCACCATTTTGGAAATTCACAGTTTTAAGCCATGCAATCTGTTCAATAATATTTAATGTAATAGCAGGTTTATCGCTATCAACCGAACCAATCAACCGCTTGCCAATGGTTATTTCAAGTTTGTTATCAGCCAGTAGTTCCTGCAATTGATAAGTTCGGACAGTTTGTGCATTTAGCTGCAGGGATAAAAATGCAGTCAAAGCAATAGCTTTCGCAATTGTTTTTTTGTTCTTCATATTTTGCTTTGCAATTTACCACGCCTGAAGGGCTATCCTGAATGTAGAAAGATCGGGTTGAGCTACCGGAATTTCGGTATGTGGTGTTCCTGCCGGAGTCCATTCATAAGGAACCGGTTGCGCCCGGTAAACGGTGTTCTCAAAACCTTTTCTTTCGCCTCCGCGTTGTTTTCCCACATAAGGATTGACGTATTCCCACACAATTTCACCATCCGGGGTTACCTGAAAGAACCTCCCATTCATACCTTCATTGATAAGTGTGTTGCCGTTTGGCAACCGGCGTGCGCTGCTTATGTACGAACTGAAAAACGAGCGATCCGAACCACCGGAAAGACTGCCTTTATATTCCCATACAATTTCGCGGGTTACAGGATTCACTTCCAATACTCTTGAGTATGCCCGGATTTCAACCGGAGGATACCCTGCACTTCCCTGATTGTCGAACAAGAGCAAGTTGCCTGCTCCGGGCAAACCGTCAGCAATGATATGTGCATCATGTTGTCCAGAAATCTGATCAAGAATTCGGTTGGCATTGTTTTTTTTGTCAGCCTTTTCTGTACTGATTTTCGGATCAGGGAAATCGGGGCCCAGGCGCCATACAATTTTTCCCGTTTTCTTTTCGATAATGGCTACGAAATTAGCATTCCGCGAATCGAAAATGATATTCTCGGGATCAAAACGCTTGTCGCCTGCATCGAACCACTTGTTTTTACCGATTACATGCATATCATTTATATGCAAATAATCCAGTGCCCTTTCATTTACCTTTGATTGCGCCACGCGTTTTTTCAGGTACTCTATGCCTTCGGACGATAAACCGAATTCATTCAGATGTTCCACCGAGATCCATTTCCACACAATGGCTCCATCAGGTTTGACTTCATAAATCACGTCGTCGGTAATGTTGTTGTACCCAAACAGCGTACTTTTTATATGAGCCAAAACCAATGTATTCCCGTTTGGCAGGCGATACCAATCGTGATGCTGTTTGGCTTCTGCGTCAGGTGCATTTTTACCCCATTGCCAAACAACATTCCCATCCCAGTCCAACTCGGCAAACACTTTGTTGCTAAACGAGCCAATACCATTTTCGAGTTGCAGGACAACATGCCCCAATTTTCCACCGGTTACTTCGGGCGCAAGAATTTCGCTCGGTTGCCCGGAATAGAGCCATTGTTTCACATTGGTGCCATTCATATCAATCAGGTGAGTAATATTGTCGGGGCTTGCAAAAAGGACAAAACTATTGTAGGCTTTCGCCGGATTATAGATAGTTACGCCGGTAGGAAATACCCGTGGTGAGGCAAGTAGTAAAGCATTATAAACTAAAGAAATTACAATTGCCAATAACTTAATACTTCGTTTCATATTTCTTATTCTTTAGAATTAAAAATTTATTTTTTAGAATCCACCCCGAACCGGATCCTGCAATTTGCTTTCGCGGTATTTTTTCATGGAAACCGGCTCTTTGCTTTCCAGTTCGCTGAAATCAACTACTCCGGTTTTCTTTGCCCATTCAAAATATCTCTGCGACAACTGGCTGACAATATCATGATTTTGGGCAGCTACATTTTGTGTTTCACCACGGTCGTTTTCAAGATCATACAATTCCCATGCATAGCTTGGATAATGCGATTCGAGTTTCCATTTGCCAAAGTGAACAGCACGATTTCCGGCGCGTTCCCAGAACAATGGTTCGTTTCGCTGAACTTCGGTTTGTTTTCCTAAAAGCACAGGCAATAAGCTTTTTCCAGCCAACTCGTTCGGAGTAATATCTTTGTATTTTTTAGGGTATTTAGCACCAGCAAGTTCATAGAATGTGGGTGCAATATCAATAATATGTCCTGTTCCTTTGGTAATTGTTCCCGCTTTAATTTTACCGGGATACCAGGCAATAAAAGGTGAACTGATACCACCTTCGTACACATAATCCTTAAAGTCGCGAAACGGTGTGTTGGAAGCGTATGACCAGTCTTTCCCCTGCGATTCAAACGAACCTATTGTACCCACTGGGCCGGAATTGCGTATAGCTCCGCTGTGCCATTTCACCAGATCTTCGGCCGGAGCACCGTTATCAGAAATAAATACAATAAGCGTATTATCATCTATTTTTAGTTTCCTGAGTTGTTCCAACACCCTTCCAACTCCCTGATCCAGCCTGTCTACCATGGCGGCATATACCTCCATTTTACTCGCCCAGAGTTGTTTTTGATCGTACGACAACTTGCTCCAATTGTAGATATCTTCATTCTTTTGAGAAATATTGAAACCGGTATCAACAATGCCCAACTGCTTCTGGCGTTCGAAACGTTGCTTGCGAAGTTCATCCCAACCTATATTATATTTACCTTTATATTTGGCAATATCTTCGGGACGTGCATGCAATGGCCAGTGAGGTGCAGTGTAAGCCAAATACAGGAAGAATGGTTTATCCTGTTTGCTTTCTTCGCCAATAAATTCAACCGCTTTATCGGTAATAACATCGGTTTGATAATACGAGCCTGCTTCCAGTGGATAAGGTTTTCCATCCAAGCGGTAGGGGATTTTCCTACTTTTAAACGGTTCGATAACATCAGCCTCTTTTTTATCTTTGCCTCCGGCTACATAATCGCCCTGATCGAAATAACTTCCATTGTTGGCATACAACGAGCGATCGAAACCACGCTGCCAGGGATTGCTGACTTCTTTTCCATCAACAACTCCTGACACATGCCATTTACCGGACGACAAAGTTTTATATCCGGCTGTCTGAAGCACTTCGCCCAAAGTCAATGATTCCTGATTGAGGTATCCCTGATAAGCAGGTAAACCCAAATTATCGGAGAAATAACCAACTCCGGCTTTGTGCTGATATTGCCCGGTGAGCAATGATGCACGTGTAGGAGCACTAATAGAATTGTTATAAAACTCTTTGAAACGGATTCCTTCCGAAGCCAGTTTATCCAGATTAGGAGTCTCAATCTCGGAGCCATAAGCCCCTAAATCCGAATAACCCAAATCGTCAGCCAGAATAAGTATTATGTTTGGTTTTGAAGGCTTGGCAGCAAATACTGTAGCCGATGTAGCTAAAGCCAGTGGTACTATTATATTTTTCATTACTATGAATTTTAATGTTAGAAAATATCTCTTTTTTGAGACTGACTGTTCAACTGATTCACTACTTTAGGGCGAAGTTTATTGTAATCAACTACGTCGTTTTTCTTAGCCCAATCAGCGTATTTAGCTTTCAAACCGGCAACAATCTCCGGGTATTTATCAGCCACATTATTGTTTTCGGCACGGTCACTTTCAATATCGTA
This sequence comes from Paludibacter sp., assembly GCA_047600405.1. GTDB lineage: Bacteria > Bacteroidota > Bacteroidia > Bacteroidales > Paludibacteraceae > Paludibacter. The sequence continues at coordinate 707,191 of JASGLA010000002.1, forward strand.
CAACTCATCCTTATTTTCGGGGAAAGCTGAAACATATTTCCATTTTCCTTCGCGAACGGCTTTATTTCCACCACGCTCCCAAAACAATGGTTCGCCACGTTGCACAATATCATTTTTACCTGTAAGAACCGGAAGTAAGCTTTTACCCGGCAATGCATTTGTTTTCACACCGTGGTAAGTGGTCGGGTATTTAGCACCTGCCAATTCATAAAAAGTCGGGGCTAAATCAATCAAATGACCAATACCATCAGTAATTGTTCCAGCCTTAATTTTAGCCGGATACCAGGCAATAAACGGAGCACTGATACCACCTTCGTACGGAGTAGCTTTGTAGTTACGCAATGGAGAATTTCCGGTTTGCGACCAATTGCTGTTTTGCGTTTCGTACGAACCCGCTGAGCCAACCGGACCGGTATTCCGTTGTGTATAAATGCTTGTACCATTTCCACCCTGAGCGCCATTATCTGAAATGAAGACAATCAACGTATTATCATCTTTCTTCAACTCTTTTAGCTTCGCCAACACACGACCAATTTCCTGATCCACCCGGTCAATCATAGCGGCAAACACTTCCTGGCGGCGTTGCCAGAGTTGTTGTTCATCGTAGGTGAGTTTGTTCCAGGGTTTCACTGCATCATCATGCCGGGTAAGCTTTTGATCCGGGCTAACAACGCCAAGTTTTTTTGCATTCTCAAACCGTACCTGACGCAATGAGTCCCAACCAATAGCATATTTCCCTTTGTATTTTTCAATATCCTGAGGCAAAGCTTGCAGCGGCCAATGCGGAGCGTTGAAAGCCAGATAAAGGAAAAATGGTTTTTGCTCTTTGTTTTGTTCGTCGATGAATTCGATAGCATTATTGGCAATCTCCTGAGTCAGATATTTGCCCTGATCAAGCTGATAAGGCTTATTGTTTTTTATCAATGCAACTTCATTTCGACCTTTTTCTCCAATGTTATAATAGTTACTTGCACCACCAATAAACCCGAAGAATTGATCGAATCCACGTTGGTTAGGCCATTGATCCTTATCGTCGCCCACATGCCACTTCCCTGAAAGCAGCGTAGTGTAACCGGCTTCGTGAAGCACCTCACCAAAAGTCAATGACTCTTTATTTAAAAAACCCTGATAAGCCGGAAGCCCCAGATTTACATTGAAATAACCGACTCCGGCCTTATGTTGGTATTGACCGGTAATGAGTGATGACCGGGTTGGGGCACTGATGGAATTGTTGTAAAACTGACGGAAGCGGATACCTTCTTTGGCCAGTTTATCAATGTTTGGAGTCTGAATTTCAGAAGCACCGTATGGACCAACATCTGAAAATCCGAGATCGTCCACCATAATCATAATGATATTTGGTTTTGATTCTTTTGGTGTGGCTGCCTGTGCGTTAGCAGCCACTACCAGTCCCGTGGTCAACAATCCTGTTTTACCGGCAGTAAAATAATTTTTTATATTTCTCAGTTTCATAATCAGTAGAATTAATAATTTACCCAGTCAGGATTCTGTTTTAAATTCGGATTCAGATCAATTTCACGTTGTGGAATTGGGAAGTGAATGTGACGGGGTGCAGCGGCTGTTTTGCCGGCAGCTTTCAGCACAGCCACATAATAAGTTGCTCCACGACGAGCCAAATCAAACCAACGTTGATATTCGAACACCAACTCTTTGCGACGTTCCTGAAATACAGAATCGCGGAACTGACTGATATTTAGTCCGGGATACGTATCTTTCAGTTTTGGAATACCTGCACGAACTCTCACTTTATCTATTGCCCAAAAAGCTGAATCAGTCGGAGCATTGTTTGCCTCATTTTTGGCTTCCGCATATATGAGTAACACCTCTGCAAAGCGTATAATAGGTGTATTCTTGGAAGATTGTCCCTGATTTCCGATAACATTCGGATCGTAATACTTATGGAAATGTGGCGGCGAAAAGTTATAGGTTTTACCATCGGTAGGGCTCACCATTGAACTTACAAAAGTTACCGCCCGGCGTTTATCGGTACTGCTGAAACTTGCATACAAACCACCCGCCACATGAAGCGCATCGGCATAGTCGCCATTAACCCCCGGAGGCTCGGTTGCAGCCGACCGTGACGCCAAACTGTTTCCCACAAAGTTGAAGTTGCCTTTGAACTGTGCTGAGAAAATATGCTCTTTCCCGTTTTTAGTACCCACATTGAATACGTCTGCAAAATCATCGAACAAATCGTACCATTTTGAATCAATTACTTCTTTACTTTTCTGAGCTGCAAGAACCCAGTCCTTGTGAGTCAGATATACTTTAGCAAGTAAACTTTTTGCTGAACCCGAGGTTGCTCTTCCTATATCTGTACTAGCTTGTTCCGTCGGCTTTGGCAAATTTTCAGCATCTTTCAAATCACGGATTATTTGAGCGTACACAGAATCAGCAGGCAACTGTTTTACATTTAAATCAGCAGGAGCCAGCGAAGTTGTTTCGTGTAAAACAATTGGAATATCGCCAAACCAACGTACTAAATTAAAGTAATTCAACGCACGAAGAAATTTCGCTTCATTGATGGTTTGTTTTCTGGCCTTATCACTGATATTGGCATTGTCAATCAAAGCAATACGGTCAATGGCTATGTTAGCACGATTGATCAAATCATAACTTTGCTTCCAGAGTTGTTGCATACGGTCGTTCGACGGGTCATGAGTCAACCCGGAAATGGCACGAACATGTGCATTACGGGCACGCGGTCCGGCTTCGTAATCATCGGTGGCCATTTCTACTCCAATTTGAAACAGGCTATTATAAAGCGTTTGACCACTGGCATTTAATCCGGCATAAATTGCATTCACGGCTGCTACTGCATCCGATTCGTTTCGGTAAAACTGCTCGGTTGTCTGGTTCGAAGCCGGTGTTTCGGTCAGATCGACGCACGATACCAGCGACAACACGATGATGGCTAAATATATTTTTATCTTCATGATGAGTTTCTATTTTAAATTTGTTGAACCGTAATTATTAAAACGTGATATTAATTCCAGCATTGTAACTTTTTGCCACCGGATAAATGCCGGTATCCGTTCCTTGTGAAACTGTATTATCACCCGAAGTAACTTCAGGATCGAAGCCGGTATATTTTGTCCAGGTCAATAAGTTAGACCCTGAAACATATATTTTTACGTTGGACAACTTAAGGGCTTTGATAATTTTCTTGGGGAAAGTATATCCGAAACTGGCACTCTTAAGGCGGACAAATGACCCATCTTCGATATAGCGATTGGAAAATACCGGAGCCGGATCCAGTTTCGCACGGGGAATTAAGTTGCTTGGGTTAGTAGGTGTCCAACGGTCTAACGCCGAAGCTGCGGCATTTTGTTGTCCACTGAATAACTCAAGGGCTTGTCTGTTGCCATTTAGAATTTCGTTACCAACCGCTCCCTGGAAGAACAACGACAAATCAAATCCTTTGTATTCGAAGTTATTATTGAATCCGAAAATAAAATCGGGCTGTGCATTGCCAATTATAGCACGATCGGCCGCACTGGTAAAGGTTTTGTCACCACTGATGTCTTTATAAAGCCGGTCGCCTGCTTTCGGAGTTGCACTTCCGGTGAATGTTCCTTTGGTGGCTTCTTCGCCTGTTTGCAACACACCATCAATTACACAACCGTAGTATGTGCCAAGTGATTCACCCACTTTTACAATGTAGTTTCCGCTTACATACGAGCTAGAGTTTCCGCCCAAACTAAGTACTTTATTTCGGTTAAGAGATAGGTTCAAATTGGAGTTCCATTTGAATTTACCGGTTAAATTTTGAGTATTCAGCGTAAATTCCAGCCCTTTATTCTCCACCGATCCATAATTCTGCAATGAAGTGGCTTGCCCGGTTGTCCAGGGAAGCTCCACATTCAACAGCAAATCGACCGTTTTTTTACGATAAGCATCAACCGTGATTGAAATACGGTCTTTTAGCAAGCTTATGTCAAGTCCGCCATCAAACTGATAAGTGGTTTCCCAACCCAAGTAATCATTGGAGATACGGTCGGGCGTAAATCCGGTTACCAGCGTATTCCCGATCAGGTATTTTGTAGTCGACAAAGTGGAGAGAGACTGATAATTCCCAATTTCCTGATTACCGGTTTTTCCGTAGCTGAATCTTACTTTCAAGTCATTTATCACAGGCAATAAAGGTTTGAAAAACTCTTCGTTACTGGCATACCACGAAGCACCTGCCGAAGGAAACGTTCCCCACTTATTATTTTTTCCAAAGCGGGATGAACCATCCTGACGGATACTGGCTGTCAGAAAATACTTATGATCAAAATTGTAATTCACACGACCCAGGTAAGAGATCAACGCATTTCTGGATGCATTGGAATAAGGAGTAGTTATAACCGAGCCACCCTGCAAACTATTGTAAGTAAGGTCGTCAGAAACGAAGCTGGATGATCCAGTACGCACTATTTCCTGTTTATTTTCCTGCTGTGTAAAACCTGCCAACACTTCGAGATTATGCTTTGGAGCAATTTCTTTACTATATGTCAATGTGTTTTCATTCAACCAGGTATATGAATCAAGAATTCCTAATCCGGCTTGTCCATTTGTCAACGCACCTTCATAAATTATCTTCGGAACATAGTTATACTCTTTGTTATTATCGATATTTACACCAAACAACGTTTTAAAAACAAGGTCTTTCGTAAATGAGTATTCAGCAAAGGCACTACCAAGTAATTTATACGATCTTGATTTATTAATCTGTTCGTTCAGCGAAGCAATAGGATTTGAGAAAATATTTTCAAATGGATTGCGAAGTGTATACGCTCCGTTTGCATCGTAAACTGTTGCAGTTGGAGGCATCAGGAGTAATGCTGTTACAATTCCACTTGGTGCTACATTGGCATCCGATTTACTTCCGGTCAGGTTTACACCCACTTTCAATTTATCAGATACTTGTGAATCAAGGTTTACACGTCCACTGAAACGACTGAAATCAGTGTTCCGAATAATCCCTTCCTGATTAAAGTAATTGCCCGAAATGGCATAATGCGTTTTTTGAGTTCCACCACTAATCGAAAGTTGATGGTTTTGAGTAAGTGCCTGACGGAATGCTTCGTTTTGCCAATCGGTTCCTGCTCCCAAATTATCAATTTGTTCCTGGGTCAGGTATTGAAACTCCCCTTTAGCAGGGTTGGTATCGTAAAGTGCATTGTTTCTGAGAATAGCAAAATCGTGTGCATTCAATAAATCAATTTTCTTGCGTAATGATTGTACTCCAAAGTTTCCTTCGTAAGTTACACGCGATTGTTCTCCTTTACCTTTTTTCGTGGTGATAATGATTACGCCATTGGCGCCACGGGAACCATAAATAGCAGTTGCAGAAGCATCTTTCAGAATATTAATGGATTCAATATCACTTGGATTGATGGCAGATAATGGATTTGTACTGCTTCCGCTTATTGTTCCGGCACTAATTGCCGTGTTATAAAACGGAAAACCATCGATTACATACAAGGGTTCGTTACCACCTTGAACCGAGCTTCCACCCCTGATTCGGATACTTACGCCACCACCCGGCTGACCGGAAGTTTGTGTAACCTGAACACCGGAACTACTGCCCTGCAAAAGATTATCGATAGAAGCTGCCGGAGTTCTTTTCAATGCATCGGTTGACACCGAAGCAATTGAACCTACAAGTTCACTCCGCTTCTGCGTACCATAACCTACCACAACTACTGAACTCAGGCGGTTTTGATCTTCGGTAAGGTAAATGGTGGTTGGTTCGGCTTCATAAACTTCAATTTCCTGATTCTTAAAGCCAACGGAAGATACGAGTAATGTAGCCGGAAGGGATTTTACTTTGACGCCAAAGTTCCCGTTGACATCTGATGTTGCAGCAGCTTTTTGTCCTTTAATTTTGATAACTGCTCCGATAACGGAAGATTTAGTGCCTTCTTCCAGAACTTTTCCTTTAATTTCAATCTGCTGGGCAAATGCAGATAATGCAGTGATAGTTGTAACGAGGATTATCAGTCCGGTTTTGCGCACAGCGTGTGCCGGAAACTTTTTGTAGTTTCCAAAAAATAGTTGTAGTTTTGTCATACAATTTTTTGAATTGTGACGGGCGTTCCCTCAATCAGTTTGCCGACGGAGAAGGGGAACGCTCGTTTTTTGTTTATAAATTGGTTGTTCTTCTTATTTCAACGTCAGGAATCTCTCTGTCAGTCGGCTTTCCTGTTCGGCCAACGCTTGTTTGTCAAGGTTCAGAAATCCTTTGTCGTGATTGAATTTTTGTCCTTCTGTCAGTATCCATTTTAAAAAGGCTGTAATCTCTTTGCGGGCATTCTGGTCCGAATATACAAACCCGAATTTTTCAACCGGAACTGTTTCTACTTTGGTAGATTCCAACACAGTTAGTACTTCGTCAAGGTTGCCTGATAAAATAGGTTTTGCTTCTTTTTTCAAATCAATAGGTAGCAATGCAATACCTTCTTTCAGGTTACGCGAACTGATATCATACAAATATCCCAGGTTGTTATAAGTCAGTCCGATAGAGTCTTTTTTTATCGCCGAAAGCAAATAAATATCATCCCCAAATACTTTTTTTCCTCTGATTTCCGAAGATTGGTGTCCGAAATGTCCGGCTAAAGCGGCCGAAGCGCAAGCCTGGTTATCGCGCGAATAGATATTGGCTTGGTATTTCGATTTCTGTACCGGTTCGTCGCTATCGTAATCAATTACTTCGAAGAAAAGCTTGTCCAGTTCCTTTTTATTAAGCCCTTTTTTAGCTGCATCAACAAGTATCGGGTTGTTGTTATTGGTTACCGGAAGCAATGCATACCGTCCGGCATAGATAATTTCCTGATTAGGTTGCAATTCGTTTTGTGCAGGTTGATGAGCAATAATGGTGAGATCGGCAACCTGGCCTGCATTTGTTTTTGCAGCCAGTTTTATATTGGCATTCGGATTTGCTTTTTGGTATTCGGCAATCCATTTTTCAATGAGCGGATAGGTAAATTTGGTTCCACTGATTAGTACAGGTTCTTTAGCTGCATTTTCGGCTGCAAATACGGTAGAAGAAATAAACAGGGCAAAAAGCACTTGATAAAAATAATTCGTTTTCATATCTTTAAATTGTTGAATGAATATACTTTATATTGAATCAGACCGGTTTGATCTGAAGCGTTGAAAAAAAATAGTTGTAAATTATAATGTTGCCCGGGGGCATGAAGAGTTGTGATAACGGGAATCAACACGATTGGCTACAGCAGCACATTCGCATAGATGAGGTATTGGAAGTTGATTTCTGCGAAAAAATAAGCTGAGCTAATGAGCGGCTCCGGAGAGAATCTGGCAGTTGTTTGCCCGGTTGACGGGAAGCAGACAACACTCGTTGGGTTGTTTGAAAAATACTTGTGTTCATACTATACTTTTTGTTATCGAATATGAAATCTTTCATTTACGATGCAAAAGTAGATGATAGCCACAGTTGCAGAAATACCGATTGAGGGTCATTTGCATACCGTTTTTTAGGTATTTTAGCCCTCTCTATGGTCGATTTTGCCTAAGAATCAATAAAAAACAGAATGAAATAGTGAATCAAATATAAAATTCAGGAGTGTCCGGGGAGATAAGATTAAGTTCCATAAAGATATTGCAACGGGCATGTAACTCATGAGTTTGTTTAATCTGCCCAAAAGGAACTTCCTGAAATCCCAGTTTCCTGTACAATGAAATGGAGGCCTTCATTTTTGTGTTTCCTTCGAGTATTACCTGTTTAAACCCGCGCTCGCGAGCTTTTTTAATCAAAGCTTTTCCAAGCAACAAGCCAATTCCTTTGCCCTGGGCAGCGGGTGATACAACCATTTTTCCCAGTTCGCAGGTGAAAAGATCGTGCACAAGCAAAGCGCAACAGCCAACTACCTGCCCATTTTCAAGCGCAATAAATACATTACCACCTTTGTCCAGAATATAGTGCTGCGGATTTTCCAGTACTTGTTTGTCCGATTCTTCAAGTTCGAAGTAGGTTGAAATCCAGTCTTCGTTCAGTTGCCTGAATTCTTTCCCGAAGGCCATTACGTCTGACCTTAAAATTATCTGAACGCTCATAGTTTTGCATAATATGGTTTTTACAAAGTTCGGGCAATTATTCAATGGATACAATCCCGAAAAATAGGTATTTTGATACTCATTTGGTGGTATGAGCATAAAAAATAAGCAGCCTTAATACTCTATTGGTTTTGGGGCTGCTGTTTAAATGTGTTTGTTGCCAAAGTGATTATATCTGGCTGCCGACGAACAGATTAATTGTTTGGGCGGTTTACATGGGAAGCCTTTTGGTGGCGTTATTTAAAAGAAAATCGACATTTTTTGATACTGCCTGGGCTGTATATGTGGCTCCGGTCCGGGCATCCACCTGCAGATTCCGGGCTTCTTTCAGTGTTTTTCCCACCCACAGGTCAAAAAAGCCCTTTTGTTCTAGTTTGTTCACAAATCGTGCTGTCTCCCAGTTTGTTTGCAGGGCAACTTTTTTTATAACTTTCTTTTTGTCCACCAAAATCATCACCGGCGTAAGGTTGTTGTAACCAATAATATCTTTGCAATACGAAACGCTGGACATTGCAAATCCCAGGATTTTATTTTTATCGCTCAAAATTCGGAACCAGTAATCGTTTATCTTTTCAACTTTTACGGCTTCGGGATAAATGCTTTGAACAATATCCTTATTCGACACTTCGTGCAATACCGGATTTTTTTCTTTTCGCTCTCGTGATGGATTCTGGGCCAATAAGGTGGTGCCGGCCAGTAGCGCTGCTAAACACAATTTTTTATACATAAAAACAAATAACAGGGTTGTAAATTTTACTATCTGCTTTTTTCGACCAGTTAGATGCCGGTGGGTTTAATTTCGTCACATATTTTTGTGCTTTTTAAGAATAATGGTATTGAAACTGGCGGCTTTAGGTTTGAATTGCTTTACCGGAAAGGAATGAAGCTATAGTTCTTTCTCCATCCAAATGGTACAGGCGTGATGCCCCGAATCTCCGAGCGGACCATCCAGGTATTCAAATCCTTGCTTGGTGTAGATTGAAACGGCTTCCTCCAGTTGAGGAAAGCTTTCCAGATAGAGTTTTTTGTAACCGAGGCTTCTGGCGGTATTTACGTTCACCTGCATCAGCAATTTTCCTATACCTTCGCCGCGCGCATCGGCCGACAGGTAGAATTTGACCAGTTCAACATAGCCTTCGGGGAGGCCGCTGGTAGGAAATATGCCACAGCCTCCGAGTAGTTTCCCGTTTTCTTCGGCAACCCAATAGGCCGATTTTTCTGCCTGAAACAATTCGAACAAATGATCGGTGGTAGGGTCGGTGTAAACCGTGCCGGGCATGTCTATTTTAAATTCGCGGAATACTTTCCGTATTAGCTTTGCTAACGGTGCATTGTCCGTTTCCTGTATTTGTCTTATTATAACTGGCATATAAAGTGAAATTGACGGGACTACTTTTTGGGGCAGCCTCGTCAATGGATTTTTAGTGGATTGGGTTGACTATAGTCACTATTCTCTAACGTAATTTGAACTGAAAAATTTTTCAGTACACTTTGTTTTTAAATATTTTTCAGATAATTTATTGTTAAATACCCAGTCCTTCGTTAAATGAACCGACAGTAGCTTTGTGTTGCAGAATTCTCGAACCGGGCGGAACGCTGTTGGTAAGCCAAACGTTTCCACCTATGATGGAGTTCTGACCAATCGTTATACGTCCCAAAATACTGGTGTTGGCATATACTACCACATTGTCTTCAATAATCGGGTGGCGCGGCGTATTCAGCGGATTGCCATCCTCGTCGAGCGAGAACCTTTTGGCTCCGAGGGTTACACCTTGGTATAACCGCACGCGGTTGCCGATAATGCTTGTTTCGCCAATAACTACGCCGGTGCCGTGATCGATACTGAAGTATTCTCCAATTTTGGCGCCCGGATGAATATCGATACCGGTTTCGGAATGTGCCAGTTCGGTGATTACACGCGGAATAACCGGTACATCCAGCTTGAACAATTCGTGGGCAATGCGGTAATTGAGCACAGCGCGTATGGTTGGATAACAAAAAATAACCTCGCTATAGCTTTTGGCCGCCGGATCGCCATCGAACGTGGCTTTAATGTCTGTAGATACAATGCGTTTCAGTTCCGGTAGTTTTTCAATCAGCGCCCTGGCAATACCCTCGGCCAGTTTTGGCGACTCAATGCATTGGTCTTCCGGAGCATTGAAACACAATCCGCTTTGTACCTGTTCTTTGAGGAGACTAAATAAATATTCCTGGTTTACGCCCATGTGAAATTTAAGCGTGTCTTTATCGCCGGCCGATTCCCCATAATATCCCGGGAAGATGATGACGCGGAATAAGTCCACTATCTGCGAAAGTTTTTCCAACGAAGGAAGCGGCTTGTCGTGAAGCGGAATGTATTCATATTCTGAAATACTGTCGCTTGTTAGCTGCGATATGTTTTTTTGAATAACATTCTAATAATGAAGTTTTCATAAGCTGGGCGTTAAAATTGTTGTCTCACAATACTTCTATAGGAACTTCGGTGCTGACTCCATTGCGGATGCTGAAGGCTTTCAGAACCGGAATTTGGGCGGCCAGAGAAACAATCAGATACAGGATGTCCGGATCGTATGCCAAACGGATATCCTCAACTGATGGACGCGACGGTGTTTCGGGATGGCTGTGGTAGTTGGCAATAATTCCCAGGTCTTCCGAACGGGCCGACCGGTAAACCTGAAACTGCTCGGCCGGATCGAACGAAAAATGCTCCGGACTATGGTCTACATTGGTCATTGGGTGCTGTTTTGTTACTTCATTCCCTGTTCCGACCAATAACCCGCAGGCTTCGTTTGGCAATTCGGCATAAGCCTGTTCCACAATGCCATCATAAATATGTTTGGGAAGTTTTATCATAAGTTCCTCCAATTTCTCCCTGCGAAAGGGAAGTTATTATCTGTATTTATTTTCCGATAATCACTTTGTGTATGCCTGCCGTATCCGTTGCTTCCACCGATATCACTTTGTACCCTTGCTCTTCAGAACTTCTGGGTACATTGTCCAGCGGTTCGCCTTCGGTGAGCAGTACTTCCAGCGTATCGCCCGGTTTTAGTTTCGAAAGTTCAATTTTCGTTTTTACAAAAGTCATAGGGCAGTGCTCTTTTGTAATATCCAGTTTGTAGTTTGCCATTCTATTTTGTTGTTATTTACTCACGTTGTTCGTGTTAATTAGCTTCGCCGTTATTTACACTTTGTGTGTTATTACTCACTTCGTTCGTGTTAATATCGGCAAAGCCGAATATCGCCGAAGGGCAAATAACAGCGAAGCGTAATGTCCGCGAAGCTCAAATAAACAGTGTTTGTCCGCCGTCGGCCAGTTTCAGGAACGTTGCCACGCCTAATACTTCTTTTACTTCGGGAATTAAATCTGATTTTTGGATGCCTAAAATGTGCATAGCCATTTCGCAGGCATAGAAATTCACCCCGAGAACCTTGGCGGCTTCTACCAGCTCCTCGAGTGTTGCCACATTATTTTTGCGCATCAAATAGCGGAAAATTTTAGGACTAATACCTGCAAAGTTCAACCGGCTCACGGGAGCACTTTTTAGTCCGCCCATAAATACGCCAAACACTTTGGGCAGGAATCCTTTGCCTACCGGGCTTCTGCCTTGTTTCGTTTTGATGGCATTCCAGCCCCCAGAAGGTAAAAAACAAATTTACCTCGTAACCCACAGCTGCCGCGCCTGTGGCCAGCGTGAAAACGGCTGTAAGCTTGTCGAAATCGCCACTGAAACTAATCAGCGAGAGCTTTTTCGTGGTCGGGTCAAGTTTTATTTCTGTTGTTGCCATAATTTATATTTTATATTTAGCCCTAACCTCTTTGTGGGTTAGAGGTTGTTTATTTTCTGTTTTCGGTGGCTTTCAATGTCGCACACCGCTTGTTCATAATCAACCAGGCTCGTTACCGTTGGGTGGCTGCCGCACACCGGGCATTTGTCGTTATGTTTCGATTTTACAGTCCTGAACTCCATGGTTTTGGCATTGAACGTCAGCAGTCGGTTGGTGAGCAGATCGCCTACGCCAGTCAGGTATTTCAATACTTCGGCAGCTTGAATGGTTCCAAGCATTCCCGCGATGGCGCCAAGCACGCCGGCCTGCGAACAGGTTGGGACGGCATTGGGCGGTGGGGGAGAATGGAACAGGCAACGGTAGCATGCTGTTTGTCCATTGGGCACATAGGTAAGCGTTTGTCCATCAAAGCGAAGAATTCCTCCGTGCGAAAATGGTTTCTTTGCAATTACGCAGGCATTGTTTATTAAAAACTTCACCGGGAAGTTATCCGTACCATCCACCACAAAATCGTAATCATTAATGATTTCCAGCGCATTTTCGGCCGTAAGCAGTTGTTGGTAGGTAATTACTTTTACATCCGGGTTAATCAGGTTTATCTTTTCTTTAGCCGAAATTACTTTGGGTTTGTTTACATTGGGTGTGAAATGTATAACTTGCCGTTGCAGGTTGCTTAAATCCACCACGTCGCCATTGATAATTCCGATAGTACCCACACCAGCGGCTGCCAGGTAAAGAGCAATGGGTGCGCCCAGCCCGCCTGCGCCTACGATCAGTACTTTGCCATTGTTGATTTTTTCTTGGCCTTCCACGCCCACGTCCTGCAATAGAATGTGGCGGCTGTAACGTTGTATTTGTTCTTCTGTAAAATCCATTATTTTTTGATTTACGATTATTGATTTTAGATATACGATTGTATGACTTGATTCTAAATTTTAGATACATGATTGAAATGGCCGGTTGTCCTGGCTTTCAATCGTCAATCATAAATAATTCAATCGTCAATCAAAGTGAGCCTCCACCCATAAAATAAAGGAAATCCAATTCATCTCCTTCTGCAACAAGGGTACTGTCAAAATCATCCCGGTTTATGAACCCACCGTTCAGTTGTATCGAAACCATTTCCGGTTGGGCCACATTGTTTAATTTTATTAATTCTGTTATTGAAATCGGCGTTTCCAGCTCCTGGGATTTTCCGTTTACTGATATTTTACTCATTTTCGGTTCTGTTTTTACAGGTTTGTTTATGTTGAATTCTGTTTTGTATTTTGTGTAAGTTATGCTTCTTGCCCGGATGTAGTGTACGATACAAATTTGGCAATATAATCAGGGCAAAACAATACCATTTACAGGGCATTTTTATACCATGAATATGGTATGGAAATAGGAATCCTGCCCTAAAATCAAGTAGATTCCGGGTTTAGTGGCTAACTGCAGGCTGAATTATTTTTTTGCAGAAAGTGTAAATTCCCGCAGAATAAACGAAAAATCAGCGATTCAACGTTTATCTGCGGGAGCTTGTTATGGTATTGGGTTGTCTTTGGCGGGAGATTATCGTTTGTGCAATCCGCATTCCTTTTGCTCTGGATTTTCCCACCACCAGCGTCCGGCCCGGATATCTTCGCCGGGTTGTATGGCGCGGGTACAAGGCTGGCAGCCAATGCTAGGGAAACCTTTGTCGTGAAGTTTATTGTATGGAACTCCATTTTTCTTAATATAATCCCAAACTTCCTGTTCGCTGAAGTTGATAAGCGGATTCAGTTTTATCAGTCCGTTTGCTTCGTCCCATTCCACCAACTGCACATTCTGGCGGGTAACAGACTGTTCGCGCCGCAATCCGCAAATCCAAACGTCCAACCCTTCGAAAGCACGTTTCAGTGGTTCCAGTTTGCGTACGCGGCAACAGGTTTTGCGTTGTTCAATTCCGGCATAAAAAAGATTGATTCCTTCAGCCTTCACCATTTTTTCCACTTCGTTGAAATCAGGAAACATAACTTCAAGCTTAATATCGTAGCGCATATTGGTTTTGTCAATCAGGCTGTACGTTTCAGGAAACAGACGACCGGTATCAAGGGTAAATATTCTTGCCGATTTGTCTATTTTTACGATCAAATCCGTAAGCACCTGATCTTCGATGCTCAGGCTCGATGACAAAGCAATTTTGCCTTTATATTCGTTCAGGAAAAATGCCAGTACTTCTTCCGGCGATTTACCCAAAAGTAAAGAATTCAGTACCCCCAACCCCTAAAGAGGAGTTAGAGTTAGTTTCTTCTATTTTAATATCACTCATAATACCTATTTAAAAATCAATAGTAATTTAATTCCCCTTTAGGGGTTAGGGGTCATTCTTATATAGCAAACGAATCATCTTCCAGGTCGTGCACAATCATGCCTGCTCCCACGGTTTCAAACGTATTTTCGTCAATGATCACCAGGCTTCCCGTAATGCGGTTTTCGCCGTAAGAATCGTATTTCAACGGTTTCAGGGTTTTGATGGATATATGTGCAATGTCATTCATTTTTACTGTTTTGTCATCCAGGATATTTTCAAGGGTATTGATATTTACCTTGAAATGAACGGCTTTAATGATACCCCGGGTTTCTTCAGTGGCATGACGGATTATGTATTTCCCGCCTTCGTTGAGCGGGCGTTGGTTCAACCAGCACACCAACAGCGATACGTTTGCATTTACAATTGGCTTCGGTTCCGAAGTTTTTACAATGATATCGCCGCGGCTGATATCCACGTTGTCGGCCAGACGAATGGAAACGGATTGAGGGGTAAATGCCTCTTCCAATGATTTTGTTCCTTCGTTAATAGCCACAATTTTCGATTGTGTGTGTGAAGGTAAAATGGTTACTTCGTCGCCAACTTTGAAACTTCCTCCTGAAATACGACCGGCATACCCACGGTAATCATGAAAATCATCGCTGTGCGGGCGAATGACGTATTGTACGGGAAAACGTGCCGGAAGGTTGGTTTCATCTTTACGTACCGGCAGGGTTTCCAGTAGATGCAGCAACGTTTCGCCTTTATACCAGGGTGTTTTATCGGATGCATCCACCACGTTGTCGCCATCGCGTGCAGAAATAGGGATGAAGATTACGTTTTTTAGTTTCAGAATAGCTGCAATTTCTTCGTACTCCTGTTTGATTTTATTGAAAACTTCTTCCGAAAAATCCACCAGGTCCATTTTGTTTACAGCCACAATTACGTTCGGAATTTGCAGCAAAGAAGCCACATACGAGTGGCGTTTGCTTTGTTCAATAATTCCGTTGCGGGCATCAATCAGGATGATAGCTACATTAGCAGTAGATGCTCCGGTAACCATGTTGCGGGTGTACTCAATGTGTCCCGGCGTGTCGGCAATGATAAATTTTCTCTTCGGTGTGGCAAAATAACGGTAAGCCACATCAATGGTAATTCCCTGTTCGCGCTCGGCACGAAGCCCATCGGTAAGCAGTGCCAGGTTTACTTCGTCGCCGCCACCCAGCCTTTTGCTGGCATCCTTTACGGCCTGCAACTGGTCTTCGAAAATTGATTTGCTATCGTAAAGCAACCGCCCGATAAGCGTACTTTTCCCATCATCCACACTTCCGGCGGTGCTGAACCTGAGTAACTCCATATCAAGATAACCCGCTGTTTTATTTTGTTCTATAGACATAATCTTGTTTTTAATCAATCGTAAATTGTAAATGAATCAAATCGTAAATTAAAAATACCCTTCTTTTTTGCGGTCTTCCATAGCTGCCTCCGAACGTTTGTCATCGGCTCGTCCACCGCGTTCGGTAACGCGCGAACTGGCAATTTCGTCAATAATGTCTTCAAGCGAGTTTGCTGTTGAAAGCGTCAGGCCGGTACAGGTTATATCGCCGATGGTGCGGCAACGTACGCGTCTGGTTTCTACCTTTTCTGTTTCGCGCCGGGGCATTTCGGGCAAGGCTGCGTAAATGATTCCGTCACGCTCAAACACTTCCCGTTCGTGGGTGTAGTAAAGCGAAGGTAACGGAATGTTTTCCTGAAGGATATATTGCCATACATCCATTTCGGTCCAGTTGCTTATGGGAAATACGCGGAAATGTTCGCCCAGATTTTTCTTTCCATTAAAAATGTTCCAGAGTTCGGGGCGCTGGTTTTTGGGATCCCATTGGCCGAATTCGTCGCGGTGCGAAAAGAACCGTTCTTTTGCACGGGCTTTTTCTTCGTCGCGGCGGGCGCCTCCCAGTGCTGCATTGAATTTGTATTTTTCGAGCGTGTCAAGCAACGTGGTGGTTTGCAGTTTATTGCGGCTAGCGGAAAATCCTTTTTCTTCTACCACACGTCCCTGTGCAATCGATTCTTCCACCGAACCAACAATCAGTTGTGCACCAAGTAGTTTTACCAGATCATCGCGGTATGTAATTGTTTCTTCAAAATTATGTCCGGTATCGATGTGGACAAACGGAAACGGGATGGCTGCCGGATAAAATGCTTTGTAGGCCAGGTATGCCATCACAATGGAGTCTTTGCCGCCAGAAAAAAGCAGTGCAGGCTTTTCAAATTGGGCTGCTACTTCGCGCAGAATAAAGATAGACTCTGATTCAAGCTCTTTGAGATGTGTCAGTTTGTAATTGCTCATATTGGTTTTTCTGTGATCCAACAAGCTGTTTGTTCCGGATCAATTGATATTTCTTTGCCTTAGAATAACTAATTTTCTATGTTGCAAAGGTCAGCCAATTTGGCAATGCACACAATCCCATTCAGAGGGTATTTATCTACCCTGTTTGAGGTATAAAGGTTAATTTTGTGTATATTTTGCCGCGATTTATGCATTTTTATGCAAGTGCAAGTGTGGGGGAGAGTGTTTGGTGTGGCGGAGTGTTAATTTGTTAGGTCGTTGGCTTTATCCATAAATCAGGAAAGAAAGCCCGGGAGCAAACTGTTCTTAAAAAGCTTTTATTAAGGCTTCAATGTAGTAAAAAATTAAAAATCCGGCAACCACCAGTTGAGGAATAGTCCCGAAAATGAAGCCTATAAACGAACCAAATGCGGCACGGATAGCTTTTCCTGTTTCTTTCCCGGCAAGCATTTCACCTACAAATGCCCCCACGACAGTACCCACGATAATTCCTAAAGGACCACCAAAAACTAGCCCGATCAGCATTCCTATCATGCTGCCCCAGGCTCCTTTTTTGCTACCTCCGAATTTCTTTGTTCCCCAAATGGGAATAATGTAGTTCAATCCCTGGACTAAAATGATGATTCCTGCCCAAAGAACAAGAAAGGGAATGGAAAACTCGGCATACGAAGTGAAATGCAATACTATAATTCCCAAATAGCAAAGTGGCGTTCCCGGCAACATGGGAATAATACAGCCAGTTAACCCGAGCAACAATAATAATCCGGCTAAAACAACTAGAACAATGTCCATGAGTTTGAAATGTTTTCTATTTGTAATGAAAATAAGGCGTTTATTGTTCGCAAATATAATTTAAAAAATATGATTATCCCCATAACGACCTGTCATGCTGATTTTAAAGTGCAGGAGCGTAGCTCTGTTATCTTAGTAGCATTTATGAAAAAAAGATAATTGAGGAGCGTAGCTCTGACATCTTTGTTTTCTACATTAAAAGATGTCACCGCTACGCGGCTTATTTTCCGTAAAACATTCTTTGCTACAAAGATATCAGGACTACGTCCCTCAATATCTTCGATTATTTGAAAATTATATATGGTGGAGATCGTTATGCGGATAATCATATTTAAAAATGAGTTCAGGTTGTTTTATCTTTAAGAAAAGTAAGAGGGTTTCACGGGTTGTAACCGCGTTATTATAGCTAATCAGTTTGAATTGGTGGGCTTATGCTAGAAAATGAGCTGCACTGGAAAAGACCCTGTCAAATGAAGCGTTTATAGCAACATCATCTCGTTTACTCCCGGTTGGGAATGGGTTTTCGTGGGTGTACGGAAAACAGAAATCAAGTAGCTGTACGCATTTTTCCGCACATTCATTACCAATTGCTTTCATTACTCCATTGTATGGAATTACATGATCTTTGGCCAATGAAATTCCACTAATTTTATTTCCCATGCGTTTGAAAAAACTTTCGCGCTCAATTTGGTTTCGTTCCGGCGAAATCATGCTGAAAAATGATTCGAAGCCCTTATCGTGCACCGTTTTTTCCCTGGCATTGGTTTCAAAATCACTGGTGTAGTAATTGAGCAGCTTCGCAAAAGCAGGTCTATCCATAATGCTTCGCGATTCGCCGGACATAGAACTGAAAATGCTTCCGCCGCAAAACATAAACAACTTTGAATCGGTAAATAAATCCTGAGGGTTAGTCATTAAGGTTATTTGCGAAAGAAATGCACCGATTGAATATGCAAAAATATCTATTTGCGTATCCGGTGCAAACATAGGATGCAATCCTTGTTTTATTTCCCGGAACAACTGGGTGAGATCACACATGCTCTGACGCCCGGAACTGTAGAAACGTATTGGCCTCTCACTGATTCGTTCGCTTAGAGCCACATTGGCAAAGCTAAGTGTCCGGTCGTCGCCATTTAGCTTCCGACGGAGTTCCAGAATCGGTGCCAATGCCCTTGGATTCGACCAGTTGAGTGGAGATCGGTTCATGTGGAAGGCAATTGGGAAGAGGATGACTGCCTTGCCTGTTTTTTCACACAGAAATTCTGCCCAGGTAAGATATTTGCTCCAGTTTCGTTCGTTTAATCCATGCATAAGCAGTATGGCTTTGTTGGGATTTTTTATTTTGTGAGGTACGAAAACCGGATAAATGAATGAAAAATTCTCATTAATGCTTTCATTGTAGATGTTTGCAAGGACATTTTCTTTTTGGGTCGACAAAGGCTGGCTTTCGAATGAGCAGAACCGAATGTCCGTGCCGGACTCTGCCAGGTAAGTATTTACTCCCAGTTGGAACCGGGTATTCAGCTCGGTGTATCGTTGGCTATAGTTCATAACGTGTATTTTTTTTATTGCAAATAAAGCATACCAACTTTCCGTTTCCAATTATGAGTTGAGTTTAGCACCCGTTTGGGATTAATTGTGTTTATTTGGGATAAATAGTACAATAACGGGGTGAAAAAAAATCCCGCTGGGGTAGGGGAGTTTGTTTGTTTGAGCAGAATACTATACTTTTGTGAAGCGAATTTAGGACTAAAAAAATGAACACAAAGATTCCTGCTTACATGTACGAGAAAAACAATATCGTTCGTTTGATATTGTTTACCGCCATTTTTGCACTGCTCTTTATTAATATATTTAAGCCCTTCGGTGCCAGGAACTGGTATAAAATATCCGATTTTAAATTCTTCGTTTTTGCCAGCCTGATCGTTTTGGTAGGCATGCTGGTGGTGGTGTTGAGCAGGCTTATTATGCTCGCGTATGTAAAGAAAAAAGAAGTGTCTTACCTGCAATATGGCACGTGGATATTGGCGGAAATTCTTTCCATGTCCATGTTTTATGCCCTATTTACCAAGTTTATTCCCAAAGAAAATGCTCACCGTGACTTTCTGCAAATATATTCCGATTCCACTTTACATGCCGCACTGATTCTTTTGTTGCCTTACGCCATTCTTATGGCTGTATTTTTCGTGGCGAGATAAGAATCACATGCTGGAGCGCATGAAACAGGAAGATAAACTGGTGGAATCGCCCAAGAAAAATCTGATAGCATTTCTGGATGAAAAAGGAGAATTTAAAATTTCCATTGTGCTGGAAAACCTGTTGTATGTCGATTCTGCCGATAATTACGCCACCATTCATTATTTGAATAAATCAAAATTGTCCCATTTTCTGATACGAAATTCATTGAAATGGATGGAAGAAAATCTGACGAAAGAGACTCCGTTGGTGCGCTGTCATTGATCTTATATAGTAAACCTGGATAAAGTGAAAGTGCTGAGGAAAACCAAGGATGGTATTTTTTTGGAACTTGATGCTTTGAATACTTCAGATATTCCCGGTTTCAAAAACGTATTATGAACGTGTAATGGAAAAGTTTTCGAAGTACTCGGTTTGATAATCTGTTGGTAGACTGGTCGGAGTCGGAACTCCAGCCTTCCACTTGAATTAAAAAGTTCTGTTGCTTAGCAATTTAACCTGTTGGTCGGAGTATGAACTCCAGCCTCCCGAACAATCACCAAAATGAATCTATCAAATATTTTCATCAAGAAACCCTATAAAGTGGGAATTGCATTGAGTGGCGGTGGAATCAAAGGTTTGTGCCATGCCGGGGTGTTGAAGGCTCTCGAAGAGCATGGGATTAAACCCGAAATAGTATCGGGAGTAAGTGCCGGGGCAGTGGTGGGCGCTTTGTATGCCGATGGGTATTCGCCTGATGAAATTGCCAAACTCTTTGAGGATATCAGCTTCCGACGAATGACGAAAATACAGATTCCGGATGGTGGTTTTTTTAAAATCGATTCTTTTCAGCGGTTCTTACACAAAAATCTGCATGCAAAAACTTTTGAGGAATTGAAAATTCCGCTGCGTGTGGTAGCTACCGATCTGGATAAAGGGCAGATCGTTACTTTTTCGAGCGGAAAATTGCTCGAACGGGTTGTTGCTTCGTGCAGTATTCCGGTATTATTCAGCCCGAAAGTAATTGATGGTGTGCGGTATGTAGATGGCGGGGTGTTGAAGAATTTTCCGGTATCTACCATTCGCGATGATTGCGAAAAAGTGATTGGCGTGAACGCGAGCCCTTTAGTGGCCGACGATTATAAACCCACCATTTTGAATGTCGCAGCCCGGTCGTATCATTTTATGTTCAAAGCCAATATCCTGCACGACAAGGAACTTTGCGATTTCCTCGTAGAGCCGGTGGATATGGGCAATTATGAAACATTTGATGTGGATAAGGGCCGTGAGATTTTTGAATTGGGCTATCATTCCACAAAGCAATTGCTCGTAAACAAATTGGATTTATCGCGTGTTTAATGCATTGTGTGCACTTACAAATTAGTACGAAAAGGTGCTTTTTGATTTTTTTTGATTACTTTTGTATCCCGTAAAACTATAAAAACAATCAATTTATGTTTCCAGTATCAGAACGTTTGGCAGCCCTTTCTCCTTCGGAAACGCTTGCCATGTCTCAAAAAAGCAACGAGCTCAAAGCTCAGGGCTTTGATGTAATTAACCTCAGTGTTGGCGAACCTGATTTTAATACACCTGACCATGTTAAGGAAGCTGCCAAGCAAGCTGTGGATAATAATTTCTCGTTTTATTCACCCGTTCCCGGATATCCTGCACTGCGCAATGCCATTTGTGCTAAATTGAAAGCAGAAAACGGCTTGGACTATAAACCGGAAGAAATTGTATGTTCTAATGGTGCCAAGCAATCTGTTTGTAACGTTATTATGGCTATTATAAGCAAGGGCGATGAAGTTATCGTACCTGCTCCTTACTGGGTTAGTTACCCCGAAATGGTGAAAATTGCAGATGGTACTACTGTCGAAGTATATGCCGGAATTGAGCAGGACTTTAAAATTACACCTGCACAATTGGAAGCAGCCATTACTCCAAAAACGAAAGCCATTATCCTCTGTTCGCCTTCAAATCCAACCGGAAGTGTTTACAGCAAAGACGAATTGAAAGGGCTAGCCGATGTTTTGGCCAAGTATCCAAATATCTATATTCTTTCCGACGAAATTTACGAACATATCAACTATCTGGGTACTCACGAAAGTATCGCCCAATTCGAAAATGTTCGCGAGCGCGTAGTGATTATCAATGGTGTTTCTAAAGGTTATGCCATGACCGGTTGGCGTTTGGGCTGGATTGCTGCTCCAAAATGGATTGCTTCGGCTTGCAATACTTTGCAGGGACAGTACACTTCAGGTCCATCCTCAATTACTCAAAAAGCAGCAGAAGCCGCTTATACCGGCGACCAAAGCTGTGTGGAAACCATGCGCGTGGCTTTTGAGCGTCGCAAAAACCTGGTTGTTGGTTTGGCTCGCGAAATCCCGGGGCTGATCACCAACGATCCTCAGGGGGCTTTCTATATTTTCCCCGATTGCAGCTCCTTCTTCGGAAAATCGTACAACGGAAAGGCAATTAATAATTCGGGTGACCTGGCTATGTACCTGCTTGAAGAGGGTCATGTGGCTTGCGTAGGTGGTGGCGCATTTGGTGCTCCTAACTGTATCCGCATGTCGTATGCTACTTCTGACGAAAATCTGGTAAAAGCTTTTGCCTGGATAAAAGAAGCGTTGGTTAAACTATCTTAATTGACAGGTTTTGCATAAAATAAACAAGGCGTTGAATTTATTTTCAACGCCTTGTTTGTTTTTGAATGATGTAAAACAGATAAAGTTTCAACGAGGTTTCAACTTATTTTCCAATTGTTGGTTAGCGCTAATGTTCGTGGCGTAAATGCAAAGGATGATCTTTTTGCGAAATCATGCTTTTGATAAAACTAACTAAGAGCCCAATCAAACAATAGGCTATTCCGCATATCAGTGCAAAAACAAACACATAACCCAGAATAATAATGATGCTCATAATGTTTCAGTTTAGTATATTTATATTGAAATGTAGAAAAAACAACTATTCTTTGTAGTAAAAACAACTACACGCGTAATTTAGTTTGAAAAGAAAATGTTATAATATGTTATTTTGAATGTTGATTATTGTTTTAACTCAAACTGCTGTTGCGTCGGTGTATACGCTGTGTTTGGCGTTTTGTATAAATCTTTAATTTGTTGTAGTAAAAACAACTACAAGCCTATGTTGGTTTTGTCTATTATTGTTATCATATGTTAGAAATGTGATTTAGGCAAACGATTCAGTACATATGTCCGAAAACGGAGTCTAATGTTGCAGGGCTGGCTGGGTAATAATCAGTTTCTTTTATTGTTAAAAATAAACAAACTGCCTGATTTTAGTGTTTTAAATAAAAATAAGTAATATGAAACGAGCATGATTGCAGACATTAGCTTCGCTGTCCGTTGGTTCACCAAAGACAGTGAAAATCTGACGTGCGAGTTCCATGTGGCTATAAAAACAAATTTTCACACATGAAACAACTTTTATTTCACAACGGCGATATTTTCCCAGTTCTTGGATTGGGAACCTGGCTGTCAGGTAAAAATGATGTTTATGATGCTGTTCTCGAAGCCGTCAGGCTTGGATACAGGCATATCGACTGCGCCTACATTTATCAAAATGAAGTGGAAATAGGAAAAGCTCTGAAATTTTGTGTTGCTACCGGGATGGTGACTCGCGAGGAGTTGTTCATCACCTCTAAACTATGGAATAGCGACCATGCCCCGGATAGAGTAGAAATGGCTATCCGAAAATCGCTTAGCAACCTGCAACTCGACTATCTTGACCTGTACCTGATTCATTGGCCTGTTGCTTTTAAACCCGGCAGGGAGCAGGCCCGGGATGCGGCTGATTTGGCTTCGCTCGAAGAAATACCGTTGGAAAGTACCTGGAAGGCCATGGAGCATGTTCAGTCGTTGGGGCTTGCCAGGCATATTGGGGTGTCCAATTTCAATATTCCCAAACTGAAAAAACTGATAGCAGCTGCAAAAGTGAAACCTGAAGTTAATCAGATAGAATTGCACCCGTATTTTCAGCAAAATGAGTTGGTGCAGTTTTGCCAGCAGAGTGGCATTTTGGTTACTGCATTTTCACCATTGGGAAGTCGTCGGCTGATAAATGATGATGAAAGTATTGCCCGGAATCCCACTATATTGAGTATTGCGGAAAAACATTCTTGTTTGCCTACCGAAGTTATTTTGGCCTGGGGGATGAAACGCGGAACGGCCGTGATTCCTAAATCGGTAAATCCAACCCGGATTCGCGATAATTACGAATCGGTTTATGTGAAGTTGGATGATCAGGATATGATAGATATTGGTAAGATTGATCGGAATTACCGGGTGGCAAAAGGTCTTTACTGTGTAATGCCGGATGGCGCTTATACTTACGAAAGTATTTGGAATGACTAGGGCTTAAAGCCCAGAACACGCAGCTGTTTGTGCTTTAGAAAACATATTATAGAAAGAGCAGGCTT
Organism: Paludibacter sp.; assembly: GCA_047600405.1. Taxonomy (GTDB): domain Bacteria; phylum Bacteroidota; class Bacteroidia; order Bacteroidales; family Paludibacteraceae; genus Paludibacter. The sequence goes on from JASGLA010000002.1 coordinate 731,089, forward strand.
TATAAAATCCGTATAAAGCCTGCTCTTTTTGTTGATTGTTTTTTTAATGGATAACTATCCGTTGTTGGATATTCTCACTGTCGCTGGCATTCGTTTTCAACAGGTATACGCCTATTGATAAATTGGTGTCGATGGTCGTGAGTCCGCTAGCATTAAATGGATGTTGTTGTATAAATCTTCCGCCGACATCATAAATCATTAAATCCCCTTTCATTCCGGTGTTATTTTCAATGTATACTGTTTTTCCCGAATTGAATATATTTAGCTTGCCGGATATATTGCCATCCTCTGTAACCACTCCAAGACTGGTGACGATTTTAAATCGTGCCGTTGTCGGGACTGTTGTTTGCTTCGAAACGAATGTATATTGACTTCCACTAGTCGTTATATCTGTAACCTGATTGTTGTTCATATCAACTAAATACAATGCAGGGTAATTGGATGTTGAACTTTCGTGAGTAAAAGTTAGGGTATAAACAGAATCGTTACCACACATAAAACCTAATTGCGTATTGTTGATATTATCCACACCGCTTACCTGATAGTCGCCTTCAGGCTCCATAGCCCAAATTTGTGGTGCCAACGCTGATCCCAGGAATTTAGTTCCATCCCAACCGTTGTTGTACCCGTGTGTACAGGCTGAGTTTGTGATAATCCACATTTTGTCGGAATAGCGTGTTCCGCTCACAGCAATTTTGGTGTAAACTTTGGGTGAAGCATTCGTGCTGCGTACCTTCTGTTGATATGAATTTTTACTAATAACAGCACTATACGGAATACTTAGTGATGAAGGTGCGTTTGTAGCTACCAGAAAACCTTGCATTGATGGAATTTGCCACTGGAAACCATTCGTATCTCCCCTCTGCAGCGTATTTGGGAATTGCCGAGTATTGTCCCGGTTCGTCTCCGTTAGCACCTCCGCCTGCATAACTCCAATCGGCAGCTGAACCGGTATTGTAAAGATACACGGTTTCATCGGTTCCCGTCCCAAAGTTTAGTAGGGCAATATCTATACCAGCAGTATATGGGTTGCTTAAAATATTCTGTCCGGGATATTGCGCTCCCTGGGTGTATTGCAGGGGCTTAGTGATATTGCCATTTACCAACTGCCCGCTGAAATAAATCGTAGTGGGAGTCGGTTGAGTAATTTCATACCCTGTTCCAGGTGTTAGCACGGAAGAGTTTGTCAGATTTATCCAGCGTGTTGCAGAGGATGTGCCTGCTTCCTCGTATTTTCTAATGTATGAGCCATAGAAAGTAGGGTCAGCAGTGACCGATTGCAAAGGGATGCCAAAGTATTCCCACTTGTAATTTGAATATGGGTTTTGATTGGCAGCCGCCGCTTTGGTGTACATCTCTACTGTTGCGGATACAGGGGAGTTTGACGCATTATAAAATATCAAACTGCCATTTGGTGCTGTAGTAGATGATTTTATGGTTATTCCCTGCGTGCCGGCATTGTTTGATATGCTTTGAGCAGTCATGCCAGTCTGGGTCGGGATAATCAGTTTTTTAGAGGCATTTATCAATAAGTGTCCTTGTACTGAAATGTTAGCCATGGTAGCAATACTTACCCCAGTAGCATTGTCAATAGTCAATGTATTGAATATGCCTTCAACAGCTGTTTGTTCTTCATAACCGTTGTATACAATTCCACTGGTCCACGTTTTACCGGATGGTATTGGGGTTGCACTCGTATTTTGAGTCGCCAGTGTTCCCGTTCCGGTATTACTGGAAGTGCTGCTCAGTACATTTGTACCCATGTTAAGAATTGCTCTGTTGTCAATTGTCAAGTTTGTTGTGTTAATATTCCCAATTGCATTTACAATCACAGGATTTGAAATCTGTAAGTCGCTGTAAGTCCCGGCGGTAACTGATTGGGCGGCTGTTTGATTGTTGTAAATAATCTTACTGGTCCATGCGGCACCTGTAGGAAGGGGGGTACTTCCTGTGTTTTGGGTAGTGATAGTTCCTGTACCCGAATTGGTTCCTAAGGTAGTAATGGATTGTGTCCCCAGGTTAAGAATAGAACCTGCATTTACGGCAAGTGTATTTGCTACTCCAAAAGAACTTCCTGCTGTGACTGTATAACCAGCATTGTCTATGCTGAGATTGTTGAATGTAGTTATTCCGGTTCCGCTAATGCTTTGGTTCGCGTTTCCGTTCAGTGTAATGGTACCAGAGCTATTCGTGAAATTTGAACTGTTATTGGTTATATCTCCTTTGATGGTTAAATCCTGGTTGAAATCAGTTGTTACATTGCTGCCGATAGTAAGATTGCCATTGATAGTCAGTGCTGATGCAGGCAGACTTATCCTTCCACTTCCGGTAAATACAAGGTTTTCATAATTAGCCGTACCTGAAGGCAATGCAACAGTTTGGTCAATTGTTCCATTATATTCAACGGTATTGTTGCTGTTGTTTGTGTACCACGACCCATTGTTTGTGACAGTTCCGGACACTTTAACCGTGCTGTTTGTTGTGTTTGTTAGCGTTGCATTGGAATTTACAACCAAATTGTAGAATCTGGCTGTTCCTGAAATTGTTGCACCCGGGTTTGCAAAAATGACAGTGCTTGTTCCCGGATTGTTCCCCTGCGGATTTTGGTCTTCCCAGCCACCACTCATACTGTTTGCAATAGTAAGAGTACTATTTCCCATTATCAGGATACCGCCATTTTCTATTGTCATGGTGTTGACAGATGCACTAGCCGGCAGTTGTGGCGAATTTGTCGTTGTGGCTGCATTGGGAATTATAACAAAAGTAGAATGAGGTAGGGGCAGTCCCTGCCGGATTCCAGTTACTCCCGTCGTTCCAGTCAGTGCTTGTGCCGCCACTCCAGGTTAGGAAATTGGTGGCTGAGTGATCGCCCAAAGTGATAATTGTTCTCCGGTTATTGGTACTTGCGTTATAAACGTAATGACTGATAGGTATGTTTGAAAAGCCGACAAAATTATTACTAAAATCATAAGCGGCTCTACCGTGTTCTTCAGGGGTGACCTGACTTTCGTCGATGTTATAATCCCAAGTGGCTAATTTTGATTCCGTATTTTGGAAGTATGGGAGAATACTGCTTTGCAGCTCCGAATCAAGATAATGGAAGTTTGCTGATATATAGCAATTTACACCATCTTCTGCCGGTATGATTTGATAACTCCGTTGTATTGCATTTTCTTTGCCGGCAGGAGTAAAGCCTATTTTAGAGATTACCGTAACAGAGCTTGGAATTACAGGTGAAGTGCCAGATGAAAGTGACAAAGTTGTAAATTCGTTTCCGAAAGTGTATGATTTGTTGAAGTCAATGGCATAATTTCTTTTGATTATACCACTGACATCTCCCCGGACCTGTAGTTGTAGCCAATGGACCCATAAACAAAGTGTATGAGTTTATGCTTTGCGGTGTTGCGTTTCCGAATGATGCATAGGCTTGCCAGTCCGTAACCAATTCCAATAATCCATGAGTAGATGTCGGGTTATTGGCTGTAAGACTGAGATTTTGATTGACTGTTATGTCTCCGCTGGCAACGCAGCCTGCTTCATTGGAAATAGTAAGATTGTTGTAAGTTCCTGCAATTGCTGTTTGGGTGGTTGTTCCATTGTATACTACCGGACCAGGCCATGTTTTGCCCGAAGGAAGCGGAGCTGGGCTGGTACTTTGAGTGAAAATGGATCCTGTACCGGATATCGTTGGGATAGTTCCACCTAAAGAGTTGGTTCCCATATCCAGAATTGTTCCGTTGGAAATTGAGAGTGTTCCGTTTACAACTATATTCGATAGAACGGCTATTGAATTAGTAGGATTATCCAGAGTTATGTTGTTGAATTTAGTTAATGATGAGCCGCCGATTTTTTGTCCATAGATGTTGTTCCCGCTGAATACAACCGTTCCTGCATTTGCATTTACCGAATCTGCATTGTTTGTAAATTCATTAACAATATTCAGAGTTGTTGGCAGTGTTTTGATCCCGGAGCCACTTAATACTAAATTATGGTAGCCTGGTGTATTCCCGTTTGGATTAATAATAGTTTGATTGATGCCTTTGAATTCAATGGTGTTTTCAGTTGTTACAGCATCAAATGTCCCATTATTTGCCAGTATTCCGCTTATGCTCATGTAGCTATCGGCTCCAGGTCTAAGTAATGCATCGGTGCCTATGGTGAGGCTGTAAAAGTTGGTAGTTCCAACAATTGAAGTATTTCCCGTTGTACTGGCATTTGCGTTAAATACAACAGTACTTGTGTTTGGATTGAATACGCCTCCGGGTTCAACGCTCCATGCATTATTTGCTCCGGTAAGTATAAGTGTTCCACCAGCATCGGCTGCATTCAAAATACCTCCGGCATTAATCTGTATTGATTTACAAGTTGTGCCAGCTGGAAGTTTGGGTGCATAAGGGGTTGTATACGTATTGGGGATAATAGCTCCAGCAGTTGGACTAGGAACGCCATTTGGAGTCCAGTTTGATGGAATGCTCCAGTTGGTGCTTACCGTACCGTTCCATGTGTAGTTGCTTGTAGCAGTGGGGGCGATAGTTGATTTAAAATAGCCCCAGGTAGAGGGGATGATATTGAAATTGACATCCTGAATTGAGACAAAATTATTGTCGACGCTATAATTTGATTTGCCGGCCTCTTTGTTGTAGAATGTGCCTGAATTATAGCTGCATGTCCAAATGGTAAGTTTGTCTTCTGCAACTCCGGTAGGAATTTCGTTGTCGCGATAATGTACTCTCATGATAGCCCGGGTTCCGGATCCGCCGGTTTGAATAATCTCAAATGAACGTCTGATCGGGTTTGTTGGTGCAGTACCTGAGTATGCTGTCCAATCGGGTGCTGTTCCGATGTCTACTTTAAGACTAACAGAAGAGGGTAAAACCTGTCCGGGTGTTCCCGAAACTGTGGCAAATGTCAATCCGTTGTCTTCATTTCCAAAACTATAATATGTTGAAGTCGCGAAGTTATGATTTCTGCGAATAATTCCGGATACATCACCGGGGCCACTTGTTGTTGAACCTGCACCCATATCGAGAATTTTATCCGTGCTCATTGCCAGCGCCCCTTTATCGTTCGTTGCCGGGTTGTCGGTAACAAAAAGTAATGTTCCGTTTACCACTATATCTGTAGATCCGATAACGCCTGCAGCATTATTGATGGTTAGATTTTTAAGGTTTAAAATGTTTGCGCCTTCAATGGTTTGCGCCACACTGCCATTTAGAACTAATGTGGAATTATTAGTAGTTCCATCAGTTGTTGTATTGGTAGTCAGATTTCCTGAGATATTCAATTGCGCAGGGAATGTCGCAGTTCCTGAATTATTGAGTATCAGATTTTGATATCCAAGTTTTCCTCCTAAACCTACCGGATTAAGTATAGTGGAGGCACCACCTTTAAATTCAAAGGTGTTGGTAGTGGTGGTTAATTCCAAAAATGAAGAAGGATCTACATTTAATGTTCCAGAAATGCCAATATAACTGTCTTTGTTTGGCCTGATTACAGTATTTCCTCCAATTTCAAGGTTGTAGAAATTGTTTGTGCCTCCAATTGTTACAAAGTCAGAAACGTTGTTATGACTGAAGATAACTTTACCTGTGGTAGAAACAAAAGTTCCGTTGTTCAACCAGGCTCCAGCCGCTCCCGATATAGTTATCTCATAGTTGTCGACGGTGAAAGAAGCCCCGTTCTCAATCTCAATTGTTTTTGCAACTGCAGGGTATAGGGTCGGATTTGAATTTTTGGTTGGATAGCTGGCACAACCTGCAGGAATTAAAACATTGTCATTAGTAGTTGGCACTCCACCATTCCAGTTGCCTGGCAATGACCAATCGTTTGGGTCGGCACCAATTCCGGTCCATGTCATTTTTGAAACATTGCTGTATGCCAATCCCCATTGTTTGTTATCTAAATCGCTGGTTGGAGCAATGTATTGGATTGACATGCCGGTCAGGCCTGTCCAATTGTCGGTCGGGCTGAAGTTTGATTTTCCATGTGCATGATTCAGTGCCCACGGGTTTCCGTCATGAGCATCCCACAAAACTAACTTTGTTTCATTTGTTTCACTTGGGTCTAATTCACTATCCAGATAATGCAATCTAATGGCGGTTCTGTCATTGCCCGCGTCTTTTGCAAAGGTATAATACCTCTTTACACCTGTGGCTCGCCAGCTAGGTGCGTTGCCAATTACAATTTTACAGCTTATCCATGTTGGCTTGGTGGTGCCTGGAAAATCTGTGAATGTAATATTTGTGTTTGCATTTCCAAATGTATAGGCTGTATTTCCCACAAATGTTTGTTGGCGTCTCACAATTCCGGTTACGTCGCCGGTTCCGGTAGTTGTGGCATTGCTTCCCATGTTCAATGTGTTCGTTCCCATATCAAATGCGCCTGTTGTAGCCGAAGCATTTGCACTCTGAAGATATAAAATACCGTTGACGGTTATATCGTTTGAAGCTGTAACTCCTGAGATATTGCTTATGGTCAGGTTGTTGAATGTGGCAGTGCCGGTTATCATTTGAGCCAAATTGCCCGAAAAAGATACTGTACCAAAATTTGTGTTTAAAGTTCCGTTGTTAACGAGATTTCCTGTTATTGATAATGAGTTGGAACCTGTGATGGTTAAGCTGGCTCCGTTGGAAATTGTAAGATTCTTACAGCGTCCACTGGCTGCACCTATCACTGGCTGATTGATTGGCCCTGTAGGTATAGTCACATTCACCGTGTCGGCAGGAACCTGATTGTAGCACCAGTTGCTGGCTGTATTCCAGTCTGTGTTAGTGCCACCCATCCACACATAGTTGTTCCCTGTGCAGTCATCCTCGCCAATTGCAAATGAACTGAAAGAGGTCATGTCCCGACATTCAGTTGTGCTGTCCGTTCTGGCTCCTACTGAAGTTACGGCCCAAACGTTATTGTCGAGTTTACGTACTACGAGTGCGTCCGTGTTCGGATTTCCTGTTTTATCTGCATCTGCAAATGTGAAAGTCGTGTTAAAGGAACTGAATCCGCTGATGTTTGTGTTCGATACTGTCCAGATACGGTTAATGTATTTCGATTGGCTCAGGCCGGCAGCTAATGGAGGTTGGGTGTTTGTTGTGTAAGCATCCAGGTAGCCTGACCCTACAATAGTTCCTGTGAAAGCCACGGAAAGGGGAGTGTAGTAGTTGGCATCACCGATTGGGAAATTGATTGTTGGTGAGGATGTCGTTGGAATATGAATTCTTATATTGCCATCGATGCGCGAATTGTTTGTGCTAACAGAGGTTCCTCCGAGTTCAATGATCACTTTTTTGTCATTTGTTGTAATAACCCCGTTTGACAGCGTCAGCGTATTTTTTACAATCATGTCGTTGGTCAGTGGTTGGACTGCGTTTTGCAAGGCATTATCCCAGATAAAGTTTTGGAAGCTTTGGTCAAGTCCTGCAGAAATAGCTGTTGTAGTCACACCGGTAATTTTACAAGTGGATGGAGTGCCGTTCAGGCTGTTCCAATTAGCCACAGGGATGCTGCCGCCGTCCATGTTGTGCCAGTAAGTGCCCCCGTGAACGTATATGCTTGTGTAATTTAAATTGCTGTTAATTATTGTTCCTCCCGAATTTTTGAGTGTGCCGTATACCTGTAAATTATAATCGTTGGAATCGTCTGTGGAATGGTTCACAGTTAGCACTCCCGAACTATTGATATCCAGTGACCCAAATAATGAAAGTGAGAAAAAAGAGGCTGTAACATCAGCCGTAAGTGTGATGTCAGAAGGAATTTGAATTACATCCGAATTGGTAAAAATGTTGTCTGTCGGAAGTGTTGTGCTGAACCAGTTACTTCCTCCGTCTGTACTTTTTAGCCATTGTACGGTACTCCAGTTTCCTGATGCAGTAGGTTTATAAACACTTCCGTCTAGTATCGCGAAATTTGGAGTAATCCCTGTTGTCAGGGTTTCACCCAAAGTAGGATTGGCCGTAACTGTTGCGGTTAGGTCATACGTACTTGTTTCTGTATTCCAGGTAGATTCTAAAAATTCAATATTATTCACAATTGTTTCGTGTGTTCCGGTGTTAATCGTAAAACCGGTAAGGCCTCCCACTCTTGTAAAGGCTTTATTTGATGTTAAATCAAAAGTAGTCGTGGTCAAAAGCCATGTTGGTATTCCAAGGCTGTTTTGCGATTGCACTGTGGCTATCGAACTGTTTACTCCTTTGAACGGGGTTGGTGGTAATACGGTTATTGATAGCTTAGATGCGTTAAAGGCGTCTTCGCTACCAATAGCAATAAATGCATTTGAACTGGTTGCATCCGGTGCCGTTCCAGAAGCTGTAACGGTAAATGGACCGGAACCAGAAGCTGTCCCTGGGCCATATCCCCAGGCTGTTCCGGTGAAGAAACCTATTTTGGGGCTTGAAGCCGCATTGAACAATGCACCGGTTTCCCCTGCGTTGTAGCTTGGAGATACCGTTAGTGAGGTTATACCCGTGGTGGCGCACATCAGGTACCATTTACGGTTCACGGTTTTATTGTTCACATTCGTATTGGTTAAAGCTCCATCCTCAACCCTGATGCTGAAGTAGTCTGAGTTGCCGTTACCAATTGCCGAACTAGAAAAACTAATCGGGTTGTATGCCGAGTTTCCTACGGGAAACTGGAAAACTGTTCCGCCTGTGGTAACCAGGCGTTTTAACCTCCCGCTACTGCTTGTTTTTACATAGCTGGTTGAACTTCCTTCGCTTACCGTGGCTACAGTCAGTGTGTACGCACCGATGTCAAGCAATCCTGCTGTTAGTGTAAGGGTGCCCGTTACTGAAGTGTTGGTGTTTAGGGCAGTGCTTCCGGTTTCATTAATTACCAGGTTGTAAAACTGGCTGTTTGCCGTTCCTCCGATTAATTTTGCAGTGGTTGATTTGAGGGTAATTGTTCCGGTTCCTGCCGTGAAGGAGCCATTATTAGTCCAGTTTCCGGATACAGGATGGTTGAAATTACCAGAGTTGAAATTGGACGTGATTGTTACATCTCCCGCTATGGTTAATATGCCAGTAGCAGTTTTTGAACCTGAATTTGAAAATGTGATATTGTTGAAATTGCTTACGCCAATACTTTGGCTTGACGCGCCATTGAAGTTAATTGTAGACCCTGTAGCATTAAATGTTCCGCTTTTAGTCCAGTTTCCTCCAACCGAATGTACGAAAGCACCGCCGGTAAATGATGCAGTAGCATCTATCTGTACATTGCCTCCAATGGTTAACCCCGTAACTCCTGCAGCTGCAGCTGTACCTGTAATTGTGAAATTGTTGCAAATGGCCGCAGTTCCGGTTTGCAGCGTTTTGGTTCCACTGCCGCTTAACGTCAGATTACCATAGCTTTGTGATGAATTCAGGTTGGCTACTGTTTGGTTTGTTCCGGAATATTCTGTCGTACTTGTACAATTAATATTGTGGGTTGAGTAGTTTGACGGAAATGTATTTGTTCCCCCGATTTTAAGTGTGGCTCCACTTGCAATGGTGAGTGTTCCACCTGCAGTTGCCCGGTTTGCCGTATATGTCGATAGGTTGAGTGTTCCGGATTTAATATTCAGGTCGCCTAATATACCTGTTTTGTTTCCGTTTAGTGTTACTGTGTTTGCTGCGCCCTGGTCTATAATGACTCCACCTGTGCCGGCGAATGTTGTTGGGAACTCATTATTTGTTGTTGTGATGGGTGAGGATCCTTTGTATTGCAAGGTAGCCGCAGCACCATAAGTTGGTGCGCCGGTGGCCGTAGCCGTTCCCTCCATAGATAAAATGCCATTTACTTTAGCCCCGGTTATTGTTTTTATGCCACTGCCAGACAAGGTGACATTTGTATAGGTTGGCGATGAATAAACTGTTTGAGCCCCAGCCAGGTTGTATTCAACTGTTCCGTTTGTAAGATTGATTGTTGAGAAATTGGCGGGGAAATTGCTTCCGGTTTGCCCACCTGTATTTGCTCCCAGTATCATTTTGCCACTCACGGTTAGAGTTCCTCCGGCAGAGTTCCGGTTAATTTTAGCTGTTCCGAAGTTGAGAGTTCCTGCAATGCTTAAATTCCCGTTTATGGTTTGCGTGCTTGCTGAGGTGACAGAAGTGGTGGTTGTACTTTCAATTGTTAATGAGTTCCACCCGAAAGTCCCGCTGCCGGAAATGTTTTGTGTTGTTCCGTTAAGGAAAACATTGATGTCATCGGTAGCATTTTTTCCCCACATATCCCATGTTCCGGCGCAATTTATATTCCCTGAAATATAGAAGCTGTGTGGTTGGTTTCCGTTAGTTGTTGATGTTATTTTACTTCCGGAATTTACGGTTACATTGCCCGTTGTCATTGTTACAGCACTGGTAGACCCTAAAGCCAGTGTTCCATTTCCGGTTCCACCTACTTGTATGCTTGCACAGGTTCCGTTGGCCGACAATGTAACTGTGAAACCACCCTGAATGACAGCATTATCTCCGGCTGCCGGATAAATACCGGCTCCAACGGTGCTACCGCCAGATGTTAAAGACCAGGTTGTGTTTACGTTCCAGTTCCCGGTTGCAATGGAGTAGTAAGTGGCAGCCTTGCCGCAGATGGTGCTAAAAAGCAAAATGATAAGTATGCTTAAAAACTTAGTGTGATTTAATTTGGCTTTGGATGACAGGGTTTTATTGTTCGGAATTTCGGTTGTTTTGTCTTTTCTGATAAATTCTGCAATTGTGTAAAGCTTTTTCATATATGAGTCTGTTGTTTTAGGATGAGTCAGGGGTAAATATAAAAACTTTGAAATAAATACAAATATAATGTATATTGGTAAATATCTGATATATAAATATATGTAGTACTATGTATTACAAGAATGGAATATAATGCGACATTGTTTGAGTGAAAAGTCGCTTGTTTTATGTTGGAAAATAAAATGGATGTTTGCCTCTAATTGAATATGATTGATTTTTAGGTAGATATGGCCTGTGGGTAGAGTGGGATTTCCTGTGCGATTTTAAAATTTGCTCAGGTTTTTGTAGAAATGTAGTAAAATTTACTACATTATTTTGGATTATTGTGTCGTGTTTGAGAGTCTTTGTCATAAAATATTGCGTAAAAATGAATTTTTCGGACAATATTTGAGATTTAAAATAACAAATATTAACTATACGTGCCAATTTTAAAGCCTCTTATATTTCTATCAAATAGACTCTAGTTCTCTCAGAAATTCTTTCCCTGTTGTGAATGGAGTTTTCCGGAGTATTCAATGGAGTGAAACCCGAAGGCAATTGGGTGTTTTGCCTGTCAGGATGGCGATTTCGTCTATTGTCATTTTAAGGGATAAATATCCGCATAAATAAAGTTCGTTGTTGGAAAAATTGGGAAATAAATTGGTGAGATGGGTCATTCGCTCATCGCTAATAATTACCAGCGCTTTTTTCTTTGGAACGATAGTTTCGGAGGCATTACTATTGATCACTTCTTCCAGGATATTTTTCCCTGGTTTGTTCAGGTATGGTTTTAGCCGTTGAGCCTCCCGTTTGAATGCCTGCGAAGCTTCATGTATGTAAATCTGATGGTTTGTGTTTTTTTCGTAGAATTGGATCAGAATGAGTTTGGAGTCATCAGGGAAAAGGCGTGCATGCAAATCAATGCCAGCTATGGTTTTGTCAAAACGTCGAATCAGGATTTCATGGTTTGTTGGTTTGGTGCTCCTGCAAATCATTCGTAATAATTCATTGGCATGCTGGGAGTCAACAATCATGTTCGAAATATTTTCCTTATCGAAAATAAAATCTTCTTTTGTTGCAGCCCTGAAAAACTCGACAGCTTTTTGATTTATATCCTGAATAATGCCGTGTTTGTCAACAATAAGCGAGCAAACAGGCATCCATTCAAAAATGGTTGTAAGGCTTGTTTTGGTGTTTGCAAAAATCTCGGAATTGTTAGGGTTTTCAGGAATCATTGGGCTTGGAATTGAACTAAACAATCTGCGGACGAAGATATAAAAAATGCCTGAACAAAAAAATCGGAGTGAAACATAAAGCTTCACTCCGATTGTAAGTATTCACCTCCAAAGAGACTAGTTGCCACGGATAGCTGCAATACCCGGAAGTAATTTGCCTTCCATGTATTCCAGCATAGCACCACCACCTGTTGATACGTAGCTAACTTTGTCTGCCAGTTTGTTTTTGTTGATAGCAGCTACCGAGTCACCACCACCGATAAGGGTGAAAGCACCGTTTGCAGTTGCTTCAGCCACAGCGTGGGCAATAGCGGTTGTTCCTTTTGCAAATGCATCCATTTCGAATACGCCCATCGGACCGTTCCAAAGAACAGTTTTAGAGTTTGCAATTACATTGCTGAAAGTAGCAATAGTTTCGTCAGCAATGTCCAATCCCATCCAGCCTTCCGGAGTTTCGTTGGTTTTCGAAATGCAGGTTGCAGCATCAGCAGCAAATTTATCAGCATTTACAGCGTCAGTCGGGATATAAACGTTTACACCTTTCGCTTTTGCTTTGTTCAAAATTTCAAGAGCCAGATCCAGTTTGTCGGCTTCGCAAAGCGAGTTGCCGATTTCGCCACCCTGAGCTTTGATGAACGTATAAGTCATACCACCACCGATGATCAGGTTTTGAACGCGATCCAACAGGTTTTCAATGATCATGATTTTGTCTGATACCTTTGCACCACCCATGATAGCTGTAAAAGGTGCCTGAGCATCGGTCAAAACTTTGTCCATAGCTTTCAACTCGCTGTTGATCAGGAATCCGAACATTTTTTTGTCGTCAGCAAAATAATCAGCGATAACGGCAGTAGAGCCGTGAGCACGGTGAGCTGTACCAAATGCGTCGTTTACATATACATCAGCGTAAGAAGCCAGTTTTTTAGCAAACTCTTTTTGTTTTTCTTTTAAAGCTTTTTTAGCTTCTTTTTTAGCTTCTTCGGTTTCAAATTCGCCACGTGGTTTGCCTTCTTCTTCTTCGTAGAAACGGAGGTTTTCAAGCAACAGAACTTCACCTGGTTTCAAAGCGGCAGCGGCTTCATCGGCATTTGCGCAATCTTCCGCAAAAAGGATAGATTGACCTAAACGGGCTTCGATAGCCGAAATGATTTGTTTCAACGAAGATTTAGGATCCGGATTTTGTTTCGGACGACCCATGTGCGACATCAGGATAGCGCAACCACCGTCGGCAAGAATTTTTTTGATGGTAGGCAATGCGCCACGGATACGGGTATCATCGCTAACTGCACCAGTTTCTTTGTTCAACGGAACGTTGAAATCTACACGAACAATTGCCTTTTTACCGGCAAAATTAAAATTGTCAATAGTTTGCATAACTTATAGTTTGAAAGTTTGATAATTTGCTAAAATCACTGTCGAAAGCGCCTCCGGATCATTGCCATTGGTTTGATAATGCGCAAAAAGGCGGAAAACCTTTTTTCAACTTCGAAATGTCAGTTTTCGGGTGCAAAGGTACAAAAAAAGTTACAAAACAGGTGTTGTTTCTTACAATGTATTTGTCCTTGCCGGGCGATTTTTCAATAGTAAAAAATAATAAGGAAATTTTTCTTTAATCAATATATAATTGTATATTTGTGACGATTTTTCAAAACAGATAACTCGAACTTAAAAAATAGAAATTATTATGTCAAAAGTAACTGTAGTAGGTGCCGGAAATGTAGGCGCTACATGTGCAAATGTGCTTGCTTTCAACGAAGTAGCCGACGAAGTTGTAATGCTTGATGTGAAAGAAGGTGTTTCGGAAGGTAAAGCATTGGATATGTTGCAAACTGCCGCTTTGCTGGGCTTCGATTCTAAAATTGTTGGCTGTACCAACGACTATGCTCAAACTGCTAATTCAGAATGTTGTTGTTATCACTTCAGGTATTCCTCGTAAGCCGGGAATGACTCGCGAAGAGCTGATCGGGGTTAATGCTGGTATTGTGAAAAGTGTTGCTGAGAACATTCTGAAATTCTCTCCAAACGCAATTATCGTTGTGGTAAGCAACCCTATGGATACAATGACTTATTTAGCATATAAATCACTGGGTCTTCCAAAGAATAAGGTAATTGGTATGGGAGGTACGTTGGATAGCTCGCGCTTCAAATGCTACCTGAGCAAAGCCCTGAACGCTAACCCAACTGAGATTGAAGGTATGGTTATCGGTGGACATGGCGATACTACCATGATTCCATTAACCCGCTTTGCTTCTTACAAAGGCCGTCCGGTTGCTGATATTCTTACTGCCGATACTTTAGCTAAAGTAGTTGCCGACACTATGGTAGGTGGCGCTACCCTGACCGGACTTCTTGGAACTTCGGCATGGTATGCTCCGGGTGCTGCTGCTGCTTACCTGGTTGAAGCTATCATTCACGATCAGAAAAAAATAATCCCTTGCTGCGTTTACCTGGAAGGCGAGTACGGGCAAAACGATATTTGCATCGGTGTTCCCGTATTAATTGGTAAAGATGGTGTGGAAGAGGTTGTGGATTATAAACTGAATGCTGAAGAAGTTGCCTTGTTTGAAAAAAGTGCTGCTGCAGTTCGTGCCACTAACAATGTGTTGAAAGAAATCAAAGTTTTGTAATCGAAACTATATGTTTGGGAGAAGCCGCAATATTTATTGTGGCTTTTTTTCTAGCCGCAAAGTCTGTTTTAAATTTGTTATTTGATCGCCAGTTGTTCTTTGTTTTTAGTGATTGAAATTAAAAAGTTCTAAAATTCAGTAGCTTAAAAATAATTAACTCGAAAGTTTATTGCAAGTCAATGCAAATCAACTATCTTTGTACTAATTTCAAATTAATAGATTATACAACTAATTCTGTCATGTTAGAATCACATCAGTATTTACGTCAGTTTTCAATCAAGCCATCGGTGCAACGGTCGGCTGTGATGAATTTTTTATTGAAAAACCGCATTCATCCTACTATTGATGAAATTTATACGGCTTTAAGTCCGAATATGCCTACTTTATCAAAAACAACGGTGTATAATACGCTTGATCTATTTGTTGAAAAAGGTGCAGTCAGAGCTTTGGCTATCAATGACCGTAATGCCCGCTATGATGTTGACATCTCTGCCCATGCCCATTTCATTTGCAAAAGCTGCGGAAAGGTGCATGATATATTCAATGTTAATCCGGTTTTCTTCCAGCTTCCCCAAAGCGATCAATTTAAGATTGATGCCGTTGAAATTTCCTATTCGGGGATATGTGATGCTTGCAAAGGCAATTAAGACGATTTAAACTATTTTTAAATAAGCACGCTTTTTTTAAGTGTGCTTATTTTTTTATATCTTTGGCAACAAACAGCTGGCAGTTGAAATACAGAGGCAGTCTGTTTTGATTGTGTGTGTATACTCAAAATTTATGGGATATGTCTTTTTTTGTTTGTTTTACGGTATTTGTTGGGTTGTTGTATCTTGCTTTGATCCTGGTTTTTATGCGTGGTTGGAAGCGTATATATCCTTTTGTACCAAAAGGCAATGAACTTCCAACGTCGAAAATTTCCGTTGTCGTAGCGTGTAAAAACGAAGAAAGACATATCAGGCAACTAATTGCCTGCATGGCCCAACAAAGCAACCAGAATTTTGAGCTTATACTGGTTAACGATCATTCGACAGAATGCTACGCGTAACTATATAAAAGCAGCACAGGCGAATTATCCCAAAATTCAATTGGTGGATGCTGTTGGATCCGGAAAAAAGAATGCCCTGAAAGAAGGAATTTTGGCTGCCTCCAGCAAGCTGATAGTTACTACCGATGCCGATTGTTTACCGTCCTATCATTGGTTGGAATCTATAGCTGCTTACCAAAAGAGGAATAATTGTGACCTGATTATCTGCCCGGTAAAGCTATCGGGTAAGGATTCGCTTTTCGCCTATCTACAGGTCCTTGAGTTTACAAGCCTGGTAGCATCAGCTGCAGGGGCAGCAGGAGCGGGGATGCCTATATTGTGCAATGGTGCTAATCTTGCTTTTACAAAGAAAATGTGGTTAGATTGTCAGGATGAATTACATCCCGAAGAACAATCCGGAGACGATATTTTTTTATTGGAAAGTGTGAAGAAACGAAGTGGAAAGATCTGTTTCCTGAAATCAGAATCGGCCTTTGTAACAACTGGTCAGGCCGGAAATCTGATAGATTTGCTAAAGCAGCGGAGAAGATGGGCTTCAAAATCAAAATTTTATACCGACTGGCATTTGATTTTCACTGCATTGATAGTTTTTGCTATAAGTTTCTTGTTAGTAGCGCTAACTGTGTTATCGTTTTACCAAATTGGATATTTGTATCTTTTTGCGAGCCTGTTTTTATTCAAATACTTCCTGGATTCAATGTTTTTATCTGCTGTCAGCAAGTTTTTCCAGCTGAATAATATATGGTTGTTTTCATTCCTGCTGTCAGTGTTCTATCCTTTCTATGTCGTTTTCGTGGCAGTGACATCGCTGGTCTTCCGGTCGCGAAAGTGGAATTGATTATTTGCCTTATCTGGTGATATATAGAATGTCTCCTGACAGATTTGCCTTGTATCTTCGCAGGGTTTCCTTTGCCGGGCCGGAAGTGGGATTCCCAATTCCATAGGAAATGTCAAAAACCGTTTTGCAACTGTCGCAAATAGCTTGTCCTTTGTCGTTGGGATGTACCCTGGTTTTTTGTTTGACTTCGTAAGGGCAAGCCAAATCGAAAGCATAATATCCGCCATCAAAACCTGTATAAACCAAAATTCCTCCGTAGCCAATAAAGTCGTTTACAAACCTTTTAGTTTCAAAAACCAGGTATTTGTTATACGAATTTTTAAACGTAGGGTATGTTGTTGTCAGGTTTAATTCAAGCCGAACCGGAAAATCAGGGATTGAGGATTTGTACGTGTCATCGCAGCTCACAAATTGCAAAGCGAGCACGACTAACAATAGAAAATACCTTGCGGAGTTCATACTTTTGGAATTTTGAAAAAGAGTTATCCCAATTCGCCAATCCTCCATAGTTCATCGTCTGTAAACGATAAATTTTTCAGAGCGTCGATGTTATCCTGCAACTGTTTTACAGAACTGGTTCCGATAATTACAGAATTTACCTGAGGTTTGTGCAAACACCAGGCAAGCGCCATTTGGGCCAGGGTTTGCCCGCGCTGAATGGCCATTTCATTCAGGTTGCTTATCTTTTGGATTAGTTCCGGAGTGAGCTGGCTTTTCTGAAGAAAGCCATAGCTATGTGCAGCACGAGAGTTTTCAGGGATGCCATTCAGGTATTTGTCGCTAAGCATACCTTGTGCCAATGGCGAGAATGCGATAAATCCAACTCCATTTTCTTCGGCCAGTGGCAAAACGCTTTGTTCGATGTCGCGTGTGAAAATGTTATAACGGTCCTGATTGATAAGGCACGGCGTTCCGTTTTGTCTAAGAATGCGATAGGCTTCACGGGCAACCTCGGTAGGATATTTCGAAATACCAACGTAGAGGGCTTTCCCCTGTTTTACCATATCCGATAAAGCTCCCATTGTTTCTTCCAACGGTGTGTTGGGGTCGTAGCGATGGGAGTAAAAAATGTCCACATAATCAAGCTGCATGCGTTTCAAACTCTGATCAAGGCTTGCCATTAGGTATTTTCTTGAACCTCCGTCTCCGTAGGGCCCATCCCACATGATATGCCCGGCTTTGGAGCTGATAATCATTTCATCGCGGTAACCCGCAAAATGGGTTTTGAGTATCTTTCCGAAATTTGCTTCAGCGCTGCCAAAAGGAGTTCCGTAGTTATTTGCCAAATCAAAATGCGTAATTCCATTGTCAAACGCAAACTGAAGCATTTTTAACGCTTCGGTGGCATCGTCCACGTCGCCAAAGTTATGCCATAATCCTAACGAAATAAGAGGAAGTTTTAAACCGCTTTTACCGCAGTTTTGATAGCCAACGGAATTTGAATAACGATCGGGAGCTGGTGTGTATGTGTTTTCTGACATGGAATTTATGTTTTTGTATTGCAATCCTTTTTACAAGAATGCCGGAAAAAGATAAAAGTAAAAGAAACACCCAAAGCTACCGGTGCAGACTTTGAGTGTTTATAGGTCTTTATTAGAATTTTACAGCAGGAGCTTTCTCGCTTCCCTGTTCGGCTTCGAAATATGGCTTTTCTTTAAATCCAAAGAATGATGCAATTATTGCTCTTGGCATTTTTTGAACAGGCACATTGTAGAGTTTTGCGGCATCATTGTAGCGTGAACGTTCAACAGATATTCGATTTTCTGTGCCTTCCAGTTGGGCTTGTAATTCCAGGAAGTTTTGATTTGCTTTTAGATCAGGATAGTTTTCGGTAATCATTAATAATTTACCCAAAGCAGAACTAACCTGTCCTTGTGCTGCCTGGTATTCCTGCAATTTTTCCGGAGTCAGATTTTTAGGATCAATAGATATCTGTGTTGCTTTTGCACGTGCACTAACAACACTTTCCAATGTGGAACTTTCGTGGGTAGCATATCCTTTCACGGTGGCTACCAAATTAGGAATCAGATCGGAACGGCGTTGGTATTGGCTTTCAACATTTGCCCATTGACTTGTAACATCTTCTCTAAGCGTAACTAAATTGTTGTAAGTGGACATTCCCCATAATCCTAATATAGCAACCAGGCCAATAACTGAAAGTAAGATAATCGTGTTCTTTTTCATTGTGATAATTTTTAATTTGTTCGAATTAAATCAGAAAATAAAGTGATTAAAAAACTAAGAATATATATAACGAAAATTACCAGCCACCCCCAGATCCACCTCCACCTGACATTCCTCCGCCAAAGCTTCCGCCACTGAAACCACCGCCTCCGCCAAAACCACCTCTTCCACTGAATAAGCTTCCGGCTATTGCACCTCCTACGATAGCTCCTTCGGTACGCGTAAGTCGTGGAATATGGTCGTTATGATTTTCTTCGTGTCCACAAAATTTACACCGGAAAGTGGTTCGTTGTGTTCCGCCACTGATATAAGTAGGAGCTACAATCGTACGTTTGCTTTCCAGAATAAAAGCTTTTGTTCTGCATTTGGGGCAGTCGGTATAGGCGCTCGGCTTGTCAAGTGTAAAAATAGCTTCGTTTTTACATGAGTCACAGAGGAAAACGTCGTAGTCGATGGCGTGAAGCTGCTCTTCAAATTGCTGTGACAATTTCAGGTGCTTGTCTTCCTCTTTTTCAGATAAAATATGCATTTTTCCCCCACAAGCATTGCATGGTATTGGTTCGCGTCTGATTTTACGCATTGTTAACCGTCCGAATATGTCGGCAGGGATAACGGTAAATGGTACTGGGATAAGCAGTAATAAAAATACCGGCTGCGAAAAGAAAAGGATAAGCACCAGTCCTGCTATAGGCATGAAAACAGAAAATACGCTTATGATAGCCGTTTTCTCGCTTTTTATAGCTTTAAAACGGGCCAGGTTGCTTGCAAACTTTGTATTTTTCCGAATTCGTTGGATTGAATTGTTGAGCCAAATCCACGAAAGCGTTATCAGGATAAGATATGCTGCGGCTGCTATTGGTAGAATTTCATTCCATGCAATAGGTGTTTCGACCACTGCTTCAACCGGCTCTTTGCGAATAATGGAAGATATACGCTGTACACCCGCAAGTAATCCGGCATCGTAATTCCCGTTTTTGAATTCAGGATTCATCGTTTGAATGCGTATTCTTGCACATATAGCATCTGGTAAAATACCTTCCAATCCATATCCTGTTTCAATTTTCACTTTCTTCTGATCAAGAACAAATAATATTAGCAATCCATTGTCTTGCTTTTTTTTCCCTATTCCCCAGTGTTTGAAAAGTTCAGTTGCGAAATTAAAGTAGTCTGCTTGTCCGATTGAATTAACCACCACGACAGCCACTTCGGCTCCGGTTTGTGATTTGAGCGAGTCCAGTATGGTGTTGATTTGATCAACGGTTTCTTGTTTTATAATAGCATCCGGATTGCTTACAAACGCATGGGCATTGGTTGTTATCGGATTTGGGATGCTGGTTACGGTATATTCCGTTCCAAAAGCAAAAAGACTAAATGTACAAAATATAATCAGAAACAGCTTTTTCATATTCGTTCGGGTTTAACGTGATTCTAATAATTCGACATCAAATCTTAATACTGAGTATGGAGGAATGTTCGCGTTCGTGGTTGCAGTGTCGTAGGCAAGTGCACTTGGGATGTAAAATATATAATTACCGCCGTCCTGCATTTTTTGTATACCTTCCTGCCAACCCTTGATAGTTTGGGCAAGGTACAGTTTGGCAGTATCACTTTCAAATACGGTCCCATCAATCAGCGTGCCAGTATACCTCACAAGTATTTGGCTATTTAAGTCTGGATGGCGTTGATAGCCTTGGTGAATTACCTTATAGCACAATCCGCTTTTGGTAGTGATAAATCCAGGGTCAGATTTGTGTTGGGCATACCAGCGCTCGTTAGCAAGTTTCCAGTCTATATAAATGTCATCCTTGCAGGAAGAATGGATAATTGCCAATAAAAAAAGTGTGAAAGTAAGTAAAGCTGCTCGTTTCATATTTGTTGTGAGTTTATGAAGGTATTTTTCTGATTATCTGAAAATAGTTTGTAAAATTACAAATTAATCTTGTTTCTTCTTATATTGTTGTGAAAAAGATTTCCCGGCAAACTTTGGCATGGAACGTTTTGGTCCCCAGCCGAAGAAATTGAACGGGTATGTTCCGGCATTTTTTATTGCTCCGGGGATGATGTCAAATCCGGTTCGTTTTGAACTCATAAGCCTGAATCCTTTCATGAGCCATTTTTCTGCTGCCGGGCGAAGGTTTTGTTCAACCGTTTTTCGCCTGTTGGACAACAAAATATCCGTTAATGGAATTTTTACCGGACAAACTTCCACACATTTCCCACACAGGGTAGAGGCAAAACTCAAATGCGAAAAATCTTTGAATCCGCGCAAAAATGGAGTCAACACTGATCCGATAGGGCCGCTGTAAGTTGTGTCGTAGGTGTACCCTCCAATGGTTTTGTATACCGGGCACCCATTCAGGCAGGCTCCGCAACGGATACAAGCCAATGATTCATACGCTTCGTTGTCTGCAAAAACATTAGTGCGGCCATTGTCAAGAAGTATAACAACCATTTTTTCAGGACCGTCCACTTCGTTTGACTGCCGTGGTCCGGTAAAAATGGTATTGTATGCCGTAATTTGCTGGCCCGTTCCGTGGGCTGCCAACAACGGATAGAAAAGCCCGAGTTGTGTCATCTTAGGAATAATTTTTTCGATTCCGGCAATGACGATATGAACTTTAGGAAATGCGGTCGACATCAGTCCATTGCCCTCATTTTCGGTAACTGAAATTCCTCCAATGTCAGCAATCAGAAAATTGGCGCCGGTAACGCCGACTTGTGCTGTTGTGTATTTCTTTCGAAGCACCTGACGCACATATTCGGTCATTTCCTCGGGAGTACTGTCAATCGGAGTTCCAAATTTTTCGTTGAAAAGTTTGGCAATATCACCTTTCGATTTATGCATGGCCGGTGTGACAATGTGGTATGGCCGTTCGCCGGCTACCTGCACAATAAACTCGCCCAAATCCGTTTCCACTGATTCGCAACCCAAGCGTTCGGCAGTTTCGTTTAGTTCAATTTCCTCGGTAGTCATCGACTTGCTTTTTACAAGCAGTTTAGCCTCGTTTTCCCGAAGAATTTGTTCTATATAATTCGTTGCTTCAGCTGTGTCCTTAGCCCAAAGTACATCGACGCCGCGGGCAGTGATTGCTTTTTCGAACTGAAGCAGGTATTTGTCCCAGTTTTGCAATACATCACGCTTAATGGCTGCTGCCTGCGTTTTTGCAGCTTCCACGTTATTATAGCGTGCCATTCCCCTACTCACGGCCGTATCATAGCGCGAAATATTGAATTTAATCGTGTTCCGGTGTTTTACATCGAAAGCGATTGCTTCAGCGGCATGTGTAAATTTATGGGATTGGGACATGTGTTTTGATTAAAGAACCCCTAACCCCTAAAGGGGAATTGAGTTACTTTTTATTATTTATTCCTGTTTATCCTATCAATTCAAAAAAATAAAAGAAGATACTAACACCAAAGCCCCCTTTAGGGGGTTGGGGGTCATTTTTCAAATGCAAATGAGAAGCTTCCGACGCGGTTGCCATCGATAAAAAACTCGGCGCGGTAGCTTCCTTTGGGAAGGATTTCGCCTACTTTCCAATAAATAACATCGCTTTTGGCATCACCTGTGTATTCGAAACTTTTGCTTGCAGAGTATTCAATTTCTTTGTTTTCGTATGCAAAAACATTGCTGGAACTCTTGGTCAGTACATCGCCATCGGGACGAGTAATCCGCAAGTAAATTGTTTTGTCTCCCGGTTGCGCAGTGACATTTTTGGCAACAGTGTAGTTGAATTGCAAATTGGCAGTTTGCGAAAACCAACTCGTTTTTTTTCCTTTGTTATTTAATGGAATCATGCTAAAGTTAGTAACTTCCATTATTGCCGCGCGGGAAACAACCTGATGCAGGCTTTCTTTCTCTTTCGATAATTGTTGCACTGTTTCACTGGCAGCCTGGAATTTTTTCTTAACCTCTACATTCTCCGTTTTCAAAATGTGATTGGCTGCATTTAACGAGTCGATCTGATTTACATATTGGATCATTACCTTGCGCACTGTTGCCAGTTCTTTTTTTAGCTCGGCAATACGTCTGGCATTGGTCGATTTGGTTACGCGCAGCTCGTCGAGCAATTGCTGCACTTTAGTTTTTTGATCATTAAGCAGTTGTATCAGGGAATCGTTATGGATATTTGATGTATACCCATCAAATTCCTGATTCATATCGGTGAATTCTTTTTCAATTTGTTGTTTTTCGAAATTCATTTGTTCCACTATTTCAGCCACTTCTGCTTCTTTTTGGTTAGCCTGGCGAATAAAATAGAAAACTGCAAAGGCCAAAGCAGCAATAATAACGGCTCCGGCAATCATAAAAATAAGATTCTTTCTTTTTTGGTCCATAATTGTGAATTATGTATTTATAAGCTTGTATGTTAGAGTGTTGTTAGTATTTTTTCAAGTTTAATGCCCCGGGAGCCTTTAATCAAAACATAATTGTTTTGCAAAGGATTTTTTTCTATATATGCCTGAAGTTCAGTTACATCATCGAAACAAAGATAGCCGTTGGTGGTTTTTTTAAACTCAGGACCGACCAGGAAAACGTTCTGCAAATCGTTTTGTTGCAACAGATTAATCACTTGTTGATGCTCTTCTGCGCTTTGTTCGCCGAGCTCAAGCATATCGCCCAAAATAAGGGTTTTTGATTCTACCTTCATTTGCGCAAAATTCAGGATAGCAGCCCGCATACTCGTTGGGTTGGCATTATAGGCGTCAACTACCAGCTTGTTGTGCTCAGTGACAGTTAGTTGTGAGCGGTTGTTTTGAGGAACGTAATTTTCAAGGCCGGTTTTAATTTGCTCTTCAGTTAGTCCAAAATACCGACCAATGGTCACTGCCGCTAACACGTTTTCGACATTGTAGGCTCCAATCAGGTGCGTTTTTATCTCAAATATTGTACCACCTTTTTCCCTGCAATTCATTTCCAGAAAAGGAGAACAGTTGGTTATTTCACCGATTATCCGGGCATTTTCGTCTTCAGTTTTTTGAGTATAGCCAACTTTTCTTTCGGTATTGGTAAGGCCTGCCCCAGCTGCCATGTTAATCAGATTAGCGTTGTCATTATTAATGAAGATCTTTTGTCCAAAGGCAGAAATGAAATCATATAATTCAGCTTTGGTTTTCATAACTCCTTCAAAAGAACCAAAACCTTCGAGATGCGCCTTGCCCACATTTGTAATTATTCCATAATCGGGAGCCGCTATTTCAGCCAGGATTTTTATTTCGCCGGGATGGTTGGCGCCCATTTCGATTACCGCCATTTCATGTTCAGGCCGGAGTTGGAGCAAGGTAAGCGGAACGCCAATATGATTATTTAAGTTGCCTTGTGTAAATAGAATGTTGAATTTTTCCTTCAATACGGCTGCAATCAACTCTTTAGTTGTTGTTTTTCCATTTGTTCCGGTGATACCAATGATAGTCGTTTTTAATTGTCTCCGATGGTAATTTGCGAGTTGTTGAAGCGTTTCAAGAACATTGTCGACCAGAATGAAACGGTCGTCAATGGCAAATTCGGCTTCGTCAACAACAGCGTAAGCGCAACCCTTTTCAAGGGCCGAAAGTGCAAATGCATTTGCGTTGAAATTATCACCTTTGAGTGCGAAAAATAGAGAACCCTGAGGGCATACACGACTGTCGGTACAAATTACGGGATGTTGAAGGAAAGTAGAGTAAAGTTGCATTTTTTTTGTTCGGAGTTTTGCTCAATTAGTTGCAAAAATAATCATTATCCAGAAAACTAAGGGAGTGTTGAATGTATTATTAACAAAAAAAGGCTAAACTTAAATATATGTTTAGCCTTTTTATAAAAGTTTTGAAAATCAACGGTTTTTAGAATTCGTAAGCTAATGAAATGTACCAACCGCTTTGGTATACATTTCCGGTTTCGGTCCGGTTCAATTTATTTAGACCGAAGTCGTAGCCGGATTTCAGCAGGTATTTTTTCCATTGTACACCACCGCCCACTCCAACTTGAAGATTCAAACGGTTAATAATCCCATCTTTATATAGCTCTGATTTTCCCGGAGTAATGCCGTGGAACTGGTTTAATGCGGTGGACATTGTCGAAATTGTTTCCTGATTCTGGAGTAAACCGACATTGAAATTTGGGCCGGCAAATCCAAAAACTTTCAGGTTTTTGGTAATCGGGTAGGTGTATTTAACCTGTAACGGAATTTCCAAATGGTGTCCCCATGTTTTATAAGTTACCGAGTCAGAGTTAGGATATCCCTGGAGTTTGTTGGAGTAAACGATATTATACAGCACTCCGGTAAGTAAACTGAAATTGTTTTTTAATGCGAATTCAGCTGTACCTCCGATCCGGATCCCATTAAATTTTGTTGAGCTTACATTTGCACCGAAACGGATTGGATTGTTGTATCCAACCTCAAGACGATAGGTTTGCGCGTAGGTAGAAATAACGGCTGTCAATAAAACAAAAAGTAATCCGAGTTTTAGCGTTTGTTTCATTTTTTTTTGAAGGTGTACAAGTTTTATATTTTTTTTTCAGGTGGCAAAGATAATTTTTTTTAAACATTAAATGCCATTATGAACGCAGCATTATTTATTCATTATCTGTTTTTAACGTTAGGTCGGTTAGCTCTTAACTTGTTTTTAGAAATCCTGCCTTGAATATATGTTTTGTATTTAAGTTGAAAAGCTCTTTGGCTTGATTCTTATGTTCTTTTCTTGTTTGGTGAATTGAGGTGTCACTCTTTGTCTGCTCAATATTGATTATTTCAAAATGATACAAAACTCCTTCGGGAAGTAATAACTTAAATTTACTTTATGCAACCGTTTTTCATTGAAGTCGTCTTGACTTTTGTACAGATTATAATTTCACTCCTAACGGAGTTCTAAAAGATATAATTCATGAACAATTCTACCATAATAACGCTTCTCCGAAGCTTGAATAATGCTCCTTTAGGAGCATTATTATGGTAGAGTTTTTAGTGTTTAGGAATAGAAAGCTCCGTAGGAGCGACATTATAAAAAGTCAAGACGACTTCATTGTAAAGGTATTGGTTTGATAACTTCCCTATGACTTTTCTGATTGATTCCCAAATTATTATTTTTAATCGCAAAAAACACAACTTTTCCAGTTGATCCAAAAAATGTTTCAGTATTGTTTCAGCAGATAAAAGAAAAACCCTCGCATTTCTCTGATTATCAGATTAACACGAGGATTTTAAAGTACCCAGAGCCGGGATCGAACCGGCATGGAAATGAATCCACTGGTGTTTGAGACCAGCGCGTCTACCAATTCCGCCATCTGGGCAATTGCAGTGCAAAAGTAAGCCTTTTTTTGGAATCTACAAATAGCAAATCCAATTATAGCTGGTTATTTGCTGTGTGTAATTTGCAATTCGTTTAAAAATAGAGTGTTACTGTGAATAATTTATTTGGAAATAATTGAAGTAAATCAGTTTTCCGCATTTTTTCCTCGTTTTTTTGCAATAAAATCATTTCGTTTCCCGGCAAAAATATCATATCGGCAATACCAGCAATCCAGTGAGCCATTCAAAAGACGGATGCGTTCGGTTGGTTTAAGGCCGATTTTGTCTAGACACTCCTCGTGCGAACTGATCACCCACACGGTGCTTCCTGCAAATTTATGTTTTACGGTTGTTCCCAATGAAGCGTAAAGGCCGAAAATATCGTCGGAAGTGATTCGTTCCCCATAAGGAGGGTTGGTTACGATCATGCAATTTTCGGCCGGAGTCTCCAGTTTTTGTACAGACATAACCTGTAATTCTATATATTTGCCAAGGCCGGCGCTTTTTATATTTTGCTCAGCCACTTTAATGGCCCGTGGCGAATTATCTGAACCATAAATTTTGAAATTGAATGGTCGCTCGTAAGAATCGTCATTATAAAGCGTGTCGAAGAGTTCTTCGTCAAAATCGCGCCATTTTTCAAATGCAAATGAAGACCGGTAAATTCCGGGTGGAATATTAAGCGCTATAAGCGCAGCTTCAATTAAAAGTGTTCCGGAACCGCACATAGGATCTACAAAGTTCGATTGCCCTTTCCAGTCTGCCATAAGCAGCATGCCAGCTGCCAATGCTTCATTGATTGGCGCCTCGGTTTGAGCTATCCGGTAGCCACGCTTATGCAACGACTCGCCGGAGCTGTCAAGCGACAACGTGCAACGACTCTCGGCAATATGTATGTTGAGCATCATTTGTGGACCATTTAAACGTACCGAAGGTCTTCGTTCGTATTTCTCCATAAACCAGTCGGCAATAGCATCTTTTACGCGATACGCCACAAACTTAGAGTGACGGAAGGCCTCAGAAAAAACAGTAGAGTCGATTGCAAATGTACTGTCTACATCCATGTAATCGCTCCAGTTTATTTTTTTTACCTGTTCGTATACTTCGTCCGGGTTTGATGCGTCAAATGACGCTATCGGTTTTAAAATACGTGATGCTGTACGACACCATAAATTTGCCCGGTACATTAAGACCTTGTCGCCGGTAAAGCTAACTGCCCTTCGTTGGATTTGTACATTGTTGGCGCCAATTTCAACCAACTCGGCGGCCAACACCTCTTCTAAACCCCGAAAGGTTTTTGCTAACATTTCAAATTCCATATCTGTTTTTCTGAGGTAACTTCGATTTTAGTTACCAGTCTGATTTTATTTTCGTTGTGATAATTTTGATCCGGGAGCAACATCGGAATCAACCCAAAGGTTTCCACCAATTACAGCTCCATCTCCCACAGTTATGGTTCCCAGAATAGTGGAGTTTGAGTAAATAATTACATTATTCCCAATGCGTGGATGGCGAGGAATTCCTTTGATTGGATTGCCGTTTTCATCCAGCGGGAAGCTTTTGGCGCCGAGCGTTACTCCCTGATACATTTTTACATTGCTGCCAATAGTGGCGGTTTCGCCAATTACAACACCAGTTCCATGGTCAATTGTGAAATAATCGCCAATCGTTGCGCCTGGGTGGATGTCTATGCCGGTTTCGGAATGTGCCATTTCAGTAATAATGCGAGGAATCAATGGAACATTAAGCTTTAATAGTGCATTGGCAATGCGATAGTTGCTGATGGCACGAATGCTGGGGTAGCAAAAAATAACTTCGCCGAAGCTTTTAGCTGCCGGGTCTCCATTGTATGCAGCAATTACGTCGGTGTGCAGTTTCTCTCTGATGGTCGGTAGCTGCATTATAAAGTCTGTCGCAGTTTTCTGGGCAATTCGGTCTGTCTTGTCTATATCAAGGGCGTCGGCTTTGCAATCGAAGCATATTCCAGCCTTAATTTGTTGGCTAAGCAGAAAATGAAGACGGTCTATGTTTACACCAATATGATATAGCATAGTTTGGGAGTTTACCGCAGCATCGCCAAAATACCCTGGAAACAAAATAGAACGCGCCAATTGTACAATCTCCTGCAGTACATCTGTTGAAGGCATTGTGTCGTTGGTGCCATTTTCGTGACAAACATCCTGAAAACCTTCTGTTTGGGAAAGTTTCTTGATAGTATCTAATAAATTTTTATTCATCTGATAAAATGTATAGTTATTTATAGAGATTGACTTTGTATTGCAGCAATGGCATTTATAAATCGTTGGTTTCCCGTTCCGGTTACAATAACATAGGGTTTTCCGGTTTGTTCAATTTCTTTTTTGTATAAATTGAAGAAATATTCGCGATCGTTGCCGTGTTCACGAACCGGATCTGGTTCCCAGGGCAAATCTGGTGCGCAAAGCAGATACATGCTGAAGAAGTTACTTTTCATCCGTTCAACTACAAAATCCGGTACTTTTTTAAAACAATACATAAACCAGACTTTGGTAATTATCAAATCGGTGTCAAAAAAAACGTAATTTCCAGGTGGCTGATTTGATTCCTCAAAAGCTTTTTCCTGCTCGATTTGCTTCTTGGCAATATTGCAAACGTCTTCGTATGTATAAGGATTTGTGAGTTTTTCTACATATTCTCTTGCATATTCAGGAACCCAGGTTGTATTGAAATGTTCGGCCAGATTTTTTGCCAATGCTGTCTTTCCGGTCGATTCAGGGCCTATTATTGCAATTGTGAACATAAATATGTTTAGAGTTCCGATTTTGATCAAAAAAATAAAATTTTCATTTTAAATTCCTGTTTTAGTTAACCGTGTACTTCGGTCAAAATAAATTATATTTGCAGAAAAAAATATGTGCAAATTTACGACAATTATTCTGCTTTGTAGCGTTTTTTCGATATTTAGTACTCAACTTTCAGCTCAAAATGCAGATTTAGAGCTGTTAAGACGAATTAATAATACCTCTGCAACTATTGGCTACTCCAAATTTATATCGAATACCACTACTGAAGTTTCTTTTGGAGTTCCTGTGGTAATGGGAGTTGTAGCTTTGATTTCGAAAGATGATGAATTGCTTAAAAGTTCCATTTATGTTGGAGCAAGCATTGGCGTAGGAGGGGTGCTGACTCAAGTTTTGAAGTACTCAATCAACAGGCCGCGTCCAATTACGTTGTCAGATCCGTATATTGTTGCCTATGAATCGCAAAGAGGATTGTCGTTTCCTTCGGGTCACACTTCGCTGGCTTTTTCAGTTGCCA
This sequence comes from Paludibacter sp., assembly GCA_047600405.1. GTDB lineage: Bacteria > Bacteroidota > Bacteroidia > Bacteroidales > Paludibacteraceae > Paludibacter. Next base: position 760,268 of record JASGLA010000002.1, read on the forward strand.
CAGCACTTAGCTTGAAATATCCAAAATGGTATGTGGCTGTCCCCGGTTATTTGTGGGCTGGTTCTGTCGGATATTCGCGAATGAACCTTGGAGTGCATTATCCTTCGGATGTGTTGGCCGGGGCTTTGTTGGGAGCCGGAAGCGCTTATGTAACCTATAAAATTAATAATTGGTTTTGGAAAAAGGAACAAAATAAAAAACTGATAGGATTACAGTCTTATTTATAAATCAGATTGTAATCCTATCAGTTAATGTTGTTTGTAGAGAAAAAAAGAATTATTTGCCGTTCGCAGCACCAATCATTATTTTCTTTACTTCATTGAGTTGGTTGTCTCCAGATATTTTTGCAATGTAAATTCCAACTTTCAAAAAGTTAATATTTATCTCAGTTTTTTTTTCATTCAAAGGGAGGCCTATCACTTTTTGTCCCTTCAAATCAAAAATTTCTATTGTTGCATTACTGGTTTCTCCATCGGTTTCAATTGTCAGATTATCTACGGCCGGATTTGGATAAACCTTACATTTACCTTCTGTTGTTTTTACTTCGGGAGTCACGGATTCAGTAACAACAGTCTTGGCTCTACCGATAATTTGGGTTGGCAGTACTGAAGCATTCAGGTTCTTGTCATAAAGGTTAGTTGTTGCCCAACCTACTACGGCTCCGCAACTGTTATCAGTCCACGTGTTCCACAATACGCCATCTTTATTTGTCCAGTTTATGGTGTTATTCATAATTGTGTCTGCTGTACATTCGAACGGATATTGGTTGTAAGCATAGATACCTACATTAGTATATGATTTCTTTTCAGAATATACTTTGTTGTCTCTAATGGAGATGTGGTTTCCGCTGGCAATTGCAATCCCATATTGTCCGGGGTTTACCAAAATATTATCTTTGATGAGTACGTATGATCCTCCGTTGTCGCCGCTCATGATTCCACCTCCCGATGTAGATGGGCCTCCACCGCGTATCCAGTTGCCAACCACCATAACCCGGTCGGTAGGCGTACCGTTTGTCATGTACATGCTGATTACGTCTTCGGGATTACTTTCGCCTTGAATATTTTCACAAACATTGTAGCTTATGCTGTTGCCAGGTCCATTTATTTTGTCGAATTGTGCCATTTGACCTTTCGGATACGGGCCTTTCACATTTTTTACATCATTGTTGATAAACTTGATAGTGGAGCTGTTGGCTGCATAAAGTCCGGTTTCAACGTTCTCGATAGAACAGTCAACAATTTTGATGTTTGTACAGTTGTATAAATACACGCCTTCTCTTAATGAAGGGCCTAATTTGCATCTCTGAATTGTGATGTTTGAACAATTAGTGAGAGAGATGCTATGGCCTGATGCATTTTGGATGGCCAAGCCACTAATAGTTTGATTGCTGATTCCGGACCAGACAATTGGCGATGAGGTCGTGTAAGGGCCTGCATAGTTTGAGCCTTGTCCGAAGAGGATGAGGTGGGATATGAATAGAAGAATCCCGATTAAAGAAAGTTGTTTAGTCATATAGTTGTTTTTGTTTTAATTTCCTAAAGCAAAGCACTGTACAGCCACATTAGAATGCGGATATACAATTGTACCCAAAAAGATAAGCGAAACGTCGTTACACTAACTTGCAGTTGTTGCACCAGAAACTGAGGAGGTATTTTCCAAAACAGGAGCAATACCGGCACTAGGCCTCAGAGGTGCGTGACTTGTAGAATAGAAATTTCTTGTAAAGTTAATGTAATAAGCAGCGAAGGTTTAGGTGGTAAACAGATTGCAAATATAGCTGGTTTGTTTCATATATCACTCATATTCGGGAGGTAGGCAATATTTTGTTAAAACAGTTATTTAAACATTTGTTCAGACATCAACTTTAAAAAAGTTCTAAATAATATGGTTAAATGTGCTTAAATTAATTTCAATTAACTAACTAGCTTTAAAAACTAACAAATGAGAACTTTAATTGTCGTATAAACTATGACATACGTCAATAAACTTTAACCCGCCAAATATAATTATTAACGCTTAAAATAGCTTTAAAATGTTGAAGCGTAGGTTTTTAACCAATTTTTATTTCTGGAAAATATGTTTTTATTCCAATTTTCTAAGCATTTCACGATAATAATGATGCAATTTCGGGATTAAAAACAGTTTTGAATTTGGAAGTGTATGGGCTGTAACGTGAATATTTGTGAATAAAGGGCTTGGTGGACTCGCAATTATTTTGTTGAAGATAGTGTTTTTCTCCATTGCCAATATCCATCAACAGACATGAGCGTGTAAATAACGAATAAAATTGCTGTAGGATATAGTGATTTATAGAGGTAAAGGCCAATGCAAAGTCCATCAGCTACAATCCAAACGAGCCAGTTTTCAATATATTTGCGTGCCAGCATCCAGGTGCCAATTATGCTTAGTGCGCCTACTAATGAGTCGGCTTTGGGAATGGTGGAGTCTGTAAAGTAGCTAAGAATCAGGTAGTAGATTAAGTAGATGACCAAAGTTACTGCAATGAGATTTAGCCACAGTCGTTTTGAAGCCCGTGTTGCGGGTAAATTGTCGTTAGTTTCGCCTCTGCCTGTTTTCCAGTTTATCCAGCCGTAAATGCTGATTACCACATAGTAGAGTTGCAGGCTCATATCAGCATAAAGCTTGGATTGAAAGAAAACCACGATATAGAACAGGGATGAAACTATTCCAAAAAACCAGAGGCTTACCTTTTGGTTGATAGATAGATACAGGTAAATCAGACTGAGTATTGCTCCAACTATTTCTATCCAGTTGGTTTGTATGTAGGTGATGATCGTGTTCATGCTTCCATTTTAAACAAAAACTTTTCCAAAGTTTATAACTATGGAAAAGTTTAATGTTCGGTTACTGGGTTTTATTTCAGTATTCTATCATAAGCCCCGGGCGTTTGCAGTATTTCTATTGCCTTCAATAGCGATTCGTTATCGGCATCCATAATTTGATAGTATTCGTTCATTTCCCATAAATCGCGAGCAATGAGTGCTTTTAATTGCAATTTTAACAAGGGTTTTGATATAGCAAACTGCTCGGCATTAACGGCTAGTTTCTCTTTTTCTGAGGCGGTTGTGAGCAGATTCAAAAAAGTATCGTCTACCTGGTAGCCGCTTTTGAACTTCTCGAAAGTTGGATATTTTTTCTTCAGATCTGCCCTGTTTTTATCTATATACTGTACACAAACCTTGTTTACAATTCCCAGCGCTACCATTTTGCGATGAAGCATGGTGAATCGGGTTGTGTCCAGCGGTACAAAAATGTCCGGCATAATTCCTCCTCCACCATACACAGTTCTTTTCAGATTCAGAGTCTGGTATTTTAGTGAATCCGGGAAGTGAATGCTGTCGGCATGCAGTAATTCACCCTTGTTGTAGCGGTTTATCAAATCAAGTTCGTATTTTTCAGTACCGTCTTTGTAGGGTTTTTGAATGCAACGTCCGGTTGGAGTATAGTAACGCGCTACGGTAAGGCGCATTATCGATCCATCGATTAATGGGAATTGCCTTTGCACCAATCCTTTGCCAAATGAACGGCGACCAACTATAATGGCCCGATCCCAATCCTGAAGCGCTCCCGAAAGAATTTCGCTGGCAGAGGCTGAAATATTCGTCCACCAAAACAATCATTTTCCCACTTTCAAAATTACCGGAAGATGTTGCTTCTGCCACACTTTTGGGCTGATTCAATCCTTGTGTGTAAACGATTAATTTGTTTTTCGCAAGAAATTCATCCGCCATGCCAATAGCTGCATTCAAATAACCTCCGCCATTTCCCTGTAGACTTAGAATCAGGTTTTTCATTCCTTTTTTTTGCAGGGCAGCAAAAGCTTTTTGAAATTCCTGAACCGTAGAACTTCCAAAATTATTTATTTTGATATAGCCTATATCTTTGCCAATCATGTAACTGGCATCTACGCTGTAAATTGGAATTTTATCACGAATAATTTTGAATTCCATTAAGTCGGATTTGCCTCCACGTAGGATTTTTACGATCACTTCGGTGCCTTTGGGGCCGCGCAAACGTTTAAAAATATCAGAATTTTGCATTTTAACGCCAGCTACCAATTCATTGTTGATATATAAAATCCTGTCACCGGGCAGGACGCCAACTTTTTCAGCCGGGCATCCGGAAATGGTTTGAACAACCAAAAGAGTGTCTTCTAGCAATTGAAATTGAATCCCCACACCTTCGAAACTTCCTTCAAGCGGTTCGTTTACGCGCTCAACTTCTTCTTTAGGAATATACGATGAATGTGGGTCAAGCTCTTTCAGAACTCCTTCGAGCACATCTTCAACCAGTTTTTTGTCATTTATACTGTCGACATATAAATTGGAAATGGCTGTAAGCGCATTGGTTAATTTGCGCTGTTGCAAAGCCGAAAAGCCCTGTGCAAAGGCCAAAGGGGCAAAAATACTTATAGTGAATAAGATGCTTATCTTTTTCATACGATAATAATTGTTTTTAAAGTCGTATGGAACTCGCATACGAGATTTTCATTTGTTCTGACGAACGTCTGCGTTCATGCTCGTTTCATGTTTTGTTTATGTTTATTTTTGGGATGGCAAAGATACAATAATATGTAATATGAATTTAATAATAGCGAATTAATAAAACCCAATTCGGGGTAAATTTATTAAAAAGAATGGGCGGATTTTATTTTGTGGATTGAATTTGCTGAAAAAATATCCAACCAGCGTTTATATCGGTTGGATTGCAGTTTTTTGCAACAGCGATTTGTCGATATATTTCTTCAATTTGTTGTTGGCTTTCATCGGTTTCTACAAAAATCTTTTCAAGTGGAGTAACCCGCACCGAATCCGGATTAAAATACTTGCCAAACGATAAAGCACAACCTGTTTTCAATACTTGCTCTGCCAGTTGGGGTTTGCCTCTAAATCCATGGATTATCCAGAGTTGCTTCGGTTTGATTGTTTTTTTTAATTCGAGAAGTTCATTAAAACAACCCACGCAATGAATAATGAGTGGTTTTCTGACAAGTTCGGAGATGTCAATTTGCTTGGAGAGTACGTCCAGTTGTTTTTCAATGGTTGCATCCCCGTTTTTATCCAAGCCACATTCGCCAATGGCAACCAATCGCTCGTCGGCCGACCATTTTTCAATAAAAGTAAGTAATTCTTCCTTGAAAAAAACAACATCCCAAGGGTGAATGCCTACCGACACCCAGGCTTTTTCATTCGAAGAAAAGAATACTTCTGCCTCTGCAAAATCGAGATTCCTTATTGCCGGATATTTTGTATTAGGCGTAGTGTGGGTGTGAATATTGACGAACATAATTTGGTTTATTTGAACAACAAAGATAATCAAATGTATTAAGAATTATTTAATAATCAAAGACTCATTAGTTATTATTAATTAGTTTATTGTATCTTTGCACTCCCATTTTTAAATAGAAATCTAACAGTAAAACAAAATATGAATACAACAGAATTATTCAGTGCTTTACCTTATAAAGTTGCTGACATGTCGTTGGCCGATTTTGGTCGCAAAGAGATAGAACTGGCCGAAAAAGAAATGCCGGGTTTAATGGCTTTGCGCGCGAAATACGGACAACAGAAACCATTGAAAGGTGCCCGCATCATGGGTTCTCTTCACATGACTATTCAAACTGCCGTGCTTATTGAAACATTGGTGGAGCTGGGTGCAGAGGTACGTTGGTGTAGCTGTAATATCTACTCTACGCAAGACCATGCTGCTGCGGCCATTGCTGCTGCGGGCGTACCGGTTTTTGCATGGAAAGGCGAAACGTTGGAAGAGTATTGGTGGTGTACGCTTCAAGCGTTAACTTTTGAAGGACATCAGGGGCCAACAGTAATTGTGGATGATGGAGGAGATGCAACCATGATGATTCACGTAGGTGGAGCTGCCGAGAAGGATGCAAAAGTGCTTGATAAGGTTGCTGGTGGCGACGATGAGCGCTTGTTGTATGCTATTTTGAAAGATGTGCTGAAAGAAGATAGCACTCTTTGGAGCCGTATGATTCCTGGAATTCGCGGGGTTTCAGAAGAAACTACAACCGGAGTTCACCGTTTGTACCAAATGTTGGAAGAAGGTTCATTGTTATTCCCTGCCTTCAATGTTAACGACTCTGTTACCAAATCGAAATTCGATAACCTGTACGGCTGTCGCGAATCCTTGGCTGATGGTATCAAGCGTGCTACCGATATTATGTTGGCCGGTAAAGTGGTGGTTGTTTGCGGTTATGGCGACGTGGGTAAAGGTTGCGCGCGTTCGATGCTGGCTTATGGGGCACGTGTAATTGTGACTGAAATTGATCCGATCTGTGCACTTCAGGCTACTATGGAAGGATTCCAGGTGACCACTATCGAAGAGGCATTGGCAGAAGGAAATATTTATGTGACTACAACCGGAAACAAAGATATTATCCGCATGGAGCACATTGAAAAAATGAAAGATGCGGCTATTATTTGTAATATTGGCCATTTTGACAATGAAATTCAGGTGGAAAAACTGAAACAGTTTCCTGGAATTCAGTGTGTAAATATCAAACCTCAGGTAGATAAATACGTTTTCCCTGATGGCCGTTGTGTTATTCTGTTGGCTGATGGCCGTTTGGTGAATTTAGGTTGCGCTACGGGTCACCCATCGTTTGTAATGAGTAATTCGTTTACTAACCAAACTTTGGCTCAAATCGAATTGTATACCAAAGATTATGCAGTTGATGTTTATCGTTTGCCAAAACATTTGGACGAAGAAGTTGCACGGTTGCACCTGGAGCAATTGGGAGTTAAACTGACTGTGCTTACACCAGACCAGGCTGCTTATATTGGTGTGGATGTTGATGGACCATACAAACCAGAGCATTATAGATATTAATACAGGACGTAAATCCGAAACAAGAAAGCCGTTTTCAAGTATTTGAAAACGGCTTTCTGCATTGTTATATCTAAAGGGTTTTTGTTTATCTGACCCTTATGCGTTGCCCGGCTTTCAGGTGTGCTTTGGGTTTAAGGCCATTCATGCGGCACAATGCCTTGATATTGGTACCGTTACGCGCAGCTATCTTGCTTAAGTTGTCACCTTTGCGTACGTTGTAGTATTTAGCAGCAGATGCCAGTTTTACTTCGTGCTGGTAATAGAATGATTTCTTTTTTGTAAGTAGATAGGTCCTTTCATGAACCAACCCGCTATTGAAATCAATTATGGTTGCAGGGTTAATCGCATTTCCCAGGTAGCGTGTTTCAAAATGCAAATGCGGCCCAGAAGAACGTCCCGTATTTCCTCCGTAAGCAATCATTTCTCCGGCATGTACCTTTTGGTTTAAATTAACCAACGCTGCGGAAAGATGCCCGTATACGGTTTCGAGCCCATTGTCGTGGCGAACAACGATATAGTTTCCGTAGCCATGAGCATCAAAATCAATGATGCGGACTTTACCGGTAAAAGCTGCCCGAACCGTGTCGCCAACATGTAGCCGTAGGTCTATTCCATAATGAAAACGGTACCGACGGGGTCCAAAAGCCGAGGTCACACCTCCGGGTACGGGAACAACAAAATGCGAACAATCTATGCGAACCGAATCCGGCAAGCTGTCAATCGGTATTTTGTATGGGTTTACACGGTCACTTCTCCAAATATTGTTGTAAATATCATCAGCAGGGTGGTTTTCCATCAAGTCATCAGATTGGTCGTTAAACATCTGTTGATAAATGTTTATCGTATCTCTTTTTGGAATAAGACTGTAATTAATCTGTTGTGCGTTTGCGGCCCAAACCGAAATGATAAGGGAAATGAATAGAAAGATTTTTTTGAAAGAAATAAACATGAAAAATGAGTTTTGACTTACCTCAAGCCTATATTATGATAATGTGTTAAACTATTTCGTCCTCCGAATAGATGTATTCGAGATATGATTGTTTGTATTCAAAGATTTCTTCTTCTCTAAAAAAACGTGCCAATTCAAGCCCCGCTGTTTTTATTGAATCGGAAGTGTGAATGATATTCCATTGAACACTCATGCTAAAATCGCCGCGCATGGTGCCCATGGCTGCTTCGCGGCCGTTTGTAGCTCCGGCCAGCCGATGTGTAACGTGCACCGCATCCATGCCTTTGAGACATAATACAATTACAGGGCAGGCTTTCATGGCAGCTTTTACGCGTGGAAAAAACGGTTTTTCGGCAATATGTGCGTAATGTTCAGTCAGTATTTCATCCGTGAGTTGAAGCATTTTTAACCCACAAATTTGCAATCCTTTTTGCTCGAAACGTCTTATTACCTCTCCAATTAAGCCACGTTGAATTGCACCGGGCTTGATTATTACAAGTGTTTTTTCCATAAACGTAAATTAAAATTGTAAGTATATAAATTTAAAGTTCTCCAAAAATAACGAAATGAGACATGCGGTCAAAACAAATTCAAGTTTCTTAACTTATCGACCCCCAATTTAAGGTATTTGTTTTCATTTTGCGTAATTGGTTTGCCAATACGCGGTTTTCTGTCTTTTCAAGTTTGGGATCGTCTTCCAAAATTTCCATGGCTGCACGTCGGGCTATTTCCAGCATTTTTCCATCTTGGGCCAGATTGGCAATTTTCAAATCGAAAGGAAGGCCGCTTTGCTGTGTCCCTTCCAGATCGCCTGGGCCACGAAGCTGTAAATCGGCCTCCGAAATTTCAAAACCATCGTTAGTGCGAACCATAATTTCCATTCGTTTCCGGGTGTCGGAAGCCAATTTATAGCCGGTTAATAAAATGCAAAACGACTGTTCTGCACCGCGACCCACCCGGCCACGCAACTGATGCAACTGCGACAAACCGAATCGCTGGGCACTTTCAATAACCATAACAGAAGCATTGGGCACATTAACCCCAACTTCGATAACCGTAGTGGCTACCATAATTTGAGTTTCGCCCGATACAAATTTTTGCATTTGGGATTCCTTTTCAGCAGCCTTCAATTTTCCGTGAACCATACTGATTTTGTAATTTGGAAATACTTCCCGCATATAATCATAACCGGTTTCCAAATTTTGCAAATCGCTTTTTTCCGATTCCTGGATGAGTGGGTACACGATGTAAATTTGGCGCCCGGCTTCCACTTGTTTGGCTATAAACTGATTCAGCCCCTGCCGTTTATTTTCATAATAATGATAGGTCTGAATCGGTTTGCGTCCGGGTGGAAGTTCGTCAATGACCGAAACACTCAGGTCGCCGTAAAGCGTCATGGCCAATGTTCGTGGAATTGGAGTGGCCGTCATTACCAGAATGTGCGGCGGATTTACATTTTTTTTCCATAGCTTGGAACGTTGCTCCACTCCAAAACAATGTTGCTCGTCAATAACGACTAATCCCAGATTTTTGAATTGAACCGTGTCTTCAATCAGAGCGTGCGTACCAATCAAAATGTTCAGTTCTCCATTACGGAGTTTTTCATGCAGTTCCACTCGAGCCTTGGGGCGGGTAGAGCCTGTAAGCAGGGCTACATTTATATCCAGATTACCTAAAAATTGAGTTATGCTTGCAAAATGTTGAGTAGCCAGAATTTCGGTGGGGGCCATGATGCAAGCCTGAAAGCCATTATCCATAGCTATTAGCATGCACATAAGCGCCACCAGCGTTTTGCCACTTCCTACATCGCCTTGCAACAGGCGGTTCATTTGACGTCCGGAGGCCACATCAACCCGTATTTCCCTGATCACGCGCTTCTGTGCATTTGTCATTTCAAATGGCAAACATTCCTTGAAGAAAGTGTTGAAGTAATGGCCTATTTGACCAAAAATAAAACCATGGAAGTGCTGATCGCGCCATTTAGTTTGTTGTAGAATGCTTAGTTGGATATAGAAAAGCTCCTCAAATTTAAGCCGTTGGCGGGCTTTTTTTAATGCGTCGGCGTTTTTCGGGAAATGAACATTGGCCAACGAATCGGTAAGATTCATTAACGCGTATTTCTGCAACAAATAAGCTGGAAGCGTATCCGGAATCCCTGTTTTTATGCTTTGAATAATGGGAAAAATGATTTTCTGAAGCGTTTTGGAATTCAGAAAACTGCTTTTCATTTTTTCCGAAGTGTTGTAGAATGGCTGTAGCCCCATTTGCTCCGGAGGTGGCAGTTGTGAAGCCAGTTCTACCTCAGGATGAACGATATTGAACCGGCCGTTGAAAGCGGTTGGTTTTCCGAAAACAACATATTGAATGCCGGTTTTGAATTTATCCAGTACATATTTCACGCCTTTGAACCAAACCAGTTCAATGCTTCCTTTCCCGTCGGTAAAAATAGCGGTCAGACGCTGAGTAGGGCCTTCACCTGCTTTTTCGAACCGGATAATCTGTCCTTTTACCTGAATAAACGGCATGTCTTCCGAAATTTCGTGCAGGTAATAAAACCGGCTCCTGTCGACATATTTGTACGGATAATGGCGCACCAAATCCTCGGCACTGCGTATGCCAAGCTCTTTGTTGAGCAAATCCGCCTTTTTCGGTCCTACGCCGGGCAGAAACTTTATGTCTTGGTAAGAAAGATCCATTTTATCCTGAAATGTATTTTCCAAACGGGATTTTTCGCAATACAAAAATAATTCCAAACGAGCAGATTAAGACTCCAATTGTAAGAAGTGGTAACGACAATAATGGATGTGCAAAACTCCAATAAATACCGTTGCGGAACAGAATTCCGATAACGATAATGTGTACCAGATAAATGCCGTAACTGTAATTGCTTATTTGCGATTGAATTATAGAAGAGTTTTTGTCTTTAATCGATAGATCTTTTATCCAAACAAAAAGTGCAATGGACTGGATGATCGTATTTATGGAGAGATAACCATATATGCTCAGGTCTAAACGGCCAGCCTGCCTGCTAAACAGGTACGTTGCAAGCGCCGAAACTCCTACGCTTACGGTGAAAACAGTGCCTGCACAAAAACGGATTTTCGAAGTCGTAGTGGCTAATTTACTAAGATAATATCCCAATACGAGATAGCCAGAATAGAGAAAATACCCTCCAAATTTACTGGCGTAATCGGTAGACCAGTTGTACATGTTCAACGGAACAGCCTTGAAAACAAAAGTCAGGACAATCCAAAGCAACAATATGTTTGAAATGACAGAGAGGCTCAATTTTCGTAACCCTTTTCCTAAAAAAGGAACAAGCAGGTAAATAAATATAATCATGTAGACGTACCAGAAATGTTTGGAAACTCCCTCTTTCATGAATAGCTTGCTCAGCCCACGAAAGGATCGCTAACGGTTCTTGCGGTTGTTGCCAGGTTTTGAGCATTGCCCAGCGGTACGCCCAATAAACCAGTAGCCAGAAAAGGAAAGGCATTAGCACTCGTGTAAAACGGCGTTTGTAAAACTCCCCAAGCTTGTATTCTTTGCCCAGTAATGTAGCTCCGCTCAGCATTAAAAATAAAGGAACTGCAAATCGTACCGAGCTGTTCACCACGTTTCCAATCCACCAATATGGCATATTCTCGTCATAAGCCATATTTACCAACGGACTGGAAATATGAATGATGATAACCCCCAGCGTAGCAAGTGCACGCAGGGTATCGAGCCATTGTATGTTGGTCTGTTTTGCTGGCATTTACAAGAGTGTTTCTGCAATTTTTAAATCGAACTCAGTGGTGATTTTTATGTTTTCCCGATTCCCTTCCACCAGTTTGACTTCATAACCCAAAGCTTCTACTACCGATGCGTCGTCGGTAAAAAGTGGCGAAAATTCCTGCTCGTAAGCTTTCAGTAGCAATTCGGAATCGAAAATTTGTGGTGTTTGTACCAATTTATAAGCACTGCGGTCCACCGACTGACTGCCATTTTCGTTGATTTGGCGAATGCTGTCGACCAAATCAACAACAGGGATAGTAGCTTTAAAGTCTTCGGTAGCTTCAAAACACCGCGAAATGGTTTCGTGGCTAACCAGTGGACGCACGCCATCATGTACTGCAATCAAAGCTGGAGCTTTAACAGTTGCTAGCCCGTTTTTTACAGACTGAAAGCGTGTGTTTCCTCCTTCAACAACCTCATGTCGGACTGAAAAGTTATGCTTTGTACACATATTTTTCCAGAAATCAATTTGAGAACCCGGTAATACAAGGATTAATTGTATTGAAACATCAAAACTATGAAAAGCCTCAAGCGTATGCATCAGTATCGGTTTGCCCTTTATGTCGATAAATTGCTTGGGAATGCTCGCATTCATCCGTTCGCCTTTGCCTCCGGCAACAATGATGGCTATGTGGGGTTTGTTCATTGAAAGCTAATTGTGGTGAACTATGTTTTTTTCTAAGAACAAAGATAAGCATTAAGGATAAAAAATTAATAATAGAGGTGGAAAAATGGGCAAATTGCCTCCTGAAACTGTTGTAAAACTATAAATTTGCGAAACTTATCCGAAAAAACCACAACATTTATATAACTTTGCAGCCTAAAAAATTCTGAAAAATGAAAAGAGTAAAAATTGCAACTATAATTGCTTCTGTGCTGATTGCCGGAGCTTTACATCCGTTGCAAAGTCAGGATTCAAGAAGACGAAATATAATCGAATGCCCTATCAGCTTCCGATTCTGCGACACATGCTACGGTGCATGTTTATCAGGATAAGCGCATTGAACAGTTGGTAACCAATAAACGAAATTCAAATGGTTCCAAGCTGACAATGAGTGGTTACCGCGTCCAGGTGTTCTCGAGCAACGTACAGCGCACAGCAAAAACGGAAGCTTTTCGCATTGAACGTCAGATTCGGGAAGTGTTTGCCGATCAGGCCATATACGTAAATTATTTTTCTCCTTTTTGGAAGGTCCGTGTGGGCGATTTTAGGACACAAGGCCAGGCTCAGGCTTTTCGTTCAGAACTAATTAATGCATTTCCACAAATGCGCAGTGAAACTTATATCGTGAGGGAACAAATATCTCTTTCAGCTCCAAAATAAACTTATGATGGATTTTAATATCAACCAACCAGTTCCTTTCGATTCTGAAAAATCGGCAAAGATAGCCGAACACTACCAGCAAATTATCGAACTCTTAGGCGAAGATGTAGAACGAGAAGGATTGCTTAAAACCCCTGAGCGGGTTTCGAAGGCCATGCAGTTTTTAATGCAGGGTTATGAACAAAACCCCGAAGATATTATAAAGGCGGCCATGTTTACCGAAGATTACCGACAAATGGTAATTGTAAAAGATATTGACTTTTATTCAATGTGCGAACACCATATGCTGCCGTTTTTTGGCAAAGCTCATGTGGCTTATATTCCGAATAAAAAAATCACAGGCCTTAGCAAAATTGCCCGTATTGTGGAAGTATATGCCCGCCGCATGCAGGTTCAGGAGCGTATGACTACGCAAATCAAAGAATGTATCCAAAAAACGCTCAATCCTATGGGTGTAATGGTGATTATTGAAGCACAGCACCTTTGCATGCAAATGCGTGGCGTACAAAAACAGCATTCCATTACTACAACATCAGATTTTACAGGTGTTTTTGAACAGGCAAAAACCCGTGAAGAATTTATTAACCTGATAAATAAATAGGGATTAGCTCCGGGAGAGCTAATTTTTACAACCAATCATATTCTCAATCAGTTCAGCTGCAATGCGAACACATTCCGCGCAGCTGAACTGATTTTTTTATCTCAGAGCAGACTTTGGCTCTTCCACCTCCCCAAAAGCGTGGTATTCTTCTATTGTTTATCAGATATATTGAACTCTTTTTGAAAGTCTTTAAAATGGCCTGGGCGCAGTTCGGATTGGCAGGTTTTACATGGAAAAATGTTGGGAGTTAACCTTGTTATTCATTTCAATTTTCTGATTTATCAAAGTTTTGTTTTGTCTGAATAATATATTCCGGTCGATTTTTAATTTCATCGAATAAGTTGCCAACGTATGCCCCCACAATGCCAATAGTAAGTAACTGCACACCTCCAAAAAATATGATCAGGACAAATAATGAAGTCCAACCTGTATCGGCATGAGTATAACCGAATATTTTTCCAAAAACTGACCAGATTGCAAGGCCGAGTGCTATCAGTACAGAGAAAAATCCTAAGGTGGTGGCAATTCTCAAGGGCTTTGTCGAGAAATAGAGCATCAATGTTGTTGCCAGTTTTAGCATTTTGGAGAAAGGATATTTTGTTTCTCCGGCAAAACGTGCATCCCGTTCGTAGTAAAACGGAACTTGCTTAAACCCAACCCAAGCCACCAATCCACGGATATATTTGCCTTTTTCATGAAGCTGATTGAATTCGCGGATAATGCTTTTGTCGATTAATCTAAAATCGCCTGTATCAACCGGAAGTCTTACTTCAGAAAAGAAATTGAGTAATCTGTAAAATAATTTAGCACTTAGTTTTTTGAAAATACTTTCACCTTTTCTTGCTTTACGAACGCAATATACAACCTGGGCATTCGATTCCTGCATGGTTTTTATCATGTCTGGAATTAGTTCGGGAGAATCCTGCAAGTCAGCGTCAATAATAACTGCCATATCCGATTGACAATTGTTTATACCAGCTGTTACGGCTTTTTGATGTCCGAAATTTCTGGAAAAACTTATGATTTTTAAAGAGTTGTCGGTTTCAAGGAGTTCTGAAAGCAATTCCACAGTTCTGTCTGAACTTCCATCATTAATGAAAATAATTTCCGTGGACAAGTCTAGTGTTTTTAAGACTGCTTTAATTCTTTTATATGTTTCAGCAATAACTTCTTCTTCATTAAAACATGGGACAATAACGCTTAGAGACTTATTCATTTTTGCTGATTTTGAAAGTGTAAAATTTATTAAAAAGAAAATTTACAATAGTATAAAATCCAGTAGACAATATTTGGCAGAAATATGAGTCTATGTTCGAATAATGTAACAATATATACAGGAATCCGAGCTGAATGCAATATGATATTGCAAATGTAATTATAAATTTTAAAATCGTATCTTTAACCTTGGTACTACTATTAAAAGTCCATTTCCTGTTCCAAATAAAGCTGTTTACAAGCCCAACTATGTAGCCGATGATATTCGATGCATAGTCGGACCAAAGAAATACCTTAAGTAAAATCCAAATCGTGATTAAGGTTAGTAGCGTGTTTGATACGCCAACGATTCCAAATTTGATAAATTGAATTAGGAATTTTCTGTTTTTCATAGTTGCTATTTTATACAGAAGTAATTCGTTTGTAAATAATTATTTTCACAAACCCTTTTTCGAATACTTTAAGTGGTTCCCAAATTTTTCTATCCTCTAACTCAACTACAAAATTATCATCCAAATTGGAAATGTTCGAATAAATAAAAAATTTGGAATTGGGATCAGACCCTATCGTTTTTCCATCGGTCTTTAGTTCAATAAATTGCCTGCTCCCATACAAACAAAAGCCGGCAGAAATTTCTGTGTAATCCAGTTTGTTCTGATCAATATAACTGAAGCATTGTTCCCGCAATTCGTAATAGGGCAAATGTGCCAGAGTACAATCCCACGATTTGGCCATTTTGCCGGGGTAAATCCAGAGATTACCGGTTATCTCAAAAGCCAGAATCAATATATAAGTCAATTTTAAAACTTTTGGAGTATACAAATTTTGAATCCCGGATAATGTTAAAATAGCAAGAATGAAAAATTGTGGCATGAAATATCTGGCCGAAAATGGCATTTGGGTTATGAAAATAAACAAAATATACAATCCGGATAGCAAAAGGAAAATGGTAAATAAGAACCTCTGTTCGTTAGTTAACTCTATTCTTCTTCTCCATGTCTGGTAAGCTACTACAGTTCCAATGATCCAAATAAAAATTCGTCCATTTTCAATGGAACGTAACCCAAATTCAGCTATATGTTTGATCACTCTGGATAAGCTCTGGGGCAAAGAATAATGACCATCACTTCCTGAATTTGAGAAAAACCAACCCCGCGATGCGAAATAATATGAAAAATAGGCCAGTAATATGATTAAAGTGGGGAGGTAAGGGATTGTTAACTTGATTATTTTGTTTACTTTAATTTTGACATCGGATTGAATGATTGTATAATATAGATGGCTTATAAACAGAGCCGACCCGACAAATAACCCTCTCATGTTTATGGTACATAAAAAGAATATGCCAATTGCTAAAAGAATGTTTTTGTGCTCCAAAATAGCTCTTAAAGATAGGATAAAAGCTGTGAAAAGTATAAAATCGGGAGAAGCAATTGTAAATTGAGTTAACAATGTTGATTCAAGCAGAACGATGGCTAAAAGCCAGCCTGTTAATTCTGGTTTAAAGAAGCGTTTAGCTATTTTCCAAATGTTGTATATCAGAATAAAGAACCAAAAAAAGCCGAAAATATGTGAAACCCATAATTTGTACCCGAAGACTTTCCACAAGATGGCAGTCATCATTCCCATTAATGGTGGATGATAACCTGTAGCTACTATCTCTGCTCCAGAGTTTTGGGATGGCATGAGAAGCAATGTGAAGTCATTGAGATAAAACCAATGAGCTTCTTTAGTGATTTGCTGGATATTATCCCAGAAGTAGCAATAGTTTGCGGATATTATTGTCAGCGTTATATAAACCAATATGATTGGGATTAGATAACAGAATTGTTTCTTCTCAATTTTTACTGGATTCATTTTTAAGTATAATTATAAATTCAGACACAACAAGAATAATTACTAAAAAATATATTATAAATGCAGGATACATGGGCAATATATCGTTAAATCGCGAACAGCGTATATAAGAGTAAAATGAGACAGAAGCAATAGCAAGAGGTAAGTGGCTGTTTCTTTTCAAAACCAAAAAGTAAAGAATTCCCAATATGTCGCCCAAATACATGTATCGCTCGTGCATGCCTGGCAGAAAAAATGGAATAATGATAGAACTCAGGAATGCAAGCCGAATCCATTGCTCAAAGGAAAAATTGTATTTTTTATTGCTTATAGCTAATCCGCCTACAATTGTAAGAATTGTGGTGAAAACTATTCCAACAAGCTTTACAGGTTCATAAAATGCATTGTCGATCCAGATATAAATATTGGGAAAATTAAGAGTAAGAAAAGGATAACGATTAGTTTGCAGCATGTAGACTTCAAGTAAATCTGAGAAATTTCGTCCGTATAACCAGGTAGGAAGTATACTGATTATGAAAATAATGGGAATTAATAAGAAGTAATACCAATTGATTTTTTTACGAAGCATGAGAACAAAAAATACCGGAAGAATAATGGCAGTTTGCATTTTAAAAGCAAAAGCTATTCCCAGCAGTAATGTCGATAGAAATTGCCTGTCTTTGAGTATGAAATAAAGACTGGCAACAACAAAAGTGGCGTAGATGGAGTCGCATTGAGATAAATAACTACTGTTTAGGATAACAGAAGGTAAAACCGGGACAATAGCTAAAGAGGCTAAGAGGGACGTTTTATTTTGAGTTTTTAGAATGGCTATTTTACCAATAAAAAAGGCTACGGCATATTCAAATAAAATTGAAATGATTTTGATTAAGAACAGTGGATTGCTCCCAGTTTTTGCTATAAGAATGAGAATATAAATGTAAGTAGGGGTGTAATCGTAAAAGTTGTATTTTAATGAAGAAAAATAGCCGTGAGTTTTTATGAATTCAATCCACGGTTCGAGAAATACGATATAATCGCCTGTCTTTATCGGAAGTAAAAATAATTTCGTGATTAATCCAATAAGGATGAGCGAAATTAGAACTTTTTTATCTGATAAAACTTTGTATATCTGTTGGTTTGAAATCATGTCAACAATTCTAAAGGTTCGAAGTAAAATTACATTTATCACAAAATTCGGGAGTTTTGTTTTCGAACCAAAGTTTTCTAAACTCCCTAAAGCTATTATTGTTAAGAATATTGATAAGATTACTCTCAAATTCATTCCCAAAATTCAATTCCTTGGGAAATGGTTTTGCACAACAAGGAGTTATAAACCCATTCCAACAAATGTAAAAATGTGACCATGGGAATGGACATTGTTGGAAACCTTTTCCTTCTGCAAAATTAAAATTAGTTGTAACGTTGTGAGTGTGCTCGCTTACATGTTTTAATTCTGTTATTGTTTCTAGAAATTCTTCAGAACGATAAAACTTATAATATGAACTCTCAATGTTGGTTACAGCGGCAAGGTTGAACATCGAAAAATCCATATAGCCAATTCCAATACTATCTGCATATCTGATTAAAGCGGGCATTTGAAAATAATTCTCTTTCGTTACGACCATGTTTAGCATTAATGTGCTTTTTGTACCTTTACAGAGCTCAACAAGAGATTTTAGATTTTGATCTAGAATTTCAAAATTAGCCTTTTTTCGGATGGACTCGTATACTTCGTCTAGCCCATCGATAGAAATCTGGATAGTATCAATTTTACCAATTATTTTTGAAGCCGCTTCAATGAAATTTGGCAACATTGCATTGGTAGAAATGGAAATTATGATTCCTTTGTTTTTAAGCTTTATATAATCTACAATATCTTCTATTTCCCGATGAATAAAAGTTTCTCCCATTCCCGTAAGTCCGATAGAATCAAGATAAGGCCAAACTTCGTCAATGATTTTTTTTGCTTGTCCCACGGTCATGTTTCCCTTGTCCATCGATTTTCCGTAATCGTATTCCCTTGGACAAGTAGAGCAAGCTAAATTGCAATGGTTGGTGAGTTCCAGCATAATTGTGGAAGGATACGCAACTTTATCTGATTTTGTAAGTTTAAGGTAGAAATGCCTTATTTTATTAGCTGTATACAGGATCAGATACTTGTTTTTAGGTAAGTATATCAACCTGTTGATTGCTTTTCTGAGTTTACGTTTATTCATTTTGTTTGATAAGCTTTGGAAGATGTATGAGTAGGTGTTTCTAAAATAAACTGAGCTTTTGTTGTGATTGGTTGGTTCAGAGGTTATTTTCTGAATTGTACCACGGCGTAATTGCCGAAGTTCTTGCTGCTCTTAATATCCAATGTACTTAGCTCTAATTGAGTTTTACTTAAGATGTAAATGTCGCTTTTCGATTTTATTTGTGAGGTGAATTTATACCGCCCTAAGCTTTCAACCACTCTGAAATCATTGCTCCCCTTCAGATATCTGACAGATTGCCTAAAAACAACCGGATCGGTCTGGTTGTAAAAACATACGTAAATATAAGGCATATTTATAGAATTTGTAGTGACATTAATGCTGTCATTCTTATATGTTGATTCAGCATAGTGAATTGCATCTCCTAATCCATACGAGAATTCAGACTTAATCTCTTCTTTGAATATGAAGAAATAATATCCACAAAAGAACATGAAAAACACTGTGTAAAGGCTTATTATGAATACTGGATATTTCAGCCTGATTTCACGTTTGAGCATTTTGCTAACGGCAAAAAATCCTAAAATCGTGAAATATAGAATAGGTAAGAATATTATATTGATTCTGTTTATGTTTATATGGCTTGTTATTCCAACAATGGTTGAGCAAATCAACCATGAGAAAAATATGTAATTGGGAGGAAATAATAAGGCTTTTGATTTAATTGTTTGATATAACCCGATTAAAAAGAAAGGAAAAGATATAAAGTAAATTGTTCCAACAGAGGAAATTGAATTGTATTGATTACCATCAGTTTGAAGTATTATAATACTTAAAAAACGGACAATATTTTTTATAAATGTAACTATGAAATTGCCGCTAAATAAATTGAAAATAACTGTGGTTCGGTTGGTTGCAAGTTTGGGAATGCTGAACCAATCAAAATGAATCTCATTTAATTGAAGATGATTGATCAATACAAATAGAATAATGGGGAGGGCAATGACAAAAAATAATATAGAACTTACACCTAAATTGCGAAAACTAACTGTTCTGTTTTTGAGTAAATAAGGTACTGTAAATAGAAAAAACAAAGGCATTACCAAATATGAAGTACCATATGAATATAAACAGATAGCATAAATGGCAAAGGCAATTGGGAGATATTTACCATTTGAGTTTATAGCTTTTAGGAGGAAATAGGTTCCAAACAGAAACAATGCCGGAAATATATTCGACTCCAACCCCCAGCGGGCAGACATGATACTCCAGGGACAGATGGCAATTAATGCCAATGCAATTAAAGACTTTTTTTTGTCAGTAAATGATTTGAAAATAAAAAAAAAGACAAGTAATGTCAGACAACTGAGAATTGCATTTACAATTCTCACACTGAAAATATTTAATCCGAATAATTTTATAAAAGGAATAGATAAATAAGCATATAGCGCGTTTTGTCCGCTTCCCCATGAAACAAGATGTATCGGATAAAAGTTACCATTCCGATCAAACCCGCTTTTCAAAATAGAGAAAGCCTCATATCCTATTGAGGCTTCATCTTGATTAAGTCCGGCAGGAATGACAGATATTCCAAGTATTCTGATAGCAAATCCGATAATTACTAAAATGAAGAATGCGAACCTGTATTTTTGATTTGATAAGTGTGTTCGGAGTAGATTTATTGCCATTCCTACTTAGTTTATAACTAAAATTTTTGTTATTGCACTTTGCGTTCCATCTTCACTGCTGCACATAGCAAGATAAATACCGGAGCTTACTTTACGGCCATGTACATCTTTACCATCCCACGTTGCAATGCTACCGTTTGAAACAGTTTGACAAACCAGATTTCCATTTATATCAGTGATTTTGACTTGTGTGTTTTCAACCAAGCCAGTTATAGTTATAACCCCATTAAATCCTTCCCGGACTGGATTTGGGTATGCATAAACGTTCGTAAACTTATCTGTAGCTTCACTGGCATCACTTTGGTAAGACACAATTCCCTGTCCGGTACCAAAAAATACTTCTCCTGTTTTTGGCTGGATAGCAATGGATAAAATATCATTCGAAAGAAGCGGGCTATTTGCGGCAGTAAAGTGTTGAATTGTTTGTTGTCCATTTTCAGACATGAGGTATACACCCGATGATTCTGTGCCAATCCATTTGCGATTAGCTCCATCTATTGCTATCGCTTTTATTTTTTCATTAACTAACAGGTAGTCTGCTAAATTTGTGCTATCGTTACGAGGAATTTTTACCCTAGAACAAATGTAGTTAGGATTGAATGCATTAGTCGGGTTGTTAAATAAAAAGGGACCTATATCTGTACCAACCCAGATTGTTCCATTTTTATCTTGAGCAATAGAATAAATTGCTCCTGAATATTTAGATACCAGAGTATTTTGTCCTGAATTGTCTGTTTCCATGTAAGAAAACGCAGAGATGGTGACAGATTTATCATCCGATTGATCAGGAATCGTTCCATTGTCATCAAATACAATGATGCAGTTTCCACGTACTGAAAGTACCCATTTTTGATTAGTGTTCTGATTGTTAATTAATATTGTTCCTAAAGTTTCCTGAGCACCATTAGGATATGTAAGTTGCTCCCATTTTCCAGCTTTTGTATAAACTTTAATGCTTGCAGCAACTGCAGAGTTACAGAAAAACAAGTTTCCTTGCTTGTCAAAAATAGCACCATCTAGTCGGGAGAAATTGTCTGGGCCATTTGGAACAAGTGGATGCCCTTGGATTGTACTGTTTGTATAATTATACCAATTTTCGAATTTATCGTTTATGAACTCGTATAGTCCTGTACCATATGACGTCACAAAAAAATGTTTTGGGTCATTGGGGTCAACAGCCACATTCATTAGGTCGGTTGCTGTGTGTCCCGTTTTATCTTGGATTTGTTTGCCCAGAATGTTTGTCCATTTCTTATCTTCATAAATCATCACTGCTCCTTCACGAATGTATTGAGCAGACCAGCGTCCTCCTGGAACTACAAACAACTTCTCTCCAGCAAACGTCATATTCCATGGGATATTCACTGCCGGTCCTTCCGGTTTATAATAATTTAGGTTCGGTTCTTCTGAACCTGTTTGTTTATAAGATATAATACCCAGTTCATTGGCTGCAAACCAATATGTATTGTTTAGAGGGTCATACTCTGCATCCGGAATTGAGCCGACGCTACTTATAATTTTATAATTGAAGGTTTCATCAACTACATAAATGGCACTAGCGCCATCATTAACAAGCAATTTCCCATTTGAAACATTGAAATAGTTAACAATGATCTCAGATAAAAAGCCCGACCAGCCGGTGTCATTTTTCACATAAAGTTTACCTGCTCGTTGAACAATAAGTTTCCCTGCAAAAGTGCCAATTCTCTGTAAATCACCGTTGCCAGGCAAGTCTGTTATGGATGACCAAAATTCATAATTTACAAGGTTTGGCTCAGATACATCTGCCTGATATATTGCATTAGGGGTTAATGCGTAAATGGTTCCGTTATGAACAGTTGTAGCCAAAACTTTCACTTCTGCCGCACCGGAACCTATGTAGTAAGTATCTGCTATTTCTTTTTTGAGCATGTTAATAGCGATTATACCAAAATTACAAGCTAAGTATGCTTTGTTCTGATAGAATTGTATTTGGTTGACTTCCTTGCTCGCGCTCATTTGTTTATTGTATAAGTCGGGTATATTGATTACTCCGCCGCTTGTCAATAAATCGATGTTACCGTTCACATAAACAATTAGCAATTGCTTGCTGGTAGGGTCAAATTCAATTCGCGAAATATTGGAAGCATTCAGGCCAGTAAGTTTGCTATAAAACTCCATACCGCCCTCGCCTTCATGTTTATCGACAGAAAATAATGCTCCATCACTAACGCCATATATTTTATTGTCCGATTGAGCAAGCTGAGCGACGTTATTATAAGCTAGGTGTGTGCGCCATTTGCCCATGGCTACTTGTGCAGAAGCTGGCAAGGAGAGCAGGCTAAGTACACAAAAAAATGTGGCTATTATGTTTTTCATATGTTTTTTGCTCTTTGATAATGTTGATATCCATTTAAAATTGGATTCAAATAGATAAAACTCAAATACTTCTGTTTTATTTTATAAGATGGCTAAGAAATATTAAATTTGTGATATCGGGCTTATTTTATTTTTGTAGATATTCAACTAGTTTTTTGACGGCTAAGGCTCTGTGACTGATTTGATTTTTTTCTTCGGCCGAAAGTTGTGCGAAACTGATCATATACCCTTCCGGTACAAAAATAGGATCGTAACCAAAGCCTTTATCCCCGCGCGGTTGAGTGGCAATATTGCCGGTAATTTCTCCTTCGAAATATTTCGTTTCACCATTAAGAATAAGTGCAATTACAGTTCTGAAACGGGCATTGCGGTTTGGATTGTCACCCAATTTTTCCAACACTTTGCACATATTATCGTGGGCACAATGGGCATCGCCGGCATAACGTGCTGAATAAACCCCCGGTTCTCCGTTGAGTGCATCCACTTCGAGGCCGGTATCGTCGGCAAAGCAGTCAAAGCCAAATTTGGAGTGGATATATTGGGCTTTTAGCAAGGCGTTGCCTTCAAGTGTATCGGCAGTTTCGGGAATGTCGTCATTGCAATTCAATTCAGCCAGGCTAATGATTTCGAAATCCGGTGCAAGAATAGCTCTGACTTCAGATAATTTATGCGCATTATTGGTTGCGAATACCAATTTTTTCATATTTATAACGGTGTAAAAAACTACTGCCTGCAAAGATAATTATTTTCGGCAATAAAAGAAGGTAGGCAAAAGGATTATTGTTGAAGCATTTCCATGTGGCAGCAGAGTAATTCGCCGGATTGCTCATCGCGTAAATGAAGCCCGTTGCCCTCGCAATATTTGTATGATTTGCAGGTGGCACATTTGCCTGTGCGGGTCCAGGAACGATCACGCATATTTTGATAGCGGTCGTTCCAAACTGTCCAAAAATCATCTTTGTAGATATTTCCCTGAATATAATCGGCTCTTAAGCTGGGGCAGGCGCTAATTGAACCATCCACGAGCACCGATCCAATATGGATACCGGCCTGGCAAAAGAACGGATTGTCGCGCACTTCCAGTTCGTAGTTGCCCAGAAAACCTTCGCAACCGTAAGATGCTTTGATTTTCTCTTCAAGGCGTGTTGCCCGGATAAAGTCCATCAAACGGATAAAGTCGTTTTTTGAAAGTTGAAGCAACGAATTTTCTTTGGCCCTGCCTTTGGGAAAAACCGTAAACAATCGCCATCGCTTCACGCCTTTGCTTATGAACAAATCCCGTATGGCTTCTAAATCATCGAATATTCCGTTTATTTACGCAGGTTACTACGTCTGACATTAAATCCGGAGTAGAATTGACCAATTCTATGGCTGCAATAGCTTTGTCCCACGAACCTTCCCTGCCTCGAAACCAGTCGTGGGTTTGGGAATTCAGTCCATCGACGCTGATAGTGATAGAGCGTAATCCTGCTTTAAGCAAAGCATCGAACCGGGCAGGAGTGAGACCAAAACCATTCGTAACCATACCCCATGGGAAGCCTCGCTTGTAGATTTCTTCTCCGCATTTTTCAAGGTCTTTTCGCATCAACGGTTCACCGCCGGTAAGCACAATCATGGTTTTGTGCGGATTAATATGCGGGGCAATGTTGTCTAACACTTTCAGAAAATCGTCCAGCTGCATGTCGGGCGACAAAGCTTCTTTCGTGCAGTCGCTTCCACAATGGATACAGTTTAGGTTGCAGCGAAGTGTGCATTCCCAGAAAAGGTAAGTCAATTCGTGCAACTTGCTTTGGTTTCGTTTGTGTTGCTGAAATAGGGAAAGTATGATTTTCTTTTTTAGATTCACGCCGTTTTATTTCTTTTTGAGTTTGAAGTCCTGTGTTTTTGCAGCTTTGCCACTATACCAATCGGCTTTTGTGCCTGTGAGGTCCGCGATTTTAAATGAAATATCTTTGTTTTGTGGATAGAAATCACCACCATTGGCGTTGCCATCCACATCTTCAATATTGACATGGAACGTAACCTCGTCCAAAGGAAACTGCTGCACTTGAATATCGAACTTTCCATTGCTGTCGGTTTTTTCTGTGGCTAATGTGTCGATGTGGGTAGTGGTTTGATTTTCTAGTTGCCAGGTTTCAGTCCGCGTAATAGTTACTTTCGCCTGAGTTATAGGTGTGGAAGTGAGGCTGTCGGTCACGGTTCCTTTGATTTCATAATCGGCTGTTGGGACACCATATTCTGCGGGAGTGGGGCCGATAAGATTACAGCCTGTCAGAAATGAAATGAGCCCCAGGATGGCTACGATAATTTTATCGTATGGTTTTAGAATCAGTTTTTTCATTTTTGAGCATTTATATTGTTGTCAGGAGCTTTTTCGGTCGAAACGGTATTGGTAGGGACGCCGTACATTGGTACTACGCCATATTCCGGTTGTGGTTCTTCAGGCTCGCAAGAAGCTAAGAAAAAAGCAGAAAACAAAAGGGCAACAATTAATTTGTCGTAGAACTTTAAAATGAGTTTTTTCATAATGGCAGTTTTATAATTAAATAGTTCATTTAAAATGATGCATCAACGCCAGAAAACGCTGCATGGAGCCACCCGTAATTTGGATATTTTTTTAAGAACAAGCAAAAGTAAAAAAGAATTTTAATATCCGGCACTTCGGAAAGATTATTTTTGCATTATCCGGAAATCACTGGAAATGTGCTTGCCATTACATTCCGAATCTTTTTGTTATTTTTGCATTTGAAATGCTGCTGGTATAATTTTATCGCATGAAGAAACTTACTCTAACATTATTTGCCTTATTGGCTATCACTCTGGTATCGGCGCAAAACGATACAGACCCGAAATATCTGCTTACCACAAAGTCTTCTGTATATAATATCTCATTGTTAAGTATTACCGATCCTTATCTTTCTCCATTGCCATACAGTGGTGTAGGAGTGAACTTCAACGAAAGTACCCGGCGCTATTTCTCTGCAGATAATACCAAATGGTCTATGCAGGATAAACTGAGCCTTTCAGCAGGTACATTGGTTAATCCGGTTGGCACGAGTGCAATGCTTTATGCAGGGGCAAATTACGGTTGGGGAGCCAATTATCATTTCCGGTTCAATAAACAACTGCGGGTTTTGGCAGGTGGACTCTGGGATGTTGATTTCGGGATGAAAAATGTTTCCCGCAACGTAAATAACCCCGTAAATCTGGATATGGCAACCAATTTGAATCTGACAGGTTTGCTATTGTACGATTTCCAGTTGTTTCGGAATACGCTTTGTCTTCAGGTGAACATGCAAACTCCGCTTTTTGGTTACATGTTTGTGCCGCCGGGCGGAGCTTCGTACTACGATATGTTTGAGTTGGGCAACACATCCAATGCTTTTCATTTCAGTTCCATTCATAACAAAAGAGGTTTAATTCACAGCTATTCTGTTGATGTTCCGTTCAATCATTCCGTATGGCGTTTCGGGCTTTATTTTCAGAATTTGAAGTATATGGCAAACGAAATGGTGTTTAAGTATAACGAGGTCAGTTTGTTGGTTGGCACCACCTTCGATGCCATTTCTTTTGGAGGGAAAAAGAGAATGGCGCCGTGCAATTTTATCAGCACCAATGATTAGTCAAATTTCAAATCGTTCAATTTCCAATTATCAATAAAGGAATTATGAAGAAATACATCATTATTTTCCTCTTTGCTGTTGTTGTGTTGCCCTCGTGTCTGAACGAACCGGACATACAGCCAAATACTTATAGCGGAAATTTTGAGTCGCTTTGGAAAATCATTGACGAAAAATACTGCTATCTTGATTACAAAAACATAAACTGGGATTCCATTCACACGGTTTATAAAACGCAGGTTGATACGGTTACCGATCAATATCGTTTTTTCGATATGATGGCTGCTATGCTGGGTGAGCTGAAAGACGGGCACGTTAATCTTTATTCCAATTTCGACAAAAGCCGTTACTGGAAGTGGTTTACCGATTACCCGGATAATTTTAATTCGTCACTTATATTCTCCGACCGCTATCTGGGAGATAATTATCGGATTGCAGGTGGATTTCGTTATAAGAAAATTGCCAACGATTCTATAGGATATATGTATTATGGCGATTTTTCCAATCAGTTTTCTGATACCAATATCTCGCTCATTCTGAAATCTTTTTCTGCCTGCAAAGGGTTGATAATTGATGTTAGGAATAATGGCGGCGGTTATCTGGATTTGTCGGAACAGCTGGCTTCTTATTTTTTTACCGAAGAAAAAATTACCGGATACATGAGTTATAAAACCGGAGTTGGCCATTCAGATTTTTCCAAACCGGTAGAAGTGAAGACGCCGGCACATAAAACCATTCAGTGGCAACGTCCTGTAATAATACTTTCCAACCGTATGTCGTTTAGCGCTACCAATTCCTTTGTATGCCGCATGAAGCAGGCACCAAAAGCAACAATTGTTGGTGACAAAACCGGAGGTGGCGGTGGTTTACCATTGTCGAGCGAGTTGCCAAACGGTTGGTTGGTTCGTTTTTCGGCAGAACCCATGTTTGACGCTGATATGAATCAAACGGAATGGGGAATTGACCCGGATGTAAAAGTGGATATGAATGCTACCAATGAAAAAAACGGGTATGATACGATTATTGAAAAAGCAATCTCTTTAACCCCCCCCCCTCCCCACACCCCAACATACAACATCAATATCAAGCAAACTATAAAATTCATCATTTTCAGCCGTTCCAATGATAGCCCAAAAATAACTATAATAAAGAGTATTACCGCAAGGAAATACTAAGTAAAAACCCAGAAGTCAAGAAAAAACTTTGGGGTGGTGAATTTTGACAATGGTTATTTTGTAAATACTGTTATAAACACAAATGAAATGTAATTTCAAAATATGTCAGAGAGCAAGGTGTTGAGAAACAGTATAAAGTATTGCATAAGGTTGTCCAATTGTCACTATTCTAGAAACTTACGATACCCCTCCCTGCCGAGATTCATTTAAATAGGAGTAAGGGGTAAGAGGTAAGAAGCAAGTAATTTGTTTTTACCTCTTACCTCTTACCTCTTACCTCTTACCAATGAAGAAACTCAAAATAACAGAAATGAACCGCCTCACTATTGAGGAGTTTAAAGAAGAAAGGAAAACGCCATTCGTGGTGATATTGGACAATGTCCGCAGTTTACATAATGTGGGTTCGGTGTTTCGCACTGCTGATGCTTTCCTGGTGGAAGCCGTTTATTTGTGTGGTATTACCAGCACGCCACCTCAGGCCGAAATTCACAAAACAGCGTTGGGGGCCGAGAATACGGTGGATTGGACGTATTACGAGGATACGCACACGGCTGTTGACGAACTGAAAGCGAAGGGTTACACCGTGTTTGCGATAGAACAGGCGCAGGGAAGTACCATGTTGATGGACCTGAAGCTGGATAAATCAAAAAAATATGCTGTTATTCTCGGGAACGAAGTAAAAGGGGTGCAACAAAGCGTTGTAAATGCATGCGACGGCTGTATCGAAATTCCGCAATTCGGTACCAAGCATTCACTCAATGTAAGTGTAACCGGAGGAATTATTATTTGGGAATTCTTTAAAAAAATGAAGACCCCTAACCCCTAAAGGGGGATAATGTGAGTGTTGAAAGAAATGATAAATCTAAAATCATAAATCTAAAATTGGAAATGGTCTTATGGATTGGAAAGATAAATTAAGCGGATTGAAATCGGAATTGCCGCAAGTGAAAGAAACGCCGGAAGAAACGATTATAAAACCGGCAAAGAAACGTCAGTCGGAACCAATGCGTGTAGAACTGGATAAGCGTAACGGCAAGCCTGCCACGCTCATTACCGGATTTGAGGGCAAGGATGGTGAACTGAAAGAGCTGGCTAAAGTGCTGAAAGTAAAATGTGGTGCCGGTGGCTCGTCGCGCGACGGGGAGATATTGGTACAAGGTGATTTCCGGGTGAAAATTGCCGAGATATTGTTGGAAATGGGATTTAAAGTGAAGAAGATTAATTTCAAATAATTGGTATAGGCGTTTAGACCTAGCTAATTTATGATAATCATATTCAAGGAACAACTCCGAAGGAGTTAAATGTGATTAACCTTCAGTAAGCGAAGCGCAACTGGAGGATATGAATAACCTAACAACTACAACTCCGTCAGCTGACGGATTGAACATCGAATATTATAATAACATTCAACCCACTTCGGGGTTGTGTATATGAGGGTGTATTTATCCCCCCAGTTGCGCTTCGCTTACTGGGGGTTATTCAGATTAAACCCTTTCAGGGTTTTAGATTTTCAATCACAGTTTGATATAAATCTTCTTCTTGTCAAGCAAATATCCTACGCCCCAACACGTAAGCATCCACCAAATGGCAAATAATAAGGAGCCGATATAATCTCCCGATATGGCTGAAAACGTTATGGAACAACCATCTGAAAAGCGATTGGTCGCCAATATGAATCATAAACATGACGGTAACTCCGAGTTCGCTCAGCAGGTAAATGAATAACGGATTTTTACCGGTGATAATAAAGAAGTTTGTTCCTTTTTTCAACCCGGCAAAATCTGTCAGGTAGATAATGGCCGAAATCAGCACATAGTCGAGCCCTACGGTGAGAACGCTATACGAACTTGTCCATAGTTTTTTGTTGATAGGGAAGAAATCATTCCAGCAATAAGCCACAAACAACAGCAGTACACCGGCCAGTAAAATTTTGGTGAGCGCTTCGTAGGTATTTCCTTTTTTCTGCAGGTAATTGCCCACCGCATATCCGCCAATTACATTAAAAAGTGCCGGAATGTTGCTTAAAAGTCCTTCGGGATCGAACGGAAATCCTTCGCCACGATACAAATGGTTGGCGCCAAACAACCAGGTGTCGAGGCGTAAAACGGCATTCCCGGTCTTTGTATATTCGGCACCTTCCACTCCAAAAGCCAGCAGCAGAGCCCAGTATATAATTAGCGAAAATATTCCCAATGCTAATGTTTTTTTGCTATCCAGGTAATAAACCATTAAAGCAACCAGGCCATAACACAGCGCAATTCGTTGCAAAACGCCCATGATACGGGTGTTTGAAATCGGAGCTGCAATCATGTTCAGATCGCTATCCAGCCGAAAGAAAGGAAACCAATACATGAGGTAGCCGACAAGAAAAATCAAAGAGGTGCGTTTTAGTATTTTCCAAAGAACGTCCTGTTGGCGCATTGTTTCCCACTTTTTCGACACAAAACTCAACGCATTACCAACGGCAAACAGAAATGAGGGGAAAACCAGGTCGGTAGGAGTGAATCCGTTCCAGTCGGCATGCAAAAGCGGCCAAAAGGTGGTGGCTCCGTTGCCGGGCGTATTCACAATAATCATAAAACAAATCGTTATTCCCCGAAAAATATCGAGTGCCGTGAAGCGGTCCTGAGCTGTTGTTGATTTCATAAAATCGGATTTTAAGAATGACGTAAAAATACGATTTTTAAATGATTTCAATGTCTTGCCTGTTGGTTTATACTAAATTAACGTGAGTTCGATCTAAGATTTTTGTTTGCCTTGATTGTAAAACGCTATACAATAAGAGAATAAGGGTTTCTCTTGTCTGGATTGATTTTCTACTTCTATGTTGTAATCCAAATCTCAAGAGTATTTTTATGATTTATTAATACGTTTCAAAAAGTTCTATTATTTTCGTAATCAGAAAGTTGAAGAGGAAATAGGCTCTGCTGGGGAGCAACCTATCAGCAATAAACTTTCTGCGTTACACAGTAACAGTTAGGGGCTGGCATTTTGCTGGCCCTTTTTACTATTACTGGTTTCGCCTTATGGCCTAAGAAAACCCAATTGTCAACTTAGTAGAAAACCAATAACAATCATTTTTTTTAATACCTACCAAACAACCTTCTATAAGTAGACTATGCTACAGGTCTCTATTTTAGTTAGTAAGTAAGAAGTGCCACAGACTAAGGAAAGCAGACATTGCCGCAAGTAGCATTAGTGGTCACTTCAAATTTTTATTTTGTTTGTAGGTTTTATTATACAATTCTTGGTTCATATTTCTTTTCATTCTTCAAAACTGAATAAATTCGGTTGGCAACTTTTCTTGCTATACGTATTATTGCTTTGTTTGGCTCCATGCGTTTGCAGTAATCAGAGTAAGCCTTACTTAAAGCCGGATCTTTACACGCTGCTATCCACGAACTTTCAATTAATGCTTTGCGCAAATAATTATGACCACGAGGAGTTATTTCTCCTTTTCGATCATCTTCTCCGCTTGAATGACAATTTGGAACTATCCCTATCAAGCTGGCAAACTTATCTTGATTTTCAAATCGATTTATATCTTCTATTTCTGTCAGAAAAAGCATACCGGTGATTATGCCCACTCCTGGGATACTTGTTATCAATTCCATTTTTTTAGCGTAAGCATTGCTTTTTGACAGTTCTTTTATTCGTTGGGTAGTAGCAAGTAATAATGCTCGTTGCTGATCAGCCTGATTGATCAAAGAACTCAAAGCATAAGTTCCACTGGCATGTTGAAGTTGAATCTCTTTGAGCCAACTCATGAAACGTTTAGACCAGTGACTACCTTTGTTTTGAAACTCGGGGGGAAATTCAATCCCATAAAAACGGAGCATTGATTTAATTCGGAGTTTTAGTCTTACCATATCTTTGACTATCGAACTACGAACTCGAATTAATGATCGATCCTCAAGGCTCTCCTGGCATGGAATATAGATACCTTCAAGTTCTTGGGCCCTAAGTGAACGTCCTAATTTATTACTGTCAATTTTATCCGTTTTACGCATCTTTTCCTTACCTGTTGTGGGCACATCTACCGGATTTACCACAATATTGTCGATGCCCAATTCTTTTAATCTATTATGAATCCAAAAACCACTGAATCCCGCCTCATAAACCGAATTATAGTTTGCGCCTGGAAAATTTAGTACTAAATAATTTGATAGTAATTCTGCACTTGCCGACTGATTAAATGTTTTGTGGTGTAAATGCTCTGTAAAAATTGAAACATTCCAACTTCTCAAATGGACATCAATACCAACAAAAATGTTTTGACCTTCAAAATTTAATCCTTTTCTTTGTGTTTGCATAAGTTCCTGAGTTTTATGTTTTAAGTTTGGTTTCTCAAAATTATAATACTCTTGGGACTTATGCAATTTCCAACCCGTATTCACTTTACAAACATAGGGACTAAGGGGGGCACGTATGTTTGCTGGTGTTTTTTTAACCCTTAGTAGAACGTGTAAAACATTCTATTTTGCCCTTATTTATCAATAAAATATTAAACTAAACGGCATTAGATTATAATAAAAATCAATTTCCCATGCTCAACATCTATCGTGCCTCTGCCGGCTCGGGTAAGACAATGTTTTCTTGCAGTTTCAATGTTGAACTTTTTATAAATGGATTAGTTTTAATTCAAAACGATATATGTATATTTGCATTATCAAATCACTAGCATTTCCTTCATAAAATACATTATATGAATAGAGTTGATGTTTTAAGGGATAGTATTATAGATAAACTTCTAACTATCTCAAATAAAGATTACCTGACTGCACTTTATAAGTTGATTGAAAATAGCACCACAAACAATGAGCTTGTAGAGCTTACGGACGAACAGGTTGTAATGCTTCAAATGAGCGAACAAGATATAAAAAATGGCAATTTTATTTCACAAACCGAATTGGATAAAAATGATGTAAAATGGCTAAAAGAATTATAGTCTGGACTAATACTGCGGTAAAACAGCGTCGCGAGGTGCTTAAGTACTGGACAGTGAAAAACAGTTCTTCCATTTATGCCGAAAAACTTATCAAACTCATTAGGGAGAGGGTTAATGTCATTTCAAAGAACCCACAGGCTTTTAAACTAACTACTTTTCAAAATGTCCGGGTGTCTTCACTCGGACATTTTAGCATCTACTATAAATTTACAGAACAAGAATTGATTGTTGTCGCTTTTTGGGATAATCGACAAGATCCAAAGAAATTGCTCGAAAAGATAAAACCATAGAAACTTTCCCCATGCTCAATATTTATCGCGCCTCTGCCGGCTCGGGCAAGACATACCGGCTTACACAAGATTATATCCATTTGCTGTTCGACCCTAAAAAGGAGCGCGCACATCGCCGTATTCTGGCCGTAACGTTTACCAACAAGGCCACTGACGAAATGAAAACGCGTATTCTGAAAGAATTGCATGCGTTGTCGCAAGGTGGGAAATCTGATTACCGCGAAGGCTTGATGGCTAAGTTCAGCATGGACGAAGAGGCTGTAAATGTCAGGGCAAAACATATTCTCACCACCATCTTGCACGATTATTCCTCGTTTTCCATCAGTACCATCGACCGCTTTTTTCAGCAGGTGATTCGTTCGTTTGCCCGCGACATTGGGGTGCATGGCGGTTACAACCTGGAGCTGGATAATACGTCCACATTGGAACAATCTGTCGATAATTTATTTTTGGATTTGTCCAAAGACGAAAACAAACAGTTGCTGCAATGGCTCACTGCCTATGCTGAGGAACGGATTGAGCAGTCCGAAAACTGGAATATGCGCAGCAATATCATGGATTTGGGCAAGGAAATTTTCAAGGAAAGCTACCAGCATAAAGCCGAAGATACCAACCGGAAGCTTCACGAGCGCGAGTTCCTGAGCAACTACCGCAAAAGCCTGCGCGACATAAAAACCACTTTCGAAGCCAAGGTAAAACAAACCGCCACCAATGGGCTGAACGTGATGGCCCGAAATGGTTTGACGCATGAGGATTTTGCGTACAAAACTACGAATGTATTGGAAAAGCTGGTGAAGGGAAAACTCGAAATCAGCAACCGCTTTATCGGGTTTGCCGACGATGTGACTAATTGTTACACCAAATCCAAACCGCAGGATGTGAAATCGGCTATCGAATCGGCTTATAACAGTGGGCTGGGGCAATGTTTCCGGCAAATTGTGGAGTTGCTGAGTGTCGGAATTGTAGAATACAATTCGGCAGTCATGGTGTTGAAACACATCAATACGCTGGGCATTTTGTCCGATTTGGCGGTGCAAATCAAACAACTCACCGACGAGCAAAATACCATGTTGATTTCCGATTCCAACATGTTGCTCAATAAAATTATCGACAATAGCGATACGCCTTTTGTGTACGAGAAAACGGGCATCACCATTGATAATTTTATGATTGACGAATTTCAGGATACGTCTACTTTGCAATGGAAGAATTTTCACCCGCTCATGTCAAACAGTTTGTCGGCCGGCAAATTTAACCTGGTGGTGGGCGACGTGAAGCAGAGTATTTACCGCTGGCGTAACTCCGACTGGAAACTACTCGATGAACAAATTCTAACCGATTTCCGTTCCGAACAAATTCACGAAGAAAACCTCGAAACCAACTGGCGCAGCGACAAAAATATTATCGATTTCAATAATTCGTTCTTTCGACGTGCGGCAAGTTTGTTGCAAAGTAAGCTCAACGAAAACCTGCAAGCCGTGTTGCCGGTTTATCCCGCGCTGGAAGCGTTGACGCATAAAATTGAACACGCTTATGCTAATAATCATCAGCAGGCTTCACCCAAAGCCGGAACGGGTAGGGTGGAGGTTCGTTTCATTGCTGCGGATGAAAACGAAGATGGTTGGAAAGCAGAAAGCCTGGAACGCTTGCCGGCTATGCTCGAAGAGTTGCAGTTACGTGGCTATCACCCTGCGGATATTTGCATTTTGGTGCGCAAGAATGACGAGGAACAACAAGTGATTCATAAATTGCTTAATTATAAAACGACTCCCGGAGCCAAACCGAATGTTTGTTATGATATTATGGGTAACGAAGGATTGCTTATTGGCGCGGCTGCTTCGGTGCGTTTTGTGCTGGGCGTTTTGCAATTATTTGTAAATCCTGCGGATAGTATTCAACAAACTATTGTGAACTACGAATACGCCCGCGGGCGGCAAAATAAATCGGAAAATGAAGCGCTGAATACTTGTTTTTCTATGTCAACTTCGCATGAAAATGTCTTTTCTTTTTTATTTACCAATGAAGAAAATGAGCGGTTAAAAGAAGTGCAACACAGTTCGCTTTACGACATGGTGGAGCAGATTATTTCGCTGTTCGGCATTGGCAATTGGCACAACGAAGCGGTGTTTGTTCAGGCATTTCAGGATGTTGTTTTCAGGTATACTTCGGGCAAGACTGCTGACCTGAACAGCTTCCTTATTTGGTGGAAAAAGAACGGTGGCAAGCAATGTATCTCCACGCCCGACAACCAAAGTGCAATGCGTATTATGACTGTACACAAGTCGAAAGGACTTGATTTTCGCGTGGTGATTATGCCTTTCTGCGATTGGGATCTGGACAGCCGCATGCGCAATATCCTTTGGTGCGAGCCTTCGGTTGCACCTTTCAACGAACTGCCATTATTGCCTATTGAATACGGTTCCAAGCTCGGGCAATCGATTTTTGCGGAGAACTATTTCGACGAACAAATGCACTTGTTTATCGACAGTTTGAACGTGGCTTATGTAGCATTTACCCGTGCCAAAAATGAACTGATTTGCATGGCTCCTGAGCCTAAAAAAGAGGTAGAAAGCCTAGATAAAATCAATTCATTATCCGCATTGCTTACGGCTTGTTTTAGTGTGGAAACTCCAGGCTTGGATGCAGAAATTATTCCGTTGTCAAAAGCTTATGATGATGTTTCAAAAGTCTTTTCGTTAGGTGAATCTACGCCAATAATCTACAAAAATGTGCTGGATTCCGGTAGCAATGAGAAGATAAATAACTATCCGTCGGTGAGCAGTTCCGACCGCTTGCGTATTCGCCACCAAAGCCTGGATTATTTGTTGGAAAACCAGCATCTCACAGACAGCCGCTTGAATTATGGGCTTATTATGCATGATATTTTACGCAATATTACCCGGAAATCCGACCAACAAAAAGCCATTCAGGGAATGATTCGGGAAGGAAGAATCAACGAAAAGGAAAGTGAAACGGTTGAGCAGGAAATGGAAAAATTCTGGAACTTGCCCGGAACAGAAACCTGGTTTGCCGAGGATGCCCGCGTGCTGAACGAAACAACTATTCTTATCCCAACCGGCGAGCAATATCGCCCTGATAGGGTTATCATTAAAGGCAATGAAGCAACGATTGTTGATTATAAATTCGGCGATAAAGAGAGCAAAACTTACATTAAACAGGTAAAACAATACATGGATTTAATTGCCGAAATGGGCTATCAAACGAGTGGTTTTGTATGTTATGTGAGCTTGGGGAAAGTGGAGGTAGTATGAATAATCAAGAACTGAAACAATTCTTAGTTGCCATTGTACGGGATGAAATCAATCAACCCGGGAATTTTGAAAGCAGCCGGAAACACTTACAAGCTTATTGCGAAAACGAAGGATTTGACTTTGTAGTATTGTGCTCCAACCTGCGCTTGTTTTTCGGGTTGCTCGATGACTATAAGCATTCCAAAGATCCGGTTTTATATCATTTTTTGAGAATGCAAGCCTGCAATTGCTTTCTCGATGAAGCAATGTTTGTTTTGTTACCTATTGAAATACCCCAACAAATCAATACGGATTTATTCTGCGAGCCTACGTCTGCAACTAATTTCGGTATGGTTGGTGCCCATTTAATCGGAATGTAATGAAAATGAAGTTGCCTCCCTGCAATGCATTCCACACCTTGTGGACAAAACCCGTTACAACTGCCGGAAAGCCCTTTGAAATGAGTGCTGCCGAAATCCTGACCATGATCGTATCGGCGCTGATGTGGCGAAAACACAACGGTTCTATCCGGCTTTATACAGACAATGCCGGCTATGAATTTGTTTCCAATCATCAGTTGAACGAGCTTTGGGATGGTGGTATCAACACCGATGTGCTGGAGAACAACTCTTATCCGATTGACCCCGAAGTGTTTTGGGCAGCCGGAAAACTGATTGCTCTCGAGGCTACAACAGCTCCTTGTGTCATGCTTGATACCGACTTGATTGTAATTAAATCCATTACGCATTTGCTCGGGCAAGGACCAATAGTGGTTTTGCATCACGAAGAGCTGTCACCCGATGTGTACCTGCCTGCTCATTTGCTCAAAAAGCCCGTGGGATATAACTTCCCCGACCATTATAATTGGGGAATTTTGCCTGCCAATACAGCATTTCTTTATATACAAGATGCTGCATTCAAGGAGTATTATCTTGAGGAATCAAAGCGGTTTATATTTGGGAATACCGAAAAACCTGCCGAAATGGTTTCGCAAATGGTTTTTGCCGAACAAAGGTTATTGGCAATTTGTGCCAATCGTTGGGGAATAACGGTTAATCAATTGCTTTCCGCTCCTTTTTCAATATCAAATGACCTAATAATTCATCTCTGGGGTTTTAAAGCCACGTTGCAAAAAAGCAGAAACCTTCAGGCTATTTTCTCAAAACAATTATTTTCAACGCTGGCAGGTGAATTATCAACCTATCCCATTTTTAGAAATTATATTGAGGCACATTATCCTGATTTTTTACTTGCAGGCAATCGTCTCGTTAATGAGAAAATGACATAAATGCATTGAAAATGCTTTCTCGTTAATGAGACGGTTGTTTTTATCCATTTTTTTTGCTTTCTTGTTAATGAGAAAGTCATAAACAGTCCTGAAACATCCTTTCTTGTTAATGAGAAAGTATTATAAACACCTGACAAATACTTTCTCCGGTTGGAGAATTTAGATTCTATTGTTGAACTCGCTGACTTTTCATAATGTCGCTCCTATGGAGCTTTTTATCCGATATAAATGATAATTACTACCATAATATTGCTCCTAAAGGAGCATAATTTAGCTTCGGAGAAGCGAAATTATGGTAGATAATAATTGGAAAGTACCATATTGAGCTCCGTAGGTGCGAAATTATATTGCCATTAAAAAGTCAAGACGACTTAATTGATTGTTTAAAATCACTAACCAACTCTTTGATTAAAATAGAACGATTTCCCGGAAAACACGTCAGCCGGTTTACCTTCATTGATCACGGTTCCATTTTTCAGCATAATGACAGATGAAGCTAAATGAAAAACCTCCTGCAAGTCATGGCTAACCATAATTGTGACTGTGTTTAGGAGGTCATGCGCCTTGCGAATTTCGTGTTGAAGTGCCAGCCGCATGTCGAAGTCGAGTGCCGAAAGCGGTTCGTCGAGCAACAGCACATTGGGTTTGGCTGCTAAAGCTCTGGCCAGTGCCACGCGTTGTTTTTGCCCGCCCGAGAGCTTGTCGGGGTGCTGATTCCTCAAGATCTCAAGGTCGAATAGCTCCAACAGTTTATTCACTTCATCCTTGTTCTTTTCCTTTTGTGCAAAACTGATATTTTTCTCCACTGTCATGTTTGGAAACAGGGCATAATCCTGAAACATGTAGCCAACATTGCGGAGCTGAGGCGGCAGGTTTATTTTCTTCTCCGAATCGAACCAGACCGTGCCGTTGAACACAATCCGGCCTTTGTCGGGCTTGGTAAGTCCGGCGAGGATGCGTAGCAGGGTTGTTTTTCCGGCTCCCGAATGCCCGAACAGGCATAGCAGGTCGTTATCAGGTATTTGGGTGTTAACCTCTAAATTGGTTTTACCTTCGGTCGAGAGCATGGCTCGTTCTATATCGATTTCCAACATATTAAAAGAAGATTTTTTTCTTGCCATTGATGCTGTAAATGAGCGTGAGAATGAGCAAGGAGATTATAAACAGAATAAACGAATACTGATTGGCGGTATGGTAATTCATGGCCTGCACTTCATCGTAAATGGCAATGGATGCTACCCGCGTTTCGCCCGGCATGTTGCCGCCAACCATTATCACCACGCCAAATTCACCAATGCAATGTGCAAAAGTCATGGCTGCGGCGGTGATAATCGACGGAATCATATTGGGAACCAACACGCGTATAAAAGTGGTGAATTCCGATTTTCCCAGTGTGTAGGCGGTTTCCCGGTAGCTTTTAGGAATACTGGTCAGGCCGTTTTGCAAGGGTTGAATCATAAACGGCAAGCTGAAAATGACACTGGCAATCAACACGCCTTCGAAACTAAATGCCAGGCGCGTATTGAAATGCTCTGCCAGAAACCGTCCGAATGCGTTTTGCGGACTGTACGCCACCAGCATGTAAAATCCTAACACGGTTGGAGGCAACACCAACGGCATGCTTATCAACGCCTCAACTATTGGTTTAACCCAAAACCGTTTATAAGCCAGCAAATAAGCCATTGGAAACCCGACGGCAAATAGTATAGCCGTAGTCCAACCTGCCAGTTTGCCCGTAAGCAAAAGTGTATTTATAAAGTCTTGATCCATAATAATTACCCCTAACCCCTAAAGGGGAACTAAGTTAGTACAGATAATTTAAATATATTTTTTTAGCGACTATAAGTAACCTAATTCCCCTTTAGGGGTTAGGGGTCTTATATCCCCATTTTTCCCAAACAAGCTTTGTTTCAGGCGAAAGCATGTATTTCCGGAAACGGGCGGCTTCGGTGTTCAAAGTTTGGGTTTTGATAAGTACACAGGTTTGCTCAATGGGTTTGTACTTGGTTGCAGGGACTATAAAATAATTTCCTTTGCCATCCATTTCGGGAGCCAATGCCAACGAAAGTGCCACAAATCCGATTTCCGTATTACCTGTAAAAGCATATTGTGCAGCGGCAGAGATATTTTCGGCAATCACAATTTTACTTTTCAGTCCGTCATACAATTTCATTGCTTTAAGCAACTCAATGGACCGTTCGCCGTAAGGAGCAGTTTCGGGATTGGCAATGGCAATTTTCTTTATAAATGCATCTTTCAATACTTCGAGCCCTTTTTTGTCCACGGGAAGCGAAGTGCTGTAAATAGCCAGTTTCCCGAATGCATAGGTTGAGATCGGCCCCGTTGTCAAGCCTTTGTCTTTCAATTTGACCGGGAATTCATTATCAGCCGCCATAAAAAAGTCGAAGGATGCGCCATTGGAAATTTGCTGAACCAGCGTGCCCGATGCTCCAAAGGTAAGATTCACCTTCGCTTTCGGATATTTCTTCACGTAGTTGGTTTTAATTTCTTCCAATACATAACGGAGGTTTGCTGCGGCAGCCACATTTACTTTTTGTGCCGATATGGCTATTGTAGCGAGCAATATCGCTAATGAAATAATTATTCGTTTCATATTGTTTGTGTTTTTGAAGCCCCCTAAATCCCCCTTGGGGGACTTTTGGATAGCTCTGTTTTTAAATTAGTTATAATGTTTTTAGAGTAAGTTTTTAACTCCCCTATGGGGGATTTAGGGGGCTGTTTTGAAAAATGTCGGCTTGATGGTAAACATTACGTATGCCCATTGCGGAGTACGTATGGTTGGATACGTGTTGGCGGTTGTCACAAAATCTTTAGCAATCAAAGTGTTGTTGTTGGAAAAATACCGGCAATATCCACCCTGAACGGTTGTCCAGCTGTTTAGTTTATAAGTGACAAGGAAGTCAAATTCAGCTCCCAGGTCTTTGCCAAAGTCAATTTTCTTTGCATTTTTTCCTGCATATTCAGTGTTGAATACGTGGTATCCTCCTTCAAGCGTAAGTTTTTTGCCAATTTTTCCCGTTACACTTCCGTAATAATCCAGCAGTCCTTGCGATAGAGGGGTATTCCAATAATCCATGTATCCATTAAAAGTATGGTCGGCTCCATATAGCTTTTTAAAATTGCTCTGGACTCCATCTGTACTTCCGTTGTTGTCACCAGACAAATAATCCGTTCCCACACTGGCCGAAATAGAACTGGTGAAATTATAGTTCAGCTTAGCTGCCAGCAATTTGCCTTTCATTGTTTTGCCTGTAAAATTTTTCCCCGATTGAAAATAGGCGGTAGCTAAACCCGAAAGCGGAAACTCACTACTCTCATACTTCAGGTTTCCTCCGTATGTAATTGCCTGGTTCATTCCTATTTTTTTGTATTTGGATGTTCCTCCCAGGCCTAAAGTATCCTGGAGTCCTTCGTCAACGATCAAACCGGTTAAAGTGAAGCCAGTGTAGGTAGGAGTGGA
Source organism: Paludibacter sp. (assembly GCA_047600405.1). Classification (GTDB taxonomy): domain Bacteria; phylum Bacteroidota; class Bacteroidia; order Bacteroidales; family Paludibacteraceae; genus Paludibacter. The sequence continues at coordinate 801,140 of JASGLA010000002.1, forward strand.
TAACCACAGATAACCCATTGACCGGTACTTGCTTCCGGGCACATAGAAGGTTTCAGAAGCTGTTTCGGATTTATTGTTGTAAGCCAACCCCAAATGTGCCTGAAAATCATTGATATTATACTTGAACAACATCAGGTCGTGCGTGGTGCCGGTAACACTCCAGGCCGGAGCTGAGAATAAACGGTTGTCATCATACTTGATTGGTTGCCGGCCAATCGTTAACGAGCCGCCGGGCATAAGTAGCATGCTTGCCCAGGCTTCATAAAGTCCAGTTGTTGCATCGGAGCTTGCTGTGGCAAACTGCCCAAAGGTGCGTGAATCCTGCAGGGTGATTTGGGTTGTCAGTACCCCGCTGGTAAATGTCAACCCAAGCCGCGTGCGTTGCGAGGTGAAAATTCCCGGGTCGTTAACTGTTGATAATGGGTTTTTGTATCCATCCTGATATTCGGTACGAGGACGGATTTCTCCATCAATAATTACGGTTTGTGCAATTGTAAGTTGTGGTGTAACTATTACACTGAATAATAAAACCATTATAAAAATCTTTTTCATACTACTGCTTTTTAGAATACGATTTCAAAAAGGGAACCCAATCGTAAATCGTAAATGAATAAATCGTAAATTGATGCGTCGTTATAAACTGAAAAGAACAACGCTGGGTAATTTTTTAGCGATATTCATTTTTAAGAATATCGCTATCCTAAAAAAAACAGCTTTCTAATTCGCTGTTGCTTTGTGCCAGAAACAAAACCAAATCTTCAACCTTTTTTTCGTAGGTTCGGATCAGTTTCATTCCATACGGACTAATTTTGCAGCCTCCGCCATCTTTGCCTCCTTTTTGCCTGATTACTATTGGAATCGGTGATAAATGGTTCATTTTATCCAATATGTGCCAGGCGTGTTGGTACGACATTTTCAGGTTCTTGGCCGCTGCATGTATCGAACCATCAAGTACGACCTGTTTCAAGAGCCGTATCTGCGTGTAGCCGATAAATAATTCACCTTCACGATAAAATGAAAGTTCGGCGGCCATATTAAAAGCTTGTTGGTTTAGCATACTTGCATGTTAATTCATTGAATAAAACTAATATCATTTTTGTGCACCCAAATGATATTAATTCCGATCAGGGCATTTCAATTGCTGTGCCATCTTGCTAAGTTATTGTATTATTGGTGTTTGTGTTGGTCTCTTGATTTGCAAGTGTTGAAATATCTTACCTTAAGGAAGGGAAAAAGAAGGAGTTCTACCAAAATGTAGGAAAACCCATTCCATGCATTTAGCACCGAATGGGTTTGGGAATAAAAGATAAGTTGGGGATTATTTGCTGATTCGGTATCCCAAGGTCCATTCTACAAAATCGGCGTGCATGGAATAATCTCGCAGGGTAATGGCTGCAAAAATCTGGTCAGTAATGTGATATTTAATCATGATACGTTGATGAAAAACAGGCGACTGGTTTTTACTCGTTTTCCGTAGCACATAAAATGCCGGTTGAAGTACAACTGAAATCCGGTCCGCACAAATTTCATACGAAGGATAGATGCTTACCTGAAACGCATCAATAAACCGTCCATCAATATCAACTAATTGGTTATTATCCACTGCCACTTGAGCATTTATTGATTCGTTGTAGTTCACAGTCATGCCAATACCAATTTTGGAACAGTAGCCAATTTGCCGGTTAAACAAGGCAGAAACCCCGTAAACAGGAAAAAACATTCCCTTGTATTTTTCAGAAAGACTCACATTCATGGAGTCGTAAATTATATTTTTCATTCCTGCAAAAGTGGAAAATACCCACTCGTTGTGCGGGGTGAATTTTGGAATGTCGTGTTTGATAAATTTGGGACGCTCGTAAAAATTATATTTCAAGCTTATTTTAGGTGCAATGGCATTAATGCCAAAGTTTGGCAGTTTGATGGCACCGTTGGAAAAATGAGAAAAAACAGCCCCACCGGCAATATCGATATGGTTTGTCAGAGCATATTCCAAATTGAGTCCTGCAGTGCTCATAAATGCTTCGCCGGCACCAATTGCCACGTTGTATTGATTGGTCAGTGGGTTGAATGATTTCCAGTTGAAGGTGATTCCGAATCCTAAGTCATAGTTTAATGATAATCTGTTCAATCGGAATATGGGCGCATTGATGAAACCATTTACCGCTATAGGAATGCCTATTTCGTTTCTATCGTAAAAATCAAGTGCCGATACAGCTATTCCCCAGGTTGGATAATTACAGATTCGCTCCCAGAGGTGTTCGCCGGAGGTTTGTGTCGAAAGGCGTAAAGAAAATTGCTGATAATCATCGATAACGACAGAATTGACGTTGCTTCCACGCACAAAGATATTTGTAGGCATGACTTTTCCGTGTTGATACGCTCCTGTTATTGATAATTTATTCCAATTCCACTGGATATGTGTGTTGGTAGAATCCGGCTGTGCAAACATGATAGTCGGTGTGCAAATAATTACCGGCAAAAGGAGCATCTTTAATTTCATAAGTAGAACTTTATGATTATTAAAAGAAGAAAACTAAGTTAGAATGCTTTAAAATACATAGTAACTTAGTTTTCAAAGATATGCAAAATTAATCTTATGAAGAAAATATGATTATTTTCTTAGCTTTTGTCTCAATAAATCGGGTATTTCATTCGGTTCTTTTGCTACCGGAACGCCAGCCTTGTTGAATGCAGCAATTTTCTCGGCAGCTGTGCCCGAGCCACTTGAAATAATTGCCCCGGCATGCCCCATTCGTTTTCCGGGAGGTGCTGTTTGTCCGGCAATGAAGGCAACAACGGGTTTTGTCATTTTCTCGGCAATGAATTGTGCCGCTTGTTCTTCGGCATCACCGCCAATTTCACCAATGACAACCACAGCTATAGTGTCCGGGTCTTTTTCAAAGCGTTGCAACAAATCGATAAAATACAATCCGGCTACCGGATCGCCGCCAATTCCGACACAGGTTGTTTGGCCAAAATCGTTTTCTGTCAATAGGTTTACAACTTCGTAAGTTAATGTTCCGCTTCGTGAAATAAATCCGATATTTCCTTTTTTGAAGATGTTGGCCGGGAGAATACCCACCAATGCTTCGCCGGGAGTAATCAGACCCGGACAGTTCGGACCGATAAGTAGCGTTCCGTTTTGTTTGAGAATAGGGGTGACGCGGATCATGTCCTGTATGGGAATGCCTTCGCTAATGGCAACCACCAGTTTAATTCCGGCCTCTGAGGCTTCAAGAATAGCGTCTGCAGCAAATGCGGCAGGGACAAATATAATGGAAGTGTTTGCTCCCGTTGCTTTTACGGCTTTGGCCACAGAGTTAAAAACCGGAATGCCATCAAGTAGTAAACCTTCTTTTCCGGGCGAAACACCTGCTACAATGTTAGTTCCGTATTCCTTCATTTTGCCGGTGTGAAATTTACCGTCGCGACCCGTAATTCCCTGAATAACCAATTTGGTGTCTTTATTGACTAATATGCTCATAATAATGATTTTATTTTTTAGTTGAAATAAATGCCAATTACTTTCTTAGTTTATTTGCGACTTAATTCTATCGCTTTCTGTGCAGCTTCACTCATAGAACTTACAGTTGGGAGGTTTGAATGTTTCAAAATTTCAAGGCCTTCTACAGCATTAGTCCCCGATAGCCGCACTACAATTGGAATGTCGGTAGATATTACCTCCATTGCTTTTAGCAAGCCTTTTGCCACATTGTCGCAGCGGGTTATTCCTCCGAAGATATTAATCATTACGGCTTTTACGTGCCTGTCATTCAGTAATATATTCATGGCGTCAATCACTTTCTGCGGACTTGAACTGCCGCCGATATCCAAAAAATTAGCTGGTTCACCTCCATAAAGCTTTATCATATCCATGGTAGCCATTGCCAAGCCGGCACCATTTACCATGCAGCCAATGTTGCCATCCAAACGGATATAGGAAAGCCCTTTACTATGTGCATCTATTTCTAGTTTTTCATCTTCATCCGGTTCGCGCATAGCCAGTATTTTCGGTTGACGGAACAGGGCATTGTCGTCAAAATTCATTTTGCCATCAATGGCCAACACCTCATTGTCAGGCGTCAATACCATGGGGTTGATTTCGGCAATGGTGGCATTGGTGGCAACGTAAAGTTTGTATAACTTGACGAAAATTGAGGCTGCTTTTTGAGCAAGTTTAATATCGTCGAATAATTGTAATGCAATATCCCGCGCTTGGTAATCAAGCAGTCCTGTAAGTGGATTGATAGGGAATTTGATAATCTTTTCCGGATTGGTACGGGCAACTTCTTCAATTTCAACACCTCCCTCTGAACTGGCCATTAGTGTAACGGTTTTCGTGTTGCGGTCGTTGATCAGCCCAACATAAAATTCTTTGCTGATGTCTACTGCGTCGGCAACCAGAACTTTCTCCACAATACAACCCTTAATGTCCATTCCTAAAATTTGTTTTGCGGCCGTAACGGCGTCTTCAGGGGTTTTAGCGAGTTTTACGCCTCCCGCTTTCCCGCGTCCGCCTGCCAAAACCTGTGCTTTTACCACCACCATGCGATTCATTTCGCGTGCGGCTTTTTCTACTTCACTGACAGTGTAACACAGGATATCATCTGTTACCGGGATGCCATATTCCCTGAAAAGTTGTCTTGCTTGATACTCGTGGATTTTCATGTGTAAATAATTTATTTTTTAAAGGTCACATGGAACTCGCGTGACATTGTTTTTATAAACTTTGGCGTTTGCAAAACATGCTCGTTTCATGTAATTTATAAGTTATATTTTTGTTATTTATTTTACTCTTGATTATTTAACGCATATGTTGTGAAGTTGTTTTCATAAAAATTGATTTTCGATGAAATAATATTAAATAAGTTTAGCACTCTGATTTGAAAATGATTGACAATGTGATTGTAAATGTCTTGATATCATTGATTTAAAAATAATGTTTTAATCGGATTTTCGAATGCTCCTGATATGTGGGTTTTGAATTTGCCAATAGGAATTTTTTGTTGATCTAAAAACGAAGTATATTTGTCAACTATCCCTAAAAATATAGCTATGCGCGTTTTGGTTTCTACCCGTTTGCTACCCGAAGGTTTTGCCGGGTTAAAAAATGAATTTGAAGTCGTTTTTCCGGAAAAGGAGATGTTCTCAAAAGAAGAAGTCGTTCAATTACTTCCTGATTTTGATGCTTTTGTGCCTACATTTCAGTTTAAAGTAGATAAAGATGTAATAGATGCTGCTGCGGGAAGCATTCAGATCATTGCAAATTACGGAGTGGGGTATAATAACATTGACGTTGAATATGCTTCTACCAAAGGAATTGTGGTAACCAATACGCCTGATCCTGTTATTGAACCAACGGCGGAACACGCTTTTGCATTGATGCTGGCTGCTGCCCGCCGCGTGGCTGAATGCGATAGGAAATTACGTACGCCTTCCGGTTTGAAATGGGGCGTGCTTGAAAATCTGGGCCAGACGCTTTACGGAAAAACGCTGGGAGTTGTCGGTATGGGGCGCATTGGGCAAGCATTGACCCGCAGGGCATTGGCAAGCGGAATGCGAATAGTTTATTATAACCGCACCAGATTGTTGCCGGATATAGAAGTCCGGTATCAGGCAGAATGGCTGGAGATGACCGAATTGCTGAAAGTCTCTGATGTAGTTTCGCTACATACTCCGCTTACTGAAGGTACGCATCATTTGATAAATGCTGATAGTTTGAAGCTGATGAAACCGGAAGCTATTTTAGTCAACACGGCCCGTGGTCCGGTAGTGGACGAAGCTGCCCTTGCAATAGCGTTGAAAAACAAGCTGATTTTTGCAGCTGCACTGGATGTGTATGAGTTTGAACCAATGATAAATGAAATGCTTTTAGAATTGGACAATGTGATTCTGGCTCCGCATAATGGTACGGCCACAGTAGAAGCTCGTAACGATATGGCTCGTTTTGTATCTCAAAACATTATTCGTTTTTTTGCCGGACGAAAAGATATTACAAGGGTGAATTAAACCATCCCGAACTAAAAAAGTCAAAGAGAAGAATTATAATTAATTGCAATTGAAGTCGCATTTTTGCCAAGCAGAATAAAATATGTCTCTGACAGAAGAAGATTTGCAAAAACAACTGGGAAATCCTAAAAAACGTGCAGCTGCGTTTTCGGAGGTGGTTCGTTCTTATCAGGAACGGCTTTACTGGCATATCCGCAAGATGGTATTATCACACGAAGATGCTAACGATGTTTTGCAAAATACTTTTATGAAAGCCTGGAATGGGTTGGACGGTTTCAGGGGCGATTCCCAGGTTTCTACCTGGCTTTATCGGATTGCGACTAACGAGACCTTGACTTTTCTGACCAATAAACGAATGCGCAACTTGAACTCCATAGACGATGTGGAGGACGTTTTGCTTCAGAATTTGAAAGCGGATAGTTATTTCAATGGCAATGAAATACAACTTAAATTACAGGAAGCAATTTTGACTTTGCCCGAAAAACAACGGTTGGTATTTAACATGAAATACTTTGATGATATAACTTATGAGCAAATGGAAAGCATAACGGGAACTTCCGTTGGTGCGTTGAAAGCATCTTATCATCATGCTGTAAAAAAAATTGAAAAGTTTTTTGAGGAGGAAGAATAGGGAGCAAGCAACAAAAAATACGACCAATTAAACCTGAATCGATTTTAATAGTCAAACAACAATAGATAAGGAGATATTAAACAAGCGGAATTTCGTTTTTTTAGAATGGAGGTAAGTTTATATTTCAACTTAAACATATTATTTATACATGAAAACAAACAAACACATATCACTCGAAGAGGTAGTAGGGAAGAAGTTGCCGTTCAGCGTTCCCGAAAACTACTTTGATCAATTTGCGTTTCAAATGGAGCAGCAGATTGGATATACGCACAAGCCGGTCCATAGATTTATCCGGCCCTGGATGTATGCAGCGGCAGTGGTTGTAGGAATAATGGTTTTGGGTCCGGTATTTTATTCGGCTTATCAAAACCAAACGGCAGTGAATACCGAAAATTACGAATCGTACGTATTATCGCAGGTTGATGAAACTGTTTTAATGGATTATTATGTTGATGATTCTGCAAAATAATAAGGTGTTAAATTGTATGATTCTCCGCAAAGCGATCTATTCGGTAAAATCAGATTATTCGGATTGGGTTTCGCGATTTTCAATCGCGGTTTAGCAAAGAAATATACGCGATTGAAAATCGCGAAACCCGGGTTGAAAGTGGTAATTCCAATAAATAGGTCGCTTTGCGGATAACCATATTAAATAATGATAAAACTGAAACAAGGTGTTTCACAAAAATATACATGAATGGAAACAATGAAGAAACTACTTATAGGATTATTTTTCTTTGCAACTGCAATGCTGCATGCGGAGTGTAAAGATGATTTTCCAAGAATTGAAGAAATGCATAACCATAAATGGGAGTTTTTGGTTGAAGAGGCACAGCTTTCGTCTGATGAGATTGATCGGGTAAAACCGGTTTTTATGAATTACGAAAAGACCGTTTGGGAATTGCATCGCCAAAACCGTGAGTTCTTTAAGTCCGCAATGAAAAATGCGAAGAAGGTTAAGCCAAATTTTGCCGAATTGAACGACCGCTATGTGGATTTTGAGTTCAAACAGGCTCAGCTATTCAAAAATTATCACATGCAGCTGCGCAAATTGTTACCTGCGGAGACACTTTTTAAGTATTATAAAGCCGAAAGGGAATTTAAACGTAAATTATTACAGGATTTTCAGGATAGACGCCCGCCAGAACGGCCACGTATTCAGTGATCTGCCCGTTTTTTTGGCTTTTTTGCACCAAAATATTTGGAACGAACCAAAAATGTACTATCTTTGCACACCGGAAAACAAGGTTCGTTGGCCGAGTGGCTAGGCACCGGTCTGCAAAACCGTATACGGCGGTTCGAATCCGCCACGAACCTCGAAAAACCTCTTTAGTTTTAATACTAAAGAGGTTTTTTTATTTTTTTCAATCGTTTGCGGATGATCTTTCTGGCGGAGTTTTCAGCCAACTTTTTTTTTGCACTTTATTTTCGTAAATTTGCAGCCAAATAAACGGGTGTGTTATGAAAATCAGATTTAAAATACATTTCAAAACGCAATGGGGCGAATCAATGTTCCTGTTGTTACACTCTTCGCCTCAATCTGCACCCGATTCGTTTGAAAGTTACGAGATGCAATGTAACGAAAAATCGGAATGGAGTGTAGAAATTCCAATCGATCATTCAGAGTCTGTATCCTATCAGTATGCCATTCGAAATATAAATAAACAGTTTATTTACGAATATGGTGGTATCCGATCAATAGCTTTCCCGGTAATAAAAGAAAATGTCGATGTCAGGGATCATTGGCGTGCTTCGTATGGTGATAGTCCGTTTAAAACGGCTGCCTTTTCTGATTGTTTTTTCAACCGTTCCCAACCAAAAACGAAAATTGAAAAAAGAGAAGGAAACTTGGTGCTGAGCATCAATTGCCCCCAAATGGAACCCGAGCGTCATTTTGCAATTGTTGGAAATCAGCCGGCTTTGGGAAATTGGGATGTGGCGCATAAAGTGCGTCTTGATGAATCGAAGTATCCTGTATGGAGTATTGCTATTGATGCTAATAAAATAAACTTTCCACTTGAATATAAATACCTGATTGTTGATACGGCTACAAATGAAGTACTGGCGTGGGGTGGTGGTCCGAACAGATTAGTTAAGAATGCAGATAAAAGTGCGCTTACAATCGTGAATGATGAGCATTTTATTCGCACAATCCCTTCCTGGAAAGGATCTGGGGTGGCAATTCCGGTTTTCTCACTCCGAAGTGAAGGTGGGTTTGGCATTGGCGAATTCAATGATTTAAAAAAAATGGTAGATTGGGCTAAGAAAACCGGACAGCGGGTTATTCAAACCCTGCCCATAAACGACACCATACTTTATCATACCAACTACGATTCTTATCCATACAATGCAGTGTCGGTGTATGCATTACACCCGGTTTACCTGCATTTGGAGAAATTGGGAAAGCTGAAAACCAAAGCTCAAAAAGACTATTTCCTGGCAAAAAAACAAGAGCTTAATGCACTTACGTTTTCGGATTATCAAAACGTGATGAATGCCAAATGGGAGTTTTTTAAAATTATTTATCCGCAAGAAAGTCCTGCAGTATTTGCCTCCGATGATTACAAAATCTTTTTTGAAAATAATAAAGAATGGCTGGTTCCTTATGCGGCATTTTCGTATTTGCGTGATCTGAACGGAACGCCATCATTTGGGAAATGGGAGAAATACAGCAACTATAATAAGGAGGAAATTGAGGAGCTTTCTTCAATGGAACAACCGCATTATCATGAAATAGCCATCTATTATTTTCTGCAGTATCATTTGCATAAGCAATTGGTGGAAGTCCACGATTATGCTCGGGCGAATCGCATTGCTATTAAAGGAGACATTCCGATCGGGGTAAGTCCGCGCAGTGTGGATGCCTGGGTAGAACCAGAACTTTTCAATACAAATATGCAGGCTGGTGCACCGCCGGATGATTTTTCTGCAACGGGGCAGAATTGGGGTTTCCCGACCTATAATTGGGACCTGATGGAAAAAGACGGTTACCTGTGGTGGCGCAAGCGTTTCCAAAAGCTGGCCGAAATATTTCAATGCATATCGCATAGACCATATACTGGGTTTCTTCCGTATTTGGGGAATTCCTGTGGATGCCATTTGGGGACTGACCGGCAGTTTTCAACCGGCTTTGCCGTTTACCCGCGAAGAATTGCGTACCAAAGGACTTTGGTGGGATGAAGACCGTTTTCTAAAGCCATTCCTGAAAGAGCATGTCCTTTATGCCACATTTGGGAAATATACAAATGAGGTGATACGCGAGTTTTTGCTGCCTGATGGATGGCAAAATTATAAATTCAAACCGGAATTTGATACGCAGAAAAAGATTGAGAAGCATTTTGCTTCGCTCGATTATGATTTTGGAAACAAAGAAGTACTGATTCGCGATGGATTGTATATGTTGCATTGTGAAGTGTTGTTTGTTCGGGATATTCACAATCCGGATAAATTCCACCCGCGTATTTCCATGCATAGCTCGGCTACTTTCCGTGATTTGCCAGACGATACGCGCCGTTTGCTTGATCGGATTTATGTTGATTTTTATTACCACCGTCACACCGAGTTCTGGAAGCAACAAGCTTTGAAAAAGCTTCCGGCTTTGATTTCGGCTACCAATATGTTAGTTTGTGGCGAAGATTTGGGCATGGTGCCTGATTCGGTGCCTAATGTAATGAATTCATTGGAAATCCTGAGTTTGGAAATTCAACGTATGCCTAAAAAACCAAATGCCGAGTTTGCAATGCCAGCCAATGCTCCGTATCGCTCGGTATGTACAACTTCCACTCACGACATGAACCCGATCAGAGCCTGGTGGGAAGAAGATCCGGCTTTAACCCAACGGTTTTATAACAAGGCGTTGAGAATGCAAGGGCCGGCACCGGTAAAATGCGAATCGTCGATTGCAGAACAAATTGTAGAACAACATTTGGAATCGGAGGCTATGTTGGTTGTTTTGCCCTGGCAGGACTGGATGGCGCTGGATTCAAAATTGTGCCTGGAACATCCGTTTGCAGAACGGATTAATGTACCAAGCAATCCTCGTAATTTTTGGTGTTACCGGATGCATATGACATTGGAAAAACTTTTAAAAGAAACAAAATTTAATAAGAAATGCTGGAAATGATTGCAAAATCCGGGAGGTAGTTTGTAGTCGATAGTTTATAGTAAGAAAGTAAGACGATAATATCAATTAATAACGCGAAGCAAATAACAAATAATAACGCGAAGCATAATAACAATAAGAAAATGAGTGACCAACGGTATAATTTAAGAGGCGTATCTGCGTCGAAAGAAATGTACACAATGCAATAAAAAACATTGATAAAGGGCTTTTCCCCAAAGCTTTTTGTAAAATAATTCCAGATTTTTTGGGTAACGATCCTGATTATTGTAATATTATGCATGCTGATGGTGCCGGAACCAAGTCGTCATTGGCATACGTTTATTGGAAAGAAACCGGAGATATTTCTGTATGGAAGGGTATTGCCCAGGACGCGCTGATCATGAATATTGATGACTTACTTTGTGTAGGTGCAACCGATAATATACTTCTGTCATCCACTATTGGTCGTAATAAGAACCGCATTCCGGGAGATGTGATTTCTGCCATAATCAATGGAACCAATGAATTGGTGGAGGAATTAGCTGAAATGGGCGTAAATATCTACCCAACAGGTGGTGAAACTGCCGACGTTGGCGATTTGGTGCGTACCATTATTGTGGATAGTACGGTTACCTGTCGTATGAAGCGCGCTGATGTTATAGATAATGCCAATATCAAGCCTGGTAATGTGATTGTGGGTCTTTCGTCGAGTGGACAAGCTACCTACGAGAAAGAATATAACGGAGGTATGGGAAGTAACGGATTAACCTCTGCGCGCCACGACGTTTTTGCCAACTATCTGGCACTAAAATATCCTGAAAGTTATAATGCCGACATACCACAGGACTTAGCTTATTCCGGTTCGTGTAAACTGACAGATCAGATTGAAGGCGTAGGAATTGATGCCGGTAAATTAGTTTTATCGCCTACAAGAACTTATGCGCCGGTGGTGAAGAAACTGTTGGCAGAGCTTCGTTCGCAAATTCACGGGATGGTTCATTGCTCTGGTGGTGCTCAAACAAAGATTCTTCATTTTGTTGAGAATCTGAAAGTAGTGAAAAATAATCTTTTCCCTGTTCCTCCCTTGTTTCAACTCATTCAAAAAGAATCGGGAACCGACTGGAAAGAAATGTACAAAGTTTTCAACATGGGACACCGGTTGGAAGTGTACTTGCCAGCTGAATATGCCCAGCAGGTAATTGATATTTCAAAATCATTTAATATCAATGCTCAAATTGTTGGATATTGCGAAGCTTCTGATAAAACAGAGCTTTTAATTGAAAGTGAGTTTGGTAGATTTGAATACTAAAGAATAGCTGTAAGGAGTAAGAGGTAAGGAGCAAGTAGGTTGTCTACAGAGAAGTACTTACCGCTTACTCCTTGCCTCTTACCTCTTTATAGCAAAGATCCTATGTTGGTTGTAAAAAGCTTTACAGCAATAGCCAGCAGAATAATGCCGAAGAATTTTCGGAGAATATAGATTCCGCCTTCACCAATCAGCTTCTCAATGCGGGAAGTTGATTTCAGCACAAAAAACACAAAAAGCATATTCAGTACCAGTGCAATAATAATATTTTCTGTGGCATATTCTGCCCGCAAGGATAGGAGGGTGGTAAATGACCCCGGACCTGCAATCAGTGGAAAAGCAATAGGAATAATCAATGATCCGCCTTCGGGGCCTTTGTTCCTGAAAATCTCCACGTCCAATATCATTTCGATTGAAAAAATGAAAATGATGAGTGCCCCAGCAACTGCAAAAGACTGAATGTCTACATTAAATAACCGAAGTACAGCTTCACCCGAAAACAGAAAAATAATCAGGATGAAAAGCGCCACGGCACTTGCCCGGAATGCATGAACACTTTGTCCTTTACGTTTTATATTGAGTATAATAGGAATCGATCCTAAAATATCAATAATGGCAAAGAGAACCATAAAGGCACTCGTTGTTTGGATGAAGTTGAAATTCATAATGTTTGTTTCAAAGTTTCTTTGTTTACGTTTCTTCTTTCTTTATCAAAAAACCAACCCCATTTGTTGAAGTAGCGAATAAGATTGACAATATGAATCCACAGCATTTTCAGGTTAGTATAAGATTCCTGAGCGTGATGATGAATAATACTCACATCAGGATAAAATACCGTTCTATATTTTTGATGTATACGTCTTGTCAGATCAATGTCCTCAGGGTACATAAAAAAGCGTTCATCAAATAACCCTACCTCACGCAATGCAGCTGTTCTTAAAAACATAAAACAGCCTGAAAGATAAGGCACATCCATAATCTTATTGTAGCCTGAAGCTTTGAGTTCAAATCGCTCCATTCGTTTTTTTGTCCACTCCGTTGGGAAAAAACGTCGAAAAATTAAATCAAATGGTGTTGGAATTAGTTTGCAAAGATATTGAATTTTGCCGTTTGGATAATGCACTTTGGGCATTAATTGTCCGATTTCTGAATTATTATTCATAAAGTTCTCAATCTGAGCCAGGCAATCCGCTTCGAAAGTGATGTCGGGATTAATTACCAAATGATAGGGAATGTTTTGTTCAATTGTCTTGCGAATAGCTATGTTATGTGCAGCTCCATAGCCAAGGTTTTTACCCGTGAAGATATATTCAACAGGTAAGTTCAGAATATTCAGTTGTTGGAGTGGGGGAGTTGTCAATTAAAAAAAGAACCGAGATTGAATTCGATTGCTTAATACAAGCAGTTAACTTGCTGATTTCATAAATGGTGTGTTTGTAAAGTACAATTGATGCATTTATCATTATGATTAGCCTGAAAGTTTCTAAAAACTTATTTTGTTTTCTTAATCAAAAATCGTTTCATGGTTTCAAAAAATAATACCAATCTGTAGTAGGTCATAAAAAATAATGATTTTGTTGTTTTTTTGCTTAACCCAGATGTGTTTTTGTCATGCCTCCGATAGTAAATTAATGGTTTGTCGATGCTTACAACTTTAAACTTAAGTTCGGATAACAGACCAATCCAGGTGTCATGCTGGATGTATAAAGTTGCTGGAAAAGGGAGGCTATATTCTTTGATATTTTTAGTAAAAGCACAGGTACAACCGGCATATATACTTTTATATAAGTTTTGGAAGTATCCTTTCTTGTATTTACGCCAATCACTTATTCTTCCTGTCACTTTGAGATTTGCATCAGTAATATAGGCATTTGAGATAACAAAATTATCTGATTGTAGGTAAGGAGTCATCTCCTTAATTTTATTGGGCAGCCAAACATTATCCTGATCAGAAAAAAATATATAATCTCCCGATGAGTTTTTTAAAGCATTTTCAAAGTTGTGTACGTAACCATGTTTTCCGTTATTTACAAATAGTTTAATTCTTGTATCGTTGAATTTCAGTATTTCAGCAATTGTGTTGTCTGTGGAACCATCGTCCGATACAATAATTTCATCCTCAGATCCCAACTGAGTCAATATAGAACCTATTTGTTCGCTTATATATTTTTCTCCATTATAGGTTGCTATGCATACAGAGATCATATTTTTTAATTATTTTTTTGTGTCAGAACTTAAATTAAAATTAAGCGTGTTTTCTGTTTTCTTTGGCGTAGTAAATAGAAATCATTCTTTTTGGGCATGAAAGCATATAATTTAGTAAAGGCCAGCGATGGAAGATCAATATAAAAATACTTCCAAGAGTAGTTTTTGTATCTGGCTTTAAAATTGAAAGAAAAATGTTCCTTACTCCTTTTAAATGCTAAGTCGCCAGAAATCCTGTAAGATAATAAGTTGTGAGGAAGGTTCTCAAATTTGTAACCATTGTTTCTTAGTCTGAACCAAAAGTCTACATCCTCAGATTTTTTAAAATTCTCATTGTAGAAAAAATGATTATCAATAATAGATCTGCGAAACATTACAGTAGGGTGGGCAACCGGACTACGAAAAATTGAACCCAATTGGAGAAAGAAATTCTTTTTAAAGTATTTGCGATACGATACGATTTCACCATTTTCGTTGATTATTTGAATATTGCTCCCCACTATATCAATTTTTGGATTTTTTTCAAAAAAATCAATTTGTGTCGCTATTCTGTTGAGGAGTGATACATCATCCGCATCCATACGGGCTATAAATTGGCCGTTGGCTTTTTGCAAACCGATATTTAATGCCTTGACAAATCCAAATCGTTTTTTGTCACGAATTATTATAACCCGGTTGTCAGAGTTATACGAATCGATGGTTTCAATGGTTTCGAATCTGGTACTGTCATCAACAATAATTAGTTCTAGGTTTTTATAAGTTTGATTTAATACGCTTTCAATGGATTCCTTTATATAGCTTACAGGCTCATTGAAAGTTGCCATTACTACAGAGACTAACGGATTTTTCATTTTTGTAAAAAATTAATGGTGCAAAATACTCATCATACAGTGATCAAGAATCATATGCATATCTTCTGTGATTTGCATATCGTTGATAGGAATATGAACGTTGTATTTACATATTTGTTTCACTTTACCACCCGAATAGCCGGTAAGCCCAATTGTAGTTGCTCCTTTTTGGTTGGCGTATTCTAGGGCTTTAACTACATTTATAGAGTTGCCCGATCCGGAAATCCCGATAACAAGATCACCATCCTGCAAGAAATTTCTCAAAGGCCCGACAAAAATATCTTCATAACCCAAATCATTGGCATAAGCCATCATTGTCGGTATATTGTCGTTCAGACAAATAAACTTGAACATTTTTTCATGACCATATGAAATGCCTTTGTTGAAATCGCAACAATAGTGCGATGCGGTAGAAGCAGAGCCTCCGTTACCCATTACAAAAACAGTTTTTCCATCTCCTTTTGCTTTTAGCAATATATTCATCAGTTGACTAATATCCTCTTTTGAAACGGCATCAATAGTTTGTTTCAACCGGGAAAAGTAATCACCTATCTTATTTGAAAAATCCATAATCTATTTTGACGGTTTAATAATTTTCATCCAAATATATAATTTTCGAACCTGCAGAATCAAAGTTGAACTCCATTTCTTTCAAATCAAGCATAGATTTTCGGAAGTGAGTCTGTTTCTCCGCTGGGCAATAAAATAGAATAAATCCTGCTCCTCCGGCTCCAAGAAGTTTACCTCCCAGGGCTCCAGCTTTTAATCCTCTGTTATATATTTGATCAATAAAACTGTTCGAAATACCGGAACTCAATGTTTTTTTCATCAACCAGCCTTCGTGTAAAAAACGTCCAAAATCGTCAATCTGGTTGTTTTCTAAAAGAGTTTTTAGTTGAAAGGCTTGTTGAACCATTTGCTTCTGAATTTCAAACTCTTTGGAATCTTTTGCGCTTAGTTGTTTCTGTTGTTCTGTCAGTATGTCATTGGCTGAGTGATTCCCACCAATATATACCATGATCAGATTGTCTTGCAATTCCCGTTTTTTCTCAGGTTGCATAATGATTTTTTCAACACTGACGGACTCGTCTCCATAAAAAGTAATAAAGTTTAGACCTCCGCAAGCAGCGGCATATTGATCTTGCTTTCCAATAGGGCTTCCAACACGATTAATTTCAACATCACAAGCCAGTCCTCCTAATTTCTCATTACTTATTGATTTTCCCAAGTGGGTATTAACTGCATTTAAAAGGCCTACAGTAAAAGAACTGCTTGATCCAAGGCCTGTTCCGGATGGTATGTCTGCAATTGAATTCAGATCGAGTCCTTTTAAATTGTATAGAGCTAAAACTTCTCTGAATATGGGATGCTTTATTTCATCAATGGAACTAACCAGTTCTGTTTTGGAGTATTTAAGTTGAATTTTTTCTTTGTCAAAAAATGGATGCAGTGCGATATACATATATTTATCAATAGATGTACTTAGAACTGCTCCAAGTTCTTGTCTGTAAAATTGGGGAAGATCTGATCCTCCACCAGCAAAAGATATTCTGAACGGTGTACGTGATATAATCATAGAATTGTCAAATTAGTTGTTTTAAAACATCCAGCAAGGCATAAGGTTTATTCTGCTCAATCTTTACAGAAGTTTTGAGTCCTGCATTTTCACCGGCTAACACATCTGAATCCCGGTCACCGATCATTATGGAATTAGCCATGTCAATGTTCCAGTCTTTAGCTGCTTGTAATAACATGCCTGGTGCAGGTTTTCGGCAAGCACATTTTATTTTATACTCTTTTCTTTCTTCGGGGTAGCCTCCATCGGGGTGATGAGGACAGTAATACAATGCATCAATATAAGCTCTTTTTTCACCGAGCATTGTTTCCATTTTGGCATGAATGTGTTCTAATTCTTCGATTGTACACAAGTTTCTTGCAATGACGGGTTGATTAGTAACAACAATTGCTAAGTATCCTTTTTTGTTAATGTGTCTTATTGCTTCATCCGCTCCCACCACTAATTCAAGCTTGTTCACATCATCCAGCAGGTTTATTTCCTTTATAATTACTCCATCGCGGTCTAAAAATACAGCTGGGCGTTGATACTGCAGGTTTAATCGTGCTACTTTTCCAGATGTAACATTGGCACAAACTGCGTGATATCTGTCAGGTGTTCCCATGTCTTTTATGTATTCAGGCGAAACATATCCATATAGGTTGAAGCCGAGATTCATACATTTGGGCAGAATTTGACTTTCGATATGGGCTTTTACTCCTTTCTCAATTTGTTGGAGTACTGCAGGTGAAAAAATAAATAGCGCAGCATTAACAAGATTCTTACTTAAAAATCCGACAGGATGCGGTTTGTTGTGAATGTTTTTTACTTTTCCATGTTCGTCTATCTCTACTATGTCTGAATCATAGGGGTGATCATTGGGATGTATGAACAAGGTTGCAACAGAATTTCGGGTTTTATGGAATTGCAACATTCTGTCCATGTCAATGTCCATTACTGTATCTCCATAAAAAACAAAGAATTCTTCTGTCAAGTCTTCAGTCAGGTAAGCTAATGCACCAGCTGTTCCGAGTGGTTGCGTTTCTTTGTAATAAGAAATTGCCACCCCCCATTGAGATCCATCCTGAAAATAAGTCTCAATCTGGTCACCTAAATAACCAATTATAAATATAAACTCTTTGTATCCATAGCGTTTTGCCAACTCAACCTGATATTCAATAATTGGTTTCCCAGCTATAGGAATCATTGCTTTTGGGATTTCATTTGCAATAGATGCAATTCTTGTCCCTTGTCCCCCAGCTATAATTACTATTTTCATTTTCCCAGTGCTTTTTGAATTGCCAATCTAACAGAATCGTTTGAGTTTATTCTGGCTTGCCAGCCTAATTGATTGATTTTCGATAGATCGTATTTGAATTCTGGTACGTCTCCAATCCAACCGCGATCTCCTCCTGTATATTTTACTGTTGCATTCAGACCCATTTCTTCAATCACCATACGGGCAATGTCTTTTACTTTAGTTCTGCTGTATGAGCCTAAATTATAAACATTAAAATTATCGGTCGCATTATTGCAAACAAAAAGAATTCCATCTACCAAATCTTTGACATAAAGATAGGGTTTATTCTGTTCGCCGTTACCTAATACTATTAATTCTCTGGGGTCCTTTTTTAGTTTGTGGATAAAATCATAAATTACTCCATGAGTAAAACGTTCTCCTACTACATTCGGGAAACGGGTTATCCATGTCTGAATGTTATATGATGCGCTAAAAGCACTGATGAAAGCCTCGCTGGCTAATTTTCCGGCGCCATAGTTAGATACAGGCTGAAGAGGTCCGTAATTTTCTGTCAGATTCTCCTGAGTTTCGCCATATATTGCAGATGTTGATGCAAAAAATAATTTTTTCACATTATATTCCTTCATGCATTGTAGAACATTAAAAGTTGTTTTAAATGTCAGTTCGAAATCTACGTTCGGATCTTTTCCTCCCTTTTGAATGTCTGAATTTGCAGCTAAATGATAGACCATGTCAAAGCTATTTTCTTCAAAAATTTTTTTTAGAATAGTAATATCCAATAAATCTTCTTTGAAGAAACAGAAAGATTTCATACCGTTTAGATGCTCGATATTTTCTTCTTTGCCTAATACAAGATTATCTACAACGACCACCTGGTGGTCTTGCTTTAATAAAGTGTCACATAGATGAGAACCTATAAATCCAGCTCCTCCGGTTACTAATATATTCATTTATAATGCGTTAGTTGTGCTTTTGTGGTGTGTTGCATTTTTTCTGAAAAAGGTAATCTGTTTTTGCTTTCAAAAAAAAATATAATTACGTTTTGATATTTGATGATGAAATCTGCAATCTGAAACAAAATTAATTGAAAAGTCATAGAAATTCCATGTTCGGTCAACTAAAAACTGATATTTAGAATGATTTATTCTATTCAGATTTGTCGTTTAAAAGTTTCTGCAATGTTCGATAAAGAAAGTCTCTGTTGCAGTCTGAGAATTCCCTGAACTGATTTGTCATAATGTTCATGGAGTTGGCTGTTTTCAGTATTCAATATCGTCCTGATATGTTCGGCCATCCCAGTCAGATCTGAAAACATTCTCCCGCTGTCGGGCTCCAGGTTGTGAAAATACCTGATGTAGTCATTGTCTAATGATAAATAGGGTTTTTTATGTTTTAATGAGTCGAAAAACGATCCGCTGGCTGTGACTTTTCTTTTTGTAAGTGACACCAGCTGTAACGTGAAGTGTAATGATCTGATTTTCTGGTCAAAGATGTCGGGACTCAGAAAGTTGGTTTCGTATTCCACCAGCCCATTATCAAATTGTTGTAATTGTGCATTTAGCTTTCCAACAAGTTGAATCTTTAATTTTCCGGTTTCTATCTCCGGTTTTAATAATTCTGCTAGTTCAAATAAGTGTTCAGTCCCTTTTGATAACTCTCCTAGTCCGATTTGTCCGATTAATAGTGGCTTGAAAGTTTCAATAGTAGAAGTTTGTTCGTTGTTAAATTCGTAAGGGTGCTCAATTACAATTACTTTTTCCGGCTGAATAAAAGAATGTTTCATGTTGTTGAAAATCGATTCGCCTAATACAATGTACCTGATATCGGATTTCGAACGAAGGACTTTTTTTGTTAGATTCTGGTATTTTTTACTTTTAAATAATCGTTCATCAATTATAACTTCCATCTCACCATGAAGACAGACAAAAATGTTTTTTCGGTTTAATAGCTTGCTGAGCAGAAAAATCAGGTTTTGAGCAAATGGATAAGCCAGGCTAAAAACCAAAATGTCACTTTTTTGAGAAAAGAAAAATGCCTGAATAACGTATAAACAACTGAGAGCATCCCGTAATGCCATTTTTCCACCATAAAATAACCATTTAGGCATCAATTTCATTGATTGGAATGAGATCGTATTGTCTTTCCATTTTTCGCGACATATTTGGGAATGTTGTGGCTCAGCATAAAATTCGATGCAGTCTGATTTGCTGTACATTAGTTTGAATATCTTCAGTAATGCTACATTTGATGTCCGAATGTATGCCTGCTAACGCGATTAAATCGTAGTATTTTATCGTCATGTTTTTTAGATAATACTTTTATAAACATTCATGTGTTCCGCAGCACATTTTTCCCACGAAAAATGATCCACACGTTCTTTGCCTTTTATTATTTGATTGTTTCTTAGTGTGGTATCACCGATTAGTAATTCCATTTTAGTGCTCATCTCTTCAGAATTGTAAGGGTCGAAATATATTCCGGCCTCTTGAGCAATCTCCGGAAAGCAGCTGGCATTGGATAATACAACTGGGCAATCATACATCATGGCTTCCAGAATTGGCATGCCGAATCCCTCGTAATAGAATGGTGCAACAAGCATAAGTGCATCGTGATAGAGTTGGGCCATTTGTTGCTCATTTGCATAAAAATGAATGACATTTTTATGTACTTTCCATTTAGTAAGCATTTTAATCTCGTTGTCGTTGAAAGCTGAACCAGAGCAAACTAGTCTAAGGTCAGGGTAATTTGCGCTTAGAAGTGCAAATGCTTCAATTAGATGATCAAAATTCTTGTTCAGGCTGCGTCCACCTCCTGCAAAGAAAATGTACGGATGTTCAATAATTCTGTTTGGAGATATTGGTTTTAATGTTTTATCAACACCATGATAAACTACCTCTATTTTTTTTTCGTCAATGCCCCATTCCCGAACCATATCCATTTTAGTGTGTTGGCTAACCGCAATTACTTTGTCTGCCCGTTCGGCACTTCGCCTGCCTTTATCGATTATTATCTCGCGGTAGGGTATGTTTTTGTCTTTAAAAAAGAATGTCATAAATCAGGTCGTGAATGGTAACAACTACAGGTTTGCCTTTTACATCGTTTAGATAAGGTGTGGCGAACCAGGTGGCGTGAAAGATATCCCACCAGCCGGTTCGCAGCTTATATTTTGTATAAGGCAGATTCAGATTGAACATCAGTTTTTCTTTTCCCTTGAAATCATACTGTGGAAGAAATCCCATAGTTTTTATTAGACCTGAATTCTGTAGATGTCTGTTGTTGGTAATCAGTGTACTGGTAATCCAGTTCTCCTGAGGTATTTGTTTGAGTAATTCACTGATATATCTTGAAATGCCTCCAAACTTCAGGTATGAAAATGCGTAATGATCGTAAAAAATTTTCATTTGTTAGTCGGTTTGTGATACATTTTATTTATTTGTAGTATAGTTCCTTTGATGTTTATCAAAAAATCAAAGAAATATATGCGCAGTTCTTTAGCAACTACTAAAGGCCATTTCCAGTTTTGATAGCAATTTTGAGCAATTCCCGGTGCCAGAATTAAGCACCACACTTTCAGGTATGTTAAATTTAATAATGCAAATAATAATCCAAGCATCAGGAATCCGGTGAAAATTGATGCTTTAAAAAACGGAATTTCATTTTTTGTAGATAACATCCATTCTGCCATACCTCTGTTGTAATCAAAAAATAAAACGACCAAAATTATAAGGATTTCGAGCGGAGGTAATAAGTGAGTTTTACTGCCGATGAGTTTTAACACAACATCGCCACCCAGTATTAATATGCTTCCTCCCAAAGCAAAAATTATAATCAGAAACAAACAACTTTGTATGTAGATTCTCTTAATTCCCAAATCATCGCCCT
Source organism: Paludibacter sp. (assembly GCA_047600405.1). GTDB lineage: Bacteria > Bacteroidota > Bacteroidia > Bacteroidales > Paludibacteraceae > Paludibacter. Next base: position 822,942 of record JASGLA010000002.1, read on the forward strand.
GAGCGCGATATTGAATGATTTTAGGTATAAAAGTAGTGAAATAGACAGTGCCGACTGAAGCCAGAACCCAGCCCAACTGAATGGTAATCCCATAGAGATGCCATTGAATCAAGCGAGAGATATAAAGCGCCAATTATTACTGATGAACGGGTAACTATGGCATTCCCGATGTTGACAGACCCTAATTTAATTGCATTGGGGTAGATTGATCTTAGGATTTCATTTTTTGATAGCTTGGATTCAATTGTTAGTTGCTCCCTAAACTCTTTAGTGAAAACAATCATGTAGGATAATGAACGCCTTGTAATTATGGACAGAACCTGTGCACTTACAACTGCGATAAGATTAAACTTAAATAGAATTAATGCGACAGCAACAAGTAAATATACGCTTTGTCCGGCAATTTGGATTTGCTTTACCTGTTTCATCATGCCTTTGCCCTGCATGAGCGAATCATAGTAAAAAGTGTACAATGAGTATGAGTTGATAATGCTCAGAATGCCCCATGATATATAAATATCCGATTTCTTTCCACTATAATTATGTGCCACTGTATAAATATAATAGGAGCCGGCCGTGATAAGCAAAAAAAAGAGAATAATAGCCAATCTTGAATAAAACCATTTCATTGTATCAATGATTCCTTTTAAAAGAGAAAAGTCTATTGTCTGGGTAGATTTTTCAACTTGTTGAAATCCTGTCTTTTTTAATTCTTTTGCTCCACTGATAACATAGGATATATTTCGGGCAAAAGACTGATTAAAGCCCATGTCCAACAATATGGTTAATGAAATGATGGTCGAGAAGATAGTCCAAATTGCAAAAGTATCTGAGGGGAAATAATGTAAAATGAAAGGCATTAATATGACACCTGTTCCTAATTGTAAAAAGGTAGCCATAAAACTCCAGATTACGTCTTTATGTCCGATATTGATACTACTCATTTAACTTCTTATTCAACTGTGCCCGAGAGTGAAATAGATCTATCAGGGTATATATAACTAAAACTATAAGCAAATCGTAAAACAACTGTAAGGGTTCGTAGCGTATTGAACTAGTTACGGCATAAACAATGTAATAGGACGAAACTAACAGCAGTCTGTAGTTTTTGACGTTGTTTTCGAATTTACTAATAAGAAAACCGCCCAGAAAACATAGAATAAAAGATACCCACCTTGGCAAGTCGTAAAAGATAGCAGTTATCGATGATCCTACGCCACCTCCTTCTTTAAAGCCGTTGGGTAGCATTCTGTACATAAGTTTATCGGGTAAATAGTTGAATTTTTGAAGTCTGTCAAGGGTTTGAGGCTTTCCATACGATCGGAAATCCAAAGGGGCCAATAAATAGGGATAACTTTCATTTTTTATGCCGTAATGCAGTATGTATGGCTGTATGAAGAAAGTGACACCTTGTTGTACGAAAAAGTTGGTAATGTATGTGTCGGTGAACGATTCTTTTTGAGAAAGATATTTCTTTTTATGTCTTAACATGAGAATGCCCTGGGCAGCAATGGCAACTATCAATATCAGAAAAATAATTTTTCGGACTGCAACTTGGGTTGTAAAGAATTTCATATAGTACCATGTTGAAAAAACTAATGGAAACATTAGTACGGATCTTTGTCCTTTTAACCCATTGAGTATCTGTGTGAGTATAAAAATAGTAGTGATGATAAGATATTGCTTTTTTGATGGTTTGGATGAAATGAAAATACAATAACCAATTATCAATAATGTGCCGGCTCCTGTACAAATTATCGGGTAATCAATGTTTTGTAAGCTACCATTATATATAGATAAATACCCCTGCTGCAGTATGACTTTCATTTGCAGATAGTATTTTGTAAGTATGCCCGGAAGTGCAATTATGAATAAGATAATTCCACCAGTGTACAGATAGTCCTTGTGTAATAGTTCGTTATCGCTTTTTGGTTTGTTGGAGTGACCAAACAGCACGCCCAAAAAACTTACTGCAATAAACTGTGTTGAAAATGTATAAACTCTAATGTCAATGTCATTGGTGAGTTTGATTGGAACAAAAAGATATTTTTTGTCAAGTTCAACCAACCCAATCAAATCAAAAAAAGGTAAACTTAGCAAGAATAAAAAAAAGAGTGCCAGGAAAATGGTGAAGAGATGTTTTGCTCCATTTAGTTTTATTTGTGCAAAGAGAGTCCAGAAGAAAGTTGTCAGCAAAACTATCTGGGTGTATAGGACGGTTGATTCTTCCTGAGGGAAAAGAGGTAGCAAGAATGAGCTGCTAATAATATAAGTCAGAAAAATAAAATGGGCTATTGATATGTTGATTAATTTCATTTTTCATTTAATTTCATTAAACCTTCGGCTAAATTTGATAAACATTCATTTTGCAGAGAAAGCTATCTACTCGTATTTCTCCAATTTTATCCTCAATACTCACATCGCTTTTGGATGTTTGTATCTTTACGTAAGTCATAACGCTGTCGGCACCAGCTTCGTAGCAAGCTTCCTGGGCTTGTTTTACCACTTCCATAATTTGGTCATACGTGCCCTCCATTACCGTCTCGAATGGGGTGACTTTATATTTTAGACCTGAAGCGGCAATAATTTCTATGGCTTTGTCCACTATAGAGTAGGGATGGACTGTTTTTGAGGTGGGTAATACCTGAAGGGCTATATTAACGATATTGTCCATGGCTAGATTCGGTGTTGATACTATTAATTGAAGATAAACGGTAATATGATTGAAAAATTGTGTAGAAAAGCAAAAAAAAGATTCTTTTCTATGGCAATAAAAAACAAAAACCCGAAATTGCTTCCGGGTTTTTGTGTATTGTTCGCTTCTGAATATTATTCAGCGCTTTCAACAGCTGTTTCTTCAGCCGGAGCTTCTTCTGTAACAGCAACTTCTGCCTCAGCAGCGGCAGCAATAGCTTCAGCTTTTTTCTTAGCAAGTTCAGCAGCTTTTGCTTTGTTTACTTCAACTTCGGCAGCAAGACGTGCTTTAGCAGCAGCTTGTTTTTCGGCAGCTAATTGTTCTTTTGTTTTTACAACTTTTGAATCTTTGGCAGATTTCCATGCATCGAAGCGTTTATCAGCTTCAGCAGCATCGAATGCTCCTTTTTTTACACCTTCCAACAAGTGTTTTTTCAAAAGAACTCCTTCTGCTGAAAGAATGTTACGGGTGGTGTCAGTTGGCTGAGCACCTGTTGTCATCCAATACAAAGCACGTTCGAATTTTAAATCAATTGTAGCTGGGTTTGTGTTTGGATTGTACGAACCGATACGTTCGATAAATTTACCATCACGTGGCGCGCGACTATCAGCAATCACAATGTGGTAATAAGCATACCCTTTGCGACCATGACGTTGCAATCTGATTTTAGTTGGCATTTTTTGTTTACGTTTAAATGATTATACCTATTGCTTTTTCTCGAAAAGCGGACGCAAAGATAAGTAATAATTATCAATTATCAATTATCAATCTTCAATTAATTGCAAAGAACCCAAGATGTTTCGAAGCGACTATCGGTTTGACGAAGATTCTCCATGTATTTGATGGCTTCTTCTTTATCGGAGAACGACTTAATAGCAACCCGATAAGTTTTGATTGGTGGCAATACCTGTGCCCCTTTGAAATTATCGGCAGCCAACTCCTTGCAATATCTCTCGGCTGCTTCTTTTGTAGATGAGCTTGCCACAATTACATGAAAAACCGGAGTTTCAGCTGGAATTTCATTGACGATATTTGTTGGAATTGATTTGGATTCAGTTACTTTAATCGTGTCTTTAATTACTTTTACCGTATCAATCGTTGCCGGTTTTTCTATTTTGGGCTTAACTGCAACAGGAATGTTGATAATGCTTGCATTGTTGGCCTGGCGCGAGTCGCTGAGTTTTGGCGTTATGGCAAACAATCCGAATAATATCATGGCTGCCGCGGCATATTTGAACATATTTGCCGAAGGCATTGTGATGGTTATCTTTTTCTTGTTTCCGGCATCACGAAGTTCTTTTGTTGAAATCATTAAATCCGATAGCAGGAAATTATGAGGCAGGAAGTCTGCTTTGGGTAGTGGGGAGAAAATCAGATTGCCGGTTTCGTCCTGACTAAAACTACCTAAATTTTCTAAAATGATAATTTGATTTGATTGAAGTTTCTGCTTGATGCTTTCAACTTCAATCTCAATACATTCCGTAGCTTTCCGGTAGCTGATTTGCTCGGTACGCGCCATTTCGATGGCTAAGAGACCATCGGAATGTTGCATTAGCGGGTTGAATGCAATAGTAGCTGTAGGTGGCGTGATGCGCCCTGACAAAAGTTGTGCTGATTGCATTTGCACTACAAAACCACCTAGTCCCGGCACAACTACATAGTCGTGCTGTGCCAGTAATTTTTCGATATGTTGACAAATTTTTTCCACGCTGCAAAAGTAGCAGAATGGAATTGGACAGAAATTTTTTAGGGGCAAAAGTTATCAACAAGTTGTTAGACCCGCGAAATCGATGTATCTTTGCGTACTTCAAAATTAATATAAAATGAAAAAAACGATCCTGATAACAGGTGGGGCCGGATTTATTGGCTCTCATGTAGTTCGCTTGTTTGTAACCAAATATCCCGATTATCAGATTATTAATCTGGATGCTTTGACTTATGCCGGTAATCTTGAAAATCTGAAAGATTTGGCCGATGCACCCAACTATAAATTTGTAAAAGGTGATATTACTGATGAAAAGTTTATTTCCGAATTGTTCATAACTTGTCAAATTGATGGAGTTGTGCATTTAGCAGCTGAGTCGCACGTTGATCGTTCGATAACCGATCCGTTTGCTTTTATTCGTACCAATGTGTTTGGAACCTGCAATTTACTGAATGCGGCCAAGGAAGCCTGGAAAGGGAATATGGAAGGTAAACGTTTCTATCACGTTTCAACCGATGAAGTTTATGGCGCGCTTGAATTTGATGGAACATTCTTTACTGAAACAACCAAATACGATCCGCATTCACCTTATTCGGCCAGTAAGGCTTCTTCTGATCATTTTGTGAGAGCTTACCACGATACTTATGGTTTACCGGTAGTTATTTCCAATTGTTCGAATAATTATGGGGCAAATCACTTTCCAGAGAAACTGATTCCGCTATCAATCAATAATATCAAAAACAACCGGCCGATCCCGATTTATGGGAAAGGAGAGAATGTTCGAGATTGGTTGTATGTGAACGATCATGCCCGGGCTATAGATACAATTTTTCATAATGGTAAAAATGGCGATACCTACAATATTGGTGGTAATAATGAATGGTCGAATATCGATCTGATTCATGCGCTTTGCAAAATTATGGATCGGAAACTGGGTCGTGCAGAAGGTGAATCGGCAAAATTAATCACTTTTGTGAAAGACCGTGCAGGCCACGATTTGCGTTATGCAATTGACTCCAGTAAGTTGCAGCGGGAATTAGGCTGGAAACCCTCACTTCAGTTTGAGGAAGGGCTTGAAAAAACCGTTGATTGGTATTTTGAAAACCAGGAATGGATGGATAATATCATTAATGGTGATTACAAAAACTATTACGAAAAACAGTATTCAAATAGATAAGTGTAATTGTCTCTTGTATGAAACGGGCTAATCAGATTTTCTGGTTAGCCCGTTTCATATAAGGTTTAAATCTTTTTATTTTGGTGCTGTGTTGTAAAGGTAAATTCCGATAAGTAGAAAGACTGTATTAGGGAGCCATACTGCTGCGAATGGCGACATGCTTCCACTGACAGAAAAGGTGGTGGACATGGTTGCGAATAGTATGTATAATGAGCTTAAAGCAAGCCCGATACCCAGGTTCACGCCAGTTCCCCCACGTACCTTGCGCGAGGAGAGTGATACGCCAATCAAAGTCATGATAAATGCCGCCAAAGGCATTGAGAACCGTTTGTAGTATTCGTCTTCAAATCCCTGGATATTGCCAACTCCCCGGTTTTTCTGCCTGTCCAGATAGCTGCCGAGCTGAGTAATTGTCATCTGTGGTGATTCCAGCGTGGTGATGAAAAATTCTTCAGGTTGGATTTTGATAATCGTATCTTTGCTGTCACCTCTTTTGATGCTTTCGCGCATGTCTTTAAAGTCACGTTGCAGATAATTGGATATTTTCCAGTTATACGCAGAATCCCAGGTAATTGTTTCCGCAGTTAGCCTTGAAATAAGCTTCTTGCCGTCGAACTTTTCAAGTGAAAACCTATAGCCGGTATTGTTTGAAATTTCGTAACGCTCAATGTACATGATGACCCCTTTTTCAACTTCCATTTGCACATTTCTGGCGTTGTCAGTTTTGAATTTTGAAACATATTTGTCTTCAAAATCAAGTCTTTTTTTGTTTCCGGGCGGAATAATATACCCCCCAATGGTAAATGAAATAGAGGCAATAATGGCTGCCGAAAGAAAATAAGGCAGCATTAACCGCCTGAAACTCACACCGCTTGCCAGAATAGCAATGATCTCGGTGTTTGAAGCCATTTTTGATGTAAAGAAGATTACGGCAATGAATGTGAACAGCGGGCTGAACATATTCATGTAATAAGGTATGAAATTGAGATAATAATCCAGGATTATGGCTTTCAACGGAGCATCATGATCGTAAAATTTGTCCAGTTTTTCTGTTAAATCGAAAACCACCGAAATACTCAAAATAAGGATAATGGAGAAAAAGTATGTCCCCAAAAACTTTTTAATGATGTAAGTGTCAATTCGTTTTAATCCGAATTTTTGGTAATCGATTTTAAATTTCATTTTCATGTAAATTAGTTACAATCTTCGTCCGAGTTGCTCAATCATTCCTCTCTTCCAGTTGCTGAAGTCGCCTGCCTGAATATGTTTTCTGGCTTCTCCCACAAGCCATAGATAAAATGCCAGATTGTGAATAGAGGCTATTTGCATGGCAAGCAATTCTTTGCTGATAAAAAGAATGTCTTAAATAGGCCTTGGAATATGAATGGTCGACATACAATGTACCGAATTCGTCAAGTGGCGAAAAGTCATTTTTCCACTTTTCGTTCTTCATGTTCATAATGCCCTGCAATGTGAAAAGCATCGCGTTTCGTCCGTTTCGCGTGGGCATTACACAGTCAAACATATCAATTCCACGCTCAATTCCTTCCAGAATGTTTTGCGGAGTGCCCACGCCCATTAAATAACGCGGTTTATCTTTTGGTAGTATCTCGTTTACAACTTCTACCATTTCATACATTTTTTCAGTTGGTTCACCTACCGCCAGGCCTCCAATTGCATTTCCTTCCCGGTTTTGCAATGCTATAAATTCAGCCGATTGCCGGCGGAGATCGGGATAAACGCATCCCTGTACAATAGGGAAAAATGTTTGTGAATATCCATATTTTGGTTGGGTGTTGTCAAAATGTTTTAATCCGCGTTCCAGCCACCAATGCGTCATTTCCATCGATTTTTTTGCATACTGGTAATCGGCAGTACCGGGAGTGCATTCATCAAACGCCATAATAATGTCGGCACCGATTGACCGTTGTATGTCTACAACATTTTCTGGGGTGAAAAGATGTTTGCTCCCATCAATGTGCGAACGGAAAGTGGCGCCTTCTTCTTTCAATTTCCTGTTTCCGGACAATGAAAAAACCTGAAATCCTCCACTGTCAGTCAGTATTGGCCTGTCCCAGCCGTTGAATTTATGTAGCCCGCCGGCATTTTCCAGTGCATCAATTCCGGGACGAAGATACAGATGGTAGGTGTTTCCAAGAATAATTTGTGCTTTAATATCATCTCTAAGTTCATGTTGATGTACAGCTTTGACTGATGCCACCGTTCCCACAGGCATAAAAATAGGCGTTTCGATAACGCCATGGTCTGTAGTGATTTTACCCGCACGGGCATTGCTGTTTGGGTCGGTATGTTGTATTTCAAAAGTCATTTACTATAGATCAAAATATTTTTAAGAGAAAGATTAAATGGCTTGCTGATAAGCATGATTAAATTTTATAAGCCATGTATGAAGTTCTCAAGGATTTTTTGCCCGGCTTCTCCTGATTTTTCAGGGTGAAATTGAACCGCGTAAAAATTATCTTTGTGCACTGCCGAGCTGTATTGCTGGATGTAATCTGTTTTTGCTATCGCATTTTCGCATTTTTCCACATAATAGCTGTGAACAAAATACATGTAGGCGTTTTCAGTAACTCCTGCAAAGAGTGGTGATTTCAAATCAGTGATATTGTTCCAGCCAATTTGTGGTACTTTGAATCCGGCTTCAGGAAATTTCTTCACCTGTTGGTTGAAAATGCCAAGGCATTGTGTGTCGTTTTCTTCTGAATGTGCGCACATTAATTGCATGCCCAGACAAATTCCCAAAACGGGTTGTTTGAGTGAGCATATCAATTTGTCAAGTCCTTTTTCGTTGAGGTATTGCATGGCCGATGAAGCTTCGCCAACCCCGGGAAAGATAACCCTGTCGGCTGCACGAATTTCCTCATGGTCGTCAGTTACAGATGCATTTATACCAATTCGTTCGAGAGCAAAAAGCACCGAGCGGATATTGCCAGCATTGTATTTGATAATTACTACTTTCATTTTCTTCTATTCTCGGGCAATCGAATAAATATTTAGATGAGTTTGTTTGTGCCACTGTCAGGGAAAATAACGGTAGGCTTGAATGTTTTGGCTTCCTCCATTTCCATCAAGGTGAAGGCCATAATAATAACAATGTCGCCGGGCTGAACCAGGCGGGCTGCTGCTCCGTTGATACAGATCATGCCTGATCCGCGCTCACCGGTAATTACGTAAGTTTCAAATCGTTCCCCATTGTTGTTGTTTACGATGCTTACTTTTTCGTTGGCAATAATGTTGGCTGCCTCCATCAAATCCTCATCGATGGTGATGCTGCCAATATAATTCAGGTTAGCCTCCGTGACGGTTGCTCTGTGAATTTTAGATTTTACAATGTGTACTAACATTTGTTTTTTATTTCAATTAAAAATTATCAATTGCCAATCAAAAATTATCAATTGTCAATCGTATTGTATCTGATATTATCAATTAGTCTGACTTCTCCGCAAAAAACAGCAATACAACCGACAGCGGGCTCTGACCATGAGTTCAAAGGTTGCAAAGTGGTAGCATTCACAATCTCGTAATACTCAACTGTTAGTCCGTCTACTGCATTGATTTTTTCGATAACCTGGTTTGTCAGTTCTACGGGCGACGATTGAGGGGCAAAGTTACGACTTTCAAACAATACTTGGGAGATTTCTACCGCTTTTTTGCGTTGTTCCTCAGTTAAGCGTTCATTTCTGCTGCTCATGGCCAGGCCACTGGGTTCTCGAACGATAGGGCAGTCAATTATTTCAATGTTGAAATCCATTGATTTGACCATGTGGTGAATAATGGCCAGTTGCTGGAAATCCTTTTCTCCGAAATAGGCTTTGTCTGGTAGAACTGCTTGGAAAAGTTTGCTTACAATTTGCACTACGCCGTTGAAGTGGCCCGGGCGGAACTTGCCTTCCATTACCGTATCGAGTCCGGCAAAGTCGAATGAAAAACGGTTGCTTAGCTCAGTAGCATCGTAGATTTCGGTTGGTTCCGGAGCGAAAATCAACTTGCAACCAACTGCTTCCAGCAATTGTGCATCTCTTTCGAGAGTGCGCGGGTATTTTTCCAGGTCAGTTGGATTGTTGAACTGAGTCGGGTTTACAAAAATGCTCACAATACAAACATTGTTTTCGGCAACGCTCCGAACTACCAGCGCCTTGTGTCCATCGTGAAGAGCTCCCATGGTTGGAACAAACCCAATTGTTTTTCCTGCAGCTTTATATGAGCCTATTTCCAGTTGGAGTTCAGTTTTTAATCGAATTATTTTCATCGCTTTATTCTGGTTTGAGCCAATCAATTCTGCGATTTTTTGACTCGTAAAAAATTGGGTGCAAAAGTAGTAAAACTTATTTGTATAATCTTACATTTTTGACATATATATCTGTAACAAGACATGTGGACGTTTTGTTGTTTTGCTGGATGTATGAGTTGTAGCTGGTAACTAAGGATGTAAATGTCTGTTTTTGCGCCATTTTTGCACATGGTTAAACTTTTATAAATACAGGCCGGGTAGTTTTGATAAAATATGTTTTTTGAATTGATTAAATGTTTGATTTTGTGTGATATAATTTGAATTGGCATGTTTGTGTTTTTTGTATAAGTTATTTATATGATAAGCGAGCTTAACATTTAGGAGTTTAGGTCTTGTTTATATCCGATTTTTTTTATATATCTTTGCAATCCGAATTATTATCTCACAAGTATCGGAAAGAAAAAGCATGAAGAAAATTACAAAAGTTTTGTATATTTCGCAAGAGATATTCCCGTATTTACCTGAATCCGAGTTGGCAAATATGGGGAGGTACCTACCACAAGCAGTGCAAGACCGCGGACGCGAAACACGCACTTTTATGCCTAAGTTTGGAGCTGTAAACGAAAGAAGAAATCAACTTCATGAAGTGATTCGCCTGTCAGGAATGAATCTGATCATTGATGACACCGACCACCCCTTGATTATTAAGGTTGCTTCTATCCAATCGGCTCGTATGCAGGTTTATTTCATTGATAACGATGATTATTTTCACCGTAAAAATACTGTAGCCGATGAGAATGATGTGGAATATGATGATAACGATGAGCGTACCATTTTCTTCGTTCGCGGAGTGATGGAAACTGTAAAGAAACTTCGCTGGACCCCGGATGTTATACATTGTCAGGGTTGGATGACCGCTTTAGCTCCGCTGTATATTAAAAAGGCTTATAATGACGATCCGTTTTTCAAACATTCGAAAGTTGTGTATTCAATTTTCAAAGATGAGTTTAAAAAACCATTTCGGAATCTGTTTGCAGAGCGCCTGTTGCTTGAAGGTATTGAGAAAAAACATGTGATTCAGGTCAAAGATAAAGTAATTGATTTTGTAGCACTTTCGAAGCTGGCTATCGATTATTCCGATGCGGTTATTCAGTCGAGCCCTGAAGTAAATACAGAGGTGTTGAAATATATTGATGAGAAAAAAGTGAAGTTCCTCCCATTTCAGAATGATGAGGATTATGCAGATGCTTATGTGAATTTTTACGATAGTATTTAATCGGATTCTTTGTTCTTGGATTTTTACAAATGGCAAAGGTTTTCGTTCTTTTTATAAATTCTCCAGTGTTTTAATATTTTTTATTCTCATGATATGATTTATTGAGTATAAACGATCATATCTGAAACAAATATTGTTATATGAAATCTCAACCACTATTTTTACTTATTTTATTGTCGGTTCTGACATTCTCATGCGCAGATGATTTGACCAATTATGGTTCCGGAATTCAACCAAAGTCCGATGAAATCACCCTTGGTGCCGATACGTTTCATTTGACTACGGAGAATATTTTTGTTGATTTCATGTATTCTAAGCCTGATTCTTTTCTATTGGGTACATTTTATAATGAAAAATTTGGCACAAACAAAGCTGATGTTTTGGCCCAGGTAAACTGTCCGGTTGGTTTTAAGTTTCCTCCGCTTTCAGTTCCTGATTCAGCGTTGGTAGTTTTGTACTATGATTCGTGGTTCGGAGATTCGTATGCTCCGTTGGATGTGAATGTGTACGAAATGAATAAAAAAACATTTAATTATACCGGGCTTTACCCGACTAATCTGAATCCAATTGATTATACCGATTTGTCAGTTTTGCTCGGACGTCGTGTTTTTACAGCCAAGGATGCAACGAAAACCCGTGTTGACAGCACATTGATTATGATCAAATTGTCCAATGATTTCGTTCAGAAATTCTATAATGATGCGCTTTATAGTAGCGAAACTGCTTTCCAGAACTTCTTTAAAGGAATTTATATTACTGCTAATTATGGAGCATCTACAATTTTAAATGTTTATAGAATTGATTTAGAGTATTATTATCATTATACTTACACGAAGCCAGGGGCTAATACGGTGACCACTGTGAATAATGTACTCATTTTTCCAGCTAATAAAGAGGTTCGTCAGGTAAACCGTTTTCTTCATCCTGACAGGGAGATAGTCGTGAAGCAACGGGACAGTGTGAATTATGTATCCTCTCCTGCCAATCTTCAAACGAGGATAAACTTACCGCTAAAAAGGATAAAAGATACTATAGACGCTAAAATAGCTTTTGGAAAGAAACAGATTTTGAATAATGCAATTTTGCAGGTAAAAGCAGTAGAGGTGGCAGATTCGACGCTGGAAATGCCGATTTTACAATATATGTTGTTGATCAAAGAGACGGAAGTTACAAACTTTTTTGAAAAAAATAAGATTCCAACAAGTAAAGATACTGTTGCTCTGTTAGGACAGATTGCAAGAACTGAAATTGGTACAACGGGTAAATATGAATACTCCTATAGTTATGATATTGCCGCACTTATAGCTAATGAATTGAAGCAGGCAAAAGAGAAAGGAGTAGCTCCCGCAGAAAATCTTAGTCTTGTTTTGGTACCGGTGAGTGTAAGCACAACTACGAGTTCTACGAGTGGGGCAACTACGATTTCTGCGGTGAAACAGCAGTATTTGATGGGTGGTGTTACTATTCGTAGCGGTAAAGTTATTAATCCGGCAAGTGGCAATAAGGTAACTGAGCCAATGCACTTGAAGTTGGTGTATAGCGGCTTTTAAACAAAATGATACCTCACGAAAAATGCAGTAGGAATTTCCTACTGCATTTTTTATTTGTGATATGAGTACAGATTATTTTTGGCGGATAAAAATCTGTATCGGCGTTCCAGTGAAATCGTACTTGGCCCGGATTTTATTTTCAAGAAAACGGCGGTATGGTTCTTTTACATATTGTGGCAGGTTTGCAAAAAACAGAAATGTAGGAATTTGTGTGTTTGGCAATTGAGTCACATATTTGATCTTGATAAATTTGCCTTTTAAAGCCGGTGGCGGATAATTTTCGATAGCAGGTAGCAGGTATTCGTTAAGCTTGGCTGTTGCCACTTTGCGTTGTTTGTTTTCGTATACCTCCACGGCTGTTTCCAGTACTTTAAAAATACGTTGTTTAGTTACGGCCGATGTGAAGATAATCGGAAAATCAACAAATGGTGCCAAACGGTCGCGGATGGCTTTTTCGTAATGCTTGATATCGTTCGATTCTTTGTTTTCAATCAAATCCCATTTGTTGACGCAAACTACGAATCCTTTCCGGTTTTTTTGAATCAGCGAGAAGATGTTCAGGTCCTGGCTTTCGATTCCACGTGTAGCATCAATCATTAAAACACATACATCGCAGTTTTCGATAGCCCGGATAGAGCGAACTACTGAATAATACTCCAAATCTTCGTTTACTTTTGCTTTTTTGCGTATTCCGGCTGTGTCAACCAGATAGAAATCGTGTCCAAACTTGTTGAAACGGGTATAGATTGAATCACGCGTTGTTCCGGCAATGTCGGTTACAATGGTGCGTTCTTCGCCGATAAAGGCATTGATAATTGATGATTTTCCCGCATTTGGCCGACCTACGACCGCGAAGCGCGGAAGTTCATCTTCCATTTCGTCTGTAGAATCCGGATGAAAGTGGGTAAGGAGGGTGTCCAGCAAATCGCCGGTTCCAAGTCCATTGATGGCTGATATGATAAGCGGTTCTCCAAGCCCGAGTTTGTAAAACTCGGCAGCATGAAATTGCCAGTCGAATGTATCGGCTTTATTTGAAGCTAATACTACCGGTTTTTTGTTGCCTCGTAGTATTTGGGCTACTTCCAGGTCGTAATCGGTGATTCCATTCTGGATGTCCACCATGAACAAAATTACGTCGGCTTCTTCGATTGCCAGCAGAACATGTCTTTTGATTTCGCCTTCGAAAATATCCGAAGAGTTAACTACCCAACCTCCGGTGTCGATTACCGAAAATTCACGGCCTTCCCATTCGCTTTTGCCATACTGGCGGTCGCGTGTGGTTCCGGCTTCATCATTTACTATGGCTCTACGACTTTTGGTGAGCCTGTTGAAAAGAGTCGATTTTCCCACGTTCGGGCGACCCACAATTGCTACAATATTTCCCATTGTTTTTACTATATCTAAAAAGTTAGATATTTACATTCCATTTGATAAATTCTGCGCAGGTTTTCTCAAATCCGCGCAGCGGGTGCAAATATTTTGGGTGCAAAGGTACGGTTTTTTATTGGAAATGGGAAATGTGAGTGGGTGCAGAAGCGTAAATGAAGAAATCTGGAAATAAATTTCGTGATAGAAAACGCTAGTACTTAATGTGTAACCGCAAAATCAAATTGTTTTTTGGAAAAATATCGTTTCCGGCTCTTGCAGAAACTAAAAAAAGCAGTATCTTTGCAACGCTTTTGGAGAAAGGCACTACTAATCCGAATGTAATTTCGGGCGTTTAGCTCAGCTGGTTCAGAGCATTTGCCTTACAAGCAGAGGGTCGGCGGTTCGAATCCGTCAACGCCCACTTCAAATTGGATATCAAATAAAACACAAACATTTCGGGCGTTTAGCTCAGCTGGTTCAGAGCATCTGCCTTACAAGCAGAGGGTCGGCGGTTCGAATCCGTCAACGCCCACACGAAAAAAGGTTTCATTCTAAATGAAACCTTTTTTGTTTTTGTATGCTTGTATTTTCACGGAAATGCTGTAGCACCAACAAAAAAGGACAAAACCAGTAGTTTTGTCCTTTTTTGTTGTGAATGAAGTGGTGGGTTTTATTTGAAGTGATACAAAAACACAATTGTACCATCCAGTGCTGTTTTCTTGTTGTCTTTGATTTCCATTGCAATCTGAATCTCCGCTTTTGCAATGCCTCTGAGGTTTATTAGTGATTTAAGTTTTGCACGTACCCTGACTTCGCTGTTTACAAGTACGGGTTGATTAAATCTGAGATTCTCAATGCCGTAGTTTACTGTTAGTTTTGAGTTGTTTACCGTTACGATTTGTTCCCACAGGTAAGGCAAAACGGAAATATTTAGGTACCCATGTGCAATGGTGGTTTTGTAAGGGCTTTCTTCTTTTGCTTTTTCTTCGTCAACGTGTATCCATTGGTGGTCGAGAGTGGCATCGGCAAACATGTTGATTTGTTCCTGAGAAATCTTTAGGTAATCCGATACGCCTATTTCTTTTCCGATGTATTGCTCAAAGTCAGCAAAACTGTTAATGATGATTGGGTCCATATATGTGTTTAAATTTTTTATAAAATCGTATTTTCTTGCACAAAAAACAATATTCTGTGCAAAAATAGTTTTTTTTGCATTAACGTCCAACTGTTTGGCTAATTTTTTTGAGAACCAAAGTCAATTTATCTGGGGAATTTTAAACAATAAAGCGTGTGATTAATTGTAGTGCTGAAGTGATTGCTGCGGTGATGATTAATCCTGTGAGTGAAACGAGAATGAATTGTTTGGTTGCTGGGTAGCTTTGTCGAAGTTTTGGTAGCAGCCAGATTGAGTAGGGGAGATAAAGGATTATTGAGCTTATTACAGCCGGGAAATAGCGTTTCAGGATAATGGCTCCTATTATGTGTGGGAAAAAGGCGTTTGTAATGAATACTGTCATCAATGTAGTCAGCAGATACTTTTTGTTGGTATCATTCTTTTTTAAAATTGCCCATAGAATCGCTAACCATGCAATCAGGGTAATTGCACTTATGCTGGCAAGCATACTGTCGCGGTCGGGAAGTGGCAGGTTTAGCCCCGTTGGGTAAATGAATCGCGTGAAGCCAGCAGCTTCTTCTATGTTGTGCAGGGTGAATAAAACACCCGCAAGCAGTAGCTGTTTTTTGTAATTTAGCTTGCCCATTGGTATGCTGCTTTGACGGCTTTAGTTTTTTCTTGTCATGCGATGAAATTCCTTTAATTCCTGTTTTTTCTCTACCGAAAGTTTTGTATACGGAATCCCTTCAATGGCAGCTTCAAGCCCATAAAGCAGCTGGATGCAGGCTCCCGGGTCGAGTGTTTGAAGGCGTAAGAAGGCTTGTTCCGTTCCGGCAGCTTTCAGTTCGGCATACGAACGGATTCCGACCTGAATTAATTTTGCTTCGGTATCTTTGCCAATGTTTGGTTGTTTGGATAAATCTGAAATCATGTTAATTTAAAAGTTTTAGGTTGTCGGACTTAAATCATTTGCTGATATTGAAAAAGCACGACTCAAAGCTGGCGCAGCTTGAGTCGTGCTTTTTTAGAACTTTTTCAGCTCGTCTATTAAAATCTTATTTTCCTGAGGAGTTCCCACAGTGATTCGGACACATCCCATGCATAGCGAAACGGTGTTGCGATTACGAATAATAATGCTTTTCCCAACCAGATATTGATAGACAGCGTTTGCATCCGGGACTTTGACCAGGACGAAGTTTGCATCAGTCGGATAAATGTGTTGTACCAGTGGCAGCTTGTTTAATTCTCCGATTAAAGCGGCTCGTTCTCCCAGTAAAATGTTGACCCAGGATTTCACTTGGTCAGCATTTTTCAATGCCACTAATGCTTGTTTCTGGGTTAGAATATTTATGTTGTAGGGGTATTTTATTTTATTTAGTACGGATATGATTTCCTGTGAGGCAAATGCCATACCTAAGCGGATTGCGGCGCTTCCCCATGCTTTGGAAAACGTTTGCAGGATTACAAGGTTGGGATATTGCGATAAAAATTCAGAGAAACTGCCTTCGGATGCAAAGTCAATGTAAGCTTCGTCGAGTACTACTATACCCTCAAAGGAGTTTAATAATTTTATTATTTCATCCCTGTTCAGGCTATTGCCTGTTGGGTTGTTGGGTGAGCAAAGCCAGATGATTTTTGTGTAGAGGTTTGTTGCTGCAAGCAGGCTTTCGGCGGTGAACTGAAAGTTCTCGTCCAGCAAAACTTTGCGATATTCCACGTCGTTAATCGAGGCGCAAACCTTATACATGCCATAGGTTGGTTCAATGGCCACCACATTGTCTAACCGTGGTTCGCAAAAAGCACGGTATAGCAAATCTATAGGCTCATCGCTGCCGTTTCCTAAAAATATATTCTCGGCAGGAACGTTTTTCACTTCCGACAATAGCGTTTTTACTTCCCATTGCAATGGGTCCGGATAGCGGTTGTATGGCTCGTTGTAAGGGTTTTCGTTTGCGTCAAGGTATACCGAATGCTTCGCCTTTGAACTCATCACGTGCGCATGAGTATGGTTGAAGGCTTCGGATGTTCGAACGCAATAATTTTTCTATATTCATAATTGTTTTGTTTTTATCGTATCTTATTCAGAGTTTTTCTTTTGAAGATTTTATTATTTCTTTAAAATAAACTCCACTCTCCTGTTTTTTTTTCGTCCGGACTCATCTTTATTAGAGCTAAGCGGAGCATTGCTTCCTTCGCCTGAAAATGTAATCCTTGATTTTTCAATGCCATGATCAATCAGGTATTTTCCAATTGTTTTAGCGCGTTCAAGCGATAATTTATAATTGTGTTGCACATTTCCAATTGAATCGGTATGTCCCACAATCTGAATGTTTAATTTTTTATTTTTATTCAAAAAATGAGCAAGCTGTTCCAGTACGGGATTATATGAGTCTTGTAATGTAGCTTTATTGAAGTTGAAGCAAACGTTGCTCAAACTATATCTTATGTTTGTTTTTGAAAAATCTTCTTTTTCTGCCGCTTGCGTATCTGTTGTTAAATTGGGTATTTCCTGTGAAATCCTGAACAAATGTAGGCAGACCTAATTTGCAAATGTTTCCTCCTAAAGATACTCCCTCGGCTCTATACGAACAGCCTGGTCCTATCATATCTGGTTTGTCTATTGTTGATAGAAATTTGGAATCATATTCTGCAATATAGATCCTGCCATCCGGGCCTAATTGAAGGGCGCCTAAAGATTTTTTACTCTTGCTTTGACCAACCAATTGCAATGACTTTTGAATTGCATCTTCACTGCCAGTGGTTATGTTTATCTGAAAAATAAAACCGCTTAGTACTGTGCTGATATATAGCAAATTGCTGTTTGGAGAAAACTCCAATCCATATGGATTGGATTGCTCATTAAGTTTGATTGAAATTGGATTTGTGATTAGGCCTTTGGTCGGATCGAAATTAAATAATTGAATTATTTTGTCTCCATTTATTGCCAGGGCAAGTTTCCTTTTGTCGGGGGAAACTTTCATGTATCCAATCGTATTAAAAAATGATTTTTCATGCCTTAAACCCACGTTCGATATTACCGGCTGTACTGTCAGTCCGTTTTTTGTAAGCAGATATGCAGAAAAAGCATTAGAATCATACGCGTGTGCAATTATCCAGAAATTATTAGTGTCAGGCTTTTTTACAGCCACAAGCTTTTCTGTAAAACGTGTATTTATAAGCTTGTTTTTTAAAATAATATCTCCCAGACCATTTTCTTTCGCCATATCCACAATGGAGTAACTAAATCCTCCTTTTTCCGCTTCCGAATCCATTGTGAAAATATAATAAATCGTTTTACTTTCAGGCAGTGGGACGATTATGGCGGATTGAGTGGAGGATGTATTCCCATTTAAATTTTTTCCGTTAGGCATTTGCTTGTTATTTTTATTCCAAACGGATATCCCGTCGGTATAAAAAAGCAAATCCCCATTGCTGTCAGATATGGTGGAGCAGCCTTCGATAGTGTTTATTTTACTGCTCAAAATCGGTTTGGCCTCGCCGCTTTTGAAATCAATTCCGGCGCCTTGTCCGAAGATCCATTTACTAGATTCGTTTTGCGCATTAGCATTAAAATAGACAGTGATTAAAATGCTTGCAAGAAAAAAAACTATTTTCCGGGGCTTTTGCTTTTTACTGATATACATACCTGTCCTGTTTTAATAATGCAATTTGAGGAGAATTAAAATAAATCCATGTCTTTACATTCTAAATTAAATCGGAACAGGCATTATGTCACATGTTCATCGGAAAATTACCTGGGATGCCTGCTTTCTCTTACTTCAACTTCCTTTTCTTCGTTTAAACGAATTTTTACAGCATTGCTGTGTGCCATCAAATCTTCACTTTCTGCCATCAGGATAATGGCATTGCTCAGGTTCGTGAGTCCTTCCTGTGTAATTTGCTGGAAAGTCACTTTCCGGATGTAGCTGTCCAGATTTACTCCGCTATAGGCTTTCGCATAGCCATTTGTAGGCAGCGTGTGGTTGGTTCCGGATGCATAATCGCCAGCACTTTCAGGTGTGTAATTTCCCAGAAAAACCGAACCGGCATTGACGATATTAGCTGCTACACCCATATGATAGCGTGTGGAAATTATCAAATGTTCCGGTGCATATTCGTTTGTCATTTCCACCGCTTCTTCAAGATTCTTTAAAACGATGATTTTGCTGTTTTCAAGAGCCTTTCTGTGCGAAATCTTTGCTTGGCAACTGTTCTATCTGAATTTCAATCTGTTCCAAAACATGTTCAACGATTTTTTCGCTTACTGTTACCAAAATAGACTGGCTGTCCACTCCATGTTCGGCTTGCGAAAGCAGGTCGGCGGCTACAAATGCCGGATTGGCAGTTTCGTCAGCTATTACTTCCACTTCGGATGGCCCGGCCGGCATATCGATAGCTACATCGCGCAAAGAAACAAGTTGCTTGGCTGCAGTCACGTATTGGTTGCCCGGGCCAAATATCTTGTATACTTTGGGTACCGATTCGGTTCCATATGCCATGGCGCCAATTGCCTGTGTACCTCCGATTTTGAAAATGCGATGTACGCCGGCTACCTTAGCTGCATACAGCACCGCCGGATGGATTTTCCCTTCTTTGTTGGGAGGAGTGCAAAGTACAATTTCGTTGCATTCGGCAATTTGAGCCGGAATGCCAAGCATTAGCACGGTTGAAAACAATGGAGCGGTTCCTCCCGGAATATACAGCCCGACTTTTTCAATGGCAATAGCTTTTTGCCAGCAATATACTCCGGGTGAAGTTTGTATTTCGGGTAACTCATGTTGTTGTTCGGAGTGAAATTTCCAGATATTGCGGCGGGCCATTTCAATGGCTTGTTTCAGGTTTGGTGAAATCAATTTTTCGGCCTCATCTATCTCTTCTTTGGTTACTTCCAGGGTGTCAAGGCTCACTTTGTCAAATTGCAGCGTGTATTCCTTTACGGCTTTGTCGCCTCGCTTGCGAATGTCATCCAATACTTTTTGTACCGTGTCGAACAGCGTTGTGCTGTCAAAAGCAGGGCGTTTAAGGATTGATGCCCAAGCTTCACGGGGCGGATATTTGATAATCTGCAATATTGTAGTTTGATTTAATTATTTGATTAGTCGATTTTTTTTGCATGTGGCTCAGCAATATAAGTCACCTTCTTTTCTAGTTTAATTCTGCTATTTTCTACGGAACTATCTTTTCCCAATGATCGTGGAGCTCTTTCATACCTCCCAGTACTATGCCGGCTCCGCTGTCGGAAAGCGTCTTGGGATTCAAAGGCCCGGTGTTAACCCCTACGGTAAATAAGCCGGCAGCAGTTGCAGACTCTACACCAAGAGGTGCATTTTCTACCACCATTACTTCCCATGGCTGAAGTCCCGATTTTTTGAGGGCTATCAAATAAGGTTCCGGATGTGGTTTTCCGTGTTTTACATCAAATGCTGTAACCATTTTTTCGCGCTGGAAAATACCCGGGAAATTATTCTCCAGGCTATCGAGCAGGCTTGGTTGGCCTGATCCTGTAACCACAAAAATTTCTAATTGCTGAGCTTTGATTTTTTTTAGTAGTTCTAACGCGTAAGGCATTCTTTCTGTTTTGCCGCACTTTTCGAACAGACTTGATTTCAAGCGGTAGATCTGCTGCTTTTCTTCTTCGGTAGCTTTTCTTCCATGTATCTGAACAAAAACGCTGTCGATAGTTGAAGCCCCGGTGCGTCCTTCGTTCATGTAGGCTTCGTATTCGGTAAATGGAAGACCGGTTTGTTGCATTGCTTGAACCCAGGCAGTTGCATGGCTTTTCATGGAGTCGAAAAGAACGCCATCCATATCAAAAAAAATTGCTTTTGGTTTGAATGCCGGGTAGTTTCTGGTTCGAATAAAATTTTCTTTTTCAGCAGTAAACATGTAGTTAAATTTTGTGCAAAGATACTGATTTTGTCATTTATAACCGAACAATTTAATGATCGAATAGCGATTTTCTGGTTGAAAAGTGATCAAAAGCTTTATTCTTCAGGCTGATTGCTTTGCTTTTTTAGGTTTTTGAACAAATTTCGAAAAGATAGTTCGATGTTGTTTTGAGCAAATGAAAATTTTTCTAATTTTGTGCATGTAATAGAAAATCGGGATGTGGCGCAGTTGGTAGCGCGCTACGTTCGGGACGTAGAGGCCGCCTGTTCGAATCAGGTCATCCCGACAAAATGCCGGATAGCTTGGTAGCTGTCCGGCGTTTTATTTTATAAATTATTCGTGGTTGTTGATTTATTTCAAAATTTGTTTTGTGGGATTATTTTCTTCGAATAATAGTGGGTTTGTTATTGTTTTAACTTGTCGTTTTGTTACGCAGATTAATCTTACAATATGAGGTTATATAAGCGCTCGGATTACAACTTTTAATGCCCTGAGATTGTTTTATATCAGTTTCCTGACTTTATTTTTGAAATTAAGCATTGGGAAAGATATAATGTTTTATTTAAAACCACATAGTTGCACAATAGCTATTCATAGGAATATCTAGAAAACATAGCTATCTGTAATTCATATCAAAACAAACTATGTGATTCTATATCTGCTAAAAATCAAGTTTTTAGTTCACTGAAATTATTTCTTATAACTATGTTGTTCAATCTTGCTATGTGCAACTATGTGGTTGAATAATCTTTTAAGGAATACGACATTTAATTGCAACATTTACTTATGAATCTGAAAATTGTTTTTCTGTTGATTTATTAGGTTTAAAAGCCTGATTAAAAAGTGTTCCTGCTTCAGTTGAAAAAGCTCCATATGGTTATCCTGTTCTGAATCATTTGCATGTCACGAGCCAACGTGTGTATTTCTTTTCGAAGTTCTTTTTACGAAAAGGCATTTGATTTACTCCCGCCAACTTCAATCTAAATGTAAAAGTACCTGTTACCTGCTGTACTTAAATGAAATTTTTAGTTATAACCAAATGAATTAATTTATGAAAAAGTTAGTATTCTTATTAATGTTCATGTTTACGGCTCTTATTGCAACTGCTCTTAATTATTCTGTAACGGTTCCGGTGGGCACAAAAGCCTGTTATATTGCCGGCGAAATGAATAACTGGACTCATCAACAGATGACTAAAGTGGACGATACGCATTATACTATTGAGCTTCCAACAGCCAATATGACTCACAAATATAAATACTGTTCGGGTCCGGGATGGGGTTTTGTGGAAAAAATGGCTGATGGAAACGAATTGGATAACAGGTCTTATGCCGAAAATGATGTAGTGGTTAAGTGGGTGGCAATCTACGATAAAGCCATGAAAAACGTAGATTTAATGTATAAGGTTACGGTGCCTGAAGGAACAAATTGTTGTTATATAATGGGCGGCTGGGATGGCTGGACTACTTTCAAAGAAATGAAGAAAATAGATGCCACTCATTTTAGTGTTACTTTTCCATCCAACAAAGTGTTTAAATATAATTATTTTGCCGGTAAAGGTTGGGGATATGCTGAAATGGAAAAACACCAAATGGTGAACGAAAGAAATTATTCGCCTACTGACGTTGTGGTGAGTTGGGCAGCCGTTTACGACAAAGCCGTTCCAGATAGTGAAATAACCTATTCAGTTACTGTTCCCGAAGGAACTGATAATTGTTATATTGCAGGCGGTTGGGATCGATGGACGTTTCAGGAAATGAAAAAAATGGACAACAGGCATTTTACAATTACCCTGAAGTCAAATAAAGCCTTGAAATATGTCTATTTGTCAGGTCCGGACTGGAATTGCATTGAAATGGATACTGAGAAAAATGAAGCAACGATCAGGTCTTATTCTTCAAATGATGTCGTATTGACCTGGAAGTCTGTTTGGGACTCAAAAAAGATGGAATAATCGTTAATGAAGGGCAGCCTTCGTTGAGAATTTTGAATTGCAGAGTGCATGGATTTTTCTATGCACTCATTTTTTTTATTTGTATTGCTTTATTCCCTTTTGAGAATTATGGATGTAATTTCCGGCCTGACTCCAATGTGCATCGGAAGTCCGATATGTCCGATACCTCGGTTTACATAAATGTATTGACCATTTACGTTATACAATCCGGCCCAGTATTTAAATACTAAAGATGCGGGCGAAAACAGATAATGGCCGATTTTTATTCCAAGTTGGGCTGCATGCGTATGTCCCGATAATGTTAGGGCAATATCTTTTTTGCCGACGATTTCGGCATCAAATTCTGTCGGGTCATGAGCAATTAAAATTTTGGGAGTGTTTGGTATGGTACCCTCCAGTGCTTTTTCCAGGTTGCTGTAATGAAACCGGTTGGTTTTTCCCCAGTTTTCGACTCCTACTAAGAGCAAACTGTCTTTCCCGTTTTTTAGATAAACATTTTCGTTCAGCAGCAGGCGAAACCCAAAATCCCGGATAGATTGTTTTATGTTGAGACGGTTTTCGCGGCGGTCGTTATACGTGTTCCAGTCCGTGTAATCCCCGTAGTCGTGGTTGCCAAGCACTGCATATTTTCCACTCCTGGCTCTTAGTTCGAGAAAATACGGTTGCCAGCCTTGTGCCTCCGATGCAAAATTATTGACCATGTCGCCCGAAAAGATGATTATATCCGGATTTTGCTCATTAACCAATTTTATAACGGGTTCGAGTTTGCTGAACTTTTTATTCCAGCTTCCCAAATGGATATCGGACAACTGTACGATTTTGTACCCGTCGAAAGCCCGTGGGAGATTTTTTATCGGTATTGTGATTGTGACCACTTCGAAATTGCGCGGGGTTATGTAAGCTCCCACAAGCAACACAATTACTGAAATAATGCTTACTATAATGCGCGTAATATCAAAGTAAACATTATCGTGTTTGAAAATTTTGATGTAAACCCAATCCAGGAAGTAAAAGATAATGTGTATTACTTTGGGTATGTATATGAGCATGAAGAAGAAATACAACCACATAATGCCGGCCACAATCCTGAAGTTTCGCAAATTCTCCAATCCGAACTTCATGTATAGAAACAGGACGGTGAAGAAAAGAGCCGGGATTAAATGTAATACGATGTAAATTGGTTTGACATTTCTGTCTTTAAGCTTCAGGTAGAAATAGATATCGGGGATAGCGATCATTACTAGCAGTGCTATCAGGACCTCAGTATACATTCTCATGGCTGTGCGTGTAAAATTAATTTGTTGCTCCCGCGCTTCATTATTGTCTTTATAAGAACGCTTTGAACTTGTGTAAAGTTAATAGGAAATTCTGATTTATTGAAAAATAATTTGTGAAATATATTCTGCCGCGTTGAGTTTACTGATTTTTTATTTGTTTTGGTTTATTTCTGCTGATTGTCTGCTGAATAAGTTTAGTTCTTTGTGATTTTGGTAAGAATTATTTGGTATAATTTTTGTAATTTTGAGCAATTTTAATTTGCAACTATGAAATGCCTTTCGTTTTTGAGCTGGTTGAGTTTCATGGGGCAACTAAAAACACCAATTCCCGTATGAAAACACGTATTTTTTTACTAATAAGTATTATTGCAATTGCCTTTTCTTCATGTAGTATGAATGGGGAATCGAATTTTCAACCGCGCATTTATTTTGTGCAAAACCCTGTGCTGAATGGCAAGGATACTCTTGATATTCAATTGACAAATGAAGGAGTTTACCGGCTCGACACAATCCAGGTTGGCGATACGGTTGTGTTTCGGATGCTAATCGACGGAATTGCCAACAATCTGCGAAACTACACAATGACACAATCGGCAGATAGCGCAGCTAGATTCGTTTTGCCAAGTGTAAGTTCTATGGACTCGGTTTTTTTACCAACTTCTAATTATAATAAAGGTATCTTTAATTTGAAAGGAACTTCTACCTCGCTTTTCTTCCCTTTCCGATATGTTGCCCGAAAGGCAAGCAACGAAGCTAAGATTATATTTAGTGTGGTTTCGGATGCCAATTTCGAATATAACCAAGCTTCATTTGTGCTTAAAACTCCTATTGTGGAAGCTTCGGATTCGCTTCACTAAGAGCTCGCTTTTTTATATTTAAATGACCACTTGCATTTTTGTAAGTGGTTGTTTTGTTTTTGCGGATTTGTTTCCTACAAATCAAGCTGCCTTTTGACTATTTGTATAATAAAAAGTCAAGACGACTTCAAGAATTTGAATTTAGGAAATAAACTGTATCTCCGATAGTCAGATGTAAATAAAGTTTAGAAATTGATTCTTTTTAAGATTATTTGTTTTTATATGGACAATTAAATCAACCGCTAAACTTTTGGGTGTGAAAATATAGTAGTAATTTTACAGCAATATTTATATGCTATTTGCGTAATTATTAAAAAATAAAAATTGTATTGTTATGGATCATTTATTATTTTTGAATTTAGGAGCTCCGGAAATTATTATAATAGCTCTAATTGTTTTGTTGCTTTTTGGAGGCAAAAAAATTCCAGAGTTGATGCACGGCATTGGTAAAGGGGTGAAAAGTTTTAAAAGCGGGCTCAATGATGTTGAGAATGAAATAAAAAAAGATATCAATAAAGACGAAAAACAAGATACAACAAAAGAAGCATGAGCAGGCCGGTTGAAGGTGAAATGTCCTTTTGGGATCATCTCGACGAGTTACGAAAGATATTATTCAGGATAATAGGCTTTGTGACGGTTGTATCACTAGCGTTATTTATGTACATGAAGGAGATTTTTGACTATGTTGTGTTGGCTCCTTCACGTACAGATTTTTTTCTTTATGAGGGACTGAACCGCTTTGCGCAGAAATACCCGATATTACCCGATTTCTGTGTTGGAGCTTTTCAGGTGAAGATTATCAATATAAACCTGGCATCACAGTTTCTCATTCACATGTCCACATCACTTTGGTTTGGATTGATATTGAGTTTCCCGTTTGTTATTTACCAACTTTTCATATTTATAAAACCGGCTCTTTACAGCGAAGAGAGGAAAAATACCGGTGTGGCATTTTTCTTTGGAAACCTGTTGTTCTATATAGGTATTCTGGTCGGTTATATAATGGTCTTTCCGCTTACACTGCGGTTTTTGGCTGGTTATCAGTTGAGTTCATATATCGAAAACAGTATTTCGCTCGATTCGTATATTGACAGTTTTATGTTGATGTGTTTTATCATGGGGTTGGTTTTCGAATTGCCTTTGTTGTCGTGGTTTTTGTCAAAGCTGGGTATACTCAACAGAAGTTTTTTCAATAAATTCCGCAAGCATGCGATTGTTATAATGTTGATTGCAGCCGCAGTAATTACTCCGTCTAGCGATCCGTTTACATTGATGGTGGTATTTTTACCAATCTATATGTTGTGGGAGATTAGTGCGTTGGTGGTCAAGAAACCACAACAGATAGAAAACAGCTAGTTTAGGTTTTGATGATTGCGTTTTTTTTCTTGTCATAAAAATTAAAATTAGAATAATATGAAACGTAGAGACTTTTTCAAATCGGCTGCAATGGTTGGTTTGGCTTCTGTTTTTAAACCGAATGCGCTTAGTGCAGCAGTAGGTAATGCATCAGGAAGTAAGGTGGCTGTTCACTCTGGTCCTGATATGGTGGCTGTTATGGGCGGTGAGCCGGGTGTTATGCTGACTCGTGCGTTTAAAGAGTTGGGTGGAATTGGGCAGTATGTAAAAAAAGGGAATAAGGTTGTAATCAAGCCCAATATCGGATGGGACAGGCAACCCGAGTTGGCAGCCAATACAAATCCCGAACTGATCGGAGCACTGGTTCGCATGTGCAAGGGAGCCGGAGCATTGCAGGTTATCGTGTTCGACCATACCTGCCATGATTGGAAAAAATGCTACACCAACAGTGGAATTGAAAAAGCGGTGGCAGCTGCCGGTGGAAAAATGGTTCCCGGAAACGATGAAGCTTATTACCGCGAAGTGGAATTGCCACAAGGAGTAAGACTCAAGAAAGCAAAGATTCATCAGGCTTTGATCGATTGTGATGTATGGTTCAACGTACCGGTTTTGAAGCATCACGGAGGAGCGAAAAATTCAATTGCCATGAAAAACTTGATGGGAATTGTATGGGACAGGGGTGTTTACCACCGGAATGATTTGCATCAGTGTATAGCCGACACTGCAACTTTTCATAAAGCTCCGGCACTTAACATAGTGGATGCTTACCGGATCATGAAATCGAACGGACCTCAGGGGAAATCGGAGGCCGATGTAGTAATGCTTAAATCCTTGATTGTATCGCACGATTATGTGGCTGCCGATACTGCGGCTATGAAATTGTTTTCGCAGGTTGAGCCTACTGATATAAAAGATGTCCGTTATATCGGCATGGCCGAAAAACTACGTGTTGGGACCCAAAACCTGGATAAACTCAACGTGAAACGAATTAAGTTATAATTAGTTTATAGTCTATATCTTATAGTGGGCGGTTAATTGGTAGGAACTGCTCACTATATGCTATTTTTATCCCCACTCATTACTCACAAGCACATAGCAAAATGAAATTTCTAAAAAATATCCGTGTCGTTCTGTCATTGCTGTTTTTTCTTCCAATTCTGGCATTTTTTCTCGATTTTACAGGAAAACTTCCAATAGCATTACACGCATTTCTGCATTTGCAGTGGATACCGGCGTTACTCTCGCTGAATTTTGCAATTATCGGAGTTTTGCTGGTTTTGAGTTTGCTGTTTGGGCGGGTGTATTGTTCAACTATTTGCCCTTTAGGGGTTTTTCAGGATATTATTGCCTGGAAATCACGGTTTTTCAGAAAGAAAAGAAAAAAAATACGATTCAATTATGCCAAGCCGCAAAATATCCTGCGTTATAGCATTCTGGCGGTAACAATTGTGGTTTTTGTTTTCGGCAGTTCAGTTTTAGTATTGTTGCTGGATCCCTACAGCACTTTTGGACGAATTATTTCCCAGCTTATTAAACCACTTGTAATATGGGGAAATAACGGGCTTGCAGCATTATTGGGAAGCATGGGGAATTATACGCTATATCAGGTAGAACAGCTTGCTTTTGTTCCTTTTGCATTTATCGTGGCTATTATCTTCTTTTACAAAGTGGTTGATATGTCGGTACGGCATGGCCGGTTGTATTGCAATGTAATTTGCCCCGTGGGTTCATTTTTAGGGCTATTGTCTAAAGTATCGATGTTTCATATCCGCTTTGATGAATCAAGTTGTACCCGTTGCGGGGCATGCGAAAAGCAGTGCAAATCGGAATGTATCGACAGTGAATCGATGACAGTGGACGATTCACGTTGCGTAACTTGTTTTAATTGCCTCTCGGCTTGTAAAAAGAACGGATTGAAATATGATCTCCGCTATAAAAAACAAGTTGCACAGCCGGTTCAGATGCCTGTAGATAAAAGTCGCCGTACATTCCTGTTGACTTCGGGTGCGGTGATGACTACCCTGGCTTTGGCCAATACCAAAGATGCAGGAGGGAAAAAGGACAGTATTTTGTCACGCAAGCCAATTATGCCTCCAGGTGCAAAAAATATGGAACATTTTAATACTCATTGTACGGCTTGCCAACTTTGTGTAACTAAATGTCCAATGCAGGTGCTCAAACCTGCAACGCTTGAATACGGCATTTCGGGTATAACACAGCCCCACCTCACATTTTCAACGCATGTGTTTTGTACTTACGAATGCAATATCTGTACTTCTGTTTGTCCTACCGGGGCTTTGGTGAAATTGCCTATGGAGGAGAAAAAGCTTACCCAGATCGGTGTGGCAAACCTGCGGTTGAACATGTGCGAGGTGATAACGCACGAAACCGATTGCGGTGCATGCTCAGAACATTGTCCTACACAAGCCGTACACATGATTCCTTACAAAAACGGTCTGACAAAGCCTGAAGTAACTCCCGATTTATGTATTGGTTGTGGTGCATGCGAGTCTATTTGTCCGGTTCGGCCATACCAGGCTATTTATGTGGAAGGTTCGGCGGTACAAGTCAAAGCCAGGAAGCCGGAGGAAGCTAAAAAGTTCGAAAAAAAGATAGATGATTTTGGTTTCTGATTTTTTGAATAATAGCATATAAAGATGAAAAGCCTTATAATTTATAAGATTGCACTGCGTGGATCGATGCTCATTTATACATTGTCGTTGATCTTTCATTTATTGGTCATGGCTGGTCTTATTCCGAACAACATTGTGTGGGGAGGCCGGATACACGACAACTACCAGTTGCGTACGCTGGAGGCTTTCTCATTGTTCACCAATGCCTTATTCTTGTTTATTGTTCTGCTCAAAGGAAAGTTAATCAAAATTGAAGTTCCACGGTTTGTTGTTCAAACCGGATTGTGGGTCATGACTGCCATGTTTCTGCTGAATACGGTGGGGAATCTTTATTCCGTGAATATTTTGGAAAAGCTAATTTTTACACCGGTAACCTTGATTTGTGCCTTTTTTAGCATTGTACTGGCTTTGAATCCCAAGAAGTGAAAGTGATAAATTAGCTAAAAGCAGCGGTTTTATTCATGTAAAAATTGCTGTAATAATCTATTAAACCTTAAACAAAGAATTTTAATTTGCGGTTTGATTCACAAAAAAACTTATCTTTGCATTGGAAACAATAAAAGCTAAGAATGTTAGAGATTATTATAAAAGGGGTTCTGATAGGATTGTGTATATCTGTACCGTTAGGACCAATTGGTATGCTAACTATTCAACGAACCCTCAACCGGGGACAACGTTACGGCATCGCTACCGGCCTTGGGGCAACCACTTCCGACTTGATCTACACGATAATTACCTTGTTTTTCCTGAGCTTTGTGTTGGATTTTATCGAACAACACCGTTTTATAATTCAATTGGCAGGGAGCTTGGTTGTGGCTGGTTTTGGATATTATATTTTCAAGGCTAATCCATCTACCCAACCCAAACCCAACGAGACCTTCAAGCATAGTTTGCTGAGCGATTTTTTCAGTTCATTTGCACTGACCTTTTCAAATCCTTTAGTGCTGTTCGTATTAATAGCCTTATTCGCCCGATTCGAGTTTATCGGGAACAAAACAACCTTGTTTGTTTCCATTGTTGGGATTTCATCTATACTTGGGGGAGCATTACTTTGGTGGAATTTGCTAACTTTCCTTGTCAGCCGGTTCAAGAATAACCTGAATATGCGCGAATTGAAAATCATTAATCAAATCACGGGAATAATCATTATCCTTATTGGATGTGTCGGTTTTATACTGAGTATTATAAAATAAAAATAACCGGTTCGTCGATGAGCCGGTTATTTTTATTCTGAATAATTTTCAAGTTCAGGAAATTGAATCAGGCATTCGCATGGCATCTCCATGCATTGGCATTCCTCCTTTATTGCTGGAGAAAGAATCCATCATCTCTTCCTTTGTCATTTTTCCGGTAAACCAAATCAGGCTTAATTCTCCTTTTTCTTTTGTAACAATCAGCATATCAGCATTGTCTTTACCACTTACACGATAGTAAACATGTACGCGTTCGCCTTTGTCGCGGGCTTCTACAGCAGTCTCAAAATTTCCTGCTTCAATTACCTGATTTAAATCACGCTCTACAGCCCTCATTAAAGGAGAATCGGAATTTGCTTCTAAAGTCAGGATTTTGATACCTTTCATTTTAGACATCATTTGTTTGTCGTTCTTGGCAATGCCTCCAAAGGCGGATGCCATATTCAACATCCCTTTTCCTACAGATACATACTCAAAGCGTTCGTCGTCTGCGTATTTGTCGAACAGGCCCTGAAGGGTTTGAGCCTGAGCCGCTGCTGCAATCAGGAAGAAAACAGCAACCAATGTTATTAGCTTTTTCATTTTTGTTATTCTTTAAATTGTATTTTATTTTCAATATCTTCTAATTTCTCTCTTGTTTCCTCTATTTTCTGCATGGGTTCAAGGCTCTTTTTGACTGTTTGCAGGCTTTGCATGGGCTTCATGCTGTTCTGGAGAATGTCATTCACTTTATTAAGCTTTTTCTCAGCATATTTTTGAGCATAACCTGCATCTTCAATCCTGTTGCCTGAAATCACAGCGTACGTTTCCTGTTCTTGCGTACGTTGAATCCAGACTGCCAATAGAATGGCTGCTGCAATACCCGAATACGCAAATGTCTTTATCCAGATCCGTTTAACTGTTTGTTGCCGGGGCAATACTTTTTTTAGCGGATCGTTTGCTTTTTCGCTTAATTCTTGCTCAAAAGCGCCAAATAAAGCCCGGTATGGTTCATGATCCGTTGCAACATGCCCGCCTGCAAAGTAGTGTTTCAGCTCTTTTTCTTCCGTAAGCGTTGTTTCGCCCTTGAAATACTTCTCAAGCAATTCATCTATTCTTTCCATACAGTTTCCTCCACTCGTTTTTGTTCATATAGTATTTTTTCTCTTATTTTTTGACGTGCCCTCGACAGATTTACACTTACGGCATTTTCGGTAAGTGAGGTTATAAATGCTATTTCAGCTATTTCCATTCCTTCCACATCGCGCATCCGGATAATGGTTCGTTGCAGCTCAGGCAACTCATCAATCAGGCTTCTGATTTTTCCAACCATATCTTTCTGTTCGGTTTGTTGGTGCGGATTCAGTTCCTTTAATTCAACTTCACCGGGTAAATCATCATCATTTCGTTGCTGCCGGATGGTGTCGAGGCATAAATTGCGCATGGCCTTCATGGTAAATGCCGGAACATTTTCCACCTCGTCGAGGTTATTGCGCTTCTCCCACAATTTCATACTCAGGTCTTGCACAGCGTCCTGCGCAGCATCCGAATTACGCAGCATCGATTTTGCTAATCGAAACAGCTTGTCGGATAGAGTGAGTATTTGAGCATTAAATTGTTTAGGATCCATAAACTTTTTTGAAAATGCAATTTTCTTTTTTCACGGGTATCTCCGGTGAACCCAGCGCTGAATTTGTTCTTTCTCCCGTTTATAAGTAAGACGCAGCAATAAAAATTTTCTTACATCAAAATTTGAAAAAAATATCGTACGCCATAATCTTTTCTAACCGGACGCAGTTTTAGGCGATTTTTTTATCAAGAAACCCCGGATTTTTGTCAAAAATAAGGAAAGTTCGCTGATAACGCTTCTGTTAGCTATTTTTTTCGTAATTTTCCGCACTTTTAGTATAAATCGGTTGTTATACTTCATAAAATTGTAGAATGAAACTGTTTTTCCATTGAATGGCGATACGTTTCATGCAAAAAGCAATTGCTTAGTATATGAAAATAAAATTTACTCACCCCAAGTTGCAACATATAACCAGAATTGGCTTGTTTTTTTGTGTTGCGGCTATTATTGTAGGACTTTTCCCGCGAGAGAACAAGTTCAAGTACCAGTTTGAAGTAGGAAAACCCTGGACTTATGAATTAATTACAGCTGCTTTCGATTTCCCTATTTATAAAAGCGACCAGCAAATAGCTAAAGAACGTGAGGAAATTTTGAAAGATTATTCCCCGTTTTTTAAAATGGATACCGCAGTTTATGCGATCCAGATAAATAAAATGTTCTTAGAATGGCAAAAAATCCATGGAGCCGAGCCCTATTTGAAAAATATCATTGAGAAAAAATTTAAAACAATTTATTCGACAGGAATTATTTCTATTGAAGATTATAATAAACTGCTTGAAAGCAAACGGAATTATATCTCCTGCATTTCACCCAGCAGGGTTACTCATACGGTATCTATCGACCAGATATATACTCCGAAGACGGCTTATGAAGAGATACTCCGGAATGCTCCTGAAGCTTTTAAATCCTACGACCTGAACCTGTACCTGGTCGAAAACCTGAAATTTGACAGTACCACATCCGCACTTGCCCGGGCCGATATACTGAAAAGCCTTTCGCTGACATCAGGGATGGTGCAAACGGGCGAACGAATAATCGACAGAGGTGAAATTGTAACTCCGGTAACGTATCAGGTATTGCATTCGCTCAAAATAGAATCGGAGAAGAGAAATACAACCATTCAGAAATCGACCCTGGTTATTGTAGGAGAGATAATCATGATTTTGGGATTGATGTCATTGCTTTTCCTGTATATTTACCTTTTCCGCCCGCGTCTTTACGATAGTTTCAGCAACCTGATTTTTGTAATGCTCCTGATCTTAATGATGGTAAGCCTTGCATCGCTTACTGTCCGAAACAGTGTGTTGAACTATTATATGGTGCCGTTTGCCTTGATACCGATTATTATACGTGTATTTTTCGATTCCCGGACGGCTTTGTTTGTCCACATTATCACCATGTTGATGATATCATTCATGGTCGATAATTCGTTTCAGTTTATTCTTTTGCAAATAACTGTGGGGATGGCGGCGGTTTCCAGTTTGAAGGATATGTCGCAACGGTCGCAGCTGGCGCAAACGGCCTTGTATATTTTCATGAGTTACCTGTTGATGTATCTGGCTTTTGAATTCATTTCCGAAGGAGATTTCCAGCGAATCAACTGGGTGCCTGTCATTTATTTTGCCATAAGCAGTGTGTTGCTTTTGCTGGCCTACGTATTGATTTATTTCTTTGAGAAAATTTTCAATTTGATTTCGAGTGTTACCCTGGTGGAACTTACGAATATAAACAGCGACCTGATGATGGAGTTTTCCGAACGGGCCCCGGGTACATTCCAGCATTCGTTGCAGGTGTCGAATCTGGCTACCGAAGCGGCAAAAAAGATCAATGCCAATAGCCTGCTGGTTCGTACAGGTGCGCTTTATCACGATATAGGGAAAATGAAACATCCCGAGTATTTTATTGAAAACCAAATGGGAGGTAAAAATCCGTTAATCGACTTTGATTTTGAAGTGGCATCGAAAATTGTTATCAACCACGTTACCAATGGGGTAGATATTGCCCGCAAAAATCATTTGCCACAACAGATTATCAACTTTATTGGTACTCACCATGGTTTTTGTAAAACGAAGTATTTTTACAATTCTTATATCCTGGCAAACCCCGACAAGAAACCGGATGATGCTGTATTTACCTATCCGGGGCCGCTGCCAAATAATAAGGAAACGGCAATACTAATGATGGCCAATGCCGTTGAAGCCCGGTGCCGAAGTTTGTCGGTATATACGGAAGAAAGCATAAGCGAGAATGGTGGAAGCAATGATTGACGGACAAATTGCGGATGGGCAATTTAAGGAAGCTCCGATATCGTTTTTGGATGTGGAAACGGTGAAGTCGGTTTTCAAAGAAAAGCTCAAAAGCTTTTATCATTCGAGGATTGTATATCCGGAATTGAACAAATAATATAGGTATCTGCATAAAGACCTGACATTATCTCTAGTGGGGTTTCACCCCAACCCCCAGTCACTTTTTTGTCTCTTAAGAAACAACATAAGTTTGTAAAGCTATTGTTCTTAAAAACAGATTCTTTTTGTCCTCTAGCCGGACGGGCTTTTACTTTTTGGCTTCAGCCCCAAAAAGTAAACAAAAAAGGCCGCCGCTGTGGATAAAAAGCTAAAAATTGACTGCGTTACGCTCAAAGCGTCCAAACTCCTCCCTTCGGTCGTCAAACAAGGACGCTTTTTAACCGCTTCACTCCGGCAATTTTCTTTACGCTTTTTCTCCAAGGCGGAAGGAAGCCCAATGCGAAGATAACCCTACGAGATATCAATTTGTTTCTTTTATTTGTTAGAAATGTTCCATTTCTGGGAACTTGACACAAAAAAGAACCAAAAAAGGTCAAGACTTCGCCCACCTCACTCGAAAAACTGGCGCTCAGTTGGCTAGAACCGTCCAAACTCGCTCCTTCGTCGCTCAAACAGGACAGTTTCTTACGCCAACTTCACTTGTTTTTCGGCTCACCGGACGAGGTCGCTCGCTAGAGAGACGTTGTGCTATTTTACAAGTTGCATTGCGGATAATCATTAAAAAAATATAGATATATAAAAAGATTCGCCAAAGGGTTAAGTCCCGTTGGCGAATCTTTTTTTTGCATAGTCCAATCAGCCATTACTTAATCAACCTTAACCGTTATCTTCTTTGCTATTTTCAGAGCGGTGGTTATGGTGCTTAAATCGGTGTTCAGACTGCCATCTGCACCTGAGTAATGGCTGTGTCCGATTGGTTTCATGATTATTTCTTCCGACAGATTATTGATGTCGATATCTGCTTCGTAAACCAGTGCCGGCTGGCACGATGTGCGGTATTCTTTTTCAGCAGGATACATGTCGTTAGTCCAGAATTCGTTCCAATCCCAGGTTTGGTTCAGTTCCAACATGATTTTGTACTTTCCTTCCAGCCGTTTTTGTGTTTTGGTATGCAAAATAAATGAAGTCTGAGGTGTAGCTCCGGTATAAGCGTCCACTTCCGGTTGCCGGGGCGTAGGCAAATACGTTCCAAACTCATTTTTTACCCCCCGTTGATGTGCCCAGTAGGGCAGGGCAGCGGGTCGTTGTATCTCACCGGCGAGCCAGTGTCCTGTGTTGCGGTTGGCATGTTTGAACACACCTTTCCCGATACTTTCTGAGACATACAGGGTTTGGATAAATTTCCCATTTTCATCGGCCAGCCAAATAGCAAACAGCGGGTGATTATGTTCTTTTCCTTTTTCAAAGCGGATGGTGAGGGAAGTTCCGCTATAATTTGTACCATAACTTGCTTCGGTAAAAACTTCCTTTTTCTTTTTGGCTGAAACTGCTACAGTTGCCAATAATAAAATTGCTATTAATAGTTTTGTTCTCATATATTTATTTTTTGAGTTTATATCGAATAAGAAATTATAATGCTTAAATGCAGCAAATTGAATCGAAACACAAAGTCACGGAGACACTAAATATCTTTAGCATATATTCATAATTACAAAAACACTAAGCAAAGAAATACAAGTATTTCTTTGTAAGCACTCCTGGTATTGTGTTATACATAAAACATTCATGTTTTATGTTCTGTGTTTTGTTAAATTTAAATCTTAAATGAAG
The DNA here is from genome assembly GCA_047600405.1 of Paludibacter sp. Taxonomy (GTDB): domain Bacteria; phylum Bacteroidota; class Bacteroidia; order Bacteroidales; family Paludibacteraceae; genus Paludibacter. The sequence continues at coordinate 858,923 of JASGLA010000002.1, forward strand.
TTATCTTGCACTTTTAGTGTCTTTGTGACTTTGTGTTTAATTGTTGTAAATAAGCTATATTGTATTTAAAAATCAGAATAATTTCTTTTAAAGATGCAGAAGGTTATATCTTGATAATAATTCCGATTGTAGGCAAAATTGTACCGCCGAGAGTTTCAAAAGTACGTAATCCCTGTTTGTTAGTGTCGCCGTTGATATCAGGAATTACCGCACCGTTGGTGTCCAGATTGGTGTAAATAGGGGCACTTTGCGTTTTGTGGTTGTACACATTCTGAACATCGGCGTATAAGTTGAGCACCCATTTTTTGAAATAGAATTCTTTATCAATACGGATATCCAGTTGATGTGTCATTGGCAGGCTCAGGGTGTTGAACCGGGTGTAATCCAGGTAAGGTTGTTTGGTTATGTTCCAGGCTGCCCGGTTGTACGAAATGGAATCGATAGGCGAATACGGTGCGCCGCCCACCAAACGCCAGCGCAGGGCTACATTCCAGTTTTTAGGCAGTTTGTAGCTGGCTATTAAATTCAGTAAATGCCTGGTGTCCCACGACGAACGGAAATAATTCACGCCGGTAGAATCTGTAAACTCGCTGCGGAAAAAGGTGTAAGTGGCTGTCAGGTTGAGTTTTTTCATTTCCATGATTTTGGCCAGGAATTCCACGCCGTAGGCCCGTCCTTTTCCGGTAGATATGATTTCCTCGTCGCCCACTTGCCCGAAGTTGGTTCCTTTGCTGGCTGTACTCAAACCATCGGCCACAGAAACCGGATAATAGGCGTATTGCTTATAAAATCCTTCGGCAGTGATCCGCACATTTTCCATGGGGCGGTATTCGAAGCCGGCTATGGCCTGGTTGGAGACGGTGTAACGCAGTTTTTCGTTTTGATTCACCAGTGTACCGGCAGAGTTCCGGTAGCCCAGCGTGGTGTAAGCCGGTTGCAGGGCATAACGGCCTACGTTTGCGTTGAAATCCATTTTTTCCGATAACGCGTACGAAAGCGACAAGCGGGGCGAGAACTGGTTCAGCGGATTCATCATATTCTGGTTGTAATTATTGCCGCTGAAACTGATGCCCAGCGATAGTTTCAGTAAGTCGTCGAAATACTTTTTGGAAGCCTGTGCAAAGGCCTGATAGCCGAATAATCCGATTTTTGTATCATAAACAAGGCTGTTTACCGCGTTGTTGAAAAACAGTTGGCGCTCGGTATGGTTGGTGTAATGCGAATATTTGGCGCCAGCGCCCAATAGCAGCTTTATGGGCGAGTCGGGATAATTACGTTCGAAACGTATCTTGTTTTCGGCTTCGTCGGAGGTGTAGTCGGATGTTTTGGGTTTGGTTTCGTCGTTGTCCAGGTATTTGAAATTTTTGTTCCGGAGCATGTTGCGGCTCAATACCCAGGTGTCGAAATGTGTTTCGGCAAAATGTTTATAAACTGTTCCCACCGTGTAGTTCCATTGTTTGTAGGTGGGCAAATACGAAAGGATATAGTTCTGTGCTTCGGTGGGGTTGGCAATGCCCGTGTTGAGTACCATATCGTCGATAGCACCAATGCCAATGAATGTAATTTCATTTTTCGGGTCAATCTGGTACTTGTATTTCACCTGAAAGTCGTTATAAGTAGGCAGAAACGGCAATCCGATAGCTGAAAACAGGAATTGCAGGTACGATTGGCGGGCCGAAACGATAAAGGTCGATTTTTCGCCAATGGGACCGTCGATAGTGAGGGCTGCATCCGACGCGCCTACCGAAAGTTTAGAGTGAACGCGATCTTTGCTGCCGTCTTTTTGTTTTATTTCCATCACGGAGCTCAGGGCATTGCCGCGGTTGGCAGGGAAAGCACCGGTGTAAAAGCTTATTTCGCGTACAAAATCGGGGTTGATAACACCTACCGATCCGCCGGACGAACCCTGCGTAGCAAAATGGTTGATAACCGGAATTTCGATGCCGTCCAGGTAAAAAACGTTTTCCGACGGGCCTCCACCACGCACGATCAGGTCGTTGCGGTTGGGGTCGGTAGCTCCCACGCCGGGCAATGCCTGCACCACTTTGGATACGTCGCGGTTGGCTCCTGCGCTTTTCTCAATTTCCTGAACGCCGATGGATAAAACTGAAATGGGGCTTTCAATTTTTTTGATATTCAGGTTTTGGCGTACGGTGACTTCACTTAGTTGCACCGATGTTTCGGGCACTGCAATATCCACAAAAGTAATTTGGTTGCCCTGCACCTGGATTTCGGAAGAGACGGTGGTTTGGTAGCCAACCGAGCGAACAATCAGTTTCTTGAAACCGGGTTCGATACCGGTAAAGATGAAATTCCCGTCCAGGTCGGAGGTAGAACCAATGGTGGTGCCTTCTATAGCAATAGATGCAAATTCGATTGGCTGGTTGTTTTTTTCATTGAAAACACGCCCTTTGATAATTCCTTTTTGCGAAAACAGAGCGTATGGGGTTGTTGTAGAAATTAGTAAAACAAATAATTTAAACTTCATATAATGTTGTTTTTAGTTTGGGTTTGTACTAAAATCAACATAACTAACAAAAATTTGTTCTATCCTGTTTCCCGAAACTTTAAAAGTGCCATCTTTTTGTTTGTTTGAAACATGGCAATAAACATAGGATATGTTTGAAGCTGTGAATACAAAACTATTTAGCTTCCAGTTTATTCACGGCATCGTACAGTGGCACCAGATAACCGTTTTCGAAGCGGCAAAGCACACATATATTACCCACCGGTTTCCCGCTTATCCACTCCAGGCCTAGTTCGCGCCCACCGTATTGCACTTTGCTCAGAAACGATTTGCCCACTTTAAACAGTTGGTCGTAATCCTGCGTCTCGAAACTCAGCAGGTTTTTGTTGAACGTTTCGGTTTCAAATTCGCAGCGGTAAACGGCTTGCTCGGCACATTCGGTGCGCAGGTATAGCGCGCGGTGTTGCAGCACGGGCGACATGCTTTTCTGCGGACGGATATGGGCGGGTGGAATTTGTCCGTTGAAAACCATTTCGCCGTCGCAGCTGATTTGAATTTCGGAAATATAATCCGTCAACAGTTGCGATACGTGAATCAGGTCGTTGTAGTGGTAAAAATCTTCCCAGTTATTGAAAATGGTGGCATCCTGTGGCATGTAGTTGCCCAGCACGAGTTCGGCTGCAACGCCTGTGAGTTGTATGGTTATCTTTTGCATAATCGGTGTTTTGTTTTCAGGCTGCAAATTTACGCATTTTAAATGCAATGTCAAAAAGGGATGAAATCCGGAGTAGGATTCGACTTTGTAAAATAATCTATTTAAAGGGTTAAAATATTGGATTTTTTGTTGGCAATGTGAAAATATAAATTTATTTTTACGCACATATATTTTAGTTAAGTGCTTTGGGTTATTATTGAGTGCATAATACATAAGTTTTCCCGAGTATCAAGGGCCTATATAGCCGAAGCATTGATAAGATGAGTCGGCAGCATTGACATGTAGGCGGACACGCATTGATAGGTGACACTGACACAATGGCAGATGGCGGACGAGCAATGATAAATGGCACAACACATTGATATGTGACATCAAACATTGACAAATGGCGGAAAAGCAATGCCATAAGTAGCGGCGACGCAATGATAAATGGAGGCGAGCGCAGAGGGGTGATGCAAGGCTTTGCAGGAAGTAATTCTCGTTTTAGACTTTAAATAAATTATTAACCATTAATCTCAAAAAATGATTATCTGATGAACAGAAAAGAATTAAATTCGTTGAACGAAATGAAGAGTGTGGAACAATTCCTCACCAACAATCAGGCAATTTTTGCTGACAAACCGGCTATTGTGGCGGCACATAAGGAGTTGCAAACAAATATCGGACAGGTGGAGTCGAACTACCAGTAGCAAAGTACCGATACCACAGTGGAAACCAACATTAAAGGGAAACTGAAGGAGGAGCTGACTGCTTCGACACTGAAAATTGCCGCTGCCATGACAGCCGTTGCCGCTTCCACCTCCAACATCCGTCTGAGAGCAGTTGCCGATGTGAGTAAAACCAGCCTCAACCGCATGCGTGAAGGCGATTATATCGTTAAAGTACGCTCCATAAGTCAGGAAGCGGTTCCGTTGGCCACCGAGCTCGCTACCTGGGAAGTTACGCAGCAAGAAATAGACCGGCTTGGTACCAAGTTGGACAGTTTTTCGCAAGCTGCGCCGATTAACCGTAATATGGAGGTGTCAAATGCTCAGGCAACAGCCAATCTGAAAGCAGCGCTGGCTGCATGGCCGCACCTTGATGCGCGATACGCTGGATGCTCTTTTGCTTCCCGTACAAAACGATAAATCCCACCTTGTATGGCCAGTATCAGGGAGCCAGAACAGTTATAGACCGCTCTGCCACACAATCGTCCAAAAACGGACGGGCAACCGGCTGAGTAAACAACTTCAGGGGCGAATGAATGTTCGCCCCTGTTTGTTTTGTGGAATATGCCGGGGTTAAAAAAAATTATTAACTTTGAGGGCGAAAGAAAGATATACCGGAGCTCAGAAGTTCGCTATAGTTTATGCGGTTATAGAGCGGATATGTGTGTAGATGGGGATATTTGGGTATTAGGGCACATTCTAAAAAAAATATCAAAAATCACTTATATGTCAATACGATTAAGTAAAGTTTGCAAAGATCTAAATATTAGAATGAAAGAAGCAATAGAATTTCTTCATTCTAAGGGGTTTGAAATCAGATTTGACCCAAATTATAAGCTACAAGAAGATTTAGTAAATTTACTTCAAAATGAATACCACAAGAAAAAATTCAAAACTGATATAACAACAATAAATTTAACTCTAAGCGACTCTAAGACTAAAGATTCAAAAGAGGATAAAACTATTGATTTTAAAAGTCTTAAAAAACAACAACTTAATTTCGAACAACAAAACAAAAAAAGAGAGACAGGTATTGTTTCAAGAACTCATGATTTATATGGTTTTATAAATTACAAAAAAGAAGAAATTTTTTTCCACCAATCGTCAGTAAAGAATAAAATTTTATTAGAGGTGGGGGACATAGTATCATTTAAAATTAATCCTTCAACAAAAAAAGCAGGAAAGTTTGTTGCTGAGGAAATTGAAATTATCAAAAAAAAATCTCCAGATTCAAATCAGAAATATCCTACAAAACACGTTAAACATAATAATAAGATATTCAATATCCCAAATACGCTTTATGATAATGCGAAATTAATCAATGGAATTTCGAATTTCAATATTGATGAGCTTCTAAATACAATTGAGCAAATAATCAAAAAAAATAATGATTTAATTGAAGCAATACTTTTAATCGAAATATTAAAATTGGAAAATTCTAAAAACTATTCGACGCGAAAATTAAATTCAAATATAAACTTTTGGTTGTTATGGTTTAGCGATTTGGAATCAACAAAATTTATCAAAAACTTAATTGAATTTTCAGACGAAGAGATTATCACTAAGTTTATGATTGCTCAAAGAAAAGAATGGAAATTTTATCTCCAGAATCAAAAGACTATATACAAGCTTACCCCCATCAATTATTCTCAAATTATGGTTAAACGATATACATGGTAATTTTGATTATAAGCTTTTTTCTAATTATTATTTCACACTCAACAGTAACGAAAGAAAAGTATTTAATAAAAGGGCTAAAGCTTTTATGAGTGAGGCGATTACGACATCAATTTATAAACAAAAAGAACCTTGGAAATTAATTAAAACTTTTTATTCTGAAAATGAAGAGTTGGTAGAAATATATTCTGCAACATGGAAAAGTATTTGGTTTAGAGATGGATATATTTTGATTTACATTGATAAAGTGCCAAAGTTTTCAGAACCATATATTTGGGAATTTTCTGAAGAGAAAATGAATTTATTGAGCGAATATATTTCAGGGAAGAAACTTAGTGAATTAAAAATTACCGTCAAAGAAGATAAAATATGTAATATCGAAGGTTTAGATTATTTGGAAGAAGTAATTTGGAAGTTAGAAATACAAAGAGAAATATATTCGAGTAATAACGGAAACAATTTATTGCATAAAACAAGCAATTTAAAAATACCGACAAATATGCTCATTAAGAATTGTTGTATCCAGTTTCTAAACAAACTTCAAATAAGAGAACTTGAACCAACTAGAATTATAGAAAAAACTTACAACTTGAAAAGTGGTTCTATAACGATTGATGTTTCACTTTTATATTCTATTCCAATAAACAATTTTGAAATTGCAATTATCTGGGAAAGTTTAGAATTGGAAAAGTCTAAGCGAACACACATTTTTAAATGCAGTTCCGATGAATACAAAAACATTTTCAATGATATTGAGAATAATCTAGTTAATCAAATTAAAGTTAGAAGTAAATTGAATAGTTCTGATTTTGAGGACGTAAACTATCAAAAAAAACTAAAATATCTCAGTGGAATTAATCATGACAACTTTGATTATAATAAATGGGAATCTGACTTGTTTGAACTATTACCTGAACTTAAGAATCACAACATAAATTGATTACAAAAGTGAGAAAAACAAAAGAACGATGCCCTAACACACGTCTATGTCCATTGGCTGGCTGACGTGCATCCGGCAGTCGCGATAGCTATCGGGGAGCTCCCGCATTAGCTTCGTTGATTTCAATTCACCTTGTCGAGAGTGCTAGCGGTGAATGTTTCCTCCGTTAGCTGATGAACAAACAAATGCCCGTAGCCTCAGTAGTTCAGTGTTTTAAACCAAACGTTCGTAATTTTGTTTTTAATTGTTGAAAACCTTCAATACAACCGATTAAAACTAACACTTTACTACAATGGAAAATAAAAAAGAATTACCTGCAGGTCAACGGGCTGAATTGCTCAAAATATTAAAGACCCGTTTTGAGAAACATATGAACCGCCACAAAGGGCTTGAGTGGGCAAAAATCCAGGCAAAGCTGGAAGATAGCGCACAAAAGTTATGGTCGCTGAACGAGATGGAAGATACCGGAGGCGAGCCGGATGTGATTGCTTTTGATGAAGCAGCGGGTGTGTACGTTTTTTACGATTGCTCGGCAGAAAGCCCGAAAGGACGTCGTAGCCTGTGTTACGACCGCGAAGCGTTGGATTCGCGCAAGGAATTCAAACCGGTAAACAGTGCCCTTGATCTGGCGGCTGAAATGGGTATTGAACTCTTGACTGAAGAGCAATACCGCGAGTTGCAAAAACATGGAAATTTCGATTTGAAAACTTCCAGTTGGGTGGTAACGCCTGCCCCAATCAGGGAAAGGGGAGGAGCCCTCTTTTGCGACCGCCGTTACGACCATGTTTTCACGTATCACAACGGAGCTGAATCGTACTATGCTGCCCGGGGATTCCGTGGTTTGCTGAGGGTTTAAATATATGCCCCGTGAAATACCACAATAGAAGAATAGTACTCGGATTTATCTGAATGGTTTTGGACAGAATTTTTGTGAAAAGGATTTGTTTTTCTCCAAAATCCAGAAGTTACTCTGGCGGAATTGATTTCGATAGACTTTAGCCGGAAGGTTTGTTTTATTACGTATTACAAATCTGTTTAATCGGGATATTTGTCAATCTAAACAAAATAACATGATCAATTTAAATTTAATACATTATGAATACAAAATGAAGAAAAAACAGTCATAACAGTTGAAACGCTTATTCACGCTCCGGTAAAGAAAGTCTGGAAATTATGGACAGACCCGAAACATATTGTAAATTGGAATTATGCTTCCGATGATTGGCATACGCCGTGGGCAGAAAATGATTTGCGTGTAGGTGGAAAATTAGTTTCGCGCATGGAGGCTAAGGATGGCAGCATGGGTTTCGAATTTTCGGGGGTGTACGAAAAGGTGGAGTTGCACAAGCAAATTGATAGTGTCCTGGACGATGGACGGAAAGTCCAGGTAACATTTGTTGATAACGGCAATGAAACTTCGGTAATTGAAAGTTTTGAAGCTGAGACAGAAAACTCTCCGGAATTGCAAAAGACAGGTTGGCAGGCCATTCTGGACAACTTCAAAAAATATGTTGAGGCAACAAAAACCAAGGAAGTGTTGTGTTTTGAAATCAATATAAACGCCAGCCCGGAAAAGGTTTATAACCTGATGCTTGCAGATAAAACCTATTCGGAATGGACTGCCGTTTTCAATCCGACATCCAGTTTTAAAGGTTCTTGGGAAAAGGGTTCGAAAATGCTGTTTTTGGGAACCGATGAGGACGGAAATGCAGGCGGTATGGTCAGTAAAATCAGGGAAAATATCCCCGCCAAATACGTAGGTATTGATCATATAGGGGTGCTCCATGGTGATGAAGAAATAACCAGCGGTCCGGAGGTAGATGAGTGGGCCGGTGTTTCGGAAAATTATACCTTTGCCGAAAATAACGGAGGCACCTTGCTTTCAGTTGATATGGGTACAAATGATGAGTTTGAGGCCTATTTTCTTGAAACTTATCCGAAAGCACTTGATGTCCTGAAAGCTATTTGTGAAAGGTAACGGCGGTTGACAACCTATTTAAAAGTGACTTCCGCCCCAAAACCCGACTTACTCTTTGTTTCTTAAGACACAAATCCAAAGCTAATGTTAAAATATAAGGTAGGCAGCACATTAAAGATGTCAGGGCTACCGCCCCTCGGGTTTTGATTATCACTTTTTTCTACAAAGATTTCAGAGCTACGCTCCTTTATTTTAAATGTATAATTGTCAGGGACGTAGCCCTGATGTCTTAATTGATAGAATTCAAACGATCAGTATTTGTTTTTTTTATTTGTTAGAAATACTCCATTTCTGAGAACTTCTCACAAAAAGTAAGCAAAAAGAGATCAAGACTTTGTCCGTTTCACTGGTTTTTCGGTTCACCGGACGAGGTCAGTCAATTGAAAGACTTTGATCATTAAGCAGGTCGCTTTGCGGATAATCATTTTATATATCATTGACAATGTCTTAAAGCCCCATTTGGGGATAACGCTAATTTATTGAATACTCAGATAACAGCCCGTTGAGCTATGCGTAAAATAATTCATATTGATATGGATGCTTTTTTTGCTTCCATAGAGCAACGGGATAACCCTGACTACAGGGGTAAACCGCTTGCTGTGGGTTATTCGGGGGCGCGGGGTGTGGTGGCAGCCGCCAGTTACGAGGCCCGGCGATATGGTGTGCGCTCCGCCATGGCCTCAAAAATAGCCTTGCGCAAATGCCCGTATCTGATATTTGTCATGCCTCGTTTTGACGTTTACAAGTCGGTGTCGAGGCAAATCATGGAAATCTTTCTGGAATATACCGATTTGGTTGAGCCTTTGTCGTTGGATGAAGCTTTCCTTGATGTGACCGAGAACCACAAGCAAATGGCATCGGCAACCCAGATAGCCCAGGAAATTAAGCAGAAGATATTTGATAAAGTAGGGCTAACGGCTTCGGCGGGTGTTTCGTTCAATAAGTTTCTGGCCAAGATAGCTTCCGATTACAATAAGCCCAACGGATTGTTTGTGGTGAAACCGGCAGCTGCAGAGAAATTTGTAGAATCGCTTGCCATCGAGCAGTTTTTCGGGGTGGGCAGGGTCACTGCACAGCGGATGCATAACCTGGGTATCAGGACCGGGGGCGATTTAAAGCAATGGACTGAACCGGATTTGGTTGCGCATTTTGGTAAGGCCGGACATATTTATTTTCAGAATGCACGTGCCATTGACGAGAGGCCAGTGGAATCGCACCGGATCAGGAAATCGGTGAGTTCGGAAACTACATTCGGGAGTGATATGGACACCATACAGGAATTGTCCCGTGAGTTGGAGAAATTGGCGAGAGAGGTGGCTGAATACACCACACGGAAAAATTTCAAAGGACGAACGGTCAGTTTGAAACTGAAATATGCGGATTTTAAAGTGATTACACGCAGCAAAACATTTCCGGTTCATGTGACCGATTTTGAAACCTTGTATAAAACAGCCCTGGAATTGCTCGAACCGGTGGACTTGTCGCCCAAAGTAAGGTTGATAGGAGTAGGTGTCAAGAATATTGATGAAGAACCCGATTGGGCGGATGCCATTCAATTGCGGATCCCGTTTCAGGAAGAAGAATTACAGTAATAAACCCAGTGAAAATAAGAAGTTTCGGGGCAATGCAGGGTAATAATACCGCGGCGGATTACCCGAAAAGGAAGGGGCGTTGATAAGAACCATGGACGCATACTTTTCGTCGAAAATGTTGTTGACCGAAGCAATGAACCTGATTTCGTATTTACTGAAAATCCTCAGTGTATAAGCTGCCCGCAGGTTCACTGTTTGCCAGGATTGTGTTTGTCGGCTGTTTTCATCGTTCAGATATTGTTTGCCGGTATAGGTGTAAATCGCATTTAACTGTAGTTTTTTGAATAAATAAGCCTCCAGGTCAACGTGGACGTTCATGTCTGGAATTCCCGGTAACGTATTGTTGTTGAAGTTGCGATTATCAGAAGTGAATTCATCGAAATAATTATCGGATTTGCTGGCTGATACCATAGCCTGGAAAAAACCAGAAGGTTTATATTTTAAGCTTAGCTCAATCCCACGCAGAGTGCTTCTTCTTGCATTTTCACCGTAAAAAACGGCTTCGGAGATTCGTTTGGTGACGAGTAAATCATTCAGCCGAATGTAATAAGCGGAAACATCTGCCCAAAGCGTGTTTGATAATAACGTGCTTCTGATTCCCAGGTCGAAGGTCCAGCCTTGTTCGGGTTTTAAAGCGGCATTCAGAAATCCCTGGGAAGTCAGGCTTTCCTCAACTGTTGGATTTGAAAATCCGTGTCCGGCTGAGGCAAAAAGGCTCAGGTTGTGATTGTAGCGGTAGTTTATTCCTGTCTGGGGTGAAATAATGAATGTATTGGAATAGGTGCCGGAATAATCCGTGCTGTCTGCCCGAAATAAATCGGAAACCCTGTAGCGGGTGGAATTGATATTGCAACTAGCAGATAAGGTCAGGGAAGAAAGTGGTTTGGCTTCGAAATTGAGAAAATAGTTGAATTGGTTTCGCAGTTCTTCCGATTTTTGTTTTTCCAGGAATGAGGTGTTTTCTAAAATACGCCAGAAATAGTTCTCGTGAAGCCATTCAACTCCGGCTGAAACCGAAAATGACCGTTGGGTGTAGCTAATACTTTCTACGAAATTTGCAGACAGTGCCCTGTCATCCAGAATGTTGAACGGACGAAACTCGTATTGGTCGTAGATTGTACCGGAGCAGGTAAACCGGTTCTTGAAATTTGCAGCAAGTGGTGACTCTACTTTGAAACCTCCCAGAAACCGCTCATAATCTTTGTGTCCTTTCGTGTTGAGCCAATTTATGGCTGCTGATGAAGGGGAATTCTGAAATGTCGATTCGTCTACTGAACTTGGTGTTTGCGACTTGACATTGTTGTAACTGAACAGATAATTCAGCTTGTAGTGCCTGTTTTTCTGGCCGGATACAAATACTGAATTGCGGGAGAAACTACTGTTTTGCCGGTAACCATCGCCCGAGATTCGTGCAAGCCCAATGTTTAAATATCCGCTAGGGTAGGAGAGACCTACTTTGCCTATGTATTTTTCAAGGCCAAAAGACCCAAGGCTTGCCCTGGCTTCGGCAGTAAAAGGTTTTAAGGGATCATGTAAGCTGATAAAACGCAACGAGCCGCCCATACCGGAACCGTACCATGCGGAATACGGGCCTTTAAGTACTTCTATTTTGTCGATAAATGATAATTCAATGTCATCTGTCACTGTGGTTCCATCTCGCGGCAGACAAGGGGATGTCGTCGATAAACGACCGGGTTCGGGTTGTGCCGTAAGGGCTTCGTGACCCTATCCCGCGGATCGTAATTTTGGTTGTTTGAAACGTTCCGGATTGCATTTGTACGCCCGGGACGGAATTTAGCACTGCCGAAATATCCCCTACATTGTTATTATCAATTTTACTTTTCCCGATTACCTGAATGGGAGCAGAGATATTCCGTATATTTTGGTTAGAACGGAATGATGTAACAGTAACTTCATCCAACAGATAGCGGCTTATGGTCGAAGTGTCATTGCGCAACGTATCATTTTCCTGAGCCAGGACTGCATGTCCGGGCAGGTAATTGCACAAGAAGCAAACGAATAAAATGCAGAGTTTTCTATGGGTACTCACGCTGATTAATTTGATACCGGAACCAATTTGTAAATTTTCCCTCTTCGTTCTACGGCAATGTAAATGTAACCATCCGGTCCTTCAACAACGTTGCGAATTCGTCCTATTTTTTGCAATAGCCTTTCGCGTCCAACCACCTTGCTGTTTTTCATGATTAACCGGTCGAGATATTCGAAGCTCAACGAACTGGTCAGGAAATCACCTTCCCAACCTTTATAAACCGGGCTTGTTACGCGCGTAAGTGCACTTGGGGCGATAGAAGGAATCCAGTAATAGACCGGTTGTTCCAAGCCTGCTTTTGCTGTGTCAGGAGAAATGATGGTGCCGTCGTAATCAACACCGAAAGTTATAACCGGCCAGCCGTAATTTGCCCCTTTTTTGATAATATTCAATTCGTCGCCCCCTTTGGGCCCATGCTCATTTTCCCAAATCTGATTTGCTTTTTTATCGTAATAAAGCCCTTGCGGATTGCGATGCCCGTAACTCCAGATGCTTCTGATTGCATTTGGGGTATTTACAAACGGATTATCAGGCGGAATTCTGCCATCGTCAAATACTCTGATGGATTTTTCCGCAATAATTTGCGAGATTCTGGGCGTTTTCTTTTGTTCCTCGTTCGCCTACAGAGAAATACAAATATCCGTTTTTGTCGAAAATCATCCTGCCGCCAAAGTGTACTCCGGAATTGGAATTTGGGAACGCATGGAAAATCCGTTTTAGATTGGCTAATTTACCATTTTTGAGTTCTGCCCGGGCAATGGAAGTATTTACTGAAGCTGAATTTTCTCCATCTGCATACGAAATGTAAATCAAATGATTCTTTTTGAACTGTGGATGAACGGCAACATCCATTAATCCGCCCTGTCCTTTGACAAATATCTTCGGAAGCCCTTCAACCGGTTTGGCTATGCCTTTTGAAACCAGATACAATTTGCCGGATTTCTCAGTGACCAGCATATCGCCGTTCGGAAGAAAAGCCAATCCCCACGGAATAGGCAAATTAACGTCAGTTACTTCCTTTAAAATGAAAGAAAAATTAGCTGATTTGATGGTGTCATTTATATTAAACCTTGGTGGTTCATTGGCCGGAACTTTAGGCACTTCTGCAATCATATATTCAGCCAACGCCCTGATTTGTTCGTCGGTCATTGCTTTGCTATAGCCCGGCATTCCAATAGGTGGTCGGCCGTTTTTGATAGTCGAAGAAACATCATTTACCGAATTGCCATACACCCATTGGCGGGCAGCAAACCGTTCCAGTTTTTCGCCATGGCAACTGGCACAATATTGCAGGTATAACTCCCGGGTGGTTTTTGCTGTGGTAGTTTGCTGGTTGCCCGGTGCAAACGAAAATGATATAAAGAGTATCAGCCCGGTAATGGCAATTGCTTTAAATAGATTATTTTGTTGCATAGCCTTGGTTTTTAATAGGTGTTGTTATGAAATAAACAACATGAGAATATGCGTATTGTTCAAAGCTCTTGTCTTGGAACTATTTACAAGATGCAATGAATAAATCCCATTATTTTCACAGAATAAAACCTCTATTTAAATCTGATTGAAGTACCTTTGCAGTCATTAATCAAAACAATTACATTATGATTTACTTAGCTGATACAGCGAATATTGCTGAACTAAAAGAGCTTTTTCATTATTTCCCCATTGCGGGTGTAACTACAAATCCGACCATTATTGCCGCCGAAAAGAGGCCTCTTTCGGAAATTTTACCCGAACTGATTGAGATTGTTGGCGATAAAATGCTACATGTACAAATGATAAGCAGGCAGGCTGAAGACATGGTGCGCGAGGCAAAAGCTTACAAAATGAAGTATAGCCTCGGCGATAATTACTTTGTGAAAATACCTGTGTCGCAGGAAGGCTACCGCGCTATGCCGATGCTGAAAGATGCAGGGTTTAATGTGACGGCTACTGCCATTTTTACGCAACAACAGGCCCTTGTAGCTGCCCGGGCGGGTGCTGACTGGGTGGCGCCGTATGTAAACCGTTTGGATAATATCTCGTCGCACGGTATTGAAGTGGTAAAACATATCGTGGATAATATCGACAAGTTTAAACTGGATACGAAAGTACTTGCTGCCAGCTTTAAAACTGTTGACCAGGTACACCGTGTAAGTATGGTAGGAAGCCATGCGGCCACCATTAGTTACGAAATCATTGAACGCCTGAGAAGCCACCCGATGACGGATATGAGCCTTGATTGGTTCGAGAGAGATGCTGAAGGGCTATACGATATAGCGTTTTAAGCATAAAAAAAGCAGGAATTTACGTCCTGCTTTTTTTATGGTATTTTACATCCGGAAGTAAATAACTTCTCAAGTTATTTACTTCCGGATGGTCATTTTACAATTACTTAACAACGACTTTCGCAGTTGTGTTGTTTATTTTTACAATATAAATACCTGCATTTACTTTGATTAAAGCTGGGTTAGTTACTTTAATCTGACGACCAGCAATGTCGAACAAACTTACATTTTCAGCACCGGTTAAATCACTGATTTTAATTGCTCCGGCTGTTGTTGTTACTTTATACTGACTGTTTGTCGGGAAATTAACTGCATTTGGCTTCTCTGCATAAGCAATTTCCAGCGCATTAATAGTTGAACCAACGCCTAATACGGTTGTTTGAATTTGTTCGTCAGTCAAAGCTGTTTTATAAAGTCTGAAGTCGTAAACGAGAGTTTTACGCAAATAAACATCTCCGGTATAGCAAGAGCGGCCAATCCAGTTATACAGTGTTCCAAGTTGGTTTGATTTTGCCAGTGCAGTTGCAGGAAGACTAGTTATATTGCTTGTCGCAACTACTGCACCATCAACATAGATCGTTCCTGTTGTGCCATTTTGAGTATATGCGAAGTGATGCCATCCTCCCTTAAGTGCGGGTGTTAAGAATGCAACTGTCTGTTCTGTTGTCCAGTTTGTAGGAGCGATAGTAACTGCCTGATTCTTCAAACTGCCGATAATATATCCGCTAGGTGTTTTGAGGATATCATTTGAGTTTGAGAAATTCCACAAGAAGTTACCGTTGCTAGATAACGCTGCATTTGTATAAGACGAATCGATACGGAAATAAGCGCCAACAGTATAGTCTGTTAGATTATACATTAATTTTCCTACTTCCGGACCCATATCGAAATAACCAATACTGTCACCCAGATTCAATACATTGTACTTGACTGTGTTACCAATAGTCTTGATTGAAGCTTTGTTTTTCAATGTTCCAACCAAATGTTTTTCAGCAGCATCAGTTACAATAGAGTCAGATACGGTGGAGAAGTCGTATTTTACAAGCAGGTTGTTTGTGAACTGAGTACCTTCTTTTACCACAACTGTTGCAGGGAAAGATTTGAACAATTTTTGGCCGTTTTTAGATAAAGTAGCAGCCAATGTGTCGTTGTATGAATAATAGTTCGGACGTGTAACTACTCCGGTTTCACTAATTAAAGCCGGGTTTGTTGATTTCCATGAAATAGAAATTGATTGATCCAGTGTTCCTTTTGTAGGCAATGTAATGTTTGCTGTTACAGCGCTCAAATCCCCTAATGAAAGGTTATCTGCTTCTGTAGCAAGTTCAGGTACCAGATAATTCGGATTTTCGGCATAAGCAGCATTCAGGTTGTCAATGGTAGCAGGTACACCTTCGAAAATGTCATATCCAAGGTTGAGATCAGATGGAGTCAACTCAACTTTAAATAATCGGAAACCATAAATCATGGTTTTTTTCAGATAATCATCAGCAGGATAGCATGAACGGCCAAGCCAGTTGTAAAGTGTACCGGTTCTGCCGGCAATTGGAAGGGTTGTCGATGGCAAATTGGTCATGGCTGTATTTTGGGCCACTTGTACTCCGTCAATGTAAACAGTTCCGGTATTTCCTTTTTGTGTGAAAGCAAAATGGTGCCAACCATCTTTAGGTGCATTAGCGCCAAGACCTGTGCTTTGGTCGCCTGTTGCCCAGTAACTTGATGTGACATTCTGTGCCTGGTTTTTCAAACTGCCAATTATATAACCATTTTTGTCTGTTGGCGAATCTGCAGAATTTGAAAAAGTCCAGATAAAGTTACCGTTATTATTCAAAGTGGCATAATCAGCATCAATTCTAAAATAACCATCCATTGTGTAGTCTGTCAGTGAATAAATTGCCTTCCCAATTTCAGTTCCCATGTCGAAATATCCGCTACCGTTACCTGTGTACAAAACGTTATATTTTGTAGTATTACCGATTGTTCTTATACTTGCATCATTCATTACGGTTCCGATAAATCCGGTTGACGCTGAACTCTTTACTTTTGTTTCACCATTCTCAATGTAAATTGAATCCTGGGCAAAATCCCAGTTTGCCAATAAATCATCTGCTATTGTTTTTGCTTTTACAGTAGCAAAGAAGTCTTTGGTAAGCGTAAAAGTTAGTCCGTTAACAACGTCTGACATTGTAGCTGTAAGTTTGACTGCTGCGTCATATTTGTCCGGCCGTGTTACGGTACCATCAATAGCTATAACTAAAGGCAAGGTAGATGTCCATGTAACGGGGATATTGGTAGGGCCGCTAGTAGCTGGCAAGGTAAGGTTGGAAGTTACGGCAGAAACGTCGCCAAGCGTAAGTGCATTGTAAGCCGCAACAAGGTTTGTTGGGATAACAGCTTCCACTAAAGTGAAAAGTCCTCTCACGTGGTCGGCCGCTTTATCGCAATACAAATTGGAATTAGTTGTCACATTGTCGGTAGCCACATATTTGTTGTTCGCATTTAGTAATAAGCGAAAAACGGTGGTACTACTTGCATCATCTGTAATCACCCATTCGGCATTTAATACATTTGTAGCATCTGGAGCGCTTAGATAAGTCATATTCCAACCGCTACTTGCTACTTTGTTAAGGTACATTCCAAAATAAGTTTTGATGTAATAAGTGTCTGGTTTGCCCTCAACAGGAACGAATTCAAAAGCCTGATTAAGGGCATTTGTAGCAGTTTGTACAACAGGCTGCACACCTACAGCTCCAAAAACCATATTGGAGGGAGTCTGAACAATGTTATAAAACTTCCCTGCCTGTGGGATAACGTTTGCAGCCTGAGTCTGCAAAGCAAATGCCCATGCTATACATAAGGCAATCAAGTAAAAAGTTTTCTTCATTTTCGTGTAATTAAATGGTTAGTAAATAGCGTTATTCTTTTTTTGTCAAAAACAATCAAAATTAATTTATTATTATTTGACGATGGTGGAAAAAACAATCAGAAATGGGGAAGAATATACAAATTTAAATATAAAAAAAGAGGATGACCTCTGTGGTCATCCTCTTATAAAACTCAAATGAGAAATTACTTAACTATAACTTTTGCAATGCTGTTGTTTATTTTCAGAATATAAACACCCGCATTTGTTTTGATCAATGCCGGATCAGCTACTTTGATCTGACGTCCGGCAATGTCGAACATTGAGACTTTCTCTGTACCGGTCAAACCGATAATTTTGATGCCGCCGTTTGTTGAAACAACTTTGTAAGGCGATTCTATAATCGATTTTACAGCTGTTGGATTTTCCATGTAAGCTACTTCAAGAGCATTGATTGTATTTCCTACATTCAAAACAGAAGTTAGGATTTGTTCGTCTGTCAGTGCCGTTTTGTAAAGTCTGAAGTCGTAAACAAGTGTTTTGCGTAAATACGCATCGCTTGTAAAGCAAGACCGGCCAATCCAGTTGTAAAGAGTACCTAATTGGTTTGGTTTTGGAAGCACTGTAGATGGAAGATTGGTAATTGTACCAGATGCCATTGAGACCCCGTCTATATATAGTGTTCCAGTAGTTCCGCTCTGGGTGTAAGTGAGGTTGTGCCATCCTCCCTGAAGAGCTACAGAGGAAAAACTAACCGCTTGGTTACCAGAGGCTGCTGTGTAGTATTTAGGAGTTATACTAACACTTTGATTATTCAATGCCCCGATAATATAACCGTTTTGATCAGTACCCTGAGCTGTGCCATTAGAGAAGCTCCAGATAAAGTTTCCTGCATTCGCTAGCTGGTGATAGGCAGTGTCCACGCGGAAATATACACTGGTAGTGTAATCGGTAAGGTTGTACATAAGTTTACCAACTTCTGCTCCCATATCAAAATATCCGATACTGTCGCCCAGGCTTAATACGTTGTATTTTATAGTTGTACCAATTGAATGAACTTTTGCGTTGTTTTTCAAAACGCCAGTGAAATGTTTTTCTGCTGCATCGGTTACAATAGAATCAGAAACTGTTGCGAAATCATATTTCACCAATAGATTGTTGTTGAATTGGGTTCCATCTTTCACTATTACAGTTGCTGGGAATACTTTAGTTACACTTTGGCCATTCTTGGTTAAAGTTGCAGTCAGTGTATCAGGATAATTATAATAATTCGGACGGGTTACAATACCGTTAACATCAATCAACTTGGAATTAGTTGTTTTCCAGGAAATAGCAACTGTCGGATCTAAAGTGCCTTGTTTCGGCAAAGTGAGATTTGCTGTAACAGCCGACAAATCACCCAAAGAAAGGTTCTCTTTTTCAGTTGTTAGTTCGGGAGCTGTGTAGTCAGGATTTTCTGCATAGGCAGCATTCAAAGCATCAATAGTAACTTGTACAGGATCACCTCCATCAATCCCAATGTTCAAATCGTCAGAAGTCGTAGCTGCGCTTAAAACCTGGAAACCGTAAAGTTGAGCTTTGCGAAGGTAAACATCTCCGGTGTAGTTTGAACGTCCAAGCCAGTTGTATAATGTACCTGTTCTGCCGGCCATAGTAATAGAAGTTGACGGCAGGTTAGTTATTGGGCCTGTAGCAACGGCTACCCCATCGACATACACTGTACCTGTATTTTCCTTTTGGGAATAAGCAAAATGATGCCAACTCCCCAATGCTGCATTTACATTGGCGCCCACGGCCTGGTTTCCAGTGGCATAGTAGTTTGTGGAAATACTCTGGCTCATAGCTTTCAAGCTACCAATAATATAGCCCGTCTGATCTGTCATTGCAGCGGCAGTGTTAGAGAATGTCCAGTAGAAATTACCATTTGTGTTAATCGATGGGTAATCAGCATCAATGCGGAAGTATCCCATCATAGTGTAATCGTTCAAAGAGTAAATGGCTTTACCAATTTCTTTTCCCATGTCGAAATATCCGGAACCGTTACCAAGGTCAAGTACATTGAATTGGGTTGTGGTACCAATAGTCCGGATGCGTGCTTCATTTATAATTTTACCCACAAAACCAGATTGAGCGTCTTTTACAGTCAGTGTATCATTACTTAAAGCAATATCACTTGTTGCAAAATTCCATTCGGCAATTTTATATGGGGTGCCAACTAATCCTAATACTCTTACTGTGAATACCTTAGTCATTGAGTAGGTTTTGTCACCTACAACTTGTGATAGGGTTGCTGTCAGTTTTGCAGTTGCATCGTAGTCGGCCGGACGGGTTACGGTTCCCAGGGTGTCAATCAAAGCCGCATTCGAAGTGGCCCATCTCACTTTAACTCCATTGGTGCCTAATGTGCTAGGTAATGTCAGATTTGTGGTTACACCTGAAATGTCACCCAGGGTGAGGGCCGCATATTGGTTGTTTAGTTCAGCCAATCCATTGAGGGTCAATACATCGGTTGCAGTCAATGCCCTGTTGTAAAAGCGAACATCATCCATGATCCCTCCGAAACCATTCGTGTCCTGTCCCCAACGTGAAACACCAAGGATATTATTGCTAGTAGCACCCAACGAAAGACTAGGATTGTAAGGCAGATTTTCGGCTGACCCCACAACTGCTCCGTTTAGATACATAGTTGCTTTACCTGAGGTGCCATTCCAGTCGTAAGTTACAGCAATGTGGGCCCAAACGCCTGTAGGGCATTTTGTTGTAGAAATTACATTGTATGCAGTTCCTGATACAGGTCTGTATCTCATGCACATGAATCCGTTGTCGCCATTATAACTTGGAATAAATGCCAGGAAATTATTTGTTGCATCGGCACCTATACCAAGATCAAAAAAGCGGGTTGCATTTTTCAGGGCATCTAGTTTTACCCAGGTGGTAAAGGTAAATAATGTAAGTGTAGATGTGAATCCGGAAGGCAAAGCAATGTAATCTGCTTTTACACCCATTTTCACACCGTTGTTGCTGTAAGCTGCTGTATCTTTGGCAGCGCCCATTAATGTGCCAGCATTGCTGTTGCCCGAAACATCAGGCACCGTTGTTCCTGATATTGCATCAAAGTTGTAATGCAATATTAACCCGGAGGTGACATCCTGGGAGAAAGCACCTGTTGAAATAAATAAACCTGCCATTACAAGGCACAGTTTGCTTAATTTCTTGATTTGAAAAAAGTAGTCTTTTTTTCTCATGATAATTAATTTGTTTTATTAGTGTTACATATCAGGCTCAATTGTACTTATTCACGCTGGTTACAACGTTGAATAGATCGATAGCAAATGATACACTGTTTCGAAAGCAAATATATAAATAAGAGTTTTTGCAAATGGGTAAAAAAAAGTCAAAATAGGAGAACAAAATATACATAGTTTGACCGGTTCTTAATTTCAAATAAGCTTACAAGTATTAACAGTGATCGGGTGTGACTGCGAGATGTCAGATAGTCGAAGTTGTCAATTGGTGTTTTTGGGAGCTAATGATTTTATTTAATCTTTTTGCTTCCATTATGTAAACTGGAATTCCGATTGTGTTTTTCTATAGTATTCGATCTGTTTTTGCTAAAATAAATTTTATTAACTATCCAATGGTTCTTGCTCGGCTTTTCTATAATATCTGTCGGATCACAAAGACAATGGTTGTACCTCAAAACTGAAACATGCCGGCAATCGACGGTGTATCCCATTTTTAGAAGTGAAATTATTTTCAGCGGTTAGGTTTAAAGTACCGCTCGTTAAAATATATTACGTTGCAGTTGATTAGAAAGTCCATTTTTGGAGATAAATTCCAATGCGTTATCAGGATTTAATTCCATTGTCACTTTCATTACCTTAGTTTCACTCCGAAAATTCAATGATTGTAGTAAAAACAGTTGAATAAAAGAGAAAAGAATAGTCTACATATTTGAATGGATTTTACACCCCCTGTTTGAAGTTTGAAGCCTACATTTGCACAGTCAAAAAAATATTGTTTTCGGCGAGTGTAAAACCTTAAAGCAAAAATTACAATACGAATGATCAAGAATTACTTTTTATTTCTAATTGCCTTTTTAGGCCTGGCGTCAAACGCGTATTCCCAAAATCCAAGAACTACTGTTACCATAACGGAAAAAAATTTATCGGTGGTTTCGTACACCGATAAAGAAGTGGTATTAAACAATCAGACAGATTTGCATCTGACTGCTGCAGCCACCCAGACAAAAGCAGTATTAAATAATAGTATCATAAAATTGAACTCAGATAATTCCTGGGTGTTTTTTGATAATATCCGTCCGCAATTTGTTATTGATTCCCTGTTGAAATGCATATATGTAAACAATCAGGCGGCAGTTCTCAAAACAAACGTACGTGTTTCCCTATATAAACACGGTGCGGTTGTTATTCCACAATCTTCTTCATTCCAACCACTGAAAGTTTATACCGGGCAAAATTTTACCGGTGATTCAGCATCATACTCAATGTTTACCTATTACAATTCGTTGGGAACAAAGGACAATAAAATCAGATCGATCAAATTGAAGCGGGGCTATATGGTTACAGTGGCTACCGGTTCGGATGGACTTGGATATAGCCGGGTTTACATTGCAGACGATAATGACCTGGAAATTGCAATAATGCCGGCCTTACTGGACAATTCAATTTCTTTTATCCGCGTTTTCAATTGGGAATATGTAAATAAAAAAGGCTGGTGTGGAACATCTCCTGGAACTTTGAGTAAATTAAATGCAACATGGTGTTACGATTGGAGCGCTTATGCAGCCACCAATGCTGCCGGAGAATATGTACCTATGCATGCAAAGCTAACCTGGGCGCCATTTGCGCAGATAAACGGATTACAAAATGTAACTCACTCACTGGGGTTTAACGAACCCGATCATCCCGAACAACATAAGGACGATAATGGCGGAAAAGCGCTTACTGTTTCACAGGCTTTGGCACAATGGCCCGATTATTTAAAATCCGGGCTTCGGGTTGGTGCTCCGGCTTGTACCGACTTCTCGTGGTTGTACCAGTTTATGGATAGCTGTAAAGCAAAAAATTATCGTGTCGATTATGTTGCAGTTCATGCTTATTGGGGAGGTAAGTCGCCTGCCAACTGGTATAATGATTTAAAATATATTTATACAAAAACCGGGCGCCCGATTTGGATTACCGAATGGAACAATGGTGCGAACTGGACAACTGAAACATGGCCAACTGCCGACAGGTCGCTTTCAACTGCCAATGCCGCAAAACAGTTGGCTGACATCAAAGCCATATTGAATGTGCTCGATACAGCATCGTTTATTGAACGCTATGCAATTTATGACTGGGTTCAGGATTGTCGTGCCATGATTTTGGCTGACACTCTAACTCCTGCCGGAAAATACTATTCATCAACAAAGCCACCGATGGCGTTTAAACGTAAATATGAAGTAACACCCACATTTACATATTCCAATCCGACATTGGCAATTACTTTTCCGACGACTACAAAACTAGCATTAAAAATTACAGATCCTAATGCCGAAAGTTTAAGGGGATTTATTCTCGAGAAAAAAGTGGATAATGGTGCTTATACAGAATTTTACCGATCTGTAAATTCTACTTTGATTGACTACAGCGATACACTCAACTTAAATGCAGCAAACAAAATAAGATATCGGGTTCGAAGCGTATTGGCTGACGGAACAATAACCGGCTACTCGAACGAAGTAGGCTACAATGTGTCAGGAGGTGCTGAGGACGCAACCAACGGAAATAATTTTCAATACGGGACAGTAGGGCTGTCAAATATCGGTTGGAACCAGGTATTTTTCAAAAGTGCTTACACAGGCATACCATCCATCATTCTTGGGGCACCCACCAATGCCAATAGTTCAGTACAGTTAAGTGCAAGAGCCAAATACTACAGCCTTACCCGTTTTAATTTACAAATAATTCCGTGGGCTTACCAAAAGGTAACTTCACTCGCAAAAGAAGAGTCGATACCGTATTTTATTTCCAACATTGGAAATTATGATTTAGGAACATTAAAGGCGAAGGCAGGAAAAGCTCCGGTAACTTCAGCCTGGACACCTGTTGTGTTCTCAGCTCCTTTTGATACGGTTCCCGTTGTATTTGCCACTCAGCTAAGCCCGGCAACAACTTTTGCTACTACCGTTCGCGTAAGAAATGTTACAAAGACTGGTTTTGAAGCCAAATTGCAAAAAGAAACTGCTGTAACAAATACTCTTAGTTCCGAAACGGTTTCTTATTTCGCAATAACTCCGGGTACGGGTACAATAGATAATAAAAAAGTGATAGTGGGCAAAACGGCTGACAAAGCCGTAAGTACAATTTACAGTACAATCTATTACGGCGATAGCATCCCAAATCCGGTCTTTATTTCACAAATGCAGACGTGTAATGATGATACTGTAACAGCGACAATACGTTGTCTGACCGTTTCCAGCAAATATGCAAATGTGGTGAAACAACGGGAGAGATCAACCGGAGTTACAACAACCGCAGCCGAAATGGCAGGTTGGATGGTAATTAATCCTGTAAGCACTATCCAGGCGGTTAATGCGCCCAGTGCCGATGTGGTTACCTTTTTCCCAAATCCGGTAAAAGATGTACTTCATCTGACTCAGAATACTTTTGACAGCTCCGTTGTGGAAATTTACAACATGATGGGCGCGTTGGTTAAGCAAATTCGCGTCAGCGAGAACGAAATCAATGTTTCAGATTTATTGCCAGGTTGTTATGTCTTGAAAACCAAACAGAATGGTTCCCGGGTGTTTGTGAAATTATAAATACCCTGAGGGATGAATATCCTTCAAACCGCACAGCGGGTATCTTGTGCTTATCAGAAAAATAATGGTTTTAATATTAATACAGAAATGAAAAATTATTTAAGAAAAACATTTTATCGTAAACTAAAATTAGCGATAATGTTTGCTGTTGGAATTTCAGGGTTTACATCATGCCGGGATATTTATCCATTGGATGATACAGAGCCGGATTTCCTTGGCGGTAGTATTTACGAGTATTTGAATACTGATGGACACTATAAAAATTATTTACGTTTAATCAATGATTTGAATTACGCCGACGTATTAAACCGAACGGGTAGTAAAACGTTGTTTGTTTCCAACGACAGTGCATTTACTGAGTTTTTCAAAAGTAATGAATGGAATGTGTATTCGTATGAACAACTTACAGAGGCTCAGAAAAAAATGTTGTTTAACTACTCAGTTATAAATAACAGTTACACTGCCGATATGTATAGCAATTACAATTATGGTGGAATTCTTTATGAGGGTACGGCTATGCGCCGTCAAACGGCACTGGAGAAATATTGACAGTGTTTGCTTTGAAAAACCGGAATATATCCCTGACGGCCCACGGTGGAACTATTATAAAACAAGAGGAATACATCTGATAAAAGATATTAGTTTAATTTCCTCTGCTTCTAATATCCCTACAGTATTTATTACTCAAAGTTTTATTGACAAATATGGGATGACAGATGAGGATTTTGCCCTGCTTACCAATGGGAAAACCCGTGCTACAGGCGATATGTTTGTTTTCGACAATAAAGTGATAAAAAAGAAATATTCGCTGCACAAACGGTTATATTCACTTGCTTGATAAAGTGTTGGTTCCACGCGTAAACATGGCTGAGTATATCAATAAAGATGAGGATACAAAAATTTTCAGCAAGTTGTTGGAACGTTTTAGTTTTCCGATTTATGATAATGCAAATACGCTATTATACAAACAATTGCATCCTACATTTACTGACTCCATATTTTCAAAAGCATATTATGCCAGCATTGGCGGTTATACGCTTTATATAAATGGCGTGGCTCAAACCAATGTTCTGCCATTCAATCCGGGTTGGAACAGCTATCAGTCCACTGGTGGCTTGCAGTCTGATATGGCTGCCATGTTTGTGCCTTCAGATAAAGCTATGACCGACTATTTTAATAGCGGAATTGGTGAAATATTGAAATCGCGATTTGGTTCCTGGGAAAACGTACCCGATGATATTATATTACCTTTTATTAAGCGTCACATGCGATCGTCAATGATTGAGTCGGTGCCTAGTAAATTCAGCAAAATGGTTGATGGGGAGAATTATCGCTTGCCGGTCGAAAAAAGTCATATTGAAAAATCCTATATGGGTGTAAACGGGCAGGTGTTTGTTACCAACACTATTTATCCACCGGTGGATTATATCTCAGTATATAGCCCTGTGTTAATGAGTAGTAACTCTAAAATCATGAACTGGGCTATCAATATCTCTCAATTGAGTTATGATAACACACCTTTTGCTTTTTACAAATTATATCTGAACTCGCAAGTAAGTAAGTATAGTTTATTTGTACCTACTGATGAGTTCTTCAGTAAGTATGTAGATCCTATTGCTTATGGCCAGGATGTGCAAGGCGTGTTAAAATTTTGGATTAACCCCAAAACATCAGCTGTAAATGCTACTGTTTATAAATATGACAAAAAAACAGACGTTGTTGGTGATTCCGTGGACGTGATTACTTCTGAGTCGTTCCTGAAAAACCGCTTGTGGAGCTTGCTCGACAGTCATATTGTTATTGGCGATGTGGAAGCTACCGGCTCGCATTATGCAGTTACTAAAGCAAATGATATTGTGAAAATTTCGGGTTCGGGAAGTTCACTTAGTGTTCAGGGAGGTGAAGATATACGCAACAATACAAGTGCTAATACAACTAAGCTTTTCCGCCAGTATAACGGGACAACTTATTTTATAGACAAACCCATTGAACCCGCTTTACGTTCGGTTTATAAGGTGTTGAATGAAACGCCAGAGTTTAGCAAGTTTACCGATTTGCTGAAAGGTGTACCGCAAGAGTATGTTTCGCAAATATTTGCACAACAGGGTGTCGATTATCGGGTAAAATTCTTCAATGCTTTCCGGTACACTATTTATGTGCCTACAAATGAGGCGATAAATGCAGCTGTTGCGGCTCACCGGATTACAACATGGGATGAGATCAATGCAATTACCACCCCAACTTTAAAAACTGCTGCCATTGAAAAGATGGTTCGGATGTTAAAGTATCACTTTCAGGATAATGCCGTATTTGCAGATCAAACTATAAACGAACGGTTCCAGTCTTCTACTATTAAAACAGACGCGGTAACTACTTATTGGAAAACAGCTAAAACGAAATATTATAAAATTGGTGTCGTGGGCGATGGAAATACCTTGCATCTTACTGCCGACACACAACAAGGTGCACCAACCTGTGTAGCCAATGTCACTACTGATAATAATTTGCGTAACATAATTGTAAAAGATTACATTTTTGCAGCACTGCCATCTAAATATAAAAATGTAGATGGAACAGGTATTCTGACCGGAGCTGCTTTTAATTCTTCTACAATAACCAGTTCTGCATCTGCCGTAATTCACCAAATAGATAATGTATTGACCATCGAACAATAATGAAAAAATATATGAAACGAACCATAACTGCATTATTACTACTGTTCACTTGTATGTGTTCATTCAGTAGTTTTGCACAAAATGCATCAGGAGGAACAATAATTCAGGGTGAAGTAACATCGGCCACCGATAAAGGCACGCTGATTGGTGTAAATGTAACTGAAATAGACGCCAATAACCGTGTAGTAGGACAAACTATTACTGATATCAACGGACATTATGTGTTAAAAGTTAAAAGCCTTCAAAACAGGTTGTCGGTAAGTTATATCGGTTACGTGAAACAAATTAAACCTATTGCTAACAAATCGGTAATCAATATTGTACTGTCGGACAACAATCAATCGCTGAATCAGGTTGAAATTGTTGCCACAAAAAAGCAAAGCCAAAGCGGATATGTAATACCAACCCGAGAAATCGGTACAGCTATGCAAACCATTGATATGAAGGAAATGGAAGGTCTTCAGGTGTCATCGGTAGATGAAGCGCTTCAGGGACGTATAGCAGGTCTGGATATTGTAGCCAACTCAGGCGACCCCGGTAGTGGAACTGCAATGCGTATTCGTGGGGTAACTTCGATAACAGGTAACAGCCAGCCACTTATTGTCGTAAATGGTGTGCCATTTGAATCTCAAATTGACCCTAACTTCGACTTTGCCAACTCTAATCAGGAACAGTATGCCAATATGTTGAGTATTAACCCGGATGATATTTTGGAGATTACAGTATTGAAAAATGCTGCAGCTTCGGCTATTTGGGGGTCGAAAGGGGCAAATGGAGTATTGCAGATAACTACCAAAAAAGGGATCTCAGGACCTACGCGCGTTGATTATACATATCGTTTTACCCGTACGGTTCAACCCCAGGGGCTTAACATGCTGAATGGCGATGATTTTACCATGTTGATGAAGCAATCTTATTTTAATTCAAAACAAGACGAAAACGCGAATAACATTGATGAATACAATTACAACCCGAATTTTCCTGAATATGAGAACTACAACAACAATACCGATTGGGTAAAGGCTGTTACACAAGTAGGGGATATCAATGACCATTACCTTACCTTGTCGGGTGGGGGAGAACGTGCAAATTATCGTGTATCCGGAGGTTTCTTCCGTCAAACCGGAACGGTCATCGGGCAGGAACTGACTCGTATTTCTACCCGTGCTTATTTGGAATACAGGGTTTCCGACCGAATTAAATTTATTTCTGAGTTTTCGCTGACCAATTCTAATAATGCCCGGAACTATGATAATTTGTTGGGAATAGCATACCGGAAAATGCCTAACGTAAGTATTTTAGCCCAGGATGCCCAGGGAAATAATACAAATTCGTATTATAATATTCTGAGAACTTCCAGTTTGGGCGATGACCAGAAATACCTCATGAATCCGGTAGCACTGGGTATGTTGGCTACCAACCGGTTGCAGTCATTGCGTATACTTCCTACTTTCAGGCTACAGGTTGACTTAATGGATCCTGAAAAGCAAGTATTGCGCTACAACATGTTTGTATCGTTCGATATGAATAATAATAAAACCAATATGTACTTGCCTCAGGAAATCTCAAATTCAATTTGGAGTGCAACAGATAAAAATGGAAAAGGGACTGTGAATAAGGCTGATAATTCTGACTCTGAAAGTTTGTCTGTTTTTGGGGAACAAAATATTGCGTGGGAGCCTAAATTTGAAAATAAAGACCATAACCTTTTGCTGTATGGAGCTATGCAAATTAATGTTGGTAGCTCATCTAGCCAGGGTGTTCTTTCCGCGTCAATGCCTTCGGGCCAAGCTCCTGATGCTTCTGGTGTCGGTACACTTTATGACGCAAGTACAAGCCACTCAAACTGGCGTTCAATGGCTGTTATGGTTCGCACACACTATTCTTACAAAGGCCGCTATATTTTAGAATGGAACTTTACGCCGAGAGGGAAGTACCCGGTTTGGCGCTAGCAATAAATTTGGAAATTTCCCCGGGGTAAACGTAAAATACATTATCTCTGACGAACCTTTTATGGAAGATGCAAAATCGTGGTTGAGCATGCTGGCTGTTCGTCCGGCTTGGGGTATCAGTGGTAACCAACCAGATAGGGAGTATTTGTTTTTTAGCCGTTACGAGAATTATGGTTCTTATTTAGGGCAAGCAGCTATCAAACCGGCTTCGCTTAAATTGGATAATTTGCGTTGGGAATCTACCAATTCATTTAACTATGGTATCGACTTAGGTTTGTTTGAAGATAAATATGTGTTTGATGTAAACTTCTACAACAAACGGACAACTGACTTATTGTTTCCAGATGTGTCTGTTTCCAGTACATCTGGTTTTGGAAGCTACTCTTACATTAATGGAGGAACAATGGATAACGATGGTTGGGAAGTGAATTTCTATGCAAACAAATTTATCAAAAGTAAAGATTTTAGTGTGGATTTTAAATTTAATCTATCCAATTACAAGAATACTTTGGTTGATTTGGAAGAGAAGTTGTTGACTAACCTGAATGTGCCTTATGGATATAATAATGGTGAATACCTCACACGTGTACAAACCGGAAACTCGTTTGGGTCAATTTACGGTTTCCGTTACAAAGGAGTTTACCAATGGGATAAATACACTACAGATCACACAAATGCCCCGGTAGCAAAAGATGCAAACGGACAAGTTATTGTAGACGAAAATGGAAATGCCAAACCAATGTACTTTGCTTATGGAGTTACCGGCAAACAATATAAATTCCGTGGAGGTGATGCCATTTACGAGGATATTAACCACAATGGTAATATTTGATGAGTTAGACATTGTGTATTTAGGTAATAGCAACCCCAAACTGAATGGTGGTTTTGGCCCGACTTTCCGTTACAAAAATTTGTCGTGCAATATGTTATTCAACTTCCGTGTGGGAAATAAAATTATCAATTCGGCCCGTATGTATGCGGAAAATATGTATGAAGATAATAACCAAAGTGTTGCTGTAAACTGGCGTTGGCGAGTGGATGGTGATAATGCCGAAAATACAAATGGTGAAAACAAGGGCAATATTTTGCCCCGGGCTTTGCACAAAGAAGGGTATAACTGGTTGGGCAGCGACCGGTTTGTTGAAGATGGTTCTTTCCTCCGTTTCAAGTATTTGACATTCAATTATTCAGTACCTTCAAAGTTACTTAAACGGTACGGAGTTCAGAAAATGAGTTTGTATCTAACTTTCAACAATATATTCGTACTGACACAATATACCGGGGTTGATCCGGAAGTGGGTTACGGTAGTTTGACAACTAATAAAGGGCTGAGTGTGGATGGTGCCAGTACGCCACGTACAAAAGACTTTACATTAGGTCTTTCGCTTGGATTGTAGAGCAATTTATCTGCTAACTACATAAAAACTAAAAGCTGTTAGATAATTTAACGATAAAAATGGCACTTTTACAATTGTTTTATATACATTTTTTACAATGAAAAAACGAAAAATATCAATAATATTAATATCAGTAGCTCTGCTTTTTGGAACTACCGGATGTACAGATTGGTTAACTGTAAAACCAGAAAGCCAAATTATTTTGGAGGAGTATTGGCAATCGGAATCCGATGTTGAATCTATACTGTACGCATGTTACAGGGGGTTGACCACGAATGATTGCATTTACCGAATGATTGTTTGGGGTGAACTAAGGTCAGACAATTTTGTATCTCCAGGCTTTCCAAGAGAAAGGGAAGATATGGGTCGGATTCTTAAAGGTGAACTTACCTCTACGAATGCTTATGCTTCCTGGGGTTCATTTTATGCTGTTATAAATTATTGCAATACCTTATTGAAATACGCTCCAGCAGTAGTTGGACGCGATAGGAATTTCTCAGAGGCTGATTTAGCTAAAATTCAGGCAGAAGCCAAAGCTATTCGTGCACTTTGCTATTTTTACCTGGTGCGTACATTCAACGAAGTGCCATGGGTAAATGTAGCCAGTGTGGACGATACACAAGATTATACACCCGTAAAATCTACAGATCGCCAGATACTTGACCATATTATCAATGACTTAACTTATGCCCAACAATTTATCCGTACCGATTATGGACGTAAAGATTACAATAAAGGCCGCTTTACCCTGAATGGAGTAAATGCTTTATTGGCTGATGTGTATCTTTGGGATGAACAATACGATAAATGTGTGGAGGTAGCCAACAAAGTGTTATCAGATAAGAGTTTACGGCTGATAGAAACCGAGAATAGTAACGCTTATCAGGTATTTTATAAAGGCCAGTCCGAAGAAACCATACTTGAATTACAATTTGAACCTAACGTACAAGTAAATAATCCGGTATTTACATTATATGGTTCTGTTAATACTCTAATTGGGGAGCTTGCTTTTCCCTCAAATCTGGCTTTAAATTCAAATGAAACTGATGTTTCCAAGGCTGCAGGAATACATTCTCCATTTTATTATAAAGTAAACGCTACTGATATTGAAAGTACCAATGATATACGGACCAAGGATTCATACAGATCAATTGGAGATGTGTTTCCAATTTTCAAATATGTTGGGATTCGTTTTGAGAGTACCGCTGGTTTAGGATCGGTATATGCTTACAGAAGCGAAACCGCCAACTGGATATTGTATCGTTTAGCCGATATAATGTTAATGAAAGCTGAAGCATTGGCACAGTTGGGTGGAACTGAAAATGATAAAAGCGCAATTGAATTGGTTAATAAAACCTATTTAAGATCGAATACAATCGGGGTTATAGTAGCCGATTCGCTTAAACTATCCAATTATCCAACACAATCAGCTTTGTCTGATTTGATATTGCGTGAACGCCACCGCGAATTGCTTTTCGAAGGTAAGCGCTGGTTTGATTTGGTGCGTATGGCTCGTCGCGAAAAATCGACATCTAATTTGAATACTTTAGTGAATTACAAATCGAGTGGCAATACAGTGGCACTTGGTGCAGCAGTGTTGGATGCTATGTATATGCCGATTTCACAAGGAGAGTTGAATGCGAATAAAAATCTGAAACAAAATCCATATTACGAAAAAGCAGCAAGTTCATCTACCCGATAGCTTAATAATGGATGGTTTGTTATTGCTCTGATAACCAGTGTTAAAAACATTAAATCCTTGTTTATTTCTTTGCGTTACACTCATATATTTAATAGAATAAAAAAAACAATTTTATGAACACTTTATTTCAACACACCAAATTCATTTTTGCGTTGATGATTGTGGCTGTCTTCCTGTTTCCGGCTTGTAACTCGGACGATGTGGCAGAAGAGAACCTATATACTTTTACTGATAATATGTTGGGGCAATACTTGAAAGACAACCCGGCAGACTATTCCGAGTTTGTGAAGCTGTTAGATACCACCAAAGTGCTCGGTATGCTGGACTCTTATGGTGCTTACACTTGTTTTGCTCCTGATAACGAGGCGATGAAAACTTATTATGCCAGCATGGGCAGAAGTCAGTTATCTGATTTTCCACTCGACTCACTCAGATTAATAGCTTACGATCATATAATAAACGGTACGGTTGTAAATCTGGCTAGTTTTGTTTCTGATGGCCCCCTGCCGGTGCTTTCAATGAGTCAACGCTCTATTCTAACAGGCTTTACGAGTGTAGGGGGCGGGTATATCCAAACCAGTTCAACAAACGCGCAAGGCAAAATTACGATTGATACTTCGTTAGTGTTGACGAAAGATATTTTAGTACACAACGGTGTAATTCATAAAATAAGCAAAGTAATCAAGCCTGTTCGGGTTGGTATTGCCGGTGTAATTGCACAGGATAGCGTTTTTTCTATTTTTTACCAGGCTTTGGCAGCTACAGGTTTGGTTGATTCTCTTTATAGAGTGGAAGATGAAACATATAATTATACAAAATACACAGATCTGATTGAAACAACTAAAGATAAAAATTTATGGTCTTACGATGAACTTCCGGTTACGCGTAAATATGGTTATACCGTGCTTATGGAGAGTGACCAAACCATGAAAGCAAACGGAATTACCGATTTGGAAAGTTTGAAAGCTTATGCAGCAAATGTTTACGATAAGGTATACCCTGAGGATGCTGATAATAAGAATATAACAAGCAGAACAAACAGTTTGAATCGTTTTGTGGCTTATCATATCATAACCAAGCGGTTAAGCTCATTGCATTTTGTTGATAAATATGACACTGACCATATGATTAAATTGGTGGGCAGGGATATGTATGAATATATTGAGACCATGTGTCCGAACACATTAATTGAAGTAAAAAAAGACAGGTCGTTAGGCGGGGTTAATTTGTTTAACTATTGCAGAGAAACAGGCCTAAGCACTCAGTTGGCAACTTCAAATATTAATAAAGATGCCGGAAATGGAGTATATCACGAAATAGGCGGTATGTTGGTGTATAGTGTGGATGTAGCTAATGAATTGTCATCCAAACGTCTGCGTTTCGACTCATCCAGTTTCTTTGATGAGTTGACCAATAACAATATGCGTGGACGTGGAACAGTGAAATCAACTTCTCAAAACATTAATTTCAAGTTACCCCGTGGATACATTAGCCGTATTAGTTCTTCAGAACAAACTGTAGTGGCTTATTTAACCTGTTATGAAAAATTCCAGAATTATGAGGGCGATGAAATTTATTTGAATGCTGCGAAGGGTAAACTGTTTGACTTTAGTATTATCACACCGCCCATTCCGGCGGGCACGTATGAAATACGTTTTGGTTACCTGACTAATGATAAACGTGGTGTGGCTCAGCTTTATTTTGACGATGTGCCTTGTGGTGTGCCGTTGAACTTAAACACAAGATCCTCTGATGCATCCATTGGGTACGAAGCTCCCCATACAGTGGCCGATGATTATGAAGGCTATGAAAACGATAAAATGATGCGTAATCGCGGGTATATGAAAGGCCCGGCTTCTTATAAAGTCCCGGTTACCGGGTGGTCGTATGGCGAAAATGCACGTTACAGTACTCAGATTTTACGTCGGATTATGGGAACTTATACTTTCAACTCCGCAGGGCATCATAAATTTTCGGTTAAAGCGTTGAGCGGTGGAGAGTTTATGTTCGATTACCTGGAATTTGTTCCCACCAGCGCGTTGGAAACCGAAGATATTTATTAATAGCGAATGCACTTATACATAAAAAGTTACACATTATAATATAATCACTATTATGAAATTTAAGCAGTCTAGTTTCTTATTTATTGTAACACTGATCCTTGCATTGTCGGCAGTTTCGTGTTCCGATATATGGGATGAGCACTATAATTCTGAGCCTTTGAATAAAAGCAGCCAGAATTTATACCAATTCATTTCGCAGGACACATTGTTGACCAAATTTGCCGAGATGTTGCGCACAACCGGTTATGACTCCATTCTAAGCCAGTCACAGTCATTCACTGTTTGGGCACCGATCAATGCAAGCTTAAAAGCGGTGGATATAAATGATTCGGTGCAAGTAAAGAACATTGTGGAAAATCATATTACACGTTTTTCATATTCTACTTCCATATTGATAACTGCGGGCAAAACGCTTCGTATGTTCGACGATAAATTATTGAAATTTGAAAAAGGTACAACTGGTTTTACTTTTGGAGGTAAGCCCATAATCAAATCCGACCTGGCTATGCAAAACGGGATTATACATATTATTGGAGAATATGCTCCCTATACTTTAAATTTTTGGGAATATATTGAGCAAACGCCCGGACTAGATTCTTTGAGTGTATACCTGAAGTCATTGAATGTAAAGACATATGATCCGGTTGCTAGTTTTCAGGATGGTGTATTTGTGGATTCTGCATATAAAACCACTAATATTGTTTTGGACCGTTTGGCTGCGTTGAAAACCGAAGACAGTACCTATACGGCAATATTGCCAAATAACGATGCCTGGAATGAGGCTTATAACCGCATCGCGCCTTATTTTAAATCTACTGTTGCCGAAGGAGGAGATGTTTCGCAAGCGAAATATGCTAAAATAACACTGGTTAAGGATTTGTTCTTCAGAGGCAGATTAACTAATTCGTTTTCAGAACTTGATACGTTGAAATCTACTAACGGCCTTAAGCTGGGTAATCCGGGTAGATTGTTTACAGGAGCACAAAAAGCCGAATTGAGTAATGGCTATGGTTATGTAACCAATAAAATAAATATTGAAGCTAAAGAATCATGGTTGCCCGAAATCCGGGTAGAAGCCGAGGCTGCCAGTTTTGAAACGTTAGATTTGGCAAACTATACTCAGAACAATATGTCGGCTCTTGGAACCGGTTATTCTGTTTCTCGCGGCAGATACCTGAAAGCTGAATCAAAAACCCAGAGTTCGGGGTCAACGCTATATGTTAATTTTCAAATACCCAATACGCTGGCTGCCAAATATAATATTTACTGTGTCTTTGTTCCGGCAAGTATTACAAGTCCCACCGATGGTAGACCTAATAAAGTAAAATTCTTTTTACAATATGTAGATGCTACAGGTAAACTAATTAACTATGCGGGAATAGATGCCAACAACAATGTAACAACATCCACAACACTTGCATCTGCAGCTATTTTTACAACAACTCCATTTGTGGTTCATAAAATGTTGGTGGCCAAAGACGTGGTCTTCCCGTTTTGTAACTTAATAAGCCAACCTAGAGCCAAAGTGGTATTGAGGGTTAGAAATGAAGCCGGAGTAACCGGGGCAGAACTTGTGAACTTTAGCCGCAACCTGTTAATTGATTGTATTATCCTTGAACCTGTTCAGTAATAAAAAAAGACACAAAAATTGTTCGCTTGAAACCGGGTGCAATAAGCTTGAGAAACACACTTTTCAGGTTAATGGCAATGAAAGCTTCAACCGACTTTAATAAAAAATAAAATATATGCACATGAAAATGGAAAGATATAAAAACATATTATGTATGAACAGAACAAGTTTCTGTTTCAGACTAATTTGTGCCTTTGTTGCCGTGTTGCTTTTGGAGCCGGCAGTTTACGCTCAGAGCAAGCCGGCTGCTAATATTGAAGCTGCCAATACTACAATTACAGGTAAAGTAATTGACGCTCATACCAAACAGCCGATAAAAGCTGCACAGGTATCAGTTATCAATTTAGGAACATCAGCTACAACCGATGATAATGGGGAGTTCTCTATCAAAACATCATCATTATTGGCCGTGTTAAAAATTTCGGCCTACGATTATAACGTGGTAGAATTTCCATTGCGTGGGAATAAGGCAGTGGTGGTGAAACTTCTTTCCGATCAATTCAGTACTTATTTCAAAAAAACAGTCGGATTAACAGGAAATGTAAACAATGCTGCCACAACTTATGCTGCAAAAGGTGTCGATGATTTGCAGCAAGTAAACAGTATGTCGGCCGACGAACTAATCCAAACCTCATTAGGTGGCGATGTCAGGACAATTACGCGTTCAGGTATTTCGGGCATTGGGTCATCGTTTTTTATCCGTGGTATCAATTCGTTGAATGCCAATGCGCAACCCTTGTTTGTCGTTGATGGTGTTATTTGGGATAATTTAAACGATGTAGTATCAATTCACAAAGGGTTTTTCTCTAATCCGCTGAATACGATTGATGTAAACGATATTGAAAGTATTACTGTGGTAAAAGATGGTACTTCTGTTTACGGAAGCAAAGCTTCTAATGGAGTTGTGTTGATTAAAACCAAACGTTCCCAAACAATGGTTACGAAAATTAGCCTGAATGTGGTTGCCGGAACAACCGATATGCCAGGAACAATACCGATGATGAGTGGAGAAAATTTCAGGATTTATGCCGGTGATTTAATAGGGTCAAAAGGTATAACAGGTACTGACATTTCCAATTATGGATTTTTGGAAACAGACAAAACCAATTACAAAGTATATAACACTGCCCATAACAATACTAATTGGGCTAATCAGGTATATCAACGGGGTGTTACTAACAGTTACATGATTAATGCTAATGGTGGCGACGAAAAAGCCATGTATTATTTCTCGTTGGGATACACAACAAACAAAGGAATAGTAAAAAGCACTAATAGCGATCGGCTGAATACACGCTTGAACGCAGATATAAAGTTGCTCGATAATTTTAATTTAGGGGTAAATATTGGGGTAGCTCAAATAACCAGATCGCTCGTGGACGATGGAATGAGCTTTTCATCCCCTACGTGGCTGACCTACGTAAAATCACCATTTTTAAGTCCTAATTCATTCACCTTTGCTGGTGAAAAATCGACAGATTTGGAGCATACTGATGAATTTGGTATAGGCAATCCTAATGGAATTATTGCTTTGTCGGTAAATAATCTTCGAAATACACGTGTTAATGTAGGGTTATTGCCTTCTATCAAAATTTCGAAGGATCTTACATTGAGTTCTCAATTTGATTACAGTGTGAACAAAGGTGTCGAACGGCATTACATCCCAATGTATTATACACCGGAACAGGTAATACCTGATTATGGAATTTCACAAAATGAAGTAAGTGGGCAGACTATGCGCAATACCAATTTTTTTGACGATACGCGGTTGACTTACGAAAAAAGTTTAGGCAAACAAAGCCGTTTGAAAGCCATGTACGGATGGCGTTACACAAACACGTATTACGAGTCGGATTATGTGGAAGAACATAACACAACCACTAATAACAATACACAAGTTACAGGTGCGTTCAAGTTTTTACAAGTAAGCGGAGTCAATAATAAAACCAACTCTTTGTCAAACTACCTGAATGTGGATTATGATTTTGCCAACAGGTATTTTTTGACAGCTACTGTGGCTATGGATGGTTCTTCTCGTTTTGGAAAAGAAACTGAGGGTGGTGTTTCATTGTTTGGACACAGTTGGGCTATCTTCCCCGCTTTTAATGCAGGATGGTTGGCTTCTTCCGAGCGATTTATGAAAGATATGAACTTTGTAAGCTTGCTGAAAATTCGTGCCGGATACGGTATGACCGGTAACGATGGAATCAAGGATTACCAATCGATGGCCTATTTCTCAGGAGTCAAGTTTATGGGCAAGGCTAATGGTTTATTGTTAGCTAATTTAAATAACCCGGCTCTTCAGTGGGAAACTACCGGAACGGCTCATGCTGGGCTTGATTTAGGCTTGTTTAATGACAGATTGTCTTTTAGCTTCGACTATTTCAATAGCAATACTTCCGATTTGTTGATGCTTAAACAACTTCCAATTGTTACCGGGTTGGGTACTTACTGGACTAATGGCGGAACAATGGAGAACAAAGGATTTGAATTCTCGGCTAACTGGAAAGTGTTGAATTTCAAAGATCTGAAATGGGAGCTTGGAGCCAGTGTTGGCCATTATGCCAATAAAATAACTTCATTGCCTGTTGCCGATTATTCCACCATGGTTTACGGCGGCGAGGTACGCACGGCTGTAGGTGAGGCTGCCGGTTCGTTCTACGGATACAAAGCACTTGGTGTGTTTGCCACCCAGGCCGAAGCCGATTTGGCCGACTTAAAACAGCTGAACAGTGACGGGACTTATAGCAAATTCGCTGCAGGAGATATTAAATTTGAAGATGTAGCCGATGCTAATGGAATAAAAGATGGAATCATTGATGAAAAAGATAAGCAGGTTATAGGAAATCCAAATCCGGATTTTTACGGAAACATTACAAGCAAAATATCTTATAAACGACTTTCACTGAGTACTGTATTTACTTACTCATATGGTAACGATGTATATAATTACTTCCGTAGCCAATTGGAAGCAGGCAAAGATTTTAGTAATCAGACCAATGTAATGATTACCCGTTGGACAGCCGATGGACAAGCAACATCCCAGCCTAAAGCTGTGTATGGCGACCCAATGGGCAATTCGCGTTTCTCAACCCGCTGGATTGAAGATGGTTCGTATCTGCGTCTTAAAGCTATTACCCTGTCTTACGATATGCCGATAAAAAGTAATTTTATCGAAGGATTTAACATCTGGGTATCGGCAAACAACTTGCTCACTTTTACAAAGTATTTAGGGCAAGATCCGGAGTTCTCGGCGGGCAATTCGGTGTATTATCAGGGAGTTGATGCCGGATTATTGCCTCTCACGAAAAGTTATTATGTCGGAATTAAATTTAATTTGTAATATTTGCATATGAAACGAGTTCCGTTTTGACGGGACGAGTTCCATGTGACCATTAAAAAACAATTATTTTCACATGAAAAGTATAAATAAATCAATCCTGTTTCTTATTCTTTCCAGCTTTTTGTTGGTTGGGTGTAATAGCTTATTGGATGTCGATTCAGAACAGGTCGTGTTTGAAGACCAATATAAATTCAATGAGGCTAACGATAGCCTTTATTCTATGGCTGCCATACTGTCGCAGGTACAAAAGCTGGCCAATAGTTACGTTTTGCTTGGTGAATTGCGTGGCGATTTAATGGATATAGATCCTAAATCATCTGCTTATTTGCGTGAAATTAATGATTTTCAAATAAGTGATTCAAATCCTTATGCTAATAATATCCGGGATTATTACTCGGTGATTAATAACTGTAACTATGTGATTAATAATATAGATACATCAATAGTTAAGGGTGGTATAAAAGTCATGTACAGGGAATATGCCGCAGCCAAAGGCATTCGGGCATGGACGTATATGCAGTTGGCATTGAATTACGGTTCGGCTATTTATTACGACAAGCCAATAATGAGTGTAGCTGATGCTGAGTCAGTTCAGGCTCAAGCACCGCTGTCACTCAACGAACTCGCTCCATTGCTGATTGCCGATTTGTCTCCGTGGAAAGATGCTGATTTGCCAGACTTTGGGACAATCTATACTCAGAATACACGTAAATCATTTTTCCCGATTCGTTTCTTATTAGGGGATTTATATTTGTGGACAGGGCAATATGAAAATGCAGCCAATGAATATCATGACTTGATGTATAAAAAGGGTTATACAATTTTCTCATTCAGAACTTTGTATACAGCCATAAATAATCTATTTACTGGTGGAATAACATATAGTAATGGTGGTTGGGAAGGACGTTATCTTGGAAGTTCTGCTGAAGATATTTCGTATATCGCAGCCACAAATCAATATGGACGCAAGTTTGAATTAGATAGTTTATGTTACAATCACATGCTGGCTCCATCTCAGGTTGCTATTGATAATTGGTATTCCCAGCGGTATGTTCAAACAGTGACACGTGACACTGTTGGCGATACCAGACGGTTTGGGTCACTATCAATCTCAAATAAAGCGGAGGCATATTATGTGAATAAAATATTCCAAACAAGTGATTATATTTACAAGTTTTTAATAATGAATCCAGTAGATTCGACCAAAAACGAAAATAAGCAAATTGTAGTATACCGTTCTCCGTTACTCTATCTGCGTTATGCTGAGGCTGTTAATCGATTGGGAAAACCCAATTTGGCTTTTGCAGTAATTAAAAACGGATTAAATTCTGTGAATTTATCTAACAATAAAATTGTACCAAGAAGCGAGAAAACACCATTGTCAAGCTATATGGATTTTTCATCGACCAGATTTGATAATAATATTGGTATCAGAATGCGTGGTTGCGGAAATGTAAATTTGGACACGACTAATTATAGAATACCGAATTATGCTTTACAAGCCGGGCCAAGCAACAATCCAAAGCAAGATTCAATACTTTTTGTTGAGGATGCCATTCAAAAAGAATTGGCCTTGGAGCTAGCCTTCGAAGGCAATCGTTTCCACGATTTGATGCGATTTGCGATACGTCGCGACGATAATGCTTATCTGGCAGATAAAGTAGCAGCTAAACATAAAAATAATCAGGCTGCGATCAAATCTAAACTTATGGACAGGGCTAACTGGTATCTGAAAAAATAGAATTTTAGCTCAGAATAATACAAAGATTGTTCTACGAACAATAATACTTAAAACTCCGCTGCTTTTTATATTGAAAGGTTGCGGAGTTTTAAGTAACGGGAAGAAATTATTGTTTAACCCGGTTTTAAAAAATTATTTTCCAAACTCAATTGTAATTTTGGGTTTTTAAATGAAGATATTATGAATGCGAAAATAGAGAAAAACCTGTCAACACTTAAGCAAGTATTGATTGTAGGTGTGTTGTTTGTCTGCCAATTGCTTGTAGCTGTAAATGCCCAACAAAAAAATGATAACAAGAATAATAACATTTTTCATATTGTCAACCCGGATTATAAGTTGAGCCCTTATTCGGGAATAACCCGCCAACACTGGAAAGATGCTGCATTATACATGCTCACCGGAGCGTTTGATTATATACACAAGTTGGATGATCCGATGAAGTTTCCGAAGCAACCCGGTATAAGTTATCCGCGAAACAACGATCAGATCCCGACCGAAAAACTCGAAGGGCTGTCACGTACGTTATTTGTGGCTGCTCCTCTGTTGAAAGAAAATCCGGAACTGGTGATTAATGATATCAAAGTAGCTGATTATTATCGTCATCAGATTTGCAATTTGTTCAATCCTGCGAGTCCGTCTTACATTAAGCATCGTTCAAAAAACGGAGGTCCTCATCAAAATCTGGTTGAATTCGGAGCACTGGCTATTTCCATGAGTGCTATTCCTGAAGTTCTTTGGGATCCACTTTCGCAAGTGCAAAAAGACTCATTGGCAGCATTGATGATTAGCTATGGTGATGGCCCAACAGTGGATTCCAACTGGAAATTCTTTAATATATTCGTTCTCAGTTTTTTTAAAGACAAAGGCTATGGAGTAAATGAAAAACTACTGGCCGAATATCTTCAAAAATCGCTTAACGCCTATCGGGGCGAGGGATGGTACAACGACAGTCCCGCTTTCGATTATTACAGCATGTGGGCTTTCCAGATGTATGGTGCGCTTTGGGCAGAATTCTATGGAAATAAATACTATCCGGAATTCGCGGCAAAATTCATGAAAAACTTTAGCGATCTGACTGATAACTATCCTTATCTTTTTAGTAAAGATGGTAAAATGATCATGTGGGGGCGCAGTATTTCATACCGTTATGCAGCAGTTACTGCATTTCCATTGATGGGATTTGAAAATGATCCGAAAATTAATTATGGTTGGATGCGTCGTATTGCTTCAGGTACATTGCTGCAATTTTTCCAACATCCCGATTTTATGAAGGATGGCGTGCCGACACTTGGGTTTTATGGCCCGTTTGAACCTGCTGTGCAAATGTACAGTTGCCGTGGGAGCGTATATTGGGGTGGTAAAGTTTTCCTGGGATTACTGATCCCGGAAAGCAATCCTTTTTGGACTGCTATTGAAAACGAAGGACCTTGGGAGAAAAATTTTGCAAAAGATTCTGTTTATAATAAATTTTCAACGGGCTCCAATATCCTGATCACCGATTATCCCAATATTGGTGCATCCGAAATACGTGCATGGTGTCATGCCACAGTTGCAGGTGATTGGCAGAAATTCCGCAGCACCGAGAACTATAACCGGCTGTCGTACAATTCGGCTTTCCCCTGGCAGGCAGATGGGAAGAGGGGAGAGGTGGCTATGAATTATGTTGTAAAAAATGATTCGGCAAAGTGGGAAGCTTTACGATTATATACCTTTAAAAAATTTGAAAACGGTGTGTATTATCGTGATGCCGTACTGGAAACAAACACAAAAATTCGGTTCAGGTTAGCCGATATCCCGTTGGCAAATGGTATTTTGCGGATTGATAAACTAATATATGCTGATACCGTAACTCCAAACACGAAACACGAAACACGAAACATCCAAATCCGTTTGGGGCATTATGCCTTGCCACAGTTGGGAAAGGCCATTCATGACGAAACGCTTGAAATTGGCAGTAACCGGGCAAAATCCATTGATAATGGAGAGTACAAACTGGCAATGATACCCTGGAAAAAATGGGGAGCCATGCAGTTTGTGCATAGTACCGGACTTCATCCGCAAAGCAATGCAAGTGCAGTGGTTAACGCATTTGATACTTTCACAACAGGAAAGAAGAATGAGAAATTTTATATTACTCTCGAACTCTGGAAAAAATCGGGTACCGACTGGACAACTAAAGAACTTACACCTGTAAAGAGAGTGAAAGTATCAAAAGATGGGAAAACAGTGGAAATACTATTCCGTGATAAGACAATAAAAACAGTTCAATTTTAATGGATATTTGTGAATTGGAAAATTGAACTTTTAAAATCAGATACATTAATTGATGTTTCATACAAAAGGGTAATGTAGATCAGTAGTGAGTGTTGCCGAAGAAGCTTTTATCAGAGCAGTTCGAAAAGTTTATCTTTTGAACTGCTCTTTTTCATTCTGAAAATGTTTGGCGAATGATAGACTTTATAGTGGTTGGAGTAGAGTTATTGGTTAAATCGTCTTCTTTATTGACTTTTTTTTCACCATGCAGATTTTGAATTGACTGTATATTTGTTTGACAATTATAAAGCTACTTTTTATTTATTTAAATCAAATTTTTATGAGAAAATTATTACTATTAATCGCTGTGATTGCA
The DNA here is from genome assembly GCA_047600405.1 of Paludibacter sp. Classification (GTDB taxonomy): domain Bacteria; phylum Bacteroidota; class Bacteroidia; order Bacteroidales; family Paludibacteraceae; genus Paludibacter. The sequence goes on from JASGLA010000002.1 coordinate 902,134, forward strand.
AGTTGCAGTCTATCAGTTGAATCTCAAAATCTGCTTGCAGGCTGGGATGGAAATGGAGTTACCGGGACAGCTTCAAAGCCAAATGATGTGGGTTGGTTAAATAATGTTACGGCTTCTATACCATGGACAGTGGCAAATGGGTCAGGTGGTTGCAGGTTTAGAGATTCTGGAGCTACTGGTGGCTACACTGCAGGTTCATTTACCTACGAAATTGGTGGAGCAGCATTAACGACTAGGCAATTAATGTTTCGTTGGGATGCTGATACGTATGTAACATCTTTTTATGCTTATCCAGTAACATTAGAAGCATGTTCTTCTTACACGTTTACAATGGATTTTGTGTGCGGTGGGAGTGCAACCCCTCCACAGAATATCACTGTTGGGATTAGCACAACACCAATTGGTTCCGGAAGGCTAAGTTCACAAACATTTACTTCTGCTTCGACTAACGTGCTATATAGGACAGCTAACTATACTTTTATTACCGGAGCTACTGGAGGAATATATTATATGACTTTTAATGGACCCAGATCTTGGTTTGGTGTCAATAATTTGTTCCTCAAGAAGAATTCAAATAAATTGTTGGATGTTGCTACCAGCTCTTTGCCCCTTACAAACGTAACAAAATCAGCAAACTTTAAAATTGCCGGCAATGCTTTGCCTAACGCAATTAATATAACTGCACCTGCTGGCATAACATTGAGCAGAACTACTGTTCCTGCTTCGGAGTCACAATGTGGGGTCGAAATTACGGCTACATACAATTACACGCAACCTTCGTTGACGAAAGATACCATCGTGGTAACAACTGATACTGTTGGAGGTGTTATTACGAAAAAGATTCCATTTACATACACAAAGCCAACTGTAAATGTATTTGAGCGTTCCATTGAAATTGAAGACAATGGTAAATCGTACCCATTAGCTATTTCATCGGTGAATAATACAGTAGATTCGTTATATGTTTACGGTACAAACGGTTTTGCTGTTGCAAAAAGAGGTTATGCTTCTTCGGATTTTGTGAATAATAATCTGTCTGTTGACGTTACGGCAACTGCAGCTTTGGGTGAAAGTGGCAAGTTGATTTTCAAAGACCCTCAGAATGTACTTATTGATTCAATTACTGTAAAGAAAGTGGCTCCATATACACGTTATTATATTCGTCAGAATACAAGCCAATTGGTATTTGGTAGCACTAGTGCGGCATATCCTGTATTGACCACTCAAAGTGGATTGAATAGCCAAAAGTTTATCTTCAGAAAAGTGAATGTAAATCCGGCTTCTACAATTGACACAGTTTATATTGTTCAGGATAGTTTGTACAGAGCTTTGAGAAAATCATCGGCTAACGCATGGGATACAGAGTTAGGGGCTCCATCTGCAAATTCAAAATGGGTGGTTCAAAGTCAGGGAAATAATATAGTTTCGTTGTTGAATACTGTAACAGGGAAAGTAATTGGAACAGATGCTTTAACAGCAAACAGCAGGATGTATACCGACAAAACATGGGTTGCCGGCAATAATACCGAATGGGTACTTGCTGATGCAGGTACCAGTACCGCCGTAAAACGGATAAACGCAGTTAGCCCGGCTGTAATCGTAGACCATAAATCACTTCGGGTTATAAACGCAGAAAGCTTTACAATTTATAACGTACAGGGTGTTAAAGTAATGGATGTGCGTAAAAATACTTCTGATACTCGTGTTGTATTGAATCAGGGTATTTACGTTGTAAAGACAAATAATGGAGTTACAAAAGTAATTGTGGAATAGTGATATTCGTATTTCTTTTAGAAAAGGGAAGTTGCCTCATGGTAGCTTCTCTTTTTTCTTTGGAGGGTATTACTGCATAAAATCTATTCTGAGGAATAATTTGTAATGGAAAATTGTACAATTAAAATAGGTTCTATTAAATGACAGGCTGGTAAAACTGGTTTTTGAGTATGAAATTTATGCTATTTAAAGGGGCTGCTTTAAATGCTGAAAATCAAAATAATTGCGCAAATCATTCTTCTTTATTGACTGTTTTTTCACCTCAAATATCATTCAACAATTCTATTTTTGCTCAAGTAATTTTGTGAATTTAAAAACAAATAAAAATAAACGAACAAAACTTTAATTCAATTTTATTATGAGAAAACAATTACGATTTTTAAGGCTGTCTATTGCCTTGTTTGCCATGTGTTGCACGATTGCAGTGCACGCCGCAGTTATTCCTTACTTACCAGCTTTACAGAACTTAAATGGATCTACAGTCGATTTGTCTACATTTGTTCATGTTGAGGGAGATTATACGCTGGAAGTTCAAGGATCAATAGGAACGGAGATTTCAGTTGCAGGAGGTGCTTACACATACACTCCAACAATCAACGGAGTAGTTCGTTTCTCTCAAAAAGCTGGTAAAGTGTATGTATATGAAGGAAATGTATATAAAACAACACTTACCCCAACAGTAACGATTACTTATCCTACTATTACAGATGCTGATGCAGCTACAAATGTAAACAACTTGTTGCAAAATGCAAGTTTCGAAACTCTTGGAGCTTTAGTTACGGGTACTGCAGCTACTACAACCGCTAGACATGCTTTTGGAACACCCTGGGTTACTAATGTTACAATAAATGGAACTACTAATACAATACGTGTTGGAATGAGTACGGTAGCTGTTAATGGTTCTTATGTTTGTATTTGGAGAGGAACTGCTAATACTAATTATTTTTCACAACAAGTAAGTGCTACGATTAAACCAAATACTTCATATAAAATAACTGTACGCCAAATAGCTGGTGGTAATGCCTATGCATATTTTAATACTGGTTTAGGCTCTAGTGTTGATGGAATGGAATATGGTTATAAGCCTTTAAATCTAGGTAATACAAAGGATGGCACTTGGTCGACTACGTTGAGAACTCCAGCAAGTGTAACAGGAGCAACTTATTTTACTTTCAAAAATACGGCAACTAATATTGCAAGCTCTGGTACTGATCCATTAACTCAAATGGATTACATCACACTAGTAGAAGGAACTGATGTTAAAGGAATTGTAGGTGTAAGCTCTGCAACTTTTTTGGCAGGTACTGCTTATGCACCAGAAAATGTTGTAATTGATTATGCTGCAGGCGATTACTATGATGTGACATTTTACATCAGAAATGCAAGTTTTGAAGATATTCAAGTAGACAAACAGCAGACTATTCCATATTGGACAAAAACCGGAACTGCAAATAGTGAATACTGTACACGGAATGATGCCGGTTCGGCTGGTTTCAAAAATGGGAATGTATATTTCCAGTATTGGAGTAATGCTACCCCTAGACCTGATTTCTCAATCTCTCAAATTATAACAGGTTTGCCTAACGGTAAATACAGAGTAACGGCTGCAGCCGGAGGAGATGCAGGTACAACAGGTACTTATGTGTATGCACAAGATGTTCAAACGCAAGTAACAAGTACCGGCGATTTCAGCGCAGAGGCTGTTGTACTGGATGGTTCGCTGACAATTGGTTTCAAATCTGTTAACCGTAGCGTAAACTGGGCTTTTGCCGATAATTTCCGTCTTTACTATCTGGGTGCATCAGTAGATCCTGTTCTTACTTTGTCTGCTACCAGCTTTTATTATGATGCAAATAATCTGACAAAAATATTCAATGTGAGTGGTGCAAACCTTACCGGAGATGTAACGCTTACTGCCCCACAAGGAATTACACTTAGCAAAACTACACTCACTGCTGCCGAAGCTCAGGCAGGTGTAAATATTACTGCTCAGTTTACAGGAAGTGCTTCGATAAAAGGCGGTACTATTTCTGTTACAACTGGCTCGATTACCAAATCAATTTCCGTTACGGCGCTTTATGGAGATGCTAGCTGCTTTACACCGTTGTATAACAACAGAACAAATCTTGTAGCTGAGCCTTTCTGCAACGACCGCTCTAAATTCGGTGGCTGGGGTAACGTGGGTATTAGCGAATTGACTAAATTCTGTGGCGAGCGTAGTCTGAAAGTATTTGGTGGTTCATTGGATGCTTCCGTTGCTGGTGGTACTGCTATCGCTTCAAACAAAACTTATCGCGTTAGAGCTAAAATATTTGTTCCAAGTGCACACACTGCAAAATTCGGATTGTTCTTGATTGGTAATACTGCTGATGTTGATGTTTATAATTCAACAACAAACGATGCGTGGGAAACTGCTGACTTTACATTTAAAACTGCGACCGTGGGTGCAGGAGGTGTATTCTTCCAACGTGCAACTGGTACTGATAGTGTTTTTATAGATAATTATGAAATGTATGAAGTTACAGAACCTACTGTTCGTGTAAAATATGTAGATGCTGCTGATGTTAATACTTCGATTAAAGCTGACCGTGTTTACACAGCTACTTGGGGAACTACTTTAGCTAATTATTTGACTATTGGAAAAACATATTCTGCCCTTACAACCGATAAAGATGTTGTTACAAACGGAGGATATAATTATGACTATGATAACACTTCTGTTGAAAGTGTAACTGTAGCTGAAGGTGAAAATGTAATTGTATTGAAATTTATAAAAGGTCTCTCAACAGGAAATACAAATTTAAGCAATAGCGAAGTGGCTGTATATCCAACAATGACAGATGGAAATGTAAATGTGTCGTTGAGCGGAAAAACCGGAACTATCAGAGTGTTTGATGTTGCGGGAAGAATTGTGGCAAATAAAATTGCAAGTTCAACAACAGAAGTTGTATCATTACCTTCAACCGGAGTTTTCTTTGTTGAAGTTAATAGCGGTAATGTTACAAAAACATTCAAGGTAATAAGAATGAAATAAGGTTTTATTGTTTTCTAAAATAATCCAGAGGCTGCTTCATGTAATTGAGGCAGCCTCTTTTTCTTCTCACATTATCCAGCGATGCAACGAATAGCATTAATCCTTCAACTCTATAATGAACATCAAATGAACGGGATATGAAGAAAGGATTTAAATTGATTTTGTTTTTCTCGCTTATGGTATTGGCTTCGTGTGAGAAGAACGAGCCTGCAATGAATAATTCAGAAAAGTTGATTGGCTACTGGGTTAATCCCGTACTTGTCGATGCTTTGTGGAAATATCAGCGAGCCACAACATTGAAAGATAATATGATTATCCGCATGTCTACCTGTTGTGCAGAGTTGAAAATACAGGAGCGTAGCTCTGATATCTTGGTAGCAATGAAGTTATAAGGGATAATTAAGGAGCGTAGCTCTGACATCTTGAATTGAAAGATTCCACCGCTAACGCGGCTTGTTTTCCGTGAAATATTCTTTGCTACTAAGATATCAGGACTATGTCCCTCAATATCTTCAATAGATTGAAAGTTATATTTAGTAGGGGTCGCTTTGCGGATAATCTTAAAGATAACGATTACGGGATGTGTATTAAAGGAACCCAGGTATTTGTAGAAAGAAAAATGCGGGTTGGTGTGGTACTCCACCGGTTGCGTATGCCGACTTTGATGGAACCTGGGCAAAGAATGATTCATTAATCAATATTACTGTTGCCTATTGGGGTGGTATGGTGTCTTCCCAATGGAAAGTAATATCTGTTGATAAGAACAATTTGGTTGTCTATAAAATAAGCGAGAATTACCAGAGTAAATAGCATTCCATTTGTTTATTTAACTTATTGGAAGATAAAATCTTCTGGGAGTTCTTAAGAAATAAACCACTAATTGCACGAACCAACGGTCAGTGTAGCTAATTTCCACGAATAAATGCTATGCATTTGTTTCTTTAACTTATTGGAAGATAAAATCTTTTGGGAGCTTATATCGAACTCACGTTAATTATCATATATTTATTTAGAGAAATAGCATAAAAGTCAGGGAAAGCCCTGCGGAAGTTAAAGCTATTTGAAACGAAAAGTAATTTCCCGAATCAACTATTCTTTTGTCTCCTACAAAAAACTTCTTCGCCCCTGCATCTTTCTAAAAAAATGCGTTTCTAAAATAAGAACTTTGCAAAAGATGATTCTTATTTTCTGCCAGCGCGCATCAGATGCCAAGGTAAATTCACGTTCCATACTTCCTACACTTTCTACATTTTAAGGATGTTTTCCTACATAAAAGTAGGAAAATACCTTATTTTCAGCATCTTCTACTTTTCTTAAAACCGGTAATTTAATCCCCGAAATAAAAATATTTTCAGGTTTATATCCAGCAGATATATAATGAGTTAGGGCTACGAGCCATGAACAGTAAAACACAATAAATTTGTTAATGGCACGGAAAATGACTAAGGGTTATCAGGTTATTGAAAAATAGCCTCCGAAACAGAAACATTAGTTATTCATTTAAAAGATAAAAAAGATGAGAAAAATTGCAATCTACGGAAAAGGCGGTATTGGTAAAAGTACCACAACGCAAAACACAGTAGCCGGTTTGGCAGAAATGGGAAAAAAAGTAATGGTAGTGGGTTGTGACCCTAAAGCTGACTCTACTCGTTTGCTTCTTCATGGTTTGGCACAAAAAACAGTGTTGGATACATTGCGCGACGAAGGTGAAGACATTGATTTGGATGATGTAATGAAACCGGGCTTCAAAGAAACAAGTTGTGTGGAATCAGGTGGTCCGGAACCAGGTGTAGGTTGTGCAGGACGTGGTATTATCACTTCTATCAACTTGTTGGAGCAATTGGGTGCTTACGATGACGACAAACAATTGGATTATGTTTTCTACGACGTATTGGGTGACGTTGTTTGCGGTGGATTTGCCATGCCGATCCGCGACGGTAAAGCTGAAGAGGTTTACATTGTATGCTCTGGCGAGATGATGGCTATGTATGCTGCTAACAACATTTGCAAATCTATTTCTAAGTTCGGTAAAGTTGGTACAGTTCGTTTGGGTGGTTTGATTTGTAACTCACGTAAAGTAGACAACGAAGCTAACATGATTCAGGAGTTTGCTAAAAAACTCGGAACACAGATGATCCACTTCGTACCACGCGACAATATGGTTCAACACGCTGAAATCAACCGTCAGACAGTAATTGACTATGCACCTGAGCATGCACAAGCTGACGAATACCGCGCTTTAGCTAAGAAAATAAACGATAACACCATGCACGTGATTCCTAAACCACTTGAAATGCAAGAGTTGGAAGATTTGTTGGTAAGCTTTGGAATTTTGAACTAAAGACGACCTCCAAACAACCCCCAGCCCCTAAAGGGGAGTAAGAACTTCTAGGTTTGGGAATATAAATTTATAAACATACCACTCTAATTCCCCTTTAGGGGTTAGGGGTGGTTTTAAAAACTAAACAATATGTATTTATTAAGAGCAATAGTTCGTCCGGAAAAATCTTCGATAGTAATGAAGACTTTATTTGATGCAGGCTTTCCTGCAGTAACAAAATTAGCCGTATTTGGTCGTGGTAAACAACGTGGTATTAAAGTAGGAAATGTGACTTATGATGAGCTTCCTAAAGACTTGCTCATGATGGTGATTCCTGAAAAAGACAAAGATTTCGTAATCGAAACAATTATGCTGGCAGCCCGTTCAGGCGAAAAAGGACAGTTTGGTGATGGTAAAATCTTCGTTACTCCGGTAGAAGAAAGCTACACTATTTCAAGCGGTAAGAAAGATTAAAGCCCCTAAATATAGCCCCCTAAATCCCCCGAAGGGGGACTTTGAAGAGTGCTACATAAGATAAATTATAAAACAACTGGCTTTTTTTAATAGAATAAGTCTTTAAGTCCCCCTTCGGGGGATTTAGGGGGCTGGATTAGGGAAGGCTGTAAATAGAACTTTATATGAAACTGATATTAGCAATGATACGCATCGACAAAATGAGCGCTACCAAGCTTGCCCTTTCGGATGCTGGCCTGCCTTCGTTCACTGCCATGCCGGTATTGGGACGCGGAAAAGGCAAAGGCGGTTTTGAAAAGGCTGCCAACCTGGATGCCGACCAGCAAGAGCTCATTATTGAGATGCCTCGTTTGAAATCCAAACGAATGATTACACTGGTAGTTACCGACGAGAAAAAAGAATTGGCTGTGGATACGCTTATCAAAGTCAATCAGACCGGTAAAAGTGGCGATGGAAAAATATTTGTAATTCCGGCAAGTAATTCGTACCGTGTTCGTACGGGTGAAAGCGGAGATATTACACTTGATTAATTAATAATTAAAAATTGATAATTAATAATTAAAAGTAATATCATACAATTAATAATATATAGAATGAATTCTCTGACGTTCCACAATTATTAATTCTTAATTATTAATTCTTAATTAAAAAAAAACATTATGGGAAAGACATTAATAGAAGAACTGGACATGAGTAAGTTCACCGAAGAGGTGATAGGAGCTTATCCAAAGAAGGTTGCCAAGAAAAGAGCGAAGTCGATTGTGGTTAACGACCCTGATTCGATTCCCCAGATACAGTCGAACGTGCGGACCATTCCGGGTATCATTACCCAACGCGGTTGTACGTATGCAGGTTGTAAAGGGGTGGTTCTCGGTCCTACAAGGGACATTATCAACATCACACACGGACCTATCGGTTGTGGATTCTACTCGTGGCTTACACGCCGGAACCAAACCCGTGCCGACAAACCGGAAATGGAAAACTTCATTCCATATGCATTTTCGACCGATATGCAGGATTCAAACATTGTGTTTGGAGGTGAAGAAAAACTAAAAGTAGCCATTCGCGAAGCCGTTGAATTATTCAACCCCAAAGGTATTGCTATATTCTCCACTTGTCCGGTAGGATTGATCGGTGACGACGTTCACCGCGTAGCCCGCCAGATGAAAGAAGAATATCCGGACGTAAACATTTTCGGTTTCTCTTGCGAGGGTTACCGCGGGGTATCGCAGTCGGCCGGACACCACATTGCCAACAACGGGTTGTACAAACACCTGATTGGACGCAACGACAATCCGAAACGCAAATATAAATTCGCAGTAAACGTACTGGGTGAATACAATATCGGTGGTGATGCTTTTGTTATCGATGAGTTGTTTGACAAAATCGGGGTGGATATTATTGCAACCATGTCTGGTAACTCTACCCTGGAGCAATTTGAAACTGCACACACAGCCGATTTCAGCTTGGTAATGTGCCACCGCTCAATCAACTATGTGGCTGAGATGCTGGAAACTTCGTTCGGTATTCCATGGGCAAAAGCCAACTTTATCGGAGCAGATGCCACAGCCAAAACCTTGCGTAAAGTGGGCCAATACTTCGGCGACCAGGAATTAATCGACCGTATCGAGGTAGTAATTGCCGAAGAAATGGTAGCAGTTAATGACGCTATTGCGAAAGCAAAATCAAAAACTGAAGGTAAAACTGCCATGATGTTTGTAGGAGGATCGCGTGCACACCACTACCAGGAGCTGTTCACCGAACTGGGCATGGAAACATTGGTTGCCGGTTACGAATTCGGACACCGCGATGACTACGAAGGCCGCCGCGTAATCCCAACCATTCAGATTGACGCCGACAGCCGTAACATTGAGGAAATAACGGTTTATCCGGATCCTACCCGCTTCAAGCCACGCAAAAGCGAAGAAGAACTGGCCCAACTGAAAGAAGCTTTCGACATAGAGTTCAACGAATACAAAGGTATGATGAACGACATGAAGAAAGGCACCCTGGTAATCGACGATTTGAGCCATTACGAAATGGAAAAACTCATTGAGCTCTATAAACCCGATGTATTCTGCGCCGGTATCAAAGAAAAATATGTGGTTCAGAAAATGGGTATCCCTATGAAACAGCTCCACAACTACGACAACGGTGGACCATACGCAGCTTTCGTAGGCGCTGTGAACTTCTACAAAGATATTGAAATGATTGCCTGCAGCACCATTTTCAAACAAATGAAAGCCCCCTGGGAATCGGAAGAATTTGTAGAAGCGGAATACGTATTCAATTGACAATTGACAGTTGACAATTGACAACTTTAAGATAAAGTTATCAATTGCCGTTCCTCAATTACATGAATTAATATCAACTTAATTGTCAATTGTCAACTGTCAATTGTCAATTATTAAATAAAAACATTATGTTACTAAGACATACAACAGCAAAAGAAATAGACAGGAAAGCGTTGACTATCAACCCTGCCAAAACCTGTCAACCGGTAGGCGCAATGTATGCTGCATTAGGTATCCACGGATGCTTGCCTCACAGTCACGGTTCACAAGGATGTTGCTCGTACCACCGCAGCGCGCTGTCGCGCCACTTCCGCGAACCGGTTATGGCCGGAACCAGTTCATTCTCCGAAGGTTCATCCGTATTCGGCGGATCGGCCAACCTGGTACAGGCTATCGACACCATGTTCACGGTTTACAAACCCGAAGTAATAGCAGTTCACACCACTTGTTTGTCGGAAACTATCGGTGATGATCTCACCCAGATTATTTCCAAAGCAGCAGACGATGGCTGCGTTCCGGAAGGAAAACAGGTGATCTATTGCAATACCCCAAGTTATGTGGGAACACACGTAACCGGATATTCCAACCAGGTGGCTGCATTTATAAAATTCTTCTCTACAGCAACTCCAAAGAAACGCAACGTAATCAATATCGCTGCAGGTTGGATGGAACCTTCGGATATGCGCGAAATCAAACGCCTTACGTCAGTGATGGAAGCCCGCACAATCATGTTCCCGGATATGACCGACGTATTGGATGCTCCCCTCAACGGACATTACAAAATGTACCCTACCGGTGGAACTACCATTGCCGACATGAAACTGACCGGCGACAGCAAGTTTACACTCGGACTTGGTCCAATGTCTACCGAAGATGCCTGTATCAAGTTGGATAACAAATGTAAAGTGAAATTCGAAATGCTCGATATCCCTATCGGATTCAAAGCTACCGACCGCTTCCTGATGTCGTTGAGCCGCCACGCTAACCTGCCAATTCCTGAAAGCTTGTCGGATGAACGCGGACGCCTGATCGACCTGATTTCGGACAGTGCCAAATACCTTTACGGAAAACGCGTGGCGTTGTGGGGCGACCCTGACACATTGGTTCCGTTGACTGAATTCCTGGTGAGCATGGATATGAAACCTGTATATATTGTTACCGGAACTCCAAGCAAGTATTTCGAAGCACGGATGCCGGAAATCCTGAAAGATATCCCGGAAGCAAAATTCAAGAGCGGTGAGTTGGCCGATATGTTCCTGATGCACCAATGGATCAAACAGGAAGGTGTTGACCTGTTGATCGGAAACACCTATGGTAAATACATTTCCCGCGACGAAGACACGCCGTTTGTACGCTTTGGTTTCCCCATTGCCGACCGTCCCGGACACAACTACTTTGCCAAAACCGGTTACGATGGAGGCGCAAACCTGGTAAAACAAATCATGGATGCCTTCCTGGATCATTTCGACAGAACGTGTCCGGAAGAAAAAGTAGAATTCCAACTATAAAAAGAACCCCTAACCCCTGAAGGGGGACTAAATTAGTATTGATTATTATAACCAATAACAAGAAAAAATAAGAAACGAAACTAACTTAGTTCCCCTTTAGGGGCTAGGGGCCTTAGTCTCTATCGGCGCATGACACCAGTCTTTACGACGCATGACTCCAGCCGAATTGACTATACAATCTCGCAATTTCCCAACATGTATTGCTGGAAAAATCGATTGCGGCTTCGCTTTAGGGCGGGGCCGTAATTTTTTTTGTATGAAAAGAATAATCCGGATATCAATAGAATTTGGCTTTAGCCCAATCACCAGAAATAAAAAATCAAATTGGCTTTAGCCAAATAATTATAAGATTATGTCATTTATCCTGGTGTACATTCCACCATTTTCGCCGGATAACAAACCTAACAAGTTATCTTATTAAAAGATATGTGTTCCATTTCTCTCTATCTTTTCTACAATACCTGCGATAAAAACACATGAAAGTAGAGATTATTCCCAGTATATTTAGGTTAATTAGATAATAATATATATCTTTGGTGAAGAAAATTAAGGAAAGAGAGAGACCTAATTTAAGGAGGATAATACACCAGTTTTATAACAGGACCCAAACAAATATGTATCTCGCATGAAAAAAAAGGAAATCATATTTATTATAATTATTGTTTTCAATCTTAATTGCCTGGCTCAGGTGATAAAGACTCCAAACCGGCCACTAACCCAATGGGATGACACTGGTATTTATGGTGCAAGATACACATGGAATTTATCACGGATTGTGGATATGATGCAATGGATTGAGAATAACCTGAATGGTTGCCGCGATTCGGTATATGTGTCGGAGTTAAGCAAAATCTATGGCGAATTAAAAACAATTCATGAAAGTCGTTTGAATTTTAGTTCGCTTGATGGTTATATCAACCGGTTAAACGACAGCATTAACGAGTCGTGGAAAGATTTTCATCTCAGGACTTCGCCATACTTACTAATCCAAAAAGAAATTTTATCCCAAAAACCGGATGATATTGACCAACTTGTACTAAGAGGAATACAATTCAGGGAAGAAAACAAATTAGACAGTGCTTATCAGAATTTCAAAAGTGCCTACGAAAAAGATTCTACCCGATTGAATTACTATTATTTAATTATCGATACAGAAATGGAATTAAACAATAACACTGACAAAGCGCTTTATTATGTCAACAAAATAATAAACCCAAAAAGCGATAAAAAAATAACTGCCTTTAATCCTTATCAAATGCGTGTTGGGCTCTATATAGAACAAAACAAATTCACACTTGCACTTGATGACCTGGATCTTTTACTTCAAAACGATTCAAACGATCTAAATTTATTGTATGGACGTGCTTTTGTAAAATCTAAATTGAAAGATTTTACTGGCTCTAATTCAGATTTTCAATTACTATTGAAAAAATACCGGCAAAAACCATTCAGAATATATACTGATACAACAAGGATATTCAACAATATAGGATGGAATTACTACTTTTTAAAAGCATACGACCTATGTGTGGAATATGCAAACAAATCCCTTCTACTGAAAGCTAATGATCCCAATACACTGGACACCAGAGGATCCGGATATTTCGGATTAGGTGAATATGAAAAATGCATTAATGATATGACCAAAGCAATAGGGTTAGATCCTGATCTTGCCAATTCATACTACATCCGTGGTCTATCTTACCTGAAACTAAATAAGCAAAACCTTGCATATCTCGATTTATCTACAGCCTCCGAATTAGGAGTTTCGGAAGCAGCAGATACATTAAAAGGTTTGCCACCAATCCAATCGAACTCCGAAACTGAAGATTATAAAAAATTCTGCAACCCGAAACCTGCAAATAATAAAAACCGGGTCAGACTCAATGCTTATGGGCTACATCTTTTCTTTAAATAGGCAATAACAAACAATAAAAGAGATATGAAAATCCCTTGCTGCTGCAGGTTTACAATCCATGCAATTCAAAATACCAATAAGAAAAACAATTCATTCCACGCATGAAACAAATAGAAAAGCTATCGGAGAACAGCCACTATAGTGCTGTAGATCTGGGAGAATTAGATGAACTAATGGACTACTCGTTGGTTCACCCGGTGAATAAAAGACTCATTGAAGGGAAAGTCTTTTTAAAAGGTATGACTCAGGCTACTGGCACGGAAATATCATTTAATTCGCTTCCTCCAAAATCGGAACAACCCTATTTTCATATCCACTGGAAGAATGAAGAAACCTATATTATTTTGAAAGGCCACGGTTTCTTTCAGGTAGACAATGACTGTTTCGGCATAAAAGAAGGAAGCGTGATACGGGTTGCACCCGCCGGAAAGCGGGGAATATGCAATTCATCCGACGAAAACATGGTTTACATGGTTATCCAGTCGAAAGAAAACTCCTTAGAGGAACACACCACAGCCGATGGAGAACGGCTTCCCGTTGAACCAAAATGGAGATAAAATGAATACCTACTAAATTACATACTACACTGCTATGATGTATTTACTTTGGGGATTATTGAATATCGGGCTTCTCATTTATTTCGTTACAATCTATTTTAAAGCCATCAAGCTTGTCCGGCGAGAAATTGGATTTGTTGCAGCTATAGTTTTAGTAATCGGACTTTTATCATTTTGCAGTGGCGGCAATAAAAAGGCAGATGCCAATAAAGCAAAAGAATGGACTTTTGCCTCTCGCGACAGCTTGTCTCCAAAACAGAATACATTCCTTATAGTTGAACTGCAGAAGAACCTGATTTCAAAATATACCCTTGAAATTGTTGCAGGGAAAGACAGCAATAATGTGAATGTACCAATAAGTGCTTATACTTTCACCAACGGTTTTATCCTGGGAACAAATTGGAAAGGAGAATCAATCTTTGTAGACAAAACCAGGGACAATAACAAATTTACCTATTACGTTGCCGGAATTGTAGAATGGCAGTTGCTGGGTATGACTGTTTATACCCAACATAAAACATTTAATGGCACCTTATCAATTGACAAAGCCAGGCTTCAATAAATGCTTTAATACAAATATCAATTCATTAGGCCCATAGCATTGCCGGTTTCGTATTGCACGAAGCCGGCAATTTTGTTTAATGATTATGAAAGCTCCTTAACAGATAATATGATTATCTGCAAAACGACCCAAGGCTCTTATTCGTCCTCGCAGCCGGGATCGACCTTGGCCAGTGAGCCGAAAAACAAGTGAGGAGGACGTGGAAATGCCCCTGTTTGACGACCGGAGGGAGGAGTTTGGGGAATTTCAGTCCTTCGAGCGTAAGTTTTTCGAGCGAAGTGGGCATCAGTCTTGATTTTTTTATTACTTTTTTCATCAAGGAAAAAAGTAAGGCAAATATAAATTATCAATAAGTCGCAATGCAGATAATCATTATAGATAATTGGGCTAAAGCCAATATATGGAATAAATACTTTGTCAAACTCCACAAAAAACAGGAGCAATTCTATTTCCTGCCTTTCCTACATTTTAAGGTTACTTTCCTACATTTATGTATGTTTTCATTTGCTCCACAAACAGGATAAGTACGCTTGCTGGTGGCTAAAACCACTAAAATACAAAATTACACAGCATTCATTTTAAAGCTGTTACACACGTTCAAAACACAGCAAGATCACCCCGCAGTTGTTAATGGCACGATAAATGAATAACACAGGGTACCCCTAACCCCTAAAGGGGAACAAAAATAGTATTGATAATAAGCCGGCTATATGAAAACGAGACATAACAATATATTAGACAAAAGTAGCTTCAGTTCCCCTTTAGGGGCTAGGGGTATATTATTAGACGAAAGACAAAATCAGGTATCGGTTGCGGGAGCAAACGAACGGACAATAGATTGCAACAAGGCCAGCCTGGCCGGAAGCGTAAGCCAAAGGGCTTGTGTGTTTTGCGGATCGCGCGTGGTGCTTTATCCAATTGCCAATGCATTGCACCTCATTCACGGACCAATCGGTTGCGCTGCTTACACCTGGGACATTCGAGGCTCGTTATCATCCGGACCGGAATTGCACCGGTTGAGTTTCAGCACCGACTTGCAGGAACGCGACGTAATTTTCGGAGGAGAAAAAAAACTATACGAATCAGCACTGGAGCTGATCGAAAAACATAATCCGAAAGCGGCTTTTCTGTATTCTACCTGCATTGTAGGAGTTATTGGCGATGATGTGGAGCGCGTTTGCCGTCAGTTGGAAAAAGAAAAAGGCATACCTGTTATAGCAGTACAGGCTCCAGGATTCCAGGGATCGAAAAAAGACGGGTACAAAGTGGCTTGCGAGTCAATTTTCAAACTCGTAGGTACGAAGAACAAACCGTATACACCAGCCAAAAGTATCAATATCCTCGGTGACTTCAATCTGGCCGGTGAACTCTGGATATTGTTGGAATACTATAAAAAGAATGGGCGTACATGTAAATGCCACCATCACCGGCGACGGACGGGTGGACGATATTTGCAATGCCCACAATGCCGCACTGAACGTGGTTCAATGCTCAGGGTCGATGAATTACCTAGCTAAAATGATGAAAGATAAATACGGAATCCCGTCCATGCGGGTTTCGTATTTCGGGATCGAGGACATGAGTGATGCGCTGTATGACGTAGCCCGTTTTTTCAAGGATGATGACATAATGGACAAAGCCCGTCAGTTGGTAAAAGAAGAATTTACAAGGTTGATGCCGGAACTGGCATGGTATAAAGAGAGGCTGACCGGGAAAAAGGCAGCCATATATGTTGGAGGTGCTTTCAAAGCCATTTCGTTGGTAAAAGCACTGAGGTTAATAGGTGTTCAGTCCGTGATTGTAGGTTCGCAGACCGGGACTAAAGAAGATTACGAATTGATAAAACAGCTTTGCGACGAAGGAACCATCATCGTTGACGACTCGAATCCGGTGGAACTTTCGCATTTCGTGAAAGAAAAGCAGGCTGATATTTTTATCGGAGGAGTAAAAGAGCGGCCGATTGCCCACAAAATCGGGCTCGGATTCTGCGACCACAATCACGAACGTAAAGAACCGCTGGCCGGTTACGAGGGGATGATCAATTTCGCCAAAGAGATTTATGCCACGGCTATGAGTCCCGTTTGGAGGTTTACCCGGCCCCCTAAATCCCCCGAAGGGGGACTTTAAGATAGTCCTTTTTATAAATTCTATTAATCCAACAAATATGGTGTCCGAAAATAAAACAATATATAATACTAACTCAAAAAGCCCCTCCTTCGGAGGGGTTGGGGAGGCTGTCGGGGGAGGCTATATATCCACCCGCAACTCCTGCAAGCTATGTGCTCCGCTTGGTGCTTCGCTGGTATTCAAAGGCATTGAGGGTTGTGTGCCGCTTATTCATGGCAGCCAGGGATGTGCCACTTACATCCGCCGCTATATGATAAGCCATTACAAAGAACCGGTAGACATTGCCTCAAGCAATTTTAGCGAAGAAGCAACCGTATATGGCGGAAGCCGCAATTTTATCACCGGGATAAACAACATTATCAAACAATATAAACCGAGTGTTATCGGCATTGCTTCCACTTGTTTGTCGGAAACAATTGGCGAAGACATTCCCGGTCATATCAGGCATTACAAAGAATCTCGGGAGGCTGATGGAAGTCCCATACCTGCTTTTATTCATGCCTCCACCCCCAGCTATTGCGGCAGCCATGCCGAAGGTTTCCATAACACAGTCGTGGCTGCCGTGAAAGCTGTTTCCAAACACGAGAAAACAGAATGACACGTTAAGTATTTTCCCGGGAATGGTGTCGCCTGCCGACATCCGCTATCTGAAAGAACTGCTTACTGATTTCGGGATGAAGTACGTGCTTTTCCCCGATTACAGCGAAACACTCGATAATGTGTACACCTCGGAGTACCAATTGATACCCACCGGCGGAACCACCATGAAAGAGATTGAGCAAATCGGCAATTCCAAAGCGGTAATTGAGTTTGGTGAGAAATTCAACAAAGGCATTAGCCGTACAAAAGATACTGGAACGGTTCAAACAGCAGGGGAATGGTTGCAAGCCAATTATTTTATCCGCAACAACCAAATGCCGCTGCCTATTGGGATAGAAGCTTCGGACAAATTTATGACAACACTGGAAGAAATAAGCGGAAAGCCAATGCCCGAAAGCCACCGGAAAGAACGCGGACGACTGGTAGATGCTTATGTGGATGCCCATAAATATGTGTTCGGCAAAAAAGCATTGATATACGGTGAAGAAGACTTTGTAACAGCCTTGGCAGCCTGGCTCAAAGAGATAGGCGTTGAACCTTTCTGGATAAAAGGAGCCGACTTTGAAACGCTTCGCGAGAAAGCGGCGGACTTCAAACCCGACTTCCTGCTTGGCAACAGCAAAGGCTATTACATTGCCCGGGAACTAAAAGTACCGTTAGTGCGCGTAGGTTTCCCCATACACGACCGTTTTGGCGCCAACCGGATGCACCATATCGGTTATCGCGGCACTCAGGAACTATTCGACCGCGTGGTGAACGCACTGATCGAATATAAACAGGAAAATTCACCAATAGGGTATAAATACCTTTAGTCAATGGACAATTGATAATTGACAGTTGACAATTAAACTCAATCAATTTATAACCACGAAGTGGTTCAATATAATTAGCCCGCGGTGAAACCGGGGGATGAATAAAAAAACAGAGACGTTATGGAAAAGATCGAAGAAAGAAAACAAGCACATCCTTGTTTCAACGAAGAAGCAAAGCATACCAATGCACGTGTTCACCTGCCGGTAGCTCCAAAATGCAACATACAGTGTAATTATTGTAATCGAAAATACGACTGCGTAAACGAAAGTCGCCCCGGAGTAACCTCATCTGTCCTTGCTCCGTTTCAGGCTACCGAATATCTGAAAGATTTAGATGGCAGAATTGAAAATCTGGCGGTAATTGGCATTGCAGGTCCCGGCGATCCGTTTGCCAACCCTGAAGAAACCCTGGAAACCATGCGCCGGGTAAGTGAAGAATTCCCTGAAAAAATCTTTTGCCTTTCTACCAACGGGCTCGACCTGGAACCATACATCGATGAAGTAGCCAAACTCAACGTTACACATGTTACGCTTACAATAAATGCCATTGATCCTGAAATTACAGCCAAAATTTACAAATGGGTGCGTTACAACAAGAAAGTATACCGGGGTGTAGAAGGAGCAGCAATCCTGTTGGAACGCCAACTGGCTTGTATTCCTAAGTTGAAAGCCCGTGGAATTACGGTGAAGATTAATTCTATAATTATTCCCGGAATAAACGAAGATCATATTCCTGCTGTAGCTCAGAAATGTGCCGAACTGGGAGCTGACGTAATCAACTGTATTCCATTGATTCCGACAGCAGAGACTCCATTTGAAACTGTAGAGAAGCCGGATACTAAAATGATTTTCAGAGTGCGTACCTTGTGTTCCGACCACCTGAAAATAATGAGCCATTGCGCGCGTTGCCGGGCTGATGCGGCCGGATTATTAGGGCAGGATTTAAGCGAAACACATGCTTTATTGAAAGAGTATTCCTCACGTGCCGAGGAAATGGATACCACCAGCCGGCCTTATGTAGCCGTTGCTACCAATGAAGGGTTGTTGGTGAACCTCCACTTGGGTGAAGCCCGCAACGTGTATATTTTCGAACAAACCAAGAACGGATTTAAAAACGTGGAAGTACGCGATATGCCAGCGAAAGGAAGCGGTGATGAACGTTGGCTGAACATGGCCCGCATGTTGAAAGATTGCCGGGCAATTTTGGTAAGTGGTGTAGGAGAAAATCCGAAAGCCATGCTCAAAGGTTGTGGTATTCACGTGGTGGAAATGACCGGATTAATCGATGAGGGGCTTGAAGGTGTGTACAACAATAAAGTAATTCGTTCCATTGCCAAACCCGATGCATTCAAATGCGGAAGCAGCTGCAAAGGAAACGCACAGGGATGCGGTTGAAATGACCCCAAACCCCTAAAGGGGATTAAAGACATAGTGAAATAATTAAATATAAACATAAGAGACGAAGTAACTTAGTTCCCCTTTAGGGGCTAGGGGTCGTCAGTAAAAAACTACTCATATGAAAAAGCCAGATTATCACATTTTAGTATGCAATTCATTCCGGATTGCTGGTGACGCACAAGGTGCATGTAACAAAAAAGGAGCAACTGACTTGCTCCAGTACTTAACCGAAGAAGCCTCCGACCGTGGTTTAAACGTTGCAGTAAGCTGTACAGCCTGCCTAAACGTTTGTTCGCAAGGGCCGGTAATGGTAGTTCACCCAAACAATCACTGGTATGGTGGCGTGGAATCGGAAAATGCTATCGACGAAATACTAGATGCCATCGAAGAAGGCGAACTTTGCGAGAAATACTCGATAATGGATTAAAGGAAGCCCCCTAAATCCCCCGTTGGGGGACTTTAAGAACGCATTATATTTATTTTATGGCAAAAAATATGGAAATGAAAAATTATAGTAATCAAAATAAACAGTTAAGTCCCCCAACGGGGGATTTAGGGGGCTCTCCATATTTTATAGACACCACACTCCGCGACGGCGAGCAATCGCCCGGCGTTGTTTTTTCTTTACCGGAGAAAATCCGCATCGCAGCATTGCTGGACAGTGCCGGCGTTCCCGAACTCGAGATCGGCACCCCGGGCATGGGCGAAACAGAAGTAAATGAAATACGTACGATGGTCGATATGGGTTTTGGGTTTAAAACGCTGGCCTGGTGCCGCGCTACGGAATCCGACATTCGCGCTGCCGTAATGGCCGGAACCAACGGTGCGCATATCTCGTTTCCGGTGTCGCGCTTGCTGATGGAAGTGATGCGCAAAGAACCTCAATGGGTTTTCAAAAAAATGCACGAACTGATTGACTTTGCATTGCCGCTGTTCGACTATGTAACGATTGGGGCACAGGATGCTTCCCGGGCAGACTAAGCGTTTTCTGAAAGAATTTGTATGTGCAGCTTCGGCTTTTGGGGCTTCACGCGTCAGGTTGGCCGACACGGTTGGGGTGCTCAATCCCATTACCACTTTCGACATGGTAAGTTCCGTTCGAAGTGCAGAAAAAGAGCTTCCGCTTGAAATTCATGCACACAATGACTTAGGCATGGCAACCGCCAATACGCTGGCCGCATACATGGCCGGGGCAAATTGCCTGAGCACTACCGTAAACGGACTGGGCGAACGGGCAGGAAATGCAGCAATGGAAGAAGTGGCAATGGCATTGGAACTAAGCAGCGGTATTTCCGAGTACGTTGCATACCGAAAAATTGAGCGAACTAAGCGAATATGTGGCCAAAGTTTCCAACCGTGCACTCAGCGAAAGCAAACCCATTACCGGAAGCATGGTGCTCATGCATGAAAGCGGCATACATACCAATTGCCTGATCCGCGACCGCAAAAGCTACCAGCTTATTGACGCAGAAAAGATAGGGAAAACCGAGCCGAAGTTCCTCATTGGCAAACACAGCGGAAAGGCCACTATCAAATACTACCTCACGGAGGCTAACCTGCCCTGCACAAACGAGGATTGCGCGTTGCTGGTGGAGAAAGTAAAAGAATGTGCCGAAGCACTCAAACGGGCAATTACCAAAGAAGAATTGCTGGATTTGTATACTGCCGGGCTGAGTAAAAAGCACCGTCTGGAATTAAATTTAAATCAACCTTGTAAATAGCAAATAATATGTCAAAAACAATAATCCCGGATGATGAAATGAAAGCGATTGCTTTATCAAGTTTGCATTATGCTAACGGTTTTTTTTCTACATTGCAGAAGAGCCTTGCCAACAAAAGTTCCCGCTTCGACAATGATTTGCTCTACAACTTCGCAGTCATGTGCACTGAAAAGTATTTTGTGGCTCTGCTTGCCCGTTACGACTGGAATGCAACGCACCACATGCCGGTAGCGCTTTATAAAGAGGCTCTTACATTTGAACCTGAACTGACTGATAGCATGAAACAAACAGCCATTATAGTTGGTAAATTTGAAGCCATCTGCTCTGTCGAAGATTTTGGATACCGTACTCCAACTACTGAAGATCTTGAGAAAATGGCTGCCGGAATTGAAGAAATAAAACTGCTGGTAGAGAAACGAATGCAGGAAATAAATACTCCTACGCTCTAATGAAAATACCCTGTTTGATTTCAAAAGCAAATAAATAATTAATAAAACTATTTCCCGTTCTCCTCTAGGACTCGGGGGTCATATTCAACTTATGGAAAAGACACTTATAATCATCAAACCCGGAGCTATTCAACGTGATTTATCTGGCGAAATCATCCGCCGTTTCGAACGAAAAGGCCTACAGTTATGCGGCTTGAAAATGATGCAACTGGATGAGGATATTTTGAATGAACATTACGCGCATTTGATCGGAAGAAGCTATTTTCCACTAATTACCAGTTCCATGATGCGGACTCCTGTTATTGTGTGCTGTTGGAAAGGATATGATGCAGTGGAAGTTGCACGATTCATGACGGGGGCCACCAATGGGCGTAAAGCTGAACTGGGAACTATACGTGGCGATTTTAGTGTGAGTATTCAGGAGAATATAATTCATACGTCCGACTCCGTCGAGAATGCGGAAATTGAAATAGCCCGTTTCTTTAAACCCAATGAGATTTTTGAATTTAAAAAATCAAGCGCAAGCATTTTATACGCGGAATATGAACGATAAATAAAAAAGGATATGGAAGAAAAAAACGTGCAATTTTACGAATTGGAGAAAGTACGCTTCATTGTAAAAGATGCTTGCGGAATTGATATAGCTTATGCTTACGAAGATCTGGTATTTTCCGAACACGGTTTGTTTATTATCCAGTTTCAGGAAAATGAAAAAGAGCTGGGCTGTTGGTTCAACAGGGAGTGTCTGGAGCCAAACAAAGTGCAAATGTTTAATTCGCTGGCCAAATCAGCAACGCTCAACGGGCTGGAATTGAAATATAAAGGCAAATTTGAAATGTCGCAAAAACCGGGAAAGGATGAGATCGATATTCAATTCAAAGCCGTAAAATAGAATTCATAAGATTCAATTGATAAAAGCATGCGCAGGGAAGATAAAATCAACGCCAGTGCATGCTTTTTTGTGCTTAATGTAGCTATTTTTATCAAAAACAATCTTTATCTAAAAAGGCGAAACCAGGCCTTTACTTCTTTGACTCTCCCTGCCTGCTCATAAGTCTGGCATTTCAACTCCAGCACATTAAACGCATCTTCAATCTGGTCAACGGTAAACCCCATACCCTCATTTGCCAGCCTTCGCAACAACTCTGCTTGCGAAGTATTTTGATAACACGATTTCCGGAAACCGCTGTCCGAATCGACTTTCAGTATAAAGTTTATGGCATTTTGTAGACTCATAATATAAAAGATATAAAAGACCCCTAACCCCTAAAGGGGAGTTCAAATTAGATAAATAGAATTAAAAGCAAGAAGACAAAAGTAATATACATTCCCCTTTAGGGGGTAGGGGTCGTCTTCTTTCTTCACAGTCCGTTTTGCAATCACTGCATTCACCCCCGCAAACCGTTGCAAATTTCATGGCTGCCTCCATGTTAAATGGAATTAATTTACCTTTAGCAAAAAAAACGATATTTGCTTCAAGCTCATCACCCACAGATTTAAACACTTCAATGCCTTTGTTCGACAGCACTTTAAGTGCCATTGGATGCACCTGCCGGGTGATGATGGTAGAAATCCCGTTTCGTTCCAGGGCAGGAAGCAATTCACCCATGTTTGGCGCCAAATCCAGGGTTCGTAACCAGCTGCCTTCCTGCAAAATTGTATCGTAAATGCACACACTGCCAATAACGCTCAGGCTTCCTGCAATTCGGTTTCGCTGCAGGTCTTTATCTATAACTGGAATGGCTATTTTCATAAAAATAAAATATGGCCCCTGACCCCTAAAGGGGGATAAGAGGTAGTTATCAATAAATCTCATCAATCATCCTTCTTCTTTACACAAACACTATGTCAAACAAAGAATTCAAGATAATTTCGATGAGAAAACTAACCCAGTTCCCCTTTAGGGGTTAGGGGTAATTTTCCTGGTCCAAAAAAGCATATTGGGCTGGCATTCCTCGAACCCAAGGCTTTTGTACAAGCTTTGGGCTACCCGATTATCTTCACGGACTTCCAGCGTTATTTTACAGTATTTCCTTTCATTTGCGATTGAAATAAGCTCTTGCATAAGCCTGTTGGCCAATCCTTTTCTCCTGTAATCCGGGTGCACGAAAAAATCGTGGATATTCAAATACGATTTCACCATAAAGGTGGAAAAGTTGATAAAACACGTGGCCAAACCTACTGGCACTCCGTCATAAATTTCAAACAAAACGAAACTTGAAGGATGATTGGCAAGCCCATCCACCAATCTTAGTTGCTGAAGCTTATTTAGTTGCGGCGAATGGCCCATGGGATCGGCCATATACCTGTTCAACAAATCTGCCAGAGCTGCCAAATGGGTAGGATTTTCAAAATCGCAGAATTCAAATTCAATCATAATAAAAAACGTTAGCTTCGACTGTAAAATTAATCATGTACCGGCTTGTGGGGATGTTGCGAATTTTTAAACCGCTTTGCATCAATATCATATTTCTTGATCCTGATTCCCATCATGCGTTCGGTAATACCGAGTTGCTCGGCTGCCTTGGCACTGTTGCCTTTCGTTGAAATCAACGCATCCATGATAATTTGCTGCTCCATTTTACCCAGGATAATATCCAATGTGCCATTTTCCATGGTTTCCGAAGTGGACGCTGTTTGCAGTGAAGCCGGTAAATTATGGGTCCGGATTACCGAATCTGTGCTTAGGATACAAGCCCGTTCAATACAGTTTTCCAACTCGCGGATATTGCCCGGCCAGTGATAAACCATCAAGGTGTCGATAGCCATCGTGGTAATTCGTTTTATATTTTTCCCATGCCGTTTATTGAATTTATCAATAAAAAAGTCGGTCAAAACCGGAATGTCATTAATCCGCTCCCGAAGTGCCGGTATATAAATCGGGAAAACATTAATCCTGTAATATAAATCTTCGCGGAACTTATCGTTGGCTATCAGTTCTTCCAGGTTTCGGTTGGTGGCGCACAAAATCCGGACATCCACTTTGATAGGTTTGGTGCTGCCAATACGTTCAATTTCGCGTTCCTGCAATACGCGCAGCAATTTTACCTGGGTTGAAGCCGGTATATCTCCAAATTCGTCCAAAAAAATGGTCCCGCCGTTGGCAGCTTCAAAGCGCCCAATGCGTGTGTTCGATGCACCGGTAAAAGCCCCTTTTTCGTGGCCAAACAGCTCGCTTTCGATCAAACTCTCGGGCAAGGCAGCGCAGTTTACTTTTATAAACGGCTTGTTTTTCCGGGTGCTGCTATAATGGATGGCATCAGCCACCAACTCTTTCCCCACACCACTTTCGCCACGGATCAGAACCGTGGCATTGGTAGGTGCCACGCTGTCGATAAGCGAAAAGACCTCGTTCATTTTTCCGGAATTTCCTTTGATACGGTCCGGCATGATCCGGTTGCGCAACTCACCACGCAAATTCCGGTTTTCACTGCGCAACTGCTCAAGTTCCTCTGCATATTCCTGTCTGCGCCTTAAGGTCCGGCCAATCATTGAACCAACAATTTTAAGCAACCTCAGATCATAATCGAACGATACAATCCGTTTGTAAACTTTATGCTGGCTCAGTGTTCCGATAACCTCATCCTTGTATCGCACCGGCGTACAGATAAACGACACATCCACGCCATCAATTACTTTGGCCGCATTGGTCAAATTTAAAAATTCGTGCGAAGAAGCAATTTTGGGCAATAAAATTTGCTGCCCCGTTTCAATCACTCGTCCGATAATTCCATGCCCAAGCTTGTAAACCGCCTCCTTTCTCTTGCTTTCATCAATTCCATACGCTCCTTCAATCGTAATTTGGGAGTTTTCGCGGTTCAGGATGGTCAATATAATACGTTCGGACTTTAAATGCCCGGCCAAAATCCGAAGGGCCTCGTCCAGATCAATCTCCTTATTACTCAGCAAGGAACTTAATTCAAGCAGCACCTCCAATTCTTTAGCTCCATAACAATCGGAACCATTAAACCTACACAATGTTTCCATAACACAACCTTTCTATACCTTTTTATCACAACAACCTATATAAACAAATACTTTTTTCTGCAAAATTACTATTTATCCAAACAATATGAAAGCATTTAAAAATAAAAAATAAGCATTTTGACAAATTAATTACTTTTCTTCCCCGAAAAAACAATAATGCAGCATACAATAGGAACCAATAATCTTCTTTATTCCTAGATAATTACATTTTATCGACCCTATTATATCAGGCTGAAATATGCTTTTAAACAAAAAAAAATGTACTTTTGCATCCATTCTTCAAAAACGAGCTGATTTTGAAGAAAACATAACCGAAATTTAGCAAGTATGATATTAAACTATATCTGGATAGGATTTATTCTCATTGCATTTGTTATCGCTTGTGTGCAATGCATTTTTACTGGAAATACCAATATTTTCATGGACGTGATGCAAGCCGCTTTTGGTTCTGCCAAAACTGGTTTTGAAATCTCGCTGGGCTTAACCGGCATGCTGTCGTTGTGGCTTGGGATCCTTAAAATCGGAGAAAATGGTGGGGCAATCAATAAACTGTCACGTATGGTAGCTCCGTTTTTCTCAAAGATATTCCCGGGTATTCCGGCTGGTCATCCTGCTATGGGTAGTATTTTTATGAACCTGTCGGCTAATATGCTCGGGCTGGACAATGCAGCTACTCCACTGGGTTTGAAAGCCATGCGCGAACTCCAGGAAATTAACCCGGACAAAGAAAAGGCATCCGACCCGATGATTATGTTCCTGGTATTGAACACCGCCGGCCTTATGCTCGTCCCGATAAGCATTCTTACTTTCCGCCAACAATTAGGTGCAGCCAATCCGGCCAATGTATTCTTACCCATTCTTATTGCCACGTTCTGTGCCGCTTTAACCGGATTGATCACCGTATCCATTGTTCAAAAAATCAATTTATTCCAACGGGTTATTTTACTAACGCTGGGCGGAATGATTTCGTTAATCGGTGGCCTGATTTATTTACTAAGCCGCTTGCCCAAAGAAGACATTGCCAAATACTCCAATTTTGCAGCTTATCTTATTCTATTCTCAATTATCGTACTGTTTATTGGCATGGCCATGCGCAGCAAAATAAACGTATACGACTCGTTTATCAATGGAGCAAAAGAAGGGTTTCAGGTGGCCATAAAAATCGTCCCTTACCTTATTGGGATTCTGGTCGCTATCGCCATGTTCCGCACTTCAGGAGCTATGGACTATCTGATTCAGGGAGTTAAATACCTGGTCTCAGCAACGGGAGTAAATACCGATTTTGTAGAAGCGCTCCCTACAGCCCTCATGAAACCATTAAGCGGTAGTGGTGCTCGCGGAATGATGGTGGATGCCATGAAAATTCACGGGGCGGATTCATTTGTGGGCCGACTATCGTGCATCATACAGGGCTCGGCCGATACAACCTTCTTTATCCTGGCCGTATATTTTGGCTCGGTAAACATTAAAAACACCCGATATGCACTGGCCTGTGGACTCTTGGCTGACCTGGCCGGAATTACCGCTGCCATTTTCTTAGGATACTTATTTTTCCACTAATAAATGATTTGGGTGGTTAGAGTTTCAACTCCGACCACAATTTTAAAAATAACGATTTTATGATACAATACATAGCTGAAGATGTGAAACTGCCGGCACTTCAGAAACAAAAGACCAACAACTGGATAAAAGAAACAGCTGGTGGTTACGGCAAAAAAGTGGGCGATATTGCCTATGTCTTTTGTTCTGACGAACGTATACTGGAAATCAACAAACAATACCTGAACCACGATTATTTCACCGACATTATCACTTTCGACTACAGCGAAGGGGCTGTTATTTCCGGCGACATATTTATAAGCGTGGATACTGTAAAGAGTAATGCTGCCGAATTTGGCGTAGAGTTCGAAACCGAACTGCTCCGGATTGTCATTCATGGCATTCTGCATCTGTGCGGACAGGATGATAAAACCCCGGAATTAAGAATTGAAATGACAAAAAAAGAAAATTTAGCCCTCGAAAATTTTACAAAATAAAGGCTTTTTAAGCTTATTTATAATAGCTTATGACCCTAAATGCTATTAACTCAATAATAATGCAATAATATGTTAAATATAAACCCTGCATCAGGGCCATTTTATTATCATTAAAAGATTATCACTACTTTTGTTGCAATATTTTGTTTGGAATGATAAAATTAAAGTCCAAAAAACACGTTCTAAATCTAATTACTTATACTTAAATAATATAGTATGAATTCGAAATTAATTAGATTTTTTATTTTAGGTGTTTTGGTTGTATTTTCTACATACGCGTACGCACAGCAGAAAATGATAAAAGATGAGTATCAGGCTGAAATAGGGCTTGACGGCGGTGGGAGTTTTTATCTTGGAGAAACCAATACCCGGATGTTCAATTATCCGGGCATTGCATATGGAGGCTTTTTTCGCTACCGGCTCAATCCCAGAATAGCCTTTAAGGCAGATCTGTCAAGAGTATCGGTTGCAGGTGCAGGTATCCCTGCCAATCCGGTCTTTGTTGGAGACCTCAGCGGAGAGGTTAACTTCTTCGATTTGGAACATGATCCATTCAAGCGCTACAGTAAGACGTTTTCGCCATTTGTTTTTTCAGGCGTATCGTTTCTGACTGATGTTTACGATGGACAGACACTCCCCGTTATGGGATTACTCTTTGGTGTTGGAGTGAAAGTTAAGTTGAAAAACCGCTGGAACCTGAACGCACAATGGTCAAACAGATTGCTTTTTAGCGACAAACTTGAAGGAAGCGTTCTTTTGAACAATAATCCGAACAAATTAAACGGCTCGAATATCTTTAACAATGACTTTCTTTCTACTTTTACCGTAGGCGTGAGTTATGACATTTGGAAAAAGCCATGCGATTGCATGAAACAATATTAAAACTATTATCTCGAAATAAGCCAACCTTTCTAAAAATATGTCTAGCAATAAAGAAAAAATTGATTTAAACCGACTTCCGGTACATGTTGCCATAATCATGGATGGCAATGGCCGCTGGGCAAAAGAACGCGGTTATGATCGGATTTTCGGACATCAAAATGGTGTTACATCGGTTCGCGAAACCACCGAGGCCGCTGCCGAAATCGGGATTAAATACCTGACTTTATATGCTTTCTCTACCGAAAACTGGAACAGGCCACAATCGGAAGTAGATGCGCTCATGGAATTGCTTATCAATACAATAGAAAAAGAAACCCCGCAACTCCATAAAAACAATGTCCGCCTGCTGGCTATTGGCGACCTAAGCCGCCTGCCAGAATCTGCAGGTGAAAAACTTCAGCGTTGCATTGACACAACCAGTAAAAACACCGGGCTATCGTTAGTGTTGGCATTGAGTTATTCCTCGAGATGGGAGATTACCAACGCTGCCAAAAATATCTGTAAAGAAGTATTGGAAGGAAAAATCAGCATCGAAGACATTAACGACGATGTGTTTAGTGACTATTTAACAACGAAATCAATACCGGATCCGGATTTAATGATCCGTACCAGTGGCGAAGTGCGCATCAGCAATTTCCTGCTTTGGCAAATTGCCTACAGCGAACTGTACTTTACGCAAACCCATTGGCCGGCTTTCAGGAAAGAAGATTTATATCAGGCAATTTACGAATTTCAACAACGAGAACGTCGTTTTGGCAAATAATCAAACCAATCCCGTTTCATCAAAGATACTCCATAATAAATTATGCAATACAAAACGCTTTTCTCCATTTCTTTGCTATTCATTTTCAGCCAAATTATTGTTGCACAACAAGCTGTACAAAACGACTCGACTGAATTACCGATAATCGAGTATTCAAATTCAGCTCCAAAATACGAAATCGCCGAAATTAAAGTTTCCGGTGCGGACAATTACGAAGATTTTGTACTTATCGGGTTTTCTGGCCTGGCAGTGGGCGATGTTATCAATGTACCGGGTGATGCCATTACCAATGCTGTGAAACGTTTTTGGAAGCAGGGGCTTTTTTCGGATGTAAAAATTCTGGCTACAAAAATAAAGGATGGGAAAATTTGGCTGACAATTGCATTGAAAGAGCGTCCCAGGGTTTCGGAAATCAACTACAACGGTCTCAAAAAATCGGAAATAGAAGACCTTGAACTGAAAATAGGTATTATCAAAGGCAACCAAATCACTCCAAACATTTCGGACCGGGCCAAAAAGGTTATCGAAAAATTCATGGGAGAAAAAGGCTTCCTGAATGCAACTGCAAACGTTTACCAACGAAACGACCCGAATAAAGCCGGACATGTAGTTGTAGATATCAACGTTGACAAAAAACTAAAAACCAAGATCCACCAGCTTACCTATGTTGGAAATTCAGCCCTGACCCACAATCAGATAAACAAGGCAATGAAAAAAACCAACGACAATAACTGGAGAAACTTTTTCCGTACAAAGAAATTTGTAAAAGAGGAATACGAGAAAGATAAAATTGCCCTGATTGAGAAATACAACGAAATTGGTTACCGTGACGCCTATATCGTATCGGACAGTGTAGTTCCTTTCGATGACAAAAGCGTAAACGTGTATATCACCGTTGACGAAGGTAAAAAATACTATTACCGTAACATTAAATGGGTTGGGAATACCATCTATCCGTATGATTTCCTGAATAACGTGCTGGGAATAAAAAAAGGAGATATTTACAATCATAAACTGCTTATGGAAAAGCTTGAAACCGACGAAAATGAAGCGGTAAGCAAGCTTTACAAAGACCGTGGTTACCTGTTCTTCCAGATAGATCCGGTAGAAGTTCAGGTTGAAAATGATTCTATCGACTTTGAAATGCGTATGTTCGAGGGAAAACCCGCTACCATAAACGAAATTGGCATAAAAGGTAACACCCGGGTGTACGAACATGTGGTTCGTCGTGAACTACGTACAAAACCCGGACAACTTTACAGCCAGGAAGCCATTATGCGCTCCTTGCGTGAATTGGCACAAATGGGCCACTTTGACCAGGAGAAACTGCGTCCGGATATCCAGCCCGATCCTGAAAACGGAACGGTGGATATTACCTACCAGCTGGAAACCAAAGGAAGCGACCAGGTTGAATTTTCGGCAGGTTGGGGTTCCACCGGAGTTGTGGGAAGTATCGGGCTAAAATTCAGCAACTTTGCTATCCAGAATCTGTTCAGGCCAGAAACATACCGGATTGTACCACAAGGTGAAGGTCAAACATTTACATTAAACGGAAGAACAAACGGACAATCATATTCTTCATTTAGCGTTTCATTTTTGGAGCCATGGTTAGGTGGTAAACGACCCAATTCGCTTTCAGCATCTGTTTACTATTCTACCCAGTCAGCCATCAGCTCACGGTACCAGTCAAATTTATCCAACATGTATAGCAACTATTACAACAGCGGATTATACAGCGGATATGGGTATGGAAGTGGTTACGGATATGGCTCCGATTATAGCAGCGCTTACCTCAATGAGGTTGACCCCGAAAGATATATGCGTACAATCGGAGCATCGCTGGGTTATGGCAAGCGTCTGAACTGGCCGGATGATTATTTCGTTTTTCAGGGCGAATTATCCTATCAGTTATTTATGTTGAACAACTGGTATGCAGGATATTTTCCCATGACAGCCGGAACGTTCAATAACCTGAGTTTAAACCTGACATTGAGTCGGAGCTCTATCGATAATCCTATTTACACCCGTTCAGGTTCCGCTTTCTCATTGGGTCTGAAGATAACTCCTCCATATTCATCATTTAACGGTAAAGACTATGCTGGAGATTTGACAAGCGAGGAACGGTTTAAATGGATAGAATATCATAAATGGACTTTCAGTGGAAAAACATTTACCCCACTCACTGCCGACAACAAGCTTGTGTTTATGGGAAGAGCTTTATTCTCATATCTCGGCCACTACAATGTAAATGCCCAATCGCCTTTCGAAGCATTCAACATGGGGGGTGATGGAATGTCAAGTTATACCAGCTACGGTACCGATTATATCGCCATGCGCGGTTATACAAGCGGCTCCTTAACTCCATACAATGCACAAACAGGCACAAGCATGGGATATTTGTACAATAAATTTACAATGGAGGTACGTTATCCATTATCGTTGGAGCAATCAGCCACAATATATGCACTTACATTCCTGGAGGCAGGTAACTGTTTTAGTTCGATCAAAGGCTACAATCCATTTAATTTGAAACGATCCGCAGGTGTTGGTGTACGTATCTTCCTTCCAATGTTTGGTATGATGGGTATTGACTGGGGATATGGATTCGACAAAGACAATACCGGAGAAAGAAGCGGAAGCCAGTTCCACTTTGTATTAGGACAGGAGCTGTAAAAAACAATTCTGCCAACCTTCTTATCACCCAAGAAAACTTTGGCAAAGAATTTGTAAGGCCAGAATATGTTATAA
The DNA here is from genome assembly GCA_047600405.1 of Paludibacter sp. Lineage (GTDB taxonomy): Bacteria > Bacteroidota > Bacteroidia > Bacteroidales > Paludibacteraceae > Paludibacter. The sequence goes on from JASGLA010000002.1 coordinate 934,097, forward strand.
ATAATTGTACAACCATTTAATGAAAATAGATATGAAAAAACTGATTATTTCCCTCTGTTTACTTATCGGAATAATTTTCACCGGTAATGCACAAAAATTTGCAATGGTAGATATGGAATATGTAATGAAAAATATTCCTTCTTATGAGACAGCCAATGACCAATTGACCCAGATATCAAAAAAATGGCAATCGGAAGTAGATGCTCAAATGCAGGAAGTACAGAAAATGTATAAAAACTACCAAACGGAATTGGTTTTTCTTTCTGAAGACATGAAAGTGAAACGTGAAGAAGAAATTGTTGCGAAAGAAAAAGCTGCCCAGGAACTGAAGCGGAACTATTTTGGTCCGGAAGGAGAATTATTTAAAAAGCGTCAAAGTCTGATGAAACCCATACAAGACGAAGTGTATACTGCCATTCAGGATATCTCGAAAGAGAAAGATCTGGAACTGGTTTTCGATAAAAGTTCTTCCATGAACATCATCTTCACCTCGCCCAAATTAGATATCAGCGATGCCGTGCTTCAGAAATTGGGTTATTCAAAATAATTTTATAAATTTGCAATCCTCTACAAAAAAATAACAAAAACTTAAAATAAAAAAACATGTTCAAAAAAATCGCTTTAGTATTGCTTTGTGCACTACCTTTCTCACTTATGGCTCAAGACGCTAAACTTGGCCACGTTAATTCTCAGGAAATTCTTGCTGCTATGCCAGACCGTGCAAACATTGAAAAAACAATCAATGACTTGCAAGCTCAATGGGAAAGCGAATTGGTGAAAATGCGTGAGGAGTACAACTCTAAAATCAAAGAATATCAGGAAAAACAAGCTACTATGCCCGAAAGCATCAAACAAGCCCGCCAAAGCGAGATTGCTGATCTAGAGCAACGCATTACAACTTTCCAACAAACTGCTTACAGCGACCTGCAAAAGAAACAACAAGAACTATTTGCACCGGTTGTTGAAAAAGTAAAAAAAGCAATCAGTGAAGTTGGAGCTGAAGGCAACTATCTGTATGTTTTTGATTTAGGAACTCAAACAATCGTTTATCAATCTCCTAAATCAAGTGACATTACTCCGCTGGTAAAGAAAAAATTAGGTTTAAAATAAAAAACCGCTGAATTACAAAGCACCCCGAAGTTATTATCTAACTTCGGGGTGCTTTTTTATTAGATTTATCTGTTCGTCTGGTGAAGACCAGTTGTTTTTCAAATCTAGCTCCATTTTTACCATTCTATTGTTTGCAGCCCGTTTTCGTTCAGATATTGATTGGCCAGCGAAAAATGATTATTCCCTATAAACCCGCGGTAAGCCGAAAGGGGGGAGGGGTGAACTGATTTCAGAACTAAATGTTTTTTGGATTCAATAAAATCACCTTTTTTCTGGGCGTACGAACCCCAAAGCATAAATACTAAGTGTTCTTTTTCTGCTGCCAGTTTATGAATTACTGCATCGGTAAATGCTTCCCAACCTTTGCCCTGATGCGAGCCGGCCATGTGCGCCTGAACAGTCAGTGTTGCATTAAGCAGCAGCACTCCCTGCTGCGCCCAGCGAATCAAATTGCCGGTGGTGGGCATTGATTTTCCCAAATCACGTTCTATTTCCTTGAAGATATTGAGCAATGAAGGTGGAAAAGCAACTCCATCGTTCACCGAAAAGCACAGCCCATGTGCCTGTCCGTCGCCATGATAAGGATCCTGGCCTATGATCACCACTTTGACCTGATCGAACGGACATTGGTCGAATGCGTTAAAAATAAGTGAAGCCGGTGGAAACGTCAATCGGGTTTTATATTCGTTTCGTACAAACTCAGTCAGTTTCACAAAGTATTCTTTCTCAAATTCCGATTGTAAAACTGCTTTCCACGATGGTTCTATTTTAACGTCCATGATAGCTGGGTGAATGATTATTTTATTGTCTTATTAATTGGCAATTGAAAATTGTAAATTGGACAAAACGTACTTGCCTCTTACTGCTAGCCTCTTACTGCCGTTAAGAGTTGTTTCATGCCTTTCTCCAGAATACTTCTTGGACAAGCTACATTCAGGCGCAAATGATATTCTCCACCAGGCCCGAAAATAGTTCCTTTATTTAGTCCCAGGCCGGCTTTGTGCGAAAAGAATTTGTGCAATTCGTCGGTTTCCATGCTCAGGTCTTTGCAGTCGAGCCAAACTAGGAACGATGCTTCCGGAATCATTGGTTTAACCTGCGGGACATTCTTCTTCAGGAAATCTGCAACAAATTCGATATTTTTCTTTACATAATCAAGCATTTGCAGGCGCCATTCTTCGCCATTCTCATAAGCTGCCACAGCACCAATATAGGCAAAAATATTGCCTGCGTTCATTTCCGAAGCTTCCAGAAAAGTGGCAAATTTATCGTGCAGTTCTTTATTCGGAATAATATAAGCAGAGCTGATTAAGCCGGGCATGTTGAACACCTTGGTTGGCGCCATAAAGGTAACCGTGTGTTGTTCCGCCCATTCCGATACGGTTGCCAGGGGGGTATGCGGAGTATTTCCGGGCAAAACCATGTCGGCATGAATTTCATCAGAAACAATCGTAACGCTATGCTTTTCACAGACAGCTGCAAATTGTTGCAATTCGTTTTTTGTCCATACGCGGCCTCCGGGATTGTGGGGATTGCAAAGGATGAATAGTTTGGTTTTAGAAGTAAACTTTTTCTCCAAGTCCTCCAAATCCATAACCAGTTTCCCGTCAACTTCTTTAAGTTGATTGTTGACCACTACTCTTTGGTTGTTTTCTATAACATGAAAAAACGGATAATAAACAGGCGATTGGACAATGATTTCATCTCCAACGTTCGTAAGGCTTTGTACAGCAAATGCAAGTCCGGGTACAATGCCGGGCAGAAAACCAACCCACTCGCGTTTAACGTCCCAATTGTGATGATCCGCTATCCATTTCATGGTGAGTGGGTAATAGTTTTTCGGTGGCATGGTATATCCCAAAATTGGATGTTCCAATCTTTCCCGAATGGCATCTAAAATAAAATCCGGTGTGCGGAAATCCATATCGGCCACCCAAAGCGGCAACACATCTTCAGTTCCGAAAAGCGTTTTGCAGCGTTCGAGTTTTATGGCTCCGGTATTACGGCGGTCAATTACTTCATCAAAATTGTATTGACTTCTGTCCCCTGAAGGGGAATTGGAGTTGCTTTTATTCGAAAATTCAGATTCTATGTTCATAAAAATGAAATGTATGTTATACTAATTTAATCCCCCTTCAGGGGTTAGGGGGTTCTTTTATGGATTTATCTCAATGATCGGCTTTCCAATGCAGGCATTAGGCATTGGTACGTCTATTATGCGCGAAATAGTCGGGGCTATATCGGTAGTCTGATAAGAAGCGGAAACAACCTGAGGTTTTATTTTCCAACCGTAGAAATAAAGTGGTGTGTTGGAAACAATGGCGTTTGATTCACCCACGGGGTTGTTTTTGCTGTCCACTTCAATCCAGCCTGGCAAAAGGGTAATAACCACATCGCCGATACTGTTTTTATGACTTGAATTTCGGAGTTTTGTCATTTCTGAATTCAAATCACCAGTGGCACTGAATACTTGCGACGATGGAAACGCCGATTGGATTCCTTCAAACTCGAGCATAAACTCGGCAACAGTTTTCTGGAACTCCGCAAAATTGTGTTTTTTTTGAGTTATCAACTCTTTGTTCAGAAAAATGTTTTTTCCGTAATAGCCAGAAATCCATTTTTCCTGACCGTAAATAGCCATTAAATAAGTGCTTAACAAGGCAAGTGACCGGTCGGCATTAAAGTATCCTGCAGGAATTTTATTTTCCCCCAATTCGGTTGGAGAATGAGTTTGGGTTTGATTTCCGAACATGAAAATCAACGTTTTGTCCAATCCCACTTTTACATCTATTTTCTGCAGAGATGGTCTGGATATCCTTGTCCAGTCGCAGGTAAATGTCTTCTTTTTCGGCCGATTGCAGGGCTGTTGTTTTTTCAAAAGGTGTACGAACCGTGAATTGCAACAACAGAATATCCGGATAAATATCGGTTCCCAATTGCTCGTTTTCAAAAATTTTCAGACCCAATTCGGTTACAAGCCCGTTTGCCGAAGGCGTTGTTTTGAGAATTGTTGCCTGCGAGTTTTTACTTTTTTTTGAGGCCGGATCGTAATAAAATCCCCATTTTTTGTCCTCATGGTTTGGCTTAGACAAGTACGTATTAATGTTATACAACGGTCCCCAGGTCCGAGCCATATAATTCTGGAAAGTTCCGTTAACGTTCATTTCATCAGCCCAGCGCGAAAGTCCGTCGGTGTAATATCCGGTGGTAATCCAACGTTGGGTTACATTGTCCATCCAGGCCACACTTTTGGCTGTATGTCCACCCAGCATGATCGCATCCTCTGCATTTAATGCAACAGCATACGATTTTGATTTCTTGGGGTTTGCCAGCATTATTTCATCCGCAACAGTGCTCGAAAGCAGGTTGTGAGCCGACAAAGTTTGTTTTGTTCCGATTCCAATCTGGTTATCATCCTGAAGTATTGACAATACGCTCTCGTCGTTCCGGCTATAATAGCTATTGCCCGAAACTCCATTGAAGTATGGGGTCGAACCAGTCATTACCGAAGCGATATCCGAAGCATTTCCTGCCGAAACAATGTTATAAAATACGTTGCCGCAGTTGGCTCCCTGTCCGATAATCTTTTTGAAACCATTTGGATCAAAATAGTTCCAAAGCAAATCCGAGATGTTTTTGTTGCAATCCATCCACCATAATGCCCACCACCAAACGTGGTCGTTCGGCAGCAGAGGGCTGTGCTGATGCGCTCAGACTAAAAGCCAGGCAAAAAATAATATGAAAAATAGTACGCAGGGATCTCATTTGTATGTGTTTAAATACTGAAGTCGTCTTGACTTTTGTACAGATTATAATTTCACTCCTAACGGAGTTTTAAAAGATATAATTCATGAACAATTCTACCATAATAACGCTTCTCCGAAGCTTGAAAAATGCTCCTTTAGGAGCAATATTATGGTAGAGTTTTTAGTGTTTAGGAATAGAAAGCTCCGTAGGAGCGACATTATAAAAAGTCAAGACGACTTCACTATAAACTATGAACTATCGACTATAAAACTCCCTTTGTACTTGGCAACTCATATTGGTAAATATCGCGTTTCACCGCCATTTTTATCGATTTTGCAAGTGCTTTGAAAATACCTTCCAGTTTGTGATGCTCATTGTCGCCATCTGCTTTGATGTTCAGGTTCATGCGCGCCGCATCGCTGAATGATTTGAAGAAGTGATAAATCATTTCGGTAGGCAAATCGCCGATATATTCCCGTTTGAATTCAGCGTCGAAAACCAACCATGCACGTCCGCCAAAATCGAGAGCAACCGAGCATAAGCAATCGTCCATAGGCAAATAAAAACCATAACGTTCAATTCCTCTTTTATTACCCAGTGCTTTGCCGAAAGCTTCGCCCAATGCAATGGCTGTATCTTCAATCGTGTGGTGCTCGTCCACTTCAAGGTCGCCTTTTACGTTGATGGTCAGGTCGGAGCCGGAGTGCCGGCCGATTTGCTCCAGCATGTGGTCGAAGAATTTCAGTCCGGTGTCAATGCTGCATTTACCTGAACCATCCAGATTCAGTTCAATGAAAATATCGGTTTCTTTAGTGGTGCGTTTTACCGTGGCGGTGCGTTCTCCGGCAAACAAAAATTCGGCGATAGCATCCCAGCTTGTGGTTTGTAGGGCACAATATTCTGTAAGCTCTTTTTCTTTCAGGATTTCAGTATCGTTGCTGATAAAAATGGCTTTACAACCAAGGTTCTTCGCCAATTGTACGTCGGTTATGCGGTCGCCGATAACGAACGAACTGGCCAAATCGTAAGCTTCCGTGAAATATTCAGTAAGCATGGCTGTGCCCGGTTTGCGAGTCGGCAAATTATCTTCCGGATATGATTTGTCTATAAATATTTTATCGAAAGTAATATCTTCGTTAGCCAATGTTTGCAGGAATTTTGCCTGGATAATATCAAAGCTTTCCTGAGGATTGGCAGGAGTTCCAAGACCATCCTGATTGGTAACCAATGCCCATTCAAAATCAAGTTTTTTGCGGATGAAATACAGGTTGCGCAATGCACGTGGCAAAAATTCCATTTGCTCCAGCGTGTCAACCTGAAAAGTTACAGGTGGTTCTACTATAATGGTTCCATCGCGGTCGATGAAAAGGACTCTCTTTTTAGTTGTTGTCATAATATACCCCTAACCCCTAAAGGGGGATTAGGCATGTGTAGTTAATAGTGATTTTTGAACTGAGTTGTAAAAATAATATATTTTCCCGAAACATTAGAGACGAAACAAATTTAATCCCCCTTTAGGGGTTAGGGGTTCAACTCCAACTTCAAAAACCTTCCGGTCTCGCTGGTTTTATGATTCGCCACTTCCTTCGGAGTTCCTGTGCATATCACTTTCCCACCGGCTGCTCCACCTTCCGGGCCGATGTCAATGATATGATCGGCCACTTTGATTACGTCCATGTTGTGTTCGATAATAATTACCGTATTCCCTTTGTTCACCAGGCGATTCAGTACGCCAAGCAATACGTGGATATCTTCGAAGTGAAGTCCTGTTGTTGGTTCGTCGAGTATGTAAAGCGTTTTTCCGGTATCGCGTTTCGACAGCTCTGTAGCCAGTTTTACGCGCTGGCTTTCACCACCCGAAAGCGTTGTGCTCGATTGTCCGAGTTTGATATAGCCTAAGCCAACATCCTGCAATGTTTTTATTTTATTCAGGATAGATGGTTGGTTTTCAAAGAACTCCACAGCTTGGTTGATGGTCATGTCCAGGACGTCGGCAATGGATTTTCCTTTGAAGCGCACTTCCAGCGTTTCCCGGTTGTAGCGTTTGCCACCGCAACTTTCGCAGGGCACATACACGTCGGGCAGGAAATTCATTTCAATGGTTTTATACCCATTTCCACCGCACACTTCGCAGCGGCCGCCGGCTGTGTTGAACGAAAATCGTCCGGGTTTATAACCGCGGATTTTTGCTTCGGGCAAGGTCACAAATACATTTCTGATATCTGAAAATACGCCGGTGTAAGTTGCCGGGTTTGAGCGTGGAGTTCGTCCGATGGGCGATTGGTCCACTTCCACCACTTTATCGATATGTTCCAGCCCTTCGATGCTGTCGTAAGGCAACGGATCCTGCAACGAACGGTAAAAGTTCTGGCTGAGAATCGGTTGTAGTGTTTCGTTTATCAATGTCGATTTTCCACTTCCGGAAACACCTGTTACGCAAATCATTTTTCCCAGCGGGAAGGTAACATCAATATTTTTCAGGTTGTTGCCTTTTGCCCCGCGGATAGTTATCGAATTTCCGTTACCCGGGCGGATTTTTTCCGGAACCTCAATGTTCTTTTTTCCATTCAGGTAAGCTGATGTCAATGTATCAGCATTCATCATTTCCTGTGGAGTGCCCGCGAAAACAACTTCACCGCCATGGCGCCCGGCATGCGGACCCATGTCCACCACGTAATCGGCAGCCATCATCATGTCCTTGTCATGTTCCACCACGATTACCGAGTTGCCCGTGTCGCGCAACTGCTTGAGAGAACGGATCAACCGTTCGTTGTCGCGCTGGTGAAGCCCGATACTTGGCTCGTCGAGGATATAAAGTACGTTGACAAGTTGCGACCCGATTTGCGTGGCCAGGCGGATACGCTGGCTTTCTCCGCCCGAAAGCGATTGCGAGCTGCGGTTCAACGAGAGGTAATTCAGCCCCACATCCAGCAAAAACTGGAGGCGGGTGCGTATTTCTTTCAGGATTTCGGTGGCAATAGTTTTCTGTTTTTCCGACAAAAACGGATCTACAGCGTTCAGCCATGCCGACAGTTCGGCAATGTCCATGCCCGACAGTTCGGCAATGTTTTTATCGTGCAAGCGGAAATGCAAAGACTCCTTGCGAAGTTTTGCTCCGTTACATTCCGGACAAACAATTTCTTTCGAATACTGGTTGGCCCATTTCTGTTCGGTAGCCGAAGCGCCATTGTCGGCCTGCATTTCGATATATTTCAGAATGCCGTCATAGCTCAGAAAATAACTGGTGCCAATAGATTGGTTTTTAATGTGCAACCGCTCTTCGGTACCGTTCATTATTTCGTCCATGGCCTCGTCGGGAATATCGGCAACAGGCGTTTTCAGCGTGCAATCGTATTTTTCGAGTATGGCTTCAACTTGCCAGAAAATGGTGCTGTTTTTATGTTTTCCAAGTGGCGAAATAGCCCCGTTGTAGATACTTATGCTTTTGTCCGGCACAATTTTGTCCATGTCAATCATGTTCACGTAGCCCAGCCCTTTGCAATTGTGGCAGGCACCGTGCGGCGAATTGAACGAGAAATTATGCGGTGCCGGTTCGTCATACGAAATGCCACTGGTAGGGCACATCAGCATTTTACTGAAATAGCGGGCTTCCTCCTTGTCTTTTTCCAGTAACATCACAATGCCGTTGCCTTGTTGCATGGCCTTTTGCATCGATTGTTTCAGACGCTGGCGGTCTTTTTCACTTACCAACAGCTTGTCAATCACCACTTCGATATCGTGGTTTTTGTAGCGGTCCAGTTTCAGCCCGTGCGTTGCTTCGCGGATTTCACCGTCGATGCGCACATTCAGGTAACCTTTTTTGCGGATTTGTTCAAACAGTTCTTTGTAGTGCCCTTTACGTCCACGAACCAACGGAGCGAGCAGGAATGTTTTTTTGCCTTCGTAATCTTTCAGGATCAAATCCACAATCTGATCTTCGGAGTACTTCACCATTTTTTCTCCGGTAACGTACGAAAATGCTTCCCCGGCGCGGGCGTACAGCAGACGCAGGAAATCATAAATTTCGGTGGTGGTACCTACGGTGGAACGCGGATTCTTATTCGTGGTTTTTTGCTCAATGGAGATAACCGGACTTAACCCGGTGATTTTATCCACGTCCGGACGTTCCATGTTACCCAGAAAACTGCGGGCATAAGCTGAGAAGGTCTCAATATAACGTCGTTGTCCTTCCGCAAAAATGGTATCGAAAGCCAGTGAAGATTTCCCGCTGCCGCTCAGTCCCGTAATCACAGTAAGTGCATCGCGCGGAATGGAAACATCTATGTTTTTGAGGTTGTGAACCCGTGCACCAATCACTTCAACGCATTCGGAAGTTTCGGGGGTATGTATGTCGGAATTTGTAGTCAAAACGGTCATTTTTTAGAACTTGCAAAGATACGAATTACAAAACGAGTTGACAAGTGAAATGGTTCTTATAAAACACAAAAAACCGGAAACACATTGTGGGGTTTCCGGTCGGGATTTAGTATACTGCAATTAGTTTTCTATTTTATGCCTGGGCAAGAAATGGAGGTGGGTTTAGCGATTTCAATCGCGGCTAAACAAGTGATATACGCAATTGAAATTATCTCCCTTTGGTCGATGACCGTTGGCTCGCTAAACCCGGGACAGCTTCCATAAACTTGAGCTTCCAGGTACAACTCCGCTTAATCCGGAAGCAAGTTATCATTCCAGTCACGTATCACAAACGATTTCACAAGGCCTTCGAGTATAAACGGATCTTCTGTTACAAATTGCTCTGCAGCTTCGCGGGTTTTGAAAATGGCCATGTTGCCCCCGCCGATAAACGGCCCCATACCAATGATATCGCCTCTGTTGATGTATTTTTCTGCAATTTCTTTATGCCGTGGATAAACCGACATGATGGTTTCCATGGTTGCGCCTGATGGTTCGCCTATTACTACTACTTTCATATATTGTGTTTTATTTAATGATTTATTAGCTGTTCATTGATATTTTCGTTTGCCGGTTCATAGTAAAGCAATATTGCACCGGAGCCAAAGATTTTAGTCTTTATGAGTTTAAGAATAGTCCTGTCGTTCATATTTTCAAATAATGGTAAACCGCTTCCTGCCACGACAGGGTGAACACAAAGCTGGTATTCATCAATCAGATTAAGTTTCATTAGCTGTATAATTAAACTCCGGCTGCCAACTAAAATATCCCTGCCCGTTTGTTGCTTAAGCTCTGAAACCATTTCTTCAAGAGATTCAGTTGACAACCTGGCACTATCCCATTCTGTATTCTTCAGCGTATGCGAAAAGACAATTTTTGGAATTCTGTCTATAGCTATAGCAAAGTCGTCCATTGACTTTTCACCTGAAGGATTTTTTAGCAGAGGTTGCCAATATTGCATGAGTTCGTAAGTAATCCTCCCATATAAAATAACGCCTGCTTTATCTAACAACTCCGTGTAATGTTGATGAATTTCTTCATCCGGTATGACTGCTGTATGATCGCAAAACCCGTCAAGTGTCATATTGATGCCTGCAATTAGTTTTCTCATATTTCGTTTTTTTATTGTCCGTTGTTTGATTACTTGTAGCATGTCGCTTTACAATGACGTAACGTTTTGCGCTATGAAATGTTGGGGTTTTCGGAGTCATTTCTGAATCCGCTGATACGACTCACCATAAGGGCCCACTATTTTATTGCATCTTTTCTGCCCTGCTTTTCTTCATTTACGGGCAAGTTCTTCCGCCAAACCTATGAGAAGCCCATCGGCTGCGCGAATGTAGCAAAGCCGGTATGAGTCTTCATACTGAACAACTTCTCCAACGAGCTGGGCACCATGCTTGATCAGTCTGGACAGCATTTCGTCAATATCTTCGACGGTAAACATGACCCGCAGATAACCGAGGGCATTCACAGGAGCACTCCGGTGGTCCGATACGACAGGAGGACTGAGAAATTTAGAAAGTTCGAGCCTGCTGTGTCCATCCGGAGTCACCATCATGGCAATCTCTACGCACTGGGAACCAAGTCCGGTAACACGACCAGCCCATTCTCCTTCTATTGTCGTTCTCCCTTCGAGTGTTAAGCCTATCTCTGAGAAAAACGATATGGCATCATCAAGCGATTCTACAACGATGCTGACATTGTCCATCCTTAGTAATTTGCTTTTTGTCATAAGTTTATCTCCTTATCATAACCAGGCTAACCTTATTAATTTCGTTTTGTCTCGTAGTGAAGTGCAATTACTCCGCAAGAAAACGTTTTTGTTTCTTTAAGTTTCAGTTTTGTTGTTTCAATCACGTCTTTAAAAAGCGGAATTCCATGTCCAAGTATAATCGGATTGACAAATAACCAAAACTCATCAATCAAACCGTGGTTTAGTAACGACAGGGAAGCAGTCGGGCTTCCAAAGATTAAAATGTTTTTTCCGTCTTGCTTTTTTATTTTATTTATGTTGTCTGCCAGCTGGTCGCTAATAACAGTGGTGTTGTCAAGTCCTTTATCGCTGATTGTCTTTGATAAAACAATCTTTGCAACTTTATTGTACCAGGCCGAATGTTCTTTCTCGTGTTTTGATGCGTTTGGCTGCTCACCAGCGGTGGGCCAATAGCTTTGCATCATGTCATATGTTACCCGTCCATAAAGTGCAGCGTCGGCTTTGTCCGTCATAGTGGCAACAAAATCAAATATCTCATCGTCTACATTTATCCAGCCCATTTCTCCTTTAAGCCCGGCCACAAAACCGTCAAGTGAAGTGTGCATAAAAAAGATTAGATTTCTCATTTTACTTACGTTTAAGTGTTAATACTATTTTTTTTGACTGTTTTTTTATTGGCAGTCATTTAATAGAGTTTATATGAAATAGATAGATATACAGTACAAATTCAATTATTTATATTTCAACACAAAGACACGAAGACACAAAATATATTTATTATTTTGCTTATTTTTAAGACACAAAGTAAAAAATACAAGTTTTTTTGTGGTTAATATGTATCGAATGTCATTATTACTATCTTTCCTCCCCCTCGTTTGCAACGAGGGGTATTTGGTTGATTGTTTATAACAAGAATTATATCTCATCAATTTCAATTATACTGCTTAAGCCAGCATAATTTCGGGCCGAACTATGCAGGTATTCTTCAGCTTTTGCCACAATTCCGGTTCTGACCGGATTTTCGTGTATATAGTTAATGCGTTGTTCAATCATTTCGTTTGAGGTTAATTCTATCGGATGGCTTTTATCCTGCCAAAACTGGTACTTCTGAATCCTGTTGTCGAATTTGCCGGCAAACTCAAAGCGATACAGGATCCAATCTTTCCGGCTTTCTCCTGTCATTTGTATCTCATCGAGAATGGCTTTTGCAGTGAATTTCTTATAATCGCGAAGAAAATCGGTCATTCTCAAAGGCGGTTCAATGCTGCAAATCAAATGCAAATGATTAGTCATCAAACACCATGCATACAGTTTTAACCCCTTGTTCTTTCTACAGTGTGACAGCGACTCCGCTATTATGTTTTTATAATGAAGCCGTGTAAACACATCAACCCAATCTGTAATGGTGAAGGTCAGGAAATAAATGCTGTTTTGCTTTTTTATGCTATAGTTCTCTGCTGACATGTTTCAGGTTTTGTTTTGAATAACAGAATTGTTTGTATCGTTGCAAACGAGGGGGAGGGAGGTCCTAGTTGAACGTAAAATAATATGTATTCGATATGTAACAAGCATTTACCTTGATAGAATTATACTTGAATTCACACAGCAACGTATGTCCGCTCCTAAGCCAACTATTATCTTGCAATTCTTTAATCAATTCATTTGTACTTTTTACAAAAGAGAGACTTCCGTAATTGTTTTCATAAGAACCCAACACAAAAGTTAGTGCTGTACTTGCCAAACCAATGTGTTTGACGTAAATTTCTAATTGTTGGGAGTCCGAAATATTTTAGATAGAGATGTTGTTAGATTAATTTCGTTGATTTTTTTATTTGAATTTTCTTTTATAGTCATTTCCATTAAAATGCTGTCATTGTCAATTAAAAAATATTCACCTGTTCTAACTCCAATTGATGTTGATTCAACAACTTTATAATCTTTTAATAACTGTGCATTGCTATCATAGTCAGTTCCGACCATGCTTGCTATTTTGCTAAAATCTAAAAGATAGTATTTTGTTTTCTCAACTAATGGGTTTTGGGGTTCATTCATGCACCCAAACAAAGAAAATAGTACAAAAGCTAAACATGTAAGTAGATTTTTCATAATTTAAAGTGTTTTTTTGTTTGATTTCAACCACTTTACATGAATCGAATGCTGTAATTCAGAATGCCTGCGTATAAATTAGCTCAAATCAGATTGAGTTCAAATTTTCCACAATTAGGACACTTTGCGACTTTATCAATCAATTGTTTGTCACATTCAGAATAATTGATTAATGTTAAATGAGCTAGGTTGAAACTACATATTTATGTTTATGTGAAGCGTTTTACGTTTTATTCAAAATGTATGAATTTTTAATCCATTATCATGAAAATTTTCATTTAAAAAATGTTGAACTTCATGGACGTATTTAAGATTATTCTCTTTTAGTAGTTCTTGAAAATTTTTGCCTTGGTAAGAGTTTCTTTCAAGAGCTTCATAATAGTAAGAATAACCGCTATTTCGCGTTGGGGCTGAATCGTTTTGATCTACTCTTGAAGCACTTACCCTTGGATCATAATATATTTGAAAATCATCCTTCCCGTTAATAGGAATTGAATCAATATCTAGCAATGGAATTATGTTTTTGCATCCATGTACTTTTACATAGCCATCTTTAATATCCAATATTTCAAAGATATTTATACTTTTACCAGAATGGCGATCAATCTGATGTAGTTCTATATTTTTCAAACGAATAAAGTCTCCTTTTTTAAATGCTATCATAGTCATTCTTTTATTGGATGATAATTATAGATTTTATATATGAATGGGGGTAACTTGGGAAGTATTAATTGTAACTTATAACAAAAAATACGATTTGATTGTTTTTTCAAAATAGATTATAAGCACAAAACAAAGTTAGTTATAAATTAACTCCCCCAACAAACCGCAGTCTGTTGGAGGAATTGTCAGGAAAAGTATAGTGAATAGTGTATTATGCGGTAGGCTCGGTGGCGGATTCCGTTTTTTTTGCTCTGTTGTATTGAATGACAGAAGCCGCCTTGAACTTAAAGAAAAACTCCGGGTCTTTGCGTTCGAACTGGCGGATAAGCTTGTCGAGCGATTTGGACCGGATGTCGGCTAATTCGTCGAACAGTTTGCCAATGCGTTTGGTAATGGCCGACTGGTCAATGGTGCTAATCCGTTTGTCGTTCAAGCTGTCCTTTAGCTTTAATAGTTTTTCGGTGCACTCCTGCACTTCGCCCTGTTCAATTCCGCATTCTTCCAGGTCGGCAGGATCAATTTTCAGGGCTAATGCCAGCACAATTTCAGCAATATTAATTACGCCAGCCTGATCTTCGCGGTACAGCACGGTGCGTTTGTAATTCACTTTTTCCTGCAGTTCGATGTCGTTTTTTTCTTCGGCATAGGCATGTACCGCACCGGCAATGTCAAGTGTGAGTTCTTTTACCTCATCGAGCAACAAATTCTTTTCGGTGGTGATTCCGGTGGTGATTTCTTTTTGTTGCGGAGCCAGCGATTTGATTTCGGTTACAATTTCGCCTACGCGGGTCATTTTCTTGCCGAACAGGGCTATTTTAGCTACGCTTTCAGGTGCTTTGTTGCATTCAATCAGCATTTTGTCGGTGGCAGATAATACTGCATTTTGATAATTTGTCATTGGAAATTGATTTATGGGGTTAATAGTGCGGAGATGATTTTTTAAGTAAATCGTTCCGCAAATCTAAAACAGTAATTTCACATATACAATAGTAAACCCATATTTTTTTAGAAAAAACAATCAACTACGGATGCTTCTCTCTTTAAATCGTTAATGGAATGCTGTTTACATAATTAAAAAAGTTTTCAACAATAAGGAAACATTTTTTTATATAAATGAGCAGTGTCAATATCGCAACGAACTGATTATATCTTGCTATGATAGAGTGAAAAAGCTATCTGCGATTGGTGAAGCACGCAACGCCCATCCTTTAAATGGCATTGTTGGCCGTGTAGATAACCTTGTAATTTATATAGATGACTTTGTAATGTGTAGAGATGGCGATGTAATGTGTAGAGATGGCAATGTAATCTGTAAAGTTGATTTTGTAATATGTGGAAATGGCGTTGAAATTTGTAGGGCTGTCAATGTAATATGCGAAGGTGGCTTTGTAATCTGTAGAGATGATCTTTGTAATGCGCGGAGATGGCTTTGTGATGTGTCAAGACAAACCTACGAGGTTTTTAAAACCTCGTAGGTTTAAATTTTTTATACCCCAATTTCAATTGCATTATTGGTTATTGTTTTATCTTTGTACTTCGATAAATTTTGAATAATCATAAAATAAATATACAATGGAACAAATAATCAACCGCATTTTACTGCTTCGCCAAGCCATGCATAACGCCGGTGTTTCGGCTTGTGTCATTCCCGGAACAGACCCTCATGCCAGCGAATATATTGCTGAATACTGGAAAGAACGTGTATGGATTTCGGGTTTCAACGGCTCGGCCGGAACAGCTGTTGTGGCACTTGATAAAGCGGGGTTGTGGACCGATTCGCGCTATTTTCTTCAGGCTGCCGATCAACTGGCCGGTACAGGCATTGAATTGATGAAACAGGGGCTTCCCGAAACGCCCGAGATTATCCCCTGGCTGGCTTCCGAACTCAAAGCAGGGGAAAGGGTAGGGGTGAACGCCCAAATGTTTTCGGTAAACGCTTATGCTGTTATGAAAGCGGAACTTCAGTCGAGTGGTATTGAGCTTGTTTCTATCGATCTGCCCGGACAGGTGTGGACCGACAGGCCTTCGTTGCCATTGAATCCGTTTTTTGTTTTTGATACAAAATATTCTGGAAAATCAACTACCGAAAAGCTGGCTGAATTGCGGGCCGAAATGAAAAAAATACGTGCTAATGTGTTTGTTATGTCGGCACTCGACGATATCGCATGGCTCTTCAATATCCGTGGCAATGACGTGGATTACAATCCCGTAACCATTGCTTATGCGTTGGTGCAAGAAGATAAGGCTACCTTGTTTATTGCCCCGGAAAAAGTAACTTCAGCAACAAAACAATATCTGGAAAAAGAAGGCGTTTCAGTGACCGGCTATCCAGAAATATATGCTGCTCTCAAAAATATAGACCCTTCAAAAGCGGTGCTTATTGATGGCGCCAAACTAAACCAATCTTTGTTTGAAGTGATTCCTGCAGGCTGTGCAATTCGTAATTCCATGTCGCCGGTTTTCAAACTGAAAAGCATTAAAAATGAAGTGGAAATGGTCGGATACCGCCGTGCCATCGTGAAGAATGGAGTGGCTTTGACACGCTTTTTCAAATGGCTGGAAGAAAATGTGGCTTCTGGTGAATTAACCGAAGTTTCCATTGATAGAAAATTGTATGAATTCCGCAGCCAACAGGAAAACTTTGTTGGCGAAAGTTTCGGGACCATTGCCGGATACGGGCCGCATGGCGCCATTGTACACTACAGCGCTACCGAAGAATCGGCTGCTACCTTGAAACCAGAATGGAATCTTTTTGCTCGATTCGGGAGGCCAATACCTCAATGGTACGACCGATATCACACGTACGGTGGCGCTGGGGGCGGTTACGGCGCAACAAAAAACCGATTTTACGCTGGTATTGAAAGGACATATCGCGCTTTCGCAAGCCATTTTTCCAGCCGGAACACGTGGTTCGCAGCTCGATATCCTGGCTCGCAAAGCCATGTGGAGTATGGGTTTGAATTATGGACACGGAACAGGTCATGGAGTTGGTCACTTTCTGAATGTACACGAAGGCCCTCAGAGCATACGTGCCGAAGAAAATCCCATTGTGTTGCAGCCGGGCATGTTTATGTCTAACGAACCGGGTCTGTATCGCACCGGTGAATACGGCATACGCACCGAAAATCTGGTTCATATTGTTCCTGCTATGAAAACCGATTTTGGACAGTTCATGCGGTTTGAAACCATAACGTTGTTCCCAATAGATACCCGGTTAATAGACGTGGCGATGCTTGATGCTTCCGAAACCAATTGGCTGAACAGCTATCACAAAACCGTTTTCGAAGCGCTGATGCCGCAACTGACTGCCAATGAAAAAACGTGGCTCGAAACCAAATGTGCCCCGATTTGATTTACCAACTCCGAAGGAGTTAACTGTGAATTGAAAATCGGCGTAGCCAATAACCCCCGGTGGAGTGACACGAAACTGGGGAATGTGAACTACTTGTAACTAACAACCCCGGAGGGGTTGAACGGTTTATCTATATTATTATCTATTTCAACCTTTTCCAAAGTTTAAAACTTTGGAAAAGGTACGGAACTCTATCAACCAATGACCCAATCAACAGACTTCAACATACACGATACCGCCCTCGGCAAAAACTCTTCCACTCCCGAGAAATACGATCCGTCTTTGCTTTTCCGTATTCCCCGTTCCGAAAACAGGGAGCGTTATGGCATTCAAAATGCAAATCTTCCTTTTACAGGAGTGGATGTCTGGAATTGTTACGAAGTTTCTTTTCTTACAGCCAACGGCTTGCCCGTGTCGCGAATGATGAAATTGATTTATTCCTGCGAAAGCGACTATTTGGTTGAATCAAAGTCGCTGAAACTGTATCTGAATTCGTTCAATATGGAACGGTTTGGAAAAACGGTACAGGAATCGGAAAAACGCGTTTGCGAAATGGTAAAAACGGATTTGGGCGCTTTGCTCGAAACACCGGTTGATGTGGTTCTATTTACCGACGAAAGTCCGGAATTAATCCCTTTTTCCGATTTGAAAGAACGCCAACTCACCGGACTGATTCCTTCAGAAACACTGGAAATAATAGAGTTTTCGCATTATCTGGAAACACCTGGACTATTGAAAGGAAGTCCGTCCGACGAAATTCACGAATACAGTTTTCGAAGCGATTTGTTGCGATCCAATTGCCGGGTAACTAACCAGCCCGACTGGGGCGATTTGTTTGTCCGTATCATCACCCCGTACGAAATTGATTTGTCGTCCATTGTTGCTTACCTGGTTTCATTTCGCAAAGAAAACCACTTTCATGAAGAGGTGGTGGAAATGATTTACAAGCGGTTTACGGATGCTTTTTCACCTCAGAAACTCATGGTGTCGGCCATGTACACCCGTCGCGGTGGGATTGATATAAATCCTATCCGTGCTTCGCATCCCGACCTGCTGGATGGTGCTTTTTTGAGCACAACCCATATGCTGGCGAAAACACTGCGGCAATAACCTCATCCCAACCCCTCTCCTTGAGGAGAGGGGCCTGATATGTTTAATTTTATATTATTTGCCTTCAAATGCAATTGAAAGTTTGCAAAATTGAAAAAAGGATGTATCTTTGCACCCGCAAACGAGAAAACAGCATGCGGCTGTGGCGTAATTGGTAGCCGCGCCAGACTTAGGATCTGGTGCCGAGAGGCGTGGGGGTTCGAGTCCCTTCAGCCGCACAAAAAACCTTTCAGGAGTAAAATCTTGGAAGGTTTTTTCTTTATATACCCCTGTAAATAAGTGTTTTGTATAAATACTTTCCCTACTTATTTTCTTCAATAATAATATTACAAAGGTGCTAATAAGGTGTGAATGTTAATGAGTGATGTGCTGAACATCTCATTAACTTTTATTTGCATTTTATATTGTAGTATATCAATGCTTTAAGTCTTCAAATTGAACACCAGAAAATTTATAAAACATATTGATATGAAAAAATCAACTTTCAATGTAAATTTTCTTTTGAGGAAGAATAAACCATTTACTAATGGTGAAGTTCCAATTTTAGTAAGAATAACTTTAAATGGAAACAGGGCTGAATTTATAGCTAAACACAATGCAAAACCTGACACTTGGAATCAAAGTAAATGTAGAGCAGAGGGTCATAGTTTACATTCAAGAAGTTTAAACTCTTATCTTGATAGAGTTTATATAAATCTTTCAAATTCAATGATGGATTTGGAAGAAAGAGGAATAGAAGTAACTGCTGAAAACATTAAAAAGAATTATCTTGGATTAATGGAGCATAATCAAAAGACTTTGCTTCTACTTTATGAAGAGCATAATAGCAAGAATGAAAGCTTTGATTGGGAAAGGATATGCATTTTCAACCCTACAAAAACATTTCAGTACTATTGGTCACTTAAAATCATTTTTTAAAGACAAATACAAGACTAATGATATTAATATTGAAAGGGTTGATAATGTCTTTTTGACTGATTTTGAATTCTACTTGAAATCTGAGAAAAGTATCAGTAATAATACTACTGTAAAATATATGAGAAACTTAGGTAAAGTGATTAGAGCAGCTCTTTCAGCAGGATATATCAAGAAAGACCCTTTTGGAAACATTAAATATCATATTGAAGATGTTGACAGGGCTTTTCTGGATAGTGATGAGTTGGGTGTACTCTACAATAAATCATTTGAAACTAAGAGACTTGAACAGGTTAAGGATGTATTTTTATTTTGCTGTTTTACTGGATTAGCCTTTGCTGATACAAAATCACTAACAAAAGATTGTATTTTCAACTCAACTCAAGGTAGTACATGGATTAAAAAACAAAGGCTTAAAACTAAAAAATGGTCTCATATTCCACTTTTACCTCAAGCAGAAGCGATACTGGAAAAATATAAAAATCATTCTATCAAGAGGAATGGCTATTTATTACCAGTTCCTACTAATCAGAAAATGAATGCTTATTTAAAGGAAATAGCTGACCTCTGTGGTATTGAAAAGAATCTGACTACTCATTGTGCCAGACATACCTTTGCAACTACTGTAACACTTGCAAACAATGTTTCTATGGAGTCTGTATCAAAAATGTTGGGTCATAGTTCAATTCTTATGACCAAACAGTATGCTAGAATTTTAGATAAGACTGTAGAGAAAGAAATGGATGGGCTAAGGGAGCTGTGGTAGTGGTATGTAGCAGTGGGATAGTAGAAAATATTTCGTACAGAATGAGATAAAGTAATAAAATTAGAAGTGAGTAGAACTATATTTCTGCTCACTTACTATAAATTTTATTATAAAAATATCATGCAATATCAATCATTAGTTAACTTTGCAAGATATTTGTATATCAATCAACAATAATTACTTTAATATGAAATATCTTTTTCTTGATACAAACATATTTCTACATTTCAGAAGTTTTGAGCAAATTGACTGGTCAAAACTTATTGAGGTAGATGATGAATATTGTATTGTTATTCCAGAGATTGTTATAAAGGAAATTGATAAGATTAAGGATACTGGTAGAGGAAAAATCCAGAAGAGAGCCAAAATATTTCCTCAAAATTTGGAGAGATTCTTTTAGAGAATAACTCCCCTGCTATTAAAGTTTACTTATGCAATAATCCACCTGACAAACAGTTTGATGGTATTAGTTTTAGTAAGGAAGTTTCAGATGATTGGTTTATATTGTCTGTGTTAAATTACAATGTTGCACAAAAAGATAAAATCATAGTTGCAGCAGATAATATAATACTAATAAAAGCAAAATCAAATGGAATTAACTATGTTAAGTTGGCTGATGAGTTCAAGTTAATTGAAGAAATATCTGAAGATGAGCTAAAAATCAAAAACTTAACTAGTGAGTTGAATGAATATAGAAATAGAATATCTAAGCCAATGATTACCTTTTCTAATGGAAGTTCTATATTGAGAATTAAAAGACCCATAATTAGAGATGTTGAATTGGAAATTCAACAGTTGTTAGCTATAGAAAAGTCAGAAAATTCAAACAAAGTTAATCCCAATGAAAATAGCCATATAGGAAGTGGTTTAGCAGCCTTGAATGGTAGCCTTTTTAATAGTGTGCTTATGCAGTATTCAGAAATATATTTCAATGAACTCAAAACTTACTATGAGGACTTTGAAAATTACTACAGAATTAAACTTCAAAATGAGATAAATCAGTCTTATTTATTTAACATAGAATTGAATGTAGTAAATAATGGAACTGCTCAAACAGGCAATATGGATATATTTGTAAATATCCCAACAGGAATCCTATTGTATGATAAAAGTAGTAAAACCAATATAAGGATTACTAAACCTATTAAGCCACGACTTGATGGATTGGGAATCTCAACTTCAATGTCTAAAATGTTAAGTGATATTAATGGTAATTCAATGAATAATAGCCTGAAGTGTTGGGATATGAGTAAAACTATCAATAATGATTTGAGACTAAAATACAGTAATCTAAATTATTCAATGAAAGTAGGGGTATTTGATGATTTACACTTTAAATTAATTGAATGTGAGAACTTCAATATTAATTGGACTATTATAGACTCTAATCACACAAAACCAATTACAGGTATTCTAAATGTAATATTTGATTGACACTGTTAGCTAAAATCATTGATAACTATATTGGTGAAGAAATGGATAAGTTAGATACTAAAGAGTGGAGCAAGCTAAAAGAGTAGGAATATAAACATTAAAAGTGAGCAGGATGAAACATTTCTACTCACACAACATATCATCTTTTTGTCAATGATGGAATAACTTCAAGCACTATATTTATTCTATAAAATCAATATAAATAATTCAAACATATATAATAGCATATCAAGCAATTAAAGCTCCAAAAATATTTCTAAAATAAAAATAAATTAATGATTATAATTACAGTCTAAATAATTATTTTTGAGAAATAAAAATTGTATCATATGGAAGCATTAATGGGCACTGATATAGAAGGTATTATATCTGAATTAAATCTACCTGAAACAGATGTATTATTTCCTTTCTTTGAAAGTATTGTTAACTCAATACAATCTATTACAGAAAGAGGTGCAGATATTAAAGGGAAAATTAGTGTAGAAATTTTTAGGGACAAGTCAAATCAAGAACTATTTGATAATAACAATCAATATCCTATTAGCTCTATAAAGATAATTGATAATGGAATAGGTTTCAACACATCTAATTTTAATAGCTTCTTCAAAGCTCACTCAACTAAGAAAATAAAGATTGGAGGAAAAGGAATAGGTAGATTTACAATGCTTTCTGTATTCAATTCAATTGATATAAGTAGTATTTATGATGAAGGAGGAATTAGGTTCAAAAAAACTTTTAGTTTAAGTAGAAAAAAAGAAACCAAAGACCCAATTATTGAGGAAACTACAAATGAAATTAAAACAGAAATTATTCTAAGTAACATTGAATCAAAATTCATTAATGAAACTGCAAAATTTAATCATGAAGAAATAGCTGACAGTATATTGGAACACTGCTTATTATACTATTTAAACACCAATGTTCCAGACATTCTTATAATAGAAAATAATACTATTATAAATCTGTCAAGACAGTTCAATCCACATGATTTTATTAAACACCAATTTACAAAGCCAATTTTGGGCTTTGACTTCACTTGTTATTTTATCAAGAATGAAAAAATAAAGAGTCATCAATATAGTCTTTGTGGACACAATAGAGTTGTGAAAAACAAAAGGATTGATACATTTTTTCCAGTTTTTTCATCTAAAGTTTATGAAGAGAATAATGAATATTTTATTCAAATCTATGTTGTTTCAAAATATCTTGACAGTAAGGTCAATATGTCAAGAAATGAAATAAATTTCCCTAAGATAGATAAGGAGGAAAATTCAGATTGTGATGCTATGGAATTTGATATAGATACAAGAAAAGTTATTATTGAAAAAGATATTGATGATTTTATAAAGGATGCTATTGGAAATAAATATAGCCTGATTATTGAAGAGAGAAAAGAAAATATTAAAATCAAACTATCTAAATATTTAGGAAGTGATGAAGGTCTTGAATATAGATATTTGGAGTTAGAGGATAGTTTTTTAATCAACATACCTGATACAGCTGACAATAAAAAGTTAGATGATATTCTTCATGATTATCAATATAAAAAAGGAAAAGAAATTAGAAAAAAGAGAGAGAAATTACTTAGCAAAAGTTTTAGCAAAAGGAAAGATTATCAAGAGTTATTAAAAGAGGTAGTCTCATCTACAACTAAAGAAGGTAATAGTAGATTAGCTCAATATGTAGCACATAGAAAAACTATTATTGATTTATTAGAAAAGTATCTTGAATGGAGTGAAGATACAAACAATTATAAAGAAGAGCAGTTATTACATAATTTGATATTTATAATGGGAGGTACTCAGGATACTATATCATATAATGAGCATAATTTATGGCTGTTAGATGATAGACTTTCCTTTCATAAATATATTTACTCTGATAAGGCAATTAAAACCCATAAACCAACTGCAAAAGATAAAGGGAGCAAGAAAGAAACTGACATTGCAATATATGATAAGGGCTACATATATGGAGAACAGATTGACTATGGAATAATAGCCTCTGCTGTTGTTTTTGAGTTTAAAAGACCAGATAGAGGAATTACCTATGAAGAATTTAGTTAGCAGATGAGAGAACAAATTATTGGTATCCAGAGATGGTTTGTTGACTGATGAGAGAGGAAAGCACATTCAAACATCAAACCATACTCCTGTTTATTTTTATTATGTTTGTGATGAGAATGCTTTTCATATGCTACAAAAGAATTCAAAAATAGAAGGATTTAGAGAGACTCCATATAAGAAAACTCAATTAGATTGATAGATAATGTATCACAAGAGATTATAACATATCAAGCATTGTTAGTTAATGCAAAAAGAAGAAACAAAGCTTTCTTCAAAAAATTAGGTATTGAATAATAAAACTGTCACTAATAACAATCCCACTCAATGCTAAATATGAGTGGGATTTTCTTTTGGTAAAATCAATTAAGCTATCCTAGTCAAAAGAGTAAATATAATAATTCCAAATAATGAGTAAAGCATAATTTCTACTCACTTTTTTCTTTTAATTCCATTTCATAACTACCTACAAGACCTTTACTTTAACTTTATTTTGTACATTTGCAACTTATTGAAATTAAAACCTGAAATTTCTCAATTATGTCAGACCTACTACACAAAAAACACATGTCAGAGGAGGAGATAAAGATGAATTTTATTACTCCAAACATACTTGCTTCTGGTTGGGATTTACAAAGACAGATTAGAGCTGAATACACCTTTACTGATGGTAGAGTTATTGTCAGAGGAAAATTCACTGCCAGAGGAGAAAAGAAAAGAGCTGACTATGTTTTATATTACAATGACCAGAAAGATAAAATTGCATTAGCTGTTATTGAAGCTAAGGACAATAATCATTCAGTTGGAGCAGGAATGCAGCAAGCTATTGATTATGCTATAATTTTAGATGCTCCTTTTGCATATAGCTCCAATGGAGATGGATTCATTGAGCATGACATGAAAAATGGTACTGAAAGAGAAATTTCAATTGACCAATTCCCCTCACCTGCTGAGTTATGGAGTAGATATAAAGGAATCAATAACATTACTGAAGAGCAGGAAAAAATTATCACTGAACCTTATTATTATGAAGTTGGTGGTAACTCCCCAAGATATTATCAAAGAATAGCTATAAATAAATGTGTTGAGGCTGTAGCTAAAGGAGATAAAAGAATCTTTTTAGTCATGGCTACTGGAACAGGCAAAACCATGACTGCATTCCAGATTATATACAGGCTTAAGAAAGCAGGAGTAGCAAACAGAATTTTATATCTTGCAGACAGAAATATATTGATTGACCAGACAATGGCTAATGACTTCAAACCTTTTGAAAAAGTAATGACAAAGGTTGAGGACAAAAAATTAGATAGTGCCTATGAGGTTTATATGTCATTATATCACCAGCTTGCAGGAGATGAAAACAATGAACCATTCAGGGAGTTTACACCTGACTTTTTTGATTTAATCTTTGTTGATGAGTGTCATAGAGGTAGTGCTAGAGATGAATCAAGATGGAGAAAAGTACTGGATTATTTCAATAGTGCCACTCAAATAGGAATGACTGCCACTCCAAAGGAAACCAAAGATATTTCTAACTCATTTTATTTTGGTGAACCCATTTATACTTATAGCCTTAAACAGGGTATTGATGATGGTTTTTTAGCACCTTATAAAGTAGTAAGAGTTGGATTAGATAAAGACCTTGAAGGTTATAGACCTGAAATAGGAAAAGTTGATGTAAATGGAAATATAATTGAAGACAGGGAGTATAATATCAATGATTTTGATAGAAAAATTATTATTGATAAAAGAACTAAAGTAATAGCACAGAAAATTTCAGAATTTCTCAAAAACACTAATAGATTAGATAAAACCATAGTCTTCTGTGTTGACATTGACCATGCTGAAAGAATGAGACAAGCATTGGTAAATGAAAATGCTGATATGGTGGCAAAGAATCCAAAATATGTGATGAGAATTACCGGAGATAATAACATTGGTAAAGCTCAGTTGGATAACTTCATTGCACTGAAAAACACTGGTCATTACCCTGTAATAGTCACTACTTCAAGGCTTATGTCAACAGGTGTAGACTGCAAAACAGTAAAATTAATTGTACTGGACAATGTGTTTGGAGATAATGGAATGACTGAATTTAAGCAGATTATAGGAAGAGGAACAAGATTAGCTCCTAAATATGGCAAAGAATTCTTTACTATTATGGATTTCAGAAATGCAAGCAGAATGTTTGCTGATAGCAGCTTTAATGATGACCCTGTTCAAATATATGAACCAAATGATGATGACCCAATTGTACCCCCAGAAGAAGAGCCTGAAGGTAATGGAACAGTAAATGAACCAGAGCCTGGTCAAGACTATCCTAATAATGGAGGTGAAATCTTAGTTGACCCACCTACAACAGGAGGATTTGTTAAATATAGGGTGAATGATGTTGAAGTTAGAGTTATTTCTGAAAGAGTTCAATACTATGATAAAGATGGTAAGCTGATTACAGAAAGCCTACATGATTATACCAGAAAGAATATTTTAAAGGATTACTCTACACTTGAATCTTTTCTTTATAAATGGAACAGTGATATTAAAAAAGAAGCCATTATTGAAGAATTGAAAAATCATGGTATCTTACTGGATGCACTACGTGATATTGCAGGAAACAAAGACCTTGATGATTTTGATTTAATATGTCATATTGCCTATGATAAGAAACCTCTTACCAAAGCAGAAAGAGTAAATAATGTGAAGAAAAAAGGTTATTTATATCAATACTCAGACATGGCACAACAAGTAATTGATGCCCTACTTGAAAAATACAAAGAAGATGGAATCTTAGCCATTGAAAACACTAAGATATTAAGCAATGACCCTTTTATCAAAATGGGGAGTGCTACAAAAATAGCTTCTTACTTTGGAGGCAGAAGCAAATTCATGGAAGCTTTAAAAGATTTGGAACTACAACTTTATGCATAACAAACAAAACAGATGAGTATTAATAACATTATTAAGAGGTTACAGGACATTATGAGGAATGATGCTGGTATCAATGGAGATGCACAGCGAATTGAACAAATAGTATGGATTTTATTTTTAAAAGTTTATGATGCAAAAGAAGAAAACTGGGCTTTTTATGATGAAAAATTTGAATCAATAATACCTGAAAATTGCAGATGGAAGAATTGGGCTACTGATAATAAAGATGGTAAAGCTCTTACTGGTGATTCCCTACTTTCCTTTGTAAATAACACTTTGTTTCCTAGCCTGAAAGGGCTTATTATTGATGAAAACACACCTATTAATAAAACCATTGTAAAAGACACTTTTATAGATAGTTACAACTATCAGAAAGATGGTGTTTTATTACGTCAGGTAATCAATGTTATTGATGAAATTGACTTTAATGAGTATGATGACAGACATGCTTTTGGTGAAATATATGAAACCATTCTGAAAGACCTGCAAAGTGCTGGTAATGCAGGAGAATTTTACACTCCCAGAGCTGTTACAGAGTTTATGACCCTGATGGTAAACCCTCAATTGGGTGAAAAAGTAGCTGATTTTGCTTGTGGAACAGGAGGATTCTTAACTTCAGCCATGAAAGTGATGGATGCACAGGTAAAAACAGTTGAAGATAGAGAAATCTTTAATCAATCTTTTTTTGGAATTGAGAAAAAAGCACTGCCACACCTGCTTTGTGTAACCAATATGTTGTTACATGACCTTGATAAACCCCTTATAATTCATGGAAATGCACTTGAAAAGAATGTAAGAGATTATGAAGAGGAAGATAAGTTTAATGTAATTCTGATGAATCCTCCTTATGGTGGAAATGAGAAAGATACAGTAAAAATAAACTTCCCGACTGAACTAAGAAGCAGTGAAACAGCTGATTTATTTATGTCTGTAATAATGTTCAGACTAGCTGAAAATGGAAGGTGTGCTTTAATCCTGCCTGATGGTTTTATGTTTGGTACTGATAATGCTAAAACAGCTATTAAAACTAAACTTATGGAAGAGTTTAATTTACATACCATTATCAGACTGCCTAAGAGTGTTTTTTCACCTTACACCTCCATTACTACCAACCTTTTATTCTTTGATAAAACAAAGAATACAGAAGACATTTGGTTTTACAGAATGGATATGCCCGAAGGCTATAAAAACTTTTCCAAAACAAAACCTATGAAGATTGACCACTTTGCTCCTGTTATAAACTGGTGGAACAACAGAGAAGAAATCAATATAGATGGTTTTGATAAAGCCCATAAATATAGTTTACAAGAGATTATAGACAAGAACTACAACATTGATTTGTGTGGCTACCCACAAATTGAAGAAGAAGTTTTAGCCCCCAAAGACACTATAATTAACTATCATGAAAAAAGAACTATTTTAAATGATAAAATCGATAACATACTTGCTGAAATCAGCACTCTATTAGGATTTGAATTATGACCAGTCAGGAATTAAAAAACAGCATATTACAATATGCAATACAAGGTAAACTTGTACCTCAAAATCCTAATGATGAGCCAGCTTCTGAGCTAATAAAAAGAATTAAAGCTGAAAAGGAGCAGCTAATTAAGGATAAAGTTATCAAAAGGGAAAAAACTCTACTTGCTGTCAAGCCTGAAGAAATTCTTTTTGAAATTCCTGAATCTTGGGAATGGGTTAGATTGGGAGATGCATTTAATATAGTTATGGGACAATCACCAAATGGGAAAAGTGTTACTAATAGCACAAAAGGTGTTGAGTTTCACCAAGGAAAAGTTTTTTTTTCTAAAAAATACATTTTAGAATCTAATCAAACAACTAATGAACCAAGCAAAATCGCAGAAGCTAATAGTGTTCTCTTGTGTGTTAGAGCTCCTGTAGGCATTGTAAATATTACTAATAGAAAATTATGTATTGGAAGAGGACTCTGTGCTATTAAACCTTTAGCAGAAATGTCAGTTGAATTTGTATTTTATATGCTTGAAACATATAAACAGATATTTGTTAAGCAAGCTACAGGTACAACCTTTGTAGCAATTACAGGTGAAGTTGTAAAAAACCAATTGATTCCTCTTCCCCCTCTTTCAGAGCAACAAAGAATTGTAGCGAAAATTGAAGAATTAATGCCTTTGGTGGAACAATATGGAAAAGCAGAAGCAGAACTAAAAGAACTAAATAAAGCCTTCCCTAAGAAGATTAAGAAATCTGTGTTGCAATATGCCATTCAAGGTAAATTAGTGCCTCAGAACCCACAGAATGAGCCAGCTTCAGTATTATTAGAGAAGATTAAAGCAGAAAAACAGAAGTTAATCAGAGAGAAGAAAATCAAAGCTGAGAAACCATTACCTGTAATAACAGAAGATGAGATACCTTTTGAGATTCCTGATAATTGGGTGTGGGTAAGAATAGGTGAGTTGTGTTTGAATGTTTTAGGTGGTTTTGCTTATGACAGCACTAAATTCTTAAAATTAAGAACTGATAATCAGGTAATTAGATTAGGTAATGTTAAGCCTAACAAGCTTGTTCTTGAAACAAGCCCTGTTTACATTGATGATTTTTATGCAAGTGAAACTGAAAAAGCTAAACTTCAAAACAATGACTTATTAATTACTATGACTGGTACAAGAAATAAAAGAGATTATTTATTTACTCTTTGTTTGACAAATGAAGATTTGAATAATATGAATTTATTCCTAAATCAAAGAGTTGGTTGCTTTAGATTCTCTGAATTAATCTCAAGTAATTATATAAACTATGTTTTAAAAGATACTAGGCTCATTGAACCAATTTATACTTCAGCCACAGGTTCTGCAAATCAAGCCAACATTGGGATTAATACACTAAAAGAAATGCTAATTCCACTACCACCTCTATCAGAGCAACTACTAATTATTGAAAAGGTAGAAGAATTATTTGGCTACTGTGATAAGCTGAAATAAGAAAACACTACTAATTACCAATAGTTTACACAATCAAAAAGTTCTCTCCTATCATAATGATAAAGAAATGATAAAACCAATTGCAGTTATAAACAAAGTATTACAGTTTCTAAGTACCTCAATTAGAAAAAATAGGTCAGTGCCAACTACAGCAAGAAAAAGGAGCTTCTCTAAAGCTGCTTTTTCTAATTATAAAAAGTCAGAGAATTTTGGTGGTCATTTTTTTATGGCTATGTCTCTTGATAAAAGAATGAATTACTTTATCAATTTACCTGTTTCTTTTAATTATGAAGAACACATTATAAACTTTCCTCCCGAACAATATGGGTTTGTAGATAAAAAAAATGAGGGCTTTTTGACTATAAAAATGTTGTTTGTTATATGGCAGATTGGGGAGTCAGCTTCAAAATATGAAGGAGCTTGGAAAGAAACTGGTTTTATTGCAGTAAGTGGTAAAACTTTTCAAAAAAGAGTTCAAAATTATAAGCAGTATTTGCAGTATCTAATTAATACCAATGTCATTGAGTGTGATAACCATTTTTTTGTAGGAGTTATACCTCGTGGTTATAGATTTTCTGAAAGGTTTAGAGATGAACCTTTCAGGAGAATTGATTTAATACATGGCACAACTGAGGAAAGTTTTGATGATAATGTAAATAATTTTAACTATCTGACCTGTTGGTATAAGCAAGGTAAGCTTACAATTGATAGTGTGGCAGCAAGAAATGAAGCCTTTAGACTGTATTTTTTAAAGAAAGATAATCAAGAATTTTGGAGTAGAGGAAGATATGGTAACCCCAAACCACCATATCCCCAATATATGGCTGCAATCCACAGCATTAGCAAGATTGAATCAGATACTTATAATTTAAAAATCAGTCCAAAGGTTCATAGGTTATATTCAAATATAACAGCCATGCCTTCTAAATACAGAAAGTATCTTAGGTATGATAATCAAAACCTTGGTTGTATTGATATTAAAAACTGTCAGTCATATATTGCCTGTTTAATTCTAAATCCTGATTTCTTGAATAGAAACTCAACTTTACCTTTGAATCTTTATTCATTACCTCAAAATGTAATTGATTTATTTGATTCTAATCTTATCAATATGATAGGAGAGAAATTTTCAGGGCTGGAAAGTCTCGAAGTTTTTAATGAATATATTGGATTAGTATCAAGAGGTCAGATATATGAGGATATGATTGAATGGGCTTTACAAGAAAAGAGAGAGAGATGTCAAAAGGAATAGAGTAAAAGATATTGTATTTTCAACAATTTTTTCTCCAGTCAATTCAAGAAAGACATGGTTACATGACTATTACACTCAAAAGTTTGGTCATTTAATAGACATTTTTAATATCATTAAATTTGATAGAAGTTTAGACCAGTCAGATAATACCAATGAAGATGTTTCTGAATTAGAAGGTATAGAGTTAGATGAACTTGAAGCTAATAAACCTCATGCAAGATTATCAATCCTATTTCAATCCATAGAAAGTGAGATAATCTTACACAGATGTTGTAAGAGAATTTTTGAAGAAAGTAATCAAACTGTTCCTGTTTTCACTGTACATGATTGCATTATTACAACTCAAAATAATCTTACTTACTTAGAGCATGTAATGATTGAAGAATTTACAAGAGCAATAGGCTATCACCCTCCTTTAGATGTTGAAAGATGGTAGTTTATATTTATGTAAGACTGTATGTTTTCTAGTCAAGATTTAGTTTAAACTTTGATACACTATAAGCTTACATTATAATACTCAACTATATTTACTGGTATATTGTGCTTTTGAAATACTGTATTATATAAATTCAAATTCAATTTTTTAAATTATTCTTTTACCCGCATTGATTGTCAAAACAAAAGAAATCCCTTGCAAGATTATTATCCATGTAAGGGATTTTTTAATTTTTCTAAACTATTCTAATGTGCTATTGCACATACAGAATTCTACAGAGAATATTTATTTATCAAAAACATGTGGAAACTTTTCTACTCCCATACATGAATGATTAACAATTTCAGTTACAATTAGTCCATTTTCAAATAACTCAACAAATGGCACTAGTCTTCTAAATAATCCTCTACATGTACTTTTATTTGGAAGTTTAAAACTCCAAACATTTTCAAAAACTTTAATACCATTAAGTTTTTCTATCTCATCAAAAAGAGGTTGGCAGTTTCTTTGCGTTTTTAAATTAAGACTAACAATGTAGTTTTTCATGTTTTTAAAATTTTAATATTGAAGGTTTTTTATACTTCTAAGGCAACCTTGCTAACCTTAATTAAATAAACAGCAATCTATATTTGCAAGAAAAAATCTTTATAGACCTAGTACATATGCTTAGAGGTTTTTAAAATTAAATCTGAATTATATAAAATTATGTATATTTTACTTTATAACATTTGCAAAAATACAATTTTTTTGAGAAAAATTTTTTCAAAACCTCCAAATTTTATTCAAATATGCCATAGACAAACAAGACCCTCCCCTTTGTTTGGCTGTTGGGTATATTGCCCCTGTCTAACTTATTATTGAAAATTATTATGGATAAGAATTTAAAGTTTTTGAAAACATGGAGTGTTGCTCAGTTTAAAACAGAGCAACAAGTTGAAAAGATTGAGGTGCTAAGGAATGAAGCCACAGGCAAATGTTTCATGGCATTTGGATTTGAAAAAGGTGCAGTCAGTGAGAAGTTTGAAAGAGGTGAACTAACTAATCCAGTGGTATCTCAGGTTTGCAGTGCTGAAACTGGTGAAATGTTCTATCTCTTGCACCAAATGGGTGATGGCGGAGCAGAAAAATTAGCCGTATTGTAGTAGTAAAATCATTACTGAAAAAGACAGGGTGCATGATGCATTCTGTCTTTTTTTATTTCTATTCCTACTGATATTATGATATACAATTTAATAAATCAAAAAAAAGTAAGATTATGCAACTAAGACAATCAGAAAGAAAACAAGCTAAGATAAAATTAGCTATTCAAGGCTGTGCAGGCAGTGGAAAAACTTATTCAAGTCTTCTTCTTGCCTTTGGTATTACAAACAACTGGAATAAAATTGCAGTGATTGATTCTGAAAATGGTTCTGCTGATTTATATGCTCATTTGGGCACATACAATGTGCTTAACCTGAATAATAATTACTCACCTGAAAATTACATGGAAGCTATTGAAATCTGTGAGAAAGCAGGAATGGAAGTTATTATTTTGGATTCAATTAGCCATGCGTGGGATTATTTACTGGATACACATGCAAATATGACAGGAAATTCCTTTACTAACTGGGGAAAAATTACTCCTCGGCAGAGTGCATTTATTCAAAAAATCTTACAAAGTAAGTGTCATATAATCTGTACAATGCGTACCAAGCAAGATTATGTTTTGTCAGAAAAAAATGGCAAAATGGTTCCTGAGAAAATTGGATTAAAAAGTCAGCAAAGGGATGGTTTAGATTATGAGTTCACTTTGGTTTTTGATGTGAATATAAAACACTTTGCAGTGTCAAGTAAAGACAGAACAGGGCTTTTTATGAGTAAACCTGAATTTATCATTTCAGAACACACAGGCAAAAGAATACTTGACTGGTGTAACAGTGGTGTTTCAGTTGAGACAGTTAGAAATGATATTTCAAAGGCTCAAACAGTTGAAGAATTGAGTTCAATCTATCATCAACACCCTGAATGGTATCCCCTACTTACAACAGACTTTTTAAACAAAAAGGCTTCTATTGTTGAAGCAGAAAAAAGCAAACCAGTAATAAATTATTTACAAAACTACACTCAAAATGGAAACAGCAATAATGCAACTAATGCCAGTTAATAACACTTTGAAAATTCAAAGCTTAAATGATTGGAATCATAATATCAGTGGTAATAATAAAGAAAACAAAATTCCTACTGATATTATCAAGGTGGAGAAAAGAAAACAATTTATTGAAGCTAACACCAATGAAGTCAGCTTGCACCATCTTAGAAATGACTGCATAATTCCCACTTTTTCAAAAGACAATGAGATGACTATTAGTCATACCAACTTTATTGAGACTGTTCAGGAAGCAGCCTATAAGTTCTTTGCAGGTGAAACTATTGATACTCCTGAAATTAGGGTTAGTCATCAAATTAAAGGAAGAATCCCTGAGGCTATCTATAAGCCTGTCAATGAGTTGTTGGAATCAGATAAAACCATTTATTATGAAAGAATGGCTTTTTGCTTTGAAATCCCTACTATTTATGAGGATATTAATGGCAACAGACTGACTCTTAGTATTGGAGGAGTAAGAGCATTAAATCATGAAAACCTGTATGGTAAGAAATCCAGTGAGAAATTTAAGGTATTTATTGGGTTTAAAAACCTTGTCTGCTGTAACCTTTGTATTTCTACTAATGGTTTTAAGACTGAGATAAAATCAATGAATCCTACTGGTCTACTAAATGCTGTAATTGACCTGTTTAAAAGCTATAATCCTGCTCAACACTTGCGTTATATGAACCAGTTCAAAGATTCATATCTTACAGAACACCAGTTTGCTCAACTTATAGGAAAGACCAGGCTGTATCAAAACTTGCCAGCTTCACAGAAGAAATTATTACCTGCTTTGGATTTTACTGATAGTCATATCAATATGGTAGCTAAGGCTTACTATGGTGATGAAAACTTTAGTAAACCTGAAAAGGCTGATAACATTAGCCTGTGGAATGTATATAATCTTTTTACTGGGGCTAATAAGAACAGTTATATTGATAACTTCTTGGACAGGTCATTAAATGCCTCACAGCTCATTGGAGGCATAAATAAAGCCTTGTATGGCAATGATGAATATAAATGGTTTATTGATTAGTATCTCACTTTGATAGTGATAGTATATATAAATCAAAGTGAGATATTAGTTAATGATATTAACTTGCAAATCATTTCTTTGAAAAAGGGAACTGGTTTGCAAGTTAAAAGTGATATGTTTTTATAAGAAAAATGGAGTGAGCTTCAAATATCTTTGAAAAAATCAGATAATGAGATATTAAAGTAGCTACAGATTTCAGATAGAGTACTCACTGTTATGTTGCTTCTGCCAGACTCTATTCTTCCAATATGTATATCAGTATCAATGTAAAACATCTCTTGTGAAATGCCTTTACTTTCTCTTAACTGCTTAATATGGCTTGCAATTTTAGAAACAAGAATCTTATTTACTCTTTGTTTACCCATTAGCAAGCAAAATTCGTAGTTTACAATTGTAAATTCAATGACACATTTGTCATTGAACATATTTTTTTATATTTTTGAGGACATCATTTTTTATGTTATCAAAAATCATAAAGCATACTTATTGTTTCACTAATAAAGAAGCTAATATGTCTTCTTTATATTTAAAAATCAAACAAATAAAATGATGGAAAAAATTGGACTTACTTCAGCTATAATAGCACTTATTTTAGGAATAGGCTTTCTATTTCTTGCAAATAAACATGATAAAAATGAACAGAAGAGTACTAGCAAAAGCACTAATCACAATAAAAAGAAAAATTCTTTTGGAGACTCAGTAATAGGATTGCTATTCTTTGTGTTTTTGATAACATTCTATTTATCAACTTTTTTTGTCATTTAAATAGAGAATTAAATCATATATAGGAAACCTTTTTTATGCATTCAAAGTCAATTGCAATATTGCAGATACAGAAAGTTTCATTTTTACATAAGCACTAATATCTCAACCATAATTCTTGTTTTAATAAATACGAGTATTAAACTAACAAATCTAAAGAGAAATGGAAAAAGCTAACACAAACTCAATCTTAACAATATTTTTACTTTCATTCTTTCTACTATTTTCTACAGTTGACTGCTATTCTAAACCTTCAAAACAAGAACAATTAAATATGGCTAAACCAGTCTCAAGAAGTCCATATTCTGAGGATGATATTTTAAGAGACCAAGTACAAGGACAATTACAAAGTAATACAAGAGAGTATATAGGCAATGCAGAATTAGGACAAAGTGTTTATGATAAAAAAATAACACAGTATTCTGAAACTTTAGACTTACCTGAAACAAGGGCTAATATTCAATCTAGGAATGAAAGTACAACTGGATTTCTAATAATATGTGTCATTATTGGATTCGCAGTTGTAATTATTATCATAGGACCTTCTATTAGTACTTCAGGAGCTGAACAAGAAACCAGCATAAAGGATGAAATTTACATTAAATACAAACTTTTGATTGACTACCTTATGGCTTCCTCTTCATCAAGGATAACAAAGCATACAAAGGATACTATTGTAATTTGTTCAACTACAACAACCTTTACTATAAGCTTTATTGGTGGACAAACAGAAATTATCATGAATGCACTTCTACCACTGGTAGGTCAAATATCTAACAAGTGGAGATTTCCAAGTGAATACTCACAAGAAAGAATTATCGAAGAAATTGATGACTATATTGGTAGAAAAATGGTTGAATTTCAAAAACAAGTTAATTGTAACACTAAATAAATGCAGCAAAAGGTATCTTATAGATTACAAAAACTGAATTACCTTAAAATAGTAGTTTTGATTAAACAACACGTCTTATATTTCCCACTAACACAGGTATAATAACATTAAACTTATTTTATAGTATAAACAAAATTAATTCTTATTTATCATGAAAACATTAAGTATCTTATTAAGTAGTAACGGAGCAGAAGGTGCATTTTATGCAGCCTTATCAGCACTAATTATTGGTGGCATAATGAGTTTTGCCTCCCAGAAAAAAGAAAAAAAAGTGGATGAAAAAGTTGTCAAATCTTATGATGACTTAATTAAAATAGTAAATAATCTATCCCACTTAACAGACAGTATTAAAACTACTATCAAAAGAACTGAATTAGAAATTGAAAGTATTATTTTATTTTCTTCAATAATTTATGCAAATCTAGTTTATAGATGTGACAAGAAAATAGATCCAGAGGATATTGCAATGGCATTAATTATTACCCTTAAAAAACATTTGCAATCTAAAAATTATATTTTAGTCTCAAATAATGAGATTGAAAATTTAGTTGACAATAGATTGGATATGTACTTACAAGAGATACATGCGTTTTTTAAAGACAAAAACTTTTCATTCCCTAAAACAACTAATGCTTTCTTTTATACACCATTAAGAGCAAATTTAGATGATTATCATGGTTTTGAAAACAATTACATAAATGAAAATTTTCAATCATGGATAAATGAAACTGAAAAACCACTTAGAGAATGGTTAGAATCATATATAAAGATATAAATGCAAAAAAGAATATCTTATCCACTTAGCTATAGTTTACAAAAAACTAATCTTCCTCTTATAGCTGTTGATATTAATGGCAATTATCTTTGTTTTTTACTTGATACAGGTTCAAATAAAAATCTCATTGACCAAAGAGTTTATGAGTACTTTAAAGAACACTTTGAAACTGTAGGTAACAATAGTATCTTTGGTTTGGATGGATATAAAACTGAAACACCTGTAATTAAGCTAAGCTTCAATTTTGAAAACTACTCCTACTCCACAAAGTTCAGTGTATTTGAGTTGGAAAAATCATTTGAAGCTATAGAGAAAGAGTCAGATATACAGATTCATGGAATCTTAGGGAATGAGTTTTTTATTGAAAATGGCTGGATAATAGATTTTGAAAAACTTACATTATATTCTTCAAAGCAATCATGAAGCATAAATTCTCAGTTTCTTTTGCTAATAGTTATAAAAAGTATGGATTCCCCCTGATTTTTATTCATGTAACAGAAGATAATAGTTGGGGATTTGAATTTTTAATTGACACTACTACCAGGTACAATTGGATTGACCCTGAGTTTATAAATTTCTTTTCAATTACTCCTGATACTGTTCCTTTAGATAAAAGTTCAATTGAAGCTTTGGGCTTGCCTTTAAATCCATTTGAAGGTGTATTGAAAGAATTAGGCTCTCAGAGGATTATTTGCAGGGATGGGGATAGAAAAGAGGTTGATAAGTTCAGATTCAATTTCAATTTTGAAGGTAAGGGCTATTCAGAAGAGTTTTTTACTTCTAATACTACTGGTCTGTTTCATAAAATCAAAAAAGCTCAGGTAGTAGCTATATTAGGTGGAGACTTTTTGAAAAGAAATAAGTGGGTGATTGATTATAATCAACTAATTATTTATTCAGTAGGTTAGAAATGAGACTTATAAGTAAAAACCTTATATACAGTAAACAAAATTATTAATCATTAAATAAAACATTCATATCTGATTAGGATTTTCCTAATACTTCAATTAAGAAGTCCCTTTCAGGAGTAAAATTAAAACCAAAACTGGTGTTAAATTAGTTGACTTATAGCATTTGAGGTGCCAATTAGGGATAATAACAGGTAAGTAACTGAAAAATATAAAGTAACTCTCTGATAATTAATGGGTGGTAAAAACAAGGTTCGAGTCCCTTCAGCCGCACAAAAAATCCCGATAATCTGATGATTGTCGGGATTTTTTTGTTTTCAGAATATCCGTTTTTGCTGTTCGCTAAATAAAATCAGTTTCTCAAGCCTGTTCTTCCGGGTCTTTTCCTGCTTTGGGCTCAGTACCCAAAAATAGGCTATTCGTTTGTACGAGTCCGGTTGTTTGCTGAAATATTCAAACGCAGTTGTATTAGATTGAAAAAGAGCTTTATATTCAACCGGGAGTTCAATTGGTTTGTTTTCGTAACTGTATAAGCCTGAATTATCTTCTTTCCGGTTGTTGAAAAGTGTGATTCCTTCAGGCAACATTAGGCCTTCGGACAACAGTTTTTCCACTTTTTTTATGTTTATCGCGCTCCAAATGCTTTTAGGATTCCGTGGAGTGAACCGGATACAATAGCTTTCTGCATCGATTGACCTTCTTACACTGTCAATCCACCCAAAACAGAGAGCCTGGTCTACGGATTCCGACCAGGTCATCGAGGGCTTCCCGCTGTTGACTTTATAAAACCCGACGATAATCTCGGTTGCGGTTTTATAGTTTTTCTCCAGCCAGTTTCTAAATTCTGTTTGATTTACAAAAAAGACAGGGTTCATAGCTAGTTGATATTTATTTCGCCGGTCAGGTACAAGCGGGCTTTTCCGCCAATCAGGCAACGGGTTCCGTTGTTTCTGCAAGTTAAATTTCCTCCGCGTTTAGACAATTGCCTGGCGGTCATTTCTGTTTTCCCAAGTTTCTTTGACCAATAAGGAATCAGCGTTGTATGTGCAGATCCTGTTACCGGATCCTCGTCGATACCCGACTGCGGTGCAAAGAAGCGGGATACAAAGTCAACACTCATTCCGGGAGCTGTTACAATCAGGCCACGAGCACTTAGTTTGACAATCTCAGCCAGGTTTGGATGAAGGTTTAATATCTGTTGTTCGTTTTCCAGCACAGCCATAAAATCACTTTTTCCCTTGTATACAGATATTGGTAGAATGCCAATGCATGCCGCAATTTCTTCTGTGTTGTTTTGTTCCTGCAATATGTCGCTTGGAAAATCGAGAAATAAAGTGTCTCCTTGCCGGCTGACCGTCAGTTCGCCACTTCGGGGCGAATAAAAATTGATGGTATCCGCTTCATAATTCATGCAGTTGAACAAAACAAAAGCCGATGCTAGTGTAGCGTGTCCGCACAGGTCGACTTCTATCGTTGGGGTGAACCAACGGATTTGAAAGATATCTTCTTTGGCAACAACAAAAGCGGTTTCAGCCAGATTGTTCTCCGCAGCTATTTGCTGCATTTGGCTGTCGTTTAACCAATTTTTTAATATGCATACTGCAGCCGGATTTCCTTTGAAAAGTTCGTTGGTAAAAGCATCGACCTGATATAGTGGTGTTTTGTCCATTTTATTTTGATGAAATAGGTTCGTTTGATGAAGTTGTAAAAATAATAGATTGTATAAATGTGTACAATTTATCTCTGATAATAAAAATGTATCTTTGTATTCAATAAATATACACAAAATTAAAACAGTGGCAGGCCAGAGCTTGTCTCTATCAGAAAAATAAATCATGGAAAATCAGGACGGTCAATTAAACATTGAACTTTCAGCCGAGATTGCAGAAGGAATTTACTCCAATCTGGCTATCATCTCTCATTCAACCTCGGAATTTGTAGTCGACTTTATCCGCATTATGCCGGGCACTCCCAAGGCTAATGTAAAATCACGCATTATTCTTACTCCCGAACATGCTAAAAGGTTGCTTTTTGCTTTGCAGGAAAATGTAGCTAAGTTCGAACAACAAAACGGAAAAATCAAAATTTCCGATAATGGCTTTGTGCCACCGGTTCCAATGGGCTTTGGCGGCGGAGAAGCCTAATAATGAAACTAATGTAAGTAAAGGACGATGGGATAAATTCTATCGTCCTTTTTTGTTTAATGAGTAAGTGATTTTCTGAATGTTCGGTAAATAACATAAACGATTCCAGCTAAAATTAATGCTTCGCCAATACCGAAAAGCCACCAGTTGAAGTTTATCGGTACAAATCCGGATAGAAGCATATTAGTTTTGGACAATGAAAAATTACTTTGCAGGAGCAGGTTGAAGTAATCCCAAATAAACGAAATGAAAATGAATGTAGCTCCCAGGAGTATAAGTCCCCACTCGTAGAGTCTTATTTTAAAGATATGATAAGTGTTTTTGAGCCAAACAAAGCTGGTGGCAAAGAATATCATCGTCAGTGAGCAAATGATCGGAGCCAGTACCGGTCCGAGCCAAGGTACGGGAATAAGAAATAAAATATCCCAGGTGAGTAGCGAAGCCGGCCAATCCAGAAATGCTTTCAATGCAACGTAATAGGTCAGATCCCAAATGGCAAAGCAAAACAGGAAATACAAAAAACGTTGCAAGCTATCTTTGCCAACGATTATTCCAAGCACAACCAGCATGACAATGGTGGCAATTTCACGAATCCATTCTGTGAGCAGCAATTCGGGCGAGAGAAATTTTATGGGAAAGCCGAATCCAGCAGGATAATAAATCTCACGAAGATAAATAACCACAATAGCTTCGAGCACACCCATGGCAATGCAAAAAATACTTGGAAGTATAAAAGTGTTTGCGGATGAATTAATCGACTTTTTCATTTGTGCTTATTTTTTTGATAAAACACGAGATAAAGTTGTAGGTATTATTGTTAGCTTACAGTGATTTTTGGTTTGTAAGAATATGTCGGGCTGTAAAAATAGCAATATTTGTTGTTTTTTTAATGTGTTTTAGCCGGATTATTCCCACTGTATAGTTTCTGTGAATTGTAATGATGATAAGAATGAAATTTTTTGATGTATTATTTGATAAAAATCTTTCTGAAATGGCTGTTTTGCTGATAAATTTCATGGGTTACAATACTTTTGGTTTTTAGAATCATTATAAATAAGTATCTTTGCCGCGAATTTGTTGACCTCTTCATTGAAATGAGAAATATCCGTTTCAGATAATTGTCAGGATCATTCCGGCCGAGAGTTGCGATTTATATTTGCACTGCTTTTCAATTTTTATAGGTTCGCAACCGGATAACTTTTTATCTTAAGTTATTATACCTACTAATAGTTACTGATTTTGATTATAACCAACATTATTGGGGATAGGCCGGCACGTATTCGGATAGTACCTTTGTTGCAAAATTAAATGACAAATAAATAGTTATGAATTCAGGTTTCAAATTCGCGGTTACAGGGTTGTATTTGTTAGGTGTTTTTAATTCGGCACAAGCGCAGGTAGATACTCTGGAACAGAAATCTCCTTTCACTTTTGCAGCCTCTTATATAGGCGATGTGGTTAGTAATTTTAGCGGAGGGATAAAAAGGGGAACCACTTACCTGGGGCTGGCTAATATAAAAGCGGGGTTTGATACCAAAGATGCCAGCTGGTGGAATGGGGGGCAGATGTTTATTAATTTGGCAAATACGCACGGAGGAAAACCTACCGAGACGTTGGTGGGCGATTTTCAGGGCGTGTCGAACATCGAAGCCGGAAACCTGACTTTTTTATATGAACTTTGGTATAAGCAGAATTTTGGGAAAGTGGATATTACCCTTGGACTACAGGATTTAAATGCTGATTTTGCGGTAAGTGAAAACGGATGCTTGTTTTCAAATAGTTCGTTTGGGATACATTCCAGCCTGGCAGACAATATTTCTTCACCAATATTTCCGTTGACGGCTTTGGGGGCAAATGTGCAATGGGCTATCTCCGATTCGTTTCTCTGGGAAACGGCTATTTTTGACGGAACACCGGATGATTTTGAAACAAACCCCTATAACCTGAACTGGAAACTGAGTAAAAGCCAGGGATTTCTGGCTGTAACCGAATTTCAGTTGAGCAAGAGTATTTTAAAAGGGAAATCAGGATGTTATAAACTGGGTGTTTATTTTCACCAGCATGATGATACTGTAAATGTGGAAAAAAGAAATGGAGGTTTGTATCTGGTGGCCGACCAGCAACTTACGGATAAGCTTTCCTTTTTTTCGCAACTTGGGGTAAGCCCCAAAAATATGAATAAGAATAACTATTACTACAGCATTGGCCTTAATTGTAAAGGATTGTTCGAAAAAAGGAAGAATGATCAGTTTGGTGTTGCGGTGGCTTATGCAGGAATTAATGGGAACGCGGTAGGAAGTGAAACGGCCCTTGAAATGGCGTATCAATTTGAAATTAATAAATGTATCTATGTTAAACCTGATATACAGTATATTATAAATCCGGCAGGAGCCGACGAAAAACTGGATAATGCCCTGGTTGGGTTCATTCGTGTTGGTGTCGGCTTCTAAATTTACCCGAAAAATATATGTATCTGGGGCAATTTCCAGGTATATGTAATTTGAAAATAAGAAAAAAATCATTCAGTAATGATCACAAATAATACATATCTCTCCGACGTTAAGACTGGTGATGAAGCCATTATCACCAAAGTGCTTGGTCATGGGGCTTTTCGCAAGCGTATCACCGAAATGGGTTTCGTGAAAGGTGAAAAAGTAACCGTAATAAAGAATGCACCTTTGCAGGATCCTGTAGAGTACGAAATTATGGGATACAAAGTGTCGCTCCGCAGAAGTGAAGCCGAGCTTGTGGAAGTAGTTTCGGTTGAGGAGGCCGCAAGTTTGTCGGAAGTGAAATTTGAGGGTACAATTGACGAAAACAAGCTGAAAGTATCTGCTTTAGAAAAAGGCAAAGAAATCAATGTGGCTTTGGTTGGTAATCCGAATTGCGGTAAGACGACCCTGTTTAATTTTGCTTCCGGTTCGCACGAACGGGTAGGGAATTATAGTGGGGTGACCGTTGATGCCAAAGAAGCTTCGCTCAAGAAAAACGGTTATACTTTCAAAATCGTTGACTTGCCCGGAACTTACTCTATCACAGAGTACTCGCCCGAAGAACTTTACGTTCGCACGCATATTATGGAAAAAATGCCTGATATTGTGATTAATGTGCTTGATGCGTCGAACCTGAAACGTAACCTGTTCCTGACAACCCAGCTTATTGATATGAACATCAAAGTGGTCATTGCCCTGAATATGTATGATGAGTTGGAAAAGAAAGGGGTGAGGTTTGATTATGACAGTTTGGGCAAGATGATGGGAATTCCGATTGTTCCTACAGTGGCTTCGAAGGGCATTGGAGTCGACGAATTGTTTGATAAGCTGATAGAAGTGTACGAAGACAGGGATCCCGAGTGTGCGGCATATACATATTAATTATGGCTCGGTCATTGAAACCTCTATTAAAAAGATACAGGACGTAATCTGGAAAAATCCTAAAATTACGGACAAATTATCGTCGCGATATGTGGCGGTGAAACTTTTGGAGACGGACAAAACAACCTTGTCGCAATTGGAAAAATACAGTAACTACAATGAAATAAAATCCATAACGTCAAAGACGATTGCAGAGCTCGAAAAGGAATATGGCGAACGTTCGGAAACAATTATTACGGA
Organism: Paludibacter sp.; assembly: GCA_047600405.1. Lineage (GTDB taxonomy): Bacteria > Bacteroidota > Bacteroidia > Bacteroidales > Paludibacteraceae > Paludibacter. Next base: position 977,328 of record JASGLA010000002.1, read on the forward strand.
TGCGAAATACGGTTTTATTGATGGTGCCCTGAAAGAAACTTACCGGGAACCGAAAAAAGATCGCTATAAAATAAAACGCGAGTTGGACGATTTGCTGACTCATAAGTTTTGGGGTTTCCCTATTTTCCTGTTTCTGATGTGGCTGATGTTCCAGGGAACTTTTACCCTGGGAAGTTATCCCATGCAGTGGATTGATGATGGTGTCGGGTTGCTGAGCGAATTGCTTCAGAACAATATGCCTGCCGGAGCATTGCGCGATTTGCTGGTTGGCGGTATTATGGGTGGGGTTGGCGGAGTAATCATTTTCCTGCCGAATATTCTTATTCTGTTTTTCTTTATTTCTCTGATGGAAGATACGGGATATATGGCCCGCGCCTCGTTCATTATGGATAAATTGATGCATAAAATAGGATTGCATGGTAAATCATTTATTCCATTGGTAATGGGCTTTGGGTGTAATGTGCCCGCTATTATGGCTACCCGAACCCTTGATAATAAGAAAGATCGCATTCTTACTATGATAATTACGCCATTTATGTCATGTAGTGCGCGGCTTCCGGTGTATGTACTGTTGATTTCGGCCATTTTTCCGCAAAACCAGGGCTTGGTATTGTTCTCTATTTATCTGATTGGTATTTTGTTGGCGATAGTTACTGCTCTGATTATGAAACGGATTGCTTTTGCTAAAAAAGAAGTACCTTTTGTAATGGAACTGCCTCCTTACCGGATTCCGACTTTGCGAAATACCAGTTTGCACATGTGGCATAAAGGGCAGCAGTATCTCAAGAAAATGGGTAATGTCATTTTGCTTGCTTCCATACTGATCTGGGCATTGGGCTATTTCCCAAGAAATGTAAAATATAGTCGACTGATTATGATACTCAGATAGCTTCTTTGCAATCGAACGCAAAACTGGAACAGAGTGAAAAAGAACAGAAAATTGCTCATTTGGAAGTTGCAGAAAGAGTCTGAGCGTCAGGAACAATCTTATATTGGTCAGTTGGGCCATTTGATCGAACCTGCTATACAGCCGTTGGGTTACGATTGGAAAATGGGAGTGAGTATCATTACCGGATTGGCCGCAAAGGAAATTGTGGTTAGTTCTATGGGTATTCTTTATCAGGCCGATGTGGAAGCCGACGAAAATTCACGCTCGTTGAAGGATGAACTTGTTGCTCAAACACATAATAATGGAGAGCTAAAAGGCCAAAAAGTATTTACACCTCTGGTAAGTTTTGGTTTTATGCTTTTTGTGCTGATTTACTTCCCCTGTGTGGCGGTTATTGCGGCCATAAAAAAAGAATCAAGTTGGGGCTGGGCGGTATTTACCATGGTTTATACCACTGCAATTGCCTGGTTGGTTGCTTTTGCAACTTACCAGATCGGAAGTTTACTGCTTTAAATGCAGATAGAAGTGTTTTTATTTAAAATACGGAAAAGATGAGTCAGATCGTAGTTGTATTAATCATAGTTGGATTTGTCGTTGTATATTCTACTTATGCAGTGATCAAGAATATACGGAAGAAAGAAACGTCTCCCTGTGATGGTTGTGGTGGTTGCGATATAAAAAACGAAATCACGAAAAATGTTGCACGGAATCATTCGAAAGATCCGGCCAGTTGCGGCTGTGGGCCGAAGTAAGGCTTATTCAGTGTATTTTCTTTTTCGAACAATCTGATACCCTACTCCAAAAAGAAGCAGTAGCACTATCGGGGTCAAAACGTTTGCCAGTTGCCATGTTATGCGGTCGTTGCTGGTAATTTTTTTGTTGAGCAGCCTCAGCTTCAATGTTCTCGAACGAAGTTCCATCCAACCATCATTGTCGGTTAGGTATAATACGGCATTTTGGATAAAGTCCTTATTGCCAAACTGCTGATTCATGTATCGGTCGAATCCCAGCGGGATAGTGACGCTATCATTTTTGCCCGTAGTTTCGTTGCGGATAATGTCTCCATCGGCCACCACAATTTGTCGTGAATATAAGCTCTTTTCGCGCATTGGCAATGTGCCGGTCATTCCTTTGGGAGTCATACGATTCGCAAAATCCGAATCGAAATGTCCTTCCAAAGCTACAGCTATAGGCACATAGCCAGCATTAAAATAAGTTTTATCATTAGCTTTTGGCGTTTGACTCAGATCGATAGTGGTAGGAGTGCCAATAATGTGGGTATTATCTGAAGTGGCCAAAAGTAACTTTGATTTAACCTGCTTGTTATCTCCGACCAAATCAATTCCAGAGCAAAATTCAGAACGAACCTCCGGTAATATTTCGTGTGACAGTATGTTCTGGCGAAGTTAGCAGGAGCGGAGCGTAGTACCATGGCGACGGTTCAAACTGAGGGGTTGCATTTTTAGGAGCTATGTTTACTGGAACCGAAACACACTGAACGTCCTGCAGCAGAACCGGATTAATGCGGATGCCGTACCGGAAAAGCTGGTCGCTGAGGTTTACATCCAATTCCATGGCGGGTGACAGCCCGATAGTCGACAGATTTTCTTTGGCGATCCGGACTCCATCAATCAGCCACAGGACGTTTCCTCCATTCATAATGTATTGGTCGATAATGAATTTGTCGGATTCGCTGAACGGTTGCGTTGGCTTCGCAATAATGATGGCTTTGTAATCTTTCAGAATGGATGCATCATTTCCCAATACACCCCTGTCAATCTGAAAATAACGGCTTAACGATTTGCAAATGTCGTAAGTTTCACGTTCAGAAAGTTCGCCATGCCCTTCGATAAAAGCAATTTTTTTGACTTCGGTGTTTACAACCCGACGAATGCCGTCGGTAATTTCAAATTCCAGATTTTCAATAGAGATATTCAGGTTTTCGTCCCCGGAGTTTCCCAGTATGTTCTTAAGCAGACAAACGGCCACTTTGCGGCCGTTGTAGCTTATTTCAATCCACGGAAAAATTACTTTCTGAATCGATTTTCCTTCTTTGTCACGCTCATAAACGGCCGTTGGAGTTAATCCGCGGCTTGCAAGTTCGTTGTATTTTCGATCTCTTTCTTCCGGAGAATCTGCGAGTGATGGATTTATATACGTGACATTAATTGCTTTAGTTGAATATACCGACAATTCGTCCAATAATTCGGCTGTGGATTTCTTGAGCCGCAAGAAACCCGGATTCAACTCTCCATCCAGATAAACTGTAACTTCCAGCGGGTTTCCAATGCTGCTCATCAGGCTTTTGCTCTGGTAAGAGAATGCTGTATCGTTTATCGGAAGTAAGATCGATCCGGAAGAAATAAAAGAAAGAAACAGCAATTAAGATTAGCAGGACAACCGGAAAAAGAATATTTCGATAGTTCCGAATTTTCATATCAGGGGATTGTGTCAGTTCAACTTTTTTGAATATGTAGGTTTGAGCAGACAAAGTTCAAATCGTTTTTTTTATTAACTGAACCGTAAAATATATGATTTTTAATTTCTGCTTCTGGTTTGCAAAGATAATCATTTTTAACCACACCATGATTTTGAAAACGATAATAATTGAATGCTTCCGGCTCTACTTTGGATATACAGTTCTGAACTTTGATTTGTGCTGTGTTTGCCATATCTTTCTTATAATCAAATGATTTGTTGCGGTATTTAAATCGAAACTACAGATTCGGATTTTTAAGCATTAAAAAACCTTATTTCTGTTTTCGGAGCCATTTGGTTCTTGAGCGGGTCGATTTATTTTCTTATCTTTGCCAATCCGTAACAAAAAAATGTTGATATGCTACATGGATGTGGCATTCAACATTTTGTAAATAACAGGAAAAATTAAGTTGTATGAGTCATTAAAAATAATGTGGCTCTTGCTACGTTTAGAAATGTTTGTATATAGTTAATAAAAATAAATCCTTTCAAAATGGGTAAAGTAATTTCGTTAGCAAATCAAAAAGGTGGAGTAGGAAAGACTACAACTGCAATCAATCTGGCAGCCTCATTGGCTTCGCTTGGTAAAAAAGTGTTGTTAATCGATGCCGATCCTCAGGCAAATGCATCTTCCGGATTGGGTATTGATATTCGGACGCTTCAGTTCACCATTTACGAATGTTTAATCGACAGCGTTCCATCCATGCAGGCCATTCATCCAACCGATGTTGAGAATTTGTTTATTCTTCCGTCTCATATCGACCTGGTTGGTGCCGAAATTGAAATGCTGAATATGGATAATCGCGAACGGGTGATGCAAAACCTGATTGCACCGTTGAAGGGAGATTACGATTTTATCCTGATTGACTGCTCTCCTTCGCTCGGTTTGATCACTGTAAACGCCCTTACGGCTTCCGATTCGGTTATCATCCCGGTTCAATGCGAATATTTTGCATTGGAAGGAATCAGCAAGTTGCTCAATACCATTAAAATTATAAAAAGCAAACTGAATACAGCGCTCGAAATTGAAGGTTTCCTGCTTACTATGTACGATAACCGCTTACGTTTGGCCAATCAGGTTTATGCCGAAGTAAAGAAACATTTCCAGGGTATGGTGTTCGAATCGGTTATTACCCGTAACGTACGGTTGAGCGAGGCTCCGAGTCATGGAAAGCCTGTATTGTTATACGATTCCGAGTCGAAAGGTTCGTCCAACTACATGGATTTGGCTAAAGAGTTGATCGAAAAGCAATTGAAATAAATCAGTGAAAACTGGTAGGAAATTAAGATTAAAAAGAGACGTTTTTACAAAAATAATATGGCTAAAAATACAGGATTAGGACTAGGCAGAGGGTTAGGGGCATTGATTGATACAGATAATATCAGCACGAGTGGCTCATCCTCGATCAGTGAAGTGGATTTGAGTTTGATTTTTGCAAATCCGAATCAGCCCCGTACGCATTTTGATGAAGATTCATTGACAGAGTTGGCTACATCGATACGCGAGTTAGGCGTTATTTCGCCTATTACTTTGCGAAAAAATGATGATGGAACCTATCTGATTATTGCTGGTGAGCGCCGTTTTAGAGCATCTAAACTGGTTGGTTTGAAGCATATTCCTGCTTATGTGAAAACTGCGGCTGATGAGCAAGTGATGGAAATGGCGTTGATTGAAAATATTCAACGCGAAGATCTGAATGCTATTGAAATCGCACTTACCTTTTACCGTTTGATGGAGGAATATAAGCTCACGCAAGAACGTTTGAGCGAACGTGTGGGGAAAAAACGGGCTACTATTGCCAATTACCTGCGTTTGCTTCGTTTGCCTGCCGAAATTCAAATGGGAATCAAGGATAAAAAAATTGATATGGGACATGCCCGCGCTATTTTGGGATTGAACGATCCGGCAGCCCAATTACATTTATATGAAGCCATCCTCGAAAATGATTTTACGGTGCGTAAAGTTGAAGAGTTGGTTCGCTTGTATATTGAGACCGGGGCTTTTGAAGTAAAACCCAGGTTTGCTCCAAACCCAATGAAAGGCCTGGCCGAATATGACGAGTTGAAAACTCAATTATCGAAAGTTTTCGGAACCAAAGTTAAGTTCGCGTGTAATCCTGATGGCAAAGGAAAAATTTCAATTCCGTTCTCTAACGACGAAGAGTTGGCCCGCATAATGGAATTATTCGACAAAATTTAACGTATAAATTGGTGAATAGGCATTCAAATATAGTCTTCCTCGTTTTTTTTCTGCTGTCGTCAGTACTACAGGCTCAGGTAGTTCCAGATAGTAGCAAAGTGGTTTCTGATACATTGATACGGGTGGCTGAGAAACAAATTGCTTCTTTGCCAGAAATAAAAATACCTGATACGCTGGTTCTAAAACCGTTTAAACCGGATCCGATAAAAGTGGTTTGGATGGGAGCAATTATTCCGGGGTACGGACAAATCTTGAACCGGAAATTCTGGAAACTACCCTTGGTTTATGGCGGGTTTTTAGGGTGTGCTTATGCTCTGGTTTGGAACGGGAGCAAATACCAGTCGTACAAAACGGCATACCGGGATATCACCGATACCGATCCTGCAACGAATAGCTTTTTGGATATTTTACCTCCCGGTTATACAATTGATAGTCCCGGAATTGGAGGTATTGCTACTTTTACGAATACTTTGAAGCAAAAGCAGGAAGTCTTTCGGCGGTATCGCGATTTGAGTATTATTGCAACGGTAGGCTATTATGCCTTGACTCTGGTGGATGCATATGTGGATGCTCAACTCTACGACTTTGATATTAGTCCCGATTTATCCCTGCGCTTTCAACCCACATTGCTGGAAAATTCGTTTGGACAGCGTAATACATTTGGAATGCAGTGTTGCATTAACCTGAAATAGAGTAATTAAAAAAAGAAATATTGTTTTGTGATGAGATTTAAGAAGACTTTTTTTTCTGTAAGTCTGTTTTTTTTGTTGGGTTGTGGATACGGTTTCTCTCAAAAAAATGCGAATAATGATTTGGCTATTGGAGATATGGGCACTGATGTGTCGCTGGATATTCCTAATGAATTTGATAATTCCCTTGATTATCTGACTCGCTCATGGATAATTAAACGGGCAAAAAATTCCAATTGCCAATCGAGTGAAGATGTTCCGGTTTCCGATTCAATTTGTAAACTCAGGCTTTCGAAAATGCCGTGTTTAATGGAAATGCCTTATAATTCCACGGTACATTCGTTTATCGAACTATATACTGTTCGTAAAAGAAACCAGTTGGAGTACATGTTGGGCATGAGCGATTATTACTTCCCGCTGTTCGAACAGGCGTTGAGCGCAAATAATTTACCGTTAGAGCTTAAATATCTTTCCATTATAGAGTCGGCACTGAATACCACCATTGTTTCTCACATGGGAGCTGCGGGGTTGTGGCAGTTAATGATTGGGACCGGACGCATGTACGGACTCGAAATCAATAGTCTGGTTGATGAGCGTTTGTCGCCCGCAAAAGCTACAAATGCAGCTGTCCACTTTCTGAAAGATTTATATTCGATTTATGGCGACTGGCATTTGGTGATTGCCGCCTATAATTGTGGTCCGGGCAATGTGAATAAAGCCATTCGCAGGGCAGGAGGAAAGCGCGATTATTGGGCAATTTATCCTTATCTTCCACGCGAAACCCGCGGATATGTTCCTATTTTTATTGCTGCAAATTATTCTATGAATTATGCAAAGGAGCATAATATGTGTCCGGCAACAGTGAATGTGCCAACCATAACGGATACAATTTTGATTCGGCAACGTGTTCATCTAGAACAGATTGCTAGCGTGTTGAATCTGCCTATTGAGGAAATCCGGTTTCTGAATGCCCAGTACCGCAAAGACATCGTCCCCGGAGATATAAAACCATATTCTTTGTGTCTGCCATTGAATTATGCCAACACTTTTATTAGTAAATTTGATGAAATTGTGGCTTATAAGGCTGATTCATTGATTAATACCCGCCGTTCGGAAATAGAAATTCCTCAGGTGTCGCCAGTGTCGCCCGGTGGCTCTGCAAAAGTGGTTTACCACAAAGTAAAGAGAGGACAAACCCTGAGCGATGTGGCAGCCAAATATGGAATTTCCGTTTCAAAACTCAAGAAATGGAATCATATCCGCAGGTCTACCATTCAGGTTGGGCAGCGGCTTAAAATTATAAAATAAAGACTGAATGGCTGATAATAAATAATTTGCATATTACCATGGAAAAGCTTTTCTATTCTATTTCTGAAGTTGCTGCTATGTTTGACGTAAATCAGTCGAATTTGCGTTTTTGGGAAAAAGAATTTAAGCAACTTAGTCCCAAACGCAATGCGAAGGGTACTCGCTTTTATTCGCCGGATGACATACAGGTTATCAAACAGATCATTTATCTGGTAAGCGAACAGAAATTGACATTAGATGGCGCTCGCCGGAAATTAAGCCAAAAGAAAGATGCTATTGCAAAACAACAAGAGGTAGTTGAGCGTTTAAAGGCCATAAAACAGGAACTTATTGGTATTGCAAATGCTTTGTCCTGAATGAACGTATTTGCCAACAAAATAATTTGATTCATGAGAAAAACAGTATTTTATAGTTTGCTGGTATGCTTCTTTTATGTCGTTTGTCAAACCGCTTCAGCGCAAAAACATCCCAAAAACGTAGTATTTCTGATTGGTGATGGAATGGGAATTGCCCAGGTATATGCCGGAATGGTTGCCAATGGCAATAAGCTTAATTTGGAGCAATGTACTTACAGTGGTTTTTCAAAAACCTATTCATTCGATAAATTCACCACAGATTCCGGGGCTGGAGGCACAGCTTTAGCCTGTGGTGTAAAAACCAGGAACGGAATGATTGGCATGTCTGCCGATTCAGTTGCTGTCCAATCAGTGTTGGAACTATCCAGCCATAATAAACTTTCTACCGGCATTGTGGTGGCTTGTGCGGTTACTCATGCTACTCCTGCCAGTTTTATTGCCCATCAGATAAACCGGAGTATGTATTACGAAATTGCAGCTGATTATCTTAAAACTGATATTGATGTTTTTATCGGCGGTGGGCGCAAGTATTTTGAGGATCGTGAGGATGGACGGAATCTAACCAATGAACTTAAAGCCAAAGGTTATCAGATTGCATATAAACTAGCTGATGTTAAATCTGCTAAAACGGGTAAATTGGCCGGCTTGCTTTATGATGATCAAAATCCGAATATGCCGGAGCGCGGAGCCATGTTGCCGGACGCTACAATGGCCGCCATTAATATCTTGGATGATAATAAAAAGGGCTTCTTTTTGATGGTAGAAGGATCGCAAATTGATTGGGCTGGACACGATAACAATGCACGCCAGGTAGTGAAGGAAATGCTTGATTTTGATCAAACAATTGGCCGGGTTCTCGATTTCGCAAAAAAGGATGGCAACACCCTTGTAATTATTACTGCCGATCATGAAACTGGTGGACTTACGTTGCCGAGCGGTAAATTTGGCTCCGATGATATGAAAGCCATTTTTACAACAAAAGATCATACCGGAGTTCCGGTGCCTGTTTTTGCTTACGGCCCCGGAGCAGAAAACTTTACCGGATTTATGGAAAATACCAGTTTTAAAGCGAAACTGGAAAAGCTGTTGAAACTAAAGAAATAATTGGATATTGAAGGTGTTGAGATGGTGAGATAGTTAGTTGTCTCACCTTTTTTATATAACTGAATTGTTATGAAAAAGATAGAGTCTGAGAAAAGAACCGTTGAATATATGATTGCCCTTTATTGCCGTAAAAACCACGGTGGGGAAAAATTGTGCGAAGATTGTGACCGGATGAGGTTGTATGCTTTCGACCGATTGGGTAAATGTCAGTTTGGAGAAGAAAAGCCGGCCTGCAAACTCTGCGAGGTGCATTGTTACAAACCTGAAATGAGGCAAAAGATCCGTGAGATAATGCGGTATTCCGGTCCTCGTATGGTGATATATTATCCGATTGATTTTGTAAGACACATATTAAAGTTTATCTAAAGTGGATTGCTAAGTATTAGAAATTGCATATTTAACAACATTCATTAAAGTCCAGCGTTAAGGGACTATGCGATATTATAAGATTAAAAAGAACCTGCCTCAACTTCTGAGTCTGACAGGTCTGAACAAAGAAAACTTTGAACCGCTTTTGTTCTATTTTGAACAAGAGTGAAACGAATACATAACTCATTTCGCTTTAGATGGGACTCCGGGAGCGCTCAGCCAAAAGTATTACCTCCTTTTTTCCCGCCAATGGCGTGTTCAACGCCATTGGCGGGAAAAGAAGGGTAATCAAATAAACATTTATATGTCGTAAGTTTGGCTTTAATCATGAAGTTATGCTTATTGCCTGTGGCTTACACAATTTTAAAAATTCATTGAATATTAGTGTTATAGGGGTGTAAATTCTATTGTCAAGAGACGTAAAACTATCAATCAACAAAGATGGATACTTTACTTTTTACGTTAGCCGAAGAGGCAGCATTACAGAGAATAAACTCTCCCGGTTCTACAGCCCAGGCATGAGTTTTTTCGTTATAAAAAGCGAAATCCTTCACCTTAATCTCCAATTCTACAATTTGTTTTTCGCCCGCTTTCAGATTTATCTTTTTGAAAGCTTTCAATTCTTTTGCCGGACGAAGGACCGATGCCTTTGGTTGCGAAACATATATCTGTGCTATTTCGGCGCCATCAGTTTTTCCTGTATTTTTAATTGTGAACGACACTTTGATGATGTCGTTTTTTTCGCACAATTTTTTATCGGCAGTAAGCTGTCCATATTCAAAAGTTGTGTAGCTTAAGCCATAGCCAAACGGGAACTGAGGCGCTATCTTTTTAGTATCGAACCAACGGTAACCTACGAGAATATCCTCTTTGTACTCTTGTTTTTTCCCATCGCCGGGATATGACATTGATCCAAATGAATAAGCTGCATTATCCTCCAATTTTTGTGGGAAGGAGAATGGCAATTTTCCGGAAGGATTGACTTCCCCGGAAATAATATTAGAAATAGCATTACCTGCTTCGGAACCCAGATACCAGGCTTGTACCAAAGCCGGAACCTGCGCTAACCACGGCATTGCAACTGCGTTACCACTGCAAAGAATTACAGTCAGGTTTTTGTTTATTGCCGCCAGTGCATTTATGACCTTATCCTGGTTATACGGAAGTGCCATCGATTGACGGTCGTCACCCTCGCTATCCTGAAACCAGTTCTTATTTAAACCACCAACAAAAAAAACCGCATCAGCATTGCGGGCTGTTTCCACGGCAGCTGCCAATAAAGAATCAGCTACAGTTTTGCTTTCTGGTTTCTTATCGTCCAAATCAGCGCAATAACCTTTTGAGAAAGTAATGGTTTCGGCCCCATACTTGGCTGTCAGCCCTTCGAGTGGAGAAACTTCATAAGCCACTTTAAGTGATGAAGAACCACCACCAATCACAAGACTGCGTGTAGCATTGTCACCAATCACAGCAATGCGTTTGTATTTACCCACAGGAATAGGTAGTGTTTGTTTATCATTTTTAAGCAACACAATTCCCTGCTCGGCAATTTTACGGGCAGCTTCGGAATGTTCCGGGCTTACATATTTTCCAAAAGGACGGCTAGCTGCCATTGTTGTGCGGAAAATAAGTCGCAACAGACGGGTCACCTTTTCGTTGAGTTCTTTTTCGCTGTATTTGCCAGATTTTAAACCTTGTAAATACGGATTAGCTAAATAATAAGCTGAGTAAGGCGAGGTTCCCTTAGTTGTGAGTCCATCAGTCCATGTTCCCATTTCCAAATCAAGTCCATTGTATACAGATTGTTCGGTATTGTGCACACCACCCCAGTCGCTTATTACAGCCCCATCAAAGTGCCAATCGTTCTTAAGTATTTTATTCAACAACAAATCGTTGTGGCAACAGTGCTGACCTCTGAACTGGTTGTAAGCTCCCATAATCGACCATGCTTTTCCTTCCTGAACAGCAGCTTTAAATGCTGGCAAATAGATCTCGTGCAATGCCCGATCACTCACTTCAACATTAATCGACATGCGTTCTTTTTCCTGATTATTGAGGGCAAAATGTTTTACGCAAGCTGCTACCCCATTTTGCTGAACAGCTTGCACATAAGGAACCACCATACGTGAAGACAAATACGGATCTTCGCCCATATACTCAAAGTTCCGTCCATTGAGCGGTGTACGATAAATATTTACACCAGGGCCAAGAAGCACTCCTTTGTTTCGGTAACGAGCTTCTTCTCCAATAGATTTGCCATATAAATATGATATTTCCGGATTAAACGAAGCTGCCAGACAAGTTAATGCCGGAAAAGCCGTACAAGAATCGTTGGTCCATTTTGCACCATCCCATTCATCCCAAAACACTTCCTCACGAATACCGTGAGGTCCATCGGTCATCCATATTTCAGGAATTCCTAACCGTGGCACTCCCCTAGAACTGAATTTGGACTGAGCATGACACATGGCTACTTTTTCTTCGAGCGTCATCAGCGATAATGCATTTTCGATACGCTTTTCGATAGGTTGGTGTACATCCATGTAAACAGGTTTCTGGGCTGTGGTTGTGTTGGTCGAAAACATAATACACAATGCGGTAATACTAACAATTTTGAGTTTCATAATTTGAAATATACATTTGTTTTTTTCTAATACCTGGTTCTCATTGAAACTAGTAACCGGGACAAATACACACGTTTGCCTTTGCCCCGGTACAAGGTTTTTCTATCTGACAATCAATTTAGTGCTAAAACCATCGATCTGTACTATATACAAACCGGGTTGAAGCCGGGCAGAAGTATAGCTACCGGAAATATTGGCAGAACGGATACAACGCCCTGCAACATCGAACAGGCTGATATTATTTTTAATATGATCAACAACAATTCTGCTTTCAGAGGTTGAAATCAGGTAATTTTGAGATAACAGGTCAGTTGTAGCGGTGGTCAACGTCAGGTCTTTCAATGAAAACTCATCCCAGCCAATCTGAAATCCAACACCATCCCAAGTACCCATTTTGGCAACAAAATAATAATCGCCTGAAGCAGTTGCGGTGAATGTTTTGTATTCACTGAGCTTGGAATTCAATTTGAAAGTACCGTCTACTCTGGCTCCCGAATAACTGCCCCAATAATCAAATTTCGCAATCATGGTTTGCCCGCTGCCATAGTCAGCCCCATTTCCTGCCGGTTTTGCTCCAATATATACTTCTGTCCAGAAATTATGGAGATCAGCAGTCAAATCGCGAAAAGCTCCGTTAAACTCATACACATGCCCCTGTGTGAGTGTTACTTTCTGATAAATAGCATACTGAATTCCTGCATTTCCACCGGCAGAAGTTACGTAGAGGTTTCCTCCGGTTCCTGCTGACATGGTATTGGAAGTATTGTTCCAACTAACTACCGGATATTTCGTTGGATCTGTATTCAGAAAATCAACAGTCCAGAAATTGGCATTTTCCATATTTCCGCCATAAAGTAGCTCGCCTGCTGGTAATGCAGGCTTCACATTGACTACAATAAAATTTGTTTTGGTCAATGTTGTTTCACCCACTTCGTTAGTGGCTTTTAGAGTAACGCTGTAAGTTCCTGGCGTTTCGTAGGCATGCACGGGATTTGCAGCAGTGCTTAGGGCAGAGCCATCTCCAAAGTTCCATTCGTACGAATCGGCAAATAAGGTTGTGTTCGTAAAAGTGGTTGTCATTACGGGGAAACCATTGACGTTATTGGCCGTAAATGCAACTTGCGGTTTGGTTCTTGTTTCGGTAAGTGCCAGTTCATCCACTACTATTTCGCAGGTTTGTGATGTACCATCCCAGGTCGTTGCCCCCATTTTAATGACAAAATAGTACGTTCCAGTTGTAGTTGGAATGAAAGTTTTGCAGGCTGCAGCATTTAGCTTGAAGGTTCCATCGGCTACTGCTGCAGGATTATCCCATGAGCCATAATTGGCTATTTTGGCACCCTGCCCGGCACCGGTTCCTTCCGAATAATCGCTTCCATTTATAGGGATATTCCCAATGAAAACTTCGCACCAAGAGCGTTCCAGCTTGATATTTTTAAACGCCGCATCGAAATTGTACACAAAACCGGCAGTGAGAGTAACCTGCTGATAAATACAAAACTGTGAGTTTCCACCGGTTGTAGTACCAACAACATGTAACGCACCGCCGATTCCGGCCGTTGGTGTGCTGGTAGTATATCCCCAAACGGCAACCGGATTCTGAGCTACCGGAGTATTCAGGTATGAAACTTGCCAGGCTCCCTGACTTTCCATGTTGCCATTCACTAATTTATTGGTGTCAACAGCTCCTGCTGACATGACGGATAAGTATCCAAGAAAAAGAGAAAGAATATATTTTTTCATAAAGCATTATGTTTTTTTTAGTAGAGTTAATTTTTAATTTGAGAAATAAAAAATTCCGTTTAGCTTCGAAACAAGGCTAAATAACTAAAGTTTTTAAAAGGTAGTGCAATGAGTTATTGCACTACCTGATATAACTAACTGAATCTATTTTACTGAAACTTTTAGGGAGTTATTGTCAACACGCAAGAATGTATAATCCGCTCTGAAGTAGTTGCGAACGGAATTTTCCAGAGATAGTTTCTGATTGAATAATACGTCCCGAAATGTCAAAAATATCAACACTCTTCTGTACGCCATCAATCGTAATACGTTGGTCGGCAACCATTACTTGATATTTACTATAATCAATTGTTTCTAATGCATTTGGTTGAACTGTCACCAGGTTTGTAGAAGTCAACACATCACTTGAGCCGCTATTGCTTGCAGTAAGTTTTACTGTAAATGTACCACCGGTTGTATAAGTATGTGTAGGATCTTGCAAAGTACTTGTTCCTCCATCTCCAAAATCCCAACTCCACGAATTGGCATTAGTTGATAAGTCATAAAACTGAACAGTCAATGGAGCTGTTCCAGAAACTGTTTCTGCATAAAAATCTGCTTTTACTGGTAAAGTTTCTTTCAACGAAACTTCATCGATTAATATTTCTCTGGCAGCCGAAGCGTTTGACCCCATTTTAAGAACAAAATAATATACACCGTCAACAGTCGGTTTAAATGGAGCAATGGTTGCTTTTTTGCTAAATTGTACATCTGTCAATGACTGAAGTCCATTCCATGTATCAATTCCAAAAATTTTAGTACCCTGTGTAGGCGTATAATCAACACCATCGGCAGGAATTGTTGCACCAATAAAACCTTCGCACCAAAAGTCGGAAACACCTTTTATATCTTTGAAGAAACCGTCAAATAAATAAGTATAACCTGCTTTCAAGGTTACTTCCTGATAAATAGCTGCATTGAAGCCAGTTCCTGTAGTTTGAACCCGAAGATTACCACCTGCGGCTCCGGTTGGGGTATTTCCGGTATAGTTCCATGTAAATGTTGAAACATCGGCTGGATTACATTTATTTGTAGACCAAAAGTTACCATTCTCCATATTTCCACCGTATAACATTTCACCGGCAGGAAGTGTTGGTTTTGAGTTCACTTTTACGAAGTCAGTTTTAATCAAAACAGAATCACCCTTTTCGTTGGTAGCAGTAAGCTTTACTGTATAAGTTCCAACTACGCTATAAGTATGTTCTGGATTTTCCAGGGTACTGATTGCAGAACCATCACCAAAATCCCATTTGTAAGAGTTTGCAAACTTAGTGGAATTGGTAAATACGGTTTTCAGTGCAGGAAAACCGATGGCGTTAGTAGCAGTAAAGCTAACAGCAGGTTTTGTACGAACTGGAGTCAACGAAAGTTCATCTACCGCAATTTTAAACCCAGGCCCATCCCATGTACCCATTTTAAGTACAAAGTAATAATCACCAGTCGTTTCTGGAGTAAAGGTATTATCAAAATTAGCATGAATTTTAAATGTACCATTTATACCTGCTACAGCGCTACCTGCATTCCATGCATCAAATTTAGCAATCAGCTTACCTTCGGTAGCACCATAGTCAGCACCATTGCCAGCTGGTTGGGCACCAATATATACTTCCGTCCAGAAATTTTTCAGATTAGCACTCAAATCGCGGAAAGCTCCATCGAACATATAAACTGAGTCGCGGCTTAAATGTACTTTTTGATAAATGGCATATTGCACGCCAGCACCGGCAGCAGGACCTTCGATCAGCAAATATCCACCCTGCCCAGCATTAGGCTTATTTTCAGTAGCATTCCATGTTGCAACAGGATTGTTGCCAGTACCAGAATTCAAATAATCTTCCGTCCAACTGCCTTTTACTTCCATGTTTCCATTTTTCAACAGTCCACCTCCTGTTAATATAGCCAAAGGCGTTACATTGATGTATTCATTCTCAATTTTCTCTGTCGAGCCTTTTTCGTTTGTCGCAGTAAGCTTTACAGTGTATTTTCCAACATTAGCATACAGATGGGTTGGATTCTTTTCGGTGCTTGTAGAACCATCGCCAAAATCCCAGATCCATGAATTAGCCATTTTAGAATCATCGCTGAATCTCACTGTCAGCGGAGCAAAACCAGAGCGTACATCAGCTTTCAATGCTGCAACGGGAGCTAATCTATCGCTTGTAAGTTTAAGTTCATCCACTACAATATCGCAGGTTGGCACTTCGGCATCCCAGGTTGTAGAACCCATTTTCAATACAAAATAATAAATCCCGGTTGTAGGAGGTAAAAAATATTTACAAGCCGGAGCATTAAGTTTAAAAGTTCCATCAGCTATAGTGGCCGGATTATCCCACGCACCGTAATTGGCTATTTTTGTACCCAAAGCATCGCCATAATCCTGACCTTCGACAGGCATTTGACCAATAAACACTTCGCACCAAGAACGCTCCAGTTTAATATTTTTGAATGCAGCATCGAAGTTGTAGATAGAATCGGCCGACAAAGTAATAGCCTGATAAATACAGTATTGAGAATTTCCACCTGTAGTAGTAGCCACTACATGCAAACCGCCACCAACTCCAGCCGTTGGAGTTACAGCCGTGTATCCCCATGCCACCACGGGGAGTTTATCCACAGGAGTATTCAGATAACTTACCTGCCAGACACCCTGACTTTCCATGTTGCCGTTGACCAACTTATTGCCGCCAGCAGCTACTGCTGAGAAAATACTCAAACAGCCTACGAGTAAAAGAAGAAGTTGTTTTTTCATAAGATTATTTTTAAAGGATATATAAATTTATGGAATTATTATTCTCCGTTTGGAAAAATAGAAGCTGTTGCAGGAACCGAAAAATTATTAAACTTATCGACGGTATAAACTGACACTACATAACCCTTAATTTCCAAATTAGTCAGTTTATAAGTCTCAACCAGCCCATTCAGCACAATGGTTGAATCCTGCAATTTTACAATGTTTTTTACTGCAATTTTACCCTGTGGGTTTTTCCACGATAAGGTTGCTTCTTTCAGACCCGACACTACAGTAAGATCTGTAACCCTCGGAGAATAAACCTTCACATCAGTCAGGTAACCTTTGTAATTATCTTCCATTCTATCACAATTTGTCAAACACAATGCGATGAATAAGAAACCGATTATTTTAAGTGTTTTCATCTTTTTCAAAAAATTATTGTTGATTATCTAATCCGTAAAGCGTTATTTCAGAACCGTACACATTGGTTTCGCTACCATAATTCGACAACACGCTGAATTTCATATACCTGAAAGGTTGCGAAACCGATTCGAGATTAAACTCATGTCCGTCAACAGCTTCTTTGTATTTGGCAGGTGAAATAACACCGGATGCATCACGCGGATCGCCAATATCAAAAGTTCCCAATGGCACCCAAACCAGTTTATCTGTACTTACCGAAACTGAGAATGATTTCATGTTTTCTTCTTTGTAATAGTAATAGTCGGTACTTACACCGTTTTGCTCAGCATTTACATAAGCAAAAGCACGTTGCCATACCACAAATCTGTTTACAACTACGGTTTTATTCAAATCCACCACTATATCCAGAGGCCATTTGAGCATGCCGCCATTGTCATCACGATTGATGATAAAATAGCTGTTATCAGCTCCCGACTCTTTAGTATCTACCACATCATCCCAGAAACTTGAAATTTTCCCCTCCCATTTATCGCCATCCACCGATAGATTCTGAAGTACTTTCCATGTTGATTTATCGATTTTCTGTTCAAGAAGCGGTTTGTAGCTTCCTACATCAATTTTATCGGTTTTATTACCGTTAAAATCCTCAACTGTTACAGAAAAATTATATTCTTCAGGATCTAATCCTCTTATCATCAAGGATGGAGAACTTGAAACGGATGAAAGAATTCGTTCGTACATTTTACCGGCTTTACTGAAATTTACGTAAACAAAAACCGTTTTTTCATCTGGATTTGCCCATGTAATCCTAACTCCACCCAATTGCTCTTTCAACTTAATGCTTTCCTGAACCAGATAAATAAATGATCTTTTGGGGGTAACCTCAATTTCTGTAGCTTCAGAATGATTATTACTTCTATCAACAGCGTAAAGTTTTACTTTTTGTGGTGTTGCTTCTTTGAAACCATCAATTTCTATTGAATCGCCATAATGGCTTGTCACCTTAAACACCTCCTTGCCTAACGAATTAGTATATACCGCTTTGATATATAGTAAATCATTATCATCTGGAGCTGTAAATTTCAGAATAGCACCACCGTTCGTTGGTTTGTAACTGATATCCGTTACTTTCCCGGGCGTAATAGTATCCAACTCTTCCTGTTTGCAGGAAGTAAAAACAGCTGCAGAAAGCAAGCTTATAAAAATGAACCTTGCGGTGTATTTAAATATTTTCAATTGATTATTCATCGTACTAATTTTAAAAATTCGATTAATTGTTTGCTGGTTACCAGCCCGGATTTTGCATCAGATTAGAGTTTACGAGCATTTCGCTGTATTTAATCGGATGCAAATAATCGCGTGGTGTTATAAATGACCGTTGCCCGACCGTTTTTACCACATAAAATGTATTTGTAGTAGAGCCATCTACGCTCCAACCCGTTACCGGAACATTAAAATACTTATCGCCTTCTTTCCAGCGACGAACGTCAAAATTGCGCTGTCCTTCGAAAGCAAACTCAATTCTGCGCTCCTGCTTAATAATTTCTCGCAATCCTTCTAGAGTTTTATGTTTGTTCAATGTTTTTGCATAAGTCGGATTTTCCCATGCAGTTTCTACAGTAGGCACACCTGAACGAACACGTATTTTGTTCAACGCGTCGTATACTTTTTGATCGGGTCCGTAATATTCATTATAGGCTTCCGCATAGTTTAAATATAGCTCTGCCAACCTGATGATAGGCCATGGATACGTAACTAACTTATTAAATGCATCACCTTCTGAGTTTGGGTGGCAAACTTTTTTCAACACATAACCGGTTATTACATAGTCGTTGGTATTGCCACGCCGGCCGTATGTCTCGCCTTTTTTCATTAATAGATTCCACTTTTGGCCCCACGTACGATATATACCTTTATCAAAACCTATGGAAGCATAAAACCGGGGTTCGCGGCCTAAGTGCAGGTTTGGAATCATAATTGTGCTTCCGGTCATGGCATGGTATTTATCCGCATCAGTTACACGAGCCAAACTATAGCGATTTGCGTATTTAAAAGTAAGGTCTTCATCAATAGGCAGACCGTTTTTGGTGTAATAGGCTTCAGCAGCCTGAATGGTTGGCGAAACCCATTGCCATGCAGCAGCTTGTGCAGAAGCATCAGGATTTATCATCATCGATGCAGCTTGCAACGACCACCATTGACCGTTATTTACAGGGTTTGAATTTCCCCAGATTAGCTCTGAATTCCAACGCTCGGTAAACATGTAACGGTAGTTATAAAGTGCTTTAACTTCAGGCTGTTTGATATCCAGTGTATCAAAAGCAGGCACCACACCGTTAAACTCATACAGTTTAACGTTATTAGTTGTCAGCCAATTGTAATAGCATATTCAGTTGCATCCAGATGCTTTTTTCCACTTCTCTTTATCATAAACTGTATTGAATAATTTTACACCATCCTTATCTTTGAAGTCATCGTAAAATGGAGCATTACCATTAAATAAGGGACTTGCAGCATAAAGCAACACCCGCGATTTGATTGAATAAGCAATCAGTTTGTCTATTCTTCCAAAATCGTTTGAAGAAGTAATTCGGGCAGGTAAATTTGGAATTGCTTTATCAATAGTTGATACTATATAATCAATTACCTGATCTACAGGTTTTCTTTTGCTCCCGAATATCGTTTACATCTGCCGTAATAGGTAAGATTTATATCTACAATTGGAATTGGCCCATATTGACGAAACAATAAAAAATGATAGTAAGCTTTCAGAAAAATGGCTTCCGATTTCCATGTTTCCTTTTCTTCTGCTTTCATATCTTTTACTAAATCAATATTTTCGATAAAAATATTACACGACGTATAGCCTTGTAATAGTGATTCCTGATTACGTCCATACGGATAAGTATCGTCCCATAACCCCATTATTGGTTCTGAAGCAGTTTGCTTTGCCTCGCATAAGTTCAACTCCGGGTGTTTCTTTAGGAATGGGAGTTGTAAGTTCATTGGAAGCAAATGCAGCAAGTTGAATACACACCATCTTCTTGAGGAAGAATAATGATAACATGTAGCTAATGCATTATATGCTGCTTCGTGTCTTTCGAAGATAAGTTCGATATCTCCTGAGTTTTGTCAGGTACAATATCCAGATAATTGTAGCAACTGCCAATCAGTAACATTGAAATAATAATGAATATAAAATTATCTTTTCATTTTTACATTTATTTTTTGATTAAAAATTCAAGTTAACACCAATATTAATTATTTTCTGAGGTGGATATCCCAATCCTTCTCCTCCCATTTCAGGATCCCACAAGTTAAATTTGCTAAATACGAAGCATGATTGGTTCCCAATGGCATAAAATCTAGCTTTTTCTACATTTATTTTTTTCAATAATTTGGTTGGTAGTGAATATCCCAATTCTACACTCTTCAAACGCAGGAACGCTACCATTGCGCAACCACCATGTTGAGTGATTTCTCATTATTTGCAACTGCATTAACCGATAAGCGTGGCCAAAAAGCATTTGGATCAGGATTCTCATCAGACCAATGATTATTTGCAATTATTGTTAACGCATTTCGTTCTTTAACAAAAGGTGATATTGATGCCGGATTTATAAAAAATGATGACCGGGCAGATCCCTGAAAAAAGAATGATAAATCGAAATCTTTGTATCCGGATGAGGCTCCAAAACCATATACTATTTCAGGAACAGTGGGATATCCGATAGCAACTTTATCATCATCATCTATCTTCCCATCCTTGTTTATATCTGCATATTTAATATCTCCTGCACTGTAACTCAAATCTTCAGGTTTGTCCGATTTGGAGTATTGCCATGGTGAATTAATCACATCAAGCTCATCAACAAATAATCTTTCAGCCACTAAGCCCCATTGTTGATTGATAGGATAACCAATTTTACTCAAATAGGGATACATATACGGAGGTTCGCTGGCTTCTATCAGTTCATTAGTTGCGTAGGTAAAATTTACACGTGAAATAATCCATAAATCTTTATTGACACTTACTTTGTAGTCAACAGAACCATCAATACCGTGAGATCTCGCTTTACCGATATTACTGGAAATTCCAGCTGTTAATCCCATTGTTGCGGGAACATCATTTCTTGGCCAATAAATGTTTGAACGATTTTCTGTAAAATAGTCAATCTGAATGTTAGCATTATTAAATAAGCCAAGTTCTAAACCGTAATTTGTTTTTTCGGCTATTTCCCAGCTAATGTCAGCATTTGCATATCGAGAAACACTATATCCACTATAAGAGTTATTAAATTCACTTCCAAACGAATAACCTTTTCCTCCATCATTAATATTTACAGAGGACATATAAAAGAAGCGATCATTAGGATCAGATATTGCATCGTTACCAACATAACCGTAGGTTGCTTTGAGTTTCAATTGCGAAATAACTTTCTTAAGTCCAGATGTAAAGAATGGCTCATTAGAAACGGCCCAACCTAAACCTGCAGAGGGGAAGAAACCAAATCTGTGTGATTCAGCAAATTTTTCTGAACCATTATATCCAAAATTCAACTCTGTAAAATATCTTCCATTGTATGCATATGTGGCTCTGCCCGCAATTCCTAAATTTCGCGAAGGCAAAGTAGCAAGTGCGCTACCACCAATAGTATTAAGCGATTCTTTTGCTGTGACTACCAACAATCCTCCAATATCATGTTTATCATTGAAATTACGATTATATTGAGCAACTCCTTCAAAATAAAAACTATTATTAGCATCGATTTATCACGATTTGATCGCCCAATGTGAGATATCAGTTCCTTCTTTGATTTGGTCTAAGTTATGGACAATTCCCCAATCAGTGTCAAGTTCCTTCATTCCATAATAAAAAGGATCATAAACCCTCGTGGACTTTTCGTTTAAGCTATATGTATTAAATGACATCAGTCCACGGAATTTCAAACCCATTGGTTATCATACTTAAATCCTGCTCTAGTTGAAATTGTGCCAGTAGTTGTTGATGTAAAATCTGATCTTTGTATCCACGCACCATTTCGGCATAAGGATTATGGATAGCTTCCGTTTCCTTTATTACCAAACAATACATGATTTACATATTGTGTACTCTCATCCTTTATCGTAGTACTTTGGGAAAATTTACGGGATTTGCATGCATTACCATAAAAAATATACTTCCAGCATCGTTTATGAGGTCCATTATACCTGTCAATCAGGGAGTAAAACTTAACCGCTGCTTTTGTTGATTTTCGTGAGATTTATGTCAATGTTAGCACGTAAGATTATAGCGTTTTATATCGATATTATTATTAAAATTGTTCATTTTGTCTACTTTCAATAATCCTTTTTCATCGGTATATGAAACTGATAAATAATATTGAGCCACTTCACCACCACCGCTTACACTCATATTGGCTTTTTGGTTTTGCACAGTAGTAGCGGAACAAGTTCATTGTACCAATCTACATTGGGATAAATTTGAGGATTGAGTCCATTGCGGGTGCCTTCAATTTTATCTTTCGAATAATAAAGTAAAGCATTCCGGATCGCGGGTACGCAAAGCTTTGTTATAAAGCTCCATATAATCCACGCCACCCAAAAATCTGTTTGTCATCGTTGGAGATGTAATCGAATTTTCAACACGAACAGATATATTGGCTTTACCTTTTTTACCTGTTTTTGTAGTTACAAGGATAACACCATTTGCTCCACGAGCGCCGTATAGTGCTGTAGCAGTTGCATCTTTCATAATGGAAAAACTGGCAATGTTATCCGGCTCCGATACGGGCCAGGTCAGTGGTAGTAACTTCTAATCCGTCAATCAGGATCAACGGACTGTTGGCATAACCAAATGAGGTTACCCCACGTATAAAAAATTCGGCATTATCTTGTCCCGGCTCACCTGAACGTTGATAGGAAATAACTCCTGCAATTTTTCCAGCCAAAGCATTGGTCAGATTAGTTGGAGCAATCTTCAATTCGGTTGGATTTATAGCATTAATTGATCCGATAACACTGTTTTTTCGTTGGGTTTGGAACGCCACAACCTGCACTTCTTCCAACGCGGTTGATGATTCAAGTAAAACGACATTAATAACAGATTGATTGCCTACCTTAACCACCTGATTATTGTAGCCGATATAGCTAAAACGTAATGAATCCTTTTCATTCAGGTTAGCAAGAGCAAATTTTCCTTCAATCGTTGTAAGTGTTCCGTTTGAACTTCCAATCTTCAATACTGAAACACCCGGCAGAGGATTTCCCTCCTTGTCAACCACCTGCCCCTTGACTAACGTTGATTGCCCAAACGTCAGTTGTGCCGGAAGTAACATAGCAAATAGTAAAATTAATTTTGTAATTGTTTTTTTCATCGCACTATAATAGATTTTAATATTAACTTCATTTCAACTTAAATGACTGACAACTATGAACTGTATCAAATTATTTGCAGTTTTTTTGTAATTACATCATGATAATCGGAAACTCTCACGATATAAATCCCCGGACGAACATCCCTGACATCAATTTTTTCAAATCTTAGCTGAGTTGAGTATTGACTAATAACCCTACCCTGCAAATCAAGCAATTCTATATTACGTAACTTTTCTTCGTTGAATTGCAAAAAAAAAGATCCGTGCGCTGGATTAGGATATAAAGCAGCTTGCTGTGTTTCGGGCGATTCAACGGGAGTAAGTTGTGCAAACTGAATCCAGTTTAGATTATACCCATCGGTACGCGACAACAAACGAATAATATTTTTACCGGCTGTAAGTGTCACTGTAGTTGACTGGGTTTGCCAACTTTGCCAGCCACCTGTTTGCGAAAAAGAGACAGATTTAAAAGGTATCATAGATCCATTTTGATCTTTCAGCAAGGCAATCTGAGCCGAAGCCGAATTTACCGAAATACGAAAATCCATTTTATAATTGCCGCTATTTCCCACCCATGCATAATAATCAAGGTATTTATCTACAGCAGCATAAGAAGTATTTGTTCCACCATCGGCATCTGTACAAGTCTCGAACGAAAATCCATTGTTGAATGTAAAATCTTCAGCTTCTATTTTCCCTGGTATTGTTTGGTGCGGTAAAATCTGGTTGGCAACATCCACATTCTGAAAAGTGCTGAGCGACTGCGTTCCGCTCAAACAATCTGCAGTAACATTACTTATTTTCAATGCATTTGCTGATAGAATAGGCTCTGCAATTTTTATATCAACCTTGGTATTATCTGCCACATTAACAGAAGTAGAGACTATCGTAGCCGTTTTCCCATCAATCGTGAGCGAAAATGGAGCTCCAGTGAGCGAATCAACCGGTTTGTTGAGTCTAAGCGTTACAATATCAGACCATTTTGCCGTTTCGGCACTAAGCATTTCAAATGCTGTATTCTCTACTGTTTTTGGATTTTTAAACTGGAAATAATTGATATTGGCACCTCCCTGCTCAAAAACGAGTTTCAGCTTCACCGTTCCGGCAGGCACAATAACGTTTGTAATAGCTCCGGTGCGCCATGTTGACCAACTGCCCAATGGCGCCAAAGCGAATGTTTTTGAAGCGCGTTTCCCATTTATTTCAATATACACCTTTGCCGTTTTTGATTGGCTGGCATAACGCAACAAAATATTATAAGTCATTGCCTCAGCCGATTGAATGGTATATTGCATCCAATCTCCATTTTCGACCCAACCTACCTGAAAACCATTGGTCACAAGGTCGGTACATTTTTCAATATCAACTCCATCGTTACGGTATGCGTATCCGTTATTCCATGCGGTGTAATTGTTAGTTGTCAAATGATAATTGGCATCCACACTATCGCCGTATGCATAGCCGGCCCTGCCTAAATCGTAATCTGCCGCATAAATGGTACTTGCTGTTGTGTTGGGTTTGAATGGTTTTGTGTCGGTTGTCTGTGGTTGACGGATCATAGCATCAATCACGTCATATTGGATGGAACAATTCTCCAGTTTATGATTACCAGCAAATGTCATAACTGCCTGAAATGCCTTATCAACCGTAGGTTTCGCAGCATTTCCTTTCCAATAGTTTGTTAAATCGGAGTAATCGGTGTTAGTACTAACTTTGAGAACGTTATTAATCCCGGATTTTTTTACCGGCCAAAATGACCAACCAATGTTATTTTTCTCCATCAGTTCAATGCAATCAGTAAACCAACGATTCGAATTTTCCCCGGACTCACCTAACCAAATCGGACAGTTGGTATTATTTCGAAGGTCGAGTACCCATTTAATGACTCCGGCATCATTTGCAGTCCAGTATTTATGAAAGCTGTAGGCCATATTATTATCCCAGGCTGGTGTAAGCCCAGAGAAATCGTTGGCAAACCAATTTCCTTCAATCACAATCATATGGTTTGCATCAACTTCGCGAATAGCACTTGTTACCCGTCCATAAAGCGCACGTAATTGGGAGTTATTTCCTTCGGCGAAAGTCCAGTTTGTTTCGTTAAGCAAATCGTAACCTGCTATCCATGGATTGTTAGCGTATCTTTCAGCAATTTTTCGCCAAAGAGCTACAAATTTGGCTTTATTGAGTTCGCTTTCCCAAAGTGACGGTTTTGAAGAGTCATAATCGGAAATGGCAGCATCTTTTCCTTGCCCGCCAGGCGCACCATGCATATCAAGCATGACATACATTTTATTGGCTGCACACCAAGCTACCAAACTATCGAGACGGGCAAAGCCACTTTCGAGCCAGGTATTGACACCCTGCACAGGCTCGTCTTCAATGGGGAGAGTAAACAGATTATAATGCAAAGCAGGACGAACACAATTGAAACCCCAACGCGCTATTGAATCTACATCTACTTTGCGAAAATGATTATCGAGCCAGGTGGTATAGAATTGGTTTGTTTTTTCAGTACCAATTAAATCAATCAATTTCTTTTTGAATTCATGTTGAGTGCCAGCCACACCTGTTGTCTGCATCATATAACCTTCCTGAAGCATCCAATTTCCTGTACCAATGCTTCTAATGATCAGGTTTGTACCGGAGGGGGCAACTATTTGCTTTCCTGAAGCACGTACATAAGTCGGTTGCGACTGCAATACTAGTGGACATAATAATAGCAGTGAAAATATAAGTGTTTTTTTCATCTTTAGCATTAGTGTGATTTCGACACAACAAAAATAAAGAATATAAAGACCTTAAAATTCGTAATGATATAAAAAAGTATGTAAACACAGGGACAATAAGAATGTAGTTTGTTGGCAAACAACAGATTAACTACTTTGGCTTGGACTCAAAAAGTAGTATGGAAGGTATGAAAAAATATGTAATTTATCAAATAAATTATAAAACAATGTGTGCATATAAAGATATGCATGTGAAAATTCACTACAGAAAATCTCAGATCAAACTCAACAAAAACTCAACAACTCGACTTCTAAAACTCTAAATATCAATAGTGACTATTCAATTGAATTGTTTTTTCAAACTGATTAATTTGTAAATATTAGAAACAAAAACGTGCGTGTCAGTTTTTAGAAAAAATCACTGAATTTGTTGTATCCTGCTATCAAATTCTTCTTTCAGAAAGTAGGTCCTGTTTTTTGTTTTGGTGCGGTAATTATAAACAGTGGTTAATGAGTAACGAAGAAAAAGTGAAATCTTTGCACCATCGTTTATGCCTAAACGCATGAGGGCAATAATTCTCAATTCAGGATTAAGCAACTCCCCTTTTTTAAGCACAAATCTGTCGTTTTCATTCAGAAGTTCGTTTACTTTTTCAACAAAATCCGGGAAAAGTTGCAAAAATGCATTGTCAAAATTAATGTACAATTCTTCAAACTCCTCATTCATGAGCTCCTGGGATTGGCTCATAATCTGGTAATCTTTTAATTTCCCATCTTTAATTTTTGCATGAATTTTTCTTCTGAAATCATCAATTTTATTAATATATACAGAGCAAAGCTCAATAAAACGCCCAATATAAACTTCTTTAATTTTGTTAGAATCAGATAATTGATTGTTAGTTCGATTGAGTTTTTCATTCAGAACGGTCAGGTCTCCATTAGCCTCATTGAGTTTATTGTTCAATAGGTTCAATTCGGCATTGGCATCAAGCAGTTTCATTTTTGCATTTGACAAACGCTTAATTTGCCTAAAAATAACAAATAAAGCCCCAATCAACAACAGAAGCAAGGAACTAATCATTATTAAAGAATTTTGCAACTTCTTATTTTGTGTTTCAATTTTGGCCTGATATGTTTTATCTATTAACGAAAGAATAGAGGCCGTTTGTAAGCTCCGCAATTTTGCATTATAGAAAACCGTAGCATTCCAGGAAAACCGGATATAATTATATGCCCTGTCAATTTCTCCTTCTTCGAAAAGCGCTTCGGCCACCAGTCGTAACGATGCCTGATCTTTAATAGCTGACTGGATGTCCGAAATAGCTGACAAAATAAGATAACGTTTAAATTCTGTTCTGTTCCCACTCCATAAGTTTATTATTGCGCGGTGAAACGTTGCCAGTGCATATTCAGGCGTTCCTTCGGCCGTATGAAGCAACCATACATCATTAATTTTCAACGCCTCGGTAAAATTCCTTGAATTACGTACGCTGTCTTGTTTTAGTTGCAAATACAAGTCACTTTCTTTGTCAATAACCTGTTTTAGCTTTTTATCGTATTGAGCGCCAACATTCCAATAATTTTGAGAACTTTTTTTATCCTGTGTGTAAAAGGCCAATTCGTTATAAACCTTCAAATAAGTGTAATAATAATCAGTCAAAAGCTCTTTAGGCAGTTTTTTTTCATCGATAGTAGCCAGTAAATCAACAGCTTCTTTATACATCCCAGTCGATCCCATTATATACGCCACGTGCAATTTGCTGTCATATTCTTTTTTGGTATCTTTTAATAATTTGGCAATTTCGATGTTTCTGTTCTGAAAATGCAGGGCTGAATCACAAATATATGGCTTATACTCTTTAAACAGCTGATTATTGATATTAAACTCATTTATCGAACCCTGACGAACTCGTTTTAGCTCATCCTTCAGTATTTTTATCCGGTCCTCTCTTTTTTGAATGTAAATATGGGATTTCTCAATCGTTTCATCAAGTTTCAACAATAACGAATCAAGATTCTCTTGCGCGTTTGTTATGCTTGCAAACAATACAAACGCTAATAAAAAAGACATTTTCATTAATTGACCATTTGTCAATGCATTATTTTCAATAATTTCTTTAAACATATCTATCGAATGATTTTTGTACAAATATAATTTAATTGACTAATCTGAAAATAATCTTTACACAAATAAATCCGTTTCAAGAGAATAAAAATTCAAAATTAATACACGATGTAAATTTTGAGTAGTTTGGTGAGCTTTCAAATCGGGCAATAACTATGCAATTTGACTTATTGAGGATTGTGTTGACATTTGGAAGTTTGAGGATAAAAATAGTAGCGTATATTAATTCTGCAAAGCAACTTGAATAAAAAAAGTTACTTTTGTAAAGGCAATCAATTTAGCTTCATCAAATAATATGTCCGAAAATAAAAAAATCAATCCAGCCCCAAAAACCGTTTTACACCCACGAAACAGACATCGGGAGCACTATGACTTCAAGCTGCTTACCGCTGCTTGCCCGGAGTTGGCTAAATATGTAAAACTAAATCCTTCAGGCAACGAAACTGTTGACTTTGCCAATCCCAAAGCCGTAAAATGGTTGAATAAAGCTTTGCTGAAACAGTATTACTCATTGGCATACTGGGATATCCCGGCAGGCTTCCTGTGTCCGCCCATTCCCGGACGGGCCGACTACATTCATTATATTGCCGATTTGCTGGGCAGTTCAAACGGTGGTAAAATCCCAACAGGCTATAAAATTAAATGCATGGACATTGGCGTAGGTGCCAGTTGCATTTATCCTGTTATCGGGAATAAAGAATATGGCTGGTCGTTTGTGGGGACAGATGTTGAAGAAGCTGCACTGGAATCGGCCAATAAAATCATTAGCAACAATGCATTCCTGAAACGTAACATTGAACTTCGCTTTCAGGAAAATCCAAATGATATTTTCCACGGCGTAATGCTTCGCAACGAACCCATCGACATAACCATTTGCAATCCGCCGTTTCATGCGTCGGCAAAAGAAGCACAAAAAGGTACGTTACGGAAACTAAGCAGCCTGAATAAACAAAAAGTAACCACGCCTGTTCTAAATTTTGGTGGACAAAGCAACGAACTTTGGTGCACAGGTGGCGAAGAACGTTTTGTGCGCAGCATGATTCGGCAGAGTAAGCAATTTGCCGACAACTGTTTTTGGTTTAGCACGCTCATTTCAAAAAAAGAACATTTGCCAGGCATTGACGACGCCCTGAAACTGGCGAAAACAGCCGATATAAAAACCATTGAAATGGGACAGGGAACAAAAATCAGCCGCATTGTGGCATGGACTTTTCTGAATCCTGCACAACAAAAGAAATGGGCCGAAACTAAATGGAACGCGTTTTAATTTATAATTAAGAATTTAAATTGTGAATTGGTAATCAATAATTGGTAATTGGTAATTGAAATGAAATTCTTCAGTACATCCCAAATTCGCGAACTGGACAAATTTACGATTGAAAATGAGCCGATTGCATCCATTGATTTAATGGAACGAGCTGCCAATGCGCTTTACGAAAAATACCTTTCTACTTTTTCATATCTGAATCCGGTTTGCATTTTTGCTGGGCCGGGAAATAATGGCGGGGATGCATTGGCGTTGGCACGGATGTTACTGCTTACAAGTTTGGATGTAAAAGTGGTTTTATTGCATACGGGCAAAGTTTCAGC
>JASGLA010000003.1:0-57337 GCA_047600405.1 Paludibacter sp.
AGTAAATTAATTCAGAGATAAGAAGTTCTTATTCTGTTCCTGCATAGTATTTTATGACTAAAGCAGGTAGAAATTTTATTTTGGACTTACATTAATAAAATTTATGGTTATCCGCAAAGCGACCTATTCAATCTATTTAACTGCTGATAGGGTCTTTCGACCGCTATCGAGTTAAGTCATCCCTGTCAGCACTCGGTACGACTCTGACAGCGGATGGAATAAATGACTAATTAGGTCGCTTTGCGGATAATTATAAAAATTTTTACAGAAAATTAGTATGACAGAAGTAATCCTCCAAACACTTTCGCGCTACACGCCTATATCAGCTGAAACTGCAAAGGCATTGAGCAATGTTGCAGAAATTAAGCAGTTAGCTGAATATGAATTTCTGGAGAAAGAATCTTCGAAAATCAGCTCGGAATTTATTGTGCTCGAGGGTATAGTCAGGGCATACGTATCCGACTATAACGGCGAGGATATCACCATTAATTTCTATTCTTCGGGACAAGCCATAACACCGGCCATTCTTCGCGGTGTGCATAGCCAATCGGCCTATAACCTTCAGGTTTTATCAAAAACGGCTTCGATACTGATTTTCAATAACACCCGCATGGAAAATGAAATGCAGCATTTCCCTGATTTGCAGCAATTCGGTTATAATGTAATCATGCAGGACAGTTTACGCAGGGTAGAACGTGAAGTTGTACTATTGAAAGAAACGGCCCGTAACAAACTCAATTGGTTCCGTAAAAACTTCCCGGGACTTGAGAATCAGGTTCAACATTATCATATCGCTTCTTTTTTGGGAATTACACCCACCTCGCTTAGCCGCATCAGGGCAGAAATATAACCCAAACTGAAAAATCTTGCCAAATGTAAACGAGTTTGAATGCAGAATTTCGGAGATTTGCAGCAAAAATCTCATCAGACATGAAAATTCGTTTATACCTGCTGCTATTTATTGCCGGCCTTGCCGCCTGCCGGACACTCAATGAGCCTAATGCACTGGTTCCGGCCACTGTAGATCAGGACACCACTCTCCCATCCGTAAGCATTACCGTTGCCGGCACAAGCCGGAGGGTACATATTGCCACGTTCGGGGATGCCACCAATCCCGTTTTGTTTGTTATTCATGGGTCGGCATCGGACATGCGCCCCTACCTTCCACTTCAGGTACTTTCGGACAAATACTATGTTGTATTCTGGGATATGCGTGGAAACGGACTGTCCGAACGCTGCACTAAAGAG
Organism: Paludibacter sp.; assembly: GCA_047600405.1. Taxonomy (GTDB): domain Bacteria; phylum Bacteroidota; class Bacteroidia; order Bacteroidales; family Paludibacteraceae; genus Paludibacter. The sequence goes on from JASGLA010000003.1 coordinate 1,249, forward strand.
GAACTCCGCATCGACAATATGGCTGAGGAGATCCATGCCATGAAACAGGTTTTCAGCCCCGACAAGCAGGTAAATATCATCAGCCATTCGTGGTCCGCATTTTTTGTAGCACGCTACATGGCTTTATATCCAGAAGAAGTAAACCAATCGGTACTTATAGAGCCCAACGGGCTGAAAGACATATTTATGAAAGATGTGGGACAGGCCCTGAACCTCTTCACCGGCGAATATATGGACATGATGTACAGCTACAACTACCTGTCGCCGCAAAGCCACGAGGAGCTCGACTTTCAGGCATTGCCCATGCTAACCAGCGGTGTGCGCAACTTCTTTTGCGACCCCGACCATCGCCCCCAATGGCCTGTGTGGAGGCTGGGAGCCTACGCCCTGATTGTGTGGGAAAGCAGCATCTCGAAAAACGGCGCCTATTCATTCGATTATACAACGGGACTGAACCAGTTTCCACGCAAAGTTTTGCTTGTGGGATCGGAATGCAGCCCGATAGGATATGAGTTCCAGAAAAAATTCCACCAACCGCTTTTTCGGCAGGCCGATCTACTCTATATACCAAACTCGGGCCATCGGATTCTTACAGAACAATTTGACACACTGGTTCAAGGCATTAAATCGTATTTCACCGAATATAAATAAAACTTCCATGAGAAAATTTTTATCATTTATACTTTTATGTTCGGTTGCAACACTGTTTTGCAATGCACAAACAGATTTATTTCCTGCCCGGAGCCTGAATATAGCCATTAGTGCCGATGCTTTTGCCGGGCTTGAGTTTTCATATAATCAACGGTTTGAAATAGCGCATACAGAATCGCAGGCCAACATCCATTTTCAAACTCCGCTCCTGTTGGATATCAAACATCATTCGGTCAATGCGCTGGAGTTGGGTGTTTCGGTAGAAAACCGCACAATCTCCAACGGCCGGTTTTTACTTCTATCGGAAACCGGAATCAATGCCATGTATCATCATCAGGTGTTGGGAGATTTTTATCCACTAACCTTGCAGTTAAAAGCAACTCCGGCTTTGCAAACAAAAACCGGTTATGTTGGATTGCAACTTGGCTACAGACAAACGCTTGCGAATTATATCCGTTTTTCGGATTACACCCGGGCCAGATTCTCGGAAATTTATGATACTTTTGGGCATGAAATTGCGGCAAAGCCTGAAAACGGCTTTTACAACCTGACCGGGCATCGTTTTGAAATAGGTATTGCCGGGAAATTTTTGGTTTCGAATAAGAATTTCATTTGCTACGAGGCCGGCTACTGCGATTATCTGTCGCGCTACACCAGCGCTTTTGATGGCATGATGTTTGGTCAGTTGCCCTTCTTCATGAAAATCAAATTCGGTTTTACTTTACAATAATCAAAATGAAAAAAATTCTCATTATTAACGGAAATCCCGAAAAAAACAGTTACAACTACGCTTTATCACAATCCTATTCAGAGGGAGCCAAAAACAGCAAGGCCGAGATTAGCACCATAAATATTTCGGAACTGCAATTCAACCCCAACCTGGCTCACGGCTATCAGAAACGAACCGAGCTGGAGCCCGATTTGCAGGATGCCATTGAAAAAATCAAAAACACCGACCATATTGTGTGGTTTTTCCCCATGTGGTGGTACAGCTGCCCCGCTATCATGAAAGGATTTATCGACCGTACGTTTCTGCCGGGGATAACCTTCCAGCCTGTAGAAGGAAGACCTTTGCCCGAAAAACTGCTGAAAGGAAAATCGGCCAGGTTGATTATTACAGCCGACAGCCCCTCGTGGTTTAATAAGTTATTTATGAAAAGTCCGGCCATCAACCAGATAAAAAGAGGTACCCTCCAGTTTTGCGGCGTTAATCCGGTGAAAATTACATACATTGCACCAATGGCTAACTCCACCGAAGAATTCAGGGAAAAACACTTGCAGAAAGTGTATGCACTGGGTGAAAAACTGGAATAAGATTATGGATACTAACCCGCTACATTATGGATTGCCTGCCCGGGTGCAGCTTGAAGAACTTGGCAAAAACCGGCTTGGCATACGGAAAGTGCTGAAAAGCCGCATTATACAAAAAGATACTGCGAAAATTATTGCCATTGCCCAACAAATAAAAAGCGTAAATCCCAAGCTGGGACTTACGCTGATTTGTACACCGAATATATGCTCTAAATCGTTGGATTTGCTGAGCAAAGAAGGGATTGAAGTAAGTTTTGTGGAATAAATATATTCTTATCTGCTCAATAATTCTTCCGCTTTTTCCACCGCAAACTTTACAAATTTAGGGCAACGGGTATTAAACATGTCTTCCCTGGCAATTGCTTCAGATCCCTCCGTAGTGTTCATACAATTATTATCCAGCAAATGCAGACAAACAATGCTTCCGAACTTTGCTTCAAAGTCTTTCATGAATTCCTGAGAAACGGCATAGGCTGTTTTCTTATCTTCATCGGTACCATTTTCACCTTTGCCGTATTTCAAACCCAAGGCCAACAGGGCTCCCGTAACGGCTCCGCAGGTTTCCTGACGGCGGGCAATACCGGCTCCCAACGGAGTGGCTAACCGCAAACTTAAATCATTACTAAGGCCGTAATCCGGCGCAAATACACTAAATACTGCCTGCGAACAATTATAGCTGCCTGCAAAAGTGGCAAGGGCAAGGGTGGGTTTGGAAGTCATAGTAAATTTTATTTTGATTTTTTTTGCAAATATACTCATTCCAATCAAATTCCTGTTAAGAATAAGTATTTCAAAATAAGCATAATGATAAAAAACACTAATTATTTTTGTATTCACGGGGTGACTTGGAGTCACCCCGTGAATACAAAAAACTCTCCTGCTCTATCCCGGTTAACCAACTTGCCGTTGCGATCACCAAAATAATCAGTATAAGAGGAAAACTCCCAATCCTCCGGTTTCTTAACCAGTTTCGCGGTTACCGGATTTTGATGTATATAATTGAAGCACGCCTGCGGATATTCCCGTTCAGTAATTCTAACATTGATCTGTGCCCCGAAAGCAGTGTTGAAATAAGAAGGTGTCAGACCGTTAAAAAGGGTCAGACATTCGGCTTTAGTTTTTTCTCGAAACAATGAACCAGTAGAGTTTTGCTGTATATTGATTGCACGGGTATAAGATGCCAGCATTATGCCAATTGACTTGTTTAGGCTAACAGTGGGTTGAGTCGAGGACTTAGTGGGGGTGCGACTTAAAGTCGCACTCCCACTAATGAACTGAACCACCTCCACACTATGCACATAAATCATCAAATGAAAATGATTCGGCATCAGGCACCAGGCTATAATATCGGCATGAGGCAGAATACAGGTTCTTATTTTCGTTAGGAAAAACAAATAATTCTCCCGCGAAAAGAATATCCGCTGCCGGTTATTGCCCTGATTGTAGACATGATACAAATGCCCTTGTTCAAACTGCATAGTATGTTTATTTATGTGCTGAATTTTATTTGTTTTATTACTTTTATTACGGGACAATTCGGAGTTTTTATTCGGAGTGGCGACTTAAAATCTACCCCCGAATACCGCTGACTCCTCTCCCCGCTTATCTAACCAACTTATCCCCTAATATCGTACTCTGCCATAGCCTAATCAACAAAGGTTTGACAAGTACCTGTCAAACTTCTTGACACATACCAGTCATAAAGTTTGACAGGCATGTGTCAAATCGGTCATTATTAGTTAGTCGGCATGAAGGAGATTAGCGTATGTGGAGCTTCGGGGTTGTGCAAGTGGTGTTCCTTTACCTGCATATTGTGTTGTAATCTTGAGCTGATAAGTGCCGGAGGCTAATTCCGGCACTATGAGTATCAATCGAGCATTTCCGTTTTGATATAGTTCGGTTGCCATGAAATGGTGTTCTATGCCGCTTTCGGTGTGAATCAGGTAAAGCCCCGTCGAGGGGTCATCCCCCGTGATTTTTATCTTTTCGCCGGTGATAATCAGCAAATGATTCATGACAAGCTTATCGGTATCGGACTTTGTTTGTGCATCGGTTACCGACCATATGCCATAATTTTTGGATCCTACTCCCAAAATCTTTGCTTTCAGCTTTGCAGCTCTTTGCCTGACAGCATGTCCTGTGCTAAACACAATTTGGACACTATGCCGCTTAGAATCATATTGATCACCTTTAGAGTTGAAAGCCCCGCGAACATTAGCCTGAGCTGAAAAATAGCCGGTATTGATTTTATTGCCATCTTCAAGCAAATTGGTCATTTCTTCGAGAAAGAGCTTTACATGATACTCCATAGCATCTACATTGACAATGCCCGACCTAGCATGCAAAGAGTCACAAATCTCCCGGATATTGTAGGTACTATATTTTGAAGTACGCGCCAAATACTTCCCATTTGCATTTTTCATCGGGTTGGGATACAAAAAAGCCTTGATAGTGCGTTGGATAACAGACATGAGATTAATTTCTAAATGTGTAAGGTAATAATCTCAACAAATATACACAATCTTAATAAAACTTGTACTTGTTTTGTAAAAATAGATCATATCATAAAACAAAGTAAGGGCTCCACTCAAAGTGAAACCCTTACTAAACGACCAATTTGCGAACCGTAATTTATTTCAAATCTTCCCGTACAAAATTCGTCATTACCTTTTGTGCTTTCGCCGGCGCTGATAATGATTCGCGTGTCGCTTCGCGCATTTTCAGCATCCAGGCCATATTTTCGCCCAACACTTCAAGCGTATGCACCCCTTCGTTATCGAATCCGGCTTCTCCGGGCGTACGTCCATGAACTACATTCCAGTAATTGGCTGTTGCCAACTGCATTTCGGAATAAGTCAGGTAATGATTCAATCCGTCGAGTGTGTGCGAACCTCCTGTACGACGCACGGCAGCCAACGCGGCACCCACTTTATGGCGAAAGAAATTACCATTGCTTCCCGAAACATAAAACAAGCGGTCCAGAAAACTTTTCATAGTTCCGGCAATGCCCGAATAGTACACCGGAGAAGCCAACACAATGCCATCGGCTTCACGAATTGCGGGTATCAAACTGTTCAGATCATCGTTTTTTATACCACAGGTTCCATCCCGTTTTACAGCACATTGCCCGCAGGCAATGCAGCCATGGATGGCCTTGTGCCCAATGTGAACCACTTCAAAATCGATTCCATTCGATTTCAGTTTCTCTCCTACTACCTGCAACGACCGCGCAGTGTTGCCGTCCTTGTGCGGACTACCATTAATAGCTACTACTTTCATAATTGATTAAGTTATCCCTGAATTGAGATATGAATTTAATTAAGTTGTAAAATTACAAAATTTGAAATAAACTTTAATGATTATCCATTATATTACCTAATCTCAATATAAAGCGTATACCAGGGGCTTTGCCCCTTAAACCCCACTTCATTTTTTGGCTTGAACCAAAAAACGAAGCAAAAAAGTTCAAGACTACGGCCGCTTCGCTCGAAAAATTAGTCGTTTGTAGGCTGAAAACTTTTAAACTCGCTCCGACGAAATACGTCGGGACTCAAACAAAAAAGTTTTCTACGCCTACTTCACTCCATTTTTCGGCTCACCGGCCGAGGTCAGTCGTTACCGAAGCTTTGTAGAAATTAACCAGATATCAAAAGGGATACTCATTTAATCTTTTGATTTGAAAAACCAGATTATCCATTAACGCTAAAAATATTCGGAGTGCGGTAGTCAAGCCACACTCCGAATAAATCAACATATCATCATCACATTATCATATCATCACATTACCACATTATCATATCACCACATCATCACATTATCATATCATCACATCACATCACTACATTATCTAATTATCACATCAATTCCTGTACACCAAGCGCTCCCCGTCGAAATCCACGGTTATGGCCTCATTGTTGCGTACCGTTCCGGCAATGAGTTGCTTGCTCAGGTCATTGAGTACATACTTCTGAATTGCCCGTTTCACCGGACGCGCACCAAACTGCGGATCAAAACCTTCGTCGGCAATAAAATGAATGGCTGCTTCGGTCAGTTCCAATTCAATGCCGTTTTCACGCAGGGTTTTCTGAATCAATGAAATCTGCAAACGAACAATGGCTTCGATTTGCAATTCGTTGAGCGGTGCAAACATAATCAGCTCATCAATCCGGTTCAGAAACTCCGGGCGAATGGTTTGTTTCAGCAACTCGAAAACCTGGTTCTTGGTATTTTCCAGAATCTGATCGTGGTTTCTGGCATTTATCTTTTCGAAGTTTTCGCGTATCAGTGCCGAACCGAGGTTCGAAGTCATAATGATAATCGTGTTTTTGAAGTTTACCACGCGTCCTTTGTTGTCGGTCAAACGGCCATCATCGAGTACCTGTAGCAGCACGTTGAATACGTCGGGGTGCGCTTTCTCAATTTCGTCGAACAGCACTACGGAGTACGGTTTCCGGCGAATAGCTTCGGTCAACTGTCCACCTTCGTCGTAACCCACGTATCCGGGAGGCGAACCGATCAGACGGGTTACTGAGAATTTTTCCTGATACTCGCTCATATCAATACGCGTCATCATGTTTTCGTCATCGAATAAGTATTCTGCCAACGCTTTCGCTAGTTCGGTTTTACCCACACCGGTGGTTCCCAGGAAAATAAACGAACCAATGGGCCGTTTCGGGTCCTGCAAACCGGCCCGGCTCCGACGTACGGCATCTGCCACAGCTTCTATGGCCTCCTCCTGCCCCACTACCCGTTTGTGAAGTTCATCTTCGAGATGCAGTAATTTGTCCTTTTCGCTTTGCAGCATTTTACTCACCGGAATTCCAGTCCAACGGCTTACCACATCGGCTATATCGTCACTGTCAACCTCTTCCTTGATCATAGCGTGCATGCCTTGCATCATGGCCAGTTCCGACTGGTAACCGGCAATTTGCGCTTCCACACTCTTGATCCGTCCATAACGTATTTCGGCCACCTGACCGTAATCACCCTCGCGTTCGGCTTTCTCGGCCTGGTATTTCAGGTCTTCAATTTCAATTTTAGCCTGCTGGATTTTATCAATCAATGTTTTTTCGCTCGACCACTTAGCCCGGAGTGCTTTGCTTTCTTCTTTCAAATTGGCAATTTCCTCGTTTAGTTGCTCCAGTTTTCTGGTATCATTCTCCCGCTTGATTGCTTCGCGTTCAATTTCCAACTGTTTGATATTACGTTCAATCACATCCAACTCTTCAGGTACCGAATCCACTTCCAGGCGCAGTTTTGCAGCCGCTTCATCCATCAGGTCGATGGCTTTGTCCGGCAAGAAACGGTCGGTAATGTAGCGGCTCGAAAGTTCCACCGCAGCAATAATGGCATCGTCTTTAATCCGTACCTTATGATGATTCTCGTAACGTTCTTTCAACCCACGCAGAATAGAAATCGTACTTGCCACATCCGGTTCGTCCACCATTACAATCTGGAATCGACGTTCCAGGGCCTTGTCTTTTTCGAAATACTTTTGGTATTCGTCCAGCGTAGTAGCGCCAATGGAACGCAGTTCGCCACGCGCCAACGCCGGTTTCAGAATGTTGGCGGCATCCATGGCACCTTCGCCTTTACCGGCTCCAACAAGTGTATGAATTTCGTCGATAAACAAAATCACTTCCCCTTCGGCTTTAATCACTTCGTTCACAACCGATTTCAACCGTTCTTCAAACTCCCCTTTATATTTAGCTCCCGCAATGAGTGCCCCCATATCGAGCGAGAAAATCTGTTTCGATTTCAGGTTTTCGGGCACGTCGCCGCGAACAATCCGATGTGCCAGGCCTTCTGCAATGGCTGTTTTACCGGTTCCCGGTTCACCAATCAGGATTGGATTATTTTTCGTACGCCGGCTCAAAATCTGAAGTACCCGACGAATTTCCTCATCACGGCCAATCACCGGATCGAGTTTGCCCGCACGCGCCTGTTCATTCAGGTTAATCGCGTATTTCCCCAACGAATTATAGGTATCTTCGGCCGAAGCTGAGTTTACTTTCGAACCTTTACGAAGTTCGGTGATAGCCTCCTGAAGGTTCTTTTCTGTTAATTCCGGCATCGTTCAGCACTTTGGTCAACTGATTTTTTTCCACGAGCAACGCCAGCAAAATATATTCCAGCGACACAAACTGGTCACCTGCTTTCGACGATTTATCAACGGCCTTTTGCAGCACGTTGTTTGTTTCCCTGCTCAGATAAGGTTCACCGCCTGATACGCGTGGAAATCCGGCTATCATATTATCGACCACAGCTGTGAGTGTGCTTACATTTACTCCCAATTTGCCAAACAGAAATTGCGTTACATCCTCACCTTTCAGCATAATTGCCTTGAGCAAATGCGGAGTTTCAACCACCTGCTGCCCGTTGCTTTGTACCAGTTCAACGGCTTGTTGAACTGCTTCCTGCGATTTGATTGTAAAATTGTTGAAGTTCATTATTTCTTAATATTTAATTCTTGTTTATTCTATCAATTTACCATACACTCAAAATCAGATTTTTCTTTATTCTAATTTTAAAACGCTCTACGATATGCGAATAAGGGTTTCTTATGCTTGATTGATTATCTACGAAAGGAGCAAAGTATTGCTAAAAGCCTGATCGTGTTGAAAACCCTCAGTAGCGATAGAAAAATCAAGCAATCCTTACTCTTATTTTTTATTTAAGTTGAAGTTGAACAATATTTGTGATTTTGGTTTGCAGTAGGCACATATTAATTCATCAGGCATAAGCCCAAGTCTTTGCTTATTTGTTCCACTGTGTTGTTCTAGCTTTCAAATTTCCCACCAATTTGCAAAACCTGAAAAATTGACAACAACATGCCCATACCAACCTGATAAATAAGACATTATTACAAAAATCAAGAAATAATGGCAGGACAATACTTATTTGTATTAATTAAGCATGAATATAAAATTGATATTTATCTGTTTTTTTTCGGTTTTCATTTTCATCTTTCATAAAAAAAACTAACTTTGCAAATCTCAAATAGAGAAATCACAACCTTTAAATTTATAATATTGTATGAGTAACACTAAAAGAGTCTACACTTTTGGCAACGGACAGGCCGAAGGTAAAGCAGACATGAAGAATCTGCTTGGAGGAAAGGGAGCGAATCTCGCGGAAATGAACCTGATAGGCGTACCAGTTCCCCCGGGATTCACGATCACGACCAATGTTTGTAATGAGTATTATGAAACAGGCAAAGATAAAGTTGTAGAACTTTTAAAGCCTGAAGTTGAAAAAGCATTAGCCGGAGTTGAAAATCTAATGAATTCAAAATTCGGCGATATTGAAAATCCTCTCCTCGTTTCAGTCCGTTCAGGTGCCCGCGCTTCTATGCCGGGAATGATGGACACCATTCTCAATCTTGGTTTAAATGATGCCGTAGTTGAAGGCATGACCCGCAAAACAGGCAATCCACGTTTCGTATGGGACTCCTACCGCCGCTTTGTACAAATGTACGGCGACGTGGTTCTCGGCATGAAACCCGCCAACAAAAACGATATTGATCCTTTTGAAGAAATTATAGAAAAAGTAAAACACGAAAAAGGTGTTGAACTCGACACACAACTTTCGGTTGATGATCTGAAAGAACTGGTTGCCAAGTTTAAAGCTGCTGTAAAAAAACAAACCGGACTCGATTTCCCGGAATCGGCCTACGACCAGCTTTGGGGTGCCATCTGCGCGGTATTCGATTCATGGATGAATGATCGCGCCATCCTTTACCGCAAAATGGAAGGTATCCCTGCCGAATGGGGAACTGCTGTAAATGTACAGGCAATGGTATTCGGGAACATGGGCGATACCTCGGCTACAGGCGTTTGCTTCAGCCGCGATGCCGGAACCGGTGAGGATATCTTCGTGGGCGAATACCTGATTAATGCTCAGGGAGAAGACGTGGTTGCCGGTATCCGTACCCCGCAACAAATTACAAAAGAGGGCTCGCAACGTTGGGCCAGATTAGCAGGTGTTACTGAAGAAGTTCGGACATCACAATTCCCATCCATGGAAGAATCGATGCCGAATATTTACAAAGAATTGGATGCTCTGCAAACCAAACTCGAAAACCACTATAAAGACATGCAGGATATGGAATTTACCGTACAGGAAGGTAAACTCTGGTTTCTGCAAACCCGCAACGGAAAACGCACCGGTGCTGCCATGGTAAAAATTGCCATGGATATGCTTCGTCAGGGTATGATTGATGAAAAAACAGCTATCAATCGCGTTGACCCGCTCAAATTGGACGAACTCCTTCACCCCGTTTTCGATAAAGCCGCTTTAAAGTCTGCGAAAGTAGTAGCCAAAGGGTTGGCCGCTTCTCCGGGAGCCGCTACCGGCCGTGTGGTATTTAATGCCGACGATGCCGAAGAATGGGCAGCCAATGGTGAAAAGGTAATCATGGTGCGCATTGAAACTTCCCCCGAAGATCTTGCCGGCATGTTTGCAGCTCAGGGAATTCTGACTGCCCGTGGAGGTATGACTTCGCATGCCGCCGTAGTAGCCCGCGGTATGGGTAAATGCTGCGTTTCAGGTGCCGGTGCCCTGAAAATTGATTATGCCGAAAAAACCATTGAAGTAGACGATATTGTGATCCATGAAGGCGAATTTATTTCTATCAACGGTTCTACCGGCGAAATTTACCTGGGCAAAGTTGCTACCAAAGAAGCCGACCTTGATGAAGATTTCAGCGCATTGATGACATTGGCCGATAAATATGCCCGTATGACCGTAAGAACCAACGCCGACACTCCACACGATGCAAATGTGGCCCGTAAGTTCGGTGCTACCGGCATTGGTCTTTGCCGCACTGAGCATATGTTCTTTGAAGGTGAAAAACTGAAAGCTGTTCGCGAAATGATTCTGGCCAATAACCCTGAAGGCCGCCGGATGGCACTCGACAAAATCCTACCATTACAACAGGAAGACTTCGAAGGTATATTCGCTGCCATGGAAGGCCTGCCAGTAACCGTTCGTTTGCTCGATCCTCCTTTGCACGAATTCGTACCGCACGATTATAAAGGACAACAGGAAATGGCCGATACCATGAACGTGTCTCTCCGGGTAATCAAGGAACGTGTGGAGGCGCTACACGAACAAAACCCAATGTTGGGTCACCGCGGTTGCCGCCTGGGAAACACCTACCCTGAAATTACAGAGATTCAAACCCGTGCTATCCTTGGTGCAGCTTTGGCCCTGAAGAAAAAAGGAATGAAATCGATTCCGGAAATCATGGTACCGCTGGTTGGTAACCGCCTGGAATTTGAAGAACAGGAAAAAATTATCCGGAGTGCAGCCGCACAACTTTTCGAAGAAATGGGAGACAGTATTGAATACAAACTGGGAACCATGATCGAAATTCCGCGTGCCGCCCTTACTGCCAATGAAATTGCTACAGGTACTGATTTCTTCTCCTTTGGCACCAACGACCTTACACAAATGACACTTGGTTTCTCTCGCGACGATATTGCGTCTTTTCTGCCTATCTATCTCGAAAAGAAAATTCTGAAAGCCGATCCGTTTGAAGTACTGGATCAAGATGGTGTAGGCCAGCTTGTTCGTATGGGTGTAGAAAAAGGTCGTTCTGTGAAACCGGATCTAAAAATCGGTATTTGCGGTGAGCACGGTGGCGAACCTTCATCAGTTGAATTCTGCCACAGGGTTGGACTTAATTATGTAAGTTGCTCGCCATTCCGGGTGCCAATCGCCCGTCTGTCTGCCGCACAAGCTGCATTGAAATAAACTATCTACTCACACAATAATCAAAATAGCTGTTTCGGAATTTCCAAACAGCTATTTTTTTGCATAAAACAATCATGAGTCTTTACGAAGAATCCCGCTTTTCACACTCTCATCCAGTAAGTACTCAGCATAATTCCAAAGCATGGAAGAACCTGCTTTTATCGCTTTCTTCTTATCAAAAACTTTTTGATAACCGACATTAAACTCTTTCCAGGTTCCGCCATTGTTCGAAACGTTTTGCAATAAAGGTTCCAACCTGTCCAGCGATTTGGCAAACTTAGCTTCATTGGTTTGTTCTTCTTCGAACTCCAGCCACAATGCAACCAATTCTTCGGCCTGGTCGGCTGGCAGCAGGCCAAAAATTCGTTTGGCACCAGCCAGTTCTTCTTCAGTATTTTTGTGGTTTTTCACCGTATCATAAATAAACGTATCGCCCGCGTCTATCTCCACTATATCGTGAATCAATACCATTTTCAGTACCTTCAACACATCAATCGGTGTATCGGAATGCCCGGCCAGCACAATGGCCATCATTGCCAAATGCCAGCTGTGTTCGGCATCGTTTTCACATCTATCACTGTTAAATAATTTTGTTTTACGCTGAATATACTTTATTTTATCAATTTCTTTAATGAAATCAATCTGTTTCAACAAATCATCCATTTCCATATTGTATTTATTCTCTGACAATTAAAAAAGCCGGACACTAAATCCGGCTTACAAATTCATTTTATTTCATTCAGCGGGAAATACCCGACATGAAGTTCATCTTCAGCCAGATTGGCTTTAGGGACTATGGATATTGAATACTTTGCCTTGGCTTCGGGAAGCAGTATGTCCACTACTTCTACCGAATCATCCGTATCAATTCCAAATTTATTATCGACATGGCAACGGGAGTTTTCATTTACTGTGAATTCAGTGCAAAATACATTTTGTTTCGCAATTTTCACGGCCTCGCCCACAGTTAATGCAACAACCAATTGCTGGTAATGGTGCTCGCTGAATGAGCCGGTTTTGTATCCTCCTAAGTTGATAAAATACAAATTCAATCCGTTTTTGTCAGCTTTCCCTTTTTCCACTATCAAAATCTCATATCCATTCACATTGGTTACTTCCCTCCAGGCATCCAGGTGCACTTCTTTGATTGCGTCCCAATGATTTTCGGCAGCAAGTACAAGGTCTGCCAACTTGCTACTTACACCAAACAACACATCATGTTGTTCGGTGTGTTTACCGGGCAAAGTTGCACCCAGCACCAGATAAAAAAGTTTAATATCTTTCATTATTTTGCATTATACTGATAAGTTGCCTTTTTCAAGCGATCCATAATCGCAATTCCGATCCCTTTTTCCTCTATTGGCTCAATATAAATTTGCTCTACATCGGTATCTTCCTCCATTTTGTGCAACGACGCAAATAAGTTGGCCGCAACCTCCAGCAGATTCTTTTCGCTGGAAGTGCATATTACTTTTTGGGCATTCAGCGTTACCGCATCTGCCGAATGAACAATCAGCCCGGATTTTTCGGGTAAAGCCGATTGATCTTCTTTCAGAAAGTATAAAGGTTTCAGGGGTGAATAATGGCTGTTCAACAAACCCGGTGAAGTAAGTTTTACATTTTTACCGGGAATCCTGACTTCCAGTCCAGGGATAGCTTTTTGCAAATCGGCGGCAGTGATAACCCCCGGACGCAAAATGGTGCAAATGCCGTTATCTATTGAGACAACAGTAGATTCAATGCCAACCGCTTTTTCATGCTTATCGCCTGCAATCAAAAAATCAATAGGCATATTTTGTTTGGCAACATGCTTGTAGCTTGTAGGGCTTAATTGCCCGAATTTATTGGCACTCGGTGCAGCCACAGGCACTCCGGCAAGTTGCAGCAAGTGCAAAGCCACCGGGTGTGAAGGCATGCGTACAGCCACCGAATCCAGATCGGAAGTAACCAAATCGGGCACTAAATCGGACTTAGGCTGTACAATGGTAAGTGGCCCGGGCCAGAAATGGCAGGCCAATTCCATTACCAGCGGATGAATGGGCTGTGCATATAAATCATCCAACTGCGATAAAGATGCAATATGCACAATAAGCGGGTCGAAAGTTGGACGTTCCTTCGCTTCAAATATTTTTGCCACTGCCAACGGAGCCAGTGCGTTAGCACCCAATCCGTAAACCGTTTCCGTGGGAAATGCCACCAAACCACCATTCCGGAGGCACTCGGCTGCCAATTCCAACGATTCTTCTGTAATTATCTTCATTTCAATAAAATACCTCAACTTTTTAAACCGGCATAAAAAAACCGCCGATTTCGGAGTACAAAATTACTCAAAATCAGCGGTTGTCTACTATGTTATGGTCAAAAGTATTTTATTCCACAGCAAGAATGCGTTCATATTCCTCTACGGAAGCTCCACGCAAACAAGCTTCGATAATTTCACGACCTTTAGGATTCAGGTCCGGAGTAAGGTATTGTGGCAACTCATCTTTGAAAAAGTCGAACAATTTTGCAGCACCTGCATTGTAACCTGTTTTTTCCACTTCAGTTTGTTTGTGTACCTGAAGGAAACGCGAAGGTATTTTAGCCCCTTCGATGGTCAGGTAATTCAGTTCATAACCCAACAGCGGACAACGGGCAGCCTGATATTGATCTTTGCGCAATCTTGCATTTCCGCGGCGTGTCAAATACTCACGCATCAACAATTGCGGTTTGAAACCAACTTTCCATACACCGATGTATTGGTTTGGCACCAGCGTAAACATGGTGTTAGGAGTGTTCATAATCTGCTCCAACAACATATTGGCATGATGTACGCGTTTACCGGTAGCAAATGGCCAGTACGAGCCTACACCTTCAGAACCCATACCCGATCCGCCGCCAATAATACTTGGGTTTGCATGGCCACGCGGTGAAACAAGACGCCACAACCAGGCCAATGCAGGAGGAAGTATGTGGAACAAACCTATAATGCCGTAGTTTGGATTTTCGAGTGAACTAGGCGGAGTGCGTACTCCAAAGCTTCGTACATCTACCGAAACAGCATTACCAATTACATTCGGAACGATTTCGCGAGGTAAAACAACGCGCGGATTCGGGCAACGTTTGCCCGGGGCATCTTCTATATGATTCCAGATCAGGGCTGTACTTCCCGGATATGTATCAATATTGAGGAACAGCAATGGTTTTGATGGATTAATTGTTATCTTTTCCAATGTTGGGTCATCGCCATATTCATTAACACCATCAACACGGATAAACCATGAGTTTTCAGCATCGATAACAGCCAGTTTGCCATTATTTTTCTGTACGCTCGGAGGGCACATACCCATATCATCGGTAACCGGATTGAATGAAGAAAACAACCCAAGGTTAATCAAACGGCTTTCACCGGTGATTGAGTTTTTACCAATCAATACCTGGCCGCTCTCTTCACGGATAATATGTTGCAACATTTCACTCTTGCCACCACCGCTCGCACCTTCGTGCATAAAGGTAGTTACATTATCATACGGGCTAACTGCCTGAACCGTAGAACAGTGAGTGGTAACCCAACCTTCTTTTTCCCCTTTATCTAGTAAAGCTCCATAAAGACCTTTTTTGGCACTTGGTCCGGGATACAGGTTGTAAGCATAAATTTCGTGACGGTTATCGGTGCGATTATGAACCACAACCTGCTTACCCTCAAAATGTGTATGACGGAATGTTGGAGCTACATAAAGAATTGTATCAATCGTAAAATCGAGATGTCAGTGAATCAAGAGGCATCATTACCTGCAACATAGCCAGTCCCAAAGCAAAGAAACCCGCGTTGGCAGGGCAAATGGCGATACCACCAACCCCGATATTTTCACGTCCCGCAAAATAGAAAAACACAGCCAGTTCCTGAGATTTCAGCCAATCGAAAGTCTCGGTTTTAAGGCCTGAAAATTCATATCCGTATTTTTGTTTAAATGTAGGTTTATCAGTAGGCAGATCATCAGCAATAGCCATTGTATTCGGATCGCGCCGACGCATATACGCATCGGTGTAATTTGCCGAAATACCATTTGTTACTCTATGAACAATGGCTTCGGTATAATCACCTTTTCCTGGAATGTCATATTTGACTTCGTAAGACAAATTTCCTTTTCCACCTACAGCCGCGTCCTGCAATTCTTCTACGCTATTGTACACAGTATAACCAGCACAATTGTCCAATACATTTTTTACCTCTTCGGGGAGTGTAATACCTTTTCTGCTTAAAGCATTTGCTAACTCACTCATAATAAACTAATTTTCGATATTTACCAAACAACTTCCGGGGCGCTTTGATCTGTCACCCCGAAAATTTCGGCAAAGATAATAAATTCTTTCTTAACTAATGAAGTACAACTTTATTTTTAAATATTTTTCGTGAAATACCTGTTTCAATGGCTATTAGGAAAAACGCACAACAATTCGCTTATTCCATCGTATATATTTTCAAATCTGAAATTACGCTTGGTATTAAAATATATACTGTCTCCTGCCTGAACTACATAACTCTTATTATCAATTTCAAATTGAATTTCGCCTTTCAAAACGTATCCGTACAAATAGCCCGACAGCGATTTAAATAAATCGGTGCTGTTCGCTTTTAGCTGAAATCGCAGCAAATATGGGTCAACCTGTTTATTCAGGTCATGTTGGGAAAGAAGAAACATTTCCGCTCCGGACTCATTTTCACCAATCAGCAGATTTTCATCTTTACTGAAAACAGGAGCATTGGGTACAGATTCATTCTCGCCGATCAGTTCGCCAACGGTAGTTTGCAAACTATCAGCTATCATTTTAAGCGTTAGGATTGATGGTAAAGTTTTGGCTCTTTCAATTTGAGAAAGCGCACTTGAACTGATCCCTACCTTTTTGGCAAGGTCATTCAATTGCATAGAAAGCTGCTCGCGCTTCCTTTTTATTCTCTCTCCAATTCTTTCCATAACGGCTTGTTAGATTTTGCGCAAAAGTACTATCTATTTAATAAATTAAGCGCTACTTAATTATTAAATTTTTGCTACACCATAAACTTTAACAATACATTAAACAACGAAGCCGACAATTCTCGTTGCCGGCTTCGTAATTAAATCAATGAAAAACAATCAGGTAATTACAAATTAAAAGATTATTTTTGCTTCTGTCCTCGGGTTTTAGGCTTTTTATATTTCAATCTCATTGCCTCGGCACGACGAACTTTCATATTCACTTTTTTATTTTTCCCTTTCTTTTCATGGAAAGCTTCACCGACTCCTTCTTCTTTTTTGGGTGCCGTAACAAGCACATTTCTCATGGGCACCTGCGGCATTTCATCGGGTGTAAGTTCCTTCGACACTTCAACTTCCTCCGGCATGCGCATCGTAGAAATTTTGCAGCCCATCAATTCTTCAATATTTTTGCGTGCTTCTGCATCTGCTTTAGTGATAAACGCCAGAGCCACCCCTTTTTTATCGGCACGGCCGGTACGCCCGATGCGATGAATATAACTTTCGGGCTCATCAGGAATATCGAAATTCACCACGTGGGTTACATCATCAAAGTCCAATCCGCGCGCCACAAGGTCAGTTGCCACAAGTACCCGCAGTTCGTTGGCATTGAACCGGCGGAAAGCCTCCAAACGGAAATTCTGTGATTTATTGGAGTGTATTACCCCCACTGACTCAGGATAACTTTCTAACAAACGCTCATATACATCGTCGGCCAGCTTCTTGGTAGACACAAAAAGCAGCACTTTGGAAAATCCGGGATTTGTATCCAGTAAAAAACGAAACAGATTCATTTTGGTATTAAAGTTCGGCACCTTAACACCAGCTTGTTTAATATTTTCAAGCGGAGTTCCGGTACGGGCTGCTTCAACTTCAAGCGGATCGATAAAAAAGTCAGCAATAAACACTTTCAGTTCATCGGTTATAGTGGCTGAAAACATGAGGTTCTGACGTTTGGTTGGCAACAAATCAATCACGCGGATCAATTGCGGGCGAAAACCGAGATTCAACATTTCGTCAACCTCATCGATAATAAAACGTTTAACCGATTTAAGTTTCAGGGTGCCGTTCAGGGTAAAATCCAGCAAACGGCCCGGAGTAGCCACCAGCACATCCAAACCCGCGGTAATAAGAGGGGTTTGTTGCACCATATTCACTCCTCCATAAACTCCAGCCACCCTTATGTTCATGTATTTGGTCAACTTTTCGACCTGCTCAACCACCTGCAACACCAACTCACGCGTTGGCACAACCACCAGAATTGAAGGACTCTTTTCTTTTGTAAATTTCCATTGACGCAAACAAGGCAGTAAAAAGGCAATGGTTTTTCCGGTACCGGTTTGGGCAATTCCCACCATGTCGCGGCCGGACATGATTACCGGATATGCTTTTTCCTGAATAGTAGTTGGTTGAGAAATCCCAAGATCATCAAGGGCATTAAGAAGCGGTGAATTGATATTGAAATCGGTGAAAGTCATTGAAGTAATTTATAATTCAAAATGCATAATTAATAAATAATCAGGCACAAAGATACTCTAAATGTATCAAAATCTGAAATAAAAACTTTAAACCACTGATTATTACACCATTTAGCATCTTCTAAAAATATGCATTGACAACAATTTCAAATTATGAATCAATATCGTTTAGTGTTGCTTAGCTGACGCTGTAAGGTTTTTTAAACTCTGACAGGTCATCGATGCATAAAACCGGTATCGGCATTGTAGGCCTGACAGCGTACGAAGTACCTGTCAGTGTCTAAGCTAAATTGAATTATAAATTAATCAGGGCGCTAAACGTGATATTTTCCACTCTTCGCCAACGAGGGTAAAAAGCAAACGGTCATGCAAGCGGTTGGCCCGTCCCTGCCAGAATTCAATGGAAACAGGCTTAACGGTATAGCCACCCCAATGCGGAGGCCGGGGAATATTATCTCCAAATTTTTGCTTATAATACTGAAATTGCTGTTCCAGAAAATCGCGCGAACGAATAAGCTGGCTTTGAGGCGAAGCCCAGGCGCCAAGCTGGTTTTCGAGCGGACGGGACTTGAAATAGGCCGTGGAAAGCACCTCGCTTATCTTATCGGCTATCCCTTCAATCCGTACCTGACGTTCCAGGCTTGGCCAAAAAAACACGAGCGACACTTTGCCGTTTTGGGCAATTTGTTGGGCTTTACGCCCTTCGTAATTGGTAAAAAACACAAAACTATCAGCGGTCAGTTCTTTCAATAAAACCACCCTGGAGTGCGGTTGAAAATGCTCATCGACGGTTGAAAGAATCATGGCGGTAGGCTCCAGTTGGTCACTTTCAATAGCTTCCTGCAGCCAAACTTCAAACTGATCCAGGGGGTTGGGAAGGACACTGTTTTCATCCAGGGCAGCAAACATATATTGCTTACGTATATTTCGAATCATAATTACAAATTGGAATTGACTATTCAATTTCTAATCAAGTAACAATTCAATACGGAATTGGTTTATGAAAATGCATTAAAAACTGATTAAATATGCCCGTTTTAAACAGATAATTGTGATTTATATTACCTAAAAGTATCAACCTGCAAGCTATCGAAAAAAATATGTTTATGTTCATATCTTTTCGGCAATTTTCAATTATTATACAAAAAAAATAAATTACTTTTGGGACTTAAAAAATTACAAAATCCCTTTTATGAAAGACTTGCTTCAAGCCCGCCACATAGGCATATCCGACAAGGATGAAGCGTTTATGCTTCGAACCATAGGCGCAGAAAGCCTGGATGAATTAATCAATCAAACGATCCCCGCTTCCATTCGTTTAAAAGAAAATATAGAACTTCCCGAGCCACTCAGCGAGCGACAGTATGCCGAGCATATTACGGAAATTGCCTCAAAAAACAAGCTTTTCACTTCGTATATCGGACAAGGCTGGTACGACACCTGCACACCTGCCGTAATCCTGCGAAATATTTTTGAAAACCCATCGTGGTACACGTCATACACGCCCTATCAGGCCGAAATATCGCAGGGCCGCCTGGAAGCGTTGCTTAATTTCCAGACTGCTGTTTGCGACTTCACCGGAATGCCGCTTGCCAATGCATCATTGCTGGACGAAGCCACAGCCGCTGCCGAAGCCGCAACCATGATGCTGAACCTGCGCAGTCGCGAGCAAGTAAAAAATGAAGCGAATGTGCTTTTTGTCGACCAATCCACATTTCAATCTACATTAGCCGTTTTGCGTACCCGGGCCAAAGCTCAAGGCATCAAACTGGAGGTTGGCGATTATGCAAGCGTGAAATTTAATTCGAAATATTTTGGAGCAATTATACAATATCCGAATGCAAACGGGAACATTGAAAATTACGCCGACTTTGTGACTGAAGCACATGCCGCTGGTTGCAAAGTGGCTGTAGCAGCCGACATTCTGAGCCTCGCCCTGCTGACTCCTCCGGGGGAATGGGGTGCCGATATTGTTTTCGGCTCTACGCAACGTTGGGGAATTCCCATGGGATTCGGCGGACCGGCAGCTGCTTATTTTGCCACCCGCGACGAATTCAAACGCGACATGCCGGGTCGTATCATCGGTATAAGCAAAGATGCCAATGGCAAAACAGCCCTGCGCATGGCTTTGCAAACCCGCGAACAACATATCAAACGCGAAAAAGCGACTTCGAATATCTGTACCGCACAGGCTTTGCTGGCATCCATGGCGGGCATGTACACCGTTTACCACGGAGCCGAAGGAATCAAAACCATTGCCCAACGCATTCATGCCATTGCCAGTTATATCAACGAGATACTTCCGGTTTACGGCTACACCCAGGAAAATGATAATTTCTTCGACACTTTGAAAATCTCTTTGCCCGAAAGTATTTCTGTTGAAGCATTGAAAGCCATTGCATTGGAATACGAAGTAAACTTCCATTATTTCGAAACAGGGGAAATAGGCATCAGCTTTGACGAAACAACAGACATAGATGATGTAAACACGCTGATTGAAATACTGGCAACGGCCGATGATAATACACCTGCATTTGCCGATGAAGAAGAGCTGGAAGGCCTCACCTCTATGGACGAAAGCCTGGAACGTACTTCGGCTTACCTTACTCACGAAGTTTTCAGCCGCTACCACAGCGAAACGGAAATGATGCGTTACATCAAAAAACTGGAACGCCGGGATATTTCACTGACCCACTCCATGATTTCGCTGGGATCGTGCACCATGAAGCTGAATGCCGCTTCGGAATTACTTCCCATGAGCAAACCGGAAATAGGCGGAATGCATCCGCTTGCTCCTGCCGACCAAACCGAAGGTTACAACGAAATGATTGCGGAACTGGAAAAATACCTGACAACCATTACCGGCTTTGCAGCTTGCAGCCTGCAACCAAACTCGGGTGCAGCGGGTGAATATGCAGGGCTGATGGCCATTCGCGAATACTTCAAATCGAAAGGCGAAACGCAACGCGACACGCTGTTGATTCCAGCTTCGGCACACGGAACAAATCCCGCCAGCGCTGCGCAGGCCGGGTTCAATATCGTGGTGGTAAAATGCGATGAAGCCGGAAACACCGATTGGAACGACTGGAAAGAAAAAGCAGAAGCCAACAAAGAAAAACTGGCGGGTTGCATGATCACCTACCCTTCCACCCACGGAATTTTCGAAGAGCATATCAAGGACATGTGCGATGCCATTCATGCCAACGGCGGTCAGGTTTACCTGGACGGCGCCAACATGAACGCACAGGTTGGATTGACAAATCCCGGAACAATTGGTGCCGATATTTGCCACCTGAACCTGCATAAAACCTTTGCCATTCCTCATGGCGGTGGCGGCCCGGGAGTTGGTCCTATTTGTTGCGCCGAACATTTGGCCGGATTCCTGCCAAGCAAAACGTTCGGACAAAACACCGTTTCGGCAGCACCATACGGCAGTGCCAGCGTAACGGCCATTACCTACGGATATATCCGCATGATGGGCGAAGCCGGATTGACCCGTTCTACTCAAATTGCTATCCTGAATGCCAATTACCTGGCTGCACGGTTGAAAGACAGTTACGGCGTGCTTTATACCGGCGAAAAAGGCCGCGTAGGACACGAACTGATCCTGGAAGCGCGTAACTTCAAAGCTACTTCGGGCGTAACCGAAACAGATATTGCCAAACGATTGATGGACTATGGCTTCCACGCTCCTACCCTTTCGTTCCCTGTGCATGGCACCTTGATGATAGAGCCAACCGAGAGTGAATCGTTGGCCGAACTGGATCGGTTTGCAGAAGCTATGCTGCAGATTTTCGACGAAATAAAAGAAGTGGAAAACGGCACGGCCGACAAAACCGACAACGTATTGCTAAACTCACCACACCCTGAATACAGCATTGTTTCCGACGAATGGAACCATCCATACAGCCGTGCAAAAGCGGCTTACCCGACCGACTGGGTAGCCGAAAACAAATTCTGGGTAAACGTGGCGCGGGTGGATAATGCCTATGGCGACCGGAATCTGGTGTGCACCTGCCAGGCTTGGGGAGAAGAATAGGGGTAAGAGGTAAGTCTTTGATAAGAAAAACGCGAACCGGGAAATTGGTTCGCGTTTTTTTATTATATGGCATGTTTACAAAAATGAGTCAGAGAAGGTTCAAGATT
Organism: Paludibacter sp.; assembly: GCA_047600405.1. Lineage (GTDB taxonomy): Bacteria > Bacteroidota > Bacteroidia > Bacteroidales > Paludibacteraceae > Paludibacter. The sequence continues at coordinate 23,585 of JASGLA010000003.1, forward strand.
CTAATTCTTTTTGCAGCATTCTTACTTCTTGCTCTAAAACTGGTAAATATCTGTTTACAATCAACCAAATTACATCTTCGGAAACACTGTCGTATCCATGAATTATACGATTGCGGGTGTCTACAATTTTTCTGGAATCGGTAATTTCAATATCAGGATAAGCCTTTAATAATCTATCCATAGCCTCACCAATTATCTCAATGTTTCTTTCGATTGCTTTCCGGGTTTTTAGATCTTTCTGAAAATTATAGAAGTTTCTCTCCTCAGGAAGGAATTCATATATTTCAATGATAGATTGCTCAATATCATTCAGACATGCTAACTTATCAAAGAGCTTTTTAGCTACCATAAATCAACATTTTTGATTGTTCGATATTTTCCCTGATATATGGGTTTTTTATTGCCTTATTTTCGAGCAAATCAACTTTACGCTTAAAAAGATCCTGTAAAGCAAACTTTAAATTGAAGTAACTATCGGCATAGACAAACGGATCGGTCGAGTCAATATCAACAACCAGGTCAATATCACTCTTCTTTGTAAATTGATCGGTAAGCACAGAACCAAATACATACAGTGACTTCACCTTGTTTTGAAGGCAAAGTTTATATATTTCATTCTTATATCTATCTAAATACATACCCTATAGTATTATAACCTGTAGTAAATTGTATGTGCAAAAGTAACTATATTTTGCTGAAACAGATTGAATCCGACTGAAAATTTACGTCCTGTTGGTGTAAATCTGCAAGTTGATCCGGAATATTCGAAAGTTTTCAACTTTTGTTGCCAGTTGCAAACTGACTTATTTCCAGCACAAGTTACCACTGCTCCCGCGCGATTGCATTCGCGTGGGGAAAATAATAGCTATTTTACATTTTGCCACACGATGCAATCGTGCGGCAGCAGCGGGTAAGAGGCAAGAGGCAAGTCTTTGATAAGAAAAACGCGAACCGGGAAATTGGTTCGCGTTTTTTTATTATTCATCATTTGTCATGTTCATAACATTGTGTAGGGACAGGTCGTACGCTGCCGCACGATTGCATCGTGTGGCAAACTTTCAATCAAATAATTTGACTCCCACGCGATACAATCGCGCGGCAGCGATGGGAATGCCCGGTCTTTTATTTCGTTCCAGCTAAGAGTCATGTTCTTTCTGTTTTCAGTTCCGCAAAAGTCTGCTAAACGGTATTGCTTGTTAATCTATAATTATTGCGAACAAATCTTCTAATATCATTTCGTTCATCATATCCATCCTTTCCTGAAGCTCCTTAAAACCGACCTCAGAAAGTATGGTTAAATCGAACATAGCAAAGTCCTTCAGAAACTGCCTTGCAGCAATGTTCAATGTCTGGTATCCGGCTCGCATAAAGAATGCGAAATTTTGAGCGTCATTTACAACGACATCAGCCGCTTGGACTATTTTCTTTGCTTGCTGTTGGGCTTCATTCAATTCAAAATCATACGCATCTTCAAGAAAAGTATCTTCATTGTCACCAGCACTAAAATCCCTTTCAAACCAATGTTGTGTAACAAGCCATGTAATTTCGGTGTTGGTTATTTTAAAATTATCCAATGCTTTATCCCATTCATCCGCATTTTTAATTGTCCTGTGATTATACAAAATGTCGGGTAATGCGCAGGCATTGTAAAAGATATTTTCTTTAATTACTGTTTCAATTTTTGAATACGATTCAGGTTCCAAATGAAGTAATTTATCGCCAAGATAAACCGATAAAAAAGACTTTACTGCCGGACCTATCATTTGATATGCTTCGTATTCAAAACTTCCCTCTATAAGTTGTATCTCTTTTTGCATTTTGTTCTTTTTTTTCGGCTGGCTGCTAACAAACGCTGCCGCACGATTACAGCGTGTGGCAAACTTTCAATCAAATAATTTGACTCCCACGCGATACAATCGCGCGGCAGCGTGCGAAAATAATAGCTATTTTTACATTTTGCCACACGATGCAATCGTGCGGCAGCAGCGGAACTAAAGTATAATAAATTTACATTTTGGAAATTCTTACTATTTCATAGTCTAAATCTTTACATAATAAATATAGATCGTGAAATTGAGAACTCCAAGATTCAAAATCAGTATTCCTAGTTGCGACGTTAGACAGTAAATCTATTGTGTTTGATAAACTGCATTTGCGTATTTGCAAACATAAATTGTATATTGCAGGCTCAATGTAAATAGCGGCATTATCAATTTCGTTTAAATGTTCTAAAATTCGATTCCATTCACTTACAATCCAATCTCTAATCGTAATATCCCCAATAATTGGTGGATTTGAGTTGATAACTTGTTTAACACCCGAAAGTGAATTGAAATTACATGCTTTACACATTAATCTGAATTCCTCTTTACTTGCATTTTTCAAATCTATATCAGTTACAGTTGAACAATTTTTAATCGATTTAAATAAACCTTGAACCCTTGAATTTAATTGAGTCAAAAGTCGCTTTGTTATTATTATTTCTTGTTTTTCCCTTTCTTTGTTTGGAATGTAAACTGTTAGATAGTAAATAAATAAACCTGATAAATACCCAACACATAAGTTAAAAATTATTGAGTTGGGTATTGAACATAAATACAAGATATTTTCAATTACTGTATTCTCAAATACTGGTAAAATAACTTCACCACTTGTACTAATTAACAAAATAAGTACAAAAGGTATTAAGACAAATAGAGTCTTTTCAGATATTTTTTTCATTTCAATTTCTTGTTTTTAATTCTTGCGTTTGTAAAACTTTCAAAAATACGTCAGCTAAACTGTCAGCGTTGAATAGGATTCATTTTTTTTCTTAAATAAATTGCGAAGTATTTTTCGCAGAACAACACACCAAAAGAAAGCAAATTCTGTCATTACAGAAAGGTCAAAAAGTCGAGACACAGCAGATAGTCCATCAAATATTATTCAGCCAGCAGATTTAGTTTTTTTCTAAAATGTGCCCTAACACCGACATATAATCACCCAATCACTTATATTCCCTATTAGTCATATAATTTCAGCTAATTATTTTTCCTGCCCCCAAAAGTACCCAATTCTTTTTTACATAATAATCAAATCTGCTGAAGAACATTTAACTGATTATGCAAATCCGGATTTAGTTGGTGCTTGCCACACCGTAGCAACCCCGCTGAAAATCAGTTTGCCCTTGCCACGTTGTGGCAAGCTTGCCCCGTTTTTTTGGGGAACTTGCCACAACGTGGCAGGGACGCCCGAAAAATTTTTCGCGTTTGCCACAGTGTGGCAAACGCCACCGGGAAAAAATTGATACTTGCCACGTTGTGGCAAGGCTGCCCGAAGATTTGGAACATTTGCCACAATGTGGCAGCAAGGCCGGCCCAATTGCACCCTTCCGCTACAAACCGGAAAATATCAAATTTAACTTTTTCTTAACAAACCGTATTTAATGTTAATTAAATTTAATGCAAGGCGGAGCAATTGCATTAGGTTAAAAACATCGATTATATTTGCATTAACAATTTTCTAATACAAATGAACTAAAAACGACTTAATTATGTCAGTAAAAATCTCACGGGTTAATCTCAACAACCTTTGGAACAGCGAATTTCCTTTGTTTATTGAACAATTATCGAACATTACGCGTAAGCACAACCCCGCTACTTTGCATCTCGAAAAGCCTTATACGCGGGTAACGGTTCTGTTGCCGCAATTGGCTAAAATCAAAGCGCAGGAATTGAGCAATGTGTTAAGCAACAAAATGGTGGATTTGGATACAGAGCGAGATGTGCTATTGATCGGCATACAGGCTCAGGTAAAAATTTATGGCAAACTAAGTCTGCCCGACATGATGCCATCACGTGGAAGTGATGAAACGCTTTTTCAGCATTCATGGCGACCGACATTGCCACAACCAACTACAACGCCGAAACCAAACGCATTAACGATCTGTTGGCAGATTACGATGCCAAAGCGGAGGTGAAAGCGGCAGCCGAAGCGCTCCATCTGACTCCTTTGTTTGAACAACTACGGGTTGTTAACGCCCAGTTTGCGTCAGTATTCTTGCAACGCACCGAAGATAATTCGACTACAGAAAATGTAGACGTACGTGCCATACGTGTGGAAACCAGCAAACAGGTGGTGGCACTGCTGGATGCTATTGAGTATTGCAGTACAGAATATGAAACAACGGATTACCAACCTTTGGCTAACGAACTGAATGACCTGATTGAGTATTACAAAACCCAGGTGAAAGCACGCACCACACGCCGCAACGCAGGAAAAGTAACAAGCACGGAAGTGCCAATTGCCCAATAAGCAAGTAGGTTTCAGTCAATATAAAGACTACAGAAAAACTCCAGAGGAGTTTTCTGTACATAACCCCCGGTTTCAACCGGGGGGTGGTAAATACTCAAATAAAAACAACCCCGGAAGTGGGTTGACCTTTAAAAAATAATCCCGGAAAACTCCTACGGAGTTTTAGTATTGAGATTCTGGTTTCACCCCCAGTTAAAACTGGGGGTTATGCATAGTTAATCCCTACGGGATTTATTTTATCAGATTATAACTCTTTCAGCAAACTCTACAGAAAAGCCCCTGAAAACATTAGTTTTTCAGGGGCTTTTCTGCGATATCTGCGGGAACTTCATATCAACCGCAATAACTCCGGCTTACCTCACATTTATTTCCGAACCCAGGTGCGTATTTTTGTTTACATTTTTGGGACTGCCCTTGCAGTCGATTTGGCTGGCGCCGGTAGCTGTGGCATCCAGGCTTTCGGAAGCATATATTTCGGCTTGCGAAGCGCCGGTAACCCGCACATCGGCTGTTTTAGCCACCAGATCGTACCCTTCAAACTGGCAAGCGCCTGTTCCTTCCACTTTCAATTCGTTGGCATTGCCTCTCAATTTAGCCTGCGAAGCACCAGCCATATCCAACCGGAGCAATCCGGCAATCTGCAGGTCCATGTTGGCCTCACATGCTCCGGTTAACCTCAAATCAAACTCAGGTACCACAAGAGTATCCGCCGTTAGGACTTTACAAGCCCCGGTAGCTTTAATACTCCGGACTGAGTCAACAGGCACATGAACTTTGACAGTGCGGTTCAGGAAAATCTTTTCGGCATAAATGTGCAACACGCCGTTTTCCACTTTAGTAATCACGTTCGGCAAATAATCCTGCAGAGTGGTGATGGTTATTTGCTTGGTAGTATCGTTACCCAGGGTCAACTCAATATTTCCAGACACTTCAATGGCATGAAAAGGTTCGGTGCTACGCACATTAACGGCCTCAGGCAAATTTTCATCCGACCAGCCAATAGAAAATGGACGTCCATCGCGTTGGTTTAAATGAATAAAAGTATTGGCACCAATGCTGTAGAACATAAACATACCGGCCAGCCAGAGAATAAGCACTACCCACGAAGCTGTTTTGGACGGATGCCGATGTCCTGTAAACCGAACAAACCAGTAAATAAGCATAAAAATAGGGCAACCGATCAATAATATAAGCGAAATAATGAGCATAATCATTTTCTCAGGTGTCATAAACGACCAGTTGGTGACAAAACCCGGAATAAATTCATTGACCAGTCCCGGCTCAAAAAGGATAAAAAACAGGGCAAAAATGAGCGCTCCCACCAGTACAACTCCTGCTATGCCCAACACTGCTCCCAAAAAGCCAAATACAACCTTTAAGACTACGCGCAGGATTTCAAGCATTTTCTCGCCGACACTGGCTGCCGATTGCTTAAATTTTTCACTTTCCACATAGGTTTTGGCATTATTCAACTCGGTTTTAATGCTCTCTACGGTAACATCCTCGCCCTGCATTTCCAGGCGTTGCGAAGCGGTTACAGCCTGTGGGGCCACCAACCAAACTACAATATAAATGGGTATTATAATTCCCACGCCAATAAATACCAATGCCACAAGTATAATACGAATCCAGGTTACATCGATATTGAAATAGGCGGCCAACCCGCTGGCAATACCACCCAGAATAGCATTTTCCGGGTCGCGGTAAAAACGGCGGGTACGCTGGGATTTATGATCCGATTTGGGTGCTCCCTGCTCCTCTCCCTCGTCGGTATACTGGCTGGGTTTACCCATAATTTCAACCACTTCCTGCACATCGGCCAGGTTAATAACATTTTTGTTTTTCTGTAGTTTTTCAGAAAAAAGCTCGGCAATACGGGCTTCAATGTCAGTCATTATCTCCTTTTTCTCATCTTCCGATTGAAAATGATCGGCTATTTCGTGAAGATAAGTCTGGAGCATTCTCATAAGCATTGTCGTCGATGTGAAAAACGATGTTATTCAAATTTACAGTCAATGTCTTTTTCATAATGTTTATTTTTTGATCTCCCGATCCATCAGTTTTTATTTCAGGATAAGAGTATGTTGATTAAATATTTATTCCCGGATAATTGTCTTTATATTACACCTTCGGAAGAATCCGGAGAGGCTTTGATTTTCTTCACTACATTATTAATTTCCTCCCAGGCCGATTCCAGATCGTCGAGGAAAGCCGCTCCCTGCGGAGTCATTTCGTAGTATTTCCGTGGCGGCCCCTGTGTCGATTCTTCCCAACGGTAGTCCAGCAGTTCGCCGTTTTTAAGCCTGGTGAGCAAAGGATATAACGTTCCTTCCACCACAATTAGTTTTGCTTCTTTCAGTTCGGCAATAATATCCGAAGTGTAAGCAGACTTCTTCCTTAGAATAAGCAGAATGCAATATTCCAGGTATCCTTTTCGCATTTGCGATTTAATATTATCTGCATTCATGGTTTCCTTTTTTTTAGAGGCAAGAGGCAAGTAGTAAGAGGTAAGTAGTAAGCACTCGCTAATTTTCCACTTCAAAGCCTCCGACCTTCAGATTCAACATTCCTTTATTTCAACAATTCCAGCATTTTCACTCTGAAAAAATACTGGTATTTAGCCTGTGCCTGTTCGCCAAGCACCTGCGTCAGATTATTTTTGGCCTGATACAATTCATACAACGTGGCTCTTCCGGCTTCGTATTTCTGATTGGCAAAGCGGTAAGCTTCCTGACTGGCAATTTCAGATTTCCGGGCTGCATCCCAGCGGGCTTTAGCTCCCACAGCATTGTAATATGCCTGCTGGATGGTTTTTCGAAGTTCCAGTTTGGCATTATCCACATCTATTTTACTACTTTTCACCCCCAGTTCTGCTGAGCGGACCCCATTTCGCACTTCAAATTTATTAAAAATGGGAACACGCAGATTCAACCCAACGCTTGCGCTCATATTATCGTTCAATTGCTGCCCAAAACTATTGTTGGGCATGCTGCTCAGTTTATAGTAACCCGTTCCGTAGTTTGCTCCTAAACTTAGAGTTGGGTAGTAATTCCCTTTAGCCACCAACACATTATACTCGCTGCTTTTGAGACGGTATTCAGCGCCTTTTATTTCGGGACGGTGGGTCAGTGCACTTTGCAGCACCTCGTCAGCCGTGAGCAACTGCAAATCTGTTTCAGAAAGGCCAGCGGGGGCTACCACATTAAGGTTTTCAAACCGATCTATCTCAAGAAACTGCGCTAAATCGAGTAACGAAAGCTTCAGCGTATTTTCGGCCTGCATGCGGTTCATATCTTCTTTTGACTCCTGGGCTACCAACTCGAAAAGTTCGCCTTCGGCCATTTTACCAGCCTCCACCAGGGCTTTGCGCTGCTCAATCCGGTTACGGGTGAGGCTTAGCTGGTCGTTGGCTATCTGCAATAACTCTTTGTTCATCAAAATTTGCATAAAGCCCAACGCCACATTCATCGTGATATCCTGCCTGGTTTTTTCAAGATCGGCTTCCGAGGCTAACATATTGGCTTTATTGAGGTCAATATTATATTTCATTTTCAGTCCGTCAAACAAATCCAGACCCGTTGAAATGCCAAAAGAAGTTTGCGAAGAGTTCGTGCTTTGGTAGGTATTGTCTACCGTAAGCGAACGTCCAAAGTTCCAGTTTTGACTGGCCGATGCATTCAGGCTTGGCAATAAATTATTCCGCGCCTGTTCATAAGCAATTTCCCTGTTTTTCTTCGTCAGTGCCTGTTGTTTCACAGTGCGGTTATTAGCCAGGGCAGTGTCTACACATTGCTGCAATGTCCAGGGTTTTTGCTGTGCTGTGGCAGTTAGAGATAGCATCAAAGCACCAACTAACAGCCCCCTAAATCCCCCGGAGGGTGACTTAAAATTTGTATTATTGAAATATTTTGTTCCCATTTAGTATTCTATTTTCAGATCGTAAAACATTTAAGCGCTCTTAAAGTCCCCCTTGGGGGATTTAGGGGGCTTTACTTCTTCTCCTCTTTCTTAGCTTCCGGTTTTTTCTCCAGTATTTCGGCTCCACGGATCTTATCTTTGGTACTCAAGCCGCTCTTTACTTCTATTTTTATACCGTCAGACAATCCGATTTTAACTTGTTTTCTTTCAAAAGTCTGAGGCTCTTTGGTTTTGAGCACATACACAAAGGCTGTGTCGCCGCCAAATTCAATGCAACTTTCGGGGATGGTAACCACTTTATTTGCTTTCGAAAATATAATTTCAGCATTGGCACTGTATCCGGCGCGCACAAACACATCCGAAGGAACCTTTACAGCAGCTTTCATTTCGAACATAATGGCACCGTTTTCTTCTTTCCCTTTTGGAGCCACATACTCCAGGGTGGCAGTCAGTTTTTGGTCCTGCAAAGCACCAATGGTAATATCCATAGGCATTCCCACCTTAATTTTGCCAACCTCAGTCTCATCTAGTTTACCCACAAAAAGCATATCGCCCATGTTGGCCACGGTGGCAATGGTTGTACCGTCATTGAAATTATTCGACTGAATCACCGAATTCCCCACTTTTACAGGCACATCCAGAATTGTCCCTGAAATAGTGGAACGAACCAGCGTATTGCTGTAAGCTGCACTGCCGGCAGTTATTCCATCGCGGGTAAGGCTCAGGTTATCTTTTGCCGATTTCAGATCCTCTTTCTCGTTATTAAATTGTAATTGCGTTTTCTCAAATTCCTCTTTTGAAATTACTTTGTCGGCAAAAAGTTTGGCATCCCGTTCGTAATTCTTTTTGGTTTGGTCAAATGCTATCTGGGCACGTTGCACCCTCGATTCTGCATTATTGAGGCTCACCATATCCGGGATTACCTTTATTTTGGCAATTATATCGCCAGCTTTCACCACATCACCAGCTTCTTTATATACTTCGGCAATAATACCCGACATTTGCGGCTTAATCAAAATCTCGTTGCGGGGTTCCACCTTCCCTGTAGCCACAGTACGTTTATCGATACTACCAACAGTAACTGCCTCGATAGTATATTTCTTTACTTTCGGACGCGATTTTTGCCACAGAAACCAAAATGTCCAGATTACTCCCACTCCCAATAAAACCAAAAGGGCAATTTTAAAAAACTTCTTCATATTGCTTTAATTTATGAGTTATATTTTATTCTTGTTTTTTCTTTAATTATCACATTACAAAATCAACACATCACCACATTTATTCTTCACGTATCGCTTCTATCGGTTTAATATTCATAGCTCTGTTGGCAGGAATAAACCCAGCCAGTGTCCCGATTACAAGCAGCACAAAAAATGCTCCGACAGCTACGCTAAAACTGATTTGCGGATCTTTGAAAAACTGGTCGCCGGAACTTAAGGCCAATCCAACAAGTGAAAGTAGGCCCACACCAAACATGAGTCCCGGATATTCCGGCTATCAGAGTAAGGACAACACTTTCGGTCAGAATTTGGCGGATAATGTTCGTTGGAGTTGCCCCAAGCGCACGGCGGATTCCGATTTCTTTCGTACGTTCACGCACGGTAACCAGCATAATGTTACTAACTCCCACCGCTCCTGCAAACAAGGTTCCCAAGTCCTACCACCCAAATTAATGTGGCTATACCAATTCCCAGGTACAAAAACATATTAAACTGATCTTCAATATTAAAACCACCTACCGCTTTAGTATCGGTTGGCGAAATGCTGTGTTGCGCTTTCAAGACCTCACGAACTTTATCTTCAATCACTTTTACCTTTATCCCTGGTTTAGCGGTAATGGCCATAAAGTGTACAACATTTCCCTGGTTAAAAGCCTGTTGCATGGTACTGAACGGCAGCACTACCGACTCCTCGGCGTTTCCACCGATATTGATATGCGAAGTATGGCGCGCCACCCCGATTACCTGAAAATAAATTCCATTTACCTGGATATTCTTTCCCAATGGGTTTTCATCTTTTGGGAAAAGCACTTCGTAAACCCGTTCGCCGATTACACATACTTTACGTTTCTCAACAATATCTATATCATTAATATAGCCTCCCGAAAATCATTTTACTTTCGTCGATCAGATTATAACTGGGATAGTTGCCTTTTATACCATAACTTCCGGCCTTGTCATTCCGGGTAACATTGTTCGTCCCGCCACCTCCACCAAATAAAACAGGTGCCAGATACTGGATTTCGGGAATACTATTCATAATCACCGGAATATCTTCATTCTCCATATTCCAGTTCCGCCCTTTTTTAAGGCCTTTATACGGTTCCGAAGTTTGCTCGGTCCACACGAAACACGAATTGGTAGCAAAACCTTCGATCTGCGAATTCATACCGCGCTGCAAAGCCACACCGGCCCCCACCATTACCACCAGCATGAACATTCCCCAAAACACCCCAAATGCAGTAAGAAAACTTCTCGATTTATTATGAGTAATGGTAAACCATATTTCCTGCCAACGGTCGAGGTCGAAGAGACCCCCAAACCCCCTGAAGGGGGCTTTTGAATTAGTATTTCTATTTATATTCGTATTATCCATATACATAATTTGCTAAAAACTATTCATTTATTCGCGTCTTAAAAGTCCCCCTTTAGGGGTTAGGGGTCTGTTTATGGGTCTTCTATTCCTCCCTCATGGCTTCAATCGGTTTAATCAGTACAGCTCGTCTGGCAGGCATATACCCTGCAATTACACCAGAAATTATCAAAATACCGGTGGAGATCAACACGTACGAAAGTTCAACCGTTGGATTTTTGAAAACTGACATGCCATCGGGCGATCCGGCAGCCGATTGGGTCATAATATAATTGACCAGTTCAGTCAGCCCGATACCCATCATCATGCCTATGTATCCAAAAATGGTGGTAATCAGAATTGCCTCGATAATAATAGAGCGCAGAATGGTTCCCGGAGGCGCTCCAATAGCTTTCCGGATACCGATCTCGCGGGTTCGTTCTTTTACCGACACGAGCATAATATTGCTTACACCAACAATTCCGGCTATCAAGGTGAAAATACCAATGATAGAAACAAAAAGCGTGATACCGGCAAAAATCTTCATCGTCTCTACATATTCCCGCTGCGAATTCCATATCCACAAAGCCTGGGTGTCGTTCGGATCAAAGCGCAGGCTTTTCGACATTTCACCTTTTAATTTATCGTTAAACGCGTCATTCTCCTCCTTCGTTTCCAACCCATTCACAGTCATCGCAATATTATAAAACTTCAGGTTGGGATTGAAAATATACTGGGCCGTGGTAAATGGGATATAAGCATTTCCGTTTCCCCAGCGTTCTTTCTTGGAATTAATTCCAATTATCCGGAACATCACTTCTCCAACCTGAACATATTGGCCCAAGGAAGATTTACCCTTGAAAAGCACTTCTTCTATCTTTTTATCAATAACAATCACTTTATTACTTGCTTTCAGATCAAGGTCGTTGATAAACCGCCCGGCGTTTGGTTCAAATTTAAGGTTAAATGTTTGCTTATAGTTCGGATTTACACCCTTTATCTGATAAGAACCATACTCATTACCGTGAGTAATGGTCAGTTGCTTCTCAATTACTCCGGTCTGGTTATCCGACTCTGCCACATTCACTGCCACATCGCCAACTTGTTTTTCGGCAAAATTGAGCGACCGTCCACTTTTCAGCCCCTTGTATGGCAACGAAGAAGTCCCGGACCACATTTGAACCGTATTGGTTGCCCTGTCGCTGAAATTGGAAGTAACGCCGTTTTTCAGTCCATTGCCGGCTCCCAGCAACACAATGAGGATAAAAATACCCCACGACACCGAAAGCCCCGTCAAAACAGTGCGCAGTTTATTGTGTTTCAGGCTGGCTAAAATTTCCTGTATGGTATCTATTGAAAACATGTTGAGTTGTTTTAGAAAGTTGAATTCGGAATCTTTTTAGACGGAGCGATCAAAAAATAAATAATCGCCCCAAAAGGGATAAAAAGTACAATTAACAGCATCAACAGGTTATCATTTCCTGAAAATTTGCTTTTCAGAATATCTATAACAGCTACAATGGGCAATACAAATCCCAGGATTACAATAATCGGAATTATAAACATCAATAAAAAGAGTTCCATATTTGTACAATTAATTAATAATTAATAATTAATAATTCATAATTTACTATGTGATTGTCATCTTTAACCTCATTTGCGAACAATATCTTCTATCAGCCCATCTTTGATATGGATGATTGAATTCGTTTCGTCTGCAACGGACTTTTCGTGTGTTACAATTATAGTTGTCAGCCCGTTTCCATTCAGTTCTTTCAGTACTTTCATTACCTCCAGCGTAGTTATACTATCCAGCGCACCGGTCGGTTCGTCGGCCAGTAAGATTTTGGGCTGCGAAATAATGGCACGCGCAATGGCGACCCGTTGTTTCTGCCCTCCCGACATTTCGTTTGGCAAATGGTAAGCCCAATCCTTCAGCCCCATCTGATCCAGGTATTCCATAGCAATAATATTCCGGCGCTTGCGGCTATAGTTTTTATAATACAGCGGCAAAGCCACATTTTCAAGCGCATTTTTGAAATTAATCAGATTAAACGATTGGAAAACAAAGCCAATCATTTCGTTCCGGTAATAGGCTGCCTGCTTTTCCGACAGATTCTTGATCAGGGTGTTGTTCAACAAATAATCTCCGGTATCGTAATTATCCAGAATGCCCAATATATTCAGCAACGTGGATTTCCCGGAACCGGATGCCCCCATGATAGAGACATATTCACCTTCGGAGATATTCAGGTCAATTCCTTTCAGTACATGCAACGAAGCCTGCCCCATATCGTAGGTCTTATTGATATTTTTAAGTGTTATCATATTGTTGATTTTATATTGCGTCTTGTATTGTTCGGTGTCCGGCTTACTTTATCAGAATGGCAGTTTTATGCCGTTATCTTCCTGAGTTTGCTCTTCACCACGTTTTTGCACCTTAAGGTCTTTTCCTACTTTAAAATTAATGCTGTAGTTAATCATAAACATACGTTTCAAGTCCATATATGATTCTGAATATTGGTATAAAGTGCCATTATCAATAGTGGAGCTATTGTAAAAGTTTTTGCTTGCAAATGGATTGAATGCCAACAAGGTAAGACTACTGTTGTTTTTAAACTGTTTAGATATTCCAAAAAGATTGAACGGAGTTGATTTATTCAACTCTTGTCCGCTAACAGTTGGACCGTTAATACTCAGCACCGCAAAAAAGCGAAAATCTTTTGGCAGCGGGCACATAACCTGTGAGTTCCAACTCCACCCGTTTCTGTCTACTGCATTTATCTGATCCAGGTATTTGTCGGTATGAATTCTATAATATCTCACGTTTGAGTTGAAAATCACCGTAAAAATTTGTGCATACACTGATAAATTCAAGCCCGTTTCGTACCCGTTCGAGAATGTTTACCGGAAATTTTTCGAACGTATTTGAGTTTTCTTTCTGTTTGGTAATAGTCTGGATCAAACCACTCCGATACTCAAAAAATAATTGAGGTGAGATATTTCCCGAAAACTTGTTTTTCCCAAACTTTATACTGTTTGTCAACTGAAAATTATCGCGGTAAGCAGGCCTCAAGCCTGTATTTCCGTGGCTTTCGGTCAAACTGTCGACGTAGCTTACAAATGGGTTCAACTGGCTATTTGACGGACGGAATACACGGCGTGAATAATTTAATTTCAATGAATTTTTGTCGCTGAATTTATATTGCCCATTCACATATGGCAATGGCGAAATATAAGTGCTCGGTTTTGCACTATTTATTATTACATCCGAAACTTCTAAACGTGTACCTATTTTTGCATTTCCTTTCTTAAAGGTTTTGCCTAACTCGGCATAAAGAGACCCTTTCAGGTCTTTGTATTCTAAGAATGGGATATTGCTTCGTGTGCTAATATTGTCTATATAATTATAGCTGTAGTTTGCGCTCAGTCCGGTATTAAACGTATATACACTGTCGAATGGCAACGTGTAGTTTACACGGGTATTTGCCGACCGGCTTGTAGTCTCATTTTCTTCAAACTGTTGTGGCGATTCGGATAATTTAATATTATTTGCATCGAAAAATATGTTCCTAAAGTTTGTTGAATTGTTATTTCTAAGGCTGGTATACGCACTGGCCTCGATTTCGTAGGCGTGTTCTGTTTTTTTATCGAACCGGTGCTTGTAAAAAAGCGAAGTATTAAGACCGCTATTTTTATTTACTGCCTCGCTGGTTGATTTGTTTATGCTCTGCAATACATCATTATCCTGAGATATTGTTCGTCTGATCGTTTTTACTTCTAGACCCATTGCCATTATAATTCAGGTTTACACTCAGGTTATTAAAATCATCCGGATCATAAATAAAACCGGCATTCACATTTCCGGCTATAAATTTAGTGTGAGTGTTCCCTTCCCGGTTCAGTCCATTTGTGCCGGATATTCGGTTCATTGAATTTTTAAAGTCAAACTCTCCCGCACCTCCATTGGCCGACAAAGAATATGATATCTTTTTCATTCCATAGTCCAGGCTGGCATTGCCACGAGCCATATATTTATCCAAATCGTTGGGCAACACCATAGCATTCACCATCCCTTTTAGTCCGTAACGCATTTCTTTGATAGTGATAATATTGATTACCGCATCCACATCAGCATCATATTTCCCTGTCGGGCTGGTTATCACTTCCATTTTTTCAATCTGGCTCGGATGAAGTTTCTTCAAGTAGCTTTTGTCGCGCGATATGCCATCCACTTCTATTTTGATATTCGATTTTCCTTCCACCTTAATGTCTTCGTTGAAATAATCAACCTGTACAGTAGGCACTTTACGCAACACATCCAATCCATCGGTGGATGTTTTTTTCATATCGGCAGAAATACCATAAACAGTACGGTCGGGCAATTCACTCACCTTTATTTTCGAACCATTTACTGTTATTTCTTTCAGGTTTACAAATGACGGTTGAAGTTCAATGTTCCCCAGGTTCAAAATTCTTCCACCTGGTTTAAATACTACCGGAATGGATTGCGTTTTATAGAACCGGAGCTTGATGCGAACACAGTAGTTTTTGGTTGTATCTGCCTTAAACAAATTAAACAGTCCTTCAGAATTAGTAAAAGCTGACTCAGCTGCAATACTGTCAGGCAGTTGCAACAGCTCCACCTGGGCTGCTTCAATTGGCTTTTTACCATCGTCTTCCACCACAGTTCCGGTTATCACTTTTCGTGCAAAGGCATTACCTGCAAGCAAACAAAGCAGAATGATTAAAATTTTTGATTTCATTTTTTGGGGTAAGAATAGATATTTCAAAAAAATTATTTTAAACGGATTATTTCAGATTCGGCATCAATAACCATCGGCATTTTCATTTCATTACCCTGATTTTTCATAGTCATTGTTCCTTCATAATGTTTTTTGTCCTTACTTGCCAGTACGATTCCCGTTTTCAGGTCAATAGTCATATTCCCGGAAGATTTGCCTTTAATATCAATGTTCACATTCAAATTTTCAAATGTTGAAGGAACAGATTCCAGTTCAGACTCCACCAATAATTGCGCACTTCTTTCAGCCACATTATCAAGCGTATAAGTATTAAACACCATACCTGTTATTCCACCTCCCACCAATGAATAAGACGATTCCCATTTATCAGTTTTTTTTACCGGGTTTTCGGGCATGTACGAAAACATTGGCTCTATCATAGTTTGTACCGCCGATTCTTTTAAAAACATGTCCACCTGTTTCTGTATTTGCTCTTTTTTTGCTTCTGGTACCGAATCCATTATAGCCAACACATTATTTCTGAATACCTTATAATTTTCAAAACCAAGAAATTTGCCCGAGGTCGATATTTTAGCAATAATAGTATAAGTGCTGAATCTATTCAGCGCTTTTTCCAGATATTCGTTTTTTTTAGCCGGCTTGGCTGAATTTGTCTCAAAATTTCTCATCGGCAATGTTGTTTTCGACTGTATGGTGTCAAACTTAAACTCAACGCGCATTACAGCATTTTCTTGCGACAAAAGTGTAAAACTGGTTGTGGTACCCGAAGTTACATCGGTTTTAAACGGCGTCCCGTTGTAAGTGTTCTGAATGTTCTGCTTACTTATATTTTTAATTTGATTCACTTTCCCTTTTTCAAGGTTAAATTTCAAATTGACAGACTCCTGACCAAAAGCCGACACTCCTAAAAACAAGGCAAATACAATAGTTAATACGTTTTTCATTTTTATTCCTGATTTTATTGTTAGGTGAAATAATTATCTGAGAGACTGGATATAATTTGGATTTACGGTGCAAATATATAATCAATTACAGTACCTTGCAATACATAGTACTGTATTTTCTCATTTTTTATTAAATGGTATATTTATAACATTTTTATTTATAGACGATTACATACTTACAAAAAGATTTACATTAACATAGTTTAACTATAGAATAGATTTATCAAGTAAATATAAAAAAACGTAACACTGACTCTAAACTCATAATTTATACTGATTTGTAGGTACAAAACAGCTAAGGTTTAGTAGAAAAACAGTGCTTTTTATTATTTTTGTTCAATAAAAAAAACGACAAAGTTGAATTACTTAGCACATATATTTCTGTCGGGGAATGATTCGCAATTACAGATTGGAAACTTTATCGGCGATTTTGTAAAAGGAACCAAACTAAATAATTATCCACCCGGCATTCGGGAAGGAATTGCCCTGCACCGGAAAATCGACTCATTTACCGATTCGCATCCGGTGGTGCGGGAAACAGTAGCCATACTTCGCCCTGCCTTTGGGCGATATTCAGGTATTATAGCAGATATGTACTTCGACTATTTCCTGGCCATCAATTTTCATAGTTACTCAGCAGGCAAATCGCTAAAAATTTTCGCCTACCGTTTTTATTTTCACGCACTTATAAACTACAGGCATTTACCGGAAAGAGTCAGGAAATTTATTTTCCATTTTATAAGTACAAACCGGCTATATAGGTATTCTACAATGGATGGGTTAAAGAACTCACTGACAATTATGGCCTATCGTAAAGTATCCGCTATTAAACCTCAGGAAACCATCGACTTTCTCACCAAAAATCACACAGAACTGGAAAAACTGTTCCATCAGTTTTTCCCGGATTTGCTGGAGTATGTAAAAAAAGAATTAAATTCAACAGTATCTGATTAACTGTTGTTTTAAGTTTGACAATAAGGCCTTTTTTTGTACCTTTGCGCACTCAAAAAAACTCAAAACTTAATATAATACCTTTTGCGGTCGGGGGTATTCTAAAAAACACGTATAAACTTATGTTTGAATCTCTTAGTGAAAGACTGGAACGGTCGTTTAAAATCCTGAAAGGGGAAGGCAAAATTACCGAAATCAATGTAGCCGAAACGCTCAAAGACGTGCGCAAAGCCCTGTTGGATGCCGACGTAAACTACAAAATAGCCAAAACATTTACCGAGACGGTAAAAGAAAAAGCTATGGGTCAAAACGTACTTACATCACTGAAACCAAACCAGTTGATGGTAAAAATCGTACACGACGAACTTACCCAATTGATGGGCGGTGCAAGCGTGGATATCAACCTGAAAGGAAACCCTTCGGTCATTTTAATGTCAGGTTTGCAGGGTTCGGGTAAAACCACTTTTTCGGGAAAGCTGGCTAATTTACTGAAAACCAAACGCAGCAAAAATCCGTTGTTGGTTGCCTGCGACGTGTACCGTCCGGCAGCTATCGAACAGCTGAAAGTATTGGGCGAACAACTTGGCGTACCTGTATATTCGGATTTGGAAAGCAAAAATCCGGTAGCTATTGCCGAAGCTGCTATCAAACACGCCAAACAGCATGGCAATGATGTGGTGATTGTCGATACTGCCGGTCGTCTGGCCATCGACGAAGCCATGATGAAAGAGATTGCTGCTATCAAGAAGGCAATCAATCCTCAGGAAATCCTGTTCGTGGTTGACTCCATGACCGGGCAAGACGCTGTAAATACAGCTAAAGAATTCAACGACACATTGGATTTCGACGGGGTTATCCTTACCAAACTCGACGGTGATACCCGCGGTGGTGCGGCCCTCTCCATCCGTTCGGTGGTAAACAAACCCATCAAATTTGTGGGTACCGGCGAAAAAATGGACGCGCTGGACGTTTTCTATCCTGAACGTATGGCCGACCGTATTTTGGGAATGGGTGATATCGTTTCGTTGGTTGAGCGCGCACAGGCACAATACGATGAAGAAGATGCACGCCGTTTACAAAAACGTATTGCTAAAAACCAATTCGACTTCAACGACTTTTTATCCCAAATTGCCCAAATCAAAAAAATGGGTAATATCAAAGACCTGGCAGCCATGATTCCGGGTATGGGTAAAGCATTGAAAGATGTGGATATTGACGACAATGCGTTTAAAGGTATCGAAGCCATTATTCATTCCATGACCCCACGCGAGCGTGAAAATCCATCTATCCTGAACGGAAGTCGCAAACAACGTATTGCACAAGGTAGCGGAACAACCATCGTGGATGTAAACAGATTGCTCAAACAGTTTGACCAAACCAGCAAAATGATGAAAATGGCTACCATGAGCCAGGGTAAACTAAAACTGGGAAAAAGAAAATAAAAGCCCCCTAAATCACCCAAGGGGGACTTTAAGACTAAAAATGCAAAACAAATAAAATGAATATAACAAGTTCTCACAATAATATGGGCTCAAAGTCCCCCTTGGGGGATTTAGGGGGCTTTACAATCATAAATGGCAAAGCCATTTCAGAACAGGTAAAAGCAGAAATTGCAGAAGAAGTAAAACAAATGGTTGCTTCTGGAAAAAGAGCACCACATTTGGGAGTGATCATTGTAGGGCATGATGGCGGTAGCGAAACCTATGTGGCACACAAAGTAAAATCGTGCCAACAAGTTGGATTCACATCTACTAAAATTGCTTTTGAAGATACTATCACAGAAGATGAATTGCTGGCTAAGATTGATGAACTGAACAAAGATAACGGACTGGATGGATTTATAGTCCAACTGCCTTTGCCAAAACACATCTCAGAACAAAAAGTGATTGAAGCCATTGATTATCGTAAGGATGTGGATGGTTTTCATCCGGTAAACGTAGGCCGCATGTCCATTGGTTTGCCATGTTATGTTTGCGCGACACCTTCAGGTATTATGGAATTAATCAAACGATATGAGATACCTACTGCAGGTAAAAATTGTGTGGTTATCGGACGCAGCAATATTGTGGGCAAACCGGTTGCTTCGCTAATGATGCAAAAAGGGTATCCGGGCAATGCAACAGTTACCGTTTGCCATAGCCGCACCAAAAACCTGAAAGAAATTTGCCTGCAAGCCGACATTATTATAGCAGCCCTCGGAATGCCAGAATTCCTTACCGGCGACATGGTAAAAGACGGCGCAGCTATTATCGATGTGGGTACAACCCGCGTTCCTTCTGACAAAACAAAAAGCGGCTTCCGTTTAAGCGGCAATGTAAAATTCGATGAAGTGGCTCCAAAATGCTCTTTCATCACTCCGGTTCCGGGTGGCGTAGGTCCTATGACCATTGTGTCGCTGTTGAAAAACACGCTATTGGCAGCTAAAGGAGAAATCTACTAAGAATGACCCCTAGCCCCTAAAGGGGAACTAGATTACTTAAGTCTCTAAAGATAATCTGGCTAAAATACAAGATATAATAATCAATACTAACTTAATTCCCCTTTAGGGGTTAGGGGTCATGGCATTATTCTACGTTCCAAATCTCGTTTCCGGCAGCGTTCTTCCTGAAGAAGAATCTCAACATGCCGTAAAGGTATTACGATTGCAAGCCGGCGATAACATTACTGTAGTTGACGGAGCCGGTGGTTACTACAAAGCCGTAATAACCAATCCGCATCACAAGCATTGCGTTTTTGAAATTACGAAAACACAGCTTGAATTTGGAAAACGGAACTACAAACTTCATATTGCCATTGCCCCGACCAAAAATATTGAGCGTCTGGAATGGTTTATCGAAAAAGCTACCGAAATAGCTATTGACGAAATTACACCGATTATCTGCCGTCACTCCGAACGTAAAGTTATAAAGGAAGAGCGTTTGGAAAAGATTATTGTTTCAGCAGCCAAACAGTCATTAAAAGCCTATTTCCCAAAATTAAATCCGCTTTGCTCTTTTGATCAATTGTTTCAAAAGCACGAAGCTGCTCAAAAATTCATTGCCCACTGTTACGAAGAAGATAAACACCTGCTCCAAACAGAAATCGGCAAATCAACAGATGTATTGATCCTGATTGGTCCGGAAGGCGACTTCAGCATGGAAGAGGTTCAAAAAGCCATTTCGGAAGGTTTTAAGCCGGTTTCATTGGGCGAAAGCCGGTTACGTACCGAAACAGCGGGAGTCGTGGCTTGTCACACGGTAGCGCTAATGAATCAGTTTTGATTTTTCGAACGAAACAATCAAAATAATCACGTGAACGAAGGGAACATATATCGCGAAGCAAATAACGCCGAAGGCAAATATTAATTATCTTGTAAACACCAGCTTCGTATCATTAGATAGTTGCGGACTGTACCAATAACCTTCATCACTGAAACCTTGCAAATCTTCAAGCTTTTCAATACGGTTTTGAATCACAAAGCGGGCCATTAAGCCCCTTGCCTTTTTGGTGTAAATCACAATCTGTTTCAACTGCTCGTTTTTGGTCTCGTAGAATTCCACATCAATAACTTTTACTCCTGCATTCTTTAAATCAAGTGTTTTAAAGTATTCGGATGAGGCCAGATTTAGCAACACAGAAGGTTTTCCCGACGACTTCAAAGCATGGATAACAGAATGTGTAACTTTCTCCCGCCAAAACTCATACAAGTCTTTCCCAAAGGGATTTTTCAATCGCGAACTTACCTCAAGCCTGTATGGTTGTATCAAATCCAAAGGCCTCAATAGTCCGTATAAGCCTGAAAACAGCCTCAAATGCTTTTGTGCATAAGCCAACTCTTCCTCAGAAAAAGTTTTAGCATTTAAGCCGCGGAACACTTCGCCATCGAACACTAAAACAGCTTGTTTTGCATTTTTAAGATTAAACGGACGATGCCAATTGAAAATCCGGTCGAAATTGAGCTGTGTCAGATTGGCATTAATATCCAGCAACCTGCTTAATTCCGTTGCGGATAACTCCCGCAATAGCCCGATAAGCTGCTCGGCTTCATCTGTATATTCCGGCTTTGTAAATGTTTTTACGGGGCTCTCTATTTTAAAATTCTGTACTTTGGCAGGCGAAAGAAGAATTAGCATACGTGAAATTAAATTTATTATCCAAAACTACTCTTTTGATTTTATTTGTGCAATTATCAGGTTGAAAACAAAACTTTTTTGAACAAATAAGCAGATAGGATTATCAAAACAAATCCGGCTGAACTTCGGTTAAGCCCAGCCGGATTGGTGTACATTTTTTGAAAACCGGTTTATCAGAGAATCAGCATAGCGTCGCCGTAAACCCCGAATTTATAACCTTCTTTCAAGGCGATATCATATGCTTTCATAATCAAATCATAATCGCCAAAAGCCGCTGTCAGCATGATCAACGTAGAATATGGCATATGGAAGTTAGTGATCATAGAATTTGCAACCGTAAAGTCGTAAGGAGGGAAAATAAATTTATTAGTCCAACCATCGTACGGTTTGATTTTACCTTCGGTTCCAACCACAGTTTCCAGTGCACGCATAACTGTAACCCCAACCGCACAAATATTCCGGTTTTCGTCCTGCGCTTTATTTACTTTTTGAGCAGTTTCCAATGGAACAGACATTTGTTCTGAATCCATTTTATGCTTGGTGAGATCCTCTACATCAATTTCGCGGAAATTACCCAAGCTCATGTGTGAAGTAAGGAAAGCAGTATCAATTCCTTTGATTTCCATACGTTTCAAAAGTTCGCGGCTGAAGTGCATTCCGGCAGCAGGAGCTGAAACAGCACCTTCATTCTTTGCAAAAATAGTCTGAAAACGCTCAGCATCTTCCGGTTCAACTTCGCGGGTAATATTGCGGGGCAGTGGTGTTTCACCCAGTGCATACAATCCTTTTTTGAACTCCTCGTGAGTTCCGTCAAAAAGGAAACGCAGGGTTCGGCCACGCGAAGTTGTATTGTCGATTACCTCAGCCACAATAGAGTCATCATCGCCGAAATACAACTTATTCCCAATACGGATCTTACGTGCAGGCTCTACCAATACATCCCAAAGACGCATTTCGTGGTTTAATTCGCGAAGCAGGAACACTTCGATCTGCGCCCCGGTTTTTTCTTTATTTCCATACAAGCGCGCTGGAAATACTTTTGTATCATTAAAAATGAACAAATCATGCTCGTTGAAATATTCAAGTACATCCTTAAAGGTACGATGTTCGATTTCGCCGGTTTTGCGATGCACAACCATTAAACGCGACTCGTCGCGATGCTTAGCCGGATACTGTGCAATCTGCTCGTCCGGCAACTTGAACTTAAACTTTGATAACTTCATATTTTATTGTTTAATTGTTTTTTCTTTTTTATACATTATATACTTGCGCCACTCACAGGTGACATTAACTAAACCTTTTCAAGATGCTGAATCAACTCATCAATCTGCCAACAGTCTTCGAGCCTTACATTGCCAATGCGGGTTCGTTCCAACCCAATCAAATGGGCACCGCTTTCCAAAGCCAGTCCGATATCCCGTGCCAATGCCCGAATGTAAGTTCCCTTGCTACACACCACCCTGATTTTCAATACCGGAAGTGAAAAATCCAACACTTCAATCTCATCTATAACCAATAATTTTGGTTTTAGTTCAACCTCCTGTCCATCACGTGCGTAATCATAAGCCCGCTTACCATCAACCTTAACTGCCGAATAAACCGGTGGCACCTGCCAGATTTCCCCTACAAAACGGGGAATCACTTCATCCACCAGTTCGCGTGTAATATGCGCGGTTGGATATGTATTATCCACAGGCAATTCCAGGTCAAACGAAGGTGTGGTTGCACCCAGCTCCAGCGTTGCGATATATTCTTTCGTCTGATATTGAAAACTCTCAATCAACTTGGTTGATTTTCCGGTGCAAATGATCATTACTCCGGTTGCCAATGGATCCAGCGTGCCGGCATGGCCAACTTTCAGCTTCTTTATTTTCAATGATCTGCGCAAATTCCAACGAATCTTGCTCACCAGATTAAACGAAGTCCAATGCAATGGCTTCGCTACATACAGCACTTCTCCTTCTATAAAATCCATTAGAATAAAAATACATTGCCTCTAAAATAAATCATTGCAATAATAATGAGTCCCACAATTATACGATAATAACCAAAGAAACGAAAACCATGTTTTGTCAGAAAAGCAATAAATCCTTTAATTGCAATCACCGCAACTATAAACCCGACAATATTTCCAAGCGCCAGCACCGAAATATTATGTTGTGTAAGTAATTCCGGCGTATCTTTATAAGCATCCCACATACTTTTAGCAAAGGCCCCCGCTAAAGTTGGTACCGCCAGAAAAAATGAAAACTCGGCAGCAGCCTTGCGTGTCAGCTTTTGTTGCATACCGCCGATTATGGTAGCTGCACTACGGCTCAAACCGGGTAAAACAACGGCTAAGACCTGAAAAAAACCAATATATAGCGCATTTTTATTGCTAACTTTATCCTCCGATTCAATTTTTGGATTTTTAAACCAGTTATCTACGAATAGCAAAACTATTCCACCAAAAAACATGGTACAGGCAATAAATAAAGGTGTTCCGATAAGCTGGTCGATATGTTTTTTAAACAAAACTCCTAAAACGGCAGCCGGAATAAACGCAATTATCAATTTTACATATAACTGCATTTTTTTGAAATCGAAAAACTTTTTCCAGTAAAGCACCAGCACCGAAAGGATTGTACCAAACTGAATGCTCTCAATAAATAACGTTGTAAAATCGTTTTTTTCAATTCCCATGAAAGCCGATACCAACGCCATATGTCCGGTGGACGAAATAGGCAAAAATTCAGTCAGTCCTTCTACAATTGCTAAAACAATAGATTGAATAATACTCATCCTTACTTACTCTTCGGTTTGTATAAAATAGCAAAAACAATAAATACAAAACCGAAAAGTGAAACCATAGGAGCAACAGTAATGCGGCGGGAACTGAATATATCCGGGTTAAATTCGACTCCAGTGCTCGAGCCAGACATTAAGAAAAAGCCCAAAACTACGATGAGAAATCCAATAGCGATCAATATAAGATTGATTTTGCCAAGAGTAAGACGAGAGTTAGTTTCCATATTTTTGTTTATAAATGTAATTATTTCAAGTAACTGAATCAAATAAGATGTAAATCGTCTGATTTCATACGCAGGTATCTACCCACTGAGAAGTAGGACGATATTGCTGTAAGCAAAAGACCTGCCACCAATACTATGAAACCTACCAGTATCAGGTTCATTGATTGGATCAGCATATCCGGAATTCCGAATTCTAATTGAATGAGAAATACCACACCAACCAATAGTACTATTGAAATGGCTGCAGCAATCAGTCCGTTGATCATGCTGCTTACCAGATATGGGCGACGGATAAATGATGCTGTTGCCCCAACAAGCTTCATGGTATTGATCAGAAAACGATTGGAATAAAGAGCCAACCGGATGGTATTATTTATCAGAGCCACCGAAACAAATAAAAGCACAGCAGCCAATCCCAGCAATACCAGACTCACTTTTTGAACATTGTCATTCACCAGGCTTACCATATCCTCCTGATAAACAATGCGGCTTATATTTTCAAATGCCTTAAGCTTGGATTGTATCATCTTCACGCTATCGTTATTCGCATACTTTGCATTGAGTTTTACCTCTATAGAAGCCTTCAAGGGATTGTAACCCAGAAACTCTGCCGGATTGTCGCCCAAACTGCTGATATGATCTTTCAAAGCTGCTTCTTTCGAAATATACTCTACCGATTTCGCATAAGACGATGCGGTCAGATACTTTTCAATACGTTGTTCATTTGGTTTGGCGATATTATCATTGAGAATAACCGACAAATTGATATTTTCCTTCACATAAGTACTCATGTCGCGCGCCACAAAAAGTAACATAAACACCAACCCCACCAAAAACAACACCAATGACATGCTAATGGTTGAAGTCACGTGAATGTTTCGAAAACCCGGCTTACGAGCAACTTTATTTCCTTTACCCATATATCTTTTTTGAGATTATCAATTAACTTATGCTTTTACAGCTTCTGATTTGGATTTCTTCCATTGCCAGAATATAAATGCCACAATGGCCAATATCAATAAAATGGACGATGCCAGCGCAATGGTATTACCCAAGCTATACGATTTTGGTTCAAAACGGAATTCGATAGTATAATCCCCGGCCTTCAAAGGCATTGCACGCAACAGATAATTGGCACGTACATAAGGAACCAACTGACCGTTGATATAAGCGTTCCAACCTTTATCATAATAAACTTCAGAGAATACGGCCACCTGGTCAGTTTTAGAACTAAAATTATAGATCAATTGATTTGGCTTGTAGCTTGACAAAGCAATACGGGCTGCACTATCCGGTGTGAGCTTGGTTGGCAATTGGCTTGCAAATGATTTGTCAACTACCATTTCTGTTTTTGTATTGATTTCACCAACCAAACGCATTTCTTCGTTAGCATCAGCTGCCACACGGATATTATTTACAAACCATGCATTTCCGTTAGCATAAGGATTCACCAGCGGAGCCGCTTCTTTGTTGTAAATCACATATTTCATGTTCAGCATGTTCAACACTCCCAACGAATCCATAACTCCGGTAAGTTGGTCTACTGTTTTTGCACGGCCAAAAGCGCCAAACAATTTACCCATTTCGGGTGTCAATTGCATATTGATCAATTCCTGATAACGACGTAACTTGGCAGCATGGTATCCTCCAATATTTTTATGGAAATAGGAAGGACTCGCATCGTTGAAAATATCAACTGTAGCATCCAGAACGCGATAATCCGATTTATCCTGCATGACCATTTTATCGGCAGCCGAAGGTTCAATCAGGTTATCCAAGCGGCGTTTACGTTCGAAATTGTCGTCATTCAAATAACGTTTTGCCACGGGAGCCAAATCGGCAATCATCAAAATTCCGAAAAGAATATAGGCCACATTCTTTTTCAACAGATTTTTAGCATATAACCAAATCAATCCGGCACTAATCAGAATAAAGGCCAACGAACGCAATGCATCCGACCGCAACAAAGCAGCCCGGTCAAGTGGAAGCGTTTCTTTCAGGAAAGCGTTATTTCCCTGGAATTGTGCATTGGCAACTCCCGTAAAACTTCCGGCCAACGAAGGTATCAGGGCAAATACCAAAGCAATGCCACCCACTATGGCAGCACTTATCATAACAGGTTTAATGAGTTTTTGTTTATCTGTTTTTTCAGCAAAAACTTCCTTCAGCGCCAATAGAGCTAATAATGTTATGCCAAAACCAGTAGCAACCAGAGTCATTGAAACCGTACGGAACTTATTATATAAAGGCACGTAATTGATAAAAATATCAGTCAACCACATAAAGTTTTTACCCCACGAAAGCATCAAAGTCAGCGCAATCATTGGCAATAACCACCATTTAATGCGATTATCCACCAAAAACAATCCGAGTACAAACAAAAAACAGATAATGGCACCAATGTAAACCGGTCCGGAAGTGAACGGCTGAGTTCCCCAATAAAGCGGAAACGGATTTTCCTTCATAATTTGACCAACATTTGGAGCACCGAGGCTTTCCAGCTTCTTTGCAGTTTCGCTATCTGTAGCCAATTTCACACCACTCGCGCCACCTTTAAAATTAGGGATCAACAAAGTCATTGTTTCGTCAACACCATAACTCCATTGGGTAATATAATCGCTATTCAAACCATGTTGCGAATTTTGACTATCTGCCGTCAACCCATTGGAATCCCCACGTATGGTATCTTTACTGTAAGGATAGGTAGTCATCAACGTGGTAGCATTCATTCCAATGGCAATAGCGGCCGCAGCCAACAGCATACCGCTTGTTTTCAGAAAATCTGCAATTTGCTTAGCTTTAATGCTGTAAACTAATTCTACAACTGCAAAGAAAATCAGGATAAGGAGCGTATAATAAAGGATCTGCACGTGATTGGCACGAATGGCAAGGCTTAAAAAGAAAGCCGTAAGCAAGCTGCCCAACACCCGTTTATCCCTGAATGCCAGGAACACGCTACCAATAAGCGGCGCCATATAGGCAATGGTAATGGCTTTCGAATTATGTCCGGCCATAATAATTATAAAATTATACGAAGCAAAGGCGAAGGCAATAGCACCAACCATTGATAACCAGGGGTTAACCCGGAAAGCCAGCAACAAAATGTAAAATCCGATAAGATATAACATTAAGTTGTAAATCGTATTGGGAAAAATATGAATTGCATCCTCCACATATTTTATCAGGTTGTAAGGTTGCGACATTGAAATCTGGTAGGTAGGCATACCTCCAAACATAGAGTTGGTCCACAATGTAACTTCATCGTGGTTTGAGTTGAAATCGAGTGTTTCCTTGGCCATTTGCATCCAACTTTGGGTATCGTGTCCGATAAGTTGTTTTCCTTCCAGAACCGGTGTAAAATAAGCAAATGAAATGACGATAAAAAGCAGTAATGCAGCAATGTGCGGTACAAATTTGGTAAGAGCCTGTTTGTTCATGTTGTGCTATTAGTTTGCAAATAAGCAGTTTTTGGGAAAAATCAGACAAAAGTACTGCTTTTTTTCACAAATATTGTCCGCAAAGCGGTTAAAAATTGTTGAAATACAGAAATTAAATTAATTGAATGTAGCTTCAGGTTAAGTAAGAGGAATAATTAAATGTCGTATTTTCCAACCACATAGTTACTCATAGTCACATAGTAACGCATAGTTTCTTTAGCTGAAAACATAGAACAGGAATTAGTATGAACTAGTCTACTTTTCTATTGATTATAATTTCGCTCCTAACGGAGCTCTTAAATATCATGTTAACATGACAGCCTACCATAATAACGCTTCTCCGAAGCTCAGAAAATGCTCCGTTAGGAGCAACATTATGGTAGAATATTTATTTCAATGAAACAAAAGCTCCATAGGAGCGACAATATAAAGATGTCAAGACGACATCATGCAATTAGGATACTATACAAGTCAATTAAACAAGATAATATTTTTCTACCAACATTATCATCACATTACCATATCAACTCATTACCACATTAACCCACCATCCCATTAACACCTTGATACATTAGCAGGTTTATATTGGGAAATTAGCAAAAAAATCCGTACTTTTGTCGAACAAAAAAACATTGAAACAGTTTCATTGGCATGAATACAGAAGAATTAAAACATATACGGGCAGACTTCCCAATTCTGGCTGAAAAGATATACAATAAGGACCTGATTTACTTCGACAACGGTGCTACAACCCAAAAACCGCGTTGTGTAGTCGAAAAAATTGAAGAGGGTTATTATCATTTGAATGCAAACATCCACCGGGGTGTACATTACTTGAGCCAGAAAGCCACCGAAGCTCATGAGGCGGCAAGGAGTACTGTTGCCGAATTTTTACACGCGGCCAAACGGGAAGAAATCATTTTTACCCGCGGCACTACAGAGGCGATCAATCTGGTGGCTAGTTCTTTCGGTGAAGCTTTTTGCAATGCCGGTGACGAAGTGATTATTTCAGTTATGGAACACCACTCAAACATTGTTCCCTGGCAAATGCTTTGCGAACGAAAAGGAATGGCGTTGCGGGTGGTTCCGATGAACGAAAAAGGCGAGTTGGACATTGAAGCTTTTAAATCGTTGCTCAACGAACGCACTAAAATTGTTTCGATAGCGCATGTTTCCAACGTGCTTGGTACGATAAATCCTGTTGCCGAAATTATCCGTATTGCCCACGAAAAGAATGTTCCTGTATTGGTGGATGGCGCACAGGCCGTTCCGCACATACCTGTAAATGTAGTGGAGTTGGATGCCGATTTTTATGTTTTTTCAGGACATAAAATCTATGGACCAACAGGAATAGGTGCCCTTTACGGAAAGGAAAAATGGCTAAATGCCATACCGCCCTACCAGGGAGGAGGCGAAATGATTGCCACGGTTACTTTTGAAAAAACAACTTATAACGAACTGCCTTTTAAATTTGAAGCTGGAACGCCCGAATATATCGGATCAACAGCGCTAGCCGAGGCGCTTCGGTATGTACAGCAGATTGGGTTAGAAAAGATTGCGGCCCATGAACATGAATTACTGGAATATTGCACAGCGCAATTAATGGAAATTGATGGCATGCGGATTATTGGCACTGCCGGTAATAAAAGTTCCGTCATTTCGTTTGTTGTTGGGAATATACATCCGTACGACATTGGCATGCTTCTCGACAAACTTGGAATTGCCGTTCGTACGGGACACCATTGCGCCCAACCGCTTATTGATTCCCTGGGAGTTCCGGGAACCGTAAGGGCATCATTTGCGTTTTACAACACAAAAGAAGAAATTGATACTTTTATTACAGCACTTAAACGCGTAGTAACAATGCTGGGGTAAAAAATCTGCTTCGCTGTTATTAATGTTATTTGGCTACGCCGTTATTAATGGACTGCGCTTTTAAAACAACATGAAATAAATAACGCCCAAAGGGCAAATAACAAGAAGTAAATATCGATACAATAACGCCCGAAGGCAAATAACGCGAAGCAAATAACACAAAGTAAATATCGCCCAGAGGGCTAATAACATATATTCAAAATGACTATCAACGAATTACAGGACGAAATTATTGAAGAATTCAGTGCATTTGACGACTGGATGGATAAATACGCGTTGCTTATCGATTTAGGCAATTCACTTGAACCCCTTGAGGATAAATACAAAAATCCGCAAAATATCATTGAGGGTTGCCAGAGCCGGGTGTGGTTGAATGCTGAATTAAACAACGGCATAGTAACTTATCAGGGCGAAAGCGATGCGGTGCTGGTAAAAGGGATTGTGTCGTTACTTATCAATGTCCTTTCCGGACACACCCCCGACGAAATTATCAACACCGAACTTTACTTTATCGACAAAATCGGATTGAAAGAACACCTCTCTCCTACCCGTTCAAACGGATTGGTGGCCATGGTGAAGCAAATGAAAATGTTTGCATTGGCCTACAAGACAGTAAATATATAAAGTAACACTCTCACAAGAAAACAAAAGCCTTATATCAACCAGTTTGGTTAGTATAAGGCTTTTGTTATAAAATCACTTAATCAAGATATTTCAGCAGGAATTCTACTCCGCCCAATTAGTATTTGAACTTAACAATAGAATATCAATCTATAATAATCAGTTTATTATAACCTGAACTAACATTGCGTGTGTCTGTTTTTAAAACAACGCGATAAACGTAAACTCCAGCATTTGCTTTGCCACCAGAAGATGTGGACAAATCCCATGTTAAGTTATCTATCGATGATTGACAAATGGATTTTATTTTGCGACCAGAAAGATCAAATATTTCGACGGTGGCATTTACAACTGTTTCCGGACTCGAATAGCCTACCACAAAACGCGTTTGATTACTAAATGGGTTCGGTTGATTCGACACAGTAAAACCATTGGAACCTGTTGGAAAATCAAGACCGCTTTTCAAGTCTGTACCTCCAACAATGAAATTCTCGAAATAGCCCTGAGCTTCATTATTATTTGTATCATCCTGAGCATAATAAATAATACGTCCGGTTCCAAAATTCAAATTTATATCTTTTGGCATTTTGAACGAGACACTAAAAGCCCCATCAACTACCTGAACATCTCCGGTGTATAACGCAACCGGGCGGTCGGAAAATACATAAGGTGTACCCATGGCATCTTTGTCGTTATTCAAAGTAGAAATTCGTTCAATTTTATCAAACAACTCCACATGTAAATTTCCATTAAAGCCTGAAACTCTATTACCGTTACCATTTGCTACAATACCTTGAATAGTATTGGCAGACAAAGCTTTCAATGTATCGGTTCCAAAAGTTGTACTATTATTTATCCGGGTAGTTAATATATTATAAGATCCTGGATAATTAAGTTTTATAGCCGGGTCGCCTAAATAAACGAACGACAATTTATTGATTTCAGAGCCTAATTGATTCTTTGCCGAGCTAATCACATCTCCCATACGAAGTTGCGTTCCATTTACTTTTTTAAACAGATTGGTACAAAACGCCTTATTAAAATTAAAGTTCTGTGATGCATAACACGGTCTTGTAGCAGATAAAACCCCTATTCCACCACCTCCAGGATTAAGCAGAACTTTTTCTCCAGCTGAAACAGTTTTCCCATCAAATTTCGCAAAATCAGAAGTAGCTCCAAACCACAGAGGTAAATTTTGATTCGTCAAACCGGATATAATGCTGTCTGTTATAATTTTTTCATTCGTCAAAGCCGTAGGGGCACCAAATCCGGTATAATTGAACATGAACAAGCCCGATTGGAATAAATTCATCAAACTGGTTTTTGCATTTGGATAAAACTCGCCATTTGCTGAAGTTTGTTGTTGATACGTATCCATAAAAACTTTATTTATATGAAAAGCGGGTGCAGTTCGTTCTACCACTGCTGCTACACTGTCGGCATGCATTGCAAAATAACCATAAGCACCATCATCGGCCAAAAAGCACAGATTACTCTTCCAGTATCCTTTTGTTGAATTATTCATGTAGCCAATGGTTTTGTTTACCACATTGGTTGCCTGTTGTACCGTAGTAACCGGAAAGCGTCCAACTCCTGCATCCATAAGATTTACAGCGATATCAACTCCATCATTATCATTTAATAATGAAAAATAATCATCAGTCATATACGATATAACTTGATTCAGCGAATTATCGGCCTGGTAGGTCAAAACCAAATTATCGCCCGAATCGGTCAAAATCTTCCGGTTATCAAAAGAACCTCTGCCAAAAAGTAAAAGATATTTAGGTTTTTCACCCGGATTATTTGCTGTTGTAGCCCTGT
This sequence comes from Paludibacter sp., assembly GCA_047600405.1. GTDB lineage: Bacteria > Bacteroidota > Bacteroidia > Bacteroidales > Paludibacteraceae > Paludibacter. The sequence continues at coordinate 55,908 of JASGLA010000003.1, forward strand.
CATAAAGCATTCTTTATTATTCGCCGATAAGCAGTGGCATCAGGAGTTCCCGAAGAGAATTCGTTATAAACCTGATCGGTAGTAACAACTGCCACTGTCAAATTATCTTTTTGTCGGTGAGCTTGAGCCAATGTTTCAGCCTGAGCCACAAAATCAAGATGAGTAATAATGAGCATATCGGCCTGGGTAATTCCATGCAAATCTTGATTTGGTATTGTTCCAATAATTTCCGGTTTAGCAAAACTGGCCGAAGCAGTAGGATCAATGGCAATATAATGTGTTTCTTCATTACCGGATGCTACAAAAGCCATTTTTCCATCGATGTTCTCGGTAACCATTTTTCCGATATTGGCAGGATCTGTAATGTCCCAGATTTGAACATTGGCATTAGCGTTGCTCAACAAGTATTTTGAATATGAATTTGTTCCAAGATAATCTATGTTTTGGAATGGCATTACAGATCCGGTCATTTTAAGCTGGCATTTGGCATTTACTTCCAGGTAATTCAAATAACCAATTGAATATAAATTTGGCTTATTGTAACTCAGATTAAATCCGAAAGATTCGCTTTGGGGTGTAAATTGAAAAGTTGACGAAACACCTCTTCCTTTCGTATACATATCGCCTTCGGAAATGGCTGAAGCATTAAGCGTTTTGAGCTGCTCTCCGTTTAAGTTTATTGTAAAAGCAGAAGCAATATAAGATTTATAAGCAACATTGAGCCGTACTGTGGTTGAATTAGTTAGTACCGGATTCGGAAATGTAAACGGTAAGGTGTACGATGTAACAGCATCGAATTTTTCACCGTAAAACTCTTTTCCTGAATTAGTAAGGTTAATCAGATCTTTTTCGTAAACCTGATAACTTACAAACTCTTCTACCGTATGAATAGTTGGAGACGCAGGTAAAACTACGGTTTTATCCATAATCTTCTTCCCAGTTCCGGCAGCAGATGTAACAAAATAGTAGCCTGCTTTGGAATACGTATTCGATTGGTGTGTAAACATACCTTTAGTTGCATCATACGACCAACGGTTGACACCTTGCGCATAAAACAAAATATAATCACCTGAATTAAAAACACCATCAGTTCCTTTTTCCAGCCAAATGGAGGTTTCGGGTAAATCATTCTATCTTGTTAAGCAGCAAACTTTGATTTAAAACGCCACCACCATAACCAAAAATACGCACATTAACAGGTTCGATACCCATTGAAGTCAAATCTTCAAAAGTGAGTTTATAAACTCCACTATCCGTAATCCGTATCTTTACAAACTTACCCTGTGCTAAAACCGAATTGGCAGCATAAACAGTCGCGGATTGGGATGAAGTTGACGCAGTAACTTTAGCTTTTTCAATTACTTTCGGACTTAATTGAGGTTCGGAATCCAGTATCAATTGCGCCCACAAAGTTGTGACAAACGAAGCAA
>JASGLA010000004.1:0-18616 GCA_047600405.1 Paludibacter sp.
AACATGGTTGCGGGTGCGAACAGCAATATAGCAGCAAGCTTAAGAAATGTTTTGTTCTTCATTTTATTAATAATAATTAGTAATTAATTAGCGTCCAAAGATATGATGAAAAGACGCTTAGCAATTGCAATTGTACTCAAAAAGCAACAGGTACACAATATACAAAATGGAGATAACGATTTGTTGATCGCCATCTCCATTTATACACCGGAAAATGCTTAAATTAAAATTTCATCTGCTTGCTTTCAATATTTACAACAAAATTGTCAGAATCAAATAATTTTAGTTTTTTATTATTTTATACTGTTGGGCAAGCCCGGTAACATTTTCTATCTGAACCAGGTAACATCCTTTACTCAGATTAGATATGTCTACGGAATTGTTTTCTGACAATGACGCAATCAGCAACTGTTTGCCCGTCAAGTCGAGAATTTTTGCAGACAGCAACGGAATATCACTTATTACCTGAAATTTTTTTTTTACAATGGTTGGGACTATAATTGCATTGAAACTCTTCACTTCTTTCACGGCCGAAATAAAATTGTGAGGAATATTTTCACCCATCAAACTGGCCAGATAAACTTCCAGGGCTGTATATCCTTGCGGAGTTCTCATATTGCGATCGGCAGCATCCTCTGGATTCAACCCCTTGGCAAGCTCCCAGGCATTGGGCATACCATTGTTATCCGTGTCTACCGGAGCAACAGCTGTTGGATAAGAGAGATAACCTTCTGCATTGGATGATTTATCGATGATTCCTAAAGAGCCCAGGGATGCCTTGAAGGTCGCTGTTCCGGTCTTAACTTCACGGATAATGCGCCTTTCTACCGAATCGCGATTGACAGTGCCCACTTTTGAAAGAACATTATTATAGCCCTCTGTTGCGCTCTGGATACTTGTTTTGTAGGCATTATAACCCACCCAAACATTGTTGTAAACCACACTAGATGGTGGTGCAAGTAGTGTATCCGACCCTGCTGTGGCTTTGGTAGGCAGCGTTGTACCGGCCGTACCTGACCATTTCCAGGTAAAACCGCCCCAATTATCGGTGTTTAAAGCAGGATACCCTTCCATGATATTGCCAGACAAATGCCATTTAGGGATTGTTGCTCCATTTACTACATAATTGGTAAAAAAATACTTGCTGCCGCTAGCTGTTGCCGGGCCCGGTTTATAGTAATTGCCTGCAAAATTACAAGTATGTGATCGGGCTCCGGCATTCACATCGCCCCCATAAGCACCGTTGGCGCTACCCCAGTTATACACCACATTGTTGATAAATTCGATAAACACATTGGTTTCATTATCTGTACGAGCACCATTTAAGCGTGGCGAACGGGTTTTATTATTAGTCCACAAATTATGATGATAGCTAGCACATATCCCTCCCGTTTGCGATCCGTAGCTGCGGTCACCTTTACCATGCCCATCATTATACAATGCATCGTGCAAAATACACCACTGCAATGTGGTGAACCTATTGTCATACATGGTTATATTCTCTTCGCCGGACCAGCCAAAATCGCAATGATCGAAAATTACATTAACAGCATTCTCGCAGCCAACCGAGCCACCGGGCAAAAAAGAACCTACGGGAGCAAGTGTATCTTTAGCAACTCCCCCCACCTTAAATCCATAAATCGGGAATGGTTCAGCCAGTTCACCAATACGGAAACGAACATTTCTCACAACCAGATTGACAGCTCCACCTAAGTTTACTTTGCCGTTCCGAATCTGAATTCCCTCACCCGGAGCAGTTTGCCCTGCAATGGTAAGATTTGCACGCGAGCAACGAATATCATTTTGATTTTTCACAGTTGTTCCACTTATAACCAGATAAGGCTTTAACTGTATTGTGCCCGACACCCTGAAAATCACGGTTAATGAATCTCCCGGATATTGAGTTAACGCCCAGCGGAAACTACCAGGGATAGGTGTCTCCAAATTGCTATAAGAAATGTAGTCCCGCAGATTATCCACAAAAACTACTTTTCCGCCTCTACCACCTTTGGCATACTTCCCATAGCCTTCTGCCGTTGGGAACGCCGGAATTTGTGCAAGCGTATTAAATAAAAAAGCACTGCTAAATAATATGGCTAATGCAACTTTCAACTCTTTATTTTTCATTGTATTTTATATGATTAATATTGTAACAAAATTATAGATAACCACCTGTTTGATTTGAGAAAAATTGATATTTTGCATGGAGAGAAAATCGATAATTTAAACTTCCAATTTACTGATAATCAAACCACCATCCATGGTAAGAATTCGAATTACATAGATCCCCTTTTTTATATTTGGTGAAACAGATAAGCTTGATGTGTTTGCTGATTGGCAGACTTTTATTCCGTTAACGTTGTACAATTCGACTTTAGCCATTTTACTGTCAAGCAATATTATACCATCTTGCTGCCGAAAACCAACCTGATTTTCATTCACCCTGAACACATCAGCGGTAACCCCATCAGCGGTGTCGCTCAACACTCCCAGAGCATTGATGGCTTTCACAGTATAAGTTCCACTGGCAACTACCACATCTGTATACGTGGTTGCAGTTGTTGATCCAACGTATTTTCCATCTTTAAATACAATGTAACCGCTGGCATCACTCAGCGCATTCCAGGAAATGGTATTATTAACTATAGTCAAAGTCGGTTTGGCTGGCGACACACAGCTAGTCACCGGATCATAAGGGGTTGCACTAAGCTGGGCGTACACATAATTGGGGGTAAGAAAATTATCCACATCTTCTTTCTTTAACTGAAAACTCCATGAAATCCGACCTGCAGTGCTAACCGGAATTCCATTTTTATCCATGCTATTGTATTCGCCAAAACTGGCAGTTGTTTCGTTGCCACCCATCGTAGCCCAACCTGCTGCTTTTATATGCGGGCCTAACCTGCAATTCAAATAATAAGCGCCACTGTTCACATTCCATGGCCTCCCCAGGTCGTAGCTATTGGCTGCCACATCGGCATTGGCTGTAATAATGCAATTTCGGAAAATGAACTCCAGATTTAAATCTTTTCCGGTGGTGGTAGAAGCTGCAGCTATATATTTGTAGCGGTCTTCGGGAGCCACAATATGTCCTCCCCCTTTTACACAGTTAATGGTACAATCGTCGAAAAAGACAGTTCCGCCAGCATAAATAAAATCAACAGCACCCTGTATCAGGCTGTTTTTGAAATAGCATCTGACACCTTTTTTAGCCCGATACGCATCCTGATAACCTAACACCTGACAATTTTTAAATGTCTGGCGGTCGCCGGCTGAAAACAAAGCTTCGGCCATACCTCCCGTAGCTGTGTTTTGAATGGTAATGTTCTCGGCATAGAAATCGTTGGCATATAATTTCACGGTGCAAACATCTTCATACGTCGGAGAACCTGAACTTGCCCGGTATTGATTATGTGTAATAACAACCCCACCATAACTCTCACCAATCAAACTGATCAGTTTCTTTGAAACCGCTGTTTTTGTTCCCAGAGTGACTTGTTCGTCATATATCCCGTTTTTCACAAACACAATACTCCGTTCGTTATCCGGGCAAGCAGTGAGTGCGGCCTGAATAGTACTGTAATCGCCGGTTCCATCAGTAGCAACAATGTATCGAAAAGGCGCCGCCTTTAAATTGGCCACAATAAGGATTAAAAGTGCAAGTGTAAATAGTTTAATTTTCATAATATAGAAATTATCAACTTGAAAATAAGCTCAAAAATACAACGAACGGAGACTACAGTTGTGTAATCTCCGTTTTATTATGTGCATTTATTGGTATTTAAGTATTCTTGACCAACTTTATTCTGCCAGAGGGTCGAATGTTCCCATTCCTCCTACCTGAGCATCCGTCCAACCAATAGTTTGCAACAACGTTACATTATTAGTCTGTGCACTGAGTTTTAATCCAATAAGGTAATATTCAGGACGGAACATAATCACTTTGTTTTTTGTATCTACCAATCGTTGTTTACGGGTAAGATTATAACGATAAAAAGTTTCAAGGCTATCTTTCTGAAGCTGAGCAGTAGCAGCGTTGCTTTCATTGATATTCCAGGCTTGCGGACGTTTTACATTATTTAAAAACACTGAAGTTGTATTCGTAAACACCGGATCTTTGCCATCAACAGCAGTAGCCAAACCACCACCTGTAACAGAGCTTGATACACGCAACTCCATACCATTACGTCGTTGTCCGTTAAGTGGATTTACACCCAGATAAGTACATGTATTTCCACCAAAACCTGTCAAAGCCCATGTATCTTTCAGACTTGCCTGCCCTGCACCACCATCCCAAAGCAGCCAGCGGCGCATATCATCAAAGCGTTTTCCTTCGAATGCCAATTCAATCTGACGCTCATAGAGAATGGCTGCAAAGAGCGCTGCGCGGTTACCTGCCAAAGCATCATCCAGTCCACAATTCCCGGTATAACCAACGCGCATACGAATTTTACGTAATGCATCCAACGCCTCCTGTCCATGATTTGCTCCACAAGCAGCTTCGGCAAAGTTAAGCAATACTTCGGCATAACGAATTTCCATATACGGAGCGGCACTCCGGCTAAATGGTGTTGAAGTAAGAGTGTCATACACATACAATGTAGTCGAGTTGATCGCAAGATCATCTGAACGTTTGCGAATATAAATCCCCTTATAGTTAGTGGCTAATTTATCCGCTCCAAAACCCGAAAGTTCTTCATCGGATTGCTTAGTAGTTGTTTCATACCATGCATAGTTCCACAATTGATATTTTGATCCAGGTGTGTAAGGCGATACTGATTTTTTAGGAAGTCCATTGAAAGCCCATTGTACCCCTGGAAATGCAAATGTACGATAAAAACGAGGGTCACGGTCTTTAAAGAAAATTTCTTTATCGTAACCGTTCAATGCATTCTTATCCTTATCAATTGCAGGCAGTCCGGTAGCCATTGGAAAAAGGTCAACCATTTCAGCAGTGGTGCCTTTACCACCTCCACCACCAGTATTGTATGGCCGGATAGAATTTTCCCAGGTGTTATTTATGTTTGGAGCCGTACCGTTTGTTGCCGGAGCCAGATTATTGTAAAGAGATACAAATACAGCTTCCGGGCTTTGATAATCAGAAAACATTTTAGCCCAACCGGCAGCATTGATACCCGGAGTATTCAGATAAGCCAAACCATAAAAACCACTTGCATCCAGTGTGTCAACAGCACGTTTATTTACTTCATAAGCAGTCTGCCATCTTGCAGGATCATCAGCCCGGTTAAAAAGCGGGCTGGAGTACAACAATCGGGCACGACCTGCGAGAGCCAGTGCTGTTCCTGCCGTTACACGACCCCAGTTGGCAGCATCCCATGTAAGCGGCAGATAAGAAGCTGCTTTTTCCAAATCCTTGCATAAAAAATCGATACATTCCTTTGTTGTTGAGCGTGGAATAGCCAAATCAAGACCACCACTGACACCCGCTACAGGATTCTGAACATGATCAACAATGGGTACTCCACCATACACTTTCACCAAACGATAGTAAGTCCAGGCACGGAAAAAATAAGCTTGTCCAAGCAACTCCCTTTTTTGTACATCCGGCAAAGTTCCTCCCAAAATACCTTCGATTGCATCATTACAGTTACGTATACGTCCCCACGCAGAACGCGAAGTTTTAGCCTCGTTGTAGAAAAAATCCGGAACAGTGGTGTTTGTCATCACGTTGTCGCTGACAAAATCAGACAATCCCCCGTATTCTTCTGTAGAAGTTCCGTATAAATCAGCTGATCCAGTACTTGGATTATCGTAAGAAACATCGCTATTTGATTTTGGAAGACATAACGAATATATATCGTTAATCCTTCCTTTTGCACCTACATAGTCGTTGTAAATTTCTGCTGTAACGCGGGAATAATCCTGCTTTTCCTGAAGGAAATTATCACTGCATCCAGCCATGAGCGATACTGCTGCAATGAAGCCGGCACTCAATATATATTTATTTAGATTTTTCATTTTTATCTGATTAGAATGAAACATTAACACCGATAGAAATTCTTCTCAAGTTCGGATATCTTCCGTAAGTACCTGACATTGGGTCAATAAAATTATCAGGATATGGATTGTACAAACTCAACACGTTTTGTACGGTAGCATTAACACGGCAACTTTCAACACTGATCGTCTTCATCCAGTTTTTAGGCAATGAATAAGCTACAGTTAACGTTTTGATAGATGCTGAAGTCCCACTTACTCTCCAAAATGTAGATTGCAAACTGTTGATATCGTAGCGCAAGTTTGGATATTTAGCTGTGCGATTCTGCTCAGCCACCACATTTCCCTGGTTATCGAGTACATCTTCGTACACAAACATATTGTTTGCCCAGAATGAAGGAAGATTGGTATATTCCATCACATTGTAACCGCTGGCTGTTGACACAAGACTTGATATTCCCCGTGCATCTCCCGGTAAATAGGAATATCCACCCCAGTTAGCTCCGATTTGTGTACTGAATGATAAGCCTTTCCATTCGCCACCCAGATTAACCGTGAAGCCCCATGGATTGCTGCGGTTCGAAATCTGTACAACATCATTCTCATCCACATAGCCCGCGTTCGGATCAGCAGGATCGTTTGGACCATAGTAAGAGCCATCTGCTTTCTGTGAACCGCGAATGTTATTATATATCAACATGCCGGGGTAAACATTATCTTTAGTCTTACCCATGTAACTTTTGATATCGTATTTTGCGAAGTATTCTTCAATTTCCTGATAATTGTGGAACATACCGATAGACTCATAACCCCAGCTACCCACATCCACACGCGCATTCGGATGTTTTTGATCAATTGGTATCAATGCAGGCCATGGGGCAAGAAGAACAATATTATCTGAATAACCGGTATTTACTTTCACCCAGTATTTAAAGTTTTTAGTAATGTTGTCTTTCCAGCTAACAGATAGTTCGACACCATAGCGATCCATAGAACCGTAATTTTCAGCAGCAGCCTGTACACCTACAGTGGATGGATAGTCGGCAGCACCTTGCCTGTTCATAAATACATCGCGGTTCATATAATAGTAGCCATCAACATTTACAGTTAATCTGTTCTTTAACGTTGTGAGATCTATACCTAAATTTGATTGGTAACTCTTGTCCCATTTTGCCAAGCGGTTAATACCGGCATCGGGTATTCCAATGTGCGATCCTGATGAAGTGGTTGCACCTGAAGTTCCCAGGATAGCTCCCTTGTCCTGGTTAACCGAATAAGTCATTATCCACTGCCATGGCCTTAAGCCCGTTGCTTGCCCAAGCAGTCCATAGGATCCACGAAGTTTCAGGAAGTCGATTCCATACATGCTTTCTCGGAACCAGGGTTCTTCAGAAAGTACCCAACCTGCAGAGAGGGATGGAAAAGTCCCCCAATAGTTTTCAGGAGCAAAACTGGTAGAAGCATCCGAACGAACAAGGAATTCGAGCAAATATTTGTTATTGTATGCATAATTTAATCTTCCGACATACGACAAAGAGCCCGACTCCGAACGTGTAAAAACTGTTGTCTGGGTTCCGTTATCAGTTCCATTCGATTGGTAGTTGGTAAATGAATAAGGATTTGTAACGGCTCCCTGAAGAGTTTCCCCTTCAAGTTCAGCTCTTTCTATGGTAAATAATCCACTCACATCGTGCTTGCCAAAAGTGCGTGCATAGCTAAGAATAAAGTTCGCCTGATAATTATCCGCTCTATCCATCGACCGGCTCAGGATATTACCATTAGACACTGTGATTGAGGTAAGATTGGCATTTGACAAGTCTAAATCAGCACCAGAATACAGGTGATTTCCGCTTCCTGCTCGCAAATTGACCTTGTACAGGTTATAATTCGTTCCGTAGGTATTGTTTTTATTGGTCGAAATGCTTTTTGAATAAGTCAGTTTTGCTTTAAGCCCTTTTAGGAACCTGATCCCACCAAAATCATATTCAACAGATGAGTTCAATGTCATATTCTGACTCACATTCTTACTGAAGTTACCCAAATTCTGAATCGTACTGTAATTATACAATTGTGCTACCTCGTATTGAGAATTACTAACCCCATAGGAGGCTAAGGCCAATCCATTCACATAATCCGGCATATAACGTGGATGAGTTAACAGGTAATCATAGTCATTATCGCCAGTAGATGAACCCACATTGCTGTACGCGTTTGTTTGACCTCCGTAATCGCCAGATACCTGAAGCGATGCTTTCAACGCATTGCTGATTTTTGCATCAATCCCGGCTCGGTAGTTCCAGCGGTTGTAATCAAGTTTTCCGATATTTCCATCCTGGGTATTATAAGAAACACCAGCAAAATAATTAGCTTTATCTGACCCTCCACTTACATTTATACTGTGTTTTTGGGTTGAAGCAGCTCTCCATTCACGCTCCAGTAAATCATAATTCAAATTCCGCATAGCATTTAACTCGTCAGCCTGAAACAAATCTGTTTTAGGGTCCCATGTCGTCGATTTATCAGCTGCTTTAACTGCATTCCAAATTTTGCCATAGCTGTATGCATCCAGCATTTTGGCACGTGTTATTTCATCTGCCACCCCAAACTGTCCGCTGTACGATATTTTTGGAGAGCCTTCTTTACCGCGCTTTGTTTTAACCAGAATTACTCCTTGTGCCGACTTTGCTCCATAAACGGCTGCAGAAGCATTTTTCAGCACAGAAACGCTTTCAACCATAGTAGCATCCAAATTATTGAAAGCAGCTTCTGAAGAAATATAGTCATCAATAACGTACAAAGGAACTGTTGGAGCAACATATCCTGACACACTCGAAAAAGCGGTAGTCGAAGCTGCATCACGTACTCCAATGGTTGCACTTGACCCCGGGCGACCTTCACCGCCACTAATGCTGATACCATTGATTTGCCCTTTCAGAGCTGTAGCCAAATTGGTCGTACTTAGATCAGCGACATCTTTTGCCGAGACCTGTGTAATAGATCCGGTCAGACTTGCTTTTTTCTGGGATCCGTAACCAACCACTACCACTTCGTTTAGCTCAGAGTTGGATGGCTCAAGTTTCACTGTAATATCTTTCACACCGTTTATCGCCACTTTCTGCGATTGATAGCCAATATAAGATACCTGAATAGTTTTTTGGGTAGCAGGAAAGTCTTTTAAAATAAACTTACCATACAAATTGGTGACTGTAGCCAGCTTTGTACCCGGCACATTTACGCTGGCTCCGATAACGGGCTCTGATTTTTCGTCTAAAACAATCCCCGAGATTGTTGTGGTTTGTTGCGACATGACCGGCATTAATAAACAAAAGGCCAAGAGCACACTTAATATATAGCGATATTGTTTCATATTATTATCTCAAATTATTTTGTTTATTCCTGTTATTGAACAGCTGGCAACCAACGTGGATCTCCACTTCTTTTACTAATGATATCACTGACGTTTGCGCCTATCGTAAAGTCTCCTGTCAAAGGATTAGCAAACTCTGGATCAACACCAAAGGCCGTTCCACTCTTATCACCGTATACGGGTGTAACTTCATTTATCTCAGGATATACACCATTGTACCAGTAACAGTTATTACTGAGAGTTCTTACCATTGTAGTTGTTGAAACTGAAAGGCGGCGCACTACAGCATTTGACCCGCAATTAACAAATATATTTTGTGAAAGATTCAATTTTACCAATACGCTATTCATCCCGGAATAATTTCCCATTTGTCCACTATAAACCACATTATAAAAGGTATTGTTGAAAAAATTAATACTTCCACTTACAAAACCAGCACGATCAGGCCGTCCACTGTTGTTGTAGCGCAGAAAATATCCAGCAGTAGCAGTATTACCATATACAGTACTGTTTTTTACTGTGAAATTATTAATAAAACCTCCCTGCATGTAGATAATTCCGCCATTTGCGTCATTCAATGCATTCAGTGCTACAGTACAATCGCTGATGATCAAAGATGTCAAACAATACTTTATGTTAGCATCAAATATCAACCGTCTGTTAATCCCGGTAATATTGCACTTATATAAGAAAATATCCTTCGGTATTATGTAATAACTATTAAAAGCCGTGTTTAGAATTGCTGGATCTGGAGTGGCACTAAGCAATAACATGGCACCATCGGTTACATTGGCCCCAATGGCGTTACAGTCAATGTCCGCATATTTTAAAGAAAAACCGGCGGTGGTACGCAGTCTACCAGACACTCCATAAGTAATAGTTGGATGAAATACTTTATCACCACGTAAAGTAATCCAATGTTTCTGGAAATCAACAGGCCCCGAGAGGGTATACTTTCCATTGGCCACCATTTCGTAAGCCAGCTCTTTGGTTGAATCCGGAATTGGGTTTGCAGTGAAGTATTCATATAAATCAGTGCCATCAGGTATAACTGCATAAGCAGGAAGAAGCGTACTATACTGGGCTGTTGCGACTTTTTCTGCATCTTTATTGTTAAATTGAGTATTCCCCAAAGTCTTAATCACTGCCTTGTATTTTGTGTCTTCCTGAAGAGCACGTGTTGCAGAACAACCATTGATTACTTCATTCTCAGTTCCGACTGCTACAGGATGCTCTGGATCATCAACAATATACAGCGAGAACTGATACCCCCCTGCACCGTAAATTACGGGCCATGTAACCACCAAATTACCTTTTACGTCTTTCGAAAAAACGACTTTAGAGGAATCGGGCGATAACAGTGTTGTGTTCGTGACGCCAGACGAGAAAGTCCAGTCGTCCTTGTAGCCATCTATACACGATGCCAATAACAGACTGACTGCAATAGCAAACATTAAACGGCTTTTTTTTAAAAAGATTTGTTTCATATTATTTGTTCTTAGATTCAATTAGCCAAAGCTATAAATTTATTTATACAACAATAAGACATTTTGCATTTAACAACAAAAGGTCTTAATTTTATGAGTGTTTTTAAATTTTATATTTGTCACATACGCATATTTAATGATTTAATTTTTAGCACATTATTGAAAAATCACCAAAATCAAATATCCCTTTCTGGATTAAGTAATAAAGTTCAACTCAATGATGACGAATTCAATTTCATTATGTAATCATATTAATCAAAAACACTTTTGAGATATTCTATATTTGTTCCATAATTTTTCTTTACATTGTGTACATCCCTCTTGTCGCGCGACCGCTCTACAACAAGCCAACCGCACCAACCCATTTTCACAAGTACGTTTTTCACTTTGTTCATATCCAGCCTTTTATTGTCCGGCAGGTTCACCTCATCTGTATCGGTGCAATGTATCTGGCAAATCCTGTCTTTACCCAGTATTCGGAGTTCTTTGTACAAATCGCGACCTGCAACCAGCGGATTTTGAAAATTGTAATATATTTTTATTCCTTTGGAATCTATTTCTTTGAGTAACCGAACTTCGCCTTTAGCATCCAACGATGTTTCGATACCAATCACAACCCCTTCTTTTAAAGCCATTTTACCCACTTCTTTGAGTCTTTTAATAAGTTCGGGCCTGATTTCTGGCTTTGTATTCAAATCACACTGAACACCCAAGGGCAAAAAAGCTACTTTTGCTCCCATTATTTGCATGGTTTTAATACAATCCTCAACCAATCTCAAGTAATCTTTTCTTTCAACAAAAGATTGGGCATAAAAGCCCGACATAGCTATCGATGGCACTTCAAGTTTATATTCCAATGCCTTATCACGGAACAATTTTTGAAATTCAGGTTGCCTTAATTTGTTATCAAAAGAGTCTCTTTTTCCCAAAGCCCCCATATCCATTTCAACTCCATCGCCATTTAATTCGCGCACAAGTTCAAAGGCTCCTATTTTCTGACGTTTCAGAATCATCCAGTCGCACACCGCAATTTTGAATTCACATCTGTCTGACTTATTGGCTATTGTCCGCTCTTCAGCTTTTACTGTATTGAAAAACGAAACCGTAATAAGCAGCAAACAAGCTATCTTTTTCAATCTATAAATAAACATGTTGAATTTCAAATCGGTCGTATTTTAACTCTAAGTAAGAATAGGACGAAGTACCCGAAAAATTGTAATCATCCTTGCCCGGCATAATTATGTGCTATTCATTTATATAACATAAATAAGCATTTGACAGTTTGCCCTGCAACTGGAAATTCTGCATAATTAGTACATTTTCAAACAGTCAGCAATTTTCATGTTTCTACAACTTTTATTCTTGAATTGCATTTATAATGCAAGTGGATTTGTCAAAAAAATGTTTTAAAATATATCTTTTTATGTTTTTTGTCTCAACATGTTTACTTACTTTTGCAGAGTATAAAAAGACATGTGTTGCCGACATGATTATGTCAAATAACTGTTACAAAAAACATTAAAAATGAAAACATTAGAAAAATCTGTAGCCGAAAAACTACTCAAGATCAAAGCTATCAAATTACAACCGAACAACCCTTTTACCTGGGCCTCCGGTTGGAAATCACCAATATATTGTGACAATCGTAAAACTCTTTCGTACTCACAAATCCGTAATTTTATCAAGATTGAGCTTTCGCGCCTGATTTTGGAAATGTATCCCGACGTGGAAGTTATTGCCGGTGTTGCCACAGGCGCTATCGCACAGGGAGCGCTTGTAGCTGACGAACTGGGCTTGCCGTTTGTGTATGTACGCCCTACGCCAAAAGACCACGGACTGGAAAACATGATTGAAGGTGATTTGAAACCAAAACAAAAAGTGGTAGTTATCGAAGACCTTATTTCCACGGGTGGCAGCAGCCTCAAAGCAGTAGATGCAATCCGTAACGATGGCTCTGAAGTGCTTGGCATGCTGGCTATTTTCACATACGGATTCCCGGTAGCTGAAGATAAATTCAAAAAAGCGAAAGTAAAACTAACAACTTTATGCAGCTATGATGCAGTGTTGGCCGAAGCCTTATCGACCAACTACATTGCTGCCGAAGATATCGAAACGCTACAGGAATGGCGTCAAAGTCCATCAACCTGGAAGGCAGAATAAACCGGATTTGCGATTTTTGAGGGGTGAAATTTATATTCTCTCTCCTCAAAAAGATATAAATCGCAATTCATATAATCGTAAATTACCAAAATGACAACATACGAAAGCGATATAAAAACCATTTCTTCGAATGAAGAAGTGGTTTTTGGCATACTTAGCGACCTGAATAATCTGAAAAAACTTCAGGAAAATCCGGCTCTGGCCGATAAAGTTAAAGATATTCAGTTCGATACTGACAGCTGTAAATTCTCGGTAGATGGATTTGGAAAGGTTGGCTTCCGCATAATTGAGCGCGAACCGTTCAAAACTATAAAATTTGTGTCCGAGAATGCGCCTGTGGAAGTAAATGTGTGGATTCAGCTCAAACAGGTGGCTGAAAATGACACACGAATGAAACTGACCCTGAAAGCCGACCTGCCTGCCATGATCAAAATGATGGTGGACAAAAAACTAAAGGAAGGCATTAACTCTGTTGCTGATTTATTGGCAAAAACACTTTCAACAAATTCCGGACAATTTTAAATCGTAAATATTAAATCATTAATCTCTAATGGCAACAAAACTCTGGGAAAAAAGCACACAGGTAGATGCTAAAATAGAGTCTTTTACCGTGGGTCGTGACCGCGAAATGGATGTTTTTCTGGCCAAATATGACGTACTTGGTTCAATGGCTCACATCCGCATGTTAGAGTCTGTTGGTTTGTTGCAGGCCGACGAACTAAAACTGCTGCTTGAAGAGCTTAAGAACATTTATCAACTGGCCGAAAACAATCAATTTGCTATTGAAGACGGCATAGAAGATGTCCATTCTCAGGTCGAAATGTTATTGACCCGTAAACTGGGCGATATGGGTAAAAAAATCCATAGCGGACGGTCCCGCAACGACCAGGTTTTGGTCGATTTGAAGTTGTTTGCACGTGCCGAAATAGAAAAAACGGTTTCTGCTGTCTTGGATTTATTCGATGTGCTTATTTCGCAAAGTAACCGGTACAAAAACGTTCTTCTTCCTGGTTACACCCACCTCCAGGTTGCCATGCCTTCGTCGTTTGGCCTTTGGTTTGGAGCTTATGCCGAAAGTCTGGCTGATGACTTGCAACTGCTGCTTTCGGCCTGGAAAATCACCAACCGGAATCCGTTGGGCTCTGCAGCCGGCTATGGTTCTTCATTTCCGCTCGACCGCCAACTGACAACAGATTTGCTTGGGTTCGACAACATGAATTACAACGTGGTATACGCCCAAATGGGACGCGGCAAAATGGAGCGCACTGTAGCAACCGCTTTAGCCAGCGTTGCTGCTACCGTCGCCAAATTGGCTTTTGACGCTTGCATGTTCACGTCACAAAACTTTGGATTTATCCGCTTGCCGGATGAATTTACAACCGGGTCGAGCATTATGCCGCATAAAAAAAATCCCGACGTTTTTGAATTGACCCGGGCCAAATGCAATAAGCTACAGTCATTACCACAACAAATAATGATGATTACCAATAATCTGCCATCAGGTTATTTCCGCG
This sequence comes from Paludibacter sp., assembly GCA_047600405.1. Taxonomy (GTDB): domain Bacteria; phylum Bacteroidota; class Bacteroidia; order Bacteroidales; family Paludibacteraceae; genus Paludibacter. Next base: position 14,487 of record JASGLA010000004.1, read on the forward strand.
ACTTGCAAATTATCAAAGAAATATTTGTTCCTGCATTTGCCGAACTCACAGATTGCATAGAAATGACAACAATGATGATGGCACACGTTGAAGTTAATACCGAGATCCTGTCTGATTCCCGTTACGATTACCTTTTCAGCGTGGAAGAGGTCAACAGGCTTACCTTGTCGGGCATTCCGTTCAGAGATGCCTACAAACAGGTGGGATTGGAAATTGAAGCAGGAAATTTCAAACCAAACAAAGAAGTAAACCACACCCATCAGGGAAGCATTGGGAATCTTTATAACGACGAAATTTGCATCTATAAAGATTCGGTACTAAATGAATTTGGGTTTGAAAAAGTTAGGGATGCCATATTATCATTATTGAAGTAACAAGAAAAAAATTCAAGCCTATCCGGAGTTTCGTGCTACTAGTACAACTTCCGGATGTTGACAAACAAACCCCGGATGAACTGTAATGTTCATTCGGGGTTTTTCGCGTTATCAAGTATTACAAATGAAAGCAAGCGGTATAGCCACTTCAAATTGGAAATTTTTCTATGTTCTTTTTTTTCAAAAGGTTAAGGCTGCCGACAAACAAGATACACTATGTTCACTATACTATACCGAAATAACTATAGCGCTCAGCACTTCAATTGTAATAAAATTCACGTCAGATTTTACTACAAATTTAAACAGAACATAGAAAGCCGGCAAATTTCGGCGGAAAATATTTTGGACATCGCATTTTGCAATCTACTGATTATCTTGTGTTTAAATTTTGGATAGGCATGGATTTTGGACATCGGGTACAGAACAACAAGATTGCGTTAAAATATAAGTTAAATTGAGCAGTGGCAATTGGGAAAACAAGTTTTATATTTTTCCTGTTACTAGGACTTTCAGAAATGAGTCAAGATCTTTGGTTGACTTTAGATTCAGCTTTTGCGCCAACCGTTGTTTCAGTTTGTAAACACTATCCGTCGTAGCATTAAGAAGCAAAATCCGGTCGGCATTCGGAACATCAAGCAAATGCAGGCAGCACCAGACAATTTCTTTCTGTGTGATACCTGCATAATCCGTTTGCAAAACATCTACAACTTGGTTGAAAGCATGGTTCATCTCGCACGAAAAAGCTTCCCAATTACTAAGATGAAGGCATTTTTCATAAAGTTCTTTGTCGAGCCGTTCCCGTACTCCCGGCGAAACATTCTTTCTCGCTTCCGCCTGCGACTCGCGCGTATCTGAAATCTTTTTAGACAGACTTTGGGTTACGAATTCTTTTTTTTGAGTTAATTCTTTTTTGTATACCTCCAATTGTTTCTTTTTCAAAACACTTCGCCGAAAAAGCCAATAAGCTATAGCTCCTGAAAATAATAAAACCAGAACTAAAACAGAAGCAACCCAAATCATGCTTCTTTTCGTTGCCGCAGTTTCCTGGTCTTTATTATGCAAATCCTCTAACATGGTAACTTTTGGTTGGCTTTCTACTTTTCTTACTGAATCTACAGATTCCTGATACTTAGAAATATAAAAGTTCATTTCTTTGAAATTCTTTTTTTGATATTCTGAATTAGCTAAGATCCGATAGCAATCCCGCTGACAAAAAAAATTAGAAGGGTATTCTAAAGACATTTGAGCATAAAAAAAGGCAGAATCATATTTAGCCACATTAAACCATGAATCAGCAAAATAGAAGCATCTAACAGCATAATTTGTCGCCCTAGCAGAATAGAAAAGGCTTTTACGTAGATAGAATTGTGCAGAATCATATTTTTTAAGCCAGAAATAATTAATACCAATTTCCTGAAACAAAAAACCATGAAGCAAAGAATCACTATTCAACGACAATGTCTTTTCAAATATTTTCTGTGCTCTTTTTATATCCTTTTTGAAACGATAAATTTTCCCGATTGTTGCAATCCTGTAAATAGCTTCCAATTTATTCCCAGCTTTCTTGAAGCAATCTGCAGATAAGAACAACATCTTTAATGCTTCATCATAATCTTTTTGAAACATGCATATATCCCCTAAATCAGAATAAACTCTCCCTAATAAAAAGTAATTATCTTCGCGAACAAGCAAATCCTGCAATTTTAAATAAAATTCAGTTGCAACATCGAAACGTTGCCTCTTCTTATGCATCCTTGCCTTATAAAAGTAACCTTTTGCAAGATTCGATTTTTCATTTTGCGCAAGATAATGATTGATCGAAAAATCTATAAGTGAATCCGGCCCCAATGGTTTGTCCTCCCTATCCAACGCCTCAAAATACAACAAACTGTATAATGCTCTGTGTGAGTTCGATTTATAACTGACAGGATTAATTCTCTGCAAAACATGCAAAGCAGAATCGGGACGGGTTTCCATTAGTTGTTCTACTTGCTTTAGCTCATTTGGCATTTGGTTACAAGCAGATAATAATAGGAGTATGAAAAAAGCAAAGAATATTCGTAGTCTTATAATCATGGTTAAATATCGTAAAGTTATCATCTCACTTTTCCTCTATACAGGCACATTCGAAATTCTTTTTAATTCGGAATCAAGATCTTTGGTAGACTTGAGGTTCATCTTTTGCGCCAACCGTTGTTTCAGTTTGTAAACACTATCCGTCGTAGCATTAAGGAGCAAAATCCGGTCGGCATTCGGAACATCGAGCAAGTGCAGACAGCACCAGATAATTTCTTTCTGCGTGATACCGGCATAATCCGTTTGCAACACATCGACGATTTGGTTGAAAGCATGGTTCATCTCGCACGAAAAAGCTTCCCAATTACTAAGATGAAGGCATTTTTCATAAAGTTCTTTGTCCAACCGTTCCCGCTCTTCCGGCGAAGCATTCTTTCTCGCTTCCGCCTGTGATTCGCGCCGATCTGCAATTTTCTTTGATAGGCTCTGGCTTACGAATTCCTGTTTTTGATTCAGTTCTTTTTTATAATCTTCCAGTTGTTTCTTTTTCAAATCATTCCGCTTGAAAAGTAAATGAACCACGCCCCCTGAAAATAACAAAACCAGAACTAAAACCGAAGCAATCCAAATCATATTGCACCTTGTTTCGGCTGTTTCCAGGCTTTTATTGTGTAAATTCTCCAACATGCTAGCCTTCGATTGAATTTCAATTGTACCTACTGAATCTGAATAATGTTGATATAAACCTACATACTTCCCCATTTGTTTTGTGTTATTATTCCAATACTCACAATTTGCCAAAATTCGATAACAATCACGTCTATTAAAGTATGTTCCGGGATATTTAAACGAAATTGCTGCATATTTGGCAGCAGAATCCATCTTTCCTATATTATACATTAAGTCTGCTAAGATGAAACATCTGATGGTAAAATTGGTTCCTCTGTAGGGAAATCGTAGACTTTTATACAGATAGTACTGAGCTGAATCATTTTGTTTTGCAAAATAATAATTGACTCCCATTTCCTGAAAAGCGTAACCCTGAACCAGAGAATCAACAGTTAAAGAAAGTGCTTGTTTATAGTACTTTATTGCTGTTTTGTATTCTTTCCTGAAACGATAGACCTTGCCAATACTTACTACTCTATAACTGGCCTCCTTTATGTCTCCGGCCCTATTGAAGAGATTTATGGACTCTACAATTTTTTTTAAAGCCCCTTTATAGTCTTTTTGCAAAATGAATATATCAGCTAAATCAGAATAAGTACTACCTAACAGGAAATACTTATCTGTTAATTTGAGCAAGTCCCGTGATTTTAAATAAAACCCCGCTGCAACGTCAAAGCGTTGCCTTTTCTTATGCATCCTTGCCTTATAAAAGTAACCTTTTGCAAGATTCGATTTTTCATTTTGCGCAAGATAATAATTTATCGAAAAATCTATAAGTGAATCCGGCCCCAATGGTTTGTCCTCCTTATCCAACGCCTCAAAATATAACAAACTGTATAATGCTCTGTTTGAGTTCGATTTATAACAGACAGGATTAATTCTCTGCAAAACATGCAAAGCAGAATCGGGACGGGTTTCCATTAATTGCTCTGCTTGCTTTAGCTCATTCGGCATTGGGTTGCAAGCGGATAATAACAGAAATATGAAAAAAGTAAGGAATATTCGCAGTCTAATAATCATGGTTAAATATCACAAAGTTATCATCTCACTTTTCCTCTATACAGGCACATT
>JASGLA010000005.1:0-57572 GCA_047600405.1 Paludibacter sp.
CTCCTGCCCGACCGTCATGTGGTTATAATCAATCCTACTTTCCTGATCGGTGCTTTTGATACCAAACCGAGTTCTGGAAAATTGATGTTGATGGGCTACAAAAAGCGCTTGATGTTTGCACCACGGGGCGGGAAAAATTTTGTGCCAGTACGCGATGTTGCAACTGCAGTTTACAACGCATTGACTCAGGGCAGAAATGGAGAAAGGTATCTGGCTTCGGGAACAAATCTATCGTTCAGCGAATTTTACAAGCTTCAAAAGCAAACGGCAAATTACAAGCAGCATTTAATTGAAATACCTGATTTTATATTGCTTGCAGTTGGAAAAATAGGTGATTTGATTCGAAAGCCGGGAATAAAAACTGAAGTTTGCAGCATGAATCTGCGTCAATTGATAATCAGAGAATATTATACAAATGCCAAAGCCAAAACGGAACTTTCGATGCCGAAGACGGAACTAAAGACCGCTATTTCGGAATCGATTGACTGGTTTAAGACCAATGGAATGATAGAATGAGGATTATCGGGTTTGCGATAGTCTTTATTTAATTACAACCGTTTTTCGTTCCACTGTGTGCGCATTAAAATATCCGAGTGTGGTTCCTGTAAGATTTGTGTACGGATTGGCCGGTGTAGACGATCCCATGCGCATATTTCCGAAGCTTTCGAAGTAATTGTATACAGGCTCCTTGATGCATTGCATTTCGATGGTAATCGTGTCGCCTTTGCTGAGTATCCGGTTGAAATTAAACAAACCCCTTTCAATTGATTTTCCTTCCGTCAACCGATCGTCAAAAATGTGAATATTCCCGGTAGAAACCCCGTTGATATATTCCACAAAACGGTAAAAATTAGTTACTGCAACCGGATCGGTATATTTTACATTTACCTGATAAAGTGTATCATTACTTGCATTTCCAAAACCTCCAAAACGTTCTTGAACAGAAACTTTTAGTGAATCAAAACTAACCGGATCCGGTATTGTGCAGGTTGAACTAATCGTTTTATCGCCGGTTTTTACTGACAATGAATAGTTTCGTCCTACCACTCCTTTCATTGTTTTTGTAACATATATTCCGGGAGATTTTTCAGCGAGTATTTCCGAATTTCCTTTGTCGTCGGTCAATATAACCACTGCATTTCCAACTGCTTGAAACTGGTTTTCATCATCAATATTGATCGATTTTGTAAGTTTTACCATTGCATTTTCGCTTGCTGGTACGTTGGCCTCAACCACTATTTGCGGATCGGATGCATTGATATCCAGCTTAATAATTTCGGTGCATGAAGCAAGCATACATGCTGCAACAATGAGGGGTGATATATAGCGTAACATGGCGTTTAAAATTTAAAATTGTACGTAATGGACGGCACATAAGTGAACAAGTAAGTCATTACCGCATTGGTTTTTGTAGGGTCGCTTTCATCTTGTTCGAAATCGATGGAATAGGCATTTTTATGTCCATAAGCATTGTAAACCGAGAAATTGAGGCTGCTTTCAGACTTTTTCGTTTTTTTCAGGTTCCAGGTTGCGCCCACATCCAGGCGGTGGTATGCCGGCATTCGGTAGCCGTTTCGTTCGGTGTAGTAATACTGCACTTTTCCATCAATCAGGTATTTTCCGCTGGGGAATGTGACTGCATTTCCGGTATTATAAACCCACGAAGCCGAAAAAGACCATTTTTTATTCAGGTCGTAAATGCCTACAATCGAGAAATCATGCGTAATATCCTGCCGGGCGGCATACCAGTTTCCGTTGTTTATTCCATCTATTTTCCGTTCGGTTCGCGAAAGCGTGTAGCCGGTCCATCCGGTCAGTTTCCCGTATTTCTTTTTGAGCATAAGTTCCAGCCCATAGGCCCGTCCAACCCCAAAAAGCAGTTCGCCTTCAATGTGTTCGTTGGCCCTAATGTCAGCGCCATTTTTCAAATCCACCTGGTTTTGCATTCGTTTGTAATATACTTCGGCACTAAACTGGTACTGGTTTTCGTTCATATTCCCAAAATATCCGGCGGAAACCTGGTCGCCGATTTCGGGTTTTACATTCTTGCTGGAAGCTATCCAAATGTCGGTGGGAGTCGATGAGGTTGAGTTTGAAACCAAATGCAGGTTTTGGCTGTTTCGTGTGTAACTCAGTTTCAACGAATTGTTATCATTAATGATATATGCCACATTCAGGCGTGGTTCGACATTTACATACGTTTTTACAATTTCGCCCGAATTGTAATGAGTAGTATCGGTAACCGCCCCGTTCAGGTAGTTGTAAAAATCACCGGCGCCCAGCAGGTTATAAACCGACAGTCGAAAACCATAATCAATGCTCAGGTTGTACGATGGTTTCCACGAATTGCTAATATACAACGCATTATCAATGGCATATTTGTTTTGAAGCTTAAGTGGGTTAATTTGCGAAGTAGCCGTGGTTTCCAACTGCCCGGGCACAATGGTGTGATAAATACCGTTCAGGCCCATGCTGAGTGTATTTTTTTCATTCAGGAAATACTGAAAATCATACTTGAAATTCCAGTCCTTGATAATTGATTTCAAGCTGAAGGCATTGTCGCCGCTGATGCCTACTTTATAGTCGAAATTCGAATAAATCAGCGAGGTATTGCTGAATAGTTTTTCGTTCCAGATATGATTCCAGCGAAGTGTTCCGGTTATATTTCCCCAATCAATCCCGAATCTGTCCTGAAATTCGAGCACATCGCGCCCGAAATATCCAGAAAGGAAAATCCGGTTTTTATCATCAATCGTGTAATTGGCTTTTGCATTCAAATCGTAGAAATAGAGTTGATTATTGTTTATCAATTTGTCGGGCGATAGTTTCAGAAACAAATCGGCATACGTCCGGCGGGCAGTAACCAGAAATGAACCTTTATTTTTTATGATTGGGCCTTCTACATTCAACCGGCTCGAAATCAATCCGATTCCGCCTCCTACATGGTATGTCTGGTTATTTCCTTCGTTCATTTTCACGTCCAGCACCGACGAAATTCGTCCACCGTATTCTGCCGGAGCCGTACCTTTGTACATTTCAATATCCTTGATGGCGTCGCTGTTGAACGTGGAGAAAAACCCCAGCAGGTGATCGGCATTGTAAACATTGGCTTCGTCCAGCAAAATCAGGTTTTGCGAGTTTGTGCCGCCCCGGACGTAGAGTCCTCCACTCCCCTCGCCTACCGATTTTATTCCCGGAGTCAGTTTCAGGGTTTTCATAATGTCGGCCTCGCCAAAAAGTACGGGAATTTTTGCAATTTCCTTCACTTCCAGCTTTTCCATTCCTATTTCGGTGGATGTAATATTGTTGTTTTTCTGCTTTCCGTAAACTTCCACTCCGCTCAACGCTTTGGAATCGGTTTCCATTTTGATATTAATCGTCTTGTTTTCAATTAATTCAATTTGTTGTTCGTATACTTTGTATCCCAAATACCCTACTTTCAGGGTCAGTTTTCCTTTTGGAAGCGTGAGCGAATAATAGCCGTAATGATTGGTAGTAATACCTTTTCCGGACAGTTCTTTGATGGAAATATTGGCTCCGATAAGCGTTTCGCCGGTACCCGAATCAGTAACCGTACCGCTAATGGTAAATTTAGTCTGTGCCGAAATTCCCAACGAAAACAGGAATATGATAATTGCCGGGAGAACAGTTTTTTGTAGTGCCATGCAGTTTTATAATCTTGTAATATACCTTTTTGCGAATTAGTAGCTTAATCTAAATCAGCAGAAATCTAAACAATCCTGTTCCGGGTAAGTTTCTGGCCTGAACTTTTTTTGGAAGAAATTTGGAACAATGCGCATTTTTTAAGCTAATTCGCACAAAAGTAAAGTAATATTGTTACATCTATAAGAATCATCACTTTATAAAATTATTTTTAAAAAATTTTGTGATTCTGTAGTCAGGATAAGTATTTTGGGCTGTCATAAGATTTAGTGAATAAATATTTATGTAAATAGGAATATTAATACTATTTTCGCTCATTGATAAAATCATGCATTTATGAAAAGAGTTTTGCTTTTAGCGCTATCTCTTTTATTGTTTGCCGATTTATTTGCTGCAGGCAAACCCAGGGCAATTGCTTCCATTCCTTTCGAAATGGTTGGAAGTTATGTGGTTATCCGCGTACGTATTAATGATTCATCACCACTCAACCTGATTCTGGACTCCGGAATCCGCAATACCATTATTACAGAGCTGCAGGAAGGCGATCAGATTTCGCTCAATTATTCGGATGTAAAAGACTTGATGGGGCTTGGTGGTGGCATGCATTTGGAAGCGTTTTCGAGCAATTACAATACGCTTAAAATTGGAAAAATAAAAATGCAACCCCGGTCGGTTTTTGTTTTGAAGGAGGATGTTTTTAACCTGTCGAGGCATACCGGAACGAAAATAAACGGTCTTATCGGCGTTGATCTTTTTTACGACTATATTGTAGAGGTCAACTATTCAAACAAACGGGTAAATTTCTACAATCGCTCTTCTTTTTTTATGCCCAAGGGTTACGAAATGTTACCTTTGACCGTTGAAGCACAAAAGTTGTTTATAAATTTGTCTGTCCTTGAAGCGAATTCTGTTTCGAGAAATGTAAAAATGCTTTTGGATACAGGCGCCGAACTTAATGCCTGGTTCCAGACTTTCAAGAAAGAAGCAGTCAGTGTTTCCGAGAAATGGGTCCTGGCCACTATCGGGCAAGGATTGAATGGCGAAATAAAAGGTAAAATTGGGCGAATTCCGAAAATTTGTTTCGGGACGCATTGTCTTGTAAATCCTATCGTGTCTTTTCCCGATTCAAGTTGTATTGCCGATATTGTTGGCTCTTCCGAGCGCGATGGAACCATAGGAAGCCAGATTCTCTGCCGGTTCGATTATATAATTGATTACCAGCAAAGATCTTTTTATTTCAAGCCAAACAGTAATTTCAATAACAAATTCAGCTACAATATTGCCGGAATAGAAATTACCCAAATATTCCCCTATTTGCCGCAGACCGAAGTGTGGAAAGTGTGGGAAGATTCGCCCGCTTCCCGGGCAGGTGTGCAGGTTGGCGATCAGGTTTTGGAAGTAAACGGAAAAAGATCATTTGAATTAAACATCAATGAGATAAAGGCTATTTTCCAAACCCCGTCGAAATTTCCACTAAACATCAAATTATTCCGGGATAACAAGGAAATTTCGCTGGAAATTGACATGAACAATAAAATATAAAGGACACAGGATTAAAAAAATTAATGATATGTAAGCTATTTTTCTATTTTCCAAAGAAAAAGTTATCAACAGTTTGCAGTTTCGGAAAAAACATCTATTTTTGCACTCCCAAACTCCGAGAATGGAATAATAATAACGCAAAATACACAAAGCAATGAAAAGGACATTTCAACCTTCTGTTAGAAAAAGAAAAAACAAACACGGATTCCGTGAAAGAATGGCAACAGCTAACGGACGCAGAGTATTAGCAGCCCGTCGTGCCAAAGGTAGAGCAAAACTTACAGTTGCAGATGAGGCACGTCACAAACACTAATCAATCTGCCAAGACAGTATAAAGAAAGTAAAGACTTCAGGTGAGTTTTTACTTTTTTTGTTTTTATGCCCTTACGATGCAATAAATTGATTATTTTTGGCATCTGATTTTTAATAGCTTTTCGAACCGTTTATTTCACTGATAATCAATATATATTTTTACAATCGGCTATGGATATTAAAAAATTCTGGAAAGAAACTTTTGCTGGTTTTGCACTTAAAAACCTGCTGATTGCAATTGGTATTATTGTGGCATTATCGTGGATAGCATTGATCGGTGCCGATTATTACACCCATCATGGCGAATCGGAAGTAATTCCGGATTTGCGCGGAATGTATGTGGAAGAAGCTCAGGTCCTTTTAGCCAAAAAGGGACTTTATCCGCAGGTGATTGACTCGGTTTATGTGCGAGGCAAAAAATTGGGAACCATTATCTCCCAAACTCCCGGTCCTAACTCCAATGTAAAAACAAACCGTGCCGTTTATATTATTATCAATTCGCGCAATGTTCATCAGGTAGCCTTACCCGAAATCAATGATGTTTCGTACCGCCAGGCTGATGCCATGCTTCAGTCTTTAGGCCTGAGCGTTTCCAATGTAGAATACGCACCTTCCGAATATAAAGATTTGGTTATAGAAGTCAAATTTCACGGACGGAGCATTTTGCCCGGAACACGCATCCCCGAAGGAAGTTCGGTGGTATTGGTTGTGGGTAATGGGCTTAGCGAAGGCGCCGAAATGGATGTACCGGCTTTGAAAGGAATGAGTCTCGACGAGGCTACTCAGGAAGTACAGGCTGCCTCTTTCATTATTGGTGCCGTTGAATACGATGTGCCGCCATCCGGCAATGAATCGGAATATATCATTTACCGTCAGCGCCCGTCAGCGGGAGGTTCGCTGCCCGCAGGAACAAGGATAGATGTGTATTTAACCACCGATAAAGCACGCCTGAACGAAACTTTCGAAGAAGATAAAAAACCGGAAGAAACTGAAGAACAGTTTTTCTAAAAACCCACTTAATCATCAACACGTGTGACAGAAGACTTTTTGGACGAAATAGAAGAAGATGAATTGGATGAAGTAGGAGGGGAGCAGGAGCTTTTCGAGCATTTCAGGTTTGTAGTGGATAAAGGGCAGGCCATGATACGTATCGACAAGTATCTGGTTAACTGCATGTCCAATACGTCGCGTAACCGAATTCAGGAAGCAGCCGATGCCGGAAATATTCTGGTAAATGGCAAGCCGGTTAAATCCAATTACCGCGTAAAGCCCCATGATGTCATTACCATCATGCTGGCATATCCTCCCAATCAGTTTGAAATTATACCTCAGGATATTCCAATTGATATTGTGTATGAGGATGATGACATTATCCTGGTCAACAAGCAGCCGGATTTGGTGGTACATCCCGGATTCGGTAATTTCGACGGAACCTTGCTCAATGCCATCGCGTGGCACATGAAAGACAATCCGGGTTTTGATGCAAATGATTCGCGTATCGGGCTGGTACACCGCATCGACAAAGATACTTCGGGGCTTATCCTGATTGCTAAAACTGAAGAAGCCAAAACCTTACTGGGTAAACAGTTTTTCGATAAAACCACGCATCGCCGTTATCATGCCCTGGTTTGGGGAAATGTGAAAGAGAACGAAGGTACTATCATTGGTTCGCTGGCCCGCGATCCGCGCGACCGCATGTTGTTTTCAGTTTTTCCCGAAGGTGAGAATCCTGCTGCAAAACACGCGGTGACACATTATAAAGTCATTGAACGAATGGCTTATGTCACCTTGGTGGAATGCCGTCTGGAAACCGGTCGTACGCACCAGATCCGGGTACACATGAAGCACATTGGCCACACGCTTTTCAACGATGAACGTTATGGCGGTCATGATATTTTGAGGGGAACCACAGCTGCCAAATACAAACAATTCGTAAAAAACTGTTTCGAAATTTGCCCCCGCCAGGCTTTGCACGCTAAAACACTTGGTTTCGTGCATCCGCGCACCGGCGAAGAAATGCATTTCGAAAGCGAATTACCAAATGATATGCAGCAGTTGATTGAGAAATGGCGGAATTATGCCAAATTTTTGGATGAGGAATAAAACCACCCCTAACCCCTAAAGGGGAATTAGGTTCGTTTTTTCTCCGATAATTAAGGAAATAAAAATCAAAAAAATAGTAACAATTCTAATTTAAACTCCCCTTTAGGGGTTGGGGGTCATTATAATTATGAAAAAAAATATTGCCATTGTAGCCGGTGGGATTCGTCGGAAGTAGTGGTTTCGCTCAAAAGTGCAGCGGGACTGTATTCGTTTATGGACAAAGAGCGTTACAATATCTACATTGTAACTATTGTAGGTCAGATATGGCAGGTTGAATGGTCTGATTCAGAGAAAATTGCCATTGATAAAAACGATTTCAGTTTTACGCGTAACGGCGAAAAAACCAACTTTATTTTGCGTATATCACCATTCACGGTACGCCGGGCGAAAACGGTATTCTTCAGGGATATTTTGAGTTGATAGGGTTGCCTTATTCGTGTTGTGGTGTGTTGGCGGCTGCTATCACGTTCAATAAATTTACTTGCAACCAGTATTTAAAAGGCTTTGGAGTGAAAGTTTCGGAGTCAATGGTATTACGTGCCGGGCAGAGCGTTTCGGACGAAGAGGTGGCTCAAAAAATCGGTTTTCCATGCTTTGTAAAGCCAAATGTTGGTGGAAGCAGTTTTGGTGTGACTAAAGTAAAAACTATCGATCAGGTTCAACCGGCCATTGCCCATGCATTTGCCGAAGGCAGCGAAGTGATGATTGAAGCATTTATGGCCGGAACGGAAATTACCTGCGGTATTTATAAAACTAAAACCAAAACAGCAGGTGTTACCTATCACGGAAGTTGTCAGCGAAAACGAGTTTTTCGATTACGATGCGAAATATAAAGGTCAGGTTCAGGAAATTACACCGGCCCGTATAAGTGCTTCGTTGACTGAGCGCGTTCAGAAACTGACTTCGGCCATTTATGATATTTTGGGATGCAAAGGCATTGTGCGCATTGATTATATTATTTCCGAAGGGGATGTTATCAACTTGCTGGAAGTAAATACTACGCCCGGAATGACTGCTACCAGTTTTATTCCACAACAAGTGGCTGCTGGCGGCTTGGATATTAAAGATGTAATGACTGAAATCATTGAAAATGAGTTAAACCCATAACCCCTAAAGGGAAACAAGAGTGACATCTCATAGGATTTAGTTTGATATAGATTATATTTTAAAATACTCATTAATACTAACTTAATTCCCCTTTAGGGGTTAGGGGTACAATGAAAACATTCGACGAAATAACTCAAATTGTAAGCTCAGCATTTGGAGCAGATTAACTGGAGCAAAGAACCGCGCGGACTGTATGAGCCGATTGGTTACGTACTTTCGATGGGTGGAAAACGGATTCGTCCGGCACTGACGCTGATGGCGTGCAATTTGTTTTCAGATGATGTCCAACCGGCTGTAAATACGGCACTTGGCTTGGAAATATTTCATAATTTCACCTTGTTGCACGACGACATCATGGATCGGGCCGATGTACGTCGTGGCAAACCTACGGTGCATAAAAAATGGGATGACAATACCGCCATTCTTTCGGGCGATGTGATGCAAATATCTTCTTATCAGTTTGTTGCGCAAACTCCGGCCCAATATCTGAAGCCCATTTTAGATATGTTTTCGCAAACTGCTGCCGAAATATGCGAAGGACAGCAATATGATGTGGACTTTGAAAACCGCGATGATGTAAAGGCAGAGGAATACTCTGGAAATGATTCGTCTGAAAACGGCCGTTTTGCTGGGTTGTGCACTGAAATGCGGTGCCTGGATAGGTGGTGCAGGAGAGGAGGATGCCCAAAACCTGTACGATTTTGGGATCAACATCGGTTTGGCATTCCAGTTGAAGGATGATTTGCTCGATGTATATGGCGATGAAGCTACTTTCGGTAAAAAAATTGGCGGTGATATTCTTTGTAACAAGAAAACCTACATGCTTATTCATGCCCTCAAAGAGGCAAAAGGCGACGATGCAGCAGAGTTGGAAAAATGGATCAAAACTTCGGATGAAAATCTGGCTGATGATAAAATTTATGCTGTTACATCTCTTTATAATAAACTTGGGATAAAGACTATTTGCGAAGATAAGATGCGTGATTTTTATACAAAGGCCATCGCAAACCTCGAAAAAGTGTCGGTTTCCGATAATAAAAAGCAAGAATTGAGAAAATTAGCCGATAAATTAATGTTTCGGAATGATTAATTTATTTATCTTTGTAGGCAACTAAACAATTTTCAATTTCTTAATTCCAATTTTCAATTAAGATTAGAGTTCTTCAATTGGAAATTGTAAAATTGCAAATTTATATGCCTTACCGACGACTTCCAAACACCGATCAGGCTCGTTTACGTGCCTTGCGGACAGCCATTCAGCAAGCCGACAAGCAAAATTTCGGCGAACAAGTGGTAGAATATAAAGTCATTCACGAAGCCAAAACCTATCTGGGCGTTTTTGAGAAGCAATTAATCCAATACCAGCAAACCCTCGAAAGCCAGGTGTTGGCCAACAAGCGCTACCAGCAAATAGTCCACAATGCCCGCCTGTACATTTCCCATTTTATCCAGGTTTTCAATCTTTCGGTTATCCGTGGCGATATAAAAAAAGATCACAAACTCTTCTACCAACTGGATCCAAATGTTCATACTGTTCCCGATTTAAGTACCGAAGCGGCCTTGCTTCATTGGGGGAAATGCATTATTGATGGTGAAAATGAGCGTCTCAGAAATGGCGGATTACCTATTTATAACCCCACAATTGCCAAAGTAAAAGTACATTACGAGGTATTTAAAGAATATAAGTCGACCCAAAAGATGCATCAAAGTGCGACAAACCGCAATTGGGAAGATTTGGTGAACCTGCGCCAACGGGGCGATGAAATTATCCTCGAGATTTGGAATCAGGTGGAAGCCAGATACAAAGACGAAAAACCCTATACCCGCTTAATGAAATGCCAGGTCTTACGGGCTTATTTATTATTATCGGAAAGGTGAAAAAGAACTAACCAAAGCAGATGATTTGGTTGAATAGAAAAGAGGCATTTGCCTCTTTTTTTATAATATAGTTTCTGAAGAAGTTATGATTATATCCATTTTGATGTCGTGTTTGGCAACTGGTACGGATTCCAATAACTGAAAATCAAATCCAACTCCGATTTTCAATGGTTTGTATTTTTTGAAAAAGCGGTCGTAATACCCTTTTCCACGTCCAAGGCGGTTCTTTTCACGAGTCGAATGCAATGCCCGGGACAATCACCAAATCTATCCTGACCTTCATAACTTTCCGATAAATCCGGCTCCCAAATCCCCAGCGATTTTTGAACCAGTTTATCATCCCTAGCGTATACCTTTTTATAAGCATTTTTTCGCCATCGATAGAAGGGAGGAATAGCTGCTTTTTTGTGCACCAGTCTGAGATAATAGCCTGTGTAGACAGTTCATCCGGGGTAGACCAGTATATTAAAACAGTATCTGCCGCTTTAAATTCCGGCAAGGCTTCAATTTTTTGAAAAGCGACGTTTGACTGAACCTGTTTTTCATCATCAGTCAATCTTTTCTTTAATGAGCGGATTTCCTGCCGGATTTCTTTCTTCGCTGCAGCAACCGTTTCAGATTTATTTGAGAAAAATGATGATATTTTATTAATCAGGGCATTCATAGGTGGCGAAATATTGCTTTTTCTTTCCACAAAATTAGATAAACTATCAGATTATTTTCATTTTGGAATAATTTTTTTTCAAAGATGTTTGTTAATCTGTAATATATTCATAACTTTGTTAACCGAATATAATTGATTGCTTTTGACCATTTTCTGTTTTTATCACCGTATATGTTTTGATAAATATGAAAAAAATTGGAATAGTTTTTATATTGCTTTTTGTCAACGGGCATATTTCTGCTCAAATTTCTTCTGTCATACCCTCTTCAACTTCCATTGCCAATACTTCGGTAGCCGATACAAAAAACTGGATGGCATTCGACAATCCGGCGATGTTAGGTTATGTCGATCGGGCGGAAATAGGGACCCAATTTGAAAACCGGTATTTGATTTCGCAGCTTTCCACCAAAAGTTGCCAGGTTGGGATTCCGTCAAAGCTTCTGAATACCGGACTTTCGTTTTCCCATTTTGGCTATTCGCTCTATCACGAAATGATACTCGGACTTGGATTTGCCCGGAATTTCTCCGATAAATTCGCGCTTGGAATGCAATTCAATTATTACACAGCCTTTTTTGCTGCTTCCAATTCGTATCGTGGAGCTTTTCTGCCTCAGATTGGACTTTCAACTAAGTTGTCTCCTAAATTCAGCCTGGGTTTTCATTCATTCAATCCTTTTCAGACCAATTTGAAAACTGAATTTACGACCAAACGTCTTCCGTCAGTTTTCAGTATGGGAACGGAGTATTTTTTCTCGCCTGAATTGGCCTGGCGTACGCAAATTGACAAGGAAGTGAGCAGCAATTATCGGTTTGCCACTGGCTTTGAATACCAAATGATTGAACAAATATCGGTTAAGATGGGTGCTTACGGCTCCGATTATCTCGTTCCCTGCCTGGGACTTGGATTCAACAGCCGAAATGTTTTAATAACTATGAATTGCGAATTGCACCCGTTGTTGGGTCTTAATACCCTGGCAGCCATCAAATACCGTTTTTGAATCCATTGATGAAACGATTCATATTCTACATATAATTCTAATGTTGAGTTGCTCTTATTCTTTGAGAGCACAGGATGCTGCTACCACTACCGAGCAGTTGATTGCCGATATTTTTGAGCAGTACGCGGCTGAAAGTGACGATGCTATTGATTACGATTCATTTTTCGAAGATTTGATGTTTTGTGCGCAAAATCCGATAAACCTGAACCGTGCAACGCGCGAGCAACTGGATAAACTTCCTTTTTTGTCGGATATGCAGGTTGAAAATATCCTGTCGTATGTGTATGAATCCGGCGGTATGCAAACCATTTACGAACTTCAGTTGGTGGATGGACTCGATATGACCGATATCCGCCGGATGTTGCCTTTTGTAAATGTGGGTGAAGCGATTGACCAAACTAAAAAAATCTATTGGCGCGATTTGCTGAAATACGGTAAAAACGAATTACTTTTCCGCCTTGACAAAGGGCTCGAAACTAAAGAAGGTTATCAGTTTTTGCCGGAAGAAGATCCTAATTCTGTTGAAACCAATTCGAAAAATTATCTGGGAAATAGCATTTATCAATCGCTGAGGTATAAATTTCATTTCAAAGACCGGATTCAGTTTGGTTTTACAGGCGAAAAAGATGCCGGCGAGCAATTCTGGGGAACGGTGCACAAAGGGTATGATTTTTATTCGGTTCATGTACAATTGAATGATTTTGGAAAGTTCAAAACGATTGTGGCAGGCGATTTTCGGGCCAACTTTCGGGCAGGGTTTGGTGCTTCATCCCGAGTTTGGCATGGGCAAATCGTCGTATGTGTTGAATGTAACTCCACACAATTCAGGATTGAAGAAATTCAGTTCTACCGATGAAAGCAATTTTTTCCGTGGGGGCGGGGCAACAATCCGGCTGGGGAAGTTTGATTTTTCGGCATTCTATTCCAATAAAATGATTGATGGCGATACGCTTAACGGATCTTTTGCAACGATAATCAAAACCGGATACCACCGCACAACTGATGAGTTGAGCAAAAAACATACGGTAAACCAACAAATTTTGGGCGGGAACCTGACGCTGACTTTCTCTAATTTTCAACTTGGATTTACGGCCGTTCATACACAGCTTGACAACCGCCTGGAACCGGATAAAACGGTGTACAACCACTTCTATTTCGCAGGTGAGAAACAAACCACCGCCGGGTTTCATTACCGGATGCGTTTGAAAAAACTAAATCTTTTCGGCGAAACGGCAATGGCTGATAACGCTTCGATGGCCACTATCAATGGTTTGTCATTCAGTCCGTTATCACAAGTGAGCCTGGTGGCTTTGTACAGGTATTATTCGCCGGAATATGATACGTTTTATGCTTCGTCGTTTTCAGAAACATTGCGGATAAACAACGAAAGTGGCTTGTATCTGGGAGCCGAAGTTCGCCCGTTCCGGAAATGGAAGTTGGCAGCGTATGCCGATAGTTACCGCTTTGCCTGGCCGAAATACGGCATTGATGCGCCTTCCATTGGCAAAGATTATTTGCTGCAGGCCGACTTTGTGCCGAAACGGAATATTGCCATGTTTTGGCGTTTCAAATTTGAAGAAAAGCAAACCAATCTTTCCACAACTGTCGCTGTGATGCCGGTACTCGTTCCGCTTCAAAAAACATTCGTTACGATACCAGCTGGCCTATTCATATGGCAACTTTAGTTTTAAAAATGTGTTGGAAGGCAATCTGTCTCGAAAAGGTGATGCCGATTGGACGTACGGCGTGATAGCTTCACAGGATGTGAGTTATGCGTTTCAAACTATTCCATTGAAAATAGATTTCCGTTACCAGTTTTTTGATGCGGTGGATTACGAAAACCGCTTTTATTCGTACGAAAAAGATGTGCTCTACGCCTTTTCCATTCCTATGTATTTTGGCTTGGGAACGCGCTATTACCTGAATTTGAAATATGAACTAAACCGAAACCTATCCTTTTGGTTCAAAATGGCCCAAACGATCTACGCCGACGATCGCGAATCATTAAGTAGCGGAAATGAAACCATTCAAGGTAACAGGAAAACTGATGTCAGGTTATTGCTGAAGTGGGAATTCTGACGAACATCTTCGATTCTATTCTTGTTTTCTGTTTATAAAAGGATTATATTTGCAACTAAAATAAATGGACTAAAGCTATGACTTACACTGTGAAAATAGACGGTAGCACGCCCACCGGGAAAAAGATAATCAAGGATTTGCGCCGCCATCCAAAAACGGTAAAATTCGAAAATCCTGCAGAAACAGGTGTGGTGCCTGAAGGTTATATGACAGGCGAAGAGTTTGCAGATAATGTTAAATCACGATTAAAGGATTTTTGTAAAGCCAATGGTTTACTTTAGCAAAAGATCTGAAAATGATTTATTCATGATTTTTACGGGGTTATTGACATGGGAAAAACATGCACTAGAGTTTGCTCATGCCGAGGATTATGTTGATGATATTAAGAATGAATGTTTATCAATAGAAATGATCCCGTTGCATTTTCAGGCAGATAAAAGTACTTATAAAAGATTTGGCAATTACGTTCACCGCTATCGCCGGAATAAAAACACCACATGGTATATTATTTATAACAGGGACGAATACAAGAATATTTTTATTCAACGAATCATGTCCAACCATTTCACACAAAACGCAGACTGATAATTTTTGGTTTGCGTTTTTTTATGTCACAAAACCCAACCTTGAATATTATTTTTTGTAATGCCGAAAACTGTAATCTATAGGAAATTGTTATGTACTTTTAACCTGATAAATACTGACCTGAAAAAGCGGTTATTGCCTTGGTTTTTACCCTCGAAAATGATGTTTTTATTATATAATTTGACATACTCTCAAATATTTACGTAAAACTGCCATTTCTACATTGCAATTCACGTAAAATTGCCGTATCTTTGTATCGTCTTTCAGCTCGAAGACAAACGCCTCTCGCCGAACAGACTAGTACAACATTAATTCTTTACAAGATGGATTTACTTGAACAAATTATGGCCCGTGCTAAGGCCAATCCGCAACGCATTGTTTTGCCGGAAGGTACAGAAATCCGCACGTTGAAAGCGGCGGATATTATTTTGAAAGAAAAAGCTGCCAGGCTGATTCTGATTGGTAATGAGGCAGAAATAAAAAAACTGGCTGTTGAAAACAATCTGACCAGCATTGGTGAAGCTACGATTGTGGATCCGGAAACGGACATAAAAATGGGAGATTACGCCAATTTGCTTTTCGAAATCCGTAAAAGTAAAGGAATGACCATTGAAGAGGCATTGAAACTGGCTAAAGATCCGTTGTACCTGGGTTGCCTGATGATTAAAAATGGTGATGCCGATGGCGAATTGGCCGGAGCTCAGAATACAACAGGAAACGTACTTCGTCCGGCGTTCCAGATTGTGAAGACATTGCCGGGCATTAAAGTGGTTTCGGGAGCGCTGATTATGTTTACGCCCACTCCGCAATATGGCGAAAACGGTATGTTGGTTTTTGCCGACTGTGCCGTAAATCCGAATCCGAATGCCGAAGAGCTGGCCCAGATTGCCGTTTGCACGGCTGATACTGCCCGTGTAATTTGCGGATACGAGCCCCGTGTGGCCATGTTGAGCTTTTCGTCAAAAGGCAGTGCCAAGCACGAGTTGGTTGACAAAGTGGTGGAGGCTACCCGTATTGCCAGGGAAATGGCTCCCGAATTAATGATTGACGGGGAACTTCAGGCTGATGCGGCTTTGGTGCCTTCTATCGGGCAAAGCAAAGCACCGGGAAGCAAAATTGCCGGACATGCCAACGTGTTGGTGTTCCCCGATTTGCAAGCCGGAAACATTGGTTACAAGATGGTGGAACGTTTCTCCGGAGCGCAGGCCGTAGGACCTATTTTGCAGGGAATGGCAGCGCCTATCAACGATCTTTCGCGCGGATGTTCGGTGGATGATATCGTGCGGATGATCACAATTACAGCTAACCAGGCGATGAAATAAATAACAGTAGTAAGCAGCAAGAGGTAAGGGACAAGTAGATAAGTCCGATTACTTACCTCTTGCTGCTTACCTCTTACCTCTAAATAAAAAATTATGGCAGAAGAAATGATCGAAGCGATTGAACGCTACGGACTAAGCAAGCGAAACCGCAAGCGGTCGCTTTTTTCACGTATTGGCGTTGTTGGCTGCGGTAAGGAAGGGAGTGTAATTGCTACAACGGCAGCCCTCAAAGGAATTGAAGTCGTGTTTTTCGAACCAAGTGAAGAAAGGATTGCGAATGCTTATGGCCGCATTGAGGAGAAACTTGACAAGAAAATAGAAAACTGGGGATTGACCCAGAACGAAAAAAAAGCAATTTTAGGTCGCATTCAGGGAACTTCGGTTTACGAAGATTTCAGTGGGTGCGACTTTGTTATTGAAGCTATCCGCTATGACGAACAAACCGGTGAGCGCCGCGTGCATCAACGCAAGGATGTTTTCAAAAAGCTGGAAGCGGTTTTGTCGGAAAGAGCTATTATTGCTTCCAACGTTTCTACGGTAGTGGTTACTGAGCTTGCTTCGGAACTCGAACACCAGGAGCGTTGCATTGGGTTGCACTTCCTGTCGAACATCCCCGATTCGCAGATTATTGAGATCGTACGCGGGTTGAATACTTCGGAAGAAACTTTTGAAAAAGTATGTCTTTTTGCGAAATTAATCAATCACGACTATGTGCCGGTAATGGAATCGTCGGGATTGATCAGCATCCGTTTGTTCCTAATCCAGCTGAACGAAGCATGCTCTATCCTGATGGAAGGAATTGCCTCGGTTGAAGACATAGACCGTGTGCTGACTGTAGGGTTTGGACACCGCCAGGGAGTTTTCCGCACGGCCGACCAAATGGGTATTGAAAAGATTGTGAAGTTGCTGGAGAATTTGTACGAAGAATATGGACATGTAAAATATAAACCTTCGCCTGTCTTGCTTCGCCTGTGGCGTGCCAAACATTTTGGTGTAAGCCGCAGAAAAGGATTTTATACGTACGACGAAGCAGGTAACATAATTAAATAGGTAAAGGAGATAAAAAATGAAGATTCTTGTGTTGAATTGCGGAAGTTCGTCTATTAAGTACAAATTGCTTGATATGGAAACCAAGTCAGAGCTTGGATCGGGCGCTGTTGAGAAAATAGGAATGAAAGGTTCTTTTTTAAAACATAAACGTTCCGATGGAGCAAAAGTAACTTTAAAAGGCGAAATACTGGAGCATCAGGTAGGTATTGAATACATACTTGGAGTGTTAACCAGCCAGAAACATGGTTGTATTTCCTCGTTGGAAGAAATTAATGGTGTTGGCCACCGGGTGGTGCATGGAGGAGAAAAGTTCAATTCCAGTGTGCTGATAACCGATGAGGTCATTCAGAAAATTACCGAATGCATTGATATTGCCCCTCTTCACAACCCACCGAATTTGGCCGGGATTAACGCCATCAACGAGTTGTTACCTTCGGTACCTCAGGTAGGGGTTTTTGATACAGCTTTTCACCAAAGCATGCCCGATTACGCTTACATGTATGGTATTCCTTATTCCCTGTATACCAAATACGGAATTCGTCGCTACGGTTTCCACGGAACGAGCCACCGGTATGTGTCCAAACGTGCTGCTGAATTTCTGGGGCTGGATTATCATAATTCAAAGATAATAACCGCGCATATCGGAAACGGTGTTTCGATTACTGCTATTGAAAATGGAAAGTCCATTGACACTTCCATGGGATTTACTCCGATTGAAGGCTTGATGATGGGAACGCGTTCGGGCGACGTCGATTTGGGTGTTGTTACTTTCCTGATGGAAAAGGAAATGATTGGTTCTGCGGCTGTGTCAACCTTGTTCAACAAACATAGTGGTATGTTGGGCATTTCTGGCATTTCGTCGGATATGCGCGACGTTCATAAAGCTTCCGACGAAGGTAACGATCGTGCCCGTTTGGCATTGGACATGTATGTGTATCGGCTGAAAAAATATATTGGTGCGTTTGCTGCGGCTATGAGCGGTGCGGATGCTATCATATTTACAGGCGGTATTGGCGAAAATCACGTATATACCCGTCGTTATATCTGCGAAGGATTAGGGTTTATGGGCGTAAAAATTGATTACGATTTGAACGCTGTTTCACAAGGAGTAGAAGTGAAGCTGAGTACGCCTGATTCGGCCGTTGCTGTAGCAGTGATTCCTACCGACGAAGAATATATGATTGCTTATGACACCATGGAAATTTTAAAAGCGAATTAATTTTCAACATTTTTTAGAATAAAGGCACCTGAGACGATCTGTTTCAGGTGCTTTTTTTATTCCTTGTACTAGAACCATAAAATATCATGTTTGTAATACTGAAAACCGACTACAGAAACAAGCTGAAATTTCATTATTTTGGCGGGCATACTCAGAATTCAAATCAAATTTCTATATTTGCATAAATAAGCTCAACAATTTAAATCGTAATACATAGAATCACAAAACATGAAAATACTCGTTCTTAACTGTGGCAGTTCATCCATAAAATATAAGCTGCTCGATATGGACACCAAGGAAGAGCTTGGTGCAGGTGCTGTTGAGAAAATAGGGATGAAAGGTTCTTTCCTGAAGCATGTACGCAGGGATGGTCAAAAAGTGCTGCTAAAGGGTGAAGTTCTAGAGCATCAAATTGGCATTGAGTACATACTGGGGGTATTGACCAGCCAGAAACACGGTAGCATAGAGTCGTTGGAAGAGATAAACGGAGTTGGTCACCGGGTGGTTCATGGTGGCGAAAAATTTAATTCAAGTTTATTGATTACCGATGAAGTTATTCAGAATATTACGGAATGTATCGATATAGCGCCACTCCATAATCCCCCCAATTTGGCCGGTATCAATGCCATCAGCGAGCTTTTGCCTGCTGTTCCGCAGGTAGCGGTATTCGATACCGCTTTTCACCAAACCATGCCGGATTATGCTTACATGTATGGCATTCCTCATTCATTATACAAAAAATACGGTATCCGTCGTTACGGTTTCCACGGTACCAGCCATTGGTATGTTTCCAAACGTGCGGCTGAGTTTCTCGGGCTCGATTACTCGAATTCGAAAATCATAACAGCCCACCTGGGCAACGGAGCTTCCATTTGTGCTATTAAAAATGGTCAGTCGGTGGATACTTCCATGGGATTTACCCCCATCGAAGGTTTGATGATGGGAACCCGCTCGGGGGATGTGGATCTGGGTGTGGTAACTTATCTTATGGAAAAGGAAATGATTGGTTCGACATTCGTCTCCACTCTATTTAACAAACACAGTGGTGTGCTGGGAGTGTCGGGCGTTTCGTCGGACATGCGCGATGTGGATAAGGCTAAACAGGAAGGAAACGAACGTGCCCGCCTGGCCTGGGATATGTATGAATACAAGGTGATGAAATATGTTTCGGCTTATGCCGGCGTGTTGGGAGGCGTAGATGCTATCGTGTTTACCGGTGGAGTGGGAGAGAACCAAACCGAAACGCGCGACTATGTGTGCCGCCAACTGGCTTATCTGGGCGTACGGGTCGATTTTGACCTGAACAGAGCCACACGCAGCAAGGAAATGCTGCTGAGCACGCCCGATTCGACCGTAAAGGTATGCGTTATTCCTACCGACGAAGAATACATGATTGCTTCGGATACGCTGGCAATTCTGAAAATGAATTAAATGCTGGTTTTGATAATTTGAAAAGCGCCTGAACAATGAGTTGTTCAGGCGCTTTTTTTGCTGGTAATGGCGAATCAAAAAGTCAGACTATCTTCCAAAGTGCGGAAGCGCCTGTTGAAATGCGGAAGGCCAATGTAGTAATAGAAATGCCCGCTGAAAAAATGGGAGAGCTTCTGTACAATTGGGGGAAGTTAATGTGTTAATAGAAATACGTGCTAAAAAAGTGGGAAAGCGTCTGAATAAATGAGAAAGACAAATTCGTTAATTGAAATATAAGCTGTAAAACAGTAAAACATTGCTGTGTTAATGGAAATGCCTGCTGAAAAAATGGGAAAGCTTCTGTACAAATGTGATAGGGTGTTGTGTTAATGGAAATGCAAGCTGTACAAATGTTTTGACAGCCGAAATTTATAAAGACGATGATAACGCCGATTGGAAAGCAAATCCTTATCCTGTAACCATTGAAGAAAAAGAAATAACCTCCGATCGTATTAAAAGTTAAGTGTCTGATTTTTGCTTTGTGTTACAGGTTGTGAAGTTATATAAAGTGAAGAACAAGGAATTTCAACATACAAAAAGGAGATTGATCAATCAGACCAATCTCCTTTTTGTATGTTAAGTCCATGTTAAAAAATCATTGATTCTCTTTGTACCGCTTATCGGGCGTACCATCTTTGTTCACGTGTTTTGAACCTTTTTTAAGTCCTTCCCGGTTTTCTTTGTAACGCATATCGGGTGAGCCATTCTTATTCAAATGTTCGCCTGTGTTTGCTACTTGTTTGTAACGCTTGTCAGGGGTACCATTCTTTTTTAAGTTTTTGTCCGGCATTAACTGACTGTGTTTTCGCTTTTTCAGGAAGTGCCTTTACCTCTTTGGTTTTAGCATCGGCCTGTTTGTAACGCATGTCAGGTGTGCCATTCTTTTTTAAGTTTTTGACCGGCATTAACTGACTGTGTTTTCGCTTTTTCAGGAAGTGCCTTTACCTCTTTGGTTTTAGCATTGGCCTGTTTGTAACGCATGTCAGGTGTACCATTCTTTTTTAAGTTTTTGACCGGCTTTATCCGACTGAGCTTTCGCTTTTTCAGGAAGTGCTTTTACCTCTTTGGTTTTTGCATCGGCTTGTTTGTAGCGCTTGTCAACAGTACCATCCTTTTTAAGCTTTTGACCAACTTCTTTTTTGACTTCTTTTTTTGCAGTAGCGTCCTGTGCGCTAACTACAGTGGCTGAAAGAAATGCAACAGCCATCAGGAACATGCAAATTTTTTTCATTGTCTTTTTTGTTTTTGGTTCATAATAACTGGTATGTCAGTTATCAAATAATTTTTAAGCGAACATACTCGCCAAATTTATCATTTCACTTAAAACATCTACAAATATATATACAAAAATATTTCTGCAATTTTTTTGATGTTATTTTTTTATAATGACCTGTTTATTAACCAATAACTAAAGGTTTATGTAGTATTTAATCCAGTTTCTGTTGTAGAAATATCCCTTTTTCCTGCTCAGGTTGGATTTCATGTGCGTTAATATAAAAGCTGGTAGAGTTTTTTGTTGGATAGCAATAGACAAAAGTCATATTGCAGTTTTTATTCATAGAAAGGAGATTATTTTACTCCAGATTCCAGATGTAGTTGTAATCTTATCAGTTTAAGTTAGATAGGGACAATTGGATATTTAGATTTTTTTCAATTTAATATAAAAAATATTGAGTATTATTGGTATATTTAAAACAATCTTTGTATTTTTGCTAAATTTTTAACCTGAAAATAAAATTATCCAATTTATATTGCTTATCAGGCTTTATTCCAACATACAAAAACTTTTTTAAATACACCCCTTATGAAAAAGAACTATTATCTTATTATCTTAGTTTTTTCTCTTTTTTTAGCAATGCATGCCAATGCAAGAGTTATCCAGGTAGCTGCCCCGGCTGATATCAGTTCCTATGTATCAACAGCAATAGATGGTGATACAATCGAATTAACTACTTCTGGAGGAGCTTATGAATGGTATAATCATGTTAAAGTGAGAACCAACGATGTGGCCTTTACTCTTCGCGCCAAGACAGGACTTGCCAAGCGTCCGGTGGTAACAAGCACTGGTTTAGTACCTGCGTTTTTAGAGTTGAGCAGTTTTGATACAACATCAACCAGCAAAATAATCAGGTTTGAAGGAATTGACTTTGATGGATTTAACAAAACACTGGGAGTGTATACAGGGTCTTTCTATACTTCGTATTTAAATTCAACAACTTATTATGGAATGAATTTAGATATAAATAATTGTATTTTTAGAAAGTTTAAACATGTGTTAATTTATTATGGAAAAAATACTTCTTCAATAGGCAATAACAATGCTGGAACTATTAACATGACAAATTCTGAATGCAGGGATATAGGGACAACTATTTTTCTGTGTGATGGTGAAACTACATCAGCTCCGAATATAATGAAGTTTTCAAACTGCTTATTTTACGATTCAATCCAACTCACAACCAATTTATCCAATTTTTCATCAATTAAAGCTAATATAAAGTATTATTCATTTGACCATTGCACCTTCATAAACATAAATGGAGGCGAAGTAAATATTCCTAACTCATCAGGGCCATCAGTGATACAGAATTCACTGTTTGTAAATAGTTCTAATGTTTCTTACCCTAATGTTTATTCCGTCTCGTTAGGCTCCGATTGCGGCATTCATTATACTGCGGGAGGAATACGAAGCATAATTTATCCAAACAGCAGCTTAGCTAGAACCGCTAACCCGTTGCTTGACACAATTACAGGCATTGCAACTTCCAGTGTTTATCTGACAGGCAGTACTGATGGTAAAAGGATTGGATATTATGGCAATCAAAGCAGTGGGAATCAGATAACGTGCTCCACTTACCAAATGACCGGGCTGGATTATTCAGCTTCAGTAGGTCCATCGGCTGTACAATCGTTCACGGTTTCAGCAACCGGATTGACCAATAGTTTGGTTATAACCCCACCCGCAAACTATGAAATTTCGCCTTTGCAGGCTGCTGGTTTTAGTTCATTGTCCATTACTATTTCCCCCAGCGGAGGCAATTTAAGCGCAACTCCCATTTATGTGCGTTTGAAATCCGGCTTGGCCGACAATACGTATACCGGAGACATTAGCATTAGTTCTGTAAACTTTGCTTCGAAGACAATATCATTAAGCGGTACAGTGACAAATAAACCCACAATTTATGGAACTCCGGCATCACTTTCAGGGTTGACTTATATGGTTGGCAACGGCCCTTCAGTCGAAAAATCATTCACGATAAGTGCCATAAATCTTACCTCGGCTGTGACAGTTACACCACCTGCCAATTATGAAATTTCTCCATTGCCAGGTGCTTCATTTATGCCCATGAGTTCAATATCAATTGCACAATCGGGAGGAAAAATAAATGCGACAACCATATATGTACGTCTAAAATCCGGATTATCGGTTAATACTTATTCCGGTATTCTGAACATTGTTTCTGCGGGAGCCATCACCCAATCAGTTAGTCTGTCGGGTAGTGTAACAAACGTTCCTGTTCTGACTACATCAACCAGCAGTATTAATGGCTTGTATGGCTTTTACGATACCAATACTTCAAATGTAAAAACATTCTCCCTTACCGGAACGGATTTAAAAGACAGCATCAGAATTTCAGTTCCATATCCTTTTGAAGCTTCATTAAATGGTATCACTTATGTATTAGGCAGTGTTTTGACAATACCAAAATCAATGTCCAATTCTGCTTCTACGATTTATGTGCGTTTGAACTCTCATTTATACCCATCATACGATTACAACGCAAGTATGGTTATTGAATCGACCCAAGCTGTAAGCAAAACGGTTGCATTATCCGGCAGAAGCATGTATCAACCAAGTGTAGTGCTGTCAGCAACTTCGTTAAGTGGGATGGATTATTTGTTGAACAATGGACCTTCGGCTATTAAATCGTTTACTGTAAGTGGTTCAAACCTGGTCGACAATGTGGTAATTACCCCAACGGCCAATTTTGAAATTTCAACAACCGGAGGAAGCGCTTTCAGTGCAAAAAGTTCAATCTCTTTTGCACCGACAGCATATAATCTCAGTTCCCAAACAATTTACGTAAGGCTAAAAGCCGGACTGAGTACAGGAGGTTATGCCGGAAGTATAAACTGTACTTCTTCTTATGCCACAAACAGAAGTGTCGCAGTTAGCGGAACTGTTAGCAACCAGCCCGTTATAACTACCTCAACACTTTCGTTGAGTGGTATCGATTATAACCTTGCAAATGGATCGTTCGTCGAAAAATCGTTTACAGTGAGTGGTAATGCATTGAGTTCAATCATTTTGGTAAGTGCACCTGCCGATTTTGAAATATCAACTTCATCGGGAAGCGGATTTAGTCCATCGGGTTATATTTTGATTTCGCAATCGGGAGGAACTGCAAGCCCGACCACAATTTATGTCCGCATGAAATCCGGATTGGCTGCTAATAGTTACAATGAAACGATTAGCATAATTTCAACCGGAGCTGTTACGCAGAATGTAGCATGCAGTGGTGATGTAATCAGCCCGGTGAATCTGACGTTGAATATATCGGGAAGCGGTACCGTGAAAGACAATACAACCTTGTTTGCAAATGGTGCGGTGCTAACCGTAAACAAGGGAAGTACTAAGACATTCACAATAACCCCGGGTGCTAATTATACCGTTTATAGTATAAAACTGAATGGCGTGGAAGTAAAATCGAATCTGGTAAACAATCAGTATACTACCGGCGCAATAAACGGAGCAAGTACATTGAGCGTTGTATTTACAGTTATCAATGCAGTAGATCAGGCATTTGACAACAGCGAGAAAGTGTATGGAGCCAATTCAAACATTATTGTTGAAGGAATAGGTGCAAATGAAAATGTGTATATTTTCGATTCGAAAGGTGGACTTGTACAATTGATAAAATCCACCGGCGAGAGAATGTCTATTCCATTAAGAAACAGCGGATTATATTTAGTAAAAACACAAATAAAAACCTACAAAGTTATTTTATAACCAATTCTTCTTATAAGTTCAAATCAAATACCGGAGGCTGTCTCAATCGAGGGACAGCCTCTGCATTTATAATACCCTCAATTTTTCAGCAGTTTCTTTTCAACTGTTCCATTTGGAGACAAGATTTTCACAATATAGTGGCCCGGAACCAGGCTGGAAATATCAATATAGCTTTTTCCTTTAATTACTGATACCTGAGATCGCATTCCTGTCAAATTATAAATTGAAATGGTTGACCATTTGTCTTCCCCGGCGTTAATGTAGAAACCTTCAGAGGTTGGATTCGGATACAAAATTAAATGGTCATTGCCAGCCAGTTCAACGTCGTTCCCGGTCGGAAGCATTTCCACCATATTTACAAAATCGGTCCATTGATTGGCGGCTTCATACAGCGTCATAGAACCTGCCGGGATATAAAGTACTGTATTTGCTTTGACGTTATCGCCAAACACGCTTGTAGATCCGCTCAGGGCTATTGGGGTACTGGATTTGACCGTTAGCGTGCTTAGTGCCGAGCAGGAATAGAAAGCTCCATCGCCAATTGATACAACGGAACTGGGAATTATAACATCAGTCAGAGCGTTGCAATAATCAAAGGCATAGTTGCCAATGGAAGTAGTGGCATCCGGTATAGCATAGGTTCCATGTCTGCCCGAAATATAGGCTATCAGGGTGTTAGCCGTTTTATCAAATAAAATTCCATTGATAGCTGAAAAATGAGGGTTGTCATTAGCTACTACAAAGTCAGTTATTCCGGTTGGCGAGAAAGTTCCGTGTCCAATTCGGGCGAGTGAAGGCGGAATTGCAACATTTCCCGTAAGATTCGAAAAACTGAAAGCCCAGTCGCCTATGGAAATAATTGAATTGGGTAGCGTAATGCCCGTCAGTCCGGACATTAAGAAAACATTATTACCGATAGAAGTAATGGAATTGGGCAAAGTAATGCTGGTTAATCGCGCGCATGATGCAAAAGTAAAGTCGTTTATTTTGGTAATTGAGTTGGGAATTATCACATTGTCGGATAGCATTTTAGATTTTCCAAAAGCTCCCACACCTATGGTGGTTACCGAATTGGGAATAGTGACCCCGGTAAAACTGGAATAGTAAAATGCATAGTCGCCAATGGAGGTTACCGAAGCCGGAATGTTCAGGTGTCCTTGCAGCAGCCAGTCTCCGTCAAAAGCCCCATCGCTGATTGAAGTCAGCGATTCCGATAACGTCAGGCCGATGAGATTCTGGCATTGTGAAAAAGCCTTCACACCAATTGTAGTTACCGAGTTGGGCAGTACTAAAGTGCCGTTTAAATTTCCGCACAATTCAAAAGCATTATTGCCGATGGAACTTACGAAAGATGGAATTACCAAATTACCCGTTAAATTAGCGCATTTATAAAAAGCACTGTCTCCTATGGAAGTCACCGAAGCCGGTAAAACTATCGAATTCAGTTTGAAATTAAAGTTATTGTTACCAGGCGAAAATGCATTTTGCGGAATGCCATTGGCAGGGTAGGAAATGTTCTGAGACCCTGCCGTACCCATGGTACCTGTATAAGCAACCACAGAAACGGAATTAATATCAATGGCCGACAACACCGGCATGCTATCGCGCATGGTTTTAAAATCACGGGCATCAATATTTCCCGTAAGCTGAAGTCCGGTAATGCTTGCTCTTTGTGACGGAGTGAGCATTACGGAAAGTTCGCCTGCCGAAAGATAAATGCTTGTGTCATTTTTCAAAGCAGAAACGCGTGCAGGCCTTGATTTGGCCACAGATTCATACTCAACAGAACCTATGACCATGCCCGCACTGTTCAAATAAAAATGATCCGGCAATTTGAGATTCTTCGTGTATTTTGCCGGATCGGCATGTAGCACTGATTGTGCATTTGCAACTATTGAAAAAATCATTCCAATTGCAATCAGGATGTATAGGGGGTCAATTTTTTTCATAATGAAAAGGTTTTTAGAAGCCGGTTTGTTTCTTGCTATTTGTTTAATTTACAATCATCATCCCGCTTTTGATCTTAAAATCAGGTAAGTAGAAGAAAGGTTGTACTCTTTATAATGGGTGATTTCAGCATTTCGGAGCTAAAAACTTAGAAATAAAAAACATGCTAATGGGAGTGAAAAACTCTCCAAAAGCATGTTACTGTATAAAGCAGTTGATTTCTGGGTTTTCAGTTTCGGAAGCTATACATATTGCTCTGACATTCATTGTTTGAAGGTTCCATTCTACAAACATTTCTGCCTGACATGTATTTGCAGATAAAACACTATGCTGAACATTTGAAAACATAGTTCAAATTAATATAACACATTTTAAACAAGGTTATTACTTTGTTTTTTGAAAACAAGACAGCAATCAGATATGTTTATATCAAGTTGTTTTTTTTGCTATCTTTTTGTAAAAAAAGTAAAAATAATTTTAGAGAAACCGTTCTTGATTTTAATTTGACTTTTTCGACTTAGCAATTAATGTGGCATTAGATATTTACAAATTATATAAATGCTTGTATATTTCATTAATATCTTGTATTAACGTGAGTTCGATACGAGAAAGATCAGAACTTATTATACTTCTTATATAAACAAAAATAAGGGTGTTGGCATCATTCCTTTTTCGGTTTCTTTCGTCGTTTCTTCCACCACAGAATAAAACCAGTCACCGGAAAACTGGCAATACACAGACTCATCAGGAAAGCAAATATCTTGCCCGGCAACCCGAGAATGGCTCCGGTGTGTATTTCGTAATTCATTCGGAAAAGTTTGTCGGCAAAACGGGCATCGCCGAACCGCCCGTAAATATTCTTTGCCTTTATTTCCCGCAACGTGTACTGGTCGAAATATCGATAATCAGTTTTCCAGTATTTCCCAACGCTTTGGTTAGCATTGGCCGCAATGGAAGCGCTATCGGAATGCGCCGGGTGGACTTCTATTGAGGCTGCATAGGGATATTCGCGCTGCATCAACAGCCAAACACGGTCGAGCGGTTCGGTCACAATCCGGGTCGAATCGGCCGGTTGCTTTCCGGAAAACACTTCGGAATAAGCCAGCGATTTCTGTCCGCCTGCCGTTTTGTAATAGCGTATTTGCAAACCATTCAAATCCCCACACCAGGCCGGTAATGGCAAATATCAATGCAAACACGCTAACATATAACCCGCCCACCACGTGCAAATCGAGATTGATACGGGGCCATTTTGTGCCTTTTTTCCACTGGAACCAAATACGGTTTTTCAGTGCCTTACGGTTTTTGGGTATCCATATCACCAGGCCGGTAAGGAGGATTATGGCAAAAATCAGCGTGGAATAAGCCACCAACGGCTGGCCGATTTTCGGTGGCAACCACAGGTAGAAATGCCCCTGCATGATAAAACGGAAAAAATCCTTCTCCATATCTTTTCACCTTCTGCACTTCGCCAGTGTATGGGTTCAGGTAAACGATGTAATAACATGTCGGATTGTAGCCGTAGAAAATCGCTTCGGCAGCTTTGCCGTTGCCGTTGTATTTCACAGCATGAAGCTCCTTGCCCGGTAAAAGGTTTTCGGCTATCTTGCCTAGTTTCGAAGGAAGCATGAAATTTTCGTTCCGCTCCTCCACATAATGATACTTGCCGAGCCCGGTTATTTCTTCCTGAAAAGCATAGAGCGAACCGGTAATGGCGATTATAAAGACCAATAGCCCAGACGCCAGTCCGAGCCAAAGGTGAAGTTGATGAAATATTTTTTTCATATTTGTACGAAACAACCCCTAACCCCTAAAGGGGAACAAAATTACCTTGTTTAGTTATTCTAAAAATATAATTCATAGAGACGAAAGTAACTAAGCTCCCCTTTAGGGGTTGGGGGTCTTCATTTAGAATTTATACGTAATATTCAATCTTGAATTAATCAGCGGTTCCGCTTGCCAATAGTAGTATCCGCCCCAGTTGTAGTAAGCTCCCGAGAATAAATAATTGCTGGTGATATTATTTACATTCAGTGAAACAGTAAACTTGTTCAACTGGTACGACACGGCGCCATCCAACCGGAGATAATCGGGCAACGGCTGGCTTGTACCATCGAACACATACCACGAAGTACGTCCACCCTGATATTGCGCTCCAAGCGACAAGCCCAACCCTTTGAAAGCGGTATCTTTAAAGCGGTAAGTCATCCACGCATTCCCTACATGAGTGTTGATACCCGGAATGGTAATATTTTCTTTGGCCGGATCTGTATCTTCAGTTACCACGCCATCGGTATAGGCGTAATTGGCTGTTACGTTCAGTTCGTCGGTAATCTGTCCGCGAATATCAAATTCAATACCTTTGGTCACAGTTTGTCCCAATTGTATGGAGAAATTGATATTATTCGGATCGGCAGTCAGCACATTATTTTTTGTAATCTGGTAAAGCGACAATCCCGTTACCCAGTTACCTCCAAACCATTCACGTTTCACACCCAACTCCATGTTGTCGCCGGTAATCGGCTTAAAACTCTTGCCTTGGAAATCGGCACCGGCTTGCGGCACAAAGGCCTGGTCGTACACCCCATAAGCTGAAGTATTTTTATCAATAGAATAACTCAACCCTACACGCGGAGTAAATTTAGATGCATTTGCAAGCCCGGCAGCATAAGGATCCTGATCGGATGCTGTGGTAAAACGGCCAGCCAATGTAAGGCGCAATTTATCGTTGAACATGCCAATTTCGTCCTGAGCATAATAACCTACATACGACTGGCGATAGTGCACTCCGCGTTCGCGAAGATCTTTGGAACGGTCGAAAACCGGGTAATCCGAAGCCGAAACGGTTCCATAAACCGGATTGTAGATGCTGAGCGGTTTCAATGCGCCACCCTGTGACCAGTCGTGATAGAATGATTTATCGCCCATATCTATTCCGGCTAAAATACGGTGTCGCAATCCACCTGTTTGCACATCGCCGTTTACAAAAAACTGCCCCACTTTGCTCTCGCCTTCGTAGTCCCAAAGCGTGGTTCCCCGATACAGCGTATCTTTGTTGGCAGAAAGGCCTCCGGGCCATAAAGTTTGCCCAACCTGCTGCGAATTGATGTACGCTATTTGTCCGGTAAATTTCCAGTTGTCGTTAAAACTGTGCACCATGGTCAGGAAAGCGGAATTTTCAGTCAGCAAGGTAGGAGGCATGTTATCTTCGGCAGTTGTGAAACTCACCGGAAACTTCTCGTAGCCTTTTGCCGAAAACGAGTTATTGGATCCAAGTGCGGACATGATACTTTTTTGGTAAGTGTACTCAGCCGTCAGCGAAGTATTGGGGCTAAGCTGGTATTTGAGAACAGGTGCTACCGAAATCCGGTTGTTGTATTCGTACGGACGATGCGAACCTTTCGACTGCCCCAGCACGTTTAAGCGGTAAAGCAATTTACCGGCTTTATCAAACTTTCCATCCAAATCCAACGTGGCGCGGTAGGTATTAAAACTACCCGCGGTCATGCCCACTTCACCTTTGGTGATTCCGGTCGGTTTTTTTGTCACCACGTTGTAAAAACCGCTGGGTTCGCCATTGGCCAGCATAAATCCGGCAGGCCCTTTCACAAATTCGATACGTTCCACCATGCTCATGTCTTCCGTTTGCGGACTCCAAACCATAGTCACGTTCATTCCGTTTCGGAAAGCCGCAATCTGCGAGCCGCGCATGTAAATCAATGCATAATTATCCCAGTGTTCCATGCGGGTGGCGCCACTTACGTTACGGGTAACGCCTTCGAGCATGTCAAAAATCTGCTGGTCTTTCAGAATTTGCTGCGTTACAATCTGTACATTTTGCGGAATTTCGAGCAAAGGCGTTTTTAACCGCAACGATACCGAAGGATAATCGGCTACATACCGGCTTGGGTTGGCCGTAACCACTACTTCGGTCAGTTCCTTGCTGTTTTCAGTCAATACAAAATCGACTGTTGAAGTCTGGCCGGCTTTTACCTCCACACTTTTGCTTTGGGTGTCCAATCCTACAAAACTTGCCTTTAGCGTATATTTGCCGGGTTTTATCTTGTTTATTGCATACGTTCCATCATGCTGTACGGTGGCACTGTTTTGCGTACCGATCAATATCAGATTTACGAATTCGGCCACCTGACCGTCTTTGGTGTAAACCGAACCTTTTATAGCGCCGGTTTGTGCAAAGACTTGCGTTGAAATAAAAAATAACAGGAGAAATAATAACTTTTGCATACCTATTTTTATTTTAATTAATAATTTTGGTTGCAAAATTACGGCTGCTTCCTTCAGGGCACAATCACTAATTTTGGGGATATTGTCCAATGATGATACCTATCATTCTGTTAATAACATTGCTTAAAACAAAAAAGCAGAACCCGGAAGAGCTCTGCTTTTTGAAACATATTCTGTTGTTTATCAATATGTTTTGCGATCCATTCTCCTGGTTACATATCCGTAAATAAGCAAGGCGACAGCCGATACCAACCCTACACCAACAAACACATACCAGATGTAATGTGCATGAGCTGTAGCCATTGTGTAATCCGCAGCCGATGCAAATCCTTTTGGATCCGGACAATATTTTTCAAGCAGAAAGCCCGATAGGCCGAAGGCGAACAAATATGAAACAAACGAGTGCAAATGGCTGAATCCGAGATAAAGGCCTTCTTCGCCCTTGGGAGCCTGCATGGAAAAATACTCCAAAAAGCGGGGCGAAATAAAGCATTCGGCAATGGCTTGCATGGCAATTCCCACAATCATCATAAATGCCACCGGATGCAATCCCAGAACGTGTTCAGACCCTATTTGCGTGCCGAACGACATTGTCAGGGCCGAAAGCGGAATAATCAGCATGCCGATGGTCATGGAGGTGAGCGCCGTGTGTTTTTTCATCAACGAGGTTATGAAATTGACACAAACAAAAACCACCAGCGGATTCACGTTGGCATACCATCCCGGCGATGCATCGGCGCCAATCATCCGGATAACATATTTGGGCATGGTGGCGTACATTTGGCTCTGCACCATCCAAAAACCGCTGATAATCAATATCAATATAATCAGCCGCCCGTTGCCCAACACTTTCAGCAGACCACGTCCCAGCTCGGCAAAGGTTTTCCCGCGGCCTTCGGTTTTTACCGATTTATACATGAAAAATACAGCCACCAAAGCAATCAGTGTCATCGTTGCCGACACAAAATTGAGGTACACCAGACCCTGGTCGCCTAAGCTTTTGCGCAATGGGTCTACTACTGTTTTACCGGTAAAAGCACCGATATTCACCATCATGTAAAAAACGGCATAGCCACGGGCACGGGTTTCTGAGGTGGTTTCGCGGGCTACGGTTCCTGAAATAACGGCTTTGATAAACGATCCTCCGATGACTATCAACACCAGCACCGGAAGAATAGACCAACGTAGCGGGCTGGAATCCAAACCCGAGAAAGTGGTCGTCATTTCGTAATTCACTAACCCGGCACCTTCCAGCAAAGTTGGTAACAATCCTAAACCGCCATAACCCATGGTCAGCAACCCGAATGCAATCATGATGGCCGACCGGAAACCGATTTTATCGGCATAAGCACCGGCAAAAGTGGGCAGGAGATACAAGGTGGCTGAAAAAACGCCGGAAATAAGTCCAGCTTCAATGTCGCTAAACCCCCAAACATTAGATAGATAGAGTGTTATTACGATAAAAACGGCATAATAAGCCAATCGCTCCAACAATTCCACGGAATTGGCAACCCAGAACGGGCGTGAAAATTTAATCATGAACCAAATCTTTTTTATTAACTAATCCTTTTAACTTCGGGCAAAAATACGAATAAATATACGAAGACAAACCCGCTAAATTCCTAATTATAATTAAACCTCAAGTTGAAATAAATTCATTCGTTTTTACAACCTCCCGGAACAGATAGGCATAAGTAACAGGGAAAAACCATAAGATTTTTAAGCAGCATAAAACAACCGAACTGCACCCTAAAAGCTTTAGCTCTACTTTTAAAGTGCAGTTTAGGAATGTTTTTACAATCAGTTTTCGAGATTGAAAAAATGATTAATTTTTCAGGGTGATATTTTTCGTTTTGCCGTTAATCGTAACTGTGGCCTTGTTATCTTTTGTTCCAATGCCATAATCCAGAACGGCTGTTTTGGTTTCGGATGTAATGGTAACAGCACCCTGTACAAAATGCGGATAATTGCTGTAGACAATGAGTGGATTCGATTCGTCAATGGTCATTGTATACGCTTTTCCTTTGGCATTAACACCATTCGACGAACCGCTAATAGAATATTTATCATCTGCTAAAATCAGCGGAGTTCCTCCATTGTCAATTCGTTCGCGCGTGCGTTCCGAATTCCAGATTACCTGAGTTCCATCGGTGCGCGTAATGGTATCGCTCACACTGATAGTCCAATACGGATGATTACTGGCATTCAGCCCTTTGTTGGTAACTGTTTTGGAACCGGAAATTTTCTTGTCGTTGACAGAGAAATTGTCGAAAGTAATTTTTTTGCTTGCGTTTGCTTTCCACATCCGATCGCTAATTTCCACTATCAGTTTTCCTTTCAGAACATTGCCACGTTTGCCAATAAAGCCGGTTGTGCCAAAATCGATAACAATTGTTTTCGGGAAGGTTACTGAGTCTTTTACCGAAATGGTAATTGTTGGTTGCGAAGCTGTTTCGGTTGATTTTACACCCATGTATCCGGCATTGGCAGCAGTATTCACATATTGGTCGGCTTCGTTTATTACCTCATTGTTCAATATAGCAGCCTGAGCTTCATCGCTTGCAGTGGTAGCCAGAGCTGAGTCGGTGGCTGAGGCAAAGTCTGCAGTACATGATGTTCCGCAAAATACGAATCCCGTTGCAACGACCAGCATTGCCATAAATTTTCTTTTTCTCATAATGTGCTCTTTTAAGTGTTAATTATTGGGTTTTGTTATTAGTTCTGACTCGAATTATGTTCAACAGTTTAATCAATGAATATATTCAGGTTGTTTTTGAATAAATATTCTATCTTTGCCTGACGGTATATAAACGGACCTAATCATAAAAAATTGCAACCGATGAAACTCTACAGACAAATTCTTACACTCTGGTTATTACTACTGACGGTTTCACTTCCGGCTTATGATGTTGTCGGACACAGGATTATAGCTGATATTGCTTATCAGAACCTGACCGGAACGGCACGTACCCAACTGGATAGCCTGCTGGGTAAACGGGGCCTTGTTTATGAAGCTTCGTGGGCCGACGAGATGCGGAGCGAAACAAAATACGAATATAGTTATCCGTGGCATTATCAAAACCTCAATGACAACCTTGCTTCGGGGGATATTAGCAAATTGCTTGCCAAGCCGGATGCAGAGGGCGAACATTCTGTTTTACGCAGTCGACCAAATGCAACGCCGGCTGAAGAAAAACAAAAATGATACCGAAGCCCTGAAATTCCTGATTCATTTTATCGGAGATTTGCATCAACCCCTTCATCTAGGTCGGTTGAGCGATTTGGGAGGAAACCGGATTGACTACAATTGGTTTGGCAAAAAAACGAATTTGCACACCGTTTGGGATGGACTGTTGATCGAATACCGAAAAATGGCATACTCCGAATACAGCCAGTATCTGCAAGATAAGTTCTATACGGAAAGGGCAGATTATCAGAAAAATAGCCTGTTACAATCCGTGGAGACAGTATATGTTCTCCGAAACCAGATTTATGCTTACAATTACGCTGACACAAACAATTATCATTATGCTTACCGGTTTATCGGTTTGCTCGATGAAATGCTTTATCGCGGAGGAATCCGGTTGGCCATGATTTTGAACGGGATTTATAAGTAGCTCCTGCCGAAAAATTTGAGTTTCACCATGTGCATAGCTGGTCGTTGTGGCTCATACTAAAAATGGGAATACAGATAAAATACGGATAAAATATAGATATTTGGATGAGTTTGATTATGTTTGTTCGGATAAAATACGAATAAAAAATGGATAAATTTCAAAATAAGTTAAATTTTAATTTTAGTGCAAATCAACAGATAATCAAGAAAGTAAGTTTCATTGACTCTTTTAGAGGCAAATGGAATCTTGTCGAACAGAAAGAAAATAATTATCTGAAAGAGCTCCGGAGAATTGCGACCATAGAATCAATTGGTTCCTCGACAAGAATTGAAGGAGTTCAGTTAACTGACAATGAAATCAAAGAACTTCTTGAAAACATGGAGATTACAAAACTTGTAACAAGAGACCAACAAGAAGTAGTCGGATATTATGATGTTCTTGAAATAATTTATGAAAGTTATCCTGAAATTCGGATTTCACAGAATTACATTCAACAACTTCACCAAAGGCTGTTGAAATACAGCGAAAAGGATGATAGGCACAGCGAAAACTATAAAAACTTATCAAATAAAGTCGTTGCAAACTATCCGGACGGAACTCAAAAGGTGATTTTTAATACAACTGAACCTCACCTGGTTGAAAGTGAAATGAATGAACTAATTGACTGGACAAATCAGGAATTTGAAAACAATGAAATACACCAATTAGTCGTAATAGCTTTGTTTATCTATGAATTTTTATCAATTCACCCTTTTCAAGACGGTAATGGAAGGCTTTCAAGGCTTCTGACGAATTTACTTCTACTTAAAAACGATTATCAGTTTATCCAATATGTCTCATTTGAAAATTTAATTGAACAGAAGAAAAAGATTTATTACGAAGCTCTAATGGATGGACAAAAAGACAGAAATACAGAAAATGAAAAAATAAATGCCTGGGTTCTTTTCTTTTTAGACTCATTGGAAACGCTAATCCCCAGATTAGAACAAAAATACGACCTGTTTAAGTCAAAAGGAGGTTATTTGAGCGAAAGACAGAAAAAGATTATGGATTTTATTTCCTCAAATCAGCCGATTAAACTTACAGATTTAGTACTTGCAATGCCAGAAATTTCAAGTCATACATTGAAAAAAGACTTGCTTTATCTTAAAACAGAACAATTTATAGACTCAATTGGAAAATACAAAGGAACAATTCACATAAAAAATAAAAAATAAGATCCCGGCCTTAACCCCCAAGGCTATGTCCATTGGCGGCTGACGTGCATTCCGGCAGTTTTGCTCCCGCAATCTGCCAATGCCATAGCCTCGGTTGTTATAACATATGTAATGCTTATTATTTAGCACTTCGACTTTCGGTCACTGCTTTTGCAACAATATTTTTATCGCTTGCTGCTGTTTCCCATCTTGCAATTGAATAATATACAGTCCGTTTGGCAGCAGTTTTCCTGAATTTGTTTTGCCATTCCATGTAAATGATACGGCATTGTTACATTCGGTGTTTAAGGTATAAACCCGTTGTCCGGCTGCATTTATTATCTCCAAAATGGCCTTACCGGAGGAGGGCTTGAAACTGATCTGAATAGATTCGGTAACAGGATTTGGATAAGCCGAAAATTCCAACTGGTTGTTATCCTGGTTATTGATTCCTGTATTGAGATTACTTGTTTTGACTAACTTATACACTTCGCTTCCGGCCAGCAGAAATCCTCCTAATCCAAAATCATCAAAATCAGGCATTTTTGTATACGAAAGCGGCTGCCCGTCGGCAGGTTTGCTTCCGGCCGATTGTACCCAGCCCAGGCTTCCATTGGTGTGCAGGGCATTGGCAATCAGTCCATTCCAGGCCTTTACCACGTAAGGGTAATAGGTGGCCGAGTCCAGCAGGTTATGATTAATGCCCCAGGCCAGTCCGTA
Organism: Paludibacter sp.; assembly: GCA_047600405.1. GTDB lineage: Bacteria > Bacteroidota > Bacteroidia > Bacteroidales > Paludibacteraceae > Paludibacter. The sequence continues at coordinate 36,729 of JASGLA010000005.1, forward strand.
GGTAAAAAATACGGTTCCGGATGTTTCTTTGCCTCCGTAATCGTTCGGGTCGCCCAGGTTTGGATTCCAGAAACCATCCGGTCGCTGGATGCGGATCAGTTTTCCGGCCATTTGGCGGAATGTGGCAACGTATTCATCGCGATGTGGCGCAGCAAGCGGCAGTACATCCAGCGTCCGCGTAAGTGCTGCAAAAACCCACCCATTGCCGCGCGACCAGTACACGGGTAGTCCGTTCGGACTTTTGGTAGGCGGCAGATACACGCTGTCGCGGTACCAGAGCGAATCAGCAGCATTATAAAGTCCCACGCCTTTTGCCTGATTTTTTGTATAGTTGTACAGGGCGTACATTTTTTCGAAATACTTGTTGTCATTTTTCACAATGCCGAATTTGGTGAAAACCGGCATAGCCATGTGCATGGCGTCAATCCACCACCAGTCGTTTACTTTGGTGGAATTCACCATGACATCAATGCTGGTTTGGGCGGTGGCAATCCGTTCGGTTTTGGTTGGGTCGAGCTGGAAAAGCTCCAGGTAGGTTTGAAAACAGCATTGGTTGTCGGCAATGCGTGTAGCCACGGTTCCCGTATAGGTTGGTTGCCATTTATGAAATGTTCCCCAGTCCACAGCGTATTTGAGCAGCGTGGCATCCTGAGTCAGGTAATACAACTGCATGAGTCCTTCGTAATAGGTTCCGCGTGTCCAAAGGTTGCTCGGGCGCGTTTTGTTGGTAACAATGCTGGCTGTAGGATCGGGCCATTTGGTCATGAAATACGTATTGGCCAGTTTCATTTTGTCCAGCACCTGTTGTTTGGACGGGAGTGTTTGAGCCTGAATAAAACTCCACAAACCACAAGCTATGCCTGCTATCAATAGTTGTTTTCTCATGTGAATATTATCGTTTATTTTATAGCAATTACGCGTTACAACCGGAATTGTAACGCGTAAAAAAGGATAGGAGTTTTTCGATGATATTATTTGATGAATTTAAATACGTTCATATGATCCGTTTGAACCAGATAAACCCCTTTTGACATGGATTGGGTATCAATGGTTTTTTCATTGGAAGTTTTTATTCTGATACCGGCAGCACTATAAATAACAATTGATTTCTGTTCTGGATTATTGATTAAACCATTGCTGAAGTAAACAGAGCTTTTTTCGTTCAACTTGTTCACGCCTGTTGTCGGATAAGTATATTTTGCACTGGTGTTCAATAAATAAGCCGCAGAATTTTTCAGAATATTGATACTGTTGCTATTCAGATAGTTATAATTGTTGTTTTCGCTACCTAAAGCTACCATAACAAATTTTGCAGCAATATTATCCTGAATTTCATGCATTTGGATGCCTGTAGTATTTACAGTTGCAATGGTTTGGGAAGTCATGCCCGTTAAGGTTGCCAAATCGCTGGCATATTGAATGGCATTGGCATTAGCCGCCGGTAAATTATCAAAGAATAATAAAGTGGTTCCAGTAAAGTTTACATTCGCAAAAATCGGGTGCGATTGCAAAATGGTTTGCACATCAGCGCTTGCCACGCCTGCTGCCGCATTTGCCGGAGCCACAGTTGACCAGGCCCATCTGCCGGAAGTATAGAAAAATGATTTGAGGTTTAACATGGGTTTCACACCTACCAGAGCTTTGGTAGCAACAGCGGTAGCATTTGTGCCACCAACATTTGAGTGCAAAACAATTAAGTCATAATTGGCATAAAACGCGTTAATATCAGTTGGGGCAGTAGCAGATGCCGTTAGGAAGTTGACATAATAATCGCTAAAAGCAGTAAGTAAGATGTTGTCGTAGGATTCAGCTTTACCGTTCAAGGTAAGCATCCCAATGTTTTTCTTGGTAGAAATTGTAGGGTTAATGGTGTATACTTTAGTACTTAAGTCTTGGGCTGTTACCGTAATGGTTTGTGTGGCGCTTACCCCGAAATCGTAAGAATTACCCGATGTAAAGTTTGCCGAACAGCTAGTGCCACTCAGTGTGAAGGCTACGGGCCAGTTACCTAACGAACCGGTGAAACTTGGAAAGTCACAACTGATAGCCCCTGTAGCTTCGTTGATAGTAGCTGATCTGCCGTTAATGGTCAGCAATGTAATAGCTTTATCGGTATCGGGGTTTGCTTTTGCGGTAATGTTCGCGGAATAGTTGTTGGTAGTTGTGCCATTGGTTACAGCATAAACAATAGGGCCGGTGCTGAAGTTTTGAGCTCCGGCAGGAGTGTAGAAGTTTGCAGAACTGATTGTAACTTCAGGGGTAATGTTTGTTATGTCGGTTCCCCACGGCATTTGCAGGGTAATGGTTTTTGCTGTTTGGTCGATAACGGCAGGTGTTCCATTTATTTTGAATGCCGAAATAATAGGCGTTTTGGGTGCGTATGTGAAGGTGAAAAAAGATGTCCAGGCACTGGAAGATGTTAATGCGGTTACTTTGATTTTTACATTTGATTCGCTGTTAATAGGGACTTCGTAATCCTTGCATGCACCGGTTCCATCAAGTTGGATATTAGTTGCCGCATCGTTTATATTTACAAGCAAACCGCGTCCTGCTGCAATATTCGCCGAAATAGTCATTTTATCACATTTCGCCAGGAAAAAGACAATTGATCTGCTTGAACCGGTTTTGATGTCAAAAGTATTTACAGCCGTACCACATTTTCCTGATGTTCCATTGGCAATGGCGGTTAATGTAAGCCATTCTGTCTGTTTGGGCTTTGGCATTTTCGGTAGCGACAGAGGCCCAATCCATAACTTGTGTTCCACCTACCGTAGTAAGGTCAAAGTAGGTTTCTGCTTTTACAGCAGATGTAAAAAGGGATATAAGCATAATTATCCCCAGAAATGTAATTTTTTTCATGGTAAAAATGATTAGAATTTGATTAATAAGGTTTTTTTAAATAGTCGGAGTGTTTCCTGCGCCAAAGATAGATGGTTCGTAAAGTCAAAAAAATGAACGTTTTGACTGATGTCATTCGGTTTTTGACATAAATTTTAAAGTGGGAGGAAAGATGACTTTTAACAATAAAAAAAGACCCGGATAACCGAGCCTTTCAAAAGATGAGTACAATCCGAAAAGTCATTAGCACACAAAATAAACGGAGAATACTGAGATGGGCACTGATCAGTAATTTTTGTCAGCACTGAAGTTTTTGTACTTGATGCGTGGTGTAAAAGAAAATGCACTATTTTTACAGCCACAAACTTTTTGAAGTGTTATAACCTATCATGATCGACGACAATCAGCTTTTGTTATCAGCTCTGAAGTCAGGGAATAAAAATGCCTTCACCCTGCTGTTTCGGAAATACTACAAAGATTTGGTGCTATTTGGGGGTAATTTTATCTCCGATAAAGCTTTTTGTGAGGATATCGTTCAATCGGTATTTTTACGACTTTGGGAAAACAGGGCCACATTCGAAATTACGACCTCCCTTCGTTCATTCTTATTGCAATCGGTCAGAAATGGCTGTCTGGATTACATCCGGCACACAATGGTAGTAAGGGAACATGAAAAGTTTTCGGAATGGGTGGGATATTCAAGCGATTTTGGAACAGAAAATTATGTACTGTACTCCGAATTGCATGAAAAATTAGCAGCGGTAATGAAAGAGCTACCTTCCGACTGCAGGGAGGCTTTTATGATGAATCGGTTTGAGGGATTGAAATACAAAGAAATTGCGTCCAAATTGTCGGTTTCTGAACGTACTATTGAGGTAAGAATAGGTAAAGCGCTTAAGTTGTTACGTCAATATCTACATGAATACCTGGTCAGTATCCTTGTTTATATTTCTCTGCGTTTTTTTATGTGGTAATATTGTTGTAAAACGTCTTCTTAATAAGATTAGTAAAAAGTTGTATGAAAAAGAATGTTAACATAGAAATTCTTATTGCCCATTCATTTTCGGGTATGCTTACCCCGGATGAAAGGGAGTACCTTGAAACTTGGCTGAATGAGTCGGAAGAAAATCAAAAACAGTATATGCAATTACTGAATTTATGGCAAGTAAGTCAGCCGGCCTTTGATCCGGAAGCCATTGATGTTGTAAAGGCAGAAAGACAGTTTATGTCAAAGATTGCACAACCAGCTTTTCGCTCACAACCATTCTGGGGTTGGTGGCAAAGGGTGGCAGCTATAATTATTTTGCCATTATTGTTGTATGCAGGATATTTAACTATTAATTCTGGCCAGAGACCAAGTCGGATGGTGTATCAGGATATTTTTTCACCTTATGGAACTGTATCGAAAATTATGCTGCCGGATAGTTCTTTCGTGTGGTTAAATTCAGGGAGTCATCTTCGAACACCTATAGCATTTGATGACAATGAAAGACGCGTTATTTTATCGGGTGAAGGCTACTTTGAAGTGGAATCTGACAAAAAACATCCCTTTATCGTTGAAACTGCAAAAGCAAACATCCGGGCTACAGGTACCCATTTTAATGTAGAGGCGTATTCGTCAGACAGTATCACAGCCGTTACGCTGGTTGAGGGCAAGTTAGACGTTGATATTGAAAACAAACTGCATGCAAACATCAAACCGAACGAACGACTGGTGTTCAATGCCAATATCCGCCAATATGACCTCACTCATACAGACTCAGAATTATGGACATTGTGGAAAGATGGCAAATTGGTTTTTAGGGATGAACCGTTGGATGAGGTATTTAAACGCATTAGCCGTGCGTTTAACGTAGAAATTTCGATTAAAGGTAAGGCGGTTGCCAAACTACCCTATCGGGCTACTTTTGAAGGTGAGTCGTTGGATGAAATACTCCGGTTGTTAAGACTGACCGCTCCCCTGCGCTATGAAAGATCGGGAAAAAGAAAAGTACAGAACGACACCTACGCCAAAGAAAAAATAGACGTTTATAAATTGGAATAACTGCATTAAAAAAAATACATAATCCCACATAAGAACATTTTTTGAGTGTTTTTATGTGGGATTTTCTTTTTGAAACGTCTACTTATTATCTAAGCTATTTTGTTAACCATTTAAAAATAATTCAGTATGAAGAAAAAAATCCGCCCATCTCCTCCTCATCCGGTAAGTCGAAATTCTCTTTGGCAAAGCAAGCAAATTGCAAATCAAATTACAATTCTAATCAAATTCTAATATCTAAGTAAACATGAATTTAAAAACACATTTAAGTGGCCGATATTTTCATCGGTCGGGTATATTGTTTATTATATGCCTGCTTATGCAGATACATGTTCAAAGTATTTCTGCCCAAACCCCTTCCATTGTACTGAAATTGGACAATGCAACTATCGAACAGGCATTCAACGCTATCGAATCTCAAACATCTTATAATTTTTTATACAATAAACTGGATGTTGACACCAGCCGCAAAATTAGTATTCAGTCATTCTTCTTCAACAATCAATGAAATTCTGAGCCAATTATTTGCGGACTCCAATATTGCATATAGCATTGAGGGCAATCAAATCGTTTTGAGTAAAAAGGCTCAGGAAGCAAAAAAAGCAAAAAAAACAATTTCCGGAGTTATAAAAGACAATAATGGTCAGGCGCTGATAGGTGTAAGCGTTTTATTGAAAGAAAGCGGAAAAGGAACTGTCAGCGATATCAACGGGCGCTTTAAAATTGATGCTGCCGAAGGCGATTTACTGCAATTTAGCTATATTGGCTATCAGGCACAAAGCGTAAAGGTCGGCTCATCGGCAACAATGGTTGTAACCATGGCCGAGGACAGCAAATCACTAAACGAAGTAGTGGTGGTAGGATATGGCACCATGCGTAAAAAAGATCTCACCGGATCAATTGCCCAAATTCGTCCGGATAAATTAGCGGATGAAAATCCAAAAACAGTGCAGGATATACTCCGTGGAACTCCCGGGTTGCAAGTGAGTTTAGATCCTTCTGCCAAAGGTGGCGGCTCAATCCAATTGCGCGGTCAGCGCTCGCTTTATACCGCAGGCGGACATAACGAGCCGTTAATCATTCTGGACAATATGCCTTTTTACGGCGAGCTTTCAGAAATTAACCCCGACGATATTGGTCAGATTGATATTCTTAAAGATGCTTCTGCAGCTGCAATCTATGGCTCTAAGGCGGCTAGTGGGGTAATTATTATCACTACCAAAAAAGGGAAAGAAGGGAAACCAGTGGTTAATTTTACTTCCAATATGGGGATTACTCAAAAGAGCGCCTACCGGAATGTTTTCAGCCCCGACGGATACATGCAATATCGCGAAGACTGGTACAAAAAAGATACTTATGGCGTAAATGCCACCACGGGTAATTACGAAGCTTATCAAACAGCTTCTACGCTAAGCAAACCAGGTTATTACGATAATCCGGCCAACCTGGGTAACTACGGAATCACCACAGATCAATGGAAAGCTTACACAACCAATGCTTCCGGTGAATCTGATGCCAGCATTTATGCCAAACGATTGGGACTGGAAGGCGGAGTGTTGAATGATTATCTGGCCGGAAATACCTTCGATTGGTACAAACATACGTTCCGGACAGGTTTTAACAAAGACTATAATGTGAGTGTTTCCGGAGCTAGTGATAAAATGAATTATTACATGTCGGTGGGATACCAGAACAACGAGGGGGCAGTAAATTATGACAATTATCAGGCTATCCGATCTAACCTGAAACTGGAAGGAAAAGTAAATAAATGGCTGGAAATTTCCACAAATGTAAACTTCCAAAACCGAAGTGATGGAGGATTGACACCCGAATTGGGCGAAGACTATTGGCTTGCCAATCAGATCAGGAACTCACCTTACAGTCATTACCTGAATACCGATGGCACACTGGCTCAATACCCGATGGGTGATGGCGTGATTAAGAGAGGAACAAATTATGATTTCGACAGGCAATATCTGGATCTTGAACGTGGTTATACTGTTCTGAATACGATATTTAATGCAAAAGTGAAATTACCTTTCAATATCACTTACTCTTTCAATGCTTCGCCCCGCATGCAATGGTACTACAACCGTTATTTCATGTCGGCCGTGCTGCCTGATTCCGATCCGAAAAGCCGTGGGGTGGACAGGGAACAAAATCAGCGTTTCGACTGGTCGCTCAACAACACACTTGCCTGGGATCAAACATTTGCCGAAAAACACCATGTAAGCCTTACATTGGTACAAGAAGCAGAAGAACGCCGGTATTGGCAGGATGTAATTAATGCACGCAACATACAACCTTCGGATGCATTAGGTTTACACAACACTTCCAACGGAACTAAGGAAAACAGTTCGTTCTCGAGCTATGACTCTCACCAAACAGCGAATGGGCTACTGGCTCGTGCTTTTTATTCCTACGATGAACGATATATGCTCACTGCATCTATTCGTAGGGATGGTTATTCGGCATTCGGGCAGGACAATCCTTATGCAACTTTCCCATCGCTGGCGTTAGGGTGGACATTTACCAACGAAAAATTTTTCCAATGGGACCCTATGAGTAACGGTAAATTGCGTGTATCGTATGGTGAAAATGGGAATCGCTCACTAGCCGATCCTTATGTAATGTTGGCAAATCTCATAACCGGATCTTCTACCTATGGTTACATGACCAATGGCGGAAGTATGGACGAGGTGAAATATCTGTTTATTAACCGCATGGCAAATCCTAAATTTCAATGGGAGAAAACAGCAGCCTTCAACGTTGGCTTGGATTTCGGGTTTCTGAATGATCGGATCACAGGAAGCGTGGAGTATTATGCCATGAAAACTCACGATATGATCATGTACAAGAGTCTACCCGTGATTACAGGGTTTAACAATATTATCACTAACCTTGGCGAAGTACAGAGCAACGGATTTGACATAAGCCTCAATTCGCAAAATATCAAAAACAGTGTGTTTGAATGGAATACAACGTTGAATTTCTCGTTCAACAAAAATGAAATCAAGCATCTGTATTACGAAAATGAGAACATACTTGACAATACGGGTAACGTGATTGGAACAAAAGAGCGCGATGACAAAGGCAACGGCTGGTTTATTGATAACCCAATAAGTGCTATTTGGAATTATAAAGTAACCGGCATCTGGCAGGCAAACGAAGTGGATGAGGCGAAGAAATACAATCAAAAACCAGGCGACCCGAAAGTGGCTAACCTCTATACCGTTGATGACAAAGTGAATGCAGATGGCACTACTACTCCAGTTTATAATGATAAAGACAAAACATTTCTGGGACAAACTACACCGCCTATCAACTGGCAGTTACGAAACGACTTTACTTTTTATAAAAACTGGAACTTTTCGTTCAATATTTATTCCTTTATGGGGCATAAGAGTCTTTCGACCTATTACATGAATAACGACAATGGCGGTTCACTGATTACGTACAATTACAACACGTTTGCTAAAAAATACTGGACACCCGAGAATCCGAGTAGCAAATATGCCCGGCTGGATGCACAAGCTCCATCAGGGGCTTCGGCCGGTAAACTTTACGACCGTACATTTATTCGCCTCGACAATATTTCAATGGGATACAGTCTACCCAAAACGTTGACTTCCAAAATGAGCATTGAAAAATTAAAAATCTACGGTTCCGTTCGCAATGTGGCCGTATGGAATAAAGACTGGGAATATGGCGATCCTGAAACCGGTGGCCTGGCAACCCGTGTTTATTCACTTGGATTAAATGTAACCTTCTAAAATCAGTATAGTAATGAAAATAACATATAAAAATACAAAAAGAAACAACAGCAACGCATCTATGTTTTCGGTCATGTGTGCCCTGTTTTGCATTTCAGGATTCTTTAGCAGTTGTGCCGATAGCTTCCTGAATTCCGACCCGCTGTCCATTTATGAACCGGGAGCTACATTTTCCACAGAATCAGGTCTGAAAGCGGCCCTGGCTACCTGCGATATCAGCAACCGCAACTATTGGACAAACGTGGGCGCAAATAGCAACTCGGTAGTAATCGGAACAGAATATCTGTTCTCCGATTTGGCTGTCTATGGCAAAACTGATGTAAACGGCAATTCGGTGAATTTCAATTTTGCCGACGGATTATCGCCTACAGGTGGCGCATCGGGTCCTGCCGGAAATGATGGAAACTATATCAACCACTATTGGGAAGAAACTTACAATGGTATCAAATATGCCAACACGGTGCTGTCTTATGTTGATAAAGTAACTTCCTTGAATGAAACCACCCGCAATGTTTACAAAGGGCGGGCCTATTTTCATCGTGCATTCCGCTATATGGCACTGGTATTTCAGTATGGTGATGTGCCATTGGTAACAAAAATCTTGGAAATACCCAAACAAAACTATCGCAGTACCAAAAAAGCAGCTATCCTCGACATGATTACAAAGGATATGGAATATGCAGTAAAATGGGTTCCTGAACAAAAAAATATGACCAGCGTAGGAATGGTCAACAAAGGCGCCTGCCGCATGTTGCTGACCAAATGTTACCTGGCCACCGGACAGTGGGAAAAAGCCAAATTGCAAGCCGACACGCTGATTAACAATTCGGGTTATTCGTTGATGCAAAATACTTTCGGAACATTTAATGATGGTGGCGAACCTAAAACATGGCCCATTACCCGTAATGTAATCTGGGATTTGCACCGTTGCGAAAATAAACTCATTGCCGAAAACAAAGAAGTCATTCTGGGTATGCCCAACCGTGGATCGCAATCTTTCATTACATTTGCTACCATGCGTATCTTTGGTCCGTTATACAATTCGGCCAGTTTGAAATCGCCTGATGGTAAAAATGCAATGGATCTGTACGCGCGAAATAATGCCAGCTACAGAGCCGACCTGGATTACGGAAGAGCGCTCGGTAGGGGTATTGGTACCATCCGTGCCACCAGTTTTGCTCAAAAAGGCGTGTGGTATGTCAACGGAGTGGAAGATAATACCGACTTGCGCCATAACAGCACTGTTGGAAACTGGGTAAGGATGGATTCGTTGAAATACGTAACGTCAAGCACCACCTATCGTGGTCAAAAACTATTGCGTAACAACCCAACCACCGGCGCTGCATTATGCGTTGATACAATCAGGTGCTGGTTCGACTGGCCACTTTATAAAATTTTTATCGACGATGCAGTAGCTGAAGCCAATCAGGGTGCAAACGCTTATGCCGGTGCATCATTAGGAAGTGTGGCCGATTGGTACCTTTACCGGTTGGCAGAAGCCTACCTGCTTCGTGCAGAAGCTAAGTTCTATATGGGCAATGCCACGGCTAAAGACGATGTAAACGAAATACGGAAACGGGCAAAGTGTAGTCAGCTTTACACTTCCGACGTTACGATTGGTGATATTATGAATGAACGTGCACGTGAACTCTACCTGGAAGAGTGGCGTCACACGGAGTTGAGCCGAGTCTCGTACTGCCTGGCATTAAGTGGAAAACCCAATGAATGGGGTGATACTTATACTGTCGACACCTATGACAAACAATCAGGTACAGACCTGAATGGCGGTAGTTATTGGTATAAACGAGTTATACGAAAAGGGGGTATTTACAATACTGCGGGTGGAGTCAACTCCAACAACCGAACTCTATTTTACAAAATGGACAAATGCAACCTGTACTGGCCAATACCAAATACAACAATTGCTGCGAACCTGAAAGGGCAACTCCATCAGAATTATGGATATACAGGATATGATGCCAACATTCCCGAATGGGACAATTGGCAGGATGCCGTAGCCGACGAAGATAAAACGGAATAACTATAGTGTCTTTAAATCCCGGGAAAAGAAAAGTATCCATATTTCTTTCCCGGGATTTATTATAATCAATAAATAATATTTATTTTTTATTTAAATTTATAATAAATTTCTTTTTTTTTTTTCTCTTTTTTTTCCTCTTTTTTTTTCTTTTTTTTTTTTTTTTTTTTTCAAATTTTTTTTTTTTTTTCTTTTTTTTTTTTTTTCCTTTTTCCTTTTTTTTTCCTCCTTTCTTTAAATTTTTTTTTTTTTTCTTTTTTCTTTTTCCCCCCCCCCCCCCCAACATTTCCCCCCCACCTTTTTTTTTTTCTTTCTTTTTTTTTTTTTTTTTCTTCAAATAGGTGTGTAATATCATTGTTTGTATATTAACGTGAGTTCGAGATAAGCAAAAAACTTATGTTTCTGTAATGTAATAAATACTGCGGTGCTCTGCACCTATTAAGGTACAGCGTCCCGTCCTGTTTGTAGGATATTTCAATAAATATGTAATCAAAGGTGCAGCGTACCGAACTATGTTATCTATTGACTATTGATTGTCAATGTATTGCAAAATCGTCATCCTGTATTTTATATCGAGCTCACGTTATTTTATGATTTGCAAATGGCTGTTTGAAATACGGTTCGGTTGTTTGTCATAAACCACAGGGGTTGGGAAATTTTGCTCCGCATTTCTTTCCGGAAGCTCCGCGGATTTGTCCGGAAGTTTCGCGGTTCAGTCAGGAACCAAAGCGATTCTGTCAGAAGTCACAGGGGATTAGTAATTTTGCAAAGCAGTCCTTTCCGGACACACAGGGGACTTGTCAGGAAGCTCCGCGACTCTGTCAGGAAACAAAGGGTTTCCGTCAGAATACGCGGTTTATTAAGTAGACCCCGGCTTATGACAAATGAGAGTGTCCTTTACTTACGTTACACTCTACAAGTGAAAACCTTCACCATCTCGAGAATCGATTGGACTAATTTATAGATTTTACCGCATATGCTCGAGCCGCGCAGCGTCCAATCTGAGCAGGATAAACAGCAAAATGGTAAAACCCCACAGCGAGGAGCCTCCGTAGCTGAAAAATGGCAAAGGAATGCCAATTACAGGCATAATACCGAGTACCATGCCGACATTAATAGTGAGGTGGAAAAAGAATATGCTCGCCACACAATAGGCGTAAATGCGGTTGAAGGCTTCCCGTTGTCGTTCGGCAATGCGCAATAGGTGCATCAAAAAGAGCCAATACACAAAAAGTACGAGGGTCGAACCCCAGAATCCATGCTCTTCACCAACCGTACAAAAAATAAAATCGGTGTCCTGTTCCGGTACGTATTTCAGTTTGGTCTGGGTACCGTTCAAAAATCCTTTTCCCCAAAGTCCACCGGAGCCAATGGCTATTTTCGACTGATTTACGTTATATCCGGCTCCCGTAGGGTCATCTTCCATGTTAAGCAATACTTTGATACGTATTTGCTGGTGCGGTTGAAGTACTTTTTCGAACAGATAATCGGACGAAAAACAGAACAGGACCGAACCAATGGAAAACAACACCAGTACCCAATATTTTTTATAACGATGAATAAGTTCCACAAATATCCAGTAAATGCACGAAGCAACTATTACAGCAATGGAAATATAGTTGTAATTGATGTGAAACCAAAAATTCGCCACGTATGAAAGGGCAGCGATGACGGCTGTAGCCAAAACCAAAATAAATGCTTCTTTTCGGTTTCGGCCAAAGAAAATGGCATAAAATACCTGGATAAGCAAGAATGATAACCATGGCAGCCACAAATCCCAATGTACCCCGGTCTACCTGGATGGGTATGTTACTGAACCGGATAACCACTACAAAAAGCACTACGGCAAAAGTCCCGAGCAGAAGCACTATCCCGTTCATCCCTTCGCGGTAAAGCATCAGCAGGAAGGCAACAAAAACCAGGGCCGAGCCTGTTTCGTGCTGAAGCACAATAAGTCCTAACGGAACAAGGATAAATACTCCCAATGGAACCAGGTCGCCCCACGATTTAAGCTTGTAGTTATACGAACTCATAAACTTGGAAAGAGCCAGTGCTGTGGCTATTTTTGCAAGCTCAGCAGGCTGAAAACGCACCGGCCCAAGCACAATCCAGGATCGGGAACCTTTTATGTCCGGTACCAACGAACTGGGCGCCACTATGGTGAAAATAAGCAGCAAAATGGCTGCTGCATAGATGAAATAGGCGAAGAAATCGTACATGCGCGAATCAACCAACAGCAACATACCTCCCAGGGTAAAGGCGGTGAGAATCCATATAAACTGGGATCCGGCCCGTTGGCTGAAATCGAAAACACTGGCCTGGTCAAAGTTGTAACTGGCACCGTAGATGCTGATCCAACCCATGATAACCATGACAACGTAATAAGTTACAGTTGTCCAGTCGAGTGCATATTTTATACTAACGTTCTTGGACATTGGCGTTTGTTACTGTACTGGTTGTTTTCTCTAAGTAATTCGGTTCGTTCTATTTTCCCTTTGAGGTATAGCTCGGCCATTAAACTGAAAAGAGGAGCTGCATAGGTTGACCCGAACCCGGCGTTTTCCACCACGATGGCAATGGCAATTTTCGGATTTTCGCGGGGAGCAAAGCCCACAAAGAAAGCGTGGTCTTTTCCTCGGCTGTTTTGCACCGTACCGGTTTTTCCGCACATGGCTATGTCCGGTATGCGGCTTCCACGAGCTGTTCCGTATTCAAACACCCGCCACATCCCTTCGTTCACTATCGGGAAATATTGTTTATCCACTTTGCAACGGTGAATTTTTTTCAGCATGGTATCGCTTTTTACCAAATGCGGTGTTATGTAATATCCCTCGTTTGCAATAACAGCCATTGAAGTAGCCAATTGTAACGGAGTAGCTAGTACTTCACCCTGTCCAATGGAGTTGGAGCGGATAGTTATTGCCCGCCAACCTTTTTCGGAACGGTACACCTTGTTGTAAAATTTCTGGGTTGGTATATATCCGCGTGATTGTTCATAAATGTCGCCATCTGTAAATTTTTCGCCCAAACCGAAGCTTTTCATACGGTCTACCCATTCGTCGTAGGTGGTTCTGAAAAGAATATTCCGTTCCCCGTAGCCGTTTTTTTCAATGGTGGCTCTAAATGCATTCCAGAAGTAGGGGTTACAACTTTGTTCAATGGCGCTAAGCAGGCTCACCGGCGACCCGTGATGGTGCGTACACTTTACAGGGTACGATCCGGGACCGTTACAGGCAAACAATGTGTGGGTGGTAATACCGCCCATCTGCTGGCAAACAAGCGCCTGAAGCGTTTTGAATGATGATCCTGGTGAATACTGGCCCTGCGTAGCCCGGTTCATCAACGGCTTGGTAGGGTCGTGCAACAGGTCGTTGTAATTCTTTGAACGTTGGCGGCCAACCAATAATGCCGGGCTAAACGTTGGATTCGAAGCCATAGCCAGAATTTCGCCCGTTTTAGGCTCCAGAGCCACAATGCTTCCCACTTTCCCTTTCAGCAGTTTCTCTGCCAGAATTTGAAGCTCTACGTCGAGTGTGAGGGTCAGATTTTGCCCCGCTTTCGGTGCTATATCTTCTTTCCCGTTTTCGTATCTTCCTTTTATACGGCCTTTGGCATCCCTGAGCAGGATTTCAACCCCTTTTTCTCCGCGCAGTTGTTTCTCGTACGTATATTCAATTCCATCGCGCCCTGCATAATCGCCCCGTTTGTAGTACTCATCCTTTTCAATTTTTTTTTGCGACACTTCGCCAATGCTTCCCAATACATGTGCTGCAATTGGATACGTGTATTCGCGCAGGGTACGGTTTTGGATATAGAATCCGGGGAATTTATACATGGATTGCTGGATAGTAGCCACATCTTCTATCCTCAACTGACTCATGAAAAGTTGAGGTGTATACGAAGAATATCCGGGATTTTTGCTGCGGTCTTTTATTTCTTCAATCCGCTTGATGAAAAATGCTTTGTCAATATCGAGGGCTTTACAAAATGCCAGAGTATCCAGATCACGTACTTCGCGCATAATCATGGCTACATCGTAGGCCGGTTTGTTATAAACCAACAGCTTGTGATGACGGTCGTAAAGAAGTCCGCGTGGAGGAAATTGCGTTTTCTTCAGGAAAGCATTACTTTCAGCACCTTCCTTGTATCGGGTATCGAGAATCTGAATGGTGAATAGTCGCAGGATGTACACAACAATTACAGCCGACATGATTATGGCAATAACCGTTTTTCTGTTTTGCAGCGTATCATTTATCATTGATTACTTCCTGTTAAGCGATTGTATACCCAGAATAAGCAGTACTGTGATCATTGAACTGAACAGTATTTTTGCCAGCATCAGCCAGAAATGGGCTACTGTAAATGCTTCGAGAATGAATAAAGTGGTATGATGGATAAACACCATCAGCACTACATATTTAACGTAGGCACCCACTCCGAAAGTGTGGAACGAAGGCGTGGGATTATTTCCTTCTTCAATGGCTGTAAATAGCTTGATAGCTCCGTTTCTCAAAAAGGCAACCATTACAGTGGCAAAAGCGTGCATACCACCTGTATTTGAGAACATATCGATGGTAAGCCCGATTCCAAAAGCCAGCAAAAGAGCAAACCACCTTGGGGTGCGAACCGGCAAGGCGAGTATGAACAAAATGTAAATGTACGGATTTATATATCCCAAAAACTGAATATTATTCAGCACCAGCACCTGAAAAAGCACCAGTAAAATGAAGCGGAATATATTTTGAAGTACTACGGGCATAGTTTTTTAGTTCATAGTCTATGGTCAATAGTTTATAGTCCTGACTTATTACTATAAACTATTCACTATAAACTGATTATTGTTGTTCCTCCAATGTTTTTTCGAGTTCCTTTTGTTCCGTGTAATTCAGGTAGTTGATAATCTTTACGTGCGAAAGCGTACGGAAATTCACGGCCAGTTTTACCTTAATATTATAGTACGCGTCGCTTTCCTTAATTTTAAAATCTTCGATATAACCTACCGGAATTCCTTCGGGGAACGTGTTGGTAAATCCGCTTGTAATCAACGTATCACCCAGGGCAAGTTCCACGTGCCGGGCAATATCCTTCAGGTTGGCATACCGGTAATCCTCACCCGACCAATCCAGCGGACCGCTGTAATTGCTGCGTTTAAATTTACAGTTGATTTCAATCTTAGGATTCAACACCGGAATTACTACAGCAAACCGGTTCGAAACGGTTTTCACAATGCCCACAACCCCTTCGTCGCTGATAACGCCCATATCAGGCTTCACACCATCAATGGCGCCCTTGTTGAGCGTAATGTAGTTTTGAATTTTGTTGGTAGAACTGTTGATTACTTTTGCCGAAATAAACTCATATTCCATTTCGGGCGGAATGCGGAAATGGATAGAATCGTCCGCTTCAGGAGTCATTGTCGACAGTTTATTCTGAAGTTTGATAATCTGGTTTTTAAGTGCGGTATTTTCTTCCGAAAGATTATCGTTAGCCGCGCGGAGTTTGAAGAACTCAACCACCGAATTGCTCCATTCGTACATGCCCGAAACTACCGAGTTGCTGGACGAGAGAAAAACACTTTTCTGATACTCCTGATTTTTTACAATCATAGTGAAGGAAATTACTTCTAAAAATAGAAATAAAAACACAACGCTGTACTGTATCAAAAAATTGATGAGGTTCTTCATAAAAAGCCAAACTGCACGAAAGGAAGAAAACTGTTTTTAGAACAAAAATTTTCGATAAGTACACAATTATCTTGTGCAACTTATCGAAAATTCAATTGGGTTTTATCGAATCAGGAACGAGAATTTATCCACGTTTTTCAGTGCAATACCCGTTCCGCGTGCTACTGCACGCAATGGATCGTCGGCAATGTGGAACTGGATGTTCAACTTGTCAGTCAAACGTTTGTCCAATCCGCGAAGCAATGCTCCACCACCAGCCAGGTAAATACCACGTTGAACAATATCGGCATACAATTCAGGTGGCGTTTGTTCCA
Organism: Paludibacter sp.; assembly: GCA_047600405.1. Classification (GTDB taxonomy): domain Bacteria; phylum Bacteroidota; class Bacteroidia; order Bacteroidales; family Paludibacteraceae; genus Paludibacter. Next base: position 53,417 of record JASGLA010000005.1, read on the forward strand.
ACGCGCTCAGGATAGCAGCTTCAATTTTCGAAATCGATTTTTCAAGGCAATGAGCAATTTCCTGATAAGAAACCGGAACCTGCATAGGTAAAGCCGTCATACGGTTTGGTCCGTGAACGATATAATCTTCGGGAGCATCTTCCAGATCGGTAAGGGCTGCTCCTACGTTAATTTTGATCAATTCGGCTGTGCGCTCACCCACTTTGATATTGTGCATACGTCCCATGTATTCCACAATATCCAGCGTCAGGTCATCACCAGCAATACGGATTGATTTATTTGAAACGATACCACCCAGCGAGATAACCGCAATTTCGGTAGTACCACCACCTATGTCCACAATCATACAGCCGTTTGGAGCTTCCACATCGATACCAATACCAATTGCAGCCGCCATAGGTTCATAAATCATGTACACTTCACGGCCTCCGGCATGTTCACTCGAGTCACGTACGGCACGAATTTCCACCTCGGTACTTCCCGAAGGAATACAAACCACCATTTTCAGGGTAGGAGAGAAGAGGTGATTCTTTGTCGGAATCATTTTAATCATGCCGCGAATCATCAATTCAGCTGCGTAGAAGTCGGCAATCACACCGTCGCGCAACGGACGTACGGTACGGATTCCTTCGTTTTCTTTTCCCTGCATTTGGCGTGCACGCTCTCCGATAGCTATCAGTTTATCGGTACGTTTGTCCAACGCTACTACCAATGGTTCATCCACTACAATTTTGTCGTTGTGGATGATAATCGTGTTGGCTGTTCCTAAGTCAATCGCGATTTCCTGTGTAAATGAAAATAATCCCATATTATTTATTTCGTGTTTCGCATTCTGTGTTTCGTGTTCTGGCTTTAGATACAAATCATCATAGTTACCATATCAACACATCAGCGCATTATTTAATGTTTGAAATGACGGAAGCCGGTGGTTACCATGGCCAATCCGTTTTCGTTGCAGTTTTCAATCGAAAGTTTGTCGTTGATTGAGCCGCCTGGTTGAATCACAGCCGTGATACCGGCTTCAGCAGCCAACTGTACACAATCAGGGAACGGGAAGAAAGCATCTGAAGCCATTACAGCTCCTTTCAAATCGAATTTGAAAGTCTCAGCTTTTTCCACAGCCTGGTTGAGGGCGTCTACACGCGAAGTTTGGCCTACACCGCTCGAACACATTTGTTTGTTTTTTGCAAACACAATGGCGTTTGATTTGGTATGTTTTACAATTTTGTTGGCAAAAAGCAAGTCTTCAATCTCTTCTGCAGTCGGCGCTTTTTCAGTCACAACCTTCAAATCATCAGCAGTTTCTGTTTTAGTATCTTTATCCTGAACAAGAACGCCGTTCAAGACTGTACGAACCTGTTGGTTTTTTACTTTGGCTTCTTTCTGTATCAGGATGATGCGGTTTTTCTTTTGGCTCAGGATTTCCAATGCTTCCAAATCGTAATCAGGAGCAATAACCACTTCGAAGAAGATTTTGTTCATTTCCTCGGCAGTAGCCTTGTCGATAATAGCGTTGGTAATCAGTACGCCACCAAAAGCCGAAACCGGGTCGCCGGCCAGGGCATCCTGCCATGCATCCACCAATACCGGGCGTGAAGCAAGTCCGCAGGCATTGTTGTGTTTCAGGATGGCAAAAGTAATATCATCAAAGTCGTTAATCAGATTAACGGCTGCGTCAATGTCAAGTAAGTTGTTGTATGAAATTTCTTTTCCCTGGAGTTGTTCGAACATGTCATCGAATTTACCAAAGAAAACGCCGCGTTGGTGAGGATTTTCACCGTAACGGAGCACTTTTGAGTTGTTTTCGGTCAGGCGGAAAGCACTTTCGTCATCGCCATCGAAGTAATTGAAAATGGCTGAATCATAATGCGAAGAAACGGCAAAGGCCTCTTTGGCAAACCAGCGGCGCTCTTCAACCGACGTTTGAGCTCCATTAGCCGAAATAATTTCGAACAAAGGTTCGTATTGTTCTTGAGAAGCTACAATGACCACATCTTTGTAGTTTTTGGCTGCTGCACGAATCAGCGAAATACCGCCGATATCAATTTTTTCAATGGTGGTTGGCTCATCGGCTCCGGCAGCCACAGTAGCTTCGAAAGGGTATAAATCAACGATTACCAGGTCAATTTCTGGTATATCGTATTCGGAAATTTGAGATTGGTCTTGAGCTAAATCACGGCGGTTCAAAATGCCTCCAAACACTTTTGGATGCAAAGTTTTAACTCTTCCGCCTAAAATTGATGGATATCCGGTCAAATCTTCAACAGCGCGACATGGAATATCAAGGGATTCGATAAAGGATTGGGTTCCGCCGGTAGAGATAAATTCTACTCCTTCAGCATGTAATTTTTTGATAATGATGTCAAGTTTATCTTTATGATAAACAGATACTAAGGCTCTTTTGATTTGCTTTTTTTCCATTTTCCGTTTTTCGTTTATTTATGGGATGCAAAACTACAAAAAAAATGTTGTTTTATCAATATAAAAACAGTTTGATTTTCAGACCTAACCAAATTTAATAAGTTGATACAGAAATAGACAAAACAATGCTAAATGCGTTGGCTTTAAGCATTGTTTATTAATTCAGATAGCTTAATTATTTCATATCAACAATGTTTTTAAGTTTTTCAACAAATCGATAAAATTCAGTATTAGAAACTTCATTTCTTCGATCTTGAGGGGAAATTAAGAGTTTTCTGCCATCAAACATTTTTATGATTAAACTATCTTGTCCTTTATAGTTCTTTCTTTCATAATACTTAATTTCAATAAAATAAATTTTCCCAAAATGTAATGTATTAATATATTCGGACTTAATCTCTAATTCTTCCTTAATTGTTTGTTTAACTAGGGTTACAATAAATGAAACTCCCCAAAGAATCACTCCTCCAAATCCAAAGAATTTAAATTGAATTTCGTTTGGATAAAAATAATCTAGCCCATTGAATAAAATCAATGGAAATGAGAATGCTTGACAATAAATTTAAACCTATATCAGTCAAAAATTTGTTCTGATTTAAGAATGTTTATATTGTATTTCATGTCATTAATTGTTATTTATTCTATCGCCTCTTTCACCATTTTAAATGCTTTTTCCAATTTCAGCATCTCGGTGGCCATAAACTGGTAAAACTCCATCCATTGTATTCGTCGATGTATGTCAATGCCTGTTTTTTGCGTATAAATGCGGCAAACCTGTTCTCCCGATTCGCGCACATAAGCAAAGTCCCAAATTAATCCGTCAGGAAACTGCTTTTCCATAATGGCTTTATACTGTTCGAACTGCTCGTATTTTTCGAGTCGGGCCTGCTCATTGTTCAGGTTTATTTCCAAAATGACAAAGGCGCCATCGCGCGTGGCATCAAATTTCATTTCCACGCCTTTCATCTTGGTATTGTACAACATGAACTTGCTTTTCCTACGTTTCAATGCCGGAATGTGGCTGCAATAGGTGCCAAATCCTTCCCAAAATTCTTTCTTCAGTTGTTTTAATTCTTCTTTTGAATACATAGCCCCTCCCAACCTCCCCAGGGGGAGGAGTTTAAGTTACTTCATTTGTTTCTAACTAGTTTAGCCTGCTATTTATTCCCCCTTCGGGGGTTAGGGGGCTTTCATTTCACTATTCTATAAATTCCTCCAGGTAAGCATTTTACTATGCCTTTAAATTCCATTTCCAGCAATAGGGAGGATATTTTGCTGAAAGGTTTCGCTGTTGCGATAGCCAGTTCGTTCACCTGGATACCGTCTGAATGCTGTCGGAGAATGGAAACAATCTCCTGTTCTTCGTCCGAAAGATCCAGAAACAAAGTAGTCTGAACGGTTTGTTGTGATGCAGAGTCTTGTTTTTCCCAATTCATAAATCTCAAAATATCTTCGGCCGATTCTATCAACGAAGCTTTATTGCTTTTTATCAACGCGTTGCATCCGGCCGACCATTCATCGTTTACACGGCCCGGGAAAGCAAACACATCACGGTTGTAATCGTTGGCTACTTCGGCCGTTATGAGTGCTCCGCCACGTGCAGCCGATTCTACCACCACAATGGCATCGCAAAGTCCGGCAATAATGCGGTTTCGTTGTACAAAATTGGGTCGGTCCGGGTTTGTCTGGCTCAGGTATTCGGTGAGCAGCGCCCCATTTTGAATCATTTTTACAG
>JASGLA010000006.1:0-63866 GCA_047600405.1 Paludibacter sp.
ATAATCGGTAAAACGCCAGTCGGAAGTAAGTTTAGCCCCCGAAGTTTCATTTTTACTGCCTGGAAGAATAACGACCGACGGATCAGCTGGCTTCAATTCCACATCCCGGCTGATATTTTGAGTGTATGCTTTGAAACGGACTTCGCGCAAATTCGGATTTATCTTCGTCACAATATATTCTCCACTCAACTGATTCCGTTCAATTCCGGTATATCGGGCAGCAGCCGTAGCCGGGAAAGAACGTCCGCCTGGCAAACCAATATCCCAACCACCTACGTGCTGATAATTGACCAATACTTCCTGGTTTTCGGAATATAAAATTCCACCTCTTAAACCCCACGAAGCATCGTGGAACTGACTATTTGGCAAAATTCCGTCGGGTGTATGTATATTTTGAGCCGTACGGAAACTCCCGTTCAGTGCTAAATACCATTTATTTGTTGTAAACTGAACATTGGCACTGTTTGCCCAGCCACTATTTACAGTATTGAATTCAGTACCAATCCGTCCCTTTGTCTTGAAAACAGAAGTGTAAGTCGGTCGCTCCGGCACAAAATTAACAACACCTCCCATTGCACCCGTTCCATACAAAACAGAACTTGCGCCTTTGACAACTTCAATTTTTTCCAGGCTATTCAAATCGACAACCGACAAAGCGGCAGAATGGTCAGTGGCAGTTTGAATACGATCGCCATCTGACATTACAATCAACCGTTGCTCCGACAAACCGCGAACATTCAACGAAGTTGCCCAGGGAGCATCACGAATAATGGAAATTCCGGTTTCGCGCCGCAATGCATCGGCTGGTGTAAAAAAAGAAGAAGCATCGAGTGTTTTTTTGTCCACTTCTACTTTGGGAAGTGTGAATATGTTGGCCAATCCGGCTACAACTTCAACTTCCTTAATTTGTTTATTTACAACTGTATCCGTTTTAGAGCCAAAGTCGACAGGCTGCGAATTATCGGTTGCAGCACCAAGAAAGGCAAGCACAAATAGAAGCATAAGCAATTGAATATTAGCTATTAAACATAAAGAACTCCAGATAAATGAAAAGCGGCCAAATGCATCCAGACTGTTACAAAAATTCAGGTACAATAATTGTATGTCCGGCACCACAAAAGTACTATATTATCATAATTGATGAACTATCAGAAAGGTACAATAAAAACTTTATTTACGTTAATAAATATGTTTTTAATTTATCAATTACTTCGCAAAAGCATCATAATTATAGAAATATGAAAAGAAAGTCCTAAATTTGCATTCCTTTGGAACAATAAAATTTTGTTTACTTCTTCAAATTCTTAACCAAAAGAAATAGCCTAAAAAATGGAGGAAACTGCTGACAATAAACTAAAAACGTTTGGAATTTTCAATGAAACTTTTCCTCCAATCATGGACGGAGTTTCGCTCACAGCAAAAAATTACGCCTACTGGTTACACAAAATGGATCAACCCGTTTGCGTTATTACCCCAAAGGCCCCGGATTATAACGACGATGAACCATATCCGATTTACAGGTACACATCAGTTCCTGTTATTGGCAGGAAACCCTACCGTTTAGGGCTGCCTAACATTGATCTTTCGTTTAAAACAGAGCTGAGCCAGGTTTCGTTCGGATTGGTTCATGCACACTCGCCTTTTAGTGCAGGACGATTGGCGCTCAGTATTGCAAAAAAGCAAAAAATCCCTTTTATAGCTACTTTTCACTCCAAATTCAGGGACGATTTCCAACATTCGGTCCATAATAAATTCATAGCTCAAAAAATGACCAATGAAATTATCCGCTTTTTTGAAAAAGCAGATGAAGTTTGGATTCCGCAGGCCTCGGTAGAAGAAACCATCCGTGAATACGGATTTAAAGGACATGTGGAAGTGGTTGATAATGGTAATGATTTTGCAACGAACGAACCGTTGGGTCCATTAAAAAAAGCGGCCCGAAAAGCATTACATGTTCCGGATAATGAATTAATGTTTCTATTTGTAGGACAGCACATTTGGGAAAAAAACACACGGTTAATTGTGGAATCGCTGGCTGAAGTGAAGGACCTTCCATTCAAAATGTTTTTTGTAGGAACAGGTTACGCCACTGCCGATTTGAAACAATTGGTGGGTGATTTGGGCCTGAACTCCAAAGTTGAATTTCTGGGAGTCGTTACCGAACGTGAAAAACTGAAACAAATTTACGCTGCTGCCGACCTGTTTCTGTTTCCTTCAATATACGACAATGCTCCGCTTGTTATTCGTGAAGCGGGTGCACTGCAAACGCCTTCTATTTTAGTAAAAGGCTCATCTTCTGCTGAACACATTACTGACAATTTTAATGGATTTCTGACCGAAAACTCGGTTGAATCTTTTTCCGCCAAACTGAGAGAATTAGTAAATTCGCCTGAATTAATCAGCGCCACAGGCCTGAAAGCTTCACAAACCATTGCCCGCTCGTGGGAAAGCGTTGCTGAAGAAGTACTTGACCGATATAAAAAAATTATGCAACGAAAATGGAGACGATAAGCCAACCAATACCTAAAAAAGTTTCAAGACCGTATAAGTTTTATCAGGTACTCATTCCCGTTATATTGGGATTATTTGTAATTGGTTGGTTGTTTCTCGACGAATTTGACCCTGCGGTTTTCTTTTCATTTAAATTCACGTTTGTCAGTGCATTATTTATTGTGTTGGCATTCTTACTAATGTTTGTACGCGACTGGGGAATGATGTGGCGTTTCAGGCTGCTGACGGACAAAAAATTGACCTGGAAACAGGCATTTCACATCAATGTGCTCAGCGAATTTACCTCGGCTGTGACACCGGCTGTGATTGGAGGTTCCAGCCTGGTGGTTATTTTCCTGATCAAGGAAGGAATTAATGCCGGACGAAGCACGACCATTATGTTTGTAAACTTGCTTTTGGATGAATTATTCTTTTTGGTTGTATGCCCTTTAGTATTTCTTTTTATACCGGTTGAGCAGCTTTTTAATTCTTCTTCCGTCATTGTATCAACTTTTGCAGTAGTTTTCACTACGCTTTATATCACACGCATGATCTGGACTGCCATCATGTTTATTGGCATTTTCAAACGCCCGAACTGGATTAAACAAATACTGCTGACACTTTTCAGATTACCGGTATTACGACGAATGTACATAAAAGTCGAGCTACTAACCAACAACATGGTCCAGGCTTCTCATGAGATTGGGAAACATTCTGTTGGTTTCTGGGCTAAGGCATTTGGGATGACCTTATTAACCTGGAGCGCCCGTTTTCTGGTTGTAAATGCTGTTTTCATGGCTTTCAACCCGGTAAATATCGATCATTTGGTTGTGTTTGCACGCCAATTGATTTTATGGGTTTACATGGTGGTCAGCCCAACCCCGGGTGGTAGCGGTGTAACCGAATACGCATTCAAAGAATATTACAGCGATGTGTTTGCTTCAACAAGCGTTATCCTCATCGTCACACTTGTATGGAGGATTATCAGCTACTACCTGTATTTATTGCTTGGATTAATTGTAATCCCCAATTGGATAAAAAAATCGTTTTCTAAAAGTAGTGCTGTAAAGGTAGTTGCGGAACAAAGCCTTTAATTTACATTAATGGCCGTGGTACAACAAAATCCTCAAAACAGCACCAAAATTTAATTTTATTCTTTTGATTTAATCCTGTATCTTTGTATCCATCAAAACGATAATTAGACAAAAATGATAAAAAAATTTCTTTTCACGCTTCTTTTCACGCTCTCTGTGAATGGTATTTTTGCATGCACTAACTTTTTAGTTGGAAAAGCAGCAACACTCGATGGATCCACACTTATTTCATACAATGCCGACTCTTATTTCTTGTTTGGCGCACTATACCATTATCCGGCAGCAAAATATCCGGCCGGCAGCATGCTCGACATTCACGATTGGGATTCGGGCAAATATCTTGGAAAAATCAAGCAGGTTGAAAGAACTTATTCTGTAATCGGAAATATGAACGAATACCAACTCTGCATTGGCGAAACTACTTTTGGAGGTCGCGAAGAGTTGGTTGATTCAACTGCCATAATGGATTACGGAAGCTTGATATATGTTACCCTGCAACGTGCAAAATCTGCTCGTGAAGCCATTAAAGTGATGACGGATTTAGTAGCTGAATACGGCTATTACAGCGAAGGCGAATCATTTTCAATTGCCGATCCGAATGAAGTATGGATTATGGAAATGGTAGGAAAAGGTCCAAACAACAAAGGTGCCGTGTGGGTAGCGCAACGAGTTCCGGACGAATGTGTATCGGCTCACGCCAATCAGGCACGAATCACAACTTTTCCTTTCGACGACAAAAACAACTGCATGTATGCCGAAGATGTGATTGCATTTGCCCGTGAAAAAGGCTATTTCAAAGGAAAAAATAAAGATTTCAGTTTTTCGGATACCTATGCTCCACTTGATTATACGGCCCTTCGTGCTTGCGAAGCCCGCGTTTGGAGCTTCTTTCGCAAGGTTGATCCTGCGATGGACAAATATAAATCGTATGTAAAAGGCGAAACTGCAGAACGCATGCCGCTCTGGATAAAACCAACTTTTAAACTGACTGCACAGAAATTGAAAGAATACATGCGCGACCAGTATGAAGGTACCGAATTCGATATGACCAAAGGACTTGCAGCCGGTGAATTTGGAAGCAAACTTCGTTGCAGCCCGCTTACATTTAAAGTCGACAGCGTAGATTACGTTCATGAGCGCCCAACCGCAACCCAACAAACAGGATTTACATTTGTAGGGCAAATGCGCAGTTGGTTGCCCGATTACATTGGCGGAATCCTGTGGTTTGGTGTTGACGATGCTGCCACTTCGCTTTACGTGCCCATGTACTGTGGAATAACAAGCATACCCGAATGTTTCAGATCCGACAACGGCAGCCTCCTCGAATACTCTGCCACTTCCGCTTTCTGGACCTACAATTGGGTGGCCAACTACGCTTACAGCAAATACTCGTATATGTTTCCCGACATAAAAAAGGTTCAGAGCCAATGGGAAAGCGACTTTAATGCGTTGGTACCTGCCATGGATAAAGTGGCTGTAGGAATGAGCGAAGCAGATGCACGCGTTTTTCTGACGAACTTCAGTTGCTCACAAGCCGAAAACTCAACAAAAGCCTGGAAAAAACTTGGTGAATACCTGTTGGTGAAATACATGGATGGTAATGTCAAAGCCGAGAAAAACGGCAAATTCGTTCAAAACGAATTTAAAATACCGCCTACTATCATTCGCCCCGGTTATCCTGAAGAGTTTTTGCGCCAGATGGTAAAAGAAAATCCGGGTCTACGCCAGAAAACTCCGGAGGAAATGAAAAACCGCAACTAAAAAATGCTTAATAATAAAAAGAGAGCAAAATTCACGTTCTGTGAATTTTGCTCTCTTTTTATTATTACACCTAAACATTTGCATTTAAAGGCTGTTTATTATTGGAACAAAGAAATGTCTCAACCAATTTACAATAAAACTAAAATGAAAATAGTGATTTTTGGAGCAACTGGAAAAACCGGCACTTTATTAGTAGAGCAGGCACTTAATAAAGGCTATGAGGTTGTTGCTTACATCCGTAAGCGCGGCCCGGTTTTCAACGGGCATCCTAATCTTAAAATAGTTGTTGGAAGGCTTAATGAAACTCTCCGGATGAAAGACGCGATAACTGGTGCCGATGCCTGTATTTCAGCTTTGGGAAGCGGCTCATTGACTCATCGTAGTCCCGACATTGTACATGGCATTGGAAATATTGTTTCGATTATGGAGAGTGCAGGTGTTCGCAGGTTTATTTATATGTCAAGTATTGGAGCCGGAGATAGCCGTCTGCTTATCGCGCAGCCTTCCCGTTTTTTTGTTGTCAACATCTTGCTGCGCGTACCCATTGCCGACCATAATGCGAACGAAAAACGAATATCTTCCAGCAATCTGAATTGGACCATTATCCGTCCCGGGGTATTAACTGACGGAGCAATCACTGGAAGTTTAAAATCCGGGACAGACATCTCTCCACTAAAAAAGAGCAGAAGCATTTCACGGGCAAACGTTGCTTCTTTTATTCTCGACCAACTCTCTGACGAAACATATTTGAAAAAGGCTGCCTGGCTTTATGAGTAAATATGAATTCTATTAGGAAAGACTCAGGGAATTGCTCGCGCACTTCTCTGTTTTTGTTTTAAATTGCCTATTTTTGCAAGCTCGTACTCCCTCTGATTGGAAGTAAAACAGGGCCTGCAAAAAAACAATAGAAATGATAGAAAATAAAATCTTTGAGCGTGTCGATTTTTCGAATGAAAAGTTTCCGCACGAAACGTACGAAAACTGCAAATTTGTAAATTGCAACTTCTACAGCTCCAACCTTGTTGACGTTACATTTCGTGAATGTACATTCGAGGATTGCGACTTCAGCCTGGCAAGCTTGAAAAATACGGCATTAAACGATATTCATTTTGTAGGTTGTAAGCTCGTGGGAGTCTTGATTGAGGAGTGCAACCCTTTTTTGTTTTCAGTCGATTTTGAAAATTGTGCACTCAAACTGGCTGTGTTCTACAAATCAAAACTCAAAAAAACACGTTTCAAGAATTGCAACCTGCAGGAAACCGATTTCAGTGAAGCCGATCTGACTGCCTCGGTATTTGATAATTGCGACATGCAGCGAACTATTTTCCATAGAACTATCCTGGAGAAGGCAGATTTCCGCACTTCATTCCATTATTCCATTGACCCGGAAGCAAACCGCATTACCAAAGCACGTTTTTCGAAGCTTGGAATTGCTGGATTATTAGATAAATACAGGATAGAGATTGAATAAATTACTGTACGTTCAGCAGTTTGTGGAGCTGTACCGACAATCGCCAACGGGTATCCCGACTTATAATCGACAAACAATAATCCAGGTTTTCTTTGTTGATTTCCAGGTGTTTTTTCGCTTCTCCAACAAACACGGGGCTGAGGAAATAATTGGAAGCCTTGGGGAGATCATCAATCGCTGGCAGAGTATCGCCGGCAACAACAGGAAAACGAAACTCATCGACAGACTGGAAGTTGCTGTTTAATATCTCTAACCCAACTTTCGGGCTACATGATATATAATTAATTCCGTCAGGAACCGGATTAGTTCCATTCGTTTCAATAGCCTGATAATAGTGTTTAAAACAACTCAAAACTTCATCTGTCAGTTGAAGAGTAGGCTCCCCTCCGGTCCAGATTATCATATCGGATGGGTATTTCCGAACTTCAGCCAATACCTCATCAACGGTCATTTCAGTTCCATTATTCCAATCAGTATCACAAAACGAGCAATTTTTATTGCAGTTGGAAAGACGTATAAAAGTGGCCGACCGTCCGACATTGGCACCTTCACCCTGAATGGAATTGAAAATCTCGACAACCTTCAATTTAGACTTCATAAAAAGCTTTTGTTTTGGGTGTTTCGCTCACTTCCACTTTGAACAAAAGCGGAAACTGGCTTTGGAAAGTATCGTAAAGAAATTTAGCAATATTTTCAGCTGTCGGATTTACATCCGGCATCACATCGTTCAAATGCCGGTGGTCGAAAACATCATCGAGGTATTTTTTTATTGGATCCAAATCGCGATAATCGATCACAAAACCGGCTTCGTTCAGTTGTTCGGATTTAAAATAAAACGTAACTACATAGTTATGACCGTGCAATCTTTTGCATGGGTGGTCATCCTTAAGTCCGTTGAGAATATGGCTGGCAGAAAAATGGAATTCTTTACTTATTATGTACATAAATACGTTGAAATTATTCTTTCAGTTTTTAAAACAGATTGAATTAGAAAAAGTTGGCTCAAAAGGCTGCAAAGATATATGTTTTTACAGTCAAATTGGCTATCGTGTAGTGAGTTATTGAGTTTTTTGGCTTTTATTTACTTTCTCAGGTCCTTTGCACCTCTCACTTCCGATGACACCTCGTTGGTCCAACCGGCTTGCTGAAAAACCCCGGTCTGAATTTTAACAAAGCGGATATGCGGTAAGTTTACAGTCTGCCCGAGTGAATCAACCGCATTGGAAATATCCAGTTTATTACCGCCAACTGTATTTTCATAATCCGTTCCGTAAACATTTTCGGCATATCCCCACGTGAATCGATCGTGTGGCACGACCCAATATTGTGTTCCATTGGCTGAGTTATCGTCATAAGCATTGGGCAACCGGGTTCCGTGCAAGGTAATGCTATCGGCAGCAGTAGCCGGCCACCACCAGGCAGACGAATTCGTTGCACCAAAACCACATTTAAGTCTTCCACGGCTTCCTTCGCTATCCAGCCACGTAATATCGGCTGTGTCGGACACCGCTTTATAATAGCGCACCCAATAGTTTCTTTTCGAATTTCCAAATTGATTTCCTTTCAGTTCGTACCAGGCGTCGTTCGGCTTTCCATCGCCACTTTTATCGCTCATCACATACACCACAGCAGGTTCAGGCGAAGCTCCCTGCAAAGCAAAAACCTCAAAGTCTTCACCGTTGCCATTAATTACATCATGGTTAAATCCGGCAATTACATACCCTCCAAATCCTCCCAAATACACCCATTTGTCGGTTTTGGGTTCGCCAATCAGATTGGCTGCATCCGTTGCTTTTGCAATTTTCGCATGTTGTCCTGGACCATAAACATAGTCAAAAACCTCGGAAAGATAGGCTTCGGAACCAGTTTCAGGCTCAGGTCCTTTACATGAAAACAGTCCAACTGAAAGAATCACAGAAAAGAAAACAATTGAAAAACAGGCATTAAAACGATTCATTTGATTTAAATTTTGAGCCTGCAAAAATACGCTTTTTTCGTGAGGCTTCGATTTATTCACCCGAAAAATATTTTGAGAGATTTAACTCATCAATTAAATCCAACCGATATAATTGTTGCGTCTAACTATAAAAAAAAATCAAAAACCGATGTAAGAATTTTTCCGAAGCTGAGTCTTTACTAGTAAGATTCCAATTTCAATGGATCAAATTTATCGGGAATCATACTAAAAATTAAAAACATGAAACTTTCAAGAAATATCCAGCTAAACAGAATGTCGTTATTATTTTGCCTGACATTCTTCTCTATCTTTCTTTGGGCTGAACCTACTGCAATCGTAAAAGGGAAAGTCACAGATGCGAAAAACCAGCCCATCCAATTTGCCACGGCATCTTTAGTAAATTCCGCCACCAAAGAATTTTTCAAAGGCCAGGTTTGTAATGAAAAAGGGGAATTTGTAATTGAAAAAGTCAATCCGGGCGAATATATACTCACAGTAAGTATGGTGGGTTATGCCAAAAATGAACCGGAAAAAGTAGTTATCGACGGAAAGAAAAACAGTGTGGTTGAGCGGAATATCGTTTTAAACGAAACAGCACATCAACTAAGCAGTGTAGAAGTTGTTTCCAAAAAAAAGTTCATCGAACAATCTGTGGATAAAATAATTATCAATCCGGAAGCATCCATTACATTGGCATCGGAGAATGTTTACGAAATTCTGAAAAAACTGCCCGGTGTAACTATCGACAACAATGAAAATATAAGCCTGAAAGGCAAACAGGGCGTAAAAGTGTTGATTGACGAAAAACCGACTTATGTTTCGGCCGATCAACTGGCATCTATGCTCAAAAGCATGCAGGGGAAAAATGTGGAACGCATTGAAATTATTGAAAATCCATCGGCCCGTTACGATGCAGAAGGAAATTCGGGAATCATCAACATTAAAACGAAACACAATAAGGCTCCAGGCTTCAACGGGAACGTTAACGGTGGAATGAGCATAGCCAGCCGCATTGGTTGGAATGGCGGACTGGACCTGAACATGAATTACGGAAAAGTCAATGTGTACGGAAATTACTCCATATATAACTGGGCCGGGCACAATAGCATGGACGCCTCGCGCCGATTCACAAGCACCGATCTTGAAGGAGCTTATCAGTTAATCAGAAATGACGGCGACTATAATGGCCATGCACACAACTATAAGGTAGGAGCAGATTATTTCATCAAGAAAAATCACGTGGTTAGCGTAATGTTCCGGGGCGATAACGGACAAAACACAGTGAAGGAAAAAAGCAAAACGTCATTCACCGACAGGTATTTGCATGTAGATTCATTGCTGGCAACCACTGCAAACTCCAACAACTGGTGGAATAGTCAAACGTATAACGCTAATTATAAATGGGATATTGACACCACCGGCCAGTCGTTGACAGCAGACTTTGACTATGCCCATTTTTCGTTCCGGAGTCCAAATACTCAAAATGGTGTATATTACAACAACGCCGGAGCTGATTTGAACCATGACATTACCGTGAAGACAAACCAGGGCAATGGCATTAATATTTATACTGCAAAAGTGGATTACGTATTGCCGATAAGTAAAACATTGAACTTTGAGTCGGGGGCAAAAGCTAGCTTTGTAAACACGAACAGCAACATCGACATGACCGGCTATTTAACCCAGAATGATAATTTTATTTATCAGGAAAACATTCAGGCAGCTTATGTGAATGGGCGTGCACAGCTGAAGAAAACCACCCTGCAATTAGGGTTAAGACTGGAAAACACCAACTCTACAGGCAATTCAGTTACCACCAACACAATAAACAGCAACTCATATCTCAAGTTTTTCCCATCTCTTTTTGTGCAACAAACATTGAACACCGATAACAACATCAACTTTAACTACAGCTACCGTATTGGACGGCCAAGTTATCACATGCTCAATCCGTTCAAGTGGATGATCGACCCGTATACTTATAACGTGGGAAATCCGAACCTGAAACCTCAGTTCACTCACTCGGCCAGCATTGGACACAACTATAAAGGTGCACTGATAACAAGCATAGGTTACAATTACACAACCGACTTGTTTACAGAAATCATTCGTCAGGACGATGCGAGCAAAACGGTTTACCAAACCATGGAAAACCTCAGTAGTTCGCTGGATTTAAATCTTTCCGAAACCTTTCAATTCCAACCAACAAAGTGGTGGAGACTGAACGGCACGCTAACCGGCATGTATAAGAGAATCAATTTTGACTCAAGTGGAAATTCAAATATTAAAAACTGGAGTTATAGCGGGAATATGACAAACAATTTTACCTTGCCCTGGAAACTGGAAGCAGAATTGAGTGGAAATTACTCCTCGCACCAACTTATCAGCAACATCATTATTCGTCCCCGCTATACGATTGACTTTGGCATACAACGCAAAATACTGAAGGACAAAGGAATGATTAAGCTTGCTGTAAACGACATCTTCAACACGGGCAGCGGGAGCGCATATGCAAAATTTGGAAATGTAGATATCGATGTACAGAATAAATGGGATTCACGCAGGCTGAACCTTTCATTTAACTACCGCTTTGGCAAAGACGAGTTCCGCACCCGCTCCAACCGGTCGACAGCATCCAGCGAAGAACAGGGCAGAAGCGCAAAATAAAGTAGTAAAGAATTCATTCAAAAGCAAACATTCTGATAAACTGAGAATAATAAGAGGGAGGAAAATACGTGCCGGCATAAGAAAAAGCATTCCTGATGAAGGTTTTGTTTATAAATTTTCTTTAATTTGCAACTCATTTAAAATTTAAACTTATGTCAAAGCCAACGTTTTTCCTCCTCCTCTTTTTAATATATTGTTCTTCTTTTTTTGCTCAGCAATATAACGACTACTTTACCGAAAAAGCATGCAGGGTGGATTTTTATTTTGCCGGAAACGCCCATTCAACAAACGCATATATCGACAAGATATGCCAGGAACCCTTTTGGGGCGGACGCCGTTCAAACCTGCCAAACGACATGAATCTTGGACAATACCGGTTTCAAATTCTGGACAGTCTAAGCAACCAATTGATTTACACTGACGGTTTTAGTACGTTGTATTTCGAATGGCAATCAACACCCGAAGCACAGCTCGTGAACAAAGGCTTTGAACAATCCATTCAATTTCCGTATCCACAAAAAGCTGTAAAAGTCATTATTGAAAAACGAACCGGATACAACAACTGGGAAACTATGATTCAATTTGGTTTTTCGCCCGACGACAAACTTATTCGCAGGACGAAACCGCTGCAAGTTCCGGTAAAAACCATTTGCAAAACAGCAACGCCTCAAAAAGCCATCGACATTGCGGTCATTGCTGAGGGTTACACGGCAAATCAACTTCAAAAATTCTACAAAGACGCCCAAAAACTTGCCGACAACCTGTTTACCCACGAACCATTTAGCAAATACAAATCTCGTATAAATATTTATGCCATTGGAGCAGTTTCAGCCGATTCAGGTGTTTCAGCCCCACAAGATGACATTTGGAAAAATTCGGCGCTTGGCTCGCATTATTACACTTTTTATTCCGACCGATACCTGACCACGCCCAATGTATTTAAGGTTCATGACTATGCAGCTCTGGTTCCTTACGACGCCATTTACATTCTGACTAATACAAAAACCTACGGTGGTGGGGGCATTTACAATTTCTATGCGCTGGCTTCGGCAGATAGCAAACGGGCTCAAACTGAAGTCGTGGTGCATGAGTTCGGACATTCATTTGCCGGACTTGCCGATGAATACTTCAGGGAAGGTTCGGATGTGCTGGACGGAATGTACGATCTGAAAGAGGAACCCTGGGAACCGAATATCACTACATTGGTAAAATTCAATGAAAAATGGGAAAGCCAACTTCCGGCCGGAACCGCAATCCCAACTCCAACTACGGAAGAAAACAAATCAAAAATCGGAGTATTTGAAGGCGGAGGATACCTTACCAAAGGCGTTTATCGCCCACATTTCGATTGCAGAATGCGCACTAATACGGCCAAAGCATTCTGTTCGGTATGCGAAAAAGCTGTAGAGAAAAGAATACTGTTTCTGACTGAATAGCATTTTTACCACTAAGGCACTAAGCACACAAAATAATACTTAGTGACTTTTTGTGAACTTAGTGCCTTAGTGGTGAGTTTTTACTTTATAGTTACCATGGTTGCTCCAAATCCATATTCACGGAACGAAGCATCCTGAAAATAATAGGTTTTATAGCGGGTTTTGAGCAATTTCTCAATTTCTTTGCGAAGTACTCCCTCCCCTTTTCCGTGAATAAAGACAATTTTCTGTCCTTTGCGATCTTTATTTTCGGCCAACACCTGCTCAAACTTATCCAGCTGGCACTGAAGCATGGCCGCGTTCGACAAACCCACCGTGGTATCAAGCAATTCGTTGATATGCAAGTCAACTTCTATAACTTCAGCCAGTTGTGGACGCTTAACTATACGTGGCCGCCCAGCTTCAACTTTCTGAAACATAGCCTGTTTTATTTCGTCCGGGGTAACTTCTGCCATCTTCCGGGTTTCAACTTCCTTTTCTTTTGCCGAAATCAGGTCAACAAGCATACAAGGTTCATCAAAGTAATCATTTTCAGTAAAACTATGAAGCTTGTAGAATTTTACCGCATTCAGTTTGAGATGAACATCCAACACATTTTGCGGCACATAGCTTTTACCCTGTTTAAACGGAATAATCTGAACGCGCAGATTCTCCCATGCATTGAGCTGGTCCTTGGTAATGGACGTTAATTCTTCCTGCATATTAGGCTCAATAATACCATTAGCAACACTTTGCCACACCTCATTTTCGCCATTTATCACATTGTAATACAAAAAATAATTGCTGTCATTTACCAAATAGCAATCGTATGCTGTAGTTTGCAATTGCTTGATATCAATAGGAAAAAACGCCAGTAAAGCGTTCAGCGTTTCGCCTTCGGGAGTTTCCACCACCGGGACTTCGTTCCGGGTTTCGGGTTTAGCGTTCTGTGTTGGGGTTGGAGCATTCGGAGCCGTTTCGACAACAGGTTTTGTTTTAAAATCCTTTAGCGGAAAATTCGTTTTCTCATTTACCTGCGGCACCACCACGCAATCGCGCTCAAGAGTTGGAATTTCAAACCCATCGGCATCTTCCACATACACCATTCTCTTTGTTTCATCCACCCGAACAACCACACCGCCACCTACAGCGTTCAGGAAGCGTACTGTATCTCCTTTTTTTATCATTGCTTTAGTCTTAAAATTTCGTTTTCTTCTCCAGTTTTCGAAACACAAAGATAAAACAATTTCAGCTATTCTTCCGGTTTTGGGCAAACAACGAATGTAAGCGAATGAAAACAAACTGAACTCATTTTTTATTACTTTTGTGCTCTGTTTTTTAATTCTGTTTCACTGTGAGCAATATCGAAAATAATTCCCCCATTTATATCGACGAATACGATTATTCGTTGCCCGACGAACGCATAGCCAAATATCCGTTGGCAAAACGGGATTCATCCAAATTATTGGTATATAGAAATAAAGCTATAACCGAGAATACGTTTTCAAACATTGCTGAATTTCTTCCACAAAATAGTTTGCTGGTGTACAACAATACACGTGTTATCCAAGCCCGGCTTATCTTCAGGAAAGATACCGGGGCGCGTATTGAAGTATTTTGTTTGGAACCGGTTACACCTGCTGATTATGCCCAATCGCTGGGCGCAACAACCCAGTGTACCTGGAAATGCATGGTGGGGAATCTAAAAAAATGGAAAGAAGGGACATTAAGCAAGAGCCTGGACATTGGAGGAAAAACCTGTACATTTACTGCTGAACGCCTGAATACAGAAGGGAATACGCACAGCATTCATTTCTCGTGGGATAATGCCAACATCCTTTTTGCCGATATCCTGGAGAATGCCGGCGAACTGCCTATTCCACCTTATTTAAACCGCGAAACGGAAGAAAGCGATCTCACCTCCTACCAAACGGTTTATTCCAAAATAAAAGGGTCGGTGGCTGCTCCTACAGCCGGATTGCATTTTACGTCCGAAGTGTTTGAAACCCTGAAATCTAAAAACATAGAAACCGAAGAATTGACACTGCATGTAGGGGCTGGAACATTCCAACCTGTAAAAACGCGTGATATTGCCGAACACCTCATGCACACCGAAGTTATTTCGGTACATCGCTCAACCATTGAGAATTTGCAGAAAAACCTCGGAAAAATCATTGCCGTGGGAACAACTTCGGTAAGAACGCTGGAAAGTTTGTATTACATTGGTTTAATGCTTCGCGAAAATCCCAACAACCCGGCTTTCAACGTTTCGCAATGGCAACCTTATGAAACACTAAGCGAATTGCCGGCTTATGATTCATTGCAAAATATCCTGGCTTATCTGGATAAAAACAAACTGACGACTTTGCATGCCGAAACACAGATTATGATAAAACCGGGATACACATTCCGTATCGTTGAGGGTATAATCACCAATTTTCATCAACCGAAAAGTACGTTGCTCCTACTCGTTTCGGCCTTTTTGGGCGGCAACTGGAAAGAAATTTATGATTATGCGCTGGAAAATGATTTCAGGTTTTTGAGTTATGGTGACAGCTCATTACTGTTAAGATAAAAAAATAGCCTGAATTTTGGTTCAGGCTATTTTTTCATCTTAGAAATTCTCAATTTATTTTTTTATAAATTTATAAGTGTACTTTCCATCGCCGGTATTTATAAACAAAAAATAAATGCCGGTTTTCAATCCCGTCACATCAATTACAGCTTCCGTCAATTGGCTGTTATAAATAATAGTCCTGCCATCTATTGACGCAATTGAAGCCGATGCAGGTTTCGTCAAATTGCTTATTTTCAAAAAATCGGTTACCGGATTTGGATAAATTTTCATGCCGCTACTATCCTCAATTTCATTTAGCGTTGTAAATTTTGAAGGAGAATAATAGTAGTTTATAACCGTTTGTTTTGCCCACGCATTTGCACTCCACTCATAAAAAGTATTAACAGACATATAACCGTTAGCATTGTACAAAAATTCCGACTTATTTGATCCGACCCATGCAGATGAATTGGTATCCCACGTGTAAGATATAACCGAAGTAAGGCTGGAATTAGCAGCAAATGCATAAACTGATCTAAACAGCCCCACCCACAAAGATGTAGCGCTATTCCACTGATAGCTGGTAACCGTAGTTGGGGCTCCACTTGAGGCATATGTCATTACTGTTTTTCCAAATAAATTCCATGTTGAGGTATTGCTGGCCCATTTATACTCAGTAGAAAGAGTATCACGTCCTGCTGCATCATTCATAAATACGTATTTCACATCGTTTTCCAGCAGACTTGTACTGATGTTTGCTTTTTGAGTTATTTCACCAGTCAAAAATCCATTTGCATCGTACGAATAATCGGTTTTACTATTTAATTTCCAGGAACTTGTAGCACTAATCCATGCGTAATTCGTATCCGACATCTTTTTTCCATTTGTATAAACGCTTACAATTTTTGTTGACGGAACCCACGAAAATGAAAGGAAGTCCCAGGTATAAGAAATATATTCCGTTTGGTGGTTATTGGCATCATACATTGCCGTATATTTTAAAGTGCCAAGAATAAAGCCCCCATAATCAACTACACTTGTACTCAATGTTATATTGCCACGCGAGTCATAAGTAAGATTATTTTTCATACTCAAGTCCCATTCCAATGTATCGCCATTCCATGTATATTGAGCAATAAGCGTATCCCGTTCATTGACATCTTTGAAATAAACCGTCTTATTCAAATAATTATCGGTTGCGTCTTTAGTAATAGTACTATCCAACACCATATTCAAAGAAACACTAGCACTCTGTTGCTGAAAATCAACAGAATGCTTTGCATAAAGTCCTAAAATAGAATTTTCAGGAGATGTTTTTAATTCTATTTTGTTTGGGTTCAAAACTGAAACGGACTCAACAAAACCCGGAATACCGGGATGTGAGTTCCTGAGTTGAGCAAATAGGGCCACAACACCGAAGCTCAGGAAAACAATTACTGGTAAAATTCTTCTCATATCCTTAAAATTTTAAATTACAAACAACAAAGGCATATAGATTTAACTCACTACTCATTTCTGTTATAATTGTAATATAATCAGTATACAAAAAAAACAATCTCGCCCGATTGAATGTTTCTCTCTCCAAAACAAAGCCTATTTCTTTTAATACAAATAAATATAGTTTATCTTATTCAATCAATTATTTAACTTACAATGATTTATCGGAATAAATAAGTTATGGCACATAGGTCTTTTATTAGGTCGGCGCACTGCCTCTAATAATTCCATGATTTAATGACATCTATAAATGGGAACGGCGTACGCACCAATCGGGCATTGTTTTCTTTTATAACAATCAGATTAAATCGACACACCTTCCCAACAAAAACAAATAACCGGTTTGCATAACCCTCACATTTTTTGTACTTTTGTGCAACTTTTCAATTCAACTGCCCAACGCATAAATTAATGGAAAAAATAATTATTCTCGACTTCGGTTCTCAAACCACCCAGCTCATTGCCCGCCGCTTGCGCGAGCTTAACGAGTACTGCGAAATTTTACCTTACAACAAGTTTCCACAACAAACCAATGACATAAAAGGTGTTATCCTTTCGGGAAGCCCGTTTTCGGTTTATGATCCTACGGCTTTTAAAACCGACCTAAGCAATATCCGCGGGAAATTCCCTGTATTGGGTATCTGTTACGGAGCTCAGTTTATGGCATATACCTCAGGAGGAAACGTAGAATCTGCCGGAACCCGTGAATATGGCCGCGCCAACCTCACATATATAAATACCGACGATGCATTATTACAAGGCATCACTCCCGGTTCGCAAATTTGGATGTCGCACGGCGATTCTATTACAAAAATTCCGGAAGGATTCAACAAAATTGCAAGTACCGACGACGTGGAACTGGCTGCTTATCATGTTGCCGGCGAAAAAACCTGGGGCGTACAGTTTCATCCGGAAGTTTATCACACGCTGGACGGATTGCAATTGCTCGAGAACTTTTTAAATATCTGCGAATGCAAACGTGAATGGTCACCGGCTTCGTTTGTTGAAAGCACAGTGGCCGAGTTGAAAAAGCAATTAGGCAATGACAAAGTGGTACTCGGATTGTCCGGTGGTGTTGATTCGTCGGTTGCTGCCGTACTTCTCAACAGAGCCATAGGCAAAAACCTGACTTGTATTTTCGTTGATCACGGTTTGCTTCGTAAAAACGAATTTGAAAAAGTAATGAGCGACTACGAACACCTCGGATTGAATGTAATTGGTGTAAATGCTAAAGAGCGCTTTTACAAAGCCCTGGAAGGCGTTTCAGATCCTGAACAAAAACGTAAAATCATTGGAAGCGGCTTTATCAATGTATTTGATGAAGAAGCGCACAAAATACAAGAATGTAAAATGGTTGGCGCAAGGCACCATTTACCCTGATATTATCGAATCACTTTCCATTACCGGAACTGTGATCAAGTCGCATCACAACGTGGGCGGACTTCCTGAAAAGAATGAACCTGAAACTGTGCGAACCATTGCGCCTTCTTTTCAAAGACGAAGTACGTCGCGTAGGAACAGAACTTGGTATGATGCACCACCTAATTAAACGCCAACCTTTCCCTGGACCAGGTTTGGCTGTACGCATACTCGGCGACATTACTGCTGAGAAAGTACGCATTTTGCAAGATGCCGACGATATTTTTATCAGTGGACTCCGCGAATGGAATCTGTATGACATAGTTTGGCAAGCGGGGGTAATTTTGCTACCTGTACAATCGGTTGGTGTAATGGGCGATGAACGTACTTACGAAAATGCTGTAGCCCTGCGCGCGGTAACTTCGACCAATGCCATGACGGCCGACTGGGCACAACTGCCTTACGAGTTCTTAGCCAAAATGTCGAACGAAATCATCAACAAAGTAAAAGGCGTAAACCGAGTGGTGTACGACATCAGCTCGAAACCACCTGCAACGATTGAGTGGGAATAAAATCCATTTACGATTTAATCATTTACAATTTACGATTGCATGGTAATTTATTCCAATATGCAATCGTAAATTTTTTAATCAATAATGCGTACTAAACAACCAATCATAATTCTAAAATCGTAAATCTAAAATTGATCGACACCCACTCCCATATTTATTCTGAAGAGTTCGACACTGACCGTACCGAAACCATCCAACGTGCCAAAGAAGCAGGTATTACGCACATTATTCTACCTAATGTAGATAGTGAGACTCTTCCCCAAATGTTGGCTCTGGAGGCCCAATATCCTGACTATTGTCATGCTGCTATAGGGCTTCATCCTACCAGTGTAAAAGAAAATTACAAGGAAGAATTAGCATTGGTCGAAGCTGAACTGAAACGCCGCCAATGGATTGCTATTGGAGAGATTGGGATTGACCTTTATTGGGACAAAACATTTCTGAGAGAGCAAATCACTGCCTTTCAGCAACAAATTGACTGGGCATTGAAATATGACCTGCCCGTTATAATCCATGTCCGCGACTCGTTCTGCGAAACCATGGAGGCATTGGCGCCCTACAAAAACTCGGGACTGAAGGGTGTTTTCCACAGTTTCACCGGTACCATCGACGAAGCCCGTGAGATAATCGAATTCGGAGGTTTCATGCTTGGGATCAATGGCATTGTTACTTTCAAAAATTCCGGTTTGGCAGCCGTTGTAGCTCAAATCGACCCAAAACACATCCTGCTTGAAACCGATGCACCCTACCTTACTCCGGCCCCACATCGCGGAAAACGGAATGAAAGTGCATATGTTCAACTGGTTGCGAAAAAACTGGCAGAAGTGTATAATTGTACAAGTGAAGAAGTTAGTGAACAGACGACACAAAATGCCTTATCTTTATTTGAAAGTTTAAAGAAATAGTATTGTAATTCGGTATATTTTTATACTTTTGCAATTCCAAAAAACGGAGAGGTGCTCGAGTGGTTGAAGAGGCACGCCTGGAAAGCGTGTATACCCCTAAAGGGTATCGAGAGTTCGAATCTCTTCCTCTCCGCTGACTACCGAAGACAAATGGTAGAAAAGCTTAGACAAATCCCGTAAAATAAAGGTTTTACGGGATTTTTTATTGTCCACGCCGGACAGTCTAAAGTCCCCAAAAAGCCAAATAATGACAAAGTTTCGTTACTAAATCGTTACTAAAAGCAAGTCCTAGAAAACAGTAACGATCTTCGACCTAAGTCTCTGATTTGTCTGTTGTTATCCATTAAGTGTCTGCTCATAAACTTAGTATTAATCATTCCTTTGCACCAAACAATTGCAATGGATAAAAACGAAAGTATTATGAGTAAAAGTACATTTAAGATTCTCTTCTATTTGAGAAAGAATCAGGTAAACAAAGATGGTAAAGCAGGTATTATGATCCGCTTATCAGTAAATGGAGAAGTCTCTCAGTTCAGTTCTAAGTTGGATATAGAGCCAAAGCTCTGGGATGTACGACTTGGTAAAGTTGCAGGAAACAGCATGAACTCTCGCCAATTAAACAATCTCTTGGATGACATTCGCTCGTCTTTAAAAAATCATTATCATGAAATAGAAAACCACGAGACGTATGTGAATGCAGAAAAAGTAAGGAATGCATTTCTAGGTTATTCAATCAGACAAAACACTCTTTTAGGATTATTCAGGAATCACAATGATGATGCCCGCAAACTAATAGGTATCGGTAAGTCAAAAGCCACTTTGTCTAAATATGATCGTACCTGTCGCCGCTTGGAAGAGTTTATAAAAGTCCAATACAAAATGACGGATATAGCCTTAAAAGAAATTGATCATAAGTTTATAACTGGTTTTGAGATTTACTTGCGTACTGTAAGCAAATGTAATGAGAACACTTCGGCTAAGTTTATGCAAACATTCCGTATGATTATCATTGTTGCAAAAAATAACGGTTGGATATTTAAAGATCCGTTTTCCAATTATAAAATCAGATTGAAACGGGTGGATAGAGGCTACCTAACTGATCAGGAAATACAGACAATTATAGAAAAGGAATTTGTTTCCATCCGTTTGGAACAGGTGCGCAATGTATTTATTTTTTCTTGCTTTACAGGACTAGCTTATATTGATGTAAAAAAACTAACTGTAAATCAAATTTGTACTTCCTTTGATGGCAAACAATGGATAATGACTCATCGACAAAAAACCAATACTAATGTCAATGTTCCTTTATTGAATATTCCACTGGCTATTTTAAAAAAATATGAAGGCAAATTACCCAATGATCAATTACTTCCAGTACTTAGTAATCAAAAGCTCAACTCTTATTTAAAGGAAATTTCGGATGTCTGCGGGATTAATAAAAACATCACCTTTCACCTGGCACGTCATACATTTGCAACAACAACTACATTATCCAAAGGCGTACCCATTGAGACAGTGTCAAAAATGTTAGGTCATACTAATATAAAGACAACTCAAATTTATGCCCGTGTAGTAAATGAAAAGATTAGCCTGGATATGCAGATTCTCTCAGGCAAATTAGATAACATTGAGAAAGCCGCTCTAAAAAACTATGAATCATGAATCGAGGAACAATAACAATCAGAAATACAAATTCAGACAATATTCAGGTTTGCCTCGAATTATCAGAAGATGGGACTGTTTGGATGACTAAAGATGAGATAAGCTACTTGTTCAATATTTATCATTCAACATTGCAATCAAACATAAAAGCAATCTTTAAATCAGACAAACTACTTGAAAATGTAGGAAAGAAAGAGGAATATTACTTTCTTGATAACAAACAACAATGCGTTGCCGAATATTTCAATCTCGATGTTATTATTGCTTTATGTTATCGAATAGATAATTATGTTTGCATTCTTTTCCGACAATGGGTTACAGAACAAGTCATTACTTCTTTAAGAAATAGTTCTCTAACGACCGACCGGCTAGGAATGAAAGCCAATTTGAATTGACAGTTTTGTATTATTCTACTTCAAAGCCGGAAGGATTATCATTGTTGAAAGCAGTGATAATCCTTCCGGCTTTTTACAATACTCCCTCCTTTTTCAATAAATCTTACACAGGTAGGTAACAACCTGTGAATTCACCCAACAGACTATCCACACTTTTGCACTGTAATTAATCAGTAGCAAAATGGAAATCATAACATTTGACCACGAAGTCTATAAAGACCTATCAAGTAAAATTGAGCGAATTGCTGAGTATGTATTCAAAAAAGAATGCACACCCGCCCAGGAGCCCGACATATGGCTAACCAGTGAGGAACTGGCAGATATGCTTAAAATCAGCACCCGCACCCTGCAACGCATGCGAAAAGATCGCACCATTGCTTACAGCATAATCCGAAGTAAATGCCTGTACCGCTTATCCAATGTAGAAAAATGTATTCGTGAAAGAATTGTTTCCTGTCATCCGCAAACTCTTGATGCATTCCGAAAGAATTATTTGCTAACCCATAAAAATCATCAGCTATGAGCTTATTAGATACCGACATTTTTGAAATGTGGATGAAGCGGGTCATGGAACGACTAGACCGAAACGAGAAAATACTGGAGGCATTAAACAGCAAAGAAGGAAAACCGGCTAAATTACTGGATGGCGAACGGCTATTGGATAATCAGGATTTGTGCCAGCTACTTCAAACAAGCAAACGATCCTTGCAGCGATATCGAAGCTCGGGAGCATTAACCTATCATATGCTTTGGCACAAAGTATATTACAAGGAATCGGATGTACAATTATTTCTCACTAATCACGCTAAAGAGTACAGAAGTGACAACAAGCGGATAAAACAACAATCATTGTCCTCCTGACAAAGCTTTCAATTCGACCAAATTTCAACAGAAACAACTTTATTCAAATAACATTTAATTCAATTTTTTATGGAACAGAATCAAAAAGACATTCTCATCGCCAAAGATGAGAAATCTGGCGAAATCGGCGTAGTTACCGGTTTGCAAAATGACGGAACACCTAAAATTGCAGAAGCTAAACCTAAAAACGAACAAGACTTTTTAAAGTTTGACAAGCACGGAGATGTGTTGGACAATTTCTTATCGAACTTCTTTCGTCAGTACAAAGAGCCTAAACGCTTTGGATTCTATCGTGTAGCAGCCAATGGATTCGAAAATGCAGTAGAAGTTCTGAAAAATTTACTTCAAAACCCGGAAGCAAATAAAGAACTGCTCGCTCAACATCAAGTTGATACAGATAAACACGAACAACAAGGCGAAAAAGCAAAAAAAGAATATCAACCTATTGACGAAAGTAAAATAAACTGGACAGAGTTGGAAGAAAAATGGGGTGTGAACCGTCGGGCATTGGAAGAATCTGGCGATCTCAAAAAGAATGCTGAATTATGGCAAGTCTACGCTTGTCACTGTCACTCCCCAATTTGGAAATGAACGTTTTGAAACCGAAGCCCGACTGTCCTTCAAAGTTCAACAAAATGGGGATGTGCATCTTGTCCCTCATTTAATCCGCAAAGAGCCTCAATTGGATAAAACCTTTGAAGGATATAGCTTTTCAACAGCAGATAAAGACAACCTGAAAAAGACAGGGAATATGGGTCGCATTGCACAACTAACTGATAGAAATACAGGAAAAACGTACCCTGCTTACATTAGCATTGATCGCCTGACCAATAATATGATTGCTATTCCAGTCAATAAAGTCCGTATTCCCGAAAAAATAGGCAACACTCCACTTACCAATGAGGATAAGAAAACGCTTTTTGCCGGGTTGCCTGTCTCAAACAAAGAGATTACCCTGACTACCGGAAAGAAATTTACAACCACCCTACAAGTCAATGCAGACCAAAGGGGAGTTGAGTTTGTTCCACAGCATTCTCAGTTAAAACAGGATAATTCGCAAGAAAGAAAAGCGGAAAAACAGGAGGGGCAACAATCCACTGACACCCGCTTTCAATGGCTGGATGCCAATGGTAATATCCGTGCACCCAAAACTTTTGGAGGTGTAACGTTGACACCGGAGCAACAAGCTGATTATACAGCAGGGAAAACCATTCTGGTAAAAGATATGGTTCATGACAAGCAAGGGCAGCCTTATACGGCTTATATCAAATTCAATCAGGAAGAAGGCAGGCCGAAGTATTACCGCTCTGACCCTGATGTTTCGAAAGCCCAACAAATTGTTCCTGCATCGGAAAACCGGACACAGGTTGCGGTCAATACCAATGGAAAAACCAATGAAGCAACCAAACACATCGGGGAACCAATGCGGCAGGAACAAGCAGTTCCCCTGAATAAACAACAGGAACAACGCCAAGACAGAGGAACACAAAATAAACCGAAAGGCATAGGTGTCTGAAAGCTGAATGCAAACCACTAAAATCCACAAATTACAAATCATTATGAAAACAATTATTGCAGAAAAACCAAGCGTAGCCAGGGAAATTGCTCAAATTGTGGGAGCCACCAAAAGAGAGACCGGTTACCTAGCTGGTAACGGTTACTGCGTAACCTGGGCTTTCGGACATTTAGTTTCACCGGCAATGCCGGACGAATATGGTTTTAAAGGCTTCCATCGCGAAAACCTGCCCATTATTCCAACGGTATTTACGCTTATTCCCCGACAGGTCAAAACAGCTAATGGATATACACCGGATAGTGATGTGGTGGCACAGATTAAAATCATTGCACAATTATTTCATGAAAGCGAAAAGATTATAGTAGCTACCGATGCCGGACGTGAAGGGGAATTAATCTTTCGTTATCTCTACGAATACATAGGCTGTGCCACCCCATTCGATCGCCTTTGGATCAATTCACTCACCGACAAGGCTATTCGTGAAGGATTGAATAATCTGAAAAGCGGGAATCACTACGACCACTTGTATTATGCCGCAAAAGCCCGCAGCGAAGCGGATTGGCTGGTGGGTATTAATGCCACACAAGCCATTACTATAGCCGCCGGAAGAGGAACCTATTCACTCGGGAGAGTACAAACGCCTACTTTGGCAATGGTATGTGCCCGGTATTGGGAAAACAAACAATTCATTTCCGAAACCTTTTGGCAATTGCATGTCTCTACAAATGGTCAAGATACTAATGAAGTATTGAAATTCAGCTCTGTGGAAAAATGGAAAGAAAAGCAGACTGCCGAAGGATTTTATCAAACCGTCCGAAATAGCAACACAATCAATATAACAAAAATTGAATACAAAGAAGTCACCGAAGAGACTCCCTTATTGTATGATTTGACTACCCTTCAGAAGCAGGCGAACAGCAAGCATGGATTCTCGGCGGACAAAACACTGGGTATCGCTCAAAAACTTTACGAGGCAAAACTTATTACTTATCCCCGTACCGGTTGCCGCTATATTCCAGAAGATATATTTGCTGAAATCCCGGCGTTGTTGCTTACGCTAAAAGGAAATTCAACATGGAAAAATCAGGTAAGTCGTTTGCAAGAACCAACACGTCGGAGCATGAACGATTCAAAAATAACAGATCATCATGCTTTATTGATTACTGGTGTGAAACCCATCAATCTCTCCTCGGACAATGCACTTATATATAATATGATTATCGGGCGAATGCTCGAAGCATTTTCTGACAAGTGCATAAAAAATGTCACTTCCGTATCAGCATCCTGCTCAGATATAGCATTTACGATAAAGGGATCTGTTGTGAAACAGAAAGGTTGGAGAGCCATTTACGCAGACGAAAGAGAAGCAGAAATCACACTTCCTAAGTGGAAAGAAGGCGATACATTGCCAATAGAAGCGTGCGCTATTACAGAAAGCCAAACGAAGCCAAAACCACTGCACACTGAAGGTACTTTACTTGCAGCAATGGAAACAGCGGGTAAAGACACCGAAGACGAAGAATTACGACAGACCATGAAAGACTGTGGTATTGGCACACCGGCTACTCGCGCATCGATTATCGAAACCTTGTTTCAAAGGGAGTACATGGTACGGCAAAAGAAATCACTTGTTCCCACAGAGAAAGGACTTGCTCTGTACTCTGTGGTCAAGGACATGCGTATTGCAAACGTCGAAATGACGGGCGAATGGGAACTGTCACTGGCCAATATTGAACGTGGAGAATTGCACGCTGACAGCTTTCGTGCAGGAATTGAAGCTTACACGACTCAAATTACAACCGAGTTGTTGACTTGTGATAAACTGTTTACTCATTCAGGAACGAAATGCAGTTGTCCTAAATGCAAATCAGGAAGTATGCAGTTCTTCAGTAAAGTGGTACGTTGTGATAATCCATCGTGCGGATTTCCGATCTTTCGACAAATTGCAGGCAAGACATTGACAGACCAGGAGCTGTTGGACTTGTTATCCAATGGACAAACCGGAATAATCAAGGGATTCAACAGTAAACAAGGAAAGGCTTTCAGTGCTGCTATTACTTTCAATGAGGAGCTAAAAACCAAATTTATTTTCCCGGATCAGAAAGCAAACGATAAAAACAAAAAAAGGAATTAATAGCTATCTTTGCCACTGAATTCTCAGTTTCAAATCGTTCAAGCTGTACAGTTAATACGGAGTTACTGTGGATTTTAGTGGTGGCACTTCGGGAGGGATACCCGAAGTGCTTTTTTCCTTTCATATATTCTCCTATTATATCAACCACTAAAATCCACAAAAAATGAAACCAGGGTTAAAACCTTTGCAATTATCCTATTACGGATTATACCTCCTATCATACCTTACCGAAAACCAGCCCAACCTACTCTCCAATACGGATTTAATTGAAGAACGTGCTAACCATGCTACGGATAGTTATGAACAAGCCCGGCTAGAAGGGTATACAGTCGAAGGAGCACAAGAGTTGGCAATGGCTACGTTGCTGCAAGGACTTCATTTCTCGAAATTCAATACCCTTATTGAAGTCCTCTGGAACGAATTCGAACAAGAAGTACCGCAGGGCAAAGCCACGGAACTTGCTTTTAAATTACTTCCGTCTTTAGAAAGAGTCTTTTCAAAATACTCCCTCACGGATGATTTCGCCTACAGCGGAAAATATAATATACTTTATTCAGAGCTAACCGGAGCCATGTTGCTTTACCTCGAAGAATATGGCATTTAATCGTAAAGCAAAGTTACGGGACAATATAGAGGCGATACGAACTGTTTTTGACCTGGATAAAGCAAATCGTCCTGCTACTTTAGAGGAAAAGGAAATCCTGAGCCGTTATTGTGGTTTCGGAGGTTTGAAGTGTATTTTGAATCCGGCAACCAATCTTTCCGATACTGCCCATTGGACGAAATCAGACCTTGAATTATTCCCAATGACAGCAGAGTTGCATCAGGTTATCCGTGACAATACAACTAACGACTCCGAGTACAAACGGTATGTGGATAGCATGAAAAGCTCTGTCCTCACTGCATTTTATACCCCGCCTGAAATAGTATCGGTACTTGCCGATATCTTGCTGGAACATGGAGTTATCCACCAAAGACTGCTAGATCCTTCTGCCGGACAGGGAGCTTTTATTGAATCCTTTGCCAAGCAGAATCCTCATACGGAAGTAATGGCTTTTGAGAAAGATTTACTGACGGGTAAACTATTATCACATCTCTATCCCGAACACAAAATACGAATTGAAGGATTTGAAAAAATAAAACTTCCTTTCAATGGATATTTTAATGTAGTAACGTCAAACATACCCTTTGGCGATATAGCTGTATTTGATCCGGTTTTTACTGGAAGCAAAAACAACGCACGCCGGCAATCAACAAGAGCTATACATAATTATTTCTTTGTAAAAGGGTTAAATGTTGTACGGGAAGGAGGCATCGTTGCTTTTATAAGCTCACAAGGTGTTATGAACGCACCTTTGTATGAACCACAGCGACGGTTATTAATGGAAAACGCAGACCTTGTGTCAGCCATCCGTTTACCGAATAATCTCTTTAGCGAAATCGCCAATACGGAAGTTGGTAGCGATCTGATCGTTTTACAAAAACATTCCGATAAAGAACAAATCAGTGCCATAGAACAAGCCTTTTTGAAAGGGTATATCTCCGAATCCGGTACTACTACCAATCAATACTTTCAAGAATGGCAAGCATATTATTTACACTTCACGCTCCCTGGGCACGGACCCCTATGGTAAACCTGCCATGATATACCTGCATCAAGGTGGCGTTGTGGGCATAGCATCCGACTTAAAACGCATGCTTTCTGATGATTTCACTCAACGATTAGATACAGCCCGGTATCAGCGTACTGCTGTACAATCAATAGTAGTGGAAAAGTCCGTTGCACAAAAAAATGACGAAGTAAATAATCTGTCTAAAGTTGCCAATAATAATCCAGTGAATCCTCAACAAGCAACTAAAGAAAAGCCTGCAACCGTTGAAAAAATAGAGATTGAGCCACCCGTAATTAGTTTGTATGATCTATTCGGATTCTCCGAAGAGGAAAAGCGGATAGCTCAGACAGTAGGTAAACCCAATAAAAATAGTCGGAATCGTCATACCATATCAAGCCCCAAAGGGCAGTTTTCCTTGTTCGATACTCCGAAACAAATCACTGAAAGCAAACAAAGCGGTGCAGGTGAACCATCGAAACAAAGATCAGAATATCCGGTTTTTAATGCCCGGGATGAAGAGCATAAAAAACAACTCGAACATATTGAACGAGAAAAACAACTCGAAGAAGAACAACAGAAAAAAGAGGAAGAATTACAACCCCGAAATTATTCTCAAAAGTTAGAGCCACATCTTCGGGAAGGTTCACTTGTGCTGGAACAAAATTTTCAGGTGGGATACCTGAAAGGAATAACTCTGTATGGGGCTATGTTTCATCCCCTGAATTTACCCAAACTCCAAAAAGAAAAGGCCCAACTCTACATTTCAATCCGCGATAGTTATCAACGCCTGTATGTTTTAGAATCTGAAATGCACCAAGCAGACCATGAGCAGCGAACAAACTTAAATGAAAGTTATGATGAATTTGTACAACGCTATGGATTCCTAAACTCCAAGGAAAATGTCAAACTAATTATGATGGATGCTTCCGGTCGCGATATTTTATCCCTGGAACGACCTGAAAATGGACATTTTCTTAAAGCTGACATATTCGACCATCCTGTTACTTTTTCGCTGAATGAGCTAACCCATGTTGACAATCCGTTGGAAGCCTTGTCTGCGTCTCTGAATAAATTCGGAGAAGTAAATTTGGATTATATGCAAACACTTTGTGATTATAGTCGGGATGAATTGATCACGACGCTGAAAGGACAAGTATTCTTTAATCCACTTGCGGATAACTATGAGATTCGTGATCGTTTTATTGCCGGAAATGTGGTGGAAAAAGCTGAGCAAATAGAGAAATGGATAAAACAGAACCCGCACAGTGACCGGGAAATGGAAGCACTCAATATACTTAAAGAATGTTCTCCCCGGCCAATACCGTTTGATGAGTTAGATTTCAATTTCGGTGAGCGCTGGATTCCCACCGGAATATACTCATCCTATGCCAGCTATTTATTTGGGATGGATGTTCAAATCTCTTATTCTGAAAACATGGACGAATATGCGATAAAGTGCGGAATAAAGAATGCTAAAATATTTGATCAATATGCAGTAAAAGGATATTACCGAACGTATGACGGCATTAATTTGTTGAAAAATGCGTTGCTCAATACCGTGCCCGATATCACCAAAAGTATGGGCAAAGACGAAAATGGCAATGAAATTAAAGTCCGTGACAGTGAAGCCATTCAGTTAGCTAACAGCAAAATCGACGAGATCAGAAATGGATTTACTGATTGGTTGCAAGATCAATCGCCGGAATTTCAGAGCCGGTTGGCTGATATGTATAATCGAAAGTTTAATTGCTTTGTACGACCGTCTTATGATGGATCACATCAGGTATTTCCGGACATTGATTTAAAAGCACTTGACAAAAAGTACAATATCAAGGAAGTATATCAGAGTCAAAAAGATTGCATCTGGATGCTCATGCAAAACGGAGGAGGCATTTGCGATCACGAGGTTGGTACCGGGAAAACACTGATTATGTGTGTAGCGGCTCACGAAATGCACCGTCTGAAACTGGCACATAAACCCATGATTATCGGCTTAAAAGCCAATGTTTCAGAAATTGCGGAATGCTATCGAACAGCATATCCAAACGCGAAAATCCTCTATGCAACAGAAAAAGATTTTTCCCTTCAAAACAGGGTGAAGTTCTTCAATAATATCAAAAACAACGATTGGGATTGCGTGATTATGTCTCACGATCAGTTTGGTAAGATTCCGCAGTCACCGGAACTTCAACGACGTATTCTGCAAGCGGAACTGGATACAGTGGAGGAGAACCTGGAAGTATTGCGTCGTGGAGGAAATGACATTTCCCGGGTTATGCTAAAGGGGCTGGAAAAACGAAAAATCAATCTATCGGTAAAACTACAAACAACTTCCCATGTCATTGCTTCGCGTACGGACGACATAGTGGATTTCAAACAGTTGGGTATTGATCATTTATTTGTTGATGAAAGCCATCAATTCAAAAATCTTATGTTCAATACCCGTCACGACCGGGTGGCAGGATTAGGCAATCAGGATGGTAGCCAGAAAGCACTTAATCTGCTCTATGCCATTCGTACCATACAAGAGCGAACCGGCAAGGATTTAGGCGCAACATTTCTATCAGGGACAACAATTTCCAATTCGCTCACAGAATTATACTTGCTGTTTAAGTATCTTCGACCGAAGGAATTAGAACGGCAAAACATCAACTGTTTCAATGCATGGGCAGCTATATTTGCTAAGAAAACCACTGATTTTGAATTCTCTGTTACCAATCAGGTTATTCAGAAAGAACGGTTCCGCTACTTTATCAAAGTGCCGGAATTGGCTGCTTTTTACAATGAAATCACCGACTACCGGACTGCCGAAGATGTTGGTGTAGAGCACCCCAATAAAAATGAAATCCTACGTAATATTCCTCCTACTCCCCAACAAGAGGAATTTATAGACAAATTAATGCGTTTTGCTCAAACCGGGGATGCTACTATTCTGGGGCGTAAAAAATTATCCGAATCGGAAGAAAAAGCTAAAATGCTTATTGCCACTGATTACGCCCGAAAAATGGCGCTCGATTTACGTATGATTGATCCGGAAAAATACAGCGACCACCCCGACAATAAAGCAAGCCATTGTGCCAAAACCCTTGCCGCTTACTATTACAAGTATGGAGAACAAAAAGGAACCCAGTTTGTCTTTTCGGATTTGGGCACTTATCAACCCGGAGCCTGGAGTGTCTATTCGGAGATTAAACGTAAGTTGGTAGAAGACCATGGTATCCCCCACTCTGAAGTGCGGTTTATTCAGGAATGTAAAACGGAAAAAGCACGCAAGTCGGTTATTGATGCTATGAACGAAGGTAAAATCCGCATTATCTTTGGCTCCACCTCTATGCTTGGCACAGGTGTAAATGCTCAAAAACGCGCGGTTACTGTGCACCATCTCGATACGCCGTGGCGACCTTCAGACATGCAGCAACGGGATGGACGAGCTGTCAGAAAAGGCAATGAAATAGCAAAACTTTTTGCCGGAAATCAGGTTGATATCATTATCTACGCCGTTGAAAAGTCGCTTGACAGCTATAAATTCAATCTCCTGCATTGCAAACAGACATTTATATCCCAACTTAAAAGTGGCGCTATGGGGGCACGTACGATTGATGAGGGGGCAATGGATGAAAAAAGCGGTATGAACTTCTCTGAATATATGGCTATTCTATCCGGTAATACCGATCTACTCGAAAAAGTCCGGCTGGAAAAAAAGGTAGCAGCATTGGAAAGTGAACATAAATCGTTCAACAAAGCAAAAAGCAGTTCGGGTTGGAAGCTACAAGAACATACACAAACACTCAATCAGAATAACGAATATATTAGCCGAATGGGTGCAGATTACGCCACCTTCCAATCCCGTGCCAAAACCGATCAGAACGGGTATATTCTCAACCCATTGCACTTGGATGGCTTGCTGTCAACCAATGTAAAAAGCGTTGGGGCAAAGTTGCAGGAAATAGCTATCTATACCAATACTGCCGGCGAATACAGATCAATTGGAGAATTGTACGGATTCCCCATACTGGTCAAAACAGAGATCATTGGAAAAAGTGAAGAAGAAATCAAGCAAAACCGTTTCTTTATCGAAGGAGCTTACAAATATACCTACAACAATGGTCAAATTGCAATGGCCGACCACAAAGCTGCGGCTCTAAACTTTCTGAATGCATTGGAAAAAATACCAAAATTAATTGAGCAACATAATGCGCAAAACGAAACATTGGAACGAGATATTCCAACGTTGACAGAAATAGTGAATGGCACGTGGAGGAAAGAAGACGAATTGAAAAAGCTAAAAGGGGAATTATCAGTATTGGAACGCAAGATTCAAGTAACATTGACAGTTAAACAAGATTTACAAAAAGATAATTCTGACCATGAAAAAGTTGTATTTTTATCCGAATCATGTTTCCAAAAAACAAATTTTATCAATAGATAATAAAGCACAAACGAATACATTACATCCTGTGTACTCTCGACTGCATACACACAAATTATTCCCAGCGTTTTCTTCATTTTTTTATCACTTTAATCGCTTTTTTCATATCAACGGACAATTTCAATTGCTCAATCGACTGATTCTTTACATTGTGCAATACAATCACAGGCAATTCATTGGCAGTTGGAATGTCTACATGATTCAAAGCAAGCCCTTTTACATCATCAAAAGTCATTGCCGGACGGAAATCGTCGTTTTTGTAACTAACCTGCACATTTTTAAACTGAATGCCTTCCACATGTCGCACATAAAAACCCCAGGCAGGTAATTCGCCAAACATCGAAAATTCGGGATAATCGGGAATGCGTTCAGGTACTTTGGCCAAGGAATCGAGTCCAAAACAAGCTTTGTTCCGGTCGGCACCACCCTGATATACAATGTTCACGTTCTCAATCAGCACATTCTGAACCGGATGTCCGGGAATTCCGGTAACCGATGATGGAAACACGTTGTGCGGATATCGCTTGGCCGGGCCTTCCATGTTGTAACCAACATCTGGCTTTGTTCGAGGCACTTCCACTTCCATGTTGCCAATGTAAACGTTACGAAGTTGGCTTACCACCGAATCTTTGTTGCGATGCCCCAACCTGACCAAAATGGCATTTCCGGTATTGGTAGCTTTAATATTCCGAACATCAACATTCTCAATCACACCACCATCTACCGCCTCGATGGCAATGGCAGAACGGAATGTATCAAACACTTTGATATCTTTAATGGTAATATTCTTGAAACCTCCCCATGAAGCAGTACCCAGTTTTACAGCGCTGGCGCTGGAGCGAACCACGCAGTTGGCTACATAAATATTCTCGCAACGGCTGTTCCTGTCTTCCGACTTCAGACAAATACCGTCATCGTCGGCATTGAAAAAGCTGTTTGTACATTTCACATTCTTGCAATCCACGAAATCCACACCATCATTATTCCAGTAAACGTTGCTTTCCACCTGAATGCTATCCATCAAAATATCAACACATTTATCGTAACGTTGCACCCAGTTCGGTGAATTCTTAATGGTAATCCCTTTGATAATGATATTGTTCGAATTTGTGAAATTTATGATTTTCGGACGGTTACGTTCTTCCGGACGAACCTGATGCCATGGATTTTCAGTTTTCCATTCTGAATCCTGCAGCGTTCCTGCATTGAGCATCCGGTAAATATCCTCGATAATTTTTTCACCCTGTCCATCAATTATCCCCTGTCCGGTAATGCCAATATTTTGTACCTTGTCGGCCAACAGCAAAGCAGTTGCATCAGGAATACCATAGTCACTTCTTCGCGTACTTCCAGCCAGCACGGCATATTTGTCCAAATGAATTTCCACGTTCGATTTCAGGTGAAGTACCCCGGTAACAAAACGTCCGGCAGGAATCAGTACTTGTCCGCCGCCCGCAGCAGAAACTTCATCGATGGCTTTTTGAATAATGACTGTATTTTCGGTAGTGTTGCTGGAACATGCACCCCGATCAATAATACTAATGATTTTCGATTGTCCAAATGCGGAAGTAGCCAGCAACAGAAATAGTCCGATAAAAAAAGGTATTTTCATAATTTTAAATATCAATCAGCTTTCTAACAGTAGAAAAGCCATTTTTCCTTGAATGTGCTTCATGTTATTTTATTTCTTTCAATACCTTTTTGGTGTCAATCATGTCTTTGATAAACTCTATTTCGCTACGAAACTCTTTGTAGGTCATTTCTTTCAGGTAAATGGCGCCGTACGAACGTTTCAGCAAGGGCAGTTTACTATCGTAAAAGAAATCGCGACCAAAGAGCGTAATCAGTTGATTTTGCTGTTCCACCCAGTTGCGCTGAGCCAGATCGCTGAACGGTCCTTCGTACTCGTAGCTCGGGAACGAAGCCGATTTCTGACTAATAAAACAGTTGTTGAACATGCTGTTGAGCACTGCAAATGAATTCAATGAAACAGGAACAATCATACTCACGTCGCTGATATGGAACTTCGACCAGATATTGCGATAGCCCCAGATTTTCAGGTCGGTAACATGGTATTTCTCCACGTATTTTTCCAAGGCAGCTGAAATGGCCACCAGGGTTTTAAAATGTGTATCGGGTCCACTGCCTTCGGGATCGAGCGCCAACGAAACAATATTCGGACGCACTTTTTCCAATAAATCCAGAATGGGTTTCACATCGCGTTCAGGGTCGGGATATTCCACAAAAATATCGCCGGTGTAGAATTGCAGTCCAAGGTGCGAAACATGATCCAGCCCGATGCCAAAATGTTCCCAAACCAGTTCTGCTTCAAACTCACGCGTCCAGCCCTTAATTTCCTGAAGTAGCTCTGTTTCCCGACTACCCGGCTCAACGGTAGAAAGATGCTCTATCGTTTCGTTCAAAGTCGGCAAAAGTTCTGCCAGCGTTTTCACTTTCAGATAGTGCACCAACTGACGGGCGAGCCTGCAGCAAATATAAATATCCTGTTCTTCCTTGTTTTTCCGGGCAATGGCGTTCAGCGTTCCGGTAATGTCATCCCAAAATCCATCGCGTCCGAAAAGGTGCTTGACATCAATGTATTTTTCAATTTTACCGGATACAATAAGCTGGCGTAAATCCATTAAATTGGTGTTGATATACTCGTTTGTAACCGACGTAAAACCGCTTGTACAATACACAAAATGATTCTCGTTGTGCTCTGAGCGTACCAAATGATGCAGCAAAGGAAAATAAGCCAGCTCAATGTCGTCGTGGTGGGGTGCGGTGTGAAGTATGCGGCTCTGGATGGGCGGATTAAGCCCTTTTTTCAGCTTTTCCACAATGCGTTTATGCACTGCCTTCGCCAAATCGGCAATGGACTCACCGCTTACCTGTTCTGCTAAAAGCAACTGAGAATTTGTGGTTTTAAAATTCTCGGAGGTCATTTCCAGCAATGTCACTTTTTCTTCCAAAGCACCGTCAATCACCAGTCGCTCAATGGTTTTCAAATCGACAGTTGATTGTTTGAGAATTGCCGTTTTTTTACGCTCGGTTAGCTTTATAGCAGCACCTTTGGTCAGGAAGAAACGGGAGTTTTCGAGTCTTTGCAGCGCACTGGCCGGATATTCCAATGCCGGTGGCAGCTGAATGGCATCGGCAATAAGTCCGGATTTGGCTTCGCCGGCAGCAATAATAATGGCCGTTACATACGGGTTGTGCGTAATGGTATTGAGCCCAATGGTAATCACCGCTTTTTTGCGCACCGATTCGATACCGCCAAGGTCGACAGCCGCCGCCGCTTGCGTTTCGTAGTTGATGTTGGTGAGCCGCGTGTGCGAATGATGGCTCGATCCTTTTACATCGAACGCAATGTGTCCATCAGGTCCTATACCGCCTAAAAAGAATCCTATGCCGCCCATTCTGCGAATTTTCTCTTCGTAATTTTCGCAAAACTGATCGAAGTATTTGATGGTTTTCTTTTGCAAAGCAGCTCTTTCATTGGCCGGATGATTGATACGAAGGCTCAAATCAATGATTCCTTCGGGGAAAATCTCGGCTATATTTTTACAGCCATCCAGATAAGTCTGATCGGCTTCGGGAATATTGAAAGTGTCAATCAATAAAGCTTTCTCTTCGTCAAAACCAAAGCCATCGATATAGAATCGTTTCACAAAGTAATTGAACGAGCGTTCGTGCAGTGGGTCAAGCGGGAAAAACTCGTCGATCATCACA
Source organism: Paludibacter sp. (assembly GCA_047600405.1). GTDB lineage: Bacteria > Bacteroidota > Bacteroidia > Bacteroidales > Paludibacteraceae > Paludibacter. Next base: position 36,088 of record JASGLA010000006.1, read on the forward strand.
AAGTAAAGCGACTTGAAATCAGGCTTCAACGTTTTGTCCAAACCAATTTTATGCAGCAAGCCCGATTTCATTTCCAGGTCCCAGTTTTCGAGGTAATACTGCATCCATTTAATAAAGAATTCAGGCGTTTTACCCGTTGGCAATGCCACCACGCCACCCGGATTGAGTGCCACCCACTCCAGAAACCGCAGAGCCGTGATTTGACCCAGATTGATATAATTATCAACCACTATTGTTTTAATTCGTTCGCTGGTTTTAGCGATTTCCGGGTTCTGAAAGTAGTTTTCAAAAAAAGCTTCGACTTTACTTTCGGTATTGTATTTTCTTATTTCCATGTTATTAGAATTTATATGTTTTCAATTTTTCGATCAACAACCCTGGATGCAATTTTGCATTTTTATGTAATTACAGATCGATGGGGTTGTATAATTATTATTCTTTTACTGATTCTATCTCATACCATAACCATAGCGTAAACATAGGCTAAACATAGGCTAAACATGCCTTAACCATACAATGAAAAAATATGCAAAAACGATTCTTGCCGGGAGTGTTTATCGGGTGGATAAAATGGTGCTTCCCATAGTTAATCCATTCGATTTTGCCCTGACAATAATCTCACCACTGGCTCCTTTTTTCGCTTTTATAATGACCAATGCCAGTCCGTTGAATGCCGGTCGCGTGTGGCTTTGAAAAGGAATAAAACTTGTTGGATCGCCATTATCTGTAGCTACAATTTCTCCGGCTCCTTCCACTTCAAAAGTAATTTCGGGATGCGAGCGTGGCACGGTAAGTCCGCTTTGGTCTTTCACAGCCACAGTGATGTAGCTCAAATCCAAACCATCGTTTTTAATCGTGTTTCTATCGGCCGAAAGCGTTAGCTTTGTTGGTTCACCTGTTGTTTTTACTTCGTCGGTAGCCCACTGTTTTCCGTTTTTGTAAGCAATCACCTTCACCGTGCCGGGCTCGTATCTCACGCTGTCCCACACCATGCGGAACGTGATTCCTTCGTTCTTCTTCCGGCGTCCCATGCTTTTGCCATTGATAAACAATTCTGCTTCGTCTCCCGAAGTATACACATGAACGGGTGTAATTTTACCCACTCTTTCGGGCCAGTTCCAGTGAGGCAGGATGTGCGCCATCGGAAAATCAGGTCGCCACTGCGATTGATACAAGTAGTAGCGGTCTTTAGGGAAACCGGCCAAATCGATAATGCCAAAGTAACTGCTGCGCGAAGGCACCGGATTCTTCTTAAACTCGTCTAGTTTCTTCTGCTGCTCTTTTTGTTTCTCAGGGTCAGAACTAAAGTTCAACAGAATGGTCTCGTCGGAATTATAAGGCGTTGGTTCGCCCAGATAATCGAATCCGGTCCATACAAATTCGCCCAGAAAGTGCGGAAGAACCACATTGGTAGCAAATTGAGTATCCGGATTGCAGCCCCATTCGGGATGAGCAATGTCGTACGAAGAAATCTGATAGTTGACATATTGGTTCTCTTTTCCATTGTCGTCGAGAAAATATTCGCCACGCGAAGTTACGCAGGAAGAAGTCTCAGTACCAATTTGCGGAATATGCATGTAACGAGGATCGACATCCCACTTGGCCTGCAACCCAAAGAAATAATTGATCCCGATAACATCCATCGATACAGGTGCACCGGCTTCACGAGCTTCGTCGGGGTGATTGTAACCGTTAGTTACAGGTCGGGTCGGGTCAATGGAACGCACATAGTCGGCTAATTCTTTGGTAATGCCCGGCACTCGTTGGTCGCGCACTTCATTACCGATAGACCACATAAATACGCAGGGGTTATTTCTATCCCAATGAATCATAGCTTTCAGATCCTTTTCGTGCCATTCGTCATACAACAGGTTGTAATCCGATTTTCTTTTTCCTGTTTTCCAACAATCGAAAGCTTCATCCATCAATAAAAATCCCATTTTATCAGCCAGTTCCAATAATTCAGGCGCAGGGGGATTGTGCGAAGTGCGCAAGGCATTGCAGCCCATCTCTTTGAGCAAGGTCAACTGGCGGCGAAGGGCACTCATGTTGAAGGCAGCTCCCAAAGCTCCTAGATCATGATGATTGCAGGTTCCCTGAATCTGTACCCGACGACCATTGAGATAAAAACCTTTGCGAGCCGTAAATTCGAGTGTCCGAACCCCGAATGCTGTATTATAAGTATCTATTGTTTTGCCATTTACAACAATCGTTGTTTGAGCCAGATAACGATTGGGGGAAACTATATCCCACCGTTTTGGATGGAGAATGGTAGCTTGTTGAACTGTTTCAATGGAGCCATTTTTCGATAACTGTATTTTCGAAGGTTCAAACGAGGCTACTTTAGCTCCAATAACATCATCTTTATTTATTTCAAAAATATCAGTTCTAACGGTAGCTTCAACCGATTTATTTGTCTTATTATCAACAGTTACCTGCAACTTCACGTTTGCTTCCGAATCACTTACAGTTGGCGTTGTAATATAAGTACCCCAATGCACTACGTGTACCGGAGCCGTTTTTACCATCCACACATGACGGTAAATACCTCCGCCCGAATACCAACGTGAATCCCATTTTTCGGTATTCAGCTGAACCGCCAACACATTGTCTCCTCCAAAATTCAAATACGGTGTCAAGTCCATGCGAAACGAAGCATAACCGTATGGCCAGGTTCCTACATAATATCCGTTGAGCCATATTTTTGCATAAGCCATTGCTCCATCAAAATCCAGGTAGATTTGTTTTCCTTTGTCAGCTTTCGGCATTGCAAAGTGTTTCCGATACCAACCAATAGCCTTGTAAGGTAGTTTACCCGTTTCGCCGGCTAATTCTATGCGAAAAGGACCTGCAATAGCCCAGTCGTGTGGCAAATTAAGCTTTTGCCACGCTGCATCGTTAAAGCCGGTTGCCTGTAGGTTTTGTGGTTCTGCTTTTGTTGTTCCGTCGGCCTGCATGCCGTATCGACTAAACATCCAATCCGTATCAAAGCAACTTGCATCGGTGCTTCCCATGCGGGTTATCGACTGGGCATTTGTTGAAACAACAGTGAAACAACATAGAAAAAGAACAAAAAAACTCTTGATTTTCATGATATTATGTTATATTTTATTTCTGTATTTTTTGTAAAGCAGCTTAGCCATCTGAACGCTATTGCCCACCGGCTCTGTTGGGAAATTCTTCCGTGTATTTACCCATTTCCATTCCCATTGGGAAATTTCTTTGTCGAAAGCTGCGACATCTACCTGTTTACCCGCTTCCATTGCCAACGTTGTTGTTTCAAAGAATTTCTGCCAACGCACTTTGTAGAAATCAGTCAGCAATCCGCTCCACTGGCGGCAAGAGTATTCATGCAGCGGACTATCTGCATCGCCCCAAAGCGTAATCAAGTCACGGGCATTTTGTTCGTAAAGCGCTTTTTCAGCATCAGTGGTTCCACATCGCCGGGCATCGGCAATCCATTTTCCCAATAAAAAATCCTTTCGGGTGGCCAACAGTTTATCCATATCATCTATCAATTCAAGATATTGACTGCTATATTTTTTAAATGCAACCACGTCTTTTTCTTCATAAGCCTTTACCCATTTCAGTTGTAGCGGACGGGCATAATTAGCCAATACCTGACGGGTAAGATCTACCAAATCGTACTGAAAACCATCGCTTTTAACATAAATAACGGATGATTTCAGGAATAAATCCCATGCCGGAAGCAGTTCTCGTCTTTCGTAGTTTAGTTTCGTTTTCGTCCATTTGGTTGCAGAATCCATAGTTGGCCGTCCGGTCAGAATGGATTCTGCCCCGTCGCGTATTTCCTTGCCATTATAAACCGTATTTCTCAATATTTTCCAGGCTTTTTGCATGTTGACATTCGATTCCGGAGTACCTTTCCCATAACGGTTTCGAATATACTGGCTCAACCATTGATCCAAACCAATCGGGGTGGTGCGCCAAGTATTTGCTGTCATCAATTCATAAAGCACCGGTGTTTGCTCAATGGCTTCCATGGTCAGGCCAATGCCTTTCAGTTTTTTCGATTGCGGATCATTTAATGTTGCTGAAGGCTGTGTGGCCACATTTTCCATTTGTCCGAACAAGCTGATATTCCCACCGAAATTATGCAACATATTCCAAATCCATGGTTTTCCATAATATGCTTCGGTACGTTTCCATACGGGTTCATATTCAGTAATCAAATCCAGAATAATCATTCTATCATTGGGAACAGCGTCCAACAATGCCTTTATTTGCGGTGCATGCCAGAACTTCCGGTCGCTAAAGAAAAGCCAGCCTTGCATCACCCACACTGCTTTGGGATCGGCCTGACGCATACCGTCGTACACACGCGCACTTAGTTTCGACAAGAATTCCGGGTCGTCAGAAGGCGGTTCATTCTCATTGAATGTATCGGCAGAATACAAGTGGTCAGTTCCGAAAATCTTAGTTTGCTTTTCGAGATACCTCTTGCCAATTTCGGCAAACAGCGGATCTTCCGAATCCAGAATATAAGTATCCGAAAAGCCATTGTTCCAGTTGGTTTGCTTGAGCTTGGCATTCGGATATTTCTGACGGAAAGCTGCCGGAACATGACCTGTAAAAGCAGACAATACCGGTTTCATGCCCAGTTCGCGTTCCCTTTTCAGAATTTTTTGTTGAAGATCTTTGTGACTTATCATCCAACTTTGGGGCAATGGACCGCCCCAACCGTCGAGGTTTCCCATCCAAAACCAGGAGAAATAGGATGGGCCACAAAAGAATGTGCTCAATTCTTTGTCTGTAAATCCCATTTCCTTGTACACTTCGTTCCAAACATATTCTTCACCCGTGATAGCAAGTGGCATATTGATGCCGTGCAAAGCCATCCAGTCAATTTCTTTTTCCCAGCGTTGCCAGTCCCACCAGCTCATGCTGTAGTTATAGGTGCAATAGTTCAGATAATAACGGTATTCGTAGGGCGACGACTTCTTGATTTTAATCGAAACCACAGGAAGTGTTACCGGCAAATTGAGGTTCTCACCATTCCAGGTAATCTGGCAATGACAGTACTCGTTCAGGTAATAATACAAGGCCGAAGCAATGCTTACGCCATTGTTTCCCGCAAGTACAATCTTACCATTCCGACTCGAAATTTGGAAAGTATCTTTTCCAATAGCATCAATCTGCTCTACAACAAATTGATTGGCATGTTTGGACAAAATGCGTCGAATGAGTTGTTCGGAAGCTCCCACGTTTAACTGAGCATAAGAACTACTTGCCAAAGCAATCAGTGCTACACTAAATATCAATCTTTTTAAAAACATATCATGCTATATTAAACCTTTAAAAACCATTTTTTCTTGTATAAAAAATAAAGCAAGCCAAGTTGAATCAGCAGTATACCGGCTCCGATCCATACAGCCTGCCAATCAGCAGAAAGCGATTTAACCATACCTCCGAAAAGGAATGTGGAGGTCGATTCAAAATTGATAATGCCATGAGCTGCCATGTAAATAAGAATGGAATTCATGCCAATCCACACAAAAGGCATGCACCATTTTTTCAAACCAGCCACATCAATAACCAGATAGAAAACTGATAACAACAACATGCTCCAACCACCTGCATAAAGCACGAACGAGCTGGTCCACATATTTTTATTTATTGGAAATAGCGGATTCCACAGTAATCCAAGAGCGAGTAAAATTAATCCGGCACCTCCTATTATTAATCCTTTGCGAAGCATCGTCCAACGTTCGGATCTCAGGCGTAGAAACTGACCGGTAAATACTCCCAACAAAGCCGTAGCAATGGCGGGAATGGTAGATAATATGCCTTCGGGATCGTACACTACGCGGTGTAACTTTCCGGGCAGCAAAATGCGGTCGATATACCCTTCCAGATTTCCTTCGGGAGTGAGTACTCCTGCTCCAAAACCGGGAACAGGAATCGTTATCATTAATATCCAATAACCTATTAGTAAGCTAAAAAAGAAAATAAGTTGAGAGCGTAGTTTGAAATTGAGAAAGATAAGCGCAGCAAAAAAGCACGACAAGGCTATCCGACTCAGTACACTGGCAAAACGGGTATGTTCATAATCGTTGAACTGCAAGGCTTTATTCACCACCACACCACAGATAATCAGTATCAACGTTCGTTTTATCAACGCCATATACGCTTCCCTTTTGGCAGCTTTCAGAGCATCATTTGTTTTACCATCCAGCTTGCGACCCATTGAATAAGGCATAGAGATACCGGCAATAAAAATAAACAGTGGAAATATCATGTCGTAAAACGTGAAACCGTTCCACGGAGTATGGTGCAACTGGTTGGACATCCATACCGACACAGGATCGCCTGAGGCTTTTTCCAGGGCGTGAATAACAATCTCACCACTGATAATCCACATCATATCGAAACCCCGAAGGGCATCGAGCGACAATAATCGCTCTAGTTTCTGATTCCCTTGCATATACTAATTTGTTAAATACACTACACAATCATTAATTATAGAAAGACGTTATCTAAAAAGTAACCACACAATTAAATTTATGTGTGATCTAAAGTCTAAAATCTATATGGAGATTGACTCAAATAAATTCTGTAATCCTTTATTCTCCCGACCGTAATGTTATCATTACGAAAAAGAATACGGACTCCTGATATTTTCACTTCTTCTCCAAGATCAATAACAACCTGATGGGGATACTTTGCTTTTTCTCCAGTAATTTGTGTTTGCCAAATAATTGATTCCTGCATGTCAAAAATTTTATCGGCGCTATTATTAACTGAAGTTATTTCTTCACTATCTGCATATATGACTTTCCATAATTGCGTAGAAAGTTTTTTCCCGTTTTCCCCAATTAACTCTATTTCGGCAATAGAAGCCACTGGATCATTAGAATCTTGCCCTGTTAAAGCTTCGAGACAAAAATAACGCCCTGCAACAACTTTATCTACTTTAACGTAATTCCACCCAGTATTATTAAGCAATTGCCCTGTTTTTATCGGCAATACCTTGCCGATATTAAAATTTTGACCTTTTTTTCAATGAAGTTGACATTCGTCTTGCATGTTTTTATCTAAAATAGGATGATCCAATCCATAAATAGTTGGTTCATTGGGCTGATCCACATCAAAAACAATAATTTCATTCTGACCTTTCGTCAGCCAGCAGCCGGGCAAATACAACGTTTGAGTTGGACCTATCTTCCAGAATCGACCTAAATTGTGTCCATTTACCCAAACTAGTCCTTTACCCCAACGGGTCATATCGAGATATGTATTACCTGTTTCTGATAGTGTAAATATAGCTTTATACCATGCAGGTCCATTTCCTATCATTCTTTTATATTTAACCTTTTGTTGAAAATCATAATCTACAGGAATACTATAGACAGACCAGTTTTTTAGCTCTTCAAACTTATCTGAAGTTGTTAGAATTACATTTTGAGTAATTCCCTTTCGATCAATAATCGCTTCACTGTAATTGACACGTCCCACAGCTTCGACCACAATATCAAGCTGAGAAGCAGAGCTGAGCGCAGGTATTTTTATTTCGGTATCACCTAAGCGACGATCCAATATTGCAATTCTTTTTCCATTGATAAAAACGATAGCCCAGTCATGTACATTTGTAATTTTCAACTTACGTATTTCACGACAAGCATTTATTCTTGTACGATACAAAATGCTTCCCCAACCCTGATTGTAATATTCCATTGAATGAATATCTTTACTCTTCTGTGAAAGAGGAAGATTTCTAAACAACGATGCAGAGTAGGAAAAGTGAATTGCTGGCATTATAATCGTTTTTTCAGGGTTTGCAGGAACCTTCGGTAACTCATCGCCTTCCTGTAAATAATTTTTAAGCAAGTTCCTGATTGCATAAAACTTGTCTGTGGTATTACCTGCCTCGTCAATCGGAGCATTGTAATCGTACGACGAAGTAGTGGGTGAAAACGATGGGGAATTTGCTCCTGCCCATTGTCCGAACGATGTTCCGCCATGAGCCATATATAAGCTAAATGAAATCTTTCGATCCATCATTTCCTTTAAGCTATAAATAAAAGAATTGACAGAACGTGTTTCGTGTGGACTCCCCCAATGGTCGAACCAACCTGTCCAGTACTCACTACACATGAGCGGAGCATCAGGATTGAGTTCTTTGAACTTTTTAAATTCATTATCAATATTAGAACCAGAACCGAAATTTAACGTACTTGCAATTCCAGAAACATTATACCTATCAAAATTTGACGACCAATCACAGCGGAAAAGTTGTACTTTATCGAATCCTGAAGCACGTATTTCATCACGGATAGTTTCAATATATGCCCTATCATTTCCCCAAACGCCATATTCATTTTCAACTTGTACCATAATGATTGGACCACCATTTTGAATTTGATATTTCGCAAGTTGCATTCCTGCATGACTTAGAAACATTTTGGTTCTCTCAATAAAATATTTATCTTCAAGTGTCCGAACCTTTAGGTCTTGTTTTTTAAGTAACCACCATGGCAAACCACCCATTTCCCACTCTGCACACACATAAGGGCCTGGACGAAGAATACAATACATCCCATTTTTTTGAATGAGGCGTACAAACTCAGCTACATCTTTTTCTCCGCTAAAGTCGAAAATTCCAGCTTGTTGTTCGTGATAATTCCAAAATAGGTAAATACAAATCGTATTCATTCCCATTGCTTTACACATTTGTATGCGATGCTCCCAATAGGGCTTAGGAATGCGGCTATAGTGTAACTCACCCGCTCTGATTATGAACGGTTTTCCGTTGAGCAGGAAGGAATTCTTTCCTGCTATAAAATCTTTTCTTGATGTTGAAATAGTTTGAGATCCTGCATGCAGCATCAAAAATATGAACAACAATATACTAGTCGTCTTTTTCACTTACAAAAATTGATCATTCAGTTACTTTTCCTATTACCTCTACATCAGCAAGTTTTGCATTTTCGGCTCGTACAAATGATACACGCACTGTAGCACCAACCATACCATCCAACTGAATCAGTTTGTCACTGAATTTACTATTATTTGCTGTAAAATCAGCTACTAAATGCCAATCCTTCATATTCTCAGACACTTCTACCTTGAACTGATATGCGTCGTCTGTTGGGAAAATGAGATTGATACTTATCAGCGACAGACGTTTTTCGGTATCCAAAATCCAATTTGGATTTTTATCATCAGCTAATGGTTGCCACCATGTCTTTTTGTTTCCATCTGCAGCAAAACCAGTAGGGTGTTCGGTGATAAATGAACTTCCGAAAGTAGGGTTATTTTGTCCGAACTGCTGCGGAATATTAGGCTGTCCCTTTTTATTAAAACGGACATAAGGACGTTCTGTTACCTTTGGTGTTTTTCCTTCGATATAGGTTTTTCCACCAACGAAAGCTAAGGTTATATCAGCAGATTGGAGTCCGGGTGAACTAGCACGAATAACCGAAGTGCCGGCATACCATGAGCGACATTCGATAGCTGCCATCCCGTCGAGGATGCGTATATCGCTTTTTTCCTGAAAAAGGATGGATGTGCCGGTGGGAAATTCTGCAGGGCCTGATATTACTTTGAGCTCCACAGGGGGATTATTGCTAATTGCTCTTCCGCTGGCATCCAGAACAGTAACCATTAGCTTAACATCTTCGGTCCCATTGGTTGAACTTACTTTTCTGTCTGCCTCCAATCTGAGTTTGGCAGGAACACCCGGCTTTGGCCACTCAGGAGGTGCAATATGGGCATATTCATTGCGATACCAATACCAGGCTCGTTTGGGAATACGAAAATAATCCACGATACCCATTTTGCCTAAACGCGACCCGGCAATGGAACCATGGTCATATCCACACCAGATGGCCTGACCGCTACGCCATGGATAAATAGCCTGACCTTGTATTTTTTCCAGATCGCCCCAGCCCGGTTCATAGTTTCCCGGACGCTCGGCGGTCGTACTACCATACTCCGAAACAACTGAAGGAATACCTGGTTCCTGAAAAGCCGGTATAGTGCCTCCATCACCATTATAACCTGCGATATCACCAATTTTATCTATACGGGTATCGTCAAAAGGGCGTTGAGAACCGCCAATCGCGGCCATACGGGTAGGATCTTCCTGATGCGAAATATCAACCAACTCTTTCAGCAGTTTCCGCATGGCAGGTTCAGTTTTTGAATCGGTAAAAAATGGCTCATTAGACATGCTCCAAACAATTACCGATGGATTATTTCGTTGAGCACGAATCATTTCCTTTAACTCCCGTTTAATACTGGTTTCAAATGAATCGCGGTACTGATTCAGTGTGGGATAAGCACTTGAATTCCAATATCCTTCCGGGGTACTATTACTACCACCAATACCCCAGAAAGGATTTTCGGACCAAAACAACACACCTAATTTATCGCAGGCTTCTACAAAGGCCGGATCATGTGGGTAGTGCGATCCGCGAATAAAATTAAAACCTGCTTCCTTCATCATTTTTACATCACGATAGAAACCAATATTAGTTACTGCATCTCCCCAACCTGCATGATCCTGATGCACATTAGCTCCAAACAAATACACGTGTTTACCATTAAGGAAAAATCCTTTATCGGCTGTGAACTTAACCGACCGAATGCCAAAGCGTGTGCTGTAATTATCTTGAAGCTTACCGTTGACATAGACTTTTGAAACAACCGTATAAAGATTGGGCGTATTTAAATCCCACAAAGATGGTGTGGCAATAACCGGCGTTAGCTGGCTGATTGTTTCCAATGTACCAGGGGCAAATACTTTTTCGGAAGTAACACTACTTACCTTTTTACCTTTGGGCGAAATAATATCTGTTACCAAACGTACACTCTCAGAAACATTGCTACTATTTCTAATATCGGTTTTAATGCTTACAGTAGCTTTTTGAGCCGACACTTCGGGTGTAGTGACAAATGTTCCGTAATAGTCAACATACACAGAATTGGTTACTATTAAATACACATCACGATACAAACCTCCCGAGAAAACATGCTCGCCTGCACGTGGTGCCAACCCCCCATCCCAAATATTATTCAGGCGAACGGCAACGGTATTTTTACCATCTGCAATAAACTTACTTATATCGATAGAAAAACCTGTATAGCCACCACGATGCGTACCCACTTTTTGCCCATTAACATAAATTTCGGCATCCTGAAATGCCGCTTCAAATTCCAGAAAAATCTTTTTTCCTGAATATGAAGCCGGAATTTCAAAATCTTTCCGATACCATCCATATCCAACATAAAAATCGGGCGACATGAAATATGGGATACTGAACGAGTGTGGCAATCCCACATTTTGCCAACTATTATCGTCAAAATTTACCTGCTCAGCTCCTTTCGGATCTCCAAGAGTAAACTTCCATTCCCTATTGAAATTTAGCTTTGTGCGAGCTGTATTTGCACCAAACACATTGATGGCGACCATTAGAAAAAAAAACACTAACACCCTGTTTTTCATATTTATACCTACATTTATTATCCTAATCCGACGAATATGCTAATTATGCTGCTTTCAACATCGTCAGTTCGGCTCTGTTATTTTACTAATTTTAATTATACCTTAATCAACGAATATCTATTCCATTATTGAGTTACTATAGAATACGATTTACCTTTTACAGTATTAAAAGTTAAGCTGTAGCTATTATTTTCAATAACCGTTTTGGTGTCAATACCAACCACCTGAACTGGGATTAATGTTCTGAGTTTGCAAACACCACCGTTGCCGGAAAAAATATGTGCACTTTTCAATTGTGCATTTTCCCACACCATATCAACTGTAAAATTTCCACGAGCCTTCAATCCATCCACACTACCACTTTTCCATACCGTTGGAATAGCGGGTAACATGAAAATACAATCGCGATGACTTTGCAACAACATTTCGGCCATACCGGCAGTCCCGCCGAAATTACCATCAATCTGAAAAGGTGGATGTCCGCAAAATAGATTAGCGTATGTACCTCCAGCATCGGACATGTTGATTTTATAGTTGCTCGTCGGATACAATAAACTTTTCAGTAACTTGTAAGCTCTATCTCCATCTTTCAAACGTGACCAAAAACTTACTTTCCATGCTAAAGACCAGCCTGTACCTACATCAGTACGCATTTCTAAACTTTTACGTGCAGCTTCAGCCAACTCTGGGGTTGTATATGGGTCTATAACGTTACCCGGATAAAGCATATATAAATGAGATGTATGCCTATGAGTCGGCTCGGTTTCAACAAACTCCTTACTCCATTCCATCAACCGTCCATCCGAGCCAATTCCTGGTTTCGCAATATTCTGAAGAGCTGATTGTATTTTCTGAAGCAAAGGATCATTCTCATTTAATACAGAAGCAGCTTTCAATGTATTCTCAAATAATTCGGAAATAATTTCCTGATCATGAGATGGTCCCATACACATTGATCCACGAGATCCGTCAGGCGCTATAAAAGCATTTTCAGGAGATGTTGATGGACCGGAAACTAATTTACCAGTTTGAGGATCGGTTACTAACCAATCCAGATAAAAACGGGCAGCCTTAAGCATCACTGGAAACACTTCTTTCAGATATTTTTTATCCAGACTGTAGCTGTAATGATCCCAGAGATGCTGGCACAACCAACCACTACCAGCCACATACATGCCCCAGCTTGTCCCTTCACCCGGAGCCGTATATCCCCATACGTTAGTAATGGTTTCGGTACACCAACCCGAAGCATCGTACTGTACTTTAGCAGTTACTTCACCTGGTTTTACAAGCGATTGCACCAAATGTTGAAAAGGGGAAAAACAGTCCGAAAGATTAGTAACATTTACCGGCCAGTAATTCATCTGCAGGTTGATATTGGTATGATAATCGCCATTCCACGGAGTTTGAATTTTGTTCGACCAAATTCCCTGCAAATTAGCAGGTAATGTACCTTCGCGAGATGAAGACACCAATAAATATCTACCAAACTGAAAATAAAGCTCTTGTAGGTGCAAATCGTCCGAAGTTTTTTTCTGACTCATCAAACGAACATCTGTAGGAACAGTATCAGCCAATATGCCCGAAAGATTCAAATGCACCCGTCCCATCAATGATGAAAAATCATGTATATGTCTAGCCTCTAACTGTTTATGTGTTTTAGCTGCAGCTTTGTTCAGTTGCAACAAAGTAGTTTGTTTGGGATTATCACCCAGAAAATTGGGATATTCCTGTTTGTAATTAGTAGATGCAGTCAGTATCAGAGTCACTTCACTCGCATCAGACACTACAATCTTATCTCCTACATATTTCACTTTGCCACCTATTGCCAGAGCTTTCAGTCGGGCAGCATATTGCATTCCGTCAGCACCTTTCCCGTTTCGCAAAGCACCATACATAAGCAGGTTATCGTTTTCAGCAACTGTTGTGTACAACTCCGGGCGGGTAAGGCTTACAGTGAAATTTATCGATTTTGTTTTTCCGGTTGAAAATTTAATAATTAATGCCCTGTCAGGATAGCTGGCAAAGATCTCTCTTGTAAAAGGAATACCATTCTGAACATAACTTACCTTTACCTTTCCGGTATTTAAATCGAGTTCCCTTCTATAATCAGTATAAGCAGATTTTTTTCCAAAGTTGAATCGGAGATCGCCCAATGTTTCGAAAGAACCATACGGAAATTTGGCCCCTTCGCCGTGACCGGAACCGGCACCTTTGCATACCTGTGTTTTTTCTGTCAGGTTATTGGCTTCTTTATATTTCCCATTAAAAATCAACTGCCTGATTTCCTTCAACGTAGTGGCAGCTGTAGGATTATTATTATCGTCGGGACTGCCTGACCACAATGTTTTTTCATTTAATTGTATCCGCTCCTGATTTACATCGCCAAACACCATAGCTCCCAAATATCCATTACCTACAGGCAGAGCACTTAGCCATTCTTTATCGCTACCCCAGGCATCATTATCGTCTTTAGCCAAAGCATCAGCAGGATGACTGTACCATATCTTTAAGGGGGGGGGGGTGTTAGAAGCAAACATACTATTGTTTAGCAAGATAAGAATGCTTCCCAAAATAATTATTAGCTTTATATCGCTTAACTTGTTCATAAATTAAATCTATTTTTAATTATAATCAATAAATACAACAATACTTAATATCCTGGATTTTGTTTCAAATTAGGATTTGCTTGTAGATCCGGTAATGGTATGGGCAAAAGTTCATGCTTACCGATCTGAAAGTTTTCGGCATAAGGATATTTCACATTTTCATAATACTGTTTGAGGTGATCGCCGGTATACCACCGCCGCAAATCAAATGCACGGTGACCTTCGAAAGCTAGTTCTTTCCAACGTTCCATGCGAATTAAACTTCTTAAATCATCTTGACTAATTGTTGCAGCAGCCTCTTTCATCTTGGCCCGCTTCCTTACTTTGTTATACGGAACTACGGCCAAATCAGGATGTCCATTTTCGTTCAGAGCCTCAGCTTCCATAAGTAAAACATTCTGCATACCTCATTCTAATGAAGTTGATTCCGGTTACTTCATCACCTAAGAAGTCTTTGCCGACTTCGGTATATTTTTTTATCCAACGCTTATTGGCCCAATTGCTTTTATAAAAGTTTACTCCGGCTCTATTGCCCCAGAAATTACCGTATGTTTCAAAGGTAGTTTTATAATATGGTATATCAGTTGCCTGAATAATTACTGAGTCTGTTCCATTTCGGCATATTGTTCCCTTAATTGTTTGTCCCTTCCACAGATGAGGAACTGAATCGTACCATGCTACCGACTGAAGCAATCTGGGATCTGCTTTTCCATCAGTAGTGATTTCAGAACAAAAAGCGTTGAATAACGTGTCGCTCACTACAAACTCGCCCCAATAATAGGGAGTGAACATGAATTGCAACAAATTATATCTGTTATCGGCTACGGTAGTTTCTCTGAATTGTATTTCGAAAATCGACTCCGTAGAATTTTCGGCAGTACCATAAAACTGTTTGCCCCAATTGGATGCTGTAGGCAAAGTATAACCCAACTTATCAACTTCGGCAAATGCAGCTGCTGCTTTGGCGTATTGTTTAAACCACAAATACGATTTCCCTAAATACCCATATGCAGCCCCCTTAGTTGCTCTTCCAGTATTCGTAGCATCCCACTTTGCCGGAAGGTATTGAGCTGCAAATAAGAAATCTGCTTCCAGTTTGGAAAGGATATCTGCTTCCGGAGTTTGATTCGGATACAATTCTTCCAACGATTGGGGCAATACATCCATATAAACAATGTTTTTAAAATGTTTATACAGCTCAAAGTGATAATATCCTCTAAGAAAGCGTGCTTCAGCAATCAGTGAATCTTTAGTTACGTCGGACATTTCGGTACTTTTGGGGGTATAGGTTATCACCTGATTGCAATAAAAAATCCCTTTATAGTACATTTCCCAAATTGTATTTTCGGTAGACCCTTCGTAAGATGAATTATTGGTAAAATTGCCTGAACGGCCATACCAGTTAACAAAATGTTCCGAAAAACAATCATCACCACGTAAAAAATCCGGCACGTAAATTCGAATAGCCGACCATTTTTCCCAAACATTCACAGAATAACAAGCCGCTAAGTTACTTTCTACATTAGCTCGGGAATTCCAGTAGGTGGCTGTACCCACAGCATCTTGACGAGATTGTTGTAAAAATTCGTCATTACAAGATAACATCCCCATTATCAATAAAAATATCAACGATATATTAACTAAGTGTAATTTCATATTTCAAATGTATTAAAAAGATTAAAAGCTAAGCTGAACACCAACTGAATAAGTACGGAACATTGGATATTGCCAACTATTAACACCACGTCTAAGTACAGAGTAGGCTTCGCCAACATAGGCTTCGTTACCAATTTCAGGATTACCAAGTGAGTATTTGGTAATTGTGAATACATTAGTCGTATTCAAATAAAACCGCAGGTTAGAAATATTGACTTTAGCCAAAAGAGCCTTAGGCAGCGAATACCCGAACTGAATATTCTGAAGGCGTAAAAATGACCCGTCTTCCAGCCATTGATCTGTAAAAATATCGCCGTTTCCGTTTGGATCTGTCAATCCAATCCGGGGATATTTCGCATTCGGATTACTCTCTGACCATGACTTTGCAACCAATCCACTCAAAACATTTGACCAGGTGGACTGTGGTGCAAGAGCTTCTCGGGCTGAATAATTGAAGATTTTCTTTCCTTGCTCTCCATTAAAAAAGAAGTCCAGATCAAATCCTTCATATTCAAAATGGGTAGTGAAGCTATAATAAAAATCAGGAGCCGATTTTCCACAAAATTGCTTATCTGCATCGGATATCATACCATCATTATTGTAATCTACATAACGGATGTCTCCAACTCTAGCTTTCGGTTGAATTGGAGTCGTTACACCTGTGGTTGGATTAGTATATGTATAAGCGTCCAACTCCTGTTGCGACCTGAAAATACCGTTTGTCTTAATAAGATAGAATTCAGCTATACTTCTTCCTTCAGTCGTGATATTAACTCCATTGGATAAGTTACCTACGTAACCTCCATAGATTGGTCTAAACTCATCTCCTCCTGATAATGAAAGTACTTTATCGCTAATAAATGATATATTTCCTGAGAAACTGTACTTGAATTTTTTACTATATTCTCGATAAGTTGCACTCAATTCAAATCCCTGATTGCGAAGTGAACCTATATTTTGAGCCGGATCACTGAGACTTCCTGTGTATTTAGGAAGTGGGACAGAAATCAAAGCGTCACTGGTTTTACGTTGGTAAACTTCAGCTGTTGCACTTAATTTATTGTTTAGGAGGCTTACGTCGACACCTATATTCCATGTTGTTGAAGTCTCCCATTTTACCCCAGGCGATGCATAACTGGTTTGTGCACCTCCCGTCCACAAATGCTGGTCTGTGCCAATAATATAGTTCAATCGGGGTGAAACAATATCTACCGAAGACTCATACATATATTCTCCGATAGCGCTATTTCCCAGTTGTCCAAAACTTCCCCTAATTTTAAGGTCATCTACATTCTTTATTTTAAAAAATTTTTCTTTACTCAAATTCCATCCTAAAGACACTGAAGGGAATGTACCGTATCGGTTATTGACTGAAAATTTAGATGAGCCATCACGTCGTACTGACGCACCTATAAGATAACGGTTGTCAAAAGCGTAATTAACCTGACCAAAATAACCCAAATCGCCACTAGTGCTGAGTCCCGGACTTATTTGCATCTCTCCAGATGTTGACGAAAGAACCGGCAACTCATCATCCACCAAGCCATCTGCTCGTATCCACAAACTTTGATAATGACTTTGCCCTCTGGAAATTCCTACTACACTATTTAATGAGTGCTTTCCAAACGTAGCATTGTAATTCAACAATATTTCAGACCGGGTGCTGCTACTTTGCGAATGCGATTCGATGCGAGCCGAAGTTGTGGGGTCTGCTCTACCCGGAATATTTAATGATTTATCCTGCTGTACGTAATCAGACAATCCTAAATTATAATTGAAATTTACTTTTAGAGTAAGGCCTTTTAAAATATCATAGGCTCCAAAAATCATTCCTGTGAAATTTTTGCTTTCCCAATTTTTAGTAAAGTTTTTGGCGTAATAAACCGGGTCAAATCCTTTTTGATAGTCATAAACTCCTGTATTAAAAGTTCCATCATCATTTGCGCGAACTGCCAAAGGCGAATAAGTCAGAGTAGCTAATTGCCCGGCATCGTAAAGTCCTTTATTGTTAGACTGCCCCACTCGAACAGTGCTTCCAAAATGCCAGCAATTCCGGTCATAGTTTGCATTAAACGACGCGCCATAATCCTTATATCCGGTGTTTACATACGTACCTTCCTGATTGTTATGACTAACCGACATAGATGCATTCAGATAGTCTCCTCCCCCCGAAATGCGAAGATTATGACGGTAAAATGGTGCCGGACTATAGACCTCCTTATACCAATCGGTACCTTTCCCTACTGAGTCTGGCAAATATTGTTTGGGATATGAAGCATCAAATTTCCCGTCGTTTTTGTGGGCCGTATACCAATAATTTGCAAATTCTACCCCATCTGCCATTTTGGGAAGACCATCAGCAATCTGCATACCGACGCTCCCTGAATATTCAACCTTGGGTAATCCCTTTTTTCCTTTCTTTGAAGTTACTATCACAACTCCGTTAGCCGCTTGCGCACCATAAATTGCAGCAGCCGAAGCATTTTTCAATACCTCAATAGACTCAATCTCCTCCGGAGCTAATGAAAGTGATCCTGAATAAACACCATCTACAACATAAAGTGGCTGTGTACTACCCAATGTACCTACCCCACGAATCTTGACGCTTACACCAGCACCTGGCTTACCACTGTTTCGCTCAATTACTACACCGGCTATTTTTCCCTGCAAAGCGCTTGCAGCATCAGTAGTTGTTGTTCTCAATACATCCTCACCCTTCAGTGATGAAACAGCCCCTGTCAAATGACTCTTCTTTACTTTAGAATAACCAACGACAACCAACTCATCCAAAGCTACAGAACTTTGCTGTAATTTAATTTTCATTGATTTATTTGGTTGTACCTGCAACACCTTTTCTTCATACCCTACAAATGTTGCCTTTAATTTGTAGGTTTTGTCTTCAGATACAGATAATATGAATACTCCGTTGATATCAGTCACAGTACCTTTTTTTGACTCATCTACCAATTGAATACTCACTCCAGGCAATACACCTCCCGCTTCATCCACAACAACACCCGTTATTCTCTGCTGGGCTACAACAATAACTGTGGAGAATACCAATCCCCAAAAAAACATTTTTAATCTTCTCATAATAGTATTAGACAATCATATAAGTTTATCGACACAAAAATACTCATGGAGAATCGAAGACATGCGGGGTATATTCTGATTTAATAAGGGACAAAATCACATTTTATCTCACAAGAATAATTTTATTTTGTAGAAATTAAACATCTGGTTCGAAGTAAAAAGAGTTGAAAGTACACTAAATAAAATTTCCCTTTTTACGAAAACAACCCCTATGATTTATTAATCTTCCCCCCTCACATGCCATTCAATTATCATTTCTTTGTAATCGTAAATCTAATAACAAATTATGAGAAGGTCAACCTCATTGATTCTTTCTATTTTGGTTCTTTTACCTGTATATGCTCAAGTATCAGTATATACACATATGGTAAAACCAGAAAAATATCCCGACTATAATCGTAGAAACTTTAGTGCGCCTGTAGCGTCCGAAAGTTTTCATGATACGGTACGTTTTGTTGCAGGAAGATACGTAAGTCCGACCCGCTCCAATTTATTTTACGGAGATTTTTATCGCCCCAACCAAGGTTGGATACTCAATCAGGGGTACTTTGACTTTTATGCCAATATCATTTCAATGGGGAAAGAAAAAGTTGGTGTTTTCGATGTTGCCGGCTATGGACCTGGGAGCCCTTACAGTGGTAGCTTTGGACAAAAAACAATACCTACCAATAGAATTGATCTGCTCAACAAACTCGGGTCATTGTATATCGGCAATAGCCTTGGCGAGCAAGATGGCAGATACTGGGCAGACCAACGCCAGCTAATGGAACCTTACAGCAGAGATGCAAAAATACAACACAATGTATTTTTAGAGTACATGCGTCAGAATGCAAAAGACTATGGCTACAAGCTTACTCAACTCACTACATTCTGGGGATTTCACTACATGCCCAAAGATGGTTATATTTCCATGCTTGGGTCAGAATGTCAGAACAAAGATCGAGTTACCCAAATGCAAATTCAATACGCCTTTAATCGTGGTGCATCCAGACAATATGGACTTTTGACTTTTGGAGACATCTCAGTTTACAATACTTGGGGATATAAAGGCAATCCATCCGACTCTATTGGTGGAAACAGCTACTCATTAATGCGCAGAATGATGGCTTTACAGTTTCAGTATAACGCATGGATTCTGGGCATTGAGTCGGGCTGGGGAACCAAGGAATCGCCCAAACCGATAGGCGAAATTCAGAAAGGTATGTATGACCTGGTGAACAAAGAATTACCCAACCCGGGCTGTGTCCACGTACCGGTAGCCTTATTTTCTGACTTTTTCTCGGGCTGGATGCCACCCTATGGCGGAAATTATTATAAATGGGGGTTTATCCCTTATGATAAAGGTCAACACCTGACTCATGCACTTTTAAATATTGTATATCCCGGATATCAAAACAATGGACAATATAAAGACGAAACGTATGCAATAGTGCCCAATCAGTTTGGTGATGTAGATGTCATATTGTCCGATATCCAACAAGAGTTATTACTGCAATACCCAATGATTGTGATAGCCGATGAGCTAACAACAGATATTAACGAAACCAAATCAAAACTCGACAAATATGTTCGTGAAGGTGGAAATTTGATCCTCACAGCTGTGAATGCGCGTAAACTATTCCCACTCAACAGTTTTTCAGAGTACGAAACCATTGCACCCGGTGCTATCGTAACTTACAATAACAACACTTACACAGAGTCGACCTCATTTTTGCTTGCAACACCAAATTTTAGTGGTTATCAAACCATTGCAACAACAAACAACAAGCCGCTAGCTATCGAATTAAATGCGGGCAAAGGGAAATACAGCATTTTACTAACCGACTATGGACTTAGTAATGCAACAACGCCTGTTCTCCTCAATCATACAAAAGCCATTGTTAGCGACAAAATGAGTAACCTCATGTTATTCAGCGCGGGGTCACAGCTTACCTGCACAACAAACATTCTTAATGATTCAACTTATATTGTTGGCATTTACAACAACTCATTAGTTCAACAGGCTCTAAACATTCAATCAAAGATTGGAAACATTAAATCCATGTACGAATTCTCGTTGGGTAACGATTTGACAACCATTGCGGGGTATAAGCCTAATAGTGGAACGGTAGTTATGGGCACTAACTCGGCCAATACAATTAGGGCTTTAGATTGCAGACTATTCAAAATAATAATCCAGAAACCAACTATCCAAAAATTGGATGAAGTGATCTACCCAGTTCAAGCAACCAACAAATACCTATCTATCAACAATCTATTCAATCTAAAAAATACGATATCAGCATATCCACATTTTTTCTATCATTTCTCTGGCATCAAAACCGAATGGGATCAATTGGGGAATTATGAAAATAGTTCGTGGAAAGAAAATGTAACGTGGATAAATCATCAAAAGCTTGGAATCGTGGTGGATTTTGCCGGATCATTTCCACTCGTTGATTTTCGTCCCGAAAATGTAATTGAATTCTTTCAGCTTAACCAAAAACTATCTACGCTTAAAAACAATCTTTTGCTTTTAAGCGGCGAAAAAATCATTGTTTTACCTGAGGCGTCGAATCAACTTGAATACACAGGATTAATAGAACTAAAAAATATATGCAACACCATGAATGCCAAAATAATAACTAAGGCTGGGAAATGTGGTGACATTGCTAATGTATATAATGGTAGAGAAAAGTCCATTCAATCGGCTTCGCTAGTTTATCTGGAACCGTCCGACTCTACAATTAATTTTAATGCATTACAACAAGTATACAACCTGACTCCGGTAGTGTTCAATAACAATTTTGTCAATTGGGATAGCATATACAACTGCTTAAATGCGATTTACAGCGGAAGCAATTATAAAATTATGCAGGCAAGCTCAATTCTTATTGATAAAAAGCTTGTTACAAAAGCTTCAAACCAATACAAGTTCATCTCACTTCACGATATTCAAAGTATACGAACCGAGATCCTCAAACACCAAAGCGACTTTTTTGACTTTTTTGGCGGAATTAAAATTGATGCAACATACTTGTGGGACATGAGCGAAGAAGCTTGTAAAGAAGAAGGTAGATGGTTAAAAAGACACAATATCAAAGTGATCGTAGATATGATTCGAGAAATAAATCATTACCCGAATCTTACATGGACAAAGGAGTTGAATTCGTATGGGCGATCCAAACAAATAATGGATAACATATTACTAAAAATGCAGCTTCTGGGGAGCACAAATGTAGTAATTGGTTCGCACATGAGAATGTGAATTATGGTCAGAAACAACGTACACAAACGAGACAAGTATAAAAACCGGAATGAAAACCTTTATTGATGCTGCTACTGCCAAAGGAATTACAGTACATATACAACATCGTGAATATCAAAATTATCCATACAAGCTTCTTGCGTCTCCCAGCGAAACTATGAGTTTAGTAAACAACTATAGTGGAACATACTTTGCAGCCAATACAGCGCTATATAACGATGCCAGTTACTTAGTCAAGTTGTCGGGCAACAAACTTGGATTAGTCGTATTAGCATACAAAGGAGAATCTGGATTGGATTGTCGGAATCCATTATACAAAGGCAATTACGCCAAACTGAAACCCGATCTGAGTTCTGTGTCAACTTTGAATAAGCCAATGATTCTGGATGCAGATTACAATTCGTGGGCTGAGATACTATTGGATTGTACCATATTAAACTGGAATAAAGCACAATAAAATGAACAGCTCATACTAGAACACATATAAAAATGATTTCGAGGTTAAAATATATATTACTAATCTTCACATTGTATAGTACCGTACTAAACGGTCAAACTATGTTGACTTATCAAGTAGCATACAATGATGATTCTTTAACCGTAACAAACACCGGTTGGTATTTGCCAAAACAACCAGTGACAGTTACAACAACCAATTCGCGTATTGTTACTGATTCAGTAGTTGATATTTTTAAAAATTCAAATTATATAATGATTCATACCGGGAAAAAACACTATTACTCCGTAACCAATAATAGTAATAATTATTGTGGATTTTCCGAGCTATCACAAAGTTATCAATTGAGACCTACGGCAATTACAAATTTTTTCAGCATGGAAATAACCGACACACTTACAGGAGATTTTGGGAACTACACCTATAAACGGAAAGTTACTCCTCGCGAAAAAGGCATTTTTCAGATAGCCGGAACGGTGTATAATAATATTCAATGCATTGAAACGAGTGAATCAATAATACGACAGCAAGAAGAAAATAAGCTAACTAAGTCTAGATTGATCAAATCCTTCTATCAGAACGAAGCCCCCTTTCCTTTGATAGAATTTGTAATCGATTCTTTGAAAACAGACTCAACTATACGGGTAATCGAATTCATTTTATACGACAACAACATAATTTCAGGTATTAAATACCCACAAATGCATGAGTTAATTACATATCCAAATCCAGCACACGATATTATTCATATAAAAACCGAAGATTACGATAGCGGAACAATAACAATCATCTCTTTGACCGGAAAAAAAATATATGAAACAAACACTGCTAATAACATTACAGCCATTAATGTTTCAACTCTACCTGAAGGGACATATATACTTAAGTATCAAAACAAAAACAGAATCACAATCAATCGTTTAATAAAACAATAAAATCTCTATTATTTACAAACAATTTAATTTTTAATGTTATGAGAAAAATTTTCACTTTATTGGTTGCTATAACTATAGCAAATGTGTTTGCAAAAGCAACAACACCAACAGGAACTTTAGAAACCGACAAAGCAACTTTGCTACAGTTGTATGATTCTTTAAACGGATCTGCTTGGGTTAAAACAGTAGATGGAGTAGATGTTCCATTTAATTGGAGTAAGGACGCTGATATTCAGGATTTCGCAGGTGTGACCATAGGTAGCATCGAAGGAGTAGACCGTGTTACCGAATTGGCACTTGGTGGTATTACGAATCTTGAAGGTAAAATTCCGGCAATTATTGGTAAGTTAAATGGATTACAATCAATTAATCTTGAGAACAACTTGTATCTTACAGGAGCAATTCCTGAAGGATTTTACGACATGATTTCATTAAAATACATCAGAATTGCCAATACTTCTATTTCAGGTAAGTTCAGTAACAAAATTGGACAACTGACAGATCTAAGATCCATCTATATGGACAAAAACAGTTTCATGGAAGGTGGCATTCCCGATGGTATCGGGCTTTGTACTAAGTTAGATTACATTCGGGTAGCTGATTGCCCAAGAATGACGGGAACTATATCTCCTGAAATTGGCAAATGTACAGCATTAACTGTGTTACAATGCGAAAGAAGTGGATTTACCGGAGCTTTACCCGATGGGATTGCTATGTTACCTAACCTCAAATATCTGAATGCAAACTACAATTTCTTCACAAGCTGCCCGAACTTCGCCGCTGAAGGAGCTCGCTTCCCATCTGTTATGGCAGAGCTACACCAAAATCTAATTCCATTTGGTTATTTATTACCAATGAAAGGATACACCAGATCACTTACAGCTAAAGGTGACACATGGTATTATCGCTTTATTGATCAAAAGCCTGGGCTTATATTGACTACAGATACTCTTAAAGTAAAAATTGGGGCTTCGCTTGTTTTAGATATTGATGCATTACTTCCCAACAATGGTGGGGATAATTTCAAATGGTATTATAACGATGTTCTGTTAAGTTCCGAAAAAAAGGTAACTCTTTCAATGAGTAATGGCACTGCAGGTAATTATTATTGTGAGATTAGCACAGATCCAGATATCCTTTATTCAGGAGTTTGTCCCGTTTGTGGTTGGCAAGATGCTGATAATACCATCAATCCACGTCCGGAAGCCATGGCTATTAACACAACTCAAACTCTAAAGGTGTTAGTTAATGATGGGACAGGAGTAGTTGATAATTTTGCTGATAAGAATATTACAATTATCAACAATCCACAGCACGGTTCATTCAACCTGATTATTGGTGATGATAAACTTATTGGCGAACCATACCGGGTTATTGATTTAAACGGAAAAGTTGTGAAATCTGGAACAATAGACGTTACGAATCAAGAAGTTAGCATAACAAATGCACCTAATGGCATCTATATGTTCCAATTTTACAGTAAAAACAACTACGCTGGCAAAAAAGTAATAATCAAATAATTGATGCTATAACTATTTGGTAAGTTAATTCCTATATCGTTCACTATTACCTCAACAATCAGTTTCAGATTAGTCTAAAAGGACTTCCGAAACTGATTGTTTCATTTAAATAACAAGCACATCACATCTAAGGTATTGCTTTTTTCAACTACTAGCTCACTAAAAAATACAAAAATACCTATCTTTGCTTTGTCATACACGCTAAAATCAACACTCCTATTTATGAATCGCAATCTTCTTATATTAAGCCTTTTATTATCTATACATTCTTTATTGGCAGTAGAGATATACAACCCTGATTTTAAGAATATCACAAATGAAAATGGGTTGCCAAACAACACTGTAAGAAGTATTACAAAAGATCAGAGATGGGTTTATGTGGTTTGGGACTTACGATGGGCTTTGTCGTTATGATGGGTTCAGCATTAAAACATTCAAGAAAATTGGTAATTCATCCGATGCATTTCACAATCACATTTCTGCTCTATATTGCAATTCTTATAATCAGTTATTTGTTGGCACCCGAAAAGGGCTACATATATTTAACAAAAAAGATCAGTCCTTTCTTCCTGTAGCCTACCATGAATTTGACACACAGGCTTCAAAACAATCCTCAGTAGAAATAACAGCAATTATTGGCAATAATGAGAAAGTATTTATTGCCACACTCGGTGAAGGTTTGTTAGAGTACGACAATGAGAAAAAGAGTTTTGTTCAAGTAGAACTTTTGAACAATGAACACAATTTATACATACATTCTATTGCATTCTCTGCCGACAATAATCAATCAGTTTTTTTGGGAATCGATGACAAAGGTATTTACAAATATAATTATAAAACGAAAGTCATCTCGTTAACAACCGACAAAGTAACTCATACATTATCCTTATTAGAGTCTGACAATAAGCTTTATATCGGGACAAACAATGGTCTATTAACGTTCAATGGTGCTGTACAATCAGATATCCAGTCTCAAAAAGAACTGCGAAGCCCCATACAATTTTTGAAAAAAGATTTAAATGGAGTTATTTGGGTGGGGACTGAGAATAAGGGTTTACTGCTGATCGATGCCAGAAATAATAGCATACAACATATCTCAGCGGGTTATAAAAGTTCTATGTTAAGTAGCGAAGGACTCTATTGCATGCATACTGACAAATCTAACTATGTATGGTTAGGTACCATGCGTGGAGGAATAAATGTTTGGAATTTGAAGTCAAAAGAGTTTCAATCCAGGAAAAACTATTTAGCTGATAATCCTGCGTCTAATTTCATAAACTGCTTTTTAGAAATTTCTCCTAATATAATTTGGGTAGGAACTGACGGAGGTGGTATTCAACAATATAACCAACTAACCGATCAATTTGAGTATAGCTCCACTGCCAACAAGATCAACAAGGCAATAGGAAATACTGTGATTTCTATAAAAAAAGACAAAGCCGGGAATATATGGT
This sequence comes from Paludibacter sp., assembly GCA_047600405.1. GTDB lineage: Bacteria > Bacteroidota > Bacteroidia > Bacteroidales > Paludibacteraceae > Paludibacter. Next base: position 62,526 of record JASGLA010000006.1, read on the forward strand.
TAGGAACTTACGGAAGCGGTCTTTTCAAATATAATAAAAACAGAAATTCGATTAAACAATATACAACAAGAAATTCAAATTTAACATCGAACAATATCTGGTGCATGTATATTGATAGAAAAGAAAACCTCTGGATTGGAGCTATATCTTCAGGTGGGTTATTTAAGTATAGTTATTCCCAAGACAGCTTTGAGAAAATGAATGTCAATACTGATAATGTTCTTACAATAAATGAAGACAACCAAAGAAGGCTGATGATTGGAAACTATTCTGGTTTTACAATCTTTAATCCCACAAACAATACTACTCAATACTTTGCAACAAATGTACCGGTAAGATCCATACATCAAGATAAAGAAAACAACCTGTGGATAGGAACAGAAGGAAGTGGCTTACTGAATTTGAATATAAAATCAGGCAAAATTACCGCAGCTAATCACATGTTGGATTACTTAAAGGAAAGTTCAATAATGTCCATCGCAGAAGATGATAGAAAAAACCTATGGATCAGTACTTCCAACGGGCTTCTTCGATACCATTATACTGATAAACAACTAACTACATACAACAAAAATGATGGATTACAAGATAAACAGTTTAATTATTCATCATTTCTACAAACATCAAACAACTATTTTTATTTCGGTGGAATAAATGGTTTCACACTGTTTCAACCCAGTAGAATTTCCACTCAATCAGCCTCCTGTCCGTTCCACATAACCGATGTTTTTATACACAATACTTCAATCTATTCTGAAAAAGATCGTTATAGTAAGATCATTGATATGCTAACCCAAAATAAAATCAAACTTAAATATGAGGATGCTTATTTGAGATTTGACTTCATAGCTATATCATACAACAACCCTGAAAAAGTAATATACACATACATGCTTGAAGGTATTGATAAAACATGGATTTTTGCAGGCAATAACCGAAGTGCCAATTATTCCGGCTTATCCCCTGGAAACTATACCTTCAAACTAAAATATGCTACAGAGCCATATCAATGGAAGGAAGATCAGATAATTGAGATCAAAGTCAAGGTTTCCCCCCCATTTTATCTTACATGGTGGGCTTTTATCATCTATTTTACTTTTGCAGGTATTATTATTTATGCCATTATATATGTTCAAAAACGTCAGAACCGACTCAAGCATGAGTTATTACTTTCAGACATGAAAGAAGAACAGGCAATACAAGCCCAACAGATGCGGGAACAATTTTTCATCAATATTTCACACGAGTTGCGTACTCCACTGACATTAATTATCCCTCCGATTAAAGATAGTTTAATGACCACTCCGTTTAAGCCAATCAATAAAGTTGAGCTTCAAACAG
>JASGLA010000007.1:0-265928 GCA_047600405.1 Paludibacter sp.
ATTGTCAGAATCAGGATTTGCTGAATTGTTGAATTTTTCAGGATAAGAGAATAATATGTCAATATCAGAATTTTAGAAATAATTTTATTGGTATAGGCGTTTAGACCGTCCTAATTATATTGCTGATTTCAAGAGTATTACTCTGATTATTTTACTCAAATATATGTATAAAACACATTTTATCATGTAAGTCCCAAAACTCTGAACCAACGGTCAGCGCAGCTAAAGGGTTTAATATGAACAACTAGTAAGTGAAGCGTAACTGGCTGAAAATAAGACCATCAGACACACAACCCCGGAGTGGGTTGAATGTTATTATAATATGATTATCTGCAAAGCGACCTAATTATTCATTTATTCCATCCACTGTCAGAATCGTACCGACTGCTGACAGGGATAACATAACTCTGATAGCGGTCAAAAGACCCTATCAGCAGTTAAATAGATTGAACATGTCGCTTTGTGGATAACCATTTATTATAACATTGATGTTCAATCCGTCAGTTGACGGAGTTGTATTTAAAGGACACTATCAGCCCCTGGTTACACCGGTGGTTATGCACAGGAAATACCTAATGTGTTTTATAAGTCAACCTTTAGTAAAAGTTTAGCGATACGTAACTTGCGCTAAAAATAAATCTTTCCTCATGATACAATAGTACCTGAAAGGAGATAAAATTAAATGACGGCGAATTAGTAATAAGAGTAAATGACAGAACAGAAAAATAAATTTCACATGAAAACGAAACTAATCATTATTCTCACATTTGTTTCAATAATACATTGCAACGCTCAAATCAATGAAATGTATTACAAATGTGGTTTAGAAAATGATCGCCAACGAAACTATTCAGGGGCAATTTCTAATTTTACAAAAGCAATAATGTTGAAACCTGATTATGCTGAAGCCTATTGTGCCCGAGGAGTTGTAAAGGATAAACTACAGAAATATGAAGAAGCTATTGCAGACTACAGCAAAGCAATAGAACTTGACCCAAATGGTCCTGCAGCGTATTACAACAGAGGACTTGCAAAATTTAATTTAAATGACTACAATGGAGCTATTGCAGATTATACGAAAGTAATAATGATTAATCCTGATTTTGCCGATGCCTATTATTCGAGGGGAGTAGCCAAAAAATGGTTGGAAGACTTTCAGGGCGCAAAGAATGACTACACAAAGGCAATAAGCATCGACCCAATGCATCAGGGGGCATATAGAAAAAGGGGGCTTGTAAATAACATTTTGGAAAACTTTCCTGAAGCCATTAAGGATCTTAGCAAAGCGGTGGAAATTGATCCGAATGATGTAGAAGCATATTGCAATAGGGCAGCTACAAAAGAACATTCAAATGATTATGCAGGCGCTGTTGAAGACTATAGCAAAGCTATAAAAATAAATCCGGATAATGTTGATAATTATATACAAAGGGGAATTGTCAAAGGAGAAATGGCAGACCGTAATGGGTCGATTGCAGATTTCGATAAAGCAATTAGTATTAACCCCAAAAACGCAGATACTTATTATAAAATTGGGCTTGTAAAAAACAGACTTCAAAACTTTAAAGGTGCTTTAGCCAATTATACAAAAGCAATATCAATTAACCCCAATGTTGCAGACTTTTATATCAACAGAGCCATTGCACTCCAAAACCTGGGAGACCATAAGTCAGCAATTAAAGATTATACAAAGGGAATAGAAATTCACCCGGGTTTTGCTGCCGTTTATTATAATAGAGCAACAGCAGAAGGAGAATTAACCGATTATGCGGAAGCTATTGCGGACTATACAAAAACAATAGAAATTGACCCCAATTTTATAGATGCTTATTTTTATAGAGGGAATATAAAAGCGAGATTGAAAGATTATACCATGGCTATTGCAGACTACAATAAAGTGATTGAAGTAAATCCAAAACATTCAGAAGCATACCTTCAAAGAGGAATTGCAAAAATCAAAGCCGGAGATAAAGCTGGTGGTTGTTCTGACTTAACTACCGCTGGTGAACTTGGCTTTGAAAAAGCATATGAAATACGTAAGGCTCTTTGTAAATAGCTAAATGAATTATGAGCTTGTAATATAGCTCGCTTCTATACAATTTTATTGCGTAGAAAGTAAAGATTTGTACTGTATTGGTGCATGATGTAATCGTGCAGCAATGTTGAGAAAAAGTAAAACGATAGAAATAAATTATTAAAAACATTTCAGAAACGTCAATGCAAAACTTTAATTTATGAAAGAGCTAAATAGCAAACAAGAAAAGTTTTATAGTCGCTGGAAAGATCGTAGAAATAAAAAGTTCACCTATATCTTTTTGCATGGAACAATTTATTGGGGGCTTCCCTTAGGTGTATTGATGTTTTTGCTTCAATGCCATTTTAGAACAGAAAATATGAATTTATCCGGTTTTATCACTTCAATAATTTTATTTGGAATCGGAGGATTCTTTTGGGGACTGAATCAATATAACGGAATAGATAAAACATATTTAGAATTAAACAATGATAAGGAAATAGCTGACGGAATAAAGAAACTGGAAACCGGAGGTGCATGGGATTATGAAAACCTCGCTATTATCAAAGAGAATAAGGAAACTCTAATTGTAAAAAACAAACTCTTCTGGCTTGATGATACCAATGCTTTATCCGGAGATTTAGAGGAATGATTTGTAACGTGGGAAATCAGTGATTGATAGTTTGTAACAATGTCTATGAAGTTTCTAAACAAGATATAGGCGTTTGCATACAGATAGTAATTGCAATATCATAATTTATAAAAATAAAAATCCATATAACATTATAATATGAAACGAGCATGAACGCAAGCGCTCTCCAAAGACAATGTCCCGATAGCTATCGGGGATTGGCTTGCGAGTTCCATGTGACCACTAAAAAAACAATTATTTACACATGAAAAAAGAGAAAAATCCTAAAGCACTACTCCCTATTGCAATAATGTTTTTAGTTATTGGGCTGACATTTGACCAAATGAAGTGGTTAAAATATATTTTCCTGATTATTTCATTGTTTTAGTCTGCAATAAAAACTCAAAAGAGAAATAATATGGCCGAAATTCTATTATTAAGAGAATCCGAAACTATCCCCACTGAAGAGGTTTTGGAAAATGCATTGGGCAAAAAAGTTTTTGATATTTATGAAGAACTCATTAAAGCAATAACCGGTGCTGAGTTTGAATTGGCGCCCGAATGGAATTATTATAAAGACGGGAAAGCATGGTTGTGCAAAGTGGTTTATAAGAAGAAAACGGTTTTTTGGCTTTCGGCCTGGGAAGGTCATATAAAAACGAGTTTTTACTTTACAGAAAAAACACGGGCAGGGATTTTTGATTTGACTGTAGACGAAAAAATAAAGCAGGATTTTATTGAAACCAAAGCTGTTGGAAAATTAAACCCGCTTATTTTATGCATTGATACTCCGGAACAACTGAAAGATTTAAAAGAAATAATCAGATATAAAAAGGGGTTGAAATAGCATGAAATGAACATTAATATTTTGGTAATCCCCAAAAACATCCAACTTCCAACTCAATACAACTATTTAAACAATAAAATTCAATGAAGAATTTAATTATTTTAGTCTTTTTGTGCTTTATAAGATTTATACCCTCATATTCCCAGGACAGTATATTTGTATTACATCCAGCCATAGGAGATACCATTGATGGGAAAGAAAAAGTCCATTTTGAATTATTTCCTGAATTTAAAAATTCCGATTTCAAATTTGGAATAATTTTTTCCATTGGAGAAAGGAAAATTTTGAATGTTTATACTTGTATCGTCCTGAAATTTGTTTACAGTTTTTTGTTTATAATCCTGTATTTACTTTACATTTAATTTTATCTTTGCGCTATCATATTCAAGCGGAGTTGGGCTCTGCTGAGGAGCAACCTAGCAAGGAATAAATATGATTAGCGACAAGTACGTCAGAAAAATGGGATAGTTGATTTTCAGCTATCCTTTTTTTATGACAACTAAGAGCTATTTATGCCTTGAAAACCTAATACGAAACTACGTTTTGTTGAGTTTTGTAATACGTTTTCCAATGTTTCTTGAATTCACCCGATTGGCTGTGAGCGTATTCCGGTGTTTTCATATCCAAACTGGCATGAGGCCTGCAACTATTATAAATTCGAACTATTCGCTTTAGTTCTTTGGTTGCATCATCAACCGATTTCAGTTTCATTTGATTCAGCCACTCGTCCTTTAAAATGCCATTCACACGCTCTGCTATTGCATTTTCACGGGGATCTCCGTTTTCTGTCATGCTGATTTGAACATGATACTTATTCAGTATCTTGACATAATCGCTACAACAATATTGAACACCTCTGTCCGAATGGTGAATTAAACCTTCAGTTCCTTTTGTAACTTGCTTTAAAGCCATTCTTAAGGCTTGAACCGTATATTTGGCTTCCAGAGTTTCTCCGATTGCCCAACCAACTATCTTCCTGGAATAAGCATCAGTTATCAAATTCAAATAAACGAATCCTGCCAATGTTTCAACGTAGGTAATGTCACTCACCCATAATTGATTAGCACGAGTTGGAATAAACGTTTTAATCAAGTTAGGAAACTTGCGCAACCAATGATTGCTGTAAGTGGTTTTAACCCTCCGTCGCCGCTTCCCGACCAATAAACCATATCTTCTGAGAAAATCAAAGAAGCTATCCCGACCAATGCTTAGTTCGGTTGGTAAACGAGGTTGGATAAGTTCCAATAATTTTCGACCACCAATTTTGGGCATTAGTTCCCGTTGTATTTCAACCAATTGAAGCAAAATTTCTTCTTTTACTTCTTCTTTGTAATTGTATTTATTCCGCTGGTAGTAGGCTTGCCTACTTCTGCCAAACAGGTCGCACAAGCTGTCGATATCTGAACTACAATAACTTGCACGCAGCTCTGTTACCGTTTGGCTCCAGATTTTTTTCTTATATCAATTCTAAGTTCGCGTTCTGCAATATCAATCATGGTGTTTAATGCCGTAGTTTTGAATTGCTCCCGTTTGAGTTCTTCTTCTAATCGCTTTATCTTCAAATCTTTTGAAGAATCATTCTCGATTAATTTTACTCGTTTTGACATTGGAGGTTGGATTGTTGGTTTTTCAGCTCCAAATTTACGAATCCAACTGGTTACACAATGCTTTCCTCTGAAATTATATTTCAACATTAGTTCTTGTTGTGTAAAACTACCTGAAAGATAATCTTGAACTACTTGAATTTTAATCTCGTCCGGTAATCGCTTTACTTTTTGTCTCATAATCCTGAATTTTGTTTACTTTTTTTGTAAACCTATTTCAGGACTAGACAAATACAAAAAATAAAGGGGAACTATGAAGAAAATACTTGCATAATTCCCCTTTAGGGGTTAGGGGTCGTCTTTGTTCTTACTTCACATTAAAAGCCACTCTTAGCTCGTCAATTTCTTTGTCGCCCATTGGGTGAAGCTGTCCGATTGATGAAGCCATTACCAACGAATTAGCTGAAAATTCGGCTACTTCCAGGTAATCGAAAGTATTGATCAATTTGTTTCCGGTTACAATAACCGAATCGTTTTCAACAATTATTACGCGGTTTTTCGAAAACATTTGGGCTATTTCTTCGGTGTCGGTGTACAGGCTTTCGAATGGAATAGAAGGTACATCCTGCAGGAAAATCCAGCTTTCGGGAATAGTGCGCACATCAAATTTCTGGTGGCTTACCGCATGTGCCATCAGGTTGGTTGGCTGAGTGGTAATGATAGAATTGATATGCGGATTCAGTTGGTAAATGCGATGGTGAAGCGCTACCGATCGGCTTGGTTCTTTGCCGGCTTCGGCCATACCATTTTTTACCTGAACAATATTTTTTGGAAGAATATCCCAACGGGCCACGTCACGAGGTGTGATCAGGAAGTCATTGTCTTTCCAACGTACGGAAACAGTTCCGTAAGTAGAAATCATCAAACCCTGATCGCAGGCACGACGGATGATATTTACCATATCCGTGCGAATTTCACGTTCGTCAGATGGATAATTCACATCCATAAACGGCGTAATATTCTTTGGGAAATGATTCAGGTATTTCGAGATTTGTTCGTCAGTCAATGTATTAATTTTACCGATACGACCGGCATTTACAATGGTACGACAACAAAATTCCAGTGTTTCGAAACGTTGGTAAGCATCCATCATATCGGTTCCACCCAGCACAACGCCGTGGTTTTCCATGATAACTGCTTTGTATTTCTTGTTTTTGAATTCATTGGCAATTTTCTCGCCCAATTCAACACTTCCCGGGCAACCGTAAGGAGCAAAACCAATTTCACCACAAATCTTGCGGGCCTGTGGAACGATGCTGGTATCGGGCACCTGACGGGCAATACTGAAAGCCACCAATCCAGGTGGGTGAGCGTGAATAATAGCAGTCAACTCCGGACGCATTTCAAAAATGGCTTTGTGAAAAGGAAACTCAGAAGAAGGTTTGTGCTGACCAACCACTGTTCCGTCTTTTTTCACACACACAATGTCTTTTACGGTCAACGAACCTTTGTCGACTGCCGAAGGGGTGATCCAAATATCACCGTTTCCATCTTTAATGGAAATGTTTCCACCTGAAGTAGTTGTCATACCACTCCGATAAATACGTCCGATAATCACATTAATTTGCTCTCTCGGATGCATCAAGTTAACATTTAACTGTTTCATCTTTTCTTTTTTCTAGGGATGGCGGAATTCCGATTCCGTCAAATATAAATAAATCTAACAACCTTATTTTTTAATGGTGGAATCCAAATCCCACCTTTGCTTACTTCCTACAAAAGCGGAATCGGAATTCCGCCCTCCCACTAAACTAATTTATCTGCATTTGCAAGTAAAAATGCTTCTGCTTCAACGCTCCATAATCCCAGATTTTTATCGCATATTTCAGCCAGTGTTTTGTACACTTCATTCTTTTCTCCCAGTTTGGCAAAGTCAGCAATTGGTGTCAATGGCATGCTAATGTGGGTATAAATCAATTTCTTCCCGCCCGGAATTTCCGGCAAATGGTTTGTAGCTTCGATAACAGCATCCAGTCCGCCAATGTGCGTTACCAATCCTGCTGGATCGAGGCCTTTGGCCATAAGTTTCAGAGCTTCCACCATATCGTCGTTATTGCCACCACTGGTTCCAACCACGTGGGTGTAACCGTAATGTACGTTATAAAAATTGAACTTGGCACTAAAATTAGGATCACTCGGCCCGGCAAAGAAGTTCAAACAACCGTCGAATGCCAAAATAGCATCAGCCTGCTCAACTACGGGACCAACCGGAGCAAATACAAACACATCGTCATAACCGATGCCATCTGTAATAGCTTTCAGTTCTTCCACCGGATTTTGCATAAGGGAAGTATTAACATAAATCAATTCGATTCCTCTTTTTTCTGCATATTCAACGGTATAAAGCGAAGCTGCTCGGTCGAGACGTGTTTGATCAACATCGGTCACCACACATAACTTTGGACGACGGTCATCGCGATGCAACACATAGTTGATAGCCGCCAATCCCATTGGGCCAACACCTGCCAAAATAGCCATCTTACCACCTTCAACAATTTCCATTTTATGGACATAACTTCCCGGCGTAAGATGATAGTTTGCATGCATAGCTCCAATTACGCACGAAAGCGGTTCGGCCAGCGAGGCTGGATAAAAACCTTCACCGTGATAAGCCAGCAAACAGTTTTTTTCCATCACTTCATTCGGAATAATGACATAAGTGGCATCACCGCCGATGTGCTGATAGCTGTAGCCGGGTGCACTCAACACGCCAACAGGGCCGTCTTCGTAATTCAACGCAGGTTGAATGGAAAATTTATCCCCGGCTTTAAACTTTTTTGCCCATTTCGAACCAACTTCTACCAGCTCTCCTGCGAATTCGTGTCCGATAATAATCGGATTTTCAGCGATATCGTTCGGGATACGTTTGTGGTCGGTAGCCTGAGTAGCTGCTTTGTACGACGACATACACAACGAGTCGGAAACTACTTTAGCCAATATTTCATTGTCTTTAATCTGTGGCAATTCGAACTCTTCCAACCGAAGATCTTTTTTGCCATATAAACGGATTGCTTTTGTTTGCATGTTTTTTTTAGATTTTAGAACCAAGAGCCAAGAATCAAGACGAGTAAGTCTGATTTATAATTCTTTGTTCATGTTTGATTTTCTTTGAAATTTCAGTGCCGAATCTTGATTCTTGGTTCTTGAATCTTGACTCTACGAAAGCATCACCTGCCCACCGGTAATTGGCAATGCCTGCCCGGTTTCGCCGCATTGCTCCATCAGATACAGTGCACCTTTGGTTACGTCCTCGGGCGAGCAGCCTTTTTTCATGGGAACTTGTGCAAGATAAAACTCTTTTACGTCCTCAATAGTTTTAGCACCCGGCACTTTTCCTGCATTTAAGTACTGGACAAACAGACCATTAACAGGGTCACTCCACAGTGGCCCTTCGTAGAAGTTACCCGGGCAAATAGAGTTCACCTTGATACGGAATGGAGCGAGTTCTAACGCAAAAGATTGAGTCAGGCCAATGCCACCGAATTTACCACCGGCATACGCAAAGTTTGCCTTGCTACCGCGCAATCCCGATTTGGAATTTACCTGGATAATATCGGCATAATACTCCGGTGCGTATTTGGTTTGCAGCTTCATCACTTTGCTCACCACTTTGGTACAATAGAAATAGGCGTTATAGTTGATTTTCGTTACGAATTCGAAATCTTCGGGGGTCATATCGTCCAAACCACCGGCGCGAAGCACACCTGCATTGCTCACAAAGCAGTCGATAGCGCCAAAGTTGCAAATGGTTTCGTGCACGAGGTTTTCGATGCTTGGAATTTCGCTGACATTCGTTTTCACGAAAATGGCACGGTTACTTTTTGCCAGTGCGTTGAAACGTTCCACAGTAGCACGTCCAACCGCTTCGTTCATATCGGCTACCACAATGTTAGCACCTTGTTGCAACAGGCAGCGGGCAATCCCTTCGCCAAAGCCTTGCGCAGCACCTGTGACGATAATGGTTTTATTCTCGGCACGACCGGCTGCGCCACCTGCCGCCACACTGCGACGGTAGTTTTCCACTTCCCAGTTGTCGATAAAGTCGATTTGCGCCTGTGTCATTGGGTGAGGACCACCAAACGATTCGGCATAATAAGCAATCTTCATGGCATCTTCGAACACGTCCAGAATAATGTCACACTGAGCAGCATTATCGCCCACCGCTACCAATCCGATTCCTTTAATCAGAATCACTTTTGGTTGATAACCAAACTTAGCTGTAAAAGCCGGAATTTGTTTCGCAGCCTCGGCCAATACGGCTTCCGGTTCTTCGTCGTTGAGGAAAATATAGTTCGATTTGCAATAAACAATCGCATCAGGAGTAAATGGTTTCGCAATTTTAGCCTGCGCTTCTTCGGTGTCGTAGAAATGTTTGATTAAAGCATTCTTGCGCACTTTCAATGTTTTCAGGCCTTCGCTCGAAAGCATCATACGCATGCCTGGAAGGATTTGTTCGGTGCAACTGCAAGTAGCACGTTCTTCGGTTGGAACAGGGAATTTCACAGCTTTTTCAAGCGTATCCAGTACTTTAGTGTAAAGCACTTTCACTTCTTCAATACTGTTGGCAGCCACGAAGATTCCGTGGTTTTGCAACCAGATAACAGCAGGTTCGGCACCATCATCGGCACGGAAGGCTTTGATGGCATCTTCCACTTTTTTGAAAAGCACGTAACCCGGATCGGTGTATTCAATATACAATGCTTTGGCACCAAAGAGCTTTTGCAAGTCGGCCTGAGCGCTATTAGCGCACATCAAACCATTTACCAGGGTTGGGTGCATGTGTACCACAAAAGCGAAGTCGATCACGTTGTGCATGGATGTTTCCACTGACGGACGTTTGCCTTTGCTGATAGTTGCATTGGCCAAATCGTTTTTCACCTGCTCTTCACGTTCGGCGGTGTTTGTGCTGTACTTTTTGTCGGACATGAGGTTCAGTTTGGCTCTGTCCAGCACTGCAAAACCGTCTTCGGTAATGGTTGCCAAAGACGAACCACTGGCTTTTACCCAGATTTTCTCTGCGTTTTTGTACGAAGTGTTTCCACCTCCTGCAATTACGAAACGGCTATCACGGCCATAGAATTGCGATATTGTAATTAAGTCTTGAATCATATCTGCCCCCCTAAATCCCCCCTTGGGGGGACTTTTGGTTAGTATTTTTATTGTTTATTATTATATTTATTTCAAAGAATAAGTCTTTAAGTCCCCCAAGGGGGATTTAGGGGGCTGTTATCAATTCATCCCCCAATTTTATAAACTCATCCCGTTTGCTGCGGTCGGCTTGTCCGTTGGCATCCACGTAGCCACGCAGACCTTGTGCAACCAAATGTTGGTGAGCCGCTACCACACAAACACCTTCGTAGTTGATTTGCAATAAACGATCGGTAAGTGGCGTGCTGTTGCGCGCAAAAAGCTCAATCGGTTCCATTGCCGGCGTGTTGTGCTCGCTACCGAATGTCACCACAAAACCCTGGTCGTGCAAATAGCTGGCGTATTTTTCCAACAATTCCACGCCGTTGCGGGTAGTGATAAATTCCACCGAATGGAAACCGCGCTCGGTTAGTTGTTGTGCTACACGTTCCAAATCGCCTTCGAAATCGGTATAACCACCTTTGGCATCGTCTGCCAAAAACGGATAGGTTGGTATACCACCACCCGCTACAATAATATCACAAACGGTTTGCATTGGCAAAAACGCCTTTGGATCTTCGGGAACAAAAGCGCCACCACCCGCTTTGAGCAAGTTGCCACGGATTTCGTTTTCAACTCCGGCAATATCATTGATGCCTGATTTCAGTTCTTTCCCGGCAAATAGCTTTCCGAACAATTCCTGAATCTGTGCTTCGTCGTTTCCACAAGCTTCGTACACTTTCAGGCGCAACGCTTTGGCCAAATGGCGTTCGCGGATAGAGCCTTTTGTGAGGTCGTTTTTAATCCATTCGAAGTCGAGCGTGAAACCGGCATTATTCGCAGCCAGAATTTCATTTACCTTGCCACACATGGCTTCCACCTGAGCATTGGCTTCGGCGCGCACGTCGGCCAATTGCGTTGCAAAAGGCTCCGGCAACACGAACGGATATGAAAGCCCTTTGCCGCTCAGGTACGTGCGACCAGGGTTTCCGGGATCGTTCACACGCAAACCGGCTTTTTGGTCGGCTTCATTCAGACTGATAAACTCTATATTGAACAACGGATACAAGCCGCGTTCGTTGCAACCAACCGCCCAGGCTTCGTAGCCGGCAGTGGTATAAAAATCATTGATACCTACCACTTTTACGCCTTCGGCAACGGCCATATCCAGCGCTTCGTCCACGTTTTTGAATGCGCTGAACGAGTAAGGTGTGTGTAAGTGTGCGTTTACTTTTTTCATGTTTGATTAACCACTAAGGCACTCAGAGCAAAAAGTGCCACTAAGATTTTGTTTGTGTTGTGTATTAGTTATTTTTCCTTCAATTTATCTAATCTGGTTGCCATTTCCTTTGCCATACCCGGGATTATGTTTGTCATCATGTTAGTCATCATGTATTTCGTAATTTCGGGCATAACATTGATGTATTTTTGACCTGCCGGCGATTTGTAAAAAACTATAAAATCTTTAATATCCTGTTCTGTAAAATATTTATCATAAAGCTGAGTCATTCTCATCCATAATCTTAGGAGTCATTTCTTTTACAATTTGTTTCGTGATGTTCAATTTCTCCTGCGAACGAGCTATAGCTGCAGAATCTTTTACCTGTTGCTTCATCTGACTCATCATGGCCGGCAACATCGAATCAATCGTTTTATTCATCAACGAATCATTTTTCATGATATGAATCAGTTCCCGAATAGACTCTTGCTTGGTTTGTGAATAACTGATTGCAACTACTGAAATACAAAGGAAAAAGAGAACAATTACTTTTTTCATGATGTAGATTTTATTTAAGGTGAATATATTTCATTTTTACCGGCTCTGCCAGCAACTTGATATTCAAAAAACAGTACATGCATTTACCATTGTTTGAATATCTTACTGACAAACAAATCGAAAACCTCAATAAGAATGAGCACGATAATAATGATCTCGAGCAGGCTGTTTTCACGTTGGTGAAGCAGTTCCCTGAAATTACTCAGGTTATCTTCAATAATTTTCAAATGGTATTCTATTTCCCGGAACCGAGTAGTAAGTTCAAACGTTTTTGACAACCCGTTATTTACTTTCGACAGATATTCGTTTTCCCAGATTATGTCCGGGGCATCCAGAATATAGAGCTCGTCGATAATCCTGTTTTTTGTGTTGAGCGCCTTGCCGATAAACTTCAGCATTTCGCGCTTTGTGATATTTATTTTTCCGAATTTTTCCAACTGGGTGGTAAAGTCGGTAACCGCCATCAGCAGCTTCCTCGATTCGTCCAGGTAATAATCCAACACCACCGAATGGCCCACATTCAACATGCAGATTTTGATCAACTCAATGTTTATTTCGGGCACCGTGGCGCTGTTGTACGAAAAAGACAAGGGCTTATGGCTGTCGATCTGAACCGCAAAATCCTCCGACATGCGCTCCGGCAAAAGTGCAGGAACGTAATTTTCGAGAAACGACATGACCTTGCTTTCTTCTATCTCCGGGAAATCGGCAAAAATGACCACACCGTAATTGAACACGTACAGATACGATTTTTCCTCGTACTCATAAAACAATTCGAATGATGTCGACGACACCAACTTGCTCGTGAAATCATTTTTCAACCGTTTCAGGTCTATGCTCTCAGCAATTTGATAGGCTGTAATCTTCAACATAGTCATTCGTTTTAATGGTTTTCCGAGAACAGAATACTTTCCGCAGAATGCAAATAAGGTTATCTATATCATTTATACCGTTATAACGCCTGAGGCGCTGTTTTTGATTATCGAGAATTAAAAATGCTGTTGTTACCCGCATTTGTTACGCTTCGCCAAGCTATAACTTTAATTTGGCAATAGATAGCATGCTATTCTATCCACATTTAATTTCAAAACGCTCCGAAAAAGTCCGTTTCATCCTTCAGAAATTTTCAGAACCCCCATTCGACCCTCATCCATCCTTCGGAAAATTTCCGAGGCATCAAATAACCCTCGTTGAACCTTCAGAAAATTTCTGAAGCATCAAAATGCACTCATCCACCCTTCAGAAAATTTCCGTAACATAAATGAGCCTATTTTTGCCTCTCAGAAATTTTCTGAAGCATCAACCGGCATTTCTCGGTTATAATTCTGGTAGAATGTCCGCCAGACAGCCATTGGTTAATCTACAATCTGTAGATCCCCCACGGGAACTCTTTTTAAGTATCTACTGTTTGTAGAAGCTTTTTCCGGGTGTTTAGTTGGGCAATCTATATAAAAAATTATGACTATCCGTAAAGCGATCTATTAGGTAAAATCGGATTAATCGAATTGGGTTTCGCGGTTTATAACCGCGTTCTTCTCCCTAATACCCGCGGTTGAAAACCGCGAAACCCGATTTTGAAACTATATTTATCACTAAAGCACCAAATCACTCCGTGAATCTTCGTGTGCTTAGTGCTTTAGTGGTTTTCCTTACTCCCCCTCTCCTCTAGGAGAGGGGTCGGGGGTGAGGTCTTATACTCCCAATTTTGATCTTCTAATAAACTCGGCATCGGTAAAGTTTTGACCAGGAACATAGCCTGTCAATGGTTGGATGCGTTCGTTAATCATATCGAGGAACCAGCTTACTTGTGGGAAGAATGAGTCTTCCAATTCGAAGGCCGGAGTAATCCAGTTACGTGAACCAAGCACACAAACCGGAGCGTCCAGGTAGTCGAAGCAAAGGGTGCTGATATTGGTTGCAAAGTCGTTGAGGAACGAACCACGGGCACAAGCATTGCCGGCCACAATGATTTTACCTGTTTTCTTCACCGATTCAATCACTTGTTCGTAGTTGAATGGCACCAACGAGCGTGCGTCGATAACTTCTGCACTCAAACCGTATTTTTCTTCCAATTCTTTAGCGGCAGCCAAAGCCGGATATAATGTGTGACCAACGGTCAGGAAGGTAATGTCTTTTCCTTCTTTTTTCACGTCCGGCTCACCAAATGGAATTTCGTAGTAACCTTCCGGTACACCGCCTTTGTGGAATTGCTCACCAATTTCGTAGATACGTTGGCTTTCGAAGTAAACCACAGGGTCAGTTCCTTGCAAAGCTGAGTTCATCAACCCTTTTGCATCATAAGGAGTTACCGGGAAACAAACTTTCAAACCGGGGATCTGGGTTACCAACGAAGTCCAGTCTTGCGAGTGTTGCGCACCGTATTTTGAACCTACCGATACACGAAGCGTGATAGGCATTTTCAACACATTACCACTCATCGACTGCCATTTAGGCATTTGGTTGAACACCTCATCACCACAACGACCCAAGAAGTCGCAATACATAATCTCAGGAACTACACGGCCACCGCACATAGCGTAACCAATGGCAGTACCCACGATAGACGCTTCGGCGATAGGCGAGTTGAACAAACGGTGGTAAGGCAATGCTTCGGTCATACCGCCATACACGGCAAACGCACCACCCCAATCGCGGTTTTCTTCACCGTAAGCTACCAACGACGCATCTTTGTAGAAACGATCCATCATAGCTTCGAAAATACCGTCGCGCAACTGGTATTGTTTCATTTTGCTGAATGGTTTTCCATCAGCATCAAAAGCAAAACGTTCTTTCGCAGCAATTTTCTTTACGCGTGAGTTATCAGCCAATGGCATCAACACGTCAGGCTTTGCAGTCGACATAGAATCAACCGAACCGTTCGAGAACATCATGTCGCCAATAACCTGAGCATTGGTCATGCGTGGAGAAACAGCATCGTCAATTGATTTCAGGAACATGTCATAAACCAATGCTTTCACATCCGTCCATGTTGCTTCCAGGTCAATCTCTGTGGCCTCGCCTGCCTCAACCAGTTGTTTTCCGAAAGAAACGATACAGTCTTGTGCTTCCCATGCTTCCACTTCTTCTTTGGTGCGATACGAAGACGCATCCGAAGGTGAGTGACCACTGTAGCGGTATGTCAGTACGTCCAACAAAACAGGACCTTTTTTCTCTTCCAAAATAACGCGTTTGCGTTTGTAAGCATCGATAACAGCCAGCGGATTGTAACCATCCACACGCTCAGCATGCATTTGCTCAGGATTTACACCCGCACCAATACGAGCCGCAACATCATAACCCATGGTTTCGCCGGCAGTTTGTCCGCCCATACCATATTGGTTGTTCATAATGTTGATGATAACCGGAAGTCCACCTTGCATATCGCCTTCCCACAACTGACGGAACTGATCCATAGAAGCAAAGGTAATACCTTCCCAAACCGGACCGCAAGCCATAGAAGCGTCACCAATATTGGCAACTACAAGGCCTTTTTGACGGTTGATTTTTTTGTACAAAGCAGCACCAACGGCAATATCGCCCGAACCACCCACCAAAGCATTGTTGGGATATACTCCAAATGGAGTAAAAAACGCGTGCATAGAACCACCTAATCCGCGGTTGAACCCGGTAGAGCGGGCAAAAATTTCGGCCAATGTTCCGTAAACGAGGAAGCGGCGAGCCAATTCTTTGGTGGTTCCTGTAAAGTCTTTTTTTACAACATCCAACACAGCGCCATCGAAGAACGATTCCATCACGTCCATCAAGTATTTGTCGTCACATTTGTGGATAGCCGACATCCCTTTAGCCAAAATTTCGCCGTGCGAACGGTGGCTACCGAAAATGTAATCATCAACGGTCAATGTCCACGCCATACCAACAGCTGCAGATTCCTGTCCGATAGACAAGTGAGCAGGGCCGGGGTGGTTGTACGGAGTTCCGTTGTATTCACCTTTGGTTTTGATCAGGTTGATCATGGTTTCGAACTCGCGAATCAACACCATGTCGTGATAAATGGCTTTGAACTCTTCGTTGGTGAAATTACCTTTTTCGTCTTTGACGGTTTTCTGATATTGATTTACTGGAATTGGTTGAAATTCCACAAAACCCGGCTTGCGTGCTTCTACCGGATCAATGTGCTGTACTTTTGGCATTGTATAAAGATTTATTTGTTGTTATATTGATTGTGTAGGGACAGGTCGCGACCTGTCCGGTGATGTTGTTTTTTAGGACAGGTCACGACCTGTCCCTACGATTAAAACGCAAATATCGTTTCTTTAAATATTTCGCTGACGGTTGGGTGTGGGAATACCACTTCTTCCATTTCCGCCAGTGTCATTTCCTGTTCGATGGCCATGCAAGCTCCGTAAATCATTTCACTGCTGGGGTTTCCAATCATGTGAACGCCGATTACCTCGCCGTATTTTGCACCTACCAGCACCTTGCAAAGTCCTGAGCCACCTTCATTTTCGGCAACGAAACGTCCGGCATACGCCATAGGAAGTTTTGCCACTTTATACTCGATACCTTTTGCTTTTGCCGATTCTTCGGTTTCGCCTACGCCCGATACTTCCGGATTGGTATACACCACGCCGGGAATGGCATTGTAACGCATAATGTCAGGTCTGCCGGTAAGGTTGTTCACCACCACTTCGCCTTCGCGACTGGCTGTGTGTGCCAATAACGAGAATCCGGTAACGTCCCCAGCTGCAAATACATTCGGAACGTTGGTGCGCATTTTTTCATCTACTTTAATACCGCCGCGGAACAACTCCACGTTCAGGTTTTCCAATCCGAAACCGGTTGTAACTGCACGGCGACCAACGCTCACCAATATCTTTTCTCCTTCAATAGTTTCTGTTTTTCCGTCTTTTTCGAAAACAACTTTGTTTCCGTCGATTTTCACCACTTTAGCATTCAGGTTATGTTCAATGCCTTTTTTGGTGTAAATATCCCGCAACATGGCTGAGATTTCAAAATCGTTTTGTCCCAAAATTTCAGGGAGCATCTCCACGATTGTTACTTTCGTGCCCAGGCTGTTGTAAAAACTTGCAAACTCCATCCCGATAACGCCGCCACCGATAACCACCAATGATTTTGGTTGCTCTTTCAACTCAAGGATTTCGCGGTTGGTAAGGATAATATTTCCTGCTTCGGCCAATCCCGGAATGGGTGGAACGAAAGCTTCAGATCCGGTACAAATCAATAAGTTCGTTCCAAGGTAAGTTTCGCCACCAGAGGTCACTTCAACGCCTTTCGGGCTGCGTCCCACGATCATGGCTTCGCCTTTTACCACGGTTACGTGGTGCATTTTCATTTTGCCTTCAACACCGGCAACCAATTTGCGAACCACTTTATTTTTGCGGGCAACAATTTTTCCGTAATCAAAACGGATATTGTCACCGTAAACGCCGTATTTATCACCGTGCAAAGCATTTTCGTATGTTTTTGCACTGTAAAGCATGGTTTTAGTTGGGATGCAACCCTCGTTGAGACACACACCACCCATTGCTTTCTTTTCGAATAAAATAACTGAAAGTCCTTTATGCCCTGCACGTTCTGCAGCCACATATCCGGCTGGACCACCACCGATAATGATTAAATCGTACATAATATTACCCCTGACCCCTAAAGGGGGATTTTGTTAGTATTGATTAATAAATTTATTTGAAACAAAGATATTGATTTTAATAAAAAATTACCCATTCTTCTGATACAAAAGTAACTTTGTTCCCCTTTAGGGGCTAGGGGTTTATATCTCTATATCCAATGTTTCAATTTCGATGGCAATTTGTTTCAAAAAGCGGGTTGCTTCGCCACCATCCAACGAGCGGTGATCGTAAGTCAAACTCAAACCGATATATGGAACAAAACCATACACACCATCGCCCAAATCTTTCGGACGCGGAACAATGGTGTTCACACCCAAAATAGCTGATTGCGGCAGGTTGATAACCGGGGTAAAGATTTCCACGCCGTAGTTTCCAAGGTTCGAAACGGTGAATGTAGCGGCTTCGGCAGCCAGCAACTCCGGAGAAATAGCGCCTTTTTTACATGCATTGGCTACTTCCTTCAACTGATTTGAAAGTCCGATGATGGATAAATCGTCGGCATTGCGTACCGCAGGAACCATCAAACCACGTTCAGTATCAACAGCAAGTCCGAGGTGAACTTTATTGAACAAACGCATGCTTTCGCCCAGGAAGTGTGAGTTTACATTCGGGAATTTCTTTAATGCTTTTACCACTGCAAAGCAAACGAAATCGTTGATGGTAAGATTAGCAGATAACGTTCCGGCTTCGAAAGCTTTCTTGGCTTTTTTGCGTAAGTTTTGTATGTTACGTGCATCAGCTCCCAGGTGATGAGTGAGTTGTGCTGAGTTTTGCAATGACGAATGCATTGCTTTTGCAATCAACTTGCGCATGTTTGAAAGCTTTTTGTCTTCGTAATCCACGCCATAAACTGTATTTACCGGAGCAATTAAATCAGTTGATTTTGCAGTTCCGGCTAGACCAGAACCTGCGCCTTGTGGTTGAACTCCTTCTTCGGCAGCAATTTTCTTAGCTAATGCGGTCATTTTCGGACGGTTTTCCAAAGCAGCCAACACGTCTTTTTCAATGACACGTCCTTTTGGTCCTGAACCGACCAGTTCGTTTGCGTTCAATGCTCCTTTTTCGGCCAGATTTTTAGCGCGTGGAGAAACGAAAGAATTATTTGTAGAGACGTACGGCTGTACGTCTTTTATAACAACAGTGGGTTTTGATTCCACTACAGGTTCTGCCGGTTTTTCAGGGGCAATGCCTTGCGCTTTTCCTGTATCAGACGCACTGCGGTGCGTCTCTACATTCAATAATCCGGCATAATCTTCACCGGGCTGCCCGATAACCATCATATCCAACAATACAGGCACTTCGTCACCGTCGTTGTAAAAACATTCCAGCACCACACCATCAGCCGGCGATTCTTCTTCGAACGACGCTTTATCTGTTTCGTAAGCGAACAGAACGTCGCCCTTTTTTACGGTATCACCCTTTTTCTTTTTGATTTCGGTAATGATACAACTCTCAACCGATTGCCCTTGTTTAGGCAGAATAACTACTACAGCCATTTTAATTTACGATTTATTCATTTACAATTTACGATTGGAAGACATTCTCCCAATCGTAAATTTATTAGTATTATTTCAATCCGGTTACAGCTATGAATTTTTCATAAGCTTCAGCCCAAACTTCAGGATTTTCAGGTGAAAATTCGTCAATGTGAACCGATTCGGCTATAATCTGACGCATTTCCAACAGCGATTCTACACATCCTGCCGCTTTGGCCTGAAGCATAATATTTCCGATAGCGGTTGCTTCCGAAGGACCTGCAGCTACAGGTATGCCAATAGAGTTGGCAGTCCATTGATTCAATAAGGGATTTTTTGATCCACCACCAATTACGTGCAGTTTTTCAATCTGGAATGGAGCCATACCTTTCAATAAACCAAGAATATAGCGGTATTTCAACGAAAGACTTTCGAAGATACAACGCACAAATTCAGGATGCGTTTGCGGTACTTTTTGTCCGGTGCCCGAGCAATAATCCTGGATAGCTTTGGTCATGCAGCCGGGGCTGGCAAACGAAGTATGATCAGGGTCAATCAATGACTGGAACGGAGCAACCGTATCGGCCATTTGAACTATTTTTTCGTAGGCATAGGTGATACCATCTTTCTTCCATTCTTTCATACATTGCTCCAGAATCCACATTCCGGTAATATTTTTCAGGAAGCGTGTAGTGCCTTCTACCCCACCTTCGTTGGTAAAGTTATATTTTGATGTTTCTTCGTTGATAATAGCATCTTTTACTTCAATTCCCATCAGCGACCAGGTACCGGAACTCAGGTAAGCAAAATTTTCGTTTGCAGCAGGAACAGCAGCCACAGCAGCGCCGGTATCGTGTCCCGCAACAGCTACTACATTTACTTTCCCCAGTTCGCTTTCTTCGGCTAAATCATCTCTCAGTGTTCCAATAACATGACCCGGCATAACCACTTCGCCCAGTATAGAAGGAGAAACTCCTGCTTTTTCGAGTAATTCGGCTTCAAATTTTTTAGTACGTGGATTGAGAATTTGTGAGGTAGAAGCAATGGTATATTCCACTACTTTGTTTCCGGTAAGCAAATAGGCCAGGGCATCCGGCATAAAAAGAATTTCTTTGGTGCCCTTCAGCAATGAATTATTTGCCTGGCTCAACGCAAAAAGCTGGTACAGGCTGTTGAAGTTCATCACCTGAATTCCGGTGAGGTCGTATACTTTTTCGCGCGGAACGATTTCGAAGTATTTTTCGGGAGCGCCAATAGTATGCGGGTCGCGGTAAGCGTAGGGAGCACCCAGGATAGAACCATCTTCGGCCAAAAGAGCAAAATCAACCCCCCAGGTATCAATCCCGATAGAATGTAATTTCAACGCCTTCCTCTTTGGCAGCTACCAGACCTGCTTTCAGGTGTTCGAACAATGAATAGATATTCCAGTGGAAGTGTTCTCCGATTTGAAGAATCTGGTTTGGGAAACGGGTAAGTTCCTTCATTTGAAGGCGTCCGTTTTCGATAGTACCAAGGATAGAACGACCGCTGGTAGCGCCCAGGTCGAATGCTAAAAATGATTTGTTTTTCATATTATTTTTTTAAGTAGCCGCAAAGATATTCAATTGCCGATAATTAGTTGTTGTTCATTTTGACTTTAAAACTTTATATTTTGACAACCGATAAAAACTTAAGATGCCAATGATACAAAATGAATAATCTAAGGAAAACTGTTCTTCTTTAATTGCTTTGAAATAACATTTAAATTGAAAAAGGACTAAAGATTGAGATACAAAAGTACGTCAATCTTTAGTTCCCAAACCTGAATTATAGTTCTAAAAGAATGATTATTGTTCAAATTTCAAATTATTTGTACAATGCACCATAAGTCTCGCAAGCACGGTAGTCGGCACCTTCTTTGTCCATGCCGAATGCAGCCCATGCGCTTGGACGGAAAATTTTAGCTTCGTCGACGTTGTGCATGCAAACCGGAATTCGTAACATCGAAGCCAGTGTAATCAGGTCGGCCCCAATGTGTCCATAGCTGAACGCTCCGTGGTTAGCTCCCCAGTTGTTCATCACCGAATAAACATCGGAAAAGTTGCCTTCGCCTGTCAGCCGTGGCGCAAACCAGGTTGTTGGCCATGTTTTGTTGGTCCGGTCATCCAATACTTTGTGAACTTCGGCGGGGATTTCAACGGTCCAGCCTTCGGCAAGTTGAAGAACCGGCCCAAGGCCTTTGATCAGGTTTATACGAGCCATAGTTACCGGCATGCCACCTTTCGTAACAAATTTTGAAGAAAAACCTCCGCCGCGGAAATAACCACAATCGGCCGGATACCAGGTAGTAGCACCCAAGGTTTTCTGAACCTCTTCGTCGGTAATTTCCCAGAATGGTTTCATAGCTGGCTGGTCATCAACAGTTTGTTGACCGCTTCCATCGAGCGCCGCCGAACCGGAGTTGATAAGGTGAATCAATCCATTTGCACCCAAGCCCTGAAGTTTATGGCCGGTGACGCGCTCAACAGCTTCCGGGCTCCAGTAGGTGCGCACATCGGCAAAAACCTGAGCGGTATTGGTTACCAGTTTTCCAAACAACATGGCCACACCGTTCAACGCGTCATTTTCAGTTGCTACCACAAACGCCTCACGGATTCCGTTCCAGTCGAACGAAGTATTCAAAATAGCTTCAGAAAAATCGCCGTTTGGCATAAAGTCGGTCCATTGACGTTGACCCTGGAATCCCGAAGCAATGGCATTGTGACCCAATGCTTCTTCTCCGAAACCGAGTTCAGCCAATTTGGGGTTTCCAATCATCAAGTCGCGCATAATGATGGTCATTTTCACCACGTATTCCCATTCTTCGTCCAGTTTGGCGCGTGATTTTTTCTTGTCATCGTCGTTTGTATCTTCGCCTTCGTTTGGCTTGCAGTATTTTGCAGTCCAATCCATAGCTTTTTTAAATTCTTCCGGATCAAAAATACCCAATTGCACCCGACGGTTGATTTCGCTCATATCCACCGATTCGTTGCGCATGCCCAGATAATCCTGGAAAAAGTCAGTATTTACAATCGAACCTGCAATACCCATTGACACCGAACCAATCGACAAATATGATTTCCCTTTCAACAATGCTACAGCGATAGCTGCTTTGGTAAAACGAAGGATTTTTTCCTGCACATCGGCTGGAATGGTTGTGTCGCCGCCATCCTGCACATCGCGACCGTAAATACCGAATGCCGGCAACCCTTTTTGGTTATGGCCTGCCAATGCTGCCGCCAGATAAACCGCTCCCGGGCGTTCCGTACCGTTGAAACCCCAAATGGCCTTAGGCATGTGCGGATCCATATCAATGGTTTCGCTTCCATAGCACCAGGCCGGAGTTACCGTAATTGTTGCGCCTACGCCGGCCAATTTGAATTTTTCAGCACAAGCCGCTGCTTCGTCCACACGGCCAATGGTAGTATCGGCAATAACGCATTCCACCGGAGTTCCATCGCTGTATTTCAACGACGAAGTGATAAAACTGGCGAGACTTTTTGCCATATTCATGGTTTGTGCTTCCAACGATTCGCGCACACCACCCTGACGGGCATCAATGGTGGGACGAATGCCTATTTTTGGATTTTCGCCTTGTAATCTTCCTGTTTTTGGTTTGCGGGTATAAATTCCAGCTCCTGAAATTGCACCTTTTGATTTTCCTGCTTGCATGGTTTTAATTTTTTAAAGTATTTTATTCTGAATGTGTTTTAAAGATATACTGTGCTGAACTGTGCTGTTTTTTATTCAAAAAAATAGCTGCTCCTCAAAATGAATGTCTTAAAATCAATTTAGTCGGGAGATATTCCTGCACCGGATACTTTGTTTTCACAAAGCCAGCTGCCATTTCCCCCATTAATCCAAAATCGATACTGATAGCTGAAATTCCTTTTTTTATAACCTCCAATACAGCTTCATCATTATACGAAATAAGCCCGATATCGTTACCCAGTTCCAGCCCGGCAGCATCTGCATCTTTTATAATTTTCACCAGGTCCTCTGACAAAATGCAGAGGTATGCCGTACCAGCCTCTACTCCTTTCCAATCAGACTCTTTTCTCTGAATTTCGTACTCAAATTGGTGATCTATGCAGAACTCTTTAAAGTTATTAATGGAGCTTACCGGATGGCAAAGTTCTTCGGGAAAAACAAAGGTAAGTTTTGAGTATTTTTTAAGTAGATCCAACCCTTCTCCCAAACAATTGTAAAGCGATTCATTGAAATTTTGGCAAATATAAGAATAGTCTGATTTTTCGAAATTCCCGAAATCGAGCAACAACAATTTGTTAGCCGGAATAGATTTGAGCGTTTCGGAGAAATGGTCGTTGGAAAAATTCATCACCACATACATGCTGTATTTACCAATACTCTCGCGAACAATAGTTTCGAAAAGCTGCTCGTTATATTGATGAAAAATGAGATCAACCTTGTAGTTTTCAGGAAGATTGGCAGCAAAACGATGATACAGATTTTGCTTGAACAATGAGTAAGTATCCAACAGCAAAAGAACATGGTTCACCTCGCCGGTTACAAAATATCCTTTGGTGGGGTTAGAGTCAATCAGCCCTCTGCGTTTCAACTCGTTATATGCCTTGAAAACCGTATCGCGCGACACGTTATAATAGGCACTAGCTTCGTTAATTGAACGTAAATTATCATCCACCTTCAAATCGCCCTGCATAATGGCAAGACTAATCCCATCGGCAATGGCTTTTGTTTTAGAAGTTGAATGGGTAAATTTGATTTTCATTTGCACTATGCTGAACTATGCTGCAAATATAAGGTTAATATGAAAAAATGAGAAATAAAAAAGTGTGTTCAAAAACAGTTTTTTATCAACAGAACAGATTAACAAAAACAGTGCTTAAAGCACTGCTTCTGATAAATCTACATCAAGTAGCTGCTTCGAAATTTGGTTCAGGGCATCAAATTCACCTTTAAAATGCATGGTGGTATGGATGTGAACCAACGATTTAGCTGCGTTCAAATGTGCTGCCGGCGACGAAGTTTCAATCTCGTAAAAAGGTCCCATAATGCTGCCATCTTCCAGCGGACCATCGTTGTAGGAATTTATTACATCACCTTTGAAAGGTTCGTCCTGATATTCCCACATCGAATTGACATACAAATCGTTATCAGCATCGAAATTAAACTTCACAACGGTAAGCGTTCCGTTTACCGCATCGTAAGCACCGGCTACCGGTACGGTCATCGAAGGTGGTGTACCTATTTTTCCGCGTTTGCCACCATCGCCTTTAAAAAACAGGTGCGAATTGGTTACTTTCAGGCGGCCGGCATCAATTTTCCCAAAATAGCTGTCGTTGATAACATCCGTTGCAGAGGCTTTGTAAGGAATGATTACCGTATTCTTCTCGGAAGGAATAAACTGTCCTAAAATCCAGACAGAAAGCATTCCGGTGGTTTTATTCCATTCAAAATTGCTCATGTTGGTTAGAATATTTTCAGACGAAAATGAAATGGAGCTAACCGAGCCGGGCAACTTAAACCCAAGTTCGTTTTCTACCGCATTATCATCGAGCAACGAAACCGAGCGATCTAAGCGCAACGCCAGTTGCTCACCCGACCAGTTTTCCAATACTGCCGATTTTGTAAAAACGGCTTTGGCTGCATCAGCCGAAATCAGTTCCCATTTGTCGGTATCGATCAACGCTGGCGCCTGCCAATCTTCAAAATCAAAACCTTTGCCCGATTCACCTTTAAAGAAAATGGAAAACTGCCCACCTTCCGGGCCAAGCCAGAACCGGTCTTCGCCACCATAGTTATTGCAATGTGGCAAAACCTCTCCCGACGAAATCAAATCGTAATTCAACCAGCCAAAGCTGTAGCCCTCTTCGCCGGTTGCTGTACTGGTAAGCACACGCCCCTGCAAATCGGGCGTTACCATTAAACGCTTTTTCCCCGATTTCAATTCAACAATATCCAGATATTGCGACAAAAACTCCTTATCGTTTTTATAATTTTTATTTTCCATTTATTTATATTTCAAAAGTTATTTAGTGCGAAGCAACTGCCTTATATTCATCTCCATCGTAAAGCGGCCCCGTTGGTTTGGAACCAACGTAAGCATAGTACATTACGTATAAATAACCGATCAGAGGAACAATCATAGCCAGCGCCATGCTTCCTGTCTTATC
The DNA here is from genome assembly GCA_047600405.1 of Paludibacter sp. GTDB lineage: Bacteria > Bacteroidota > Bacteroidia > Bacteroidales > Paludibacteraceae > Paludibacter. The sequence goes on from JASGLA010000007.1 coordinate 25,258, forward strand.
GGAAATCAATCCCATAATTGGTGTCCAAATGGCACCTCCGATAATAGCCATGATAATCATAGAGCCACCGATTTTTGTGTTTGGCCCTAATCCTTTTACCCCCAAAGCAAAAATAGTAGGGAACATGAGCGACATGAAAAAACTGGAAGCAACCAATGCGTAGCCGCCCACAATTCCGGGGAAAGCAACCGCCACAGTAACCAGAATTACGTTTATCAGGCTGTAAACACCCATTAATTTGTCCGGATTAAATTTTCGCATCAACGCGGTGGCAATGAATCGTCCAACTCCAAAAGCCAATAGTGAGATCAAAAGATACGTTCCGGCTTCTTTTTCAGGCTTATCCAAATAATCTTTGATGTATGCAATCATAAAACTCCAGGTCCCAACCTGCGCACCCACATAGAAAAACTGGGCTATAATTCCTTTTACAAAATGCGGGTATTTAAACAATTTGGAAAAATGACCGTGACTGTTGGTTTTGGCCGTATCCATTTTGTCATGCGTACCGGTTTCGGTCTCTGCAGGAAATTTTACTTTCCAAATCAGAAATGCCCACACCAGTATCACCGCTCCGATGACCATATAAGGTGGAATGACCCGCATTGTTTCCTCGTTCAGATAATGTTGGTATTGTCCGGTTGCTTTCAGCGCTTCCACTTGCGCATCGGAATGTTCAATGCCGGAAAAGATAAAAACCTTTCCAATGAGAACACCGCTCATGGCTCCAAGCGGATTGAATGCCTGTGAAAAATTCAGGCGTTGGGCTGAAGTATCGGGATCGCCCAAAACGGAAATAAACGAATTGGCACCGGTTTCCAGAAATGCCAATCCGCTGGCAATAACAAAAAGTGCCAACAGGAAAATTTCGTAACGGCTGGTAACGGCTGCCGGCCAGAAGATGTAGCACCCGGTTGAAAATAACAGTAATCCGATAATCATACCGGTTTTGTAGTTGTACCGATCCATGATATAAGCTGCCGGCATAGCCAGCAGGAAATACCCCATATAAAATGCCGACTGAACTAACCCGGCCTGAAGGCGGTTGAGTTCAAACGATTTCATAAACTGAGGAATCAAAATGTCATTGAGATTGTTGGGTATTGCCCACAAATAAAATAGCGCAGTAACTAAAATAAACGGAAGAAGGTTCTCTTTCGTAACAATTTTGTGATTAGACATAATGTGATTGAATATATTAGAATGTAGATTTTATGGTAAATTGCCTGTGCTGAACTATGCTGCAAAAATACAGGTTGCCCATATATTTAAAAGCATTAAGAATTATGTTATTGAACATAAAACAACAAGGTGTTGCATTATTTTTGGAATCTAATAGCAAATGCGACCACCTTGAAATCTGGCAAATTAGCTGGAACTTTGATAATTAACGCCTCACTTCCCTGTTTCCATTGTATTTTTTCGGTACTACCGAGCAAAGACACAGAAGCCACTTTTTGTGAAGTAACGTTAGCACCTTTTCCCAATGATTTCAGTAATATGTCGGTTGATGGATTTTCCATGCAAAAAGCATATAAAACGCCGTTTTTGGTTGTGTATCGAATATCGGCAGCCTGGTATCCACGCACATCTTTTAGCCCGCCAAACTGGCCTTTTTCCTGCTTTCCTGTTGTTGATGGGCCTTCGCCGTACACTTTCCACGGACGTGTGCTGTAAATGCCTTCACCATTGATTTTTATCCAATTGCCAATGCCAGCCAGGATATTCAAAACATCGGGCTCAAGATCGCCTTCAGGCGTTTGGACTACATTAATCAACAAGTTTCCGTTTTTACTCACAATATCAACCAACATTTGAATCACTTCGTTGGCTGTTTTGTATTTCTGGCCCGTCCGATAAAACCAATCGCCAATGGAAGTGTCTGTTTGCCAAGGATATTTGCTGATAGAATCCAGCACACCACGCTCCACATCCTGTACAAAGCGGCCTTTCGATGGCTCCTTGCAATTGTATACGGCTTGTAATTTGCCCTTGTTTTTAGCCATATCTCCATTGTAATAATGGGCAATAAGGCTACGTCCAACCTCATTTGCAAAAGGCAATGCGCAATCGGAATATAACAAATCAGGCTTATACATATCCAGCAATTCCCTGATGCGGTCGAACCATTCTTTTTGCCAAACCGGATTATTGGTCATCCAACCGGTATCAGTAGAATCGGCTTTAGCGTGGTACAAATCTGCATATTGCGGATCATTACCATCGTATGGCACTCCGGCTTTTTCACCGGTTTTGTCGGCACTGTGAGCTTTCTGAAACCATGTATAACTTGCGGCTAAATGTTCCGAAATTCCAAAACGCAATCCTTCTCTTTTTGCTGCTTGCTGCCAAAGTCCAACCACATCTTTATGCGGACCCATGTTTACAGAGTTCCATTTGTGGAGTTGCGAGTTCCATAAAAAGAAATTATCGTGATGCGTTCCCATGCTTACAAAGTATTTAGCACCCGCTTTTTTATAAAGTTTCATTAATTCATCCGGATTCCAGCGTTCGGCCTTCCACAAGGGAATAATGTCTTTATAGCCCGAAACAGAAGGATGTCCGTATTTTTTCAAATGATCTTCATAAGCTTGGATTTCCCAGTTTCCACCTTGTTGTATATACATATTCCGGGCATACCAGTCGCCCTGCCTGGGTACGGCTTGCGGCCCCCAATGTGCCCAAATGCCAAATTTAGCATCGCGGAACCAGGTTGGATATTGGTACTGTTGAAGAGATTCATCGGTAGGTTTAAACTTTCCGGAGGCAATCGGTAAGTTTGCTGTTTGGCCCATAGCAGGTGGGGCTAAAACAAGCAGCATGCACAAAAGTAGCATTGTGCTAATCGGATTTTTTATCATTATGTATTATTTTAAGGTAAAAGAGAAAAAGTGAGCAGAATTCCGGGTTCCCAAAAGTGACACTAACAGGTCAAATGACACTGTCAGGTCGAATCTAATACACTATTTTGCAACCTCTCAGGGTTTTCAAACCCTGAGAGAGTTTTGTTAGATTATACTTTTTGGACACCCTCATTTCTCAAGACTGATTTTATGCAGTAATTTCACCGTTCAGATCCCAAAGATCTTCCCAGCTTTTGGCTCCATTCCACAGAAACACCTGGCCTTTTATCAACCGGCAACCTTTGTCATTTTTGGCAATGGCTTCCATTTCGGCATCGGTGAGCTTACATTCAACAATGCCTTTTAGGTTATTGAATATTTTTTCGGTTTTTACCGAGAATGGAATCGTTACCTGACCGCGTTGTACCGCCCATATCAGACAGGCCACAGCCGGGTGAACACCCAGACGTCCGGCAGCAGCTACAATGGCCGGATCTTCCATATCCACGGTATCTTCGGGCGTGCGGTCACGTTCCGGACGGCCTGGCGAACCAATCGGGCTATAACCAATCACTTCCACACCGTTTTCTTTCATAAAGCCATACAATTCAGGCTGCTGGAAATGTGGATGAATCTCCATCTCGTTTACAGCCGGTTTAATGCGGGCATCGCGGAGAATAAGCTTCATTTTCGGAATAGTCACATTGGAAGTTCCGATGTTTTTTACTAAACCTGCATCTACCAGACTTTCCATTTGTGCCCAGGTTTGCATGTAGTTTTCATGAATATAAGGCACCGCATCATCCTGACGGGTATTTACATCACATTTTGGTGGATGAAAATTCGGGAATGGCCAATGTACCAGGTACAAATCGAGATAATCGGTCTGCAAGTCGGCCATGGTTTGTTTACACGATTCAACGACTTGTTTGTGCATATTGTTCCATACTTTGGACGTAATCCAAAGGTCTTCCCGCTTCACCACACCGTCTGCATAAAGCTCCTGAAGAGCAACACCGATTTCTTTTTCGTTGCCATATACCGAAGCGCAATCGAGATGTCGATAACCCATGCGGATAGCAGTTTTTACGGCTTCAGCAATGGTAGCGGCATTATAATTGTCCGAGCCGAACGTTCCCAATCCGATAACCGGAATTCTATCCCCACTATAAAGCGTGCGAAACGGAACTTTTGAAGGATCTATTGTTTGCATGTTTTTTTTTAATCTTAGATGTTAGAACCAAGAGCCAGGACAATTGCGCATTCAAGTGTGAAACTGCAATTGCCTTTCTCTGAATCGTAAATCGTAAATGAATAAATCGTGAATCTATTTGATTTCCTCGTCAAAAACGATAGCTACTTTACCGCATTTGCCTTCAGCCATCAGTTCATAAGCCTCGGGAGCCTGATCAAGCACATAGCGGTGCGTTACCAAATCTTCCGGATGAATTCCCCAACGTTCGATACGCTCTACCAGTTCTTCCATACGCCAGATTGACGTTACCCAAGAACCGTAAATGGTTTTCTGATCGTGTATAATATCCGGGCTTGGATTGAATTCCACGGTTCCGCCTTCGCCAATCATCACCATTTTTCCCCACTGGCGGGTAGCACGGATGCAAAGCTGGCGGCCTGAAGTGTGGCCTGAACAGTCAACTGTACGTTCAAAACCCATTCCGTTGGTGGCAGCCATTACTTTTTCCATTATGTCCGGTCCGGAAACGAAAACTTCGTCGGCCAAACCCAAGTCTTTGGCAATCTGGCAACGTTCAGCTACAGTATCAACACCAATTAGTTTTTGTGCTCCCATAGCTTTTGCAAGCATCAATGCTGCCAAGCCAACAGGACCAAGGCCGGTTACAAGTACTGCGTCATTCCCACAGATACCGATTTTTTCCAAACCTTCGTACACTGTGCCAAACCCGCAGGCAATTTGAGCGCCATCGGTGTAAGTCAAACTATCAGGCAACAATACAAGGTCCTTTTCTTCGGCAATCATGTATTCGGCCATACCACCATCGCGTTGCCAGCCGTAAGCCGCACGCGAAGGGCTTTTACACGAAATCATGTAGCCTCGGCGGCAATCGTTGCAACATCCGCAACCAGAAATGTGATAAACCACCACGCGATCGCCTTCTTTGAAACGCTTCATTCCTGGTCCGCAAGCAATAATTTGTCCAGCTGGTTCGTGTCCGCAAATTTTATTCTGATAACCTTCCGGTCCTTTGCCCAAATGTTCGCGATAAATAGCGCGGATATCGCTACCGCAAATAGTTGATGACTTTACCTTTAGCAGAACTTCGCCATGTCCGGGAGTTGGAAATTCTACGTCTTTGAAAATTACTGTGCTGTTTCCCGGAAGATAAGCAGCTTTTGATTTAAATGCCATTGTTTTAAGTATGAATTGTGAATTATGAATTAATTGGTGTTACTCCTTTTTTCAGGATGATGTTGCCATATTTAGCCGTTTCGCCAGTCATAACAACCGCAAAAGCCGTTTTGGTCCGGTCGTAAAATGCAAATCGGTCGATACGTTCGATTGCAGGGACAGCAGGATTTGTAATATGAATACTTTTCAGGTACGATTCTTCTACCAGTGGATCGAGTTGGTCACCGGGAACAGCAGCCATCATAACAAGTGGATGAGCAACATACGCATCAAGTTCGAAAAGCGGCAAAATGGCTTCGAGCAATTGTGGGATGCGTAACCCATCGGCACGCAAGACACGACCATTAAATGTTTCGCCGGGGAAATGGGCATCGGCCAGAATAATTTCGTCGCCATGACCCATACGAGCCAAAACTGCTAACAGATCGGGACTAATAAGTGGTGAAATTCCTTTTAGCATAAGATTCTATTTTTTACAAACACACGTGTGCATTAATTATTATATTCGTACTTTGGAGTTAAAATATTTTCAGCAAGATTCTTTGAAAATAATTTGTGCCTTTACGGTTCTCTCTACCAATTCGCCAATCTGAATTTCATGATTGATCATTTTTTTCAGCAAATCAAATGAAAGTTGGGCTATTTCGGTTTCCGGCTGATCAATATAAGTAACCTGTGGTTCAATAATTTCAGACGAAAGTAAGCTCCCAAATGTAATTAAAGCCAAATCCTGTGGAATCCTGATCCCGTGCCTGCGGACTTCCAGCATGATTCCGATAGTAAGATGCACCGATGAGGAAATAATGGCATCCGGCTTTACGGGCAGCTCCCACAATCTATTGAAAATCTCTTTCCCAATTTCAACGCTGAAATCATTTAAAATCTCGATCGGCTGCTCGTACTCCATTTTGTATTTGCCAATTATTGATTTGTAACCGTTTTCACGATCACGAAACACGTTATTACCGGTGCTTCCTGTAAGATGAGCAATGTTTCGACAACCTTTTTTGACCAGATATTCAGTGGCTTCGGCGGTGATTTCAAAATTATTGATGATTACGCTTGGAGTAATCATGTCATCACAAATACGGTCGAAGAAAACAACTGGAATGCCGAACTTATTCAACACGGCAAAATGATCGCTGCTAACGGTATCTTTTGCTTTAGATACAATTACACCGGCAAAATTATGCTGAATGATGGTATTTACAATTTCCTTCTCGAGCTGATACTTCTCATTCGACTGGAAAACCGAGATAACATAACCGTTTTGATAGGCCAAATCGGTTAACTGGCTAATAATGTCGGAAAAAAAAGTATGGCTAATGTTAGGAACAATCAGTGCAATGGCATTGTTACTGGTTCCGCGCAATTGAACCGCATTCATATTTGTCTGATATTCATGTTCACGGGCATAGGCAAGCACCTGATCGCGGGTCGTTACGTTGACCCGTGGATCATTGCGCAATGCTCTGGAAACGGTGGAGTGGTGCACATTCAATTCCCGGGCAATGTCTTTTATAGTGATTCTTTTTTTCATGTATCAGAAAATACAAACGTGTGCAAAGATAATTATAAAATCGAAACAGTATTTCGGGATAGAGTATTTTTTGATTTTTTAAGAGTGGAGTATTTAATGAGGTTAGAACCCAATGAATTTATGTTGCTTTTTCCGGATCAAATCCCGCCGGGGAGTCAAGGATTCATCAAAATGAATTAGCTGACCGTTAAAGCTACCTTTCAGTGCTTTTTTATCATTGGTCCTGAAGTCGCAATTAATTGTATAATAAGTTGTATCATTCAATATTGATGTTGCAACTACAAAATTTCCACTGGTTACATACAGCAATTTTGATTTGGAAGTATTTTCTTCGTAGTAAGAAATGGTGGCTCCAATGGGAAACATCTCAGTACCCACCGTATCGATTCTTCCGGGAGAAACCGTAAATGGAAGGCCTGTGGTATCAACCGTATATGTTCCATCTGGTAAGAATTTGCCTGTCGGGCTCACAAAAATATCTTCCAAAAATAAATACTGTCCTATTCCCACCAGACTCTGCGTACTGTCGATACTCAAAGAATCGGAAAACAAAGAAAGTGAAATAATATTATTATCAATCCCGAAGTCGGCATACTCTTTCCCGAAATACTCAGCATAACCCCATGTATATCTTGGATTTGCATTATATGTATAAGGCAGCGGCGGCTCACCTCCATTGCAGGCAAGCAGCAGAGTAAACGCAAAAAAGAATAACAATTTAACAGATTTCATTTTCCGAACGGGAATAATAATTTATTTGATTTCACTATAACGAAGTAATTTGAGAAATGTTGTTTTCTACAAATCTGCCTGATTAAACTTTGTCCGGATATATCGAACCGGATAATAAGCAGCCAAAAATCCCATAAGCAGAACAGTAACAAACACAAGCGCTAAATCCGCCCAATTTGTTACCACCGGATAGGCTTCGACTACATAGCCTGTCCCAGTTCCCAATTTCAACAATCCGAAATGCTCCTGCAACAAACACAAGATGGCTCCAAGCGCAATGCCGATCAAAGCTCCAACTCCGGAAATCATCCAACCTTCGAATAGAAATATTCTTTTAATCAACAGATTATTGGCTCCCAGATTTCGCAAGGTTTCAATATCGCCTTTTTTATCGATAATCAGCATCGACAACGAGCCGATAATATTGAAACTGGCAATCAGCAGAATAAAACAGAGAATAAGATAGGTAATCCATTTCTCAATTTTCATGATTTTAAAAAAATTCTCTTGCTGTTCGTAGCGATTTTTCACCTCAAATTTATTGCCTAACAGGGTCTTTATTTGCTGTTGTGCCTCGTCCGCATTCACTGTTTTTGCCAGCTTTATCTCTACAGATGAAACCGTATTTTTATCGTATTCAAACAAATTGCGAGCAAAATCGAGCGAAACCAACACAAAATGCTCATCGTATTGCGCCTGCTTCACCGCAAAAATCCCCGAAACAAATGTTGCCATTCTGATTGAAACTGCTTTCGGGGCGCAACAGGTTTATTTTAGTACTTCGCTTGGGCGCATACATATACAACGGATCGATAAACCGGGAATCGAGCCCCAACGTGCTCGCTACTCCCAAGCCGGGAATAGAGCGCTGAAAAGCTCCATCGTACAAGATAAAACCACCATCGTACATAATACTATCAATCAGCGTCATGCGTTCAAAATCTTCGCTCACCCCTTTGATGGTGGCTGGCATTTGTTTGCTTTTGAACCGCAGCAGGGCATTTTCTTCCACCACTTCGGTAAAAACCGCCACGGATTTCATCTTTCGCAGCTCGTTGAATTCCTTGGTGTTTACATCGAATGTTTTTCCTTGCGTAAGCGTAATTTTCAAGTCCGGATCAAAAGCCGAAAACATGTTGGTGATCAGCGACTCAAAACCGTTGAACACCGACAACACGCACACCAGGGCCATGGTTCCAATGGCCACACCGGCAGCCGAAATACCGGAAATGACATTAATGGCATTGTGCGATTTTTTGGAAAACAAATAACGGCGGGCTATCCTAAACGAGAAGGATAGTCCGCGTAACTTATTTTGTATGTTTGAATTACTTTCTGGCATTCGGATAAAAAACTAATCCAACTCAATAACTTCACCCTCTTTCAACGGAGAAGGTGGATCACTTTTGAGCAAATTATCGATATTTTCCAGGTAATCAAGCGAGTCGTCAACATGAAAAAATAATTCGGGAACGATACGCAGCTGATTGCGCACCCGTTTTCCGAGGTCGAAACGGATGGCTTTCGTGTCGGCATTTACCTGTTCCAATACGGCAGCAGCTTTTTCGCTCGGGAAAATGCTTAAATAAGTCCGTGCAATCCCTAAGTCGGGGCTAATTCTCACATTACTAACGGTTATCAAAGTTCCGTGTAACTCGCGGGCATACAACAAAAAGATTTCTCCTAACTCTTTCTGCAACATCCGCGATATTTTTTGTTGTCTGGTTGTTTCCATTGTTTTTTAGTTTTTAATTTTTTCAATCATTTCATTTGCATCCAATTCTATTTTGGAAAATGCAAACCATTTTTTAGCCAGGTCTTTAAGCGATGCCCCTATGTGATAAACCATCGCATTGTCGATAATCAAAAAACGATCATGCGATTTCGTAAATGACTTCACATGAATCGGCTCATATTGAGAATTATGCTTATCAATATCCAATTGCAACTCGTTAGATATTCTGGCAGTATAAACTGTAGCTTTCACTCCTTTTTCACGTTTCGAAAGCAATAACAAAACGCTTTCGTCTACATAATTGTCAATCAAGACAATCGATTTCCTGGCCGATTTCACCAAATCAGCCGCAAATTTCCATGCATCAAAAATCTGACCATCGTAAAATATCCCTTCGCTGGGTGGAAGCGAAGTTTTGATCAATAAAATCAAATTTCTGATCGTGTTCCAACATCTTCTTTTCCAAACGATCTATCCGTTGATTCAACACATACCCTTTCATCAGGTATTCTTTCAAAATGCTGTTTGCCCAAATCCGAAATTGAGTGCCTCTTTTGGATTTTATGCGATAACCGACTGAAATAATAACATCAAGATTGTAAAACTTCGTTGTATAGCTTTTACCATCTTTGGCAGTTGTCAAGGAATACTTGACTACTGAATCTTTAATCAATTCACCTTCCTTGAAAATATTATTGATATGCAAACTGATATTCTGCTTAGTAGATAAAAACAACTCAACCATTTGAGCCTGTGTCAGCCAAACAGTTTCATCCTCAATTCTTACTTCAAGCTGAATAGAATCTTCTGATTGATAAAGTATTATTTCGCCTTCGATATTCATAAAATACTCAAATCTACAATCATTGCATTATCTAATCATCAAATCTTCCACTCAAACCCGTCCTTGGTATCTTTTATCTCAAATCCAAGTGCAGTCAGTTCGTTACGGATTTTGTCGCTGGTAGCCCAATCTTTGTTTTTCTTGGCTTCCAGACGCATATTGAGCAACAAGTCGATGGCTTTTTTATAGGCTTCGTTTCCGGCTGACGCTTCAGCTTCCGATTTTAAACCCAAAATATCTTCCACAAAAGCTGCAAAAACAGATTTCAATTCCTCCAAATCGGCAGCAGAAATGGTTTCCTTGCCGTCGTGAACCAAATTAATAGCCCGCAGTGCATCAAACAAATACGAAATTACAATCGGGGTGTTCAGATCGTCGCTCATGGCTTCCTCGCATTTGGCACGAAGACCTGCTGTTTCGACACTTGAACTTGCCGATGCCGATAATTTTTGCAAACGGACATAACCCTCCATCAAGCGGCTTAGACCTTTTTCCGAAGCTTCCAGCGCTGCGCTGCTGAAATCAACCGTGCTACGATAATGCGCCTGCAAAATGAAGAAACGAACCGTCATCGGGCTAAAGGGCTGCGTAAGCAACGCATGGTTTCCGGTGAAAAATTCTTCCAAGGTAATAAAGTTACCCAACGATTTTCCCATCTTTTGGCCGTTGATGGTAATCATATTGTTGTGCATCCAGTATTTCACGCTGTCTTTCCCCAACCCTGCCTGATTCTGCGCAATTTCGCATTCGTGGTGCGGAAACATCAAATCCATACCGCCACCGTGAATATCAAACTCTTCGCCAAGATATTTGGTTCCCATAGCCGAACATTCCAGATGCCAGCCGGGGAAACCTTCGCTCCATGGAGCTTTCCACCTCATAATATGCTCGGGCGAAGCTTTTTTCCAAAGGGCAAAATCCACACTGCGGCGTTTTTCATTTTGTCCGTCCAGATCGCGCGTAGTTTCGAGCATGTCCTCGATATTGCGCCCGGAGAGTTTGCCGTAATTATGCTGTTTGTTATATTTTTCTACATCAAAATATACCGAACCTTCGCTTTCGTAGGCAAATCCGGCTTCAAGAATTTTTTCCACAAACTCAATCTGTTCCATGATATGGCCCGAAGCATGCGGTTCAATACTGGGTGGCAACACGTTGAGCGCTTCCATCGCTTTGTGGTAACGGTTCACGTAATACTGAACCACTTCCATCGGCTCCAATTGATCCAGACGCGCTTTTTTGGCAATTTTATCTTCACCGCTGTCGGCATCATTTTCGAGGTGGCCAACATCGGTAATATTGCGTACATAACGTACTTTGTAACCCAAATGCTGCAAATACCTAAACAGGATATCAAAAGTAATGGCTGGACGCGCATGCCCCAAATGACCATCGCCATAAACGGTTGGACCGCAAACATACATGCCCACTTTATTTTCGTGAAGCGGAATAAATTGTTCCTTTTTGCGACTTAATGTATTGTAAATAAATAAATTCATTTTATATATACGATTTACGAATTACGATTGCATATTTTAAATTTGCAATTACCCATTTTTCATATCAATGGAATTTAATTCTTATTTCTGATTAACTCTATTTCGGGTTGTATTTATTGAAGCGACAATTATAGATAAAATTTCATTGGTCTCCTTTTTTATTGACGTTACCCGCTCTGAGTGAATCAATCCGCTTTCCTCGAGAATTTCTAACCAATATAATGTTTCATTTGTTTCTTCTTCAACAATCTTTAGCTTATTGATAAAATCTGCATTCTGATTTAGCCCTGCATGCTGCACGATAATTTGCTCCGATTGAAGTGGCACATTTTATTATTTGAGAAGAAATAGCTCTTGTTGATGTCTTGCCCGGCAATTCATCAACCAGCTTAATTATTTCCAAACCAATGCTCTTTGTGCGTTTCTTTATCTCTTCTTTCATTTTTCAATGCTAAATATCAATCCCAATCGTAAATTTAAAATCTACAATCGTAAATCAACTTATTCCCCGTTCCTTCTTTAAATTTTCGTAGGCTTCATTTACCGAGCGGAATTTCTCGGTTGCCGATTTTCTGACATCTTCACCTAATTGGTGTACTTTATCCGGGTGATATTTCATGGCCATACGGCGATAGGCTTTTTTAATTTCGTCGTTGGTGGCCGATGGTTCAATTTCAAGTGATTTGTAAGCCCAATCGCGGTCAACCTGTTTCATATAAGGCGCCTTGATGGATTCAAAATCCAACCGGTCGATACGGAAAATAGTAGCAATCCTCTGGATTGTATTTAATTCCGAAGCAACAACTTCGCCATCTGCGTAAGCTATATTAAACAGCAAATGAAGTAATTCCAACTTCGAAGAATAGTTCATATACATGCCTATCTGCGTGGCAACTTCCGTTTCATTAATAGGTTGATCGAGCAATTTTTTCAATATCTGCAATGCCTCTAGTGCGCCTTCTTCGCCAAAGTTGGCCACCAGGAACTTTTTAACCACCGCCAGCTCTGCCTTATCCACTTTTCCATCGGCTTTCATAATGCAGGCCACCAAAACGAGCAAACTCATTTTGAAATCGCCTTCCGTGGTGCGGTTATGTCCCGTTGAATGTGTAGATACATTCACGGTAGAACTATCAAACATAGAACCCAATGCAAAACCAATCAACGCACCAATTGGCCCACCGAGCACAAACCCCAGACCTCCACCGATGAATTTGCCAAAACTTCCCATAACGACTTTATTTGAAATGATTTTAGGGCTACAAAGATACAAAAAAATGCTCCAATTATTAATAATCCTGATATATCAATTTAAATATAAGGAGTGAAAGCGGCATTTTATGAATTTATGCAGGTAATTTGATTCTAATCAAAAAATTAACTGCATAAATCGTCAAGAAAAAATCTGATTGGAAAATAGTATCTTTGCAACCGCATTTTTCAGCCGACTCAACTATGTCATTAATTCCAGCCAAATCACTGCTTTCCCATTTTTTACTGCCGGTTTCTGCTTGGTTGTTTTTGGTGTTTCCACTCTCGGCAGAAGACACGGACAGGCCCGATTCCACAAAAGTCCAGACCATTCACGAAGTTACGATCACCGAAAAACAACGGAATTCAGAAATCCGCTCTACAGCTCCACTCCAGATACTTTCGTCGAAGCAAATTGAGCAACTGAATGTACTGCAAGTTTCGGATGCCGTAAAATATTTTCTGGGGTAACCGTAAAAGATTACGGCGGAATTGGTGGACTGAAAACCGTTTCCGTGCGCAGTCTGGGCGGGAATCACACGGCAGTGAGTTACGATGGAATTACTCTTACCGATTGCCAGACCGGACAAATCGACCTGGGGCGTTTTTCGCTCGAAAACGTGGATATGCTTTCGCTGAACAATGGGCAAAGTGACAATATTTTTCAGTCGGCAAGGCTTTTTGCCTCCGCTTCGGTGCTGAACATCCTGACTTTGAGTCCACATTTTTCCGAAAATAAAAATTTGAACGGGAAAGTATCAATCAAAGCAGGTTCGTTTGGGATGCTGAACCCGGCTCTTTGGCTGGAACAGAAATTTAATCGAAAACTCGCGGCTACTTTCAGCGGCGAATGGCTCTCGGCAGCTGGGCAATATCCGTACAAACTGCAACAAGGCCCTTACGAAACAAACCTCAGCACGACTGAAATCCGCCAAAACACCGATGTAAAAAATCTTCGGCTCGAAGCGGCTTTGTACGGAAACTTTTCGGAAAATGAAACTGGTTATCTAAAAGCCTATTTTTACCAATCGGAACGCGGACTACCGGGTGCAACTATTTTGTATAATGCGGAAAGTTCGTCAAAGCAACGAATTTGGGATAATACCTTTTTCACTCAAGCCCATTACGAAAAAGAATTTTCGCGACAATGGGTTTTTCAGACGAATGCCAAATTCAACAACGGATATTTGCGCTACATGGATCCGACCTATCTGGATATAGATGGCAAAATGGAAACAACCTATTTGCAGCGCGAGTATTACGGCTCAGCAGCAGTTCTTTTCAGAGCTTTTGAAAACATATCATTTTCGGCAGCTACAGATGGAGCTGTAAATACGCTCGTTGGGGATATAGCCGCAACAGAACCAACCCGGTTATCGTGGCTTTCAACGCTAGCGGCAAAATACGTTAGCAACCAGGTTTTGGCAACTGCAAGCGTCTTATCAACCATAGTGGATGAAAGTGTAAAAAGCGGTACTTCAGGCATCGGTTACCGGCATTTATCACCCTACGCAAGCCTGTCAGTCAAGCCATTCCTGAATCAGGACTTTCGCATCCGCGTATTCTATAAAAACATTTTCCGAATGCCCACTTTCAACGATTTATATTATATGCAGCCGGGCAAACGCGATTTGCATCCCGAAAAAACGAATCAGTACAATTTGGGACTTACATATGCTGTTTCGGTAAATAAATGGATGCCGTTATTGTCGTTTACCGCCGATGCTTATCGCAACGATGTGCGCGATAAAATTGTGGCGTACCCAAACAAAGGCTCTTTTTTCTGGACTATCATAAACTACGGGAAAGTGGCTGTCAACGGACTTGATCTGACTGCGGAAACGACTTTTCAGCCCTGGAAAAAAATCGACGTGGTGCTCGGAAGTAATTACACCTATCAGCGGGCATTAAATGTAACCAATCCAGCGGACAGGGACTACAACAATCAGATTCCGTATACGCCGCGGGTTTCCGGCTCGGGGAAAGCAGCTGTTGAAACTCCGTGGATCAACGTGTCGTACTCCTTTTTGTGGTCGGGACACCGGTATGCGGTAAACCAAAATTATGCCGAAAACCGTTTGCCAGCCTATGCAGATCACAGCATTTCGGTAAGCCGGAAGTTTAAAATCAGGAATTATCTGATTTACACCAACCTGGAAGTTTTGAATTTACTCGATGAAAATTATCAGGTAATACGCTGGTTTCCTATGCCGGGCAGATCGGTTAGAGGAACACTTTTAATAAAGTTTTAAACAAACAATTTCCTGTCTACCTGCGCAAAATCTGTAATTATATCATATGAAAACCGGCTGTAATTTTCGCCATACGAATTCACGATATAAATTTTACCGGCTCCGGCATTTTCTGCTGAAAGAATTCCGGCAACGGAATCTTCGAACATCACTGTTTCTTCTGGTTTTAAACCTAATTTTTCCGCTGCCGCCAGAAACACATCCGGATGCGGTTTGCCACGAAAAGTTCCATTATCGTAAGCGGCTTTTTCAATGTCAAACCAACGGCCCAGCCCCATTTTTTGGAAGTAGAAGCTAATGTTTTCAATGCCGGAAGAGGTAGCAATTGTCATTGCAATTTTGTTGGCTTTCAGAAAATCAAATAAGTCTTCCGCTCCGGGAGCAAACTTCAAATCGTTGACGCACAATTCGCGGTAGATAGCTTCCTTTTCGAGCCCCATAGCCGTTGCTTCTGCTTTGGTCAGATGATTTCCAAAAATACCGCGCATTATATCAACATTCGGTTTTCCGTGAATCTTCACCCGTTTTTCCTCGTCAGTAAGTTGAACATTGTGTTTCTCCAGAAATATATCGAAAGCCCTGTCGTGAAAGGCCGTATCCCAAAACAGGGTGCCATTATAATCAAAAATCGCTCCTCTAAACTTTTTCATTCAAATTCATTTAATGGTCAGGTTTCTGAATTCGATTGGCTTTCCTTCATTCTGGAATCCAATAAATCCTTTTGACGCTGTCAGTCCTGTTATATTGTTTTGCAAAATGCCATTCACCCATACTTTGAGCGTTTTGTCTTTGCTTACAATTTTCATCGAATTCCATTCGCCTAGTGGTTTTTCGTTTGAAGTTTCCAGTTTTTTTACGGTGAATTTCACCGAATCGGTACATTCTTTTGCCCAAAGTCCGTTCATGCAAATAATATCGCCGGCAGCATTTGCCTTTTGTTGAACCTGATAACATGCCGGCCAAACAGTATCTCTTGATTGAATATGTACAAGCACACCACTGTTTGCCAATACTTTTGTCCAACGCCAGTCCAGAGTCAACGTAAAATTTCTATAACTTTTTTTGGTACGCAAATAGCCGCTGGATTCACCGGAAACTGACAAAACACCGTCTTTCATATTGAAAACATCAGCCGGATTCAGTTTTTTGTCATTTAAAACATAAATCCAATTTGAGGTATCGTTTGGCATGAAGAAAGCGGGTTTCTTTTGAGAAAAAGAGGTTGTAGAAATTACGAAAAACAATATTGGCAATGCTATTTTCAAATTTATGTTCATGAGTGTATGATTTATTTTGAGGGTTTATTACAAATCGAGGCCAAAATTATCAAATAACTTTCACTAAAACGTGTTCAAAACAATAATTTAAAGAAAACGAACAGTAAACTGACTAACATGACAATTGGAAACAGAAACACCAACTGACTGATTAGCAACCAAATCAAAAATCTGAAATAATGATTAATTTTAGAACAATTTGCACGTTTATTCAACGTAAGACACTGAAGTTGAGCCAAGTCAAGATTGAGCAATTTTTCTTCTTCCATATTTAAGCAAGCAATACCCTTGTCTGAACATCCTTTACTGAAACCCCGCCACACAGCCCAGGGATGTTTCCAAAATCCCCAACCAATTACCCAGAGCGGAAAAATAATTATTGGAAAGTTTTTATAATAGCCGGTAGAAATTTCCCAGGAAGCAATAAAAATTTCACCTTTCCAACTTGTATCTTGCTCATTCAAAACATGTTCCAAATCATGTATATACAACATTCTTTTACGCCAGGAAAAATTGGGTAGTGTTAACGTAAAAACAGGCAGTGGCACTTCAAATGTTTTATCAGCGACTCCGCCATTTTCCGGGATATTATATTGGAGGTAAAATTGGTCTAAATGTTCGCGTAAAGTCATCCTATAGCTCATTTGCAGCAGCTTTATCCAGATAAAAAGAAGCAGCACCACACTGGCAATGGATATACGAAGCCGGATAATTTTTGAAATCCGGCTCGCGTTTAAAAATCTGCCGTAAAACAGATGATTTTGTGATTCCGGTAATTAGAAAAACCACTTGTTCGGCATGGTTAATCACATTTCCGGTAAGCGTAATCCGTTTTTGTCCGCTAGTGGGATGAACCGCAACAGCCACTGTTTGATCGGAATGCAGTAAACCCATATTATCAGGAAAAATTGATGCGGTATGACCATCGTCACCCATTCCGAGCAGAATCAGATCAAATTGCGGAATTCCGTTTTTCTTCACCAATTGCGTATCAAGCAATCCCTGATAACGCCGGGCTTCTTTGTCGGGATCATCTTCGCCAAGCACCCGAAAAGTATTGTAATCGTGAATGGGAACATGTTTCAACAAGCTATTATAAGTCATCCCGAAATTACTCTCAGCATGCGTAGGCGGCACACAACGCTCGTCGACCCAGAAAAGCCGCACAATATGCCATGGCATTTGGTCGGCATATTCGTTTGCCAAGATGGTAAACAGCAATTTGGGAGTACTCCCACCTGACAAGGCAACATTGAAAGGAAGCGATTTTTTATTCTTTTCTTTCGCTTTCGCCAAAATAACTTCGGCCACAGCATGTGCCGTTTCTTCGCTGGTTTCGAATATGTAAAGGTTTGGAGTCATAATTTTTGAATTAAACTTTTCCAAAGTTTATAAACTTTGGAAAAGTTAGTATAATCAATTTAATCAGTCTTAAATTTTTTGAACGGTGCACGCCATTTCAGTTCCGGGTTACCAAACAAGGCATTCGCTTCTTTGGGCCCCCAGGTATTGCATTCGTAGAAATACAGCGGAATTTCGCGGTTGCTTTTCCATGCTTCCAAAATCGGATCCACAAACTTCCAGCTGGCTTTTACGGCGTCGGCACGGGCGTAAAGCGTGGAATCGCCAATCATGCAATCCAGCAATAATCGTTCGTAAGCCTCAGATATTTTATGTGACGCCAAATCGGAATAATGAAAAGCCATGTTTACATTTTGTACTTTGTAGCCCGCTCCCGGAATTTTCATTCCAAAATCGACCGCCACGCCTGCATCCGGGTGAATTCGCAGAATAATCATATTGGTAGACTGGGCCACGCAGCGTTGTTTGAAAAGCTGATGCGGAGCCGGTTTGAGGTGAATAACCACTTCGGTAACACGATCCGGCAACTGTTTGCCCGTGCGAATATAAAACGGGACATCGCCCCAACGCCAATTATCCACAAACACGCGCATAGCCACAAAAGTTTCGGTTTTGGAACTTGGAGTAACGCCTTTTTCCTGGCGGTAACCTTTGCGAATCTGATCGTCGACCATTGTTTCTATATATTGCCCGCGCACCACATTACCATCAACTTCGTTTGGTTTTATGGGGCGCAATGCCTGCAATACTTTCACACTTTCGTTACGAATGGATTCCGAGTCGAAAATAGCCGGCGGTTCCATGGCCACAACGGCCAGCACCTGCAACAGGTGGTTTTGAATCATATCGCGCATAGCCCCTGAAGTGTCGTAATATCCTCCCCGATCGCCAACGCCAATTTTTTCGGCCGCCGTAATTTCGATCCTATCCACATATTTACGATTCCAGATCGGTTCGAAGAATCCATTGGAAAAACGCGTAACCATGATGTTCTGCACGGTTTCTTTGCCCAGGTAATGGTCAATACGGTAAATCTGATCTTCGTTGAAACCGCTTCGTAATTTTTTATCCAGATCAATGGCCGTATCATAACTGTAGCCAAATGGTTTTTCCACAATAATTCGTTTCCAGCCATCGTCTTCGGAATTCAATCCGAATTTTACCATATTGGCTGCCACCACTTCGTACAAAAATGGCGGAATGGAGAAATAATAAATGATGTTTTTAGGCAAGTCGAACGTGGCCGAAAGGTTATCCAAATAATCTCTCAATAAGCCAAAATCTTCTTCGGTTT
Organism: Paludibacter sp.; assembly: GCA_047600405.1. GTDB lineage: Bacteria > Bacteroidota > Bacteroidia > Bacteroidales > Paludibacteraceae > Paludibacter. The sequence continues at coordinate 44,276 of JASGLA010000007.1, forward strand.
GGTTGTGTACTTTTTTATAATAAACCGATTCTAGAAACAATTCCAACCTGTCGGGATTTTCAGAAGCTCCTTCCGTGGCAAATTCAAGCATAGAAAGGCGCACATCATTGCGGTTTTCTTCCTCTGTTTTTTCCTGACTTCCGGCACCCACCACCGCAAAACGCTCGGGTAGCAGATTATCCAGGTAAAGTTGAAAAATGGCCGGCAAAAGCTTACGTTTGGCAAGGTCGCCGTTTGAGCCGTAAATAACCAGAATCTGATTTTCAACCGTATTTTTTTTCGCCGTTTTTTTTATTTCTTCCATTAAAATTACAAATTACTTATACTAAATTATGCTAATCAAAAAAACTTTCTACCAATTAAGCAATACGTTCAATCAGTAGAAAGTGTTTTTTTATAACAAATAAGCTGCCAATTCGTTCAGTCCAGCCTGCTTAAATGTGCTTTAAAATAGGGAAAACACTTATAATCAAAACCATTTTTTCCGTTTAAAATACCAGATCATCCCCAAAATGGTGAGCAGCATGACTCCCCACATACCCCAATACCCATACCGCCAGTGCAATTCGGGCAAATTATCGAAGTTGGTACCGTAAACTCCCACAATAAAGGTGATGGGAATAAAAATCACGGAAATCACCGTTAGCACTCGCATGATTTCATTCAACCGGGTGCTCATTGTACTATGATAAATGTTCAGTTGGTCGTACAAAATTTCGCGATAGCTATCAGACAATTCCGAGGCTTCGTTAATATTATCCTGCAATTCCCGGAAGTGAATCCGGTTTTCGTCATGCATAAACTCCGATTCCATTTTGCACAAGTTCAGAATCATTTCGCGGGCCGGCTTAATGTGTTTACGAAGAAAATTCAGCTCACGTTTATAGACATTTATGCTTTCGAGCATTTCTTTTTTCGGATCTGTAGTCATTTCCTCTTCCAGATTTTCAATTTTATCGCCCAATAAACCAAGGATATAAATATAATTATCCACAACTACATCAAGCAGCGCAAAAGCCAGGTAATCGTGCCCCGAAATGCGGATTTTATTTTTATGCTTCCGGATTCGTTCACGAACGGGCTCAAAAGCATGGATAGATTGTTCCTGAAATGAGATAAGAGTCTGCTTCCCGAAAATCAAACTCAAATTTTCAACTCTCAGATTTTCGTTGCCTTCATCGTACTGAAGGATTTTTATCGTAACGAAAATACCATTGTCGAGCTCTTGTGCTTTGGGTGGCGTAGCCGGATTCATAACATCCGATAAAATATTATTCTCAAGCCTGAACTCACCGGCTATTTTCTCCATCACATCCACATTATCAAGCCCGTAGATATTCAACCAGTTGATCCGATCCTTCCGCCTCAGCGAGTTCATTTGCTCGGAAGTTTTTACTTCAAACTCATTAACCTCATCCATGGTGAAACTCATCCCGTACAACATGCTTTTCTCGGTCTTTTTCTGACCACGGAAAACCAGTGCATAGGGCGACAACCCGATATGTTCTTTTTTCTTTTTGATGTATCTTGACATAAGCTAGATTTTAAGCAACTCCACAACAACAAAACAAACTATTCCCTGCCTATGCAGACTTATCTTTGCGGCTTATATTTTTTATAAATTCTTCCTTCCGGAATCGAAGCGCGCTCCAATCATCGTCAATAGCAACCTGACGGACGGGGAGCATGCTGTACGGCTTGAACAAATCCCAACAATTATCCCGATTAAAATCACATTTATACTTCTTAGATGTGCCTTTCGGATACGCCAACCACACTATTGCATCGCCTTTCAACCCGGGAATAATTTTGTCTAAAAAAGCTGGAAGTTCATTCTTTTCGGGTTACAAAAACTATAACAAATTCAATGTCATCATGCCCCTTAATCTCTTTTTTTACAGTAATTTCAGCGGGTACAGTTGCCAATACGGATTCGAACTCCGCAGGCGAATTCAGGACATAAATTGTTTGCCCTTCTTTATAGTTCAATTTATTAAACACTTGATCCATATGTATTATTTTAAAAACGGAATTTTATTGATCCCTTTATTTACGACCTACCCTCTTCGCCTCTCCAGCAAAATCATCATCATCAATCCGAGCAAGATACGTTCTTCCTCTCCTTTTTCAAATTCGGCCAGTTTTTCAATCACAAAGCGACGCCCAAAAAAAGATGTCACTTTTCTCAAACGGGCAATTTTTGTTTCGTCAGGTCGAACAACCACATAGGCCGGATGAAAAAAGAAACCGGTAAATATATTAACAATTGGAACCTCACCCAAAAGTGAATCAAATACCTTTGCCCACGGATTTTCTTCGCGCACAAACAATACTTTCATCTGCGATTGATCAAAAATATCGTAATTGGCTTTCCAAATTGAGGCCCAACCCTTACGGGCAATCCGGCCAATATCCAGCCCATTTCTATCGGTAAAGGTATACGATGCCGAAAAATCGAGCCACTGGTTGGCCTTAATGGTATAAATCTGTTGGGAGCGGCTTTCATCTGCAAACACCTGCACTTCTTCAATCAGTTTCAGCATTTTCTGGCGTACATAAGCCACCGTCATACCGTTTGCGTCTTTAGCAATAAAATCATTGCTCAACGTTCCTATCCTAAATGTAAAATCAATAGGAAATTGAAAGTTATTATTCATATTTTGTTACTTTAATTATCAGTTCATTTAATCTATCCCGGTCTATTGAGTGCAGACTGAAAATCTGACTTTATCTATTTTACTCACCTACAACATATTGACAAAAACAAACTACAAGAAACGTACACTGCCATTTATTTTTAATAGAAAAACTTTCTTGTCGCGTTGGATTGCATTCTCAAAAATCAATTTACAACTATTTTTTCAATATGTTCACCAGCTCCGCTTGTCAGGTGTATCAGGTACATGCCCTTAGGCAAATTATCTATTTCAATACTGCGAGTTCCCGCCTCAAAAAGCGTAATCGTCCTTACAACAGCACCCTGGAGCGTGAAAATATCCACCCGGGTATTTGCAGCGGTTGTACGGATAAACAATTTTTCATGCGCCGGATTTGGATAAACCGCATAAGATACCATTTGAGTATCAGTTACACCGGAGATGAATGAGTTTTTAACTCCCGGCGAACCATTCTTCAGCTCATCGGCAAACCAGTTATTGCCGTCCGTATTGTCGAGCAAATGATCTTTCAGTTCAATTGTTGCTCCGGTTCCGTCGGCGTTCAATGGCCACGGCGCATTATCGCTATAGTTTACCGAATCAACCAATTGCCCCAGGTTATCGTAAATCCGCACATATTCTCCCGAGCCCGACAATCCAAAACCGGTGCTACCTACCACATTATCCACTTCCGGGCAGGCAGCACTGAAAACCGCCAAATCCTCTGCAATAACCACATAACCGTTTGCCGCCAGTTTATACCGGTTCGGGAACGTGAATTTATGTTTGTTCTCGCCATCCTTAAATACCCAACCGGTCATATCCACTTCCGAACTGCCGGGGTTATAAATTTCGACCCAGTCGCCGGTTGGTTTAGAAGCTCCCGACTTGTAATTTATTTCATTTATAACCAACATTTTTCTATCTATAACGAGAGTCTGCACATCAGAGATATAGGCTTTAGTCAAAGGAGAAAGTACCGGTGAAAGCAAATGTAACGAATCACCCGCATTGATATTGAAATATAAATTGGCAAATGTCCTTTTGCCTTCGAAAAACTCTGTACCTACAGCCGTATTAGGTGCCACATAAATGGTTTCGTTCGGAGCCAGCAGCACCTGTTCGCGAAACATAAAATCGTAGAAACAGGACGATGTTTTCAAATGACAATACGACAAATCAACAGTGGACGCCACGGATGTATTAATAATTTCAACAACGGATTGATTATTATAGGTGTAAACTTTTTGAATTTTTAAATCTGCCGGCGCATATGAATCTATATTGCCCTTGTTGATGGCATACGATTTTGAACGGTAATAATCAACATAAAATATCCCGTTAACCGGATAATTCTGTTCGGCCCCGGTCACTCCAAAAGGAACTAACGTGCTTTTAAAACTACTTACATCAATCGTATTCCCATAAATCAGGTCATCGGCCAGCAAATCGTCATGCAGTCCATCATCATAAAGCTGAAAACGGCTGAACTTAAACGGTTCGCCCATTTTTTTGAAATTCACCGAATCGGCAAAAAACATATTCACATGTTGGGGCACAGGAGATGTTACCCGAAAAGTCACAAGTGGATTCGAGTCGGTTGGAAACGGATTGGAACTATAAAAATCGGACAGGGCATTCCGTTCCGGTAAATCATTTGCCTGCAAGAATACTTTTCGGTTAGCCATAAACCATTTCAACCGGGTAATTTCTGTTTCAAACTTCTCGTTGCTGCCTTCCTTTTTCGTATCGGCATACACCGAAGGTTTTATGCGTTGGTAGGTATTGTCTATCAGCGTGTCCAGATAGCTGAATCCGTCGGTAAGGATACGGTTTATTTTATTTTTGAAAATTGATTTATAAGCCGGATTTTCGAGTAATCGTTGAAAAACAACCTGATACTCGGGCGTGTGCGAATCGCGCATGTTATAGTTTACCAACGTAGAATCGAAAACGCCGATAGCCGAATTACCAAACGAACCTTCGTTATCCCACGGGAGCAATTCAAACTTCGAAGAAATGCTGTTTCTGTTCAGAAAAATATTTTTTGTAAAATTGTCCATGTCTGTAAAAACAAAATGGACGGCAAAGAAATTCAGGAAATTATCCACGTCAACCTCGTTGGCTATGTTCGCATTGAAATCAGCCTTTGACCAATACAGGCATTTATTAAACAGCACGCGCAGTTCATTATAAGTCGGATCGCCACCGGCTTCGATATCCCAGATAATCCGATAATGGTCATCAACTACCGACGGAGCCATCAATGCCCCGTGATTATTGGACTTGTAAAGCGAAACCACAGCTCGCAAATTGCGGGCGAGATACTCATTATCAATCTGCTCCACCTGCAAATAAAGCCCATATTCTTTGCCGTTTACCGCATAAGTTACATGCTTCACCAGCGAAGCAGGCGAACCCAATACCGAAAACAGCCTCATAATTAAAAAATTACGCATTGCTGAATGGTCCTTATAGTCGGCATGAAGATTTATGCGGCTGGCACCGAAACAATTTTTTGTATTATCGAATTTTATGGCCCAGCTTTTTTTGGGGTAACTCAAAGTAGTAGAGCCTTTAAAACGCGCCTGGACATCGTAACTCAAATCACCAAACCTGAAAACGGCCGGATAATATATTTCGTCCTGAGGGTGAGCATACATCGAATCCAGGTCGGCCGGTGCAATGGTCAGTTCATAGTGTGGTAGCTCTTGTGCAGAAACAAAAGAGACACTAAAAAACAGAATGAAAAAACAGAGAAATTTATGTTTCATCATTATTCCTTTAATTGTCCTGACAAATATACCAACTTTTTGTAACATTGCAAATAACAACAGAGCAGAAACTACTCCGGAATATCAACTTAATTTTTCAACCGCCAGTCGATAACGAAATCCATAATAGTAGAACCGAAAAGCCGACATAGTGAGCGGTATTGCCATAGTTCCGTACAAAACAGCCAAATATTCCGGCGCAACAATTCCTGTTTTACGCAACGTAATACCCATGGTAATCATTAATGACATCATCAGGTAACTTTTTAGGTTGAAAAAGGAAAAGATGCAAGGTTGCTCCACCGGCATCCGGACAATACGGGTAATATGCTTCAGTGATATTTTCGAAAAAAGTAAATAATAAAAGAGCAAACCAGCCACTATGCAGCCCAACATTCCGGCCCGGGGTGTACCCGAACTGAAAAACATGCCGATCGCCCTGAACAACAACATGCCGCCGGCAAAAGTCCACATCAGGGCAGCCACAAAAAGCAGGTATCGTTTCGGAATCCGTGGTTTAAAAAATTCAGCTGTTGCTCTCAGGTTCATCATGCTTTGGGTTTAATGTTCAAAAATAATCTTTTTTACCGAAACTATTGCGTATAAAAATACCTGATTTATGTTGTAAAAATACGAATTTGTCATTGGTTCCGGAATTTGCAAGCCTATTTTGTTACAAAAACTACAAAATATTATAATTTTCAAATTGCACATTTCAAGAGGTTTTGTATCTCGCTATTTTTTTGTACTTTTGCGGAAAATTAGCACGAGGACATTCGGCAACGTTAAATGGTGGTTTTTCAGGCTGTTTTGCTATTTCTGCACGCTTCAGAATTATGCAACACAGACAAAAATCGCAGGGTTCGGAAAGCCCCGGACACATTACTGACTGTCAAAACAAGTTTTTCAAAACGCTTTTTTCAATACTTTTTGTTGATAAAAGCAAAAAGAATTGCCTGATTCTGCATTTTTTCCCGGATATTACAAATTCCGCAATACGCAACGAGCAAAAACAAAAATTATGAAACGTATTCAGATTATCAACGGACCAAACCTCAACCTGCTGGGGAAACGTGAGCCGACAGTTTACGGAAACCAAACTTTTGAAACGTATTACGAAGAATTAAAAACCCTTTTCCCAAATGCTCAGCTGGAATATTTCCAGTCGAACACCGAGGGAGCGCTTATTGATAAAATTCATGAAGTGGGTTTCACGTTCGACGGCATAGTTATCAACGCCGGGGCGTACACCCATACTTCCATTGCCATTGCCGATGCTATCCGCTCGGTAACCGTACCCGTGATTGAAGTGCATATTTCCAACGTTTTCAAACGTGAGGAATACCGTCATCACTCCTATTTGTCGGAAGCCTGCAAAGGTTGTATCGTTGGATTCGGAATGGATTCGTACCGGTTGGCGGTCGATTCTATTTTACATTTCTGATAAAAAATTATCAGACGATCAGTGATTATTCTAAATTAGTTTTTTAAGTATATAAAAAAAATAAAAAATTCTTATGTCTAAATCAACAAAAATTGTTGCAACGATCAGTGATATCCGTTGCGAAGTAGATTTTCTTCGTCAGCTTTATGCTGAAGGTATGAACGTTGTACGTATGAATTCGGCTCACATCCAACGCGAAGGATTTGAGAGAATCGTAAACAACACCCGTGCAGTAAGCCCTAACCTGGCTATCCTGATGGACACTAAAGGTCCTGAAATCCGTACAACAAAAATTGAAGAAGATTCAATTGACTTGTCAACAGGTGATGTTGTAAAAGTAACGGGCAATCCGGATCTTTTCACTACCAAAGAATGTATTGCGGTAAACTACCCATACTTTGTTCGCGACCTGAACGTTGGCGACAGCATCTTGTTTGATGATGGCGAAATTGACCTGAAAGTTGATTCAAAAACCAATGATTATTTGGTTTGTACCGTACAAAACAACGGTAACCTGGGAAGCCGCAAGAGCGTAAACGTTCCGGGAGTACGTATCAACCTGCCTTCGTTGACTGAAAAAGACAAAACTAACATCCTGTTGGCTATCGAAATGAATCTTGACTTTATTGCTCACTCATTCGTTCGTAACAAACAAGACGTTTTAGAAATTCAAAAAATTCTGGACGCTCACAATAGCGACATCAAAATTATTGCTAAAATCGAAAATCAGGAAGGTGTTGATAATATCGACGAAATCCTGGAAGCTGCATACGGTGTAATGGTTGCCCGTGGTGACCTCGGTATTGAAGTGGCTCAGGAAAAAATCCCTGGTATCCAACGTCGCTTGATCCGCAAATGTGTTAAGGCTAAGAAACCGGTAATCGTTGCAACCCAAATGCTTCACACGATGATCAAAAACCCACGCCCAACACGCGCTGAGGTTACCGATATCGCCAACGCTATTTACTATCGTACCGACGCTGTGATGTTGAGTGGTGAAACTGCTTACGGTAAATATCCGGTTGAAGCTGTACGTACTATGGCCTCTATCGCTAAAGAAGCTGAAGCAACTAAAATGGCTGAAAACGATATTCCAATCGATATCGAAACAAATGACCTGACTTCGTTCCTTTCGAATTCAGCTGTTGAAACCTGCACCAAACTGGGAACAAAAGCGATCATTACCGATACTTACACCGGCCGCACAACCCGCTATTTGGCTGCTTACCGTGGCATGGCTCCTATTTACTCTATTTGCTACAACGAGCGTTTGGTACGCCAGTTGGCTCTTTCATACGGCGTTTTCCCAATGTATCAGGAAGACAAAACCGGAAATACACAACAGTACTTCCTTACCGCTCTGAAAGACCTTGTACAAAAAGGTACAATCAACGAAGAAGATTCAGTTTGCTACCTGAGCGGAAGCTACGGAATGGGATTGGGAACTACCTTCCTGGAAGTAAACAAAGTAAGCAACATTTTCAAATCTCGCGAAAAATACTTGCTTCCTAATTTCTAATCAGGATTCAAAACAGAACTAAAAAAGGCGCTCCGTTCAAACTGAGCGCCTTTTTTGTAGACATAATTTTCAGGTTTATTTTAAGCGAACATATTTAGGGACAAACCAGGATTATAAACCTCCATCTACGAAGATTTAAAAACCTCACAGGAGGGTAAACGGACAGAACCGGACCACCTCCGGCTATTTCCGGTACACCGGAAACATAAATCGGACCACCGATAACAGTTAGCGCTGCACAGACAAAAGAAAATTGTGCAGCTCCAGGCATTTCCGGTGCACAGATTTTGACCAGCGCACCACCGATAGCTCTAAAAGCTGCACCTTTTGGAGTTATCGGTGGTTTAATAGCTGGCAGAATAGTGAGCCGGACCAAAACAAAGCTTCTTCTCAATTATCGAACAGCTAAAAAACAAAACCAGAAAAGAGGCGTTAAGTACATTTGCACCTCTTTTTATTTATATAGATTGATTAATATATATTGACATTTAAACATTAAACCAAGGCGTGGTTTTTGTGTCTGTATTACTGATTAAAGGTATAAAGATTAGTTATAGGTATTTATTTTTTAAGTATGAAACGAGTCCCGGAAACGGGATTCGTTTCTGTATGACCTCTAAAAAACAATTATTATCGTATGAAAAGAATTCTCATTCTGTTATTTACTGGGTTTTACGCCCTTTCTTTATTTGCAGAAACCAGTATAAAAGGTAAAATTATTGATGCGGGAACGGAGTCGCCTATCGATTTTGTAAGCGTTGCCGTATTCCGGCAAGATTCCAAAACAGTAACCAAAAGCATGGTTTCGGACCAAAACGGGGAATTTGAAATTCAGGCTCTTCCCAAAGGAAAATATACATTACGGCTGAGTTATGTGGGCTACAACACCCTAAATATGCCGGTGGAATACAACGGTAACGAAATGAACCTGGGCGTGGTAAAACTACAAAACAACAACAAGCAACTGAAAGAAGTGGAAGTTGTTGGACAGGGAACAACCGTAAAATTTGAAGTAGACAAAAAAGTGTTCAGCGTGGACCAAAACATTGCTGCAGCCGGCGGATCGGCCTCGGAAGTATTGCAAAACATACCGTCCGTAACGGTCGATAACGAAGGAAATGTGGCACTGCGCAACAGCACGGCCGTGGAAGTCTGGATTAACGGCAAACCATCGGGGCTGACAGCCGAAAATCGCGGGCAGATTCTTCAGCAAATGCCTGCCGAAAGTATCGAATCGGTAGAAGTAATTACAAACCCTTCGGCAAAATTCAAAGCGGAAGGTTCGGCCGGGGTTATCAACCTGGTATTGAAAAAGAACCGGAAAGCCGGATATTACGGAAGCCTTTCGGCCGGTGGACTTTATAATACGAATGCCAACAAGCTGGGAGGAACTTTGGGTGGCAACTTCAGTTATTCCAGCAAAAAGTTGGATGCGAACGTCAATGTGGGTTACCGCCGGATGAATATGCCGAGCGGAGGCTGGAGCGACCGTAAAAACTACCTGAACGGTGACACGCTTAATCTACATCAGGAAAGCGATAACCTGCGCTCGATGAGAGGACTATTTTCCCGCTTGTCGCTTGATTACCACATCAACGATAACAATACACTGAGCCTTTCGGGCTTCGGAATGATGGGAGGCGGCACATCTGCAAATAACATCGACTACCTGCAGACTAACATAAACAATAACAATTCGGTATTGAAGGACTACTACCGGAATACAGCATCGGAGGGTACGCGCAGGCACATGCACACCAACCTCGATTTCCAGCACGATTTCGACAAAAAAGGATCGAATATCCTCTTTAGCCTTGGCTATTCGGCTTTTGCAATGTCCGATTCTGCGCGCTACAAACAGACCGATAATCTAAATAATGGCTTTGTTTCGTCGGACTTATCGCAAAGCGGAGGTGCAAATAGTAACGAATATGAGTTCAAAGTGGATTTCACAAAAAAATTCTCTGAAAACAGCAAGCTTGAAGCCGGCTGGGAATCGAGCCTGGAACATCAGATCAGCAATACGTCTGGTTACGATTTCTTGGCTTCTAAGGTTCTCGATTCATATTACAATAAGTTTGATTACACCGAGCAGAATCATGCCGCTTATGTTACTTATGGCAATAAGTTTGGCAAGTTGAACGTTCAGGGAGGTTTGAGAGCTGAGTATTATGCAAAATCCTTTACCAACACCATGTCGAACGACATGCAAACTCTTCCCACTACGGGCTATTTCAGACCTTTCCCTAGTTTGTTCCTGTCGTACAGTTTGCCTAAAAACAATGAAATACAAGTAAATGTAACCAGTCGGGTAAACCGCCCCAGAGGACGAGATATCAATCCGTACCGGAATTATTCCGACTCGACGAACATTTCATACGGAAATCCGGATCTGACACCCGAATACTCGACTGCTTACGAATTCAATTACATAAAAACCTGGGACAGTCATTCCCTTTCGGGATCGGCCTATTACCGTTTTACTGATAAGGTTATCCAGGGCATTAGCTTTATGCAGGATGGTGTAATGCAGAGCACTTCGATGAACCTGACTAAACAGCAGAATTCAGGCGTTGAGATCGTAGCTAAAAACCGCATTTTTCAGGTTGTAAACCTGACATCATCACTCAACTTTTTTTACAGCAAAATGGACTCAGCAAGCTATATAAAAAACAATGTGTTATTGGCAAAAACACCGCAACAGGAATTATTCTCGTGGAATGCCCGCACAATGGCTAATTTTGCCCTGAGCAAAACCTTTTTCGGACAGATTTCAGCGGAATACAATGCCCCGAGATTGATTGCACAAGGGAAAGAGTTGTCTAATTTTGCAGTAGATTTAGGACTAAGAAAAACATTCCTGGATAAAAAAATCAATCTGAACCTAATGGTACGCGATGTGTTTGACAGCCGCAAAAGACAAGCCATTACTTCCGGCGAAGGATATTCACAAACCAGTTATTCGTACTGGGGAGGACGTATGATCGGGCTTACTGCTACCTATAATTTCGGAAACATGAAGCCGAAAAAGCAGCAGCAAAAGGAGAATAATTCTCAGGACATGAATATAGATATGGAATAAATATATTTCTCCCGCAGATAGCGCTGATTTGCGCTATCTGCGGGAACAAATTCTGTTTATAAATTACCCCTCCTTCGGAATTCCCCGCACACCAGGGCTGTGGCTACCCCAACATTGAGTGATTCGGAAGTCACCTGCCCCAGACGGATAATTTGGGATGAGCAATTTTTCAGTAACAAGCGCTTCAATTTCGGGTGAAATTCCGTTACCCTCATTCCCCATGACGATAATTCCCTGTTGGGCCAAAGATTTATTATAAATATTTTCTCCATCCATAAAAGTGCCGTAAACAGGCAGTTTGCCAGCCATTGACTGAAGAAGTTCCTTCAAATTTACAGTATGAACACGAACCCGGGCCAGGGCTCCCATGGTAGCTTGCACGGTTTTTGCATTAAATGCATCGGCGGTATGGGCAGAGCAAAAAATATCCGAAATTCCAAACCAATCGGCTATGCGGATAATGGTTCCCAAATTTCCCGGGTCCTGAACATCGTCCAGAGCAAGACTTAGCTTTCCTCTTAGTCCATCCGGATTCAGGTTGTATTGCGGCTTCACGAAAACAGCAAAGACACCCTGCGGACTTTTTTGATTGGAAATTTTGGAGAGCTCATTTTCAGTCGCTTCAATCAGTTCATCGGCTTCTGCTTCCGGGTTATTTTTCAACCATTCGGGAGTAGCAACGAGCAATGAGCAACGGAAAGCCGTTGCCAAATCGAGCACCAATTTGGTTCCTTCGGCAACAAATAATCCGGTTTCGTCGCGAAACTTTTTTTGTGAAAGACTAGTGATGAGTTTTATTTTGTTCTTGGATAACATCGTATGAGTTTTATTAAAAATATCCTTTCCCTGCAAGTTTGAGCCTTTTAAGCTCAACAGATTTTAAGAAAGTGTAGCTGAAATTTGTTGTTACAAAGCTAACAAAGAAAACTATAATAAGCTATATTTGCAAAATATTTTAATTCATTTTATTAACCTTGGTATGAAGTTGAGAGTTTGGAGTTCTTTCGTTGTATTGGCCTTGCTGCTTATGGCATGCAATGTAACCAAATATGTACCTGATGGTGAATTCCTGCTCGACAAAACAGACATTAAAACAGATACCAAAGACCTGGACAAAACAGAACTGCTGGAATATCTGCGTCAAACTCCTAATGCTGCCGTGTTCGGGGCCTGGCGCATGCAATTGGGCATTTACAATCTGGCACCCAAAGACACTTCTACTAGTTTTAACCGGTTCTGGCACCGGACTTTCAAGAAAATTGGCGATCCTCCGGTAATCTACAACTCCACCCTCACCTCTATTTCCGTTCATCAACTCCAGCGGTTGGCCGAAAACAAAGGCTACATCAATGCCCGGGTGGAAAGTAAGTTGGAAACAAAGGGCAAAAAAGCAAGAGTGGAGTACATTGTTACCTCCAACAAGCCCTACCGCCTGCGCGATTACAACGTAAACATAAAAAATGAACAATTGACCGAAATTGCGGCCGATACTTCCAGATCGCTCATTCGCCCGGATATGCTGTTCGACGCCGACGTTTTTAATGCCGAACGAGAACGTGTAACTTCCCTTTTCCGCAAACAAGGATTTTATAATTTCAATAAAGATTATCTCACATTTTCGGCCGATAGTACCTTGAATTCGCACAAAATTGATGTAACCCTGGAACTCCGCGACTATTTAAGGCATTCCAGCGATTCGGTTAATAAAATTATTTTCAAGCAGTATTCGATCCGGAAAGTTATATACTACATCAATAAAGAGGCTTCACTTTCAGCCGACATAGCAGATAAGGACAAACTGGACACAGTACAATTCCGTGATTTTATACTGATTACGCCCAAAGACCGCATTCTGAAACTGGATGCCCTGGTGCAAAACACCTTCATCAATCCCAGCACCTTATACAGCGACAATGCGGTGGAACGCACCTATCAATCGCTCAATTCATTAGGTCCAATCAAGTATGTAAATATCAGTTTTAAAGAATCAGATAGCAATTTGCTGGACTGCTATATAATCATTGTACCATCGAAAACAGTTTCACTTTCCACGGAACTGGAAGCAACTTATACTGATGGATTTTGGGGTGGAGCTACAAGTATAAACATCGTAAACCGGAATCAGTTCAAAGGTGCAGAGACGCTTTCAGTCCAGCTGCGCGGTGCTTTCGAGAAACAGGACAGCACCATTTGGGCCCAGGAATTCGGCATTCAGGCGGGCCTGAAATTTCCACGGGTCCTATTACCCTTTGGCAGCTACGATTTCAAACGTAACATTCATGCCAACACCGAATTCACCAGTTCACTCAGCTTCATGAATCGTCCCGGTGAATTTACCACCACCAATGCCGGAGCCGGTATAAATTACTCGTGGAACAGACAGCAATTCCATCATGTCTTGCAATTGTTCGACTTAAATTACGTCCGCTTTCTGAACGTCGACCCTGTGTTCAGAAGCACCTACCTGAATGAAACAACTCCCAAATATAATCCATACAATTACAGGGATCACCTGATTATGCGCATGGGATATACCGGTTCGTTTTCTACCTTCAATCCAAACAGGCCATTGAAAAATTATTCATCGGTACGTTACAGCGTCGAAAGTGCAGGTAACTTCCTGTATGCCATGAGCAATCTGCTGGGAGGCACCAAAGTAGAGGGAGCCTATCAATTGTTTAAAGTCCGTTATTCGCAATACGTTAAAGGGGAATATAATATCACCCATCATCAGATTTACGACAATGAAAACCGTTTTGTGTACCACTTGGGTGTAGGTTTGGGAGTTCCGTATGGCAATGCAAATGTAATCCCGTACGAAAAAAGGTTTTACAGCGGAGGAGCCAACAGCGTCCGCGGTTGGGGCGAAAGCAAGCTGGGGCCTGGCACTTACAAACGATTCAACAGCAAGGCCCGCGATTTCAACCAGGTAGGCGATATTAAACTGGACATGAACATGGAATACCGGGCCAAATTGGCATGGCTGGCGGAAGGTGCATTATTCCTCAATGCCGGAAATATCTGGACAATAAAGAACTATGAAACCCAACCTCTGGGGCAGTTCAAACTGGACTCGTTCATGCAGCAGATTGCCATTGCCTACGGGGCCGGGCTTCGGTTCAATTTCTCATTCTTTATTGCCCGTATCGATATGGGGATAAAACTTTATGACCCGGTTCTGAGCAGAACAGAACGTTGGCGGGTTAATCCGAAATTCAGCGATGATGTGGCTTTTCACTTTGCCATCGGTTATCCTTTCTGATTTGTTTCTTTGCGTCTTTGTGGACTCTCTTTTATAAATGAAAGATTAATTCTGATTATCTTTCTCCCGAATTTCTGTCCGACGGATTTTTCCACTGATTGTTTTAGGCAGAGCATCAACAAACTCAATGATTCGTGGATATTTGTAAGGAGCAGTCACCGTTTTTACGTGTTCCTGAATTTCCTTTACCAACTCATCGTCGGCTTTATCTTTGTATTCTTTCGACAGAATGATGGTAGCTTTCACCACCTGCCCGCGAATTTCATCGGGAACACCGGTTATAGCACATTCCACCACGGCCGGATGTGTCATCAAGGCGCTTTCCACCTCGAATGGACCAATGCGATAACCTGAACTTTTAATTACATCGTCGGCACGTCCTACAAACCAGAAATAGCCATCCTCATCGCGCCAGGCCACATCGCCGGTGTAATAAATGTTATCGTGCCACGCGTCGTATGTCAGTTCGGCGTTGCGGTAATAACCTTTAAACAGCCCTACAGGATATTGCTTATCGGTGCGGATCACAATTTGCCCTTGTTCGCCCACTTCGGCCACGCGGCCTTCCGGAGTCAGCAAATCTACATCGTAATGCGGATTAATCAATCCCATAGAACCCGGTTTTGGTTCTACCCATGGCGCAGTAAAGAGCGACAATGTTGTTTCGCTTTGTCCGTAACCTTCTTTCAGTTTAATGCCAGTGAGTTTGAGGAATTGCTCATATACAGCAGGATTCAACGCCTCGCCGGCAATGGTGCAATATTCCAGTGACGACAGATCGTATTTGCTTACATCTTCGCGAATAAGGAAACGGAAAATAGTAGGAGGTGCACAAAGCGACGTAATCCGGTATTTCTGAATCATTTCCAACATGTCGGCCGGGGTGAATTTCTCGTGGTCATACACAAACACGCATGCACCCACAATCCACTGGCCGTATAGTTTTCCCCACACGGCTTTGAGCCAGCCGGTGTCGGCAATGGTGAGGTGAACGCTTTCTTCGTGCAGGTTATGCCAGTATTTGGCGGTAATAATATGTGCCAACGGATAAACGCAGTCCAGTAATACCATTTTCGGATTGCCTGTGGTGCCCGATGTAAAACTGATAATCAGCGGATCGTCGTTTTTGTTTACGTTGGCAATAGGCGTGAAAGGTGCAGCATTTTCAATCCCTTTGTGAAAATCGTGCCAACCTTCCGGTACAATTGGCCCAACAGAAATAAGCATTTCTACGCTGGGCGATTCGGGCATCGAATCGTTGATATGATTGATAATAGTTTCTTCTCCAACCGCAATGATAGCTTTAATATCGGCTGCATTGTTGCGGTAAACCAGATCCTTTTTTGTCAATAAATGTGTGGCTGGAATAATAATGGCCCCAATTTTATGCAACGCGATAATTGTAAACCAAAATTCGAAACGGCGTTTGAGGATAGCCATCACGATATCGCCTTTTTTGATACCCAGGCTTTGGAAATACGAAGCAGTCTGGTCGGTATATTTTTTTATTTCGCCAAAAGTAAACTCGCGGCATTCGCCCTGGTCATTTGTCCACAGTAAAGCACGCTTGTTGGGTTCCTTGGCTGCCCAGGCGTCCACTACATCGTAGGCAAAATTGAAATTTTCGGGAACTAACAGTTTGTAGTTTGCTTTGAAATCATCAAAGTCTTTAAATTCGGTTTGTTGAAGAAACTTTTCTAACATAAGCAATTCTTTAAAGCATTTATTTGAGGTTACAAAGAAAAATCAAAAGTTCATCTAAGCCAATAAACAGGGGTAAAACCGGGCTATTTGGGATAAAATTTCAAATTATGGGATAAAAGTATATTGTTTTTTAATAACAATTAATTGATTCAACCACATAGGAGCTCATAGTTACATAGGAACTCATAGTGTTTTTTTCGAAGACATAGTTAACACATAGTTTTATTTTATTGGAAGGCCTGCGTACTCTTTGGTTACAAGTGTTTGTTGTCCTTCATAAAAAATAATGTTTATCCGCAAAACGACCTGTTAGAAAATGGAATAAGAATAGAGGAGCGTAGCTCTGATTTCTTTATAGTATTTAAGTACCATAAATCAGTTAGGAGCGTAGCTCTGACATCTTTAATATATCACCGCTAACGCGGCTTGTGTCATTGAAATTAACGTATAGCTACGAAGATAACAGGACTACGCCCCTCAATTACTTGCTAACACACAGGTCGCTTTACGGATAATCATATAAAAAATAATAGACCAAGTCCTAATTCTTTGTAAATTTCAATGGTACAACCAATTATATCATGAACTATTTTATCGATATATTCTTGTGTGATTATTTTTCTCATTGCAAAAAACAGTAAAATTAATTATCGGAGAATATAACTATATGTTCTATCTTTACTTATTTACACTAAGTGTGACTATGTAACTATGAGTTACTATGTGGTTGTAATTGTTACACTATCACAGCCAAAAATCGCACCTTTTTTGCATTCAGTGCTTTCATGCCATGCGGTTTGGTGGCATCAAAGTAAATGCTGTCGCCTTCGTTGAGCGAAATATCGTTTTCGCCAATGTGCAATTGCATGGTTCCTTCCAGCACCAGGTTGAATTCTTGTCCGGCATGGCTGTTCAAATGCATGGGTTGGTCACTGGGTTCAACGGTAACTTCGAATGGCTCGGCTTTGGCATGGCGGAAGCCGTTTGCCAGTGCCTGATATTTGTAGGCTTTGGTGCGTTCCACGCTCGCGCCGGTTCCTTTGCGGGTAACAAAATAGGTAAGGGCATGCGGTTCGCTTCCTGTGATTAACGCAGAGGTTTCTACGCCAAATGTTTGTGCCACTGCGCAGATAAAACTCATTGGAATATCGCCACCACCCGATTCATAACGGGCATAATCCGCTTCAGGAATACCGCATTTTTCAGCAGCCTGGGCAATGGTCAGGTCCAGCGCATCGCGTAATCCGCGCAACCTTTCGGCAATTTGTTTGATTTGTGCGTTCATAGTAGTAGAATTTTAGGGTATTTAATTATAGATTTTGAAGCGTTAACCTTTCCAAAGTTCAGAACTTTGGAAAAGTTATTTCGAAAATAGTTGTTATTTCAAATGTGAGGCCTTCAATCCTTTGATCACCGCGTTGGTAAATCCGTTAGCTTCCATTTCATTGAGTCCTTTGATGGTAATGCCGCCCGGTGTTGTTACTTTGTCAATTTCCACTTCAGGATGCGAGTTGTTGGCTTCGAGCAGGTCGATGGCGCCGCGCAAGGTCTGGATGACCACTTCTTTGGCCACATTGGGATAAATGCCCATTTCCACACCGCCTTCGGTGGCTGCACGGATATAACGGAAAGCGTAGGCAATTCCGCACGACGACAAAGCCATAAAAGCATTTAGCTGTGTTTCGGGAACCAGAAATGCTTTGCCCAACTCGGCGAATATGGCCACAATCAGTTCTTCCTGTTCTTTCGAAGCATTGAACGACGAAATGGTGGAAACGCTTTGCAGCACTTCTATTCCGGTGTTTGGAATTACCCGGAACATCATGGCGTCGGTGTCGAATAATTCGGTAAGTCTGGCAAAATCTACTCCGGCAGCAATGGACACGACAATTTGTTTTTTCAGGTCAATTTTATTTTCGATTTCCTCCGCAACAATTTCAACCAACCAGGGTTTTACAGCCAACACAATGATATCTGCATCTTTGATAATATCGCGGTTGGAGTTGCTTACGGTAATTTCCGGGTCGAAAGCCCTGATGGCATCCAGGTTGGCTTGCGATATGTCGCTTACACGAATGTTTTTCGATTGAATAAGAGTGCCTTTCGACAAGCCGCGGGCAATAGCGCCACCCATATTTCCGGCTCCGATTATGGCAATTTGAAGATTGCTTGTTTCCATAATTAGTTTATTTTTTATGCTGATATTGAATTACAAAGATAGAATTTTTTATTAAAATGCTTAGCAATAAAGTACGAAGATCACAAAGATTCACAAAGAAATTTTGGGCTCAGGTATAAATTTTTAAAAGACCTGCAATTTAAAAACTTAGCCTGAGGCATCCTCTTAATCCCCAGGGGCTTACTCCAGGATGATTCAAATCGGTGAGCCGCCAGACCGACTGCACGGTGAAGATATGCAGGATGTTCGAAAGTCCAACCCCCACTTCCATGTAAGGCTTGTTGAGTGGATAGGTGTATGCGGGATAGTCAAGTAATTTTTTATGCGAATCGCTCAATCCTCCGTACGACATGTGAAATGAACATATTTCCCGCAGGTTCAGATTCTTGACCAAAGGAATTTGATTCAAAACCAGCCCGTTGAATGTAAGCTCGCTGTGAAGGTTCACGTATTTGTCGGTGGCATATTCACCATAATTCATCATGCAAAACTGATAGGTGCTGTAACCGCCGGTTTCGCTTCCGGGCGGTACTTCCAGCAACGGGTAGGGTACAGCGCCAAGCACCAACCCGGCTTCGGCAATATAATTCAGCTCGGCAAAGCTCAGATTGGCAACGTGTTTCATTTTCACCAGAATCTTACCGTAGTGACCGGTTTTGGCGCCCAGTTGGTATTGACCTGCTTCCAGGATAGAGTACACTATCGGTTTTTTGTTGGCAATGTAAACCCGTTGCATGTGATCGTCGTAGGTGCGTTCGCCAAAAGAGAAACGGGTCGTGAATGTAGCCGATTGTTGTTGCAGGAAAGTTGTGGCCTGAATGCCGTTTACGTTTAATGGCAAATTATTATTGGCAAACAACTGGTTGGAACGCACAAAAAGGCTGCTTTCAATATCGCGGTTCCAGTCGGCAGAGAAGGAAGCTGAAAATTCTTTCCTTTCGCTATTTTTTGTGGCATACCGCAGTGCAAATACAGAACTGGAAATATCCACATCGGCCGACAGCAATGGATTTTCGCGAAACAGATAGTCGTTGTAATTATAATCCACGCGGCGGTAATCATTAATATAATTCAGGCTTAAAACACGACGTTTGCTACCCGGAAATTTGAATTGTGCCAGCCCGGAATACTTAATGGACTCGTTTTTAAACCCATAGCCAACAGATCCTCCCAGCGAAATATTTTTCCAAACTTCTTCATTAGTTCTGAAAGGCAAAGTCAGTCGAAGGCCTTCGATGTCGGTTGTACGTATTATGTTTTGAACTTTGCCGATATCAATTTTTCCGGCATGAATATAGCCTGTGAAGAAAGCATCAGCAATCCACTTCGCAGTCTGGAGCAATGGCGTATTGTTGAGATCTTTCAGCTTGTTGTCGAGCGATTCCTGCGTGTAGCTGCTTTGAGCAAAATTATTTCTAAGCGTCGATGCCGAATCTGATGCATACGTGGCGCTCCGCTTAATGAAAATTTCGGGTTTCGGGTTCAGGCTGTCAGCCAGCAAGTCGTAACTCATGTTTAGTTGAAGCTCCTCCAGTTTCCGTGTCCAGTGCCCGGATGGTTGCGGTACAAAATTCTCCCTGATACGCAGGTTGTGAATAAAATTGATGTTGGCTTTTTGCGGCAATTCAGCGTCTATGCCGGTAAGGGCATGCGTGGCCGAATCGATCCACAACATACCATCAAAGGCCAGATTTTTTGTATTCCTCGATCTGTAATGGATTTCGTATTGCTTGCCGTTACCTCCATGCATCGTGCTGTCGGCCAGATAATAGTTGTAATAGAGATTGCCCACATTGGCCAACGGGCTTATCATGCTTTTGCCGAAAACAGTAACGGTATTGTTGTAAAAATTTAATTCTGAAGAGAGGTCACCAACCAATTTTTCTAAAATTTTTTCTCCACTTTCGGGCGATGAAAAAATGTTTCGCGAAACTTGTTTCTTTTTTGCACCATCTAACTGGTATTTATTTTCAACCATGTACAGCGGAACTACCAACGAAGAATCAACGCCGGAAAGGTTGCCTTCACGCAATTGGTCAAATATTCGTTTGCTCATTGCCCGCTGATTGACTTTGCTCAACAGTACCAAATTTTGTTCGGTGCTTTGCATGCCAAATCCATCGCGACGGCTGATGTCATTTTCTTTGGCCAGCAGTCGCACTTTTTTCATCAGTTCCAAAGCCGGATTCGCACCCGGTATTACAAAAATTTCCTGCAAAAGCGTGTTTTCTTCTTCCATTCTCACCTGGATGCCAATGCTTTGCCCGGGTTTTAGTTTGATGGTTTCCTGTTTGAAGCCAACGCACGAAAACAGAAGTGTGGTGTAGGGCTCGTTTGTCCGGATCAGAAAATAGCCTTCTTCGTTCGACTGAACAACCTGGGTTGAGTTTTTAAAATAAATATTGACCTGATGCAGTGGCGTATTGTCGGCCTTGTTGAGTACTTGTCCCACCACCACAGTTTCCTGTGAAAATGCAAATGAAGATGCAAATAAAAAGATTATCAGCAATAACTTAAACGCATATTTATTGTGTATCAGTTTTATATACTTCAAATTCATTTTAAAATGCTTTTTCATTTTTGTAATAGGGATGGCATTCCAAAATAGTTTGCCGGAGATAGTGCACGTCGATGTGCGTGTAAAGTTCGGTTGTTGTAATTGATTCATGGCCAAGCAGCTGTTGGATAGCTCGCAGGTTGGCTCCGTTTTCGAGCAAATGGGTGGCAAACGAATGTCTGAAAGTGTGTGGACTTACGTTTTTGCGGATACCGGCCAACATGGTCAGGTCTTTTATTATTTTGAAAATCATATCGCGGGTGAGCTTGGTGCCTCGCCGGTTCAGGAAAAGGTAGTCTTCACTGCCTTTTTTGATGTTCAGCATGTTTCGGTCTGTTTTCCAGAGAATTATTTGTTTTGTAGCCTGTTCCGAGAGGGGTACCAATCGTTGCTTGCTGCCTTTCCCTTCAACGAGCATGTATCCTTCTTCCATGTACATTTTCGAAAGATGCAGATTAATGAGTTCCGATACGCGCAATCCCGATCCGTAAAGCACTTCAATAATGGCCTTGTTGCGTTGTCCTTCCGGCTTGGAAAGATCTACAACGCCAACTATTTTATCTATTTCTTCTAACGAAAGCACTTCGGGCAGGCGCAAACCTATCTTGGGACTTTCAAGCAATTCGGTAGGGTCATAATCCAGAATATTGCGGTAAATCAAAAAATGATAAAACGACTTTATACTGGATAAAATCCGGGCTTGCGAGCGTGGATGAATGCCCAGGCTGCTGATTTCAATAATAAAATCGCGCAAAATTTCAGTGGTGGCTTCCTGGAGTGGAACGTGTGCGTCGGCCAGAAATCCGGACAATTTCTGTAAATCCCTTTCATAAGCCTCTATCGTATTGTGCGACAGGCTTTTTTCAAGTTTCAGGTACAAATGATAATCATCCAGGATGGGAAGCATTTCAATAACGGTTTTTCAATGAACTGTTCAGGTAATTTTGAAATGCAAAGGTATTAATAATTCGGCTGAGATAAACTTCCTGTGGGTATGAATTCCGTATTTTTACTTTTGTTGATAAACTCTCACATAATCTACTTCGAATGTGATAGGGAATCTACTTTGTGCCGGATTTCCTCCATTTTCCCCCAAAGCCAAATTTAACAACATATAATGAGGCTGCAAAAACGGACTGCTCCCATCCGCATTCAGAGCATCACGTAACAAGGTTGTATTCAGCAATCTATCATCTACATACAAGTTGATGGAATCTTTTGTCCAGTCCATTCGCCAAACATGGTATTTCCGGGGCCAATCTTTATCCTGCTGAGTAAAAGCAGAAAGCGGTGTTTTTGAACCATCCCATTTTGCTGTCCAGCGTTTATTGGTACCACTAGCCACGTTGGCCAAAATAGAAGGAACATTGTCGGGCCGATAAAATTCAAGCATATCTATTTCGCCACACGAGGGCCATTCTTTTTCAACGCCCAGTGTCCAGATCGCCGGCCAGGCGCCCATGACAGTGTCGATGCGTGCCCGCACTTCAAAACGGCCAAAAGTCCATGCTTTTTTCCCTGAAGTGGTAATACTTGCAGCTGTGTAATTAACTATCTTTCGATTTGTCCGCCAGTTTTGACTGCCTTCTATATAATTTGGATTTGGGAAATCGGCCCTTCGCCCCTCAATCAGAAGCCGGCCATTAAGGCAATTAGCGTTATCTGCCTGATACCATTGAAGTTCGTGGTTTCGGGAAAAACCGGTTTCGTAATTCCATACGGTTGAATCGGGTTTCCCTACATAATTAAATTCCTCGCTGAATACAAGCTTCATACCGGCTATTTCATTGGGTTTTCGATAGTCAGGAGAGTAATGATCAACAGATTGAGCGATAACAGAAATGGAGAGAAAAGATAATGTGAATAAGAATATGTTTTTCATATGTAAATAATTTGTTTTTAAGGCCACATGGAACTCGCATGTCAGATTTTCACTGTCTTTGGTGATTGTCTGCAATCATGCTCGTTTCATAAACCTTTATTGAAAAAATTAGACAAATACTCTCATCAAATTCTATGCAAATATATCAAAACAAGTATTAAAAAGCGCAGAAAAAACTAACGATTCAGGATTTTAATTATATAGTTTGTCTTGGAAAACAGTTTTTTATTACTTGTGAAGCGTGAAACAAAGAGCTTTCAAAAGCATAAACCACTGAAAAACAAATCTATTTTTCATTTTCGTCCCCACTTCCACTTTTTAGTTCCGATTAATGAGCTTCAATTTCATATCTTATCATATCTTTGCCTGGTACTTTATACATTTAAATTCGTTACAATGAATGAATTGCTTGATCAGATTAGGGTTCGCGAGTTAAACTATTTTTCGGACGATTACCGGAAAGAATTGCTCCTTCGCGATGAGGTGCTCCGAAAACCATTGGGAATGAGCCTGTATAATGATAATCTGGAGAAAGATAAGGACGATACTCATGTAGGCGCATTTATGGGAGAACAACTTGTTGGCGTGCTTATCCTTACCCGGCTAAGCGACACAGACGTTAAAATGAGGCAGGTGGCAGTGGCCGAGGCTATGCAATCGCAAAAAGTGGGCAGCAAGAATGGTTCGCTTTGCAGAGGATTATGCCAAAGAAAAGGGATATAAAAACATCGTACTGAATGCCCGGAAAACAGCTGTACCATTTTATTTAAAACAGGGATATGCCACTGTCGGTGACGAATTTTTGGAAATCAACATTCCGCACTACAAGATGCAGAAGCAGATTGGCTGACTTCCATTGAAATAATTGTTCACCGCTTTTATTTTGCTCTCAAATACTGAATTGGCCAGGCTAACTTCAGGAACGTTTTTAAGCAGAAAATACGGGTTTCGCAACAATTCCCGTCCCATGAAAACCATATCTGCTTTTCCATCTTCCAGAATGGAGTTAACTTGTTCGGGCTTGGTAATCAATCCTACGGCTGCGGTCAGAATGCCGGTAGCCCGTATGGCCTCGGCAAAAGGAACCTGGTAGCCCGGACCAACCGGGACTTTGGCGGCGGCTATGTTTCCTCCGGATGAACAGTCGATTAAGTCTACTCCCATTTTATAAAGGACGTCACAAAGTTTAACTGTTTCGTCGGTATCCCAACCACCCTGTACCCAATCGGTGGCCGATAAACGGACAAATAAGGGCAAGTCGGATGGCCATACAGTTTGAACGGCTACTATTATTTCGCGTAACAAACGGGTCCGGTTTTCGAAACTTCCGCCATACTCATCGGTTCGTTTATTGGTCAAAGGTGATAAGAACTCATGGATCAGGTAGCCATGGGCAGCATGGATTTCGAGCACTTTAAATCCGGCCTCTTTAGCTCGTTTGGCAGCTGCTTTAAACTGCTCAACTACGTTGGTTATTCCTTCTTTATCGAGAGCGACAGGTGGTATTCCTGCGCCATCAAACGAAATAGCCGATGGAGCAACGGTTTGCCAAGCCCCATCTTCCTGAGCCAGTTGTTTGCCTCCTTTGTCCGGGGTTGCATGCGATGCTTTGCGTCCGGCGTGTGCTATCTGGATTCCGGCCACCGAGCCATGTTCGTGAATGAACTCAGCGATTTGCCGTAATCCCTCTGTATGTTCATCGCTCCAGATTCCCAGGTCGGCATAGGTAATTCGTCCCTCGGGCACTACAGCTGTAGCTTCTACAATAACCAGTCCCACACCGCCAATAGCCCTTGTGCCGTAATGAACATAATGCCAGTCGGTTGCAAATCCATCAATGGCTGAATACTGGCACATGGGTGGCATGCCAAGACGGTTTTTGATGATAACGGATTTTATATTTAGTGGTTGGTGTAATTGGGCCATAATTGAAAAATTTTAAAGAAACAAAAGTAGATTATTTACCGCATTGGAACAATGGATAAAGCGGAAATGTTTGAATCGGCGAGATATAAAAAGACCCCAACCGGAAAAATCCGACTGGGGTTATTAAGATTTTCAGAAAATTCTGCGATTTTATTTTTCGCAACTTACGGTACCATCTACATTGAATGTAACTGATTTACGTACATTTTTAGACTGCATAAACACTTTGTATTGAAGTGTTCCGTCTGCAAGGGTGAATTTTTCAGCGCGGTTTTTCACTTTGAAATCGGCATAACCGGCAGTAACTGCCGCCGATATTTCTGCCGGAACATCGCTGTAGTGAATTCTTTCTGCCTTGAATAAATAAGCGCCGACGGCATCAAATACTACTTTGACAGGTTCCTGCGTGGTTACGCACACCAACACTTCGATAACAGCGCCCTGGCAAATGGTATCACTTTCGGCATGAATCACAGTATTACCGGCATAGTTAGCAAGAATGAAATCGTTGATTACTACCGGCAGTGAATCCACTGCAATTTCGTTTTCAAAATGACGTTGATGTCCAATAACGCGTACACTGTCAGATCCAGGATGTCCTTGAGGATGACCCATTCCACCATGCCCTTTGTGTCCGCCGCGGTGATGAGGGCGGCCTACGCTATCGGTGGCAATACTGTCTGATACAATCAGGCTGTCGGTGGCCAAACCTTCGCTTGAGTTGTTAGAATAACTGATAAAAGAACCTGATTTGCTGAACGAAAGTGTTTCACCCGTGTTGAGTGTTGCGGTCACAGTGGAGCCGTTGGCCGAAGTGGAAACAATCTTAGTTGCCGGATAATTTTCGGCTACGTAAGTTGCAACTGATGCTGTGGTTGAACCCGATACACCTGCAAGGTCTTCATTGCTGCTGCACGATACCATGATCGCAGCAAATGCAAGAACTGAAAAAATGATCTTTTTCATGATGATAAAATTTTAATTGCTATTATTGTTTATTGTTGTTAAAGAGAAGTATCAATGTTTCATTCGCCCGATAGTTTTACTCATTTTCAGAACCATTCATTTTCAGAACCCGGAACAAAAGTAAATTTGGCTGCTTCTCAAAACAAGCAGATTCAGTAGAAAGCAATTTTTTATAAGCGAACGTTGTATTAATTACAAATATTAGCTGGCTTCATGGAGTAATAAGGTTTATTTCCGGGTTTTATTTCGCTATTTTCTACCGATTTAACGGTTCAAACAACATGTAGCTTTTAAATGTGTTTTAAAAACTGTAATGATTATCGGGTTCCTGAAAAAATCATATTTTTCAGGATTATGTAAATAGGTGTATTGATAAAAATCGTATTTTTGTAGCTAAAGCCAATTTATTTAAATTGAAAGCAAACTGTATCAGTATAAAATAAAAAAAATAGAAATGCAAATCAACATCGTAAATCGTTCGAAACACCCACTTCCTGAATATGCTACTCCGTTGTCGGCCGGTATGGACCTGCGCGCTAACATCGACGAACCGGTTGTTCTGAAACCTTTGGAACGGAAATTGATACCCACCGGATTGTTCATCGAACTACCGGATGGTTACGAAGCCCAAATTCGTCCTCGCAGCGGACTGGCGATAAAAAAAGGAATCACGGTACTTAATTCTCCGGGAACGATTGATGCCGATTACCGCGGCGAGGTTTGCATTATTCTGGTGAATTTATCTGCAGAAGAATTTGTGATCAACGACGGTGAACGCATTTGCCAAATGGTAATTGCAAAACACGCCCAGGCCGAATGGGTGGAAGTGGTGGAGCTTGGCGAAACCGGTCGCGGTGCAGGCGGATTTGGTCACACCGGAAAACATTAACCTGTTGGTTGTTCACAAATGGTTGTTGTTGGCGAAAGCCCGAAAAACAGCCAATTGTAAACAAGAAATTATGAAGTAAAACGTATGCACAAACTATATTTTCTGTTGTTTCTGGGCATTTTTTCGGTCGGTACTGTGGCTGCAACTAAACCTGCGGTTCAGAAAACCAAGCCGCAAAATCATCTTTCAGCTGCCGACCAACGGCAATTTGATTATTATTTCTACGAAGGAATACGGCTAAAAAATGATCAGAAATACGATGAGGCCCTCGAAACATTCCGCCTGTGCCTTGCCCTGGATTCGCTCGATGGTGGCGCACTTTCCGAAGCCGGAATAATGTATGCTTCTATCGGTCTGAACAACGAAGCAGTTCGCTGTTTGGAAAAAGCAGTGAATTCCGACCCGGCCAACTGGTGGTACAACGTGCAGCTGATTTCGATGTATTCCGGCGTGAAAAACTGGAAACAGGCTATTGCCGTTACCGTTGAGCTTCAGAAGAAATTTCCGAATAAGGAAGAGGTTTACAATATGTTAGCCTCATTATATAAAGAGACCAAAGAATACGATAAAGCCATTGCAGCCTTTGACCACTTGGAAAGCCTGACGGGTATCGAGCAATCCATTTCGTTTGAGAAATTCCGGTTGTATATCTTGTCCAATAAACCTAAGAAAGGTGTTGCGGAAATTGACAAACTGGTAAATAAATACCCTACCGAAACCCGGTATAAGGTGCTTCGCGGCGATATTTTCATGCAGCAGAAAATGCCGGATAAAGCCTTTGAAATTTATCAACAGGTGCTGAAAGATGATCCGCAAAATGCTTTTGTATATGTATCTTTGTCGGAGTATTACAACTCGGTGAATAAACCCGAAAAAGCGCTTGAATCCATAGTTAGTGCCCTGAAAAGCGAGCAGCTGGATGTAGATACAAAGATACAGGTGCTTGGGCAGTATGTGGAAAAACTGGTGAAGGATTCGACCCGATTTGTCGAAACCGAAAGCTTGTTTAAGCTGTTGGTCGACCGTTACCCGTTGGAAGAGCAGGTCCATGGTTATTATGCTGTTTTTCTTCAGTATCAGAAGCGGAATGCAGAGGCGGTTTCGGAACTGGAAACGATGTTGAATATCAATCCCAAAAACGACCAAACCTGGATGAGGCTCATTCAGTTTTATGTGGGCGAAAGGAATTATAACCAGCTGCTGAGCGTGGCCGGGCGTGCTATCGAGAATTTGCCCAAACTTCCGCAGTGGTATTTTTACAGGGGAATTGCGCAGTTCCAGCTGACTGACTATCAGAATGCACTTGTAACTTATCAAACCGGTTTGCCTTTCATTCCGGCAGAACAGGCCGCGCTGAAAAGCGATTTTTATGCACAAATTGCCGACAGCTATTTTAAACTGGAGAAAAAAGATTCTGCTTTTGCCAACTACGAAAGGGCTTTGGAGGCAAATCCGCAAAACATTATGGTCATGAATAATTATGCCTATTATCTTTCGTTAGAAAAAGCAGAATTGAAAAAGGCCGAAAAAATGAGCGCCAAAACGGTGGAACTGGAACCTAAAAACAGCACCTACCTGGATACTTACGCCTGGATTTTGTACCAGCAGGGAAGCTATTCGCTCGCCAAATTTTACATAGAACGGGCTGTGGACAACCTGACAAAAGAGGAAGATCCCGGCGTTGTGCTTGAACATTACGGCGATATTTTGTGGATGAACAACAAGGATGAAAAAGCGCTGGAAATGTGGAAGAAATCCTTTGATTCGGGCAATAAAACCGACGAAATGAAAAAGAAAATTGAGAATAAAGGTTGGAAACGGCCGTAATTGCAAAGAATATGAGACTCAGAATAATAATACCGTTATTCATTTTGTTGGCTTTTTCGGCCTGTAAAACAACGAAAAGTATTGCCCGGAAAGAAGTAAGAACCGAAAATCCGGTGGCGAAAACTATTGAGCAGGTGCAAAAAAATCAACCACAGTTCCGAACGGCAAACGTGAGCAAAATGTCGTTGGAAATGAATCTGGGCGAACGCACTGTAAATGTGTCGGCTGCTTGCAAAATCCGTAAGGATTCGGCCATGTATATTTCTTTTCAGTTCTTCGGATTCGAAGTGTATAAGGCCGAACTGTTGACAGACAGCATGAGAGTTTTCGACAAAATGAATCGTCGTTATTATGTGGCTGATTATTCGTATTTTAGCAAACGGTTTGGTGTGGATGTCGATTATTATAGCTTGCAATCGTTGCTGGCTGCCCAGTTTTTCTGCGTAGGAAAGAAGGAAGTTCAACCGGACAGTTGCAAATTGGTGGCTTTGGATAATGAAAAAAGCAGCATCAATTTTGAAACCGGAAATATGATGCAAAGTACGCAGTTATCACCCTTAAACGTCATTCAGCAGGTTATTCTGAAGGCTAAAAATAGCAATTATCAGTTGCAAACAACCTATACGGATTATGCCAATGTGAACGGAGTTGGTTTTCCGCAGAAAATTGCTCTGCTGGCCAGTGGCGAACAAACAAAGGCCTCGTGCGATTTTTCCATCCAGAAAGTGGAATTCAATACCGATTTGAAATTTCTACCAACAGGAACCGAAAGATACACGCGTGGAAATATCGACCAAATTCTCAAGAAATAAGAAAACAAAATAGACTTGATTTTTTTAAAACAACAGATTGATGCAATTTAAACCTTCATACCGAATTTTTATTCTCATCTTTTCCGTGCTTTTTTCAACCTTTTCGCTTCAGGCGCAAACGGTGAAAGAGTTGGAACAGCAACGGAAACAAACACTGAAGAATCTGGAAGTAACCAATAAGTTGCTGAACGAAACCAAAAAATCGCAGCGCACTTCGTTGAACAAGCTTACTATTATTGGTAAAAATATCAACGAACGGAAAGTGCTGATTAAGAATATCGGTACCGAGATTGTAAAGCTCGATGATGAAATGGGGCAATTGAGTCAGGAAAAAGTCCGGCTCGAGAAAAAGTTGTCAATTCTGAAAGCCGATTACGCACGCCTGGTTCAGGAAGCACATATCAATCGCAGTTTATATGCCAAAATTATGTTTGTACTTTCGGCACAATCGTTCGACCAATCGTATCGGCGCTTGCGTTATTTGCAGGAATATTCCGATTACCGGAAGCAGCAGGTACGTCAGATTGAAGGCGTAAAAGTACAGATCCAACAGAAAAACGACAGCCTGCAAATTCATAAAAACACAAAGGTAGAAGTTGTAAAACAAAAGGAAACCGAGGCTCAGAATCTAACCAAAGACGAGAAGAAAGTTAAGGTTTTGCTCACCGATCTGCAAAAGAAAGAAAAGAAGTTGCGTGCCGATCAAAAAGTTCAGCAGAAAAAGGCAAACGACCTGAACAATAAAATTGCAGCTATAATCTCTGCGGAAATCAAACGGGCTGAAGCCAAACGCGCTGCCGAAAAGCAAAAACGGTTGGCAGAGCAAAAAGCTGCCGAGGCCAAGCGCATAGCCGAAGCCAAGCGTGCTGCCGAGCTCAAACGCGAGCAGGAGCGTCAGAAAAAACTCGCTGCCGACGAAGCCGCCAAACGCTTGCGCGAAGCCGAACAACGGGCTGCCAAAGCCAAAAGCGAAGCTAATGCTGAAGCCCTGCGAGTGGCCCGTAAAGCGGACGAAGATGCTCGTGCTGCTGCCCGTGCTGCTGCTACGGAAACTAAAAAAGCCGAAGAAGATACCAAACCTGTAAATACCGGCTCGCTGCTGTTGCTCACCAAAGAAGAAAGCGTGATTAATGGCGGTTTTGCTGCAAATCAGGGGCGTTTGCCATGGCCGACTTCCAATGGATTTATCAGCGGGCATTATGGCGTTCAGCCACATGCGGTATTGAAGCATGTAACCACTAATAATAAAGGAATTTACATTCAAACTCCGGCCGGAAGTTCAGCCCGGGCTGTATTTGATGGGGTAGTAACACAACGGTTCTCCATTCCCGGAAACAATAATGCGGTGATTATCCAACATGGAAACTATCGCACGGTGTATGCCAACCTGACCCAGATTTATGTGCGCGAAGGCGATAGGGTTAGTGCCAAACAATCCATTGGTCGGATTTATACCGATGATGACAACGATAATAAAACGGAGCTTTATTTCCAGATATGGAATGGCAAAAGCCTGCAAAATCCCGAAAGCTGGATTGCCCGATAAGTTTTTGGTTTATTTGTTCACAGGTTAATTGGATTTAAAAATATTTGATAAGAGCTAATTTACTGGCCTCTTACTGCTTACTGCTTACTTCTTACTGCTATTTAAATTATGGAAGAATTTGTAAACGAGTCGCTGCTAGTCGACTATGGCGACAGCAATATTATTACCCTTGAGGGCCTCGAACACGTTCGTCGCCGTCCGGGGATGTACATTGGTAAACTGGGCGATGGTACGCACTCGGATGATGGCATTTATGTGTTGCTCAAGGAGGTTCTTGACAACTGTATCGATGAATACCGCATGGGTGCCGGAAGAAACGTGGAAGTGCGTGTGAAAGACGGTCATGTGGAAGTGCGCGATTACGGGCGTGGAATTCCATTGGGAAAAATGGTGGAAGCAGTTTCCATTATGAATACCGGGGGGAAATACGATTCCAAAGCGTTTAAAAAATCAGTTGGTTTGAATGGAGTGGGAACAAAGGCTGTAAATGCGCTTTCATCCCGTTTCATAGTACAAAGCTTCCGTGATGGACAAAGTCGCCGGGCCGAATTTGAAAAGGGGAAAATTGTTACCGATACGGATATTTTCAATGAGCCAGGGTCAGAACGGGGTACTTACGTGTATTTTGTTCCAGACAATACGCTTTTCAACGATTACATCTATAAAGAGGAGTATATCGAAACGATGCTCCGTAATTACGCCTACCTGAATACAGGACTGGCGATCAACTTCAACGGGAAACGCATCCTTTCCAAAAACGGATTGACCGACCTGCTGAACGAAAACATGACCTCCGACCCGCTGTATCCGATTATCCACCTCAAAGGCGAAGATATTGAAATTGCGTTCACGCACAGCGACCAGTATGGAGAAGAGTATTACTCGTTTGTAAATGGTCAGCACACCACGCAGGGTGGAACACACCAAAGTGCTTTCCGTGAAGCTGTGGCACGTACTATTAAGGAGTTTTATGCTAAGAACATGGAAGTTGCAGACATACGCAACGGTATTATAGCTGCGGTGGCCATCAGTGTGGAAGAACCCGTTTTCGAGTCGCAAACCAAAACCAAACTCGGTTCACGCGATATGGCACCTTCGGGAGGCATCTCGGTCAGCAAGTTTATTTCCGACTTTTTAAAGAAAGAACTGGACAATTATCTGCACCGAAACAACGATACATCAGCTACTTTGCTTCAAAAAATCCAGGATTCGGAGAAAGAGCGCAAAGCTATTGCCGGAGTAACCAAACTGGCCCGCGAACGTGCCAAAAAGGTTAACCTGCATAACAAAAAACTTCGAGATTGCCGGGTGCATTTCAATGATTCACTCACAAAAGACGAAGCTAAAAATGCGGCTATTGAAAACTCCTGTATCTTCATTACCGAGGGTGATTCGGCAAGTGGATCCATTACCAAAAGCCGCGATGTGAATACGCAGGCCGTGTTCAGTTTGCGTGGTAAGCCGCTGAACAGTTATGGGCTGACCAAGAAAATTGTGTACGAAAATGAAGAATTTAACCTGTTGCAAGCTGCGTTGAATATTGAAGACAGCATTGAAAATTTGCGCTACGGCAAAGTGATTGTGGCTACCGATGCCGACGTGGACGGCATGCACATCAGGCTGTTGCTCATTACGTTCTTCCTTCAGTTTTTCCCTGATTTGATTAAGAAAGGGCACGTACATATTTTGCAAACTCCGCTTTTCCGGGTGCGTAACAAGAAAGAAACAGTATATTGTTATTCCGACGAAGAGCGCTTGTCGGCTATTGCGCGCCTGGGCACCAACCCCGAAATCACCCGATTTAAAGGTCTTGGTGAAATTTCGCCCGACGAGTTTAAGCACTTTATTGGCAAAGACATGCGCCTGGATCAGGTGACGCTGAAAAAGGAAGATGCCGTTCAGGATTTGTTGTCGTTCTACATGGGCAAAAATACTTCGGAGCGCCAGAACTTTATTATCGATAACCTGGTGGTGGAGGAAGACGTGTAAGGATTTACGATTGATTTATTTACGATTTATGATTGGGAGTTTTTGATTTTATTTATTCAATTGAAAGCCTGTGTGTCAATTGTCTTGCGTGCAGCCCGAGGATAGTAATAGTTATAGAAAGGTTTTTAACCCATAGGGTTAACATGATTATAGATCAAAATATGAATCTAACCATGACTCCATAGGAGTCATATGTTATAACCTAAAACCTTAAGAATGCCAAATACATATTCACAAATATACATTCATGTTGTTTTCGCTGTCAAAAACAGAGATGCTGCTATATCAGTTGTTTGGGAAGAAGAACTCTATAAATACATAACCGGGATTATTCAATGCAAAGGACAAAAACTTCTGGCAATAAACGGAATGCCTGACCATATTCATTTCTTAATTGGTATGAGGCCAACTTGCTGTTTGTCGGATTTGGTTAGAGAAGTGAAAAAATCATCAAACTCATTTATTGCTGAAAAGAAATTCATTAAATATAAGTTCGATTGGCAAGAAGGATTCGGCGCATTTTCATATAGCCATAGTCATTTAGATAATGTCATCAAATACATTTTAGCGCAGAAAGAACATCATTCAAAAACAACCTTTAAAGAAGAATATTTGAATGTTCTAAATAAATTCGAAATTGAATTTAAACATGAATATATTTTTAACTGGATTAACGACTAAAACATACGACTCCTCAGGAGTCGTAAAATAGAGAGAAACGGCTTCTTCTATATACATGTCATGCCTCTGGCATGAATAACACACACTATAAAATCGTATGCCCATTTCCTACTATTCCGAAGACGACTCTAAAGATCTCAATCCGGATGTTTATTTCATGAAACAAGCCTTGTTGGAGGCGCGAAAAGCCGGTGAGCGCGACGAAGTGCCTATTGGTGCCGTGATTGTTTGCCAGGGGCGAATCATTGCCCGTGGGCACAACCTGACTGAAACCCTGACCGATGTTACCGCCCATGCCGAAATGCAGGCGATAACGGCTGCTGCACAGTTTCTGGGCGGGAAATACCTCACTGATTGCACGCTGTACGTGACGGTGGAGCCTTGCGTTATGTGTGCCGGGGCATTGGGCTGGTCGCAGATAAGCCGGATTGTGTATGGCGCTCCCGATGAAAAACGTGGGTTTATGCGCTTTGCGCCGCATGCTCTCCATCCCAAAACGGAAGTTGTGTACAAAGTATTGGAAGAAGAATGCAGTACGTTGGTGAAGGAATTTTTTAAAAAGAAGAGGAATTGATGTGATGATGAGTTAATGTGATGATGTGGTGATGAGTTGATTTGTAGATAGAATCAAGAAATATTTTTATCACCATATCCTTAATCACAACATTATCACATCAACTCATCGCCACATCATCACATCATCTAATTATCACATCATCACATTAGTACTTTAAATTGATCACCACCAGTTCCGACTGCGTGCCAATGCGGTATTGCGGTCCCCAAAGCCCAAGGCCCGACGAAACATAATAGTGTGTTTTGCTTTTTTTCAGATAGCCGTGGCCAAGCTCAAACATTCGTTTTACAAATAAATTGCCCGGGAAAAACTGTCCGTTGTGCGTATGCCCTGAAATTTGCAGGTCAATGCCGTTGTCCTCTGCTTCCTGCAAATGAAACGGTTGATGATCCATCAGGATCAACGGTTTGGTTGTGTCCAGTCCTTTGATTATCTCCGAGAGCTTTTTCCGCTTGTGATTGGTGCGGTCGTCGCGTCCAACGATGTAGAAACTGCTGTCGACCAGACTAACCTCGTCTCGAAGAAAAGTTATTCCGGCTTTTTTCAGGTATTCTGCAGTTGCATTGGGCGTTTCAGCGTAATGTTCGTGATTGCCGTTTATGGCAAAAACACCCAGAGGAGCTTTAATGCTTCGCAGTTCTTCGTCCATGTGTTGGCTAATAACCGGCTTCATTTCGCGGTCGGAAACATTGCCCGGAAATAATACTATGTCAGGATGCTGGTCGTTTATCAGTTTCACATATTTCTGCAACTGCTTTTTATCAATGCTCACACCCAGATGTATATCACTGGCAGCAACTATTTTCAGCGTTTTATGCTGCAAGGGTTTTTCCGTGTTGAGATTAAGCGTTACAACTTCAGGATGATTGAACTTAATGTTGCCAATAACCAATGCAACGACCGTTGATCCCAATGTAATATACATGGCCCACATGCGGAATGCAGCCATTCCTACAGGAGCGAAATGAATAAAATAATTGGCTATGCGTACAATATCCACAACCAAAAAACTCAGGAAGAGGTATATGAAAATAATCATGTACGTGTAACCAACAAAAGTAACCGCTTTACCTACAGCCGGTGGCATGGAGCTCCCGAAAATCATTCCGGCAAACATGGATATAAACAGTGTAAGCATGCTGATAAGAAAGACTGGCCGAATAACAGAAACGGCTGGCAAGGCCTGCCAACCGCGCGCCACCACGTAACCGTTCATGGAGATAATGATTGCGAGGATTAAAATAAAGAAACCGATTCTCATATTTAAAAATAATTTTTTGTAATCGCTAAATAAACGTTCAAAGGTAAATTTT
The DNA here is from genome assembly GCA_047600405.1 of Paludibacter sp. Lineage (GTDB taxonomy): Bacteria > Bacteroidota > Bacteroidia > Bacteroidales > Paludibacteraceae > Paludibacter. The sequence continues at coordinate 79,862 of JASGLA010000007.1, forward strand.
GTTTTACTAATACCCAAATAGTGGACAGATGATTTATTAAAAAATAAGAATCTGCTATTTTTTATAAACACTTATTGATTGAAGCCCTTCGATCTAAATAAAATCTGAGGCTGAATTTTTGCTTGTCCATTAAAAAACAAATGTTTATATCTGCATAATATCTTTTTTTGTATTTTTATGGCGTAAAAGCCAACACTCCTTTCCTTTGAAACGAGCATGATTAGTAAACTCTCGAACACGAAAGAATACACGTCATGTGAGTTCCATCCGACAACTATTTTAAAATTATTTACGGATGAAAAAGTGCTTTGTGATTTTATACCTCTTTATCGCGTTTCAGGCATTGGTCCCGGCACAAAAGGTGGGGCTGGTTTTGAGTGGCGGCGGTGCCAAAGGTATCACCCACATTGGTGTTATCAAGGCGCTGGAAGAAAACAATATTCCTATCGATTATGTGGCCGGAACTTCCATGGGGGCTATAGTAGGAGGAATGTATGCCATGGGCATGTCGCCCGACGAAATGATTGCCGTACTGAAATCGAACGACTTTAAAAACTGGTCGACGGGCGAAATTGAGTCGGATTACGTCTATTACTACCGGAATGCCGATCCCAAACCGAATTTTATGGAAATGAGTTTCCGGATAAACCGCCTGGACTCGCTGGATATCAAGTCCAATATCCTCCCCACAAACATAATCTCGCCCCGGCAAATGAATTACGCTTTTGTACCTCTTACTGTTCAGGCCAATGCAGTGGCCGGGGGTAATTTCGACAAACTGCTTATCCCATTCCGCTGTGTGGCTTCCGATATTTTCAACAAACGGGCAGTGGTTTTCCGCTGCGGTGTGCTCGGCGATGCTATCCGGGCTTCCATGACTTACCCCTTGCTGTTTAAACCCATTGTTATTGACAACTTGCTGCTTTTCGACGGAGGAATTTTCAACAATTTTCCGGTAGATGTAATGCGCAAGGATTTTAATCCGGATTTTATGATCGGGAGCGCTGTGTCGGCCAATCCGCGAAAACCGGATGAGAGTGATGTGGTGATGCAGATTGAAAATATGGTTATGAATTATACCGATTACAACATTCCGAAGGAGGAAGGATTATTGCTCAAGTTCCGGATCAGCAGTTCGAAAACATTTGATTTCTCTAAAGTGGATGATTTTGTGAAATTGGGTTATGATTCGGCCATGAAGCATATTGATGAGCTGAAAGCCCGGATAAACCGCACTATATCTGTTGACGAACTGTCAGAAAGAAGACACAATTTTGTAAAAAGATTTCCGGAGATCAAATTCCAGCAAGTTGAAGTAACCGGGGTGGATAGTCTTCAGAAAAAATATGTGGAACAGGTGTTTCATTATAAAAATGAATTGTTTAGCCTGAATGAATTTAAGGAATCCTATTTCAAACTGAATTCGGATGATAAAATCCTGGAAGTGTTGCCCCATGCCGATTATGATTCGCTGACCGGAAATTTCAATTTGAGGTTGAATGTAAAAACACAAGATCATTTGAAAGTGCTGCTTGGTGGCAATGTATCGTCATCAACTTCCAATCAGGCTTATTTTGGATTAACGTACCAGAACCTTACCGAATATGCGCAGTCGGCTTATATCGATGCCCAGTTTGGGAAAATGTACAACGGGTTGGGGCTGGGAACCAGAATTGAGCTTCCGGCACAGAAAAGCTGGTATATGAAACTGGCAATGGTGTTTCATTGGTTTGATTATTTTGAAGGAGACCAATTCTTTTATAACGACACCCGTACTGCCAATTTCACCCAACTGGAGACGTATGGAAAGATGAGCGTCGGTTTTCCGGTAACTATGAAAGGGCGGCTGGAATTTGGCCTTGGCTATGGCCTTTTGACGGATTATTACGTTCAGGACAGGTCGCTGCCTGCTATCAAAGAAGATAAAAGCATTTTTTCGCTCGGGAATGTGTTTGCCCGGATCGAAACATATACGCTCAATAATGTGATGTATCCCACTCTCGGATACCGAAAATCATCTTCAATACAGTTGGTGGGAGGCGAAGAGCTTTTCAGGTCGGCAGAACTTCCGGCTACAAATGTGTCGGACAAGCTTGATTTGTGGCTTCAGTACCGTGGGAAATTTGAGCAATACTATCCATTAAACTCTCATGTCACATTGGGTGCTTACGGCGAGCTCGCTCTGTCGATGCGCAAGTTGCTACAAAATTATACTGTCAGCCAGATTCAGGCTCCTGTTTTTCAGCCTACTCCTCATAGCAAGACTGTTTTCAATGGAGCTTATAGTGCCAACCAGTTTGCTGCCATTGGTCTGAAACCGATATACAACTTCAATAAACAGCTTCACGCCCGTGGCGAAGTTTATTGGTTTTTACCTTACAGAAGCATCAATCGGGCGGCAGACAACTCGGCGTATTATTCCGAACCGTTTTCTTCTTCCCATTTTATGGCCGAAACGTCGCTCGTATTCAATTTCAAGATAGCCTCGGCCGCCTTGTTTGCAAACTACTACAGTTCCGCTATGAGCCAATGGAATTTTGGGCTAAATATCGGGTTCCTGTTGTTCAATTCCAGGTTTATTGAATAGATATTATTCAAAACAGGATGCTATATAATTGATTTATTGCAATTAAACACAAAGTCACGAAGTCACGGAAATATGTCATAAATACTTATTCTGGATCTGCTTTTATGAAAGACACAAAGGATAAAACATAAATGTTTTATTTCTAAAAGCTTCGAAGGTATTAAAAAATACTTGTATTTTTTCTTCTCTGTGTTTTTTAGTTTAGACCTTTATTGAAATAATTTAGTGTCTTTGTGACTTCGTGTTTGGATTTAATTTTCTGTATCTGAGCTATATAATTATTTGTTTTATATAGGTCCTAATAAATAATATCTATTTGCAATTGGCTTTCAGGGCATCTTTAGCCTTAATCTGTCCCAATTGTTCGGCTTTCCTGAAATCCTGGCAAGCGGCCTCTTTTTGTCCCAGGTTCAATTTGGCAACTCCCCGGTTGTAATAAGCATCCCCGTAATGTGAGTTAAGCTCAATGGCTTTCGAAAAATCCTCGATAGCCCCTCTATTGTCTTTCTGGGTAATTTTTGTGAGCCCTCTGTTATGTAGTGCTTTGTAATGTTTTGGGTTGATGGCGATAGCCTTATTATAATCTTTCATTGCGGCCTCGTAATCCTTTTGGGCATCCTTTGCATTCCCGCGGTTGAAGTAAGCATCCGATAAGGGTTGGACCCTCATCGATTTTGTATAATCGGCAATGGCTTCATCATAGTTCCCAAGGTAGTATTTGGCAATGCCCCGGTAGATGTAGGCATCGGCAATTTTTGGATGATACTTGATTGCCAGCGAAAAATCTTCTATTGCCCCCAAATAATCATTAACATACTGTTTTGTTAATCCGCGACTTATCAATGCCATGGCATCTTTGGGTTCTATTTCAAGTGTTTTGGTATATTCGGCAATAGCGCCTTCGTAGTCCTGCAGGTTATATTTGCAATCACCTTTGTTGAAATACGCGTCGGCATATCCCGGGTTGATGGCAATGGCTTTATCCTGGTCAGCAATGGCCCCTTCAAAATCCTGCAGGTAATACTTGGCAATGCCGCGGCTTAAGTAAGCTTTCGCATCATTCTTGTTGCGTCCGATAACCAGCGAATAATCTTCAACAGCTCCTCTAAAATCCTGATTGTAGTATTTTTTTACTGCCCGGTTGAAAAGCGCCGCCGAAGATTGTCCGAAGACTGAAGTTCCGGCACAAAGGACAAAAATTAGATAAATAAGCTTCTTCATTTTTTGTTTTGTTTGGTTTCGTTCACAAAAGTAATAATTTGTTTTCAAAAGTAAATTGAACTGCTTAAAAAAATGGATTAATTGCTACAAATAAATGCGTCTGGTATATAAATAGTTATGTTTTGTTTGTTATCAACAAAAGAAAAAGCACGTAGTAAATAGTGCTACGAGCTTTAATATACTCGGAGTTCATTATTTTCTGACCCTATTCACTTTTCTACCCCCGAAAATCTTCGATTATTGGAAAAGAAACCTTGTCTTTTGGGAAAAAATGCATATTTCCCGGGAAATAATCCATGTTTTTGGTAAAGAAATGAAAGATTTTGGAGGAAGAATGAAGTTTTTTGTCCAGAAAAAACATTTTTCTGACAGAAACGCCGCATTTCTGTTCTAAAACGTCCGTTTTTGTTCTAAAATTTCTTTTTTCTCCTAAGAAACGACGGATTTCTGTACAGAAACGTCACGTTTTTGTACAGAAAAAGAAGATTTTGGAGGAAGAATGAAGCAACTCTGTACAGAAAAATCATTTTTTTGTACAGAAATGCCGCGTTTTTGTCCTAAAAAGGAAGAATTTGGAGGAAGAAAAAGGCATTTTTGCTCCATAATCCATCGTCAGAATCTAAAAATTTGCGAAGTTAATCAGACGAAAGATTGTTAATGTAGAATAATGTATTTATCTTTGAGCTATTATTTATATAGAAACCAAAATGCAACACAAAAGCCGGTTGAATTAAAAATAAAAAGCAATGATTAAAGAATTTACACAGAAACGGCAACAAAACACACGAAAGTATTGCCTTTTTCAGATCACTCAAACTTCTAAAAATTATTTTAAAAAGAAGTTCTATAAATATGATGAACATCTAACAGAAAGCGAATTTTACAACATAATGAGGTGGCTGTTAGACAGAGAAATAATTACAAACGTTGAATTTGAGAAGATAATGACAGAATATCAAATAAAAAAAATTCTGTAAATTTCAGAAAACAACAAACTGCTAACTTACTTGCCGCACGAATTGTATAGTGTGGCAAGTAAGTTAGCAAGTAAACAATAATCCAAAGGATTATACTCAGTTCGGCCGTGCGTCTTCGCTCGGTCGTAGCTAAAAGCAAGGCTCCTGCCTTGCATATTAGAAGTATAAAAAGATTATGTATGCAACCAATATTAAAAGCAAAGCTTTTATTCTACCTTTTACATAGCGAGACGCTATGCCAAGCAGCGGGGCTAGGAGATTTTATACACTACGAAGAACGAGGGCTGGACCATGCAGTTGCTGCAAATATAGGTTTTATGAATAGAGTAAATACCCCTGTGGAAAATTATAATAATGCCAAAGAAAAGAGAGTAATTACTAATTCCGAACGAAAAACAGCTAAAGCTAATGGAGAAACTCCTAATAATAAAAGACGAGCTTCTCATTATGGTTGGTCTATTCAAACGACAAGTCCTACATCTACACACACATCAATGAATAAATCAAATCCAGAATCAATAATAAATTTCTGGATTCTGCAAAATCCAGAAATAAAAGTTATATATAAATGAAAACGCAGAAGATTATTATTTCACTTTTAGTTATAGTGGCTTCGTTTAGCTGCTCGAAGAAAAATGATAACTACCATATTGACATTATCTTTTTTAAATATAATGTCATGAAAAGGAATTGTTAGTCCTAATTGGAATGACTTTATTGAAGGGCGCTATCCGGAATATCAAGCAAGGTGTTCTATCACCAATCGGGTTATTTGTGACTCAATTGTCTCTTGTGTGAAAAAATTAAAGCCGCTAAAGATAGAACAGGAACCTATAGAGAGTTACCCATATATGCAGTGTACTTATTTGAATTCGGACAACCAAAAATCAATTTTAATACTCCATGGTGATTATCTAACTTTAAACGGACAAAAAATGGTTCTTGATACTAATCTTGTAAAGATATTAAAAAGAGAAAGTGGGTATAACAATCCACCCACATTTGAACGAAGATAACTTCGTTGAGCGTAGATTGCCTTGTCCCCTGTTCGCCGTAGCGTAGTTGGCGCAGGTAGTTCAGGATAGCGTGTCTTGTAGTTGTGCAACAGCCACGAGACGCTATGCCGAGCAATGGGGATACCGATTTATACGCTCGCTATAGATAACAGGGGGACAAGTAGTGCTGATAAAGGAAGCAGTTTGTAACTGTGTTTTCTGCTCAGTTATAAACTGCATAAGTTTTGACTCCAGGTTGCGCTTCGCTAATCTTGAACAATAGCTTTAAATATATTTCAGCACCATATACACCGCCACGCCAAGCAGGAAAACGGCATATATCTTTTTGAAGATGGAACTGGAGAGGTTCAGGGCCAGCTTGGAACCGAAAAAAGCACCCAGTAAAATTCCCAAAGCAATTAATCCTGCAAAGAGCAGATTCAAATGTCCATCGTTGGCATATACCACTACGCTGGGAAGTCCTACCGGAAGCTGAAGTGCAGCCAGAGATGTGGCCGAAGCGGCTTTAGCATCGTAATGAAAAATACGGACAAGTGCTGGTACAATAACCAATCCGCCACCTTTACCAAATAGCCCCGCAAAAATACCGGCGCAAAGCCCTAATAGTATGAAATGCCAAAACCGATCAGGAATCTTTGCTTCACTGCCTGGCTCGGTGATGGGGTTGTTTCTTTTTCGCTTTAAAAGGGCCGGAATATCTAAATAACCAATCGCTACGTACAACAGGATGCCGGCGTAAAGCTTGGAAAGCAGGCTTACATTGACCGATACGGCCAACTCAGCTCCGAAGAACGATCCGCCTAGCAATCCAACCGAAATCCAAAGCGCATTTCTCAGGTTGATATATCCGGCTTTATAATAGTTGATTACCCCGAAAATGCCTACGGGCAAAAGCATGGCCGCCAACGAAGTGGCATTGGCATCGAGCAAATCCATCCCGAAAAGCGCCACCAGCGCAGGCACCATGACAATACCGCCTCCAATGCCGAACAGACCTGACATTACGCCGGCCATTATACCTAATACTAAAAAACCAATCTCCATAATTCTCCTTTTATGAATGAAAGCACAAAAGTACTTCTTATTGGCCGATATCCGGCAATTTTCTAACGAAAAAGGGAAGCGCTAACTTCCCTTTTTACTTCGCATTTATGGCGTTTGCACCACAGTTTTTATTATTCTACGCCTACTACTTCGTACCCCACATTATCCACAGCAGTTTTAAGTGCATCATCACTTATTTGCTTTGAAAGTTTAAGTTTAGCAGAGTTGCTTTCCAGGTCAACTTTAGCTTCCACGCCATCGATAGCATTTAATGCTTTTTCTACGCGTGCCGAGCAGTGTCCGCAGCTCATTCCTTTGATTAGCAATGTTTTTTCTGACATAAATGAATTGTTATTGATTGTTTGTATATTCGTTGGTTTTAAATGTCTTTCGCCGGTTGGTTGTTTGTTTTCGACTGTTTGCGAAGCAATTGGTTTAAACCGGAGCAACCGCAATGCATTCAGCACCACCGTAACCGAACTCAGGCTCATGGCGGCTGCAGCAAACATCGGATTGAGTTTCCAGTCAAGCATCTGGTAGAAAACACCTGCTGCCAGCGGAATACCGATAATGTTATAGAAAAACGCCCAGAAAAGGTTTTGTTTGATATTGGCCATGACAGCTTTGCTGAGCCGGAGTGTGGTTACTGCATCGAGCAGGTCGCTGCGCATCAGCACTATGTCGGCCGATTCAATGGCCACATCGGTACCAGCCCCAATGGCAATTCCAAGGTTGGAACGCATCAACGCCGGAGCGTCGTTTATTCCATCGCCCACCATGGCTACAGTTCTTCCTTCAGCCTGAAGTTTGCTTATTTCTTTGTCTTTGTCTTGCGGCAACACTTCGGCAATCACAGTGGAAATGCCCAATTGCGACTGAATGGCAGCTGCCGTGCGGGCATGGTCGCCGGTAAGCATAACAACATTTAAACCAAGGGCTTTTAGTTGCCTGATAGCTTCTTTGCTGGTCGGTTTCAGTATATCGGCAGCGGCTATTATTCCGAGTACATCTTTTTGATTGGAAATAAACAAAGGTGTTTTTCCTTCGTTAGCCAGGCTGTCGGCAATTCTGGCAAATTCGCCAGTATTCACTTTCCTGTTGTCCATTAGTTTCTGGTTTCCGGCTTGAAAAATTTCGCCTGCAATACGCGCTTCTATTCCAAGGCCATGGATAGCCTGGAAGTTTTCAACCTCTTTTATACTAATTCCACGGTGGTTTGCCTCCTGCAGAATTGCTTCTGCCAATGGATGTTCCGATGGTTTCTCCAACGCAGCAGCCAGTTCGAGCAATTCGGTCTCCGAAATTGATTTTCCGGTAATAATATCAGTAACAATTGGTTTTCCTTCGGTCAATGTTCCGGTTTTATCAAGTACGATAGTGTCTACTTCGCGGGCCAATTGCAGCGATTCAGCCGATTTTATAAGAATACCATGTTCGGCACCTTTTCCGGTTCCAACCATGATGGCTACCGGAGTGGCCAGCCCGAGTGCACACGGACAAGAGATAACCAGCACGGCAATGCCAATAGAGAGGGCAAATTCGAAGTTATAACCCAAATACATCCACACCGCTGTAGCAATCACTGCAATGGCAATGACAATGGGCACAAAAACAGCGCTGATCTTGTCGGCTAGTTTTGATATCGGCGCTTTAGAAGCGGAAGCTTCTTCTACCAACTGGATTATTTGTGATAAAGTGGTATCTTTTCCTACTTTGGTGGCTTTGAGCGTAAAAGATCCTGATTTGTTGATAGATGCAGATAAAACCCGGTCGCCCTTTTCCTTAAACACAGGGATGCTTTCTCCTGTCAGAGCCGACTCGTCAACAGAAGAACTGCCGGTATACACAATTCCATCAACGGGAATTTGTTGTCCGGGGCGAACCACCACAATTTCGTCGATCATTACTTCTTCCACCGGCACTTCCATTTCAATTTTGTGACGGATAACCGTTGCAAATTTGGGTGCCAGATCCATTAAACGCTTGATTGCTTCCGAGGTGCGGCCTTTTGATTTTGCTTCGAGGTATTTCCCGAGCGTAATGAGTGTAAGGATTGTTGCGGCAGATTCGAAGTATAAATCATGTGTAAAGCGATGCACCGTTTGTACATTCGAAATGCATTACGCCAACATAAATCCGGTACAGGCAATAAATGCCATATACAATAGCAGCCGACGACCCTATAGCAATGAGTGAATCCATATTTGGAGCCAGCTTGAGCAGCGTTTTGAATCCTTTTTTAAAGTATACGCGGTTGACAAAAATAATGGGCATAGCAAGCCAAAGCTGGAGAAAAGCGCTGAGGAAGGCGTATTCCATATTATCAAAAGCCTGCGGGTAGGGCAAGCCGAGCATGTGTGCCATGGAGAGGTAAAGCAACGGAATCAGAAAACCGCAGGATATAAGCCAGCGCCATTTCAGGCTCTTTTGCTCTTGCAGCACCAGATCAATTTTTGGGGTAGCCGTGTAGGGGTTGGTTTCGTAGGTATGTACCCGGGCATTGTATCCGGCATTTTCAACCGAATCTTCAATTTTTGCAACATTTAAATGTAACTCATCGAATGTAACAGTCATGCTGTTTGTGAGTAAATTCACATTTACAGACTTCACCCCATCCAACTTACTGACACTTTTTTCGACATGTGTTACACACGAAGCGCATGTCATTCCTGTTACATCAAATTTCTCTGTTTTCATACCTGTTTATTGCCTCTAATCTGAAAAAACATCTCAGACACGTTTTAGTTCACACGTTCTTTTTAGGAAGATTCAAAATTACTACTTTATTTTATAATGAACTCTAATTTCACAACCAAAGTACCAACCATTATTATTGAATTCTCCTATCGCTTTCGATCAGAATGCATAGAGCCGGATTATGAAGAAATGAAAGTGCAGTTTTTTAAGAACTAAGGAACAAATAACGTGAGTTCGATATAAACCAAAATCGCAACTCATTATTAGACTTCAACATAAATGGAAAAATAAGGGCGAGAGTTGGTCATTCCTTGTTTACTACTAAGGGTTTGTGATAAATGTGGCTTTTAAAGTTACTTTGAACCCTTAGTAGAAAATCAATCCAGATACAAGAAGCCCTTATTCAATTGCGATATAGGATTTTATGCTTGAAGCAGGTAGAAATATTAAATCGAATTCAGAGCTTTTTAAATATTAGTGGCTATATCTTAAAGCTCCATTGGTGGTCGTAATTAAAACATATTACTTGATATTATTGTGTACTTATTTTTTTGGGAAGCCAGCAAAAGTCAATTTGAGCGAAAATGCTGGATTAGAAAAATGTCGATTACCAGAACCAGCATATTCCAAACAATCAAAGCAGTTAATCCGGCAGGAGAAAATAGCCAATTCATATTGATTGAGGTCATTAAGGCTCCCATAATGCTGCATATTCCGTTAGTAAAGAAAAGGATTTTCAACAGCTGTCCTTTACCGTACGTTTCAAAAACCTGTGCCATAAAAATGTACGACAGTCCTATTCCACCCCAGCCGTACATTTCTAAAGCCCAGGCAAACGACCCCGGGTTTGCCATAGTAAAAATAGGCAAAACCGAAGCGGTTTCAGGCGGAAAATTAGTTGCCAGATAAGGAACATAAGTGGTTTGGATGATATAATTCAGGAAAACAACAGATGTAAAAACCACATTAATAACTAATCCGGATAATGCCCACACTTTCTTTTCGCCTGGGCTAGTTAAAAACAGAACTATGAAGGTAAGCAATGATCCGATTACCAGCAAATATCCGCAAAAGAAGGTGGCTGTTTGCAGCGGATGAAAAGATTTGGCAAACAAAGTAGCGCCTGCCCATGTAGGTTGCGGACACAGAATCGTTGATAGTACCGGAAAAACCAATCCGGACAATACGATTCCAATAATGTTCAAATAGATGGCTGTAAGCCCGAACCTGATTATTTCTTTATTGAATTTTGCGTCCATTTTTAAATATAGAAAGTATGAGAAACGGAAATATTATTTTAGTTTAATGTGAGTTCGATATAAATTTTAACGATTATCCGTCATATTACCTAATCTCAATATGAAGCTGTATAACAGGGGCTTTGCCCCTTAAACCCCACTTCATTTTTTGGCTTGAACCAAAAAACGAAGCAAAAAAGTTCAAGACTACGGCCACTTCGCTCGAAAAATTAGTCGTTTGTAGGCTGAAAACTTTTAAACTCACCCCGACGAAATACGTCGGGACTCAAACAAAAAAGTTTTCTACGCCTACTTCACTCCATTTTTCGGCTCACTGGCCGAGGTCGGTCGTTACCGAAGCTTTGTAGAAGTTATTTAGGTGTCAAAACGGATACTCATTTAAATTTTTCTACCTGCTTCAAGCATAAAATACTATATCGCAATTGAATAAGGGCTTCTTGTATCTGGATTGATTATCTACTTCTATGTTGTAATCCAAATCTCAAGAGTATTTTTATGATTTATTAATACGTTTCAAAAAGTTCTATTATTTTCGTAATCAGAAAGTTGAAGAGGAAATAGGCTCTGCTGGGGAGCAACCTATCAGCAATAAACTTTCTGCGTTACACAGTAACAGTTAGGGGCTGGCATTTTGCTGGCCCTTTTTACTATTACTGGTTTCGCCTTATGGCCTAAGAAAACCCAATTGTCAACTTAGTAGAAAACCAATAACAATCATTTTTTTAATACCTACCAAACAACCTTCTATAAGTAGACTATGCTACAGGTCTCTATTTTAGTTAGTAAGTAAGAAGTGCCACAGACTAAGGAAAGCAGACATTGCCGCAAGTAGCATTAGTGGTCACTTCAAATTTTTATTTTGTTTGTAGGTTTTATTATACAATTCTTGGTTCATATTTCTTTTCATTCTTCAAAACTGAATAAATTCGGTTGGCAACTTTTCTTGCTATACGTATTATTGCTTTGTTTGGCTCCATGCGTTTGCAGTAATCAGAGTAAGCCTTACTTAAAGCCGGATCTTTACACGCTGCTATCCACGAACTTTCAATTAATGCTTTGCGCAAATAATTATGACCACGAGGAGTTATTTCTCCTTTTCGATCATCTTCTCCGCTTGAATGACAATTTGGAACTATCCCTATCAAGCTGGCAAACTTATCTTGATTTTCAAATCGATTTATATCTTCTATTTCTGTCAGAAAAAGCATACCGGTGATTATGCCCACTCCTGGGATACTTGTTATCAATTCCATTTTTTTAGCGTAAGCATTGCTTTTTGACAGTTCTTTTATTCGTTGGGTAGTAGCAAGTAATAATGCTCGTTGCTGATCAGCCTGATTGATCAAAGAACTCAAAGCATAAGTTCCACTGGCATGTTGAAGTTGAATCTCTTTGAGCCAACTCATGAAACGTTTAGACCAGTGACTACCTTTGTTTTGAAACTCGGGGGGAAATTCAATCCCATAAAAACGGAGCATTGATTTAATTCGGAGTTTTAGTCTTACCATATCTTTGACTATCGAACTACGAACTCGAATTAATGATCGATCCTCAAGGCTCTCCTGGCATGGAATATAGATACCTTCAAGTTCTTGGGCCCTAAGTGAACGTCCTAATTTATTACTGTCAATTTTATCCGTTTTACGCATTCTTTTCCTTACCTGTTGTGGGCACATTTACCGGATTTACCACAATATTGTCGATGCCCAATTCTTTTAATCTATTATGAATCCAAAAACCACTGAATCCCGCCTCATAAACCGAATTATAGTTTGCGCCTGGAAAATTTAGTACTAAATAATTTGATAGTAATTCTGCACTTGCCGACTGATTAAATGTTTTGTGGTGTAAATGCTCTGTAAAAATTGAAACATTCCAACTTCTCAAATGGACATCAATACCAACAAAAATGTTTTGACCTTCAAAATTTAATCCTTTTCTTTGTGTTTGCATAAGTTCCTGAGTTTTATGTTTTAAGTTTGGTTTCTCAAAATTATAATACTCTTGGGACTTATGCAATTTCCAACCCGTATTCACTTTGCAAACATAGGGACTAAGGCTTCAAAGCATCTTTAAAAGCCAGATTTTGTCACAAACCCTTAGTAATAAACAAGGAATACACTAACTCTCACCCTTATTTCTCATATATGTTGATGTTTATTAATGGGTTGAAAATCGAGGCTTACATCGTCACGTTAGTTTAATGCGATTGTTTACATTACCAAAACAATAAGCATGGCAAGACAGACTTTTATAAAAGACAAGGACTGATTTATACTGCTGATAATTAACTGTTTTGTTTAGAAGCAAAACCTGACAGCGGCATTAAAACCGAGTGATAATTTGTTCACGGAAATAATACCCGGATTCCATTCGGTATAGTTTTGATGAAAATCTTCGGCATCGATTACTACATTCCATGCCAAAACGGGACCAGCTACAATTTCGAAACGATCGGATAATCGGAATCCGGCATTTGCCTTCAATGACAGGTAGTGATTAAAATCCCTCGAAATATTGTGTTGAGATAGCAATTCGGGATTGAAAAACAACTTTTTAGTAAGATCCAGGTTTGATCCGGCACCGTAACCAACCCATAGTTTATCGGCCGCGTCGGGGGTCCATGAAATCATAGGGAAAGTATAGAACTGGCGGATACCTGTTTTGAAAGCCACATTTATCGGGTGTGTAGTGGTATAGCTCACTTCAATGGCTTTGTAGCCTCCCTGTTTTACGAATGACAGGAAACCAATGGGCAACCCTTTTTCGATGTGGTCAACGCTGTTGATAAAACCGAGTTGTAACCCGCATAAATTTTTAGTAGAATTAACAAAGCCATGCTGCAATCCGCATATACCTTCTGCCGAGTTGATAAATCCTCCCTGAATTCCTGCTATTTGCGATGCTGAATTTATAAATCCACACTGGATTCCATAAAGCGATTGGCCCACTGAATTAATAAATCCTGATTGTATGCCCATTAAATCACCATTATCGGCATTGATGAATCCCGTCTGAATTCCTTTTACAGTACCTCCCACACTATTAATGAAACCATTCTGTACTCCTGTTAGATTTCCTCCAACACTATTAATGAATCCATCTTGAAGGCCAATAACATTTCCACCCACGCTGTTTATCAGCCCTTCCTGCCACCCGCCGAAGTTACCTGATGTGGAGTTGATCAACCCAATTTGTATGCTTGCATGGTTTCCGTTCACGTTATTGACCAAGCCGATCAGTGGATAATTGAACTCCGAAGGAATATTATTCACAAAAAAATAGTACTGAACACTCTCGTGTTTTACTTCCTGATTGTCCTGGGCAAAGGTTAGGTTTACACCCATTAAAAGCATTACCAGAGCCGATATAATTGTCTTTTTCATTGTTTGATTGTAATCTTTTGATTGAATCCGCAATACCGGACATTTTCTACAAGCGGAAATGTCCGGTATTTATGGGTTGGATAATTTATCTTTTATATACCTTTCCACTGCCCGTTGCGTAGGAATTAACTGTTGGGTTGCCATAATAAAATACATCTCCCGAGCCGCTAAGGTAAACAACCAGTTCGTTTTCAACGGCTACATGTATGTTTCCACTGCCAGACAAAGTGCATTTTGCGTCATAAGCTTCAAGTCCGGCGAGCATCATGTTTCCACTGCCGGTAATTTTGGCGTTCAGGTTGTTGACAGTTCCTTTTGCACGGATATTTCCGCTTCCGGTTATTTGTGCTTCCAGTTTGTCCAATACGCAGTAATCTTCAATATTGATGTTTCCACTTCCGTTAATCCGGAGCGATTCCAGTTTGGAAAATGTCGGATCAATATTCATCTGGCCACTTCCGGCAAGGGTAACTGCGTACAATGAATCGGGCATGGTTACGGTAACTCTTGCTTTTGAATTCCACAAATTGATAGTCAACGGGTCTTTTTTTATCACCAGGCGGTTGTCAACCACTTCTAACGTGATGTACTGCAGCAGGTTCTCGTAATCAGAAACCGTTACATGATAGGCATTTCCTTTTACAATTTCTACATCAGCTGCTGTTTGCAACTCAATGGCAGTGAAGCTTTGGGCGTGGCGTGTTTCGGAAATGATACTTCCTTTTCCCGAAACTGCGTTCCAGTCGGAGAAACAAGCTGTGTGAAACAGCGCTGCAAATACCAAAACGATTGGCATAAATACTTTTCTTGTTTTCATTTTTCGTAATTAATTTTGATGAATGGATATTGTGTTTTTTAATAATTCCAAATCGGTGGCTTTCAGCATTCCGTTGCGCGATGTCAGTTCCAGCGCTATGTTTTCCGGTTCGCAAGTCAACTGTTCTTTCATTTTGCGGAACATACTTCCGGTGGCTACTTTGTAGGTGGTAAACAGAATGATTTTCTGATCGTGCAAATACGGAAGTTTTTCGGCGAATTTTACCCAGTTTTTATCGGGGTGTTGGTTGAATAGCAGCATGCCCTGCGTCCAGCATCCCAAAAGCAGGTAATCCACTCCTTTCAGTAAAGCCGATTTGAACTCGCTGGTGGAAATCACTTTGGCCTGTACTCCGTTCATATTGCAAAACTCGGCTATTTCTGTTCCAAATTTTTTGGTGGTGCCCCGTTTGCTGTGGTAAATAATTAATGCGTTGCTCATAATTTTATTTTTTAATGCAAAATAAATGTCTTATTTAATTCGGTACAATTTCTTGTTATTGAACGGCATATAATGCCATTTGAAAGCAGGATTTTTGACCTTGAAATTTTTCGTGAAGATTGTTTTAATTATTAAACATTATATGGAATAAAGAATTATAAGTTTGAATAATAAGATTTTAAACGCGAAGTCACGAAGACACAATTTGCTTTTTTATTTAAAAAGGTTATCCGCAAAGCGACCTATTCAATCTGTTTAACTGCTGATAGGGTCGTTCGACCGCTATCAGAGTTATGTCATCCCTGTCAGCAGTCGGTACGACTCTGCCAGTGGATGGAATAAATGACTAATTAGGTCGCTTTGCGGATAATCATATTAGTGCTCTTGCATTAATAAAAACATATTTATATGTTTTTATTTTGTGTCTCAAGTCTGTTTCAAAGTCATGAAATGCATAGGAAAACCGAAATAAATATTTGTATTGTCAGCCTTTGAGTCTTGGTGTCTTTGTGTTGATATTTGTCTTATTTTAATCGTATAATAATCTATTCTATAAAAACTCTATTGAAGACGTCTTGACTTTCGTCTTGATTATCTGAAACAATTTTCGCCACGTTGCAATAAGAGGATTACAAAAACGATTATCATAGCCAAATGACCTGCAATCTGATACCTGATTCCGGAATATGTATTCATTTTTTATTTGTTTAGTTTAAAAAACTGTATAAATAGCCAAAAACGATGGCTCCAAACAACGAAAACAGGAGGTAGAATAAAAATACCCTGGGCTTTACAATGCCCCAAACAGCCATCATAGCCGGAAGCGTTGTTACCGGCCCTGCAATCAGAAATGCAAGTGCTGCAGCCTGGCTCATGCCCAGCGATAGAAACCCGCTGACGATAGGCAAAGCCGTAATATTACTTGTATAAAATGGTATGCCTACCAATGCGGCAATCAATACTGAAAATGGGCTATCGCCTACCAACAAATTTGTTATTAACTCTTTTGGTAAATAAAATTCAATCAGGGCATTAATCAGAAATGCCAGCGACATGAATTTGGCGACCATAAAAACGGCTTTCCATGTTTCCTTTAACAGCTTTTTTGTAAATGAATCTGCATGAGTTATTTCAGCGTCATCACATTTACAACTATTTCCTGGATTAATCGTTTCAGCATCTAAATTCAGGCTATCGGCCGACACGCAGCAGTTTATCGTCTGACTTTGGTACGAATAACTTTTAGTAGCTTGCAACTGTACAGTGACTTTCTTCCGGTTTCTAAAAATTTTATTTAACCGGTTGCCCAGTTGGCTCAGCAAGCTTTGCTGCTTCCCGAAACTTGTAAACTGCGAATTGGTACGAAGAATTTCATTTCCAAAATATCCTTTATTTACAGCAATCTGGGTGATAAATCCGGCCGAAAGACTGATAATGAACGTAGCTGCAAGCCTCCATACCGATAATTTCCAGCCGATGGAAGCTACACTCAGAAAGAAAATTTCGGGATCCATGGAAGGCGACGCAATCCAGAATGACATTACCGGAGCCAAGGGAACTCCGCCAATAAGCAATGATGCTATAACCGGAATGACGCCACACGAGCAAAACGGACTAATGGCTCCAATGGCCGTGGCCAGAATAATCGAAACAACTGGATTTTTACTTAGCGCCTTGCTGATATATTTTGACCAGCCTGAAAGCTGAACTATAACCGAAAGTGGTATGGTAATCAGCAGGTAAGGCCAAATATGTATGAACGAATTCAGTATAAATGTTGCTATTTTAAGTATCTGTTCCATGATTTTTTAGTTTGTGCTCCGGCTTTGCTCTTCGCTGGAGGCGGTTGAACGATTTGACCTGGTTTTGAACTCATCTTTTCCAAAACGGTAAATAAATGAAACATTCAGTTTCCTTGAATCATTTGTATTTCTAAAGTCCAGATCTACATTGTTGTATTTTGAGTATCCATTTGTATGATTTGAGTAAAAAATATCGTACAACGAAACTTTAATCACACCTTTATCTTTCAACACTTTACATTGTACTCCAAAATCGATGTTGTAACGTGGATTGATCATGAAGTTCCCGTTTAGTTGGCGGGAATTATAAAATCCGTTCAGTTCCAACCCAATTTGTTTATTGATTGTAAATGTGTTATTTACATTTCCTGCAAAACTCCAGTTTTCGAACCGGACGGCCCCTCCGATATTGGCACTCACCACTTTGTACATACCTGTGAGCGTACCATTTATACGCCACCATTTAGCCGGTTCAAACTGAAAAGTTTCGGATAAATTCCAATCAATAGAATTGTTCAAATTGTCGTTTGTCTGGAAAATAGCCTTCGTGCTATCGTTTTGGAACAATACCTGCGTAAATAGATCTTTAGTATAATTGTATCCGAAACTGGTTGTAAATACACCTTTAAAACTGTGGCTCAGGGTGGCCGAATGCGTAAATTGAGGTTTAAGCCGCGGATTCCCCTGATTGTAAGTGTAAGGGTCCAGCATCCACACAAAAGGATTCAATGCATAATAACTGGGGCGGCCTATACGGTAACTATACCTGAAATTTATCGAATTGTCGGTGTTCAAGGTTTGCTGAATAAAAAATGACGGGAAAAGCTTCAGGTACGAATTTTTGTCAACCTGCCCGGTACTCACTGAAGTTCCTGTAGAATTGGTATTCTCAAGCCTAAGCCCCAGTTGAACTGAAGTTTTGCTAAGCTTCAGAAGCCCGTTTACATACGCAGCCTGAATGGTTTCGTCGTATATAAAACGATCATCCTGAGTTGTATATCCAATCATGGATGCAATGTTTGTAGTTGAAACAAAACTGGTTTTTACACCGGTTTCGAAATTGAAAAGCTTTCCAATCGGACGCACATAGTCTGCTTTGGCAGTGATGATGCGGATATCGCCATCTTGCGTACTTACCAACTTTATATCCCTGTGGACGTTATTTCCATTTTTATCGAAATTGACACTGGTTTGGTTGCTCGCCGAATTAAACAGAAAACGCGCATAATCTGCATCAACAGTCAGCGATTGTCCGGTAGAATCAATATCCCATTTATAATTAAGGTTGAACGTGTTATTATTCCAGTTGTGCCCTCTGTCCGAATTTGTTTGCAGCGACGAATCGATTGCGATAGTCTTCGATTTGAAAGTGGTAGCTCCCAATTCAAAATTGTCATTAAAACCGGAATTGCCGCGGTACATGACACTGAGCACCTGTTTTTTTGTAAGATAGTAATCAGCCCCTACTTTGTAATTATGTCCATTCCCGTGATAATCTGTTTTGGTGTTCATAATTTGAGATGCACCAATCAAACTAGCACTGGTAAAACGGCGGCTTGCATCCAGGGCATGCCAACCTCTCCATTCGTAGAATGAATAATTGCCGTACACATTCAGTTTTCCCATGTTCATATTCAGGTCGATGCCTGCATTCTCGCCAAGCTTGCTTGCCAGACTCAGGCCAGCATTCACACTTCCGTTGAATCCGGGAGCTTTGTTGTGTTTGGTTTTTATATTGATAATCCCTGAATTTCCTTCGGCATCGTAACGGGCTGATGGATTTTCGATAATCTCAATTTTATTCACATTTTTACCTTGCATGCTTTTAAGCATCGTGGCCAGCTCGGTACTCGACAGGTAGGTAGGTTTGTCATCAATGAGCACGTTTACACCTTGTTTGCCTTTCAGGATGATATTATCGTTGTTGTCAATAGTTACGCCCGGTAGCTTTTTTCAGTATTTCGTATACATTTTCTGATGCCGAGGTGATAGACGCATCCGGGTTAACAACCACTTTATCTACAGCTTGCTCTACAAACTTTTGTTTGGCCGACACTTCTACGGCTTGCAACTCGTGATTGGTTTCTTTCAGAATAAATACCTTTTCAATTATCCTGTTTTTCTTGGGATCAATCACTACTTTTTCCGATTCATTTTTGGCATAACCAATCATGCTTACCGAAATTTTATAAGCTCCTGGATCTATTTTATCAATCAGAAACTCGCCTTTTTCGTTACACATTTCCCCTTTCACAAAATCATTTGTTTTTTCATTCAGCAGGCTTATCCTGGCAAATCCAACCGGTTGGTTTTTGTCGTCGGTTACCCGGCCAATAACCATATCTGAGGCAATTGAATTTATGGAAATAAGGGCAATACAAAGCAGAGCCAAAATTTTGGCCACGAAATTATTTTTCATACGATAATAATTGTTTTTTAAGGTCGTATGGAACTCGCATTAGATTTTCATCACTATTGGATTAAACCGGTTTAAATGCTCGTTTCATAACAGGGAGAATAAAATAATCAGGTTTGCTATCGTTCCGAATTTTGCGTCTTTCCAAACGCCTATGATTAAGGCTGTTGACAGGATTACTGCAATGATTGAAGGCAAAATCCACCAGGCTACATTCAGAAAACAAGTGATTGCTGCTACGACGAAAAGTAGAAATGCAGCCAGCCAAGCTATTCCGGCAGGTTTAGAAACCGGGCTTTGCAATTGCTCAACAGGTGCAATCTGAAATGCTTTAACAAAGCCCAATAAATGAATCAAACCGTGGATCAACAGGAGTATGACCAGATAATTTTTCATAGTTTCTGTCTGATATTTTATCAATTTGTTTTTCTCACCACCCATTTCCCTATTTCGTATAAGGCCACGGGAGAAATTGATTGTTTAATGCTGGCATATTCTGCAGGCGATCCGGTGCTGCATTTCTGGAACATGTGGTTCAGTCCGGGTAAAATTTTGGTTTTCACATTTTTGTTCCCGCCTTTATCCAAAGCGCCTTTAATGGCTTCCAGGTTTATTTTTGCAGGAACCTGCAGGTCTTTTTCGCCATTCAGTGCCAGCACGGGACATTTCACTTTTTGCAATACCAGGGCCGGATTGTGCTTTACAAAGAACCTGAACCAGGGGCTGGTAAGCTCTTTTACCTGATCGTTGACCAGTTCCTGTTGAACAATTCCCAATGGCAATTTCGAACCCGAGTGATTGGTTATTTCGTCCGTAAGTAGATTTTGGAGGTCAGTTTCAAGCGTTTCGTCGTCTGACGTATGGGCTATCATTCTCAGAGCTTCCCCGTTCACATTTTTATCATTGAGCAACTGCGTTTCACCAACGCCCGAAATCTGTCCGGTTAGTTCCTGTTGCAACAGAATCAGTTCGTCGCCCGGGATACCTGTGCCTGCAAGCATTACAATGAAATTTACATCACTTGAAGAGGCTGCTACCATAGGTGCAATAATTCCACCCTCGCTGTGGCCGATCAAGCCAATCTTGTTCGGATTTATTTCCGGGCTGCTTTTCAGGTAGTTGATAGCAGCTTCCACATCAGTTGCAAAATCGGCAGTTGTAGAGTTCTCGAAATTTCCGGTGGAAGCTCCGGTTCCACGGTCGTCGAACCGCAATACCGCAATTCCGTTTGAAGTCAGGTAATCAGCCAGAATTTCGAAAGGTTTATGTCCAAATGCCTCACCATCCCGGTTTTGAGGTCCGCTTCCGCTGATTAGGATAACAGCAGGCGAACTTCCCTTTTTCATTGGGGTCGAAAACGTTCCGGCCAGGCTAATATTGGCTTTTTTATTTTCAAAAGTGATATTTTCCCAGTAGTATGAATAAACTTCGGTTACCATGCGTGGCCTTTCGGAGATTATTTTTTTCTCGCTGGTTTTAGCTTTTTCTTTGGTCAATGTCAGCGGAAATAATTCTCCGGCCTGTTTTACTAAACCGATAAAGGTATTTTCCTTGCTCAAATCGGCTACATATTCTATGCCCGCTTCCTCAATATAAATTGTAAGGATTGAATCCGAGTAGCTGGTTGTTTTTACAGGTATTCCCATAGCACCCTGGTCGGGGCTATCCATAGTGGCACTATAACTTCTTCCGTTTTTAGTGATGTCGAACACAATTCTGAGTTCGCGGCCATGAATGTTCAATAATCCATTCCATTTTCCTGAGATGTTTTGTCCAAATAAATTTACTGCTGACAAAACGATTGCTAAAATTAAAACTGTCTTTTTCATTTTTGTAAAATTTTTATTGGTTTTGGTTTGTTTTTTTTGTGTATTCTGGATAGCTGACTTTGTACTTCAGTCAAAATTATAGACATTGCCAACGCTCCAAATATTACATTTCGTTTGATTTTTTATCATTTTTAAATTCTCTCATCAGTATTACGAAACAAAAGTAATTCAGCCCAAAATCCTGTACAACTAATAGATAGTGAGCAACCTGAAAGGGATGTTGAATGCCTTGTTTTGGTCGTTGAACTGATTTTATGAGTTAGACGAAACGAATGGTCGGTTTGGATTTTTGATGATCGGAAAAGATTTGAATGCTCCGAAAAAAAATGAAAATGCCCATAGGAAATCGGATTCCTACGGGCATAATGGCTAAATAAAAGAGGTGAATTTAAACTTCCGGTAACTTATAAAACGGGAAGTATAAACTTGGTTCAAACCCGATTTTCCGGGCAAGTTTAAAAGAGTTTGTGTTTTGCAACCGGCAGGCCCAAACGGGTTCGTATCCATTTTCGATGCAATAATCGATCAAGGCCATGCAGGTGTGAATGGCAAATTGTTTCCCGCGAAAATGAGCGACAGACTCAATGCCCAGTTCCAGTTTTTGGTCAATAATAAATGCCGAAAAAGCTGTAGAAGCAATTTGTCCATTGTACAATAGGCTGAAACCAACTGCATTTTGGTAGAAATCATTGGCATTGTTCCAAAAGTATTTGGGTACAACGGTTCCACTCATTTCTTCGAAAAGATGTTTGTCGGTTCGCACAATTTCGTAAGAATCAGGTGTTAGCAGATCTTTGAAAGCAAGATATTTATCCCGGTTGAAGGTGAAATTTACCCTCGTACTAAGCTCAACCTTGCCTGCATCCCCAGCCGTCCGGTCTTCTTCCTTCACAATTTTATCACGTAGTAAAACCGATAATTTTTCATTCCAAGTTGCGGGATATGCTTGCAACCATTCCGTACGTTGCCTTTGCTTGCTCTCATTCAGCGCATAACGCACAAAAGCCTCGTTGAAACTCTCGTTATTTTCGTTGCCAAAAAGCAGCGACATGCCATAAGGATGCGCAACCAGGAAAGTGGTTGGATGTTCGATATGGTCTACATAGATTTTGCCACTCACATGGCCTTCCACCACCGCCCGTGCAAAAAGGTGGTTGATGGGAAGTTGTGAAAGTGGCTCTGAAACCAGGTGATATTGACTTTTGTTTAATAACTTCATTTGATTCAATTTAAAAATAAATTCGATGCTTACTACCTAAGCAACAGCAGTTATTGTTCGTTTTTTTCAACTACAACAGCAGTTCCGTAAGCAAGCACTTCGGTAAGCCCGCTCATGACTTCGTTGGCATCGTAACGCATATTGATAATGGCATTGCATCCGAGTTCCTCGCCATGCTTAACCATTAACTGAAAAGCTTCTTCGCGCGCATTTTCACACAATCCGGTGTAAATGGTACTTTTCCCTCCAAATATAGTCATAAAACTTCCGGCTATATTGCCAACGATGCTTCTTGAACGAACGGTGATTCCGCGAACCAGGCCTAATTGTTTTGTGATCCGGTAGCCTTCCAAAGACGTACTTGTGGTTATTAATGTTGTTTGATTCATAATTTTAAAATGTATTGATAATCTGTTTTATGTAAAAAAGTAATTTATTCGATATCAATTGAACGGGTTTCGCGATTTTCAATCGCGTATATCATATTACTATCTAACCGCGATTGAAAATCGCGAAACCTGGACTGAAAACAGTAATTTTATTCATTAAGATATTTTACTCTAAATCTATCTGTTTAACGTTTTCAGTAAATAAAAGGAATAATTCGTTTGGTCCTTTTACTATATTCGACATATTCCTCGAAATGCGTAACAAGAAATTTTTCTTCTTTACTGATTCTGAATAATATACCTGCTAATGTAAGAGCCACAAACAGCCAGCAATAAGTACATGAAAAAATAATACTTCCTGGCATGGCTATAATCAGGACTGTGGAATAAAGCGGATGCCGTACATATTTATAAACACCTGTTGTTACTAGTTTTACCTCCACTTTGGCTTCTATTGCTGTTGAAAAACCATGCCGTAGGGTTTGCAGTGCCACTATTCGGAAGATGATTCCCACATAAAGCAAGGCAAATCCGGTTATTATCGGTGCGATATGAAGCGCCGGTTTCGTAAGGTAATATTCCAACGGAGTTAAATACAAACTCATATAGAACGGAAAGAGAATATAGATAAAACTCAGGTCCTGTTTCTCCACGTTGAATGTGGAATATTTCCTTTGTAGGTAAATTTCGGTGAATCCGTATATTGCCAGCGAAATAAAGTAAATGGCGAAAATCATGTTTATATCTGATTAATTTACAATACTCTTAAAATAACGGTTAAGACCCCAATCAGAAAAATAGTAGTGAAAATCTGCTTGTTGTACCGCGCAATCCAGTTGGGTAAATAGATATCAAAATTATCCTTTGTGGAATTTGAATATTTTCTGGCCAAAATTGTCAAAGGACAATACATTTTAAACGCCAGCAGAACTAGTCCTTCCAGAATAATAACCCCGATAGATAGCCAGGTAACGATATTTACTTTATCGAAAACCCCGCAATACAAGACATAGAATATAACTGCAACCATGAATGCCCAGATCGCAGTGTGGATTAATTTGATACTCCGAAGTTTTTGTGTATTGGTCATATCATTTCAGTTTTATTCACCGTCCATCCACCGTTTGAAATCTGGAACTTTTTCTAGGCTAACAAAAATAGTCTCTTCCGTTGCCGGATTCAGCACTACTTTCAACCGGCTTTTAGGATAAAGAATTACGTTGGCAATAGCGCTGAGGCGGACAAAGTACTGGCGGTTTATCCTGAAAAAATTCTGTGGGTCAAGCTGTTCTTTCAGTGTGTCGAGGCTAAAGTCAACCGAGTATTGCCGCTTGTCGTTGGTTACCACAAAAGTGATCCCGCTGGTGGAGAAGAAATAGGCAATATCTTCCACGTAAATGGTCTTGAGCTTTTCGCCCACCGACACCATAAACCGGTTGCGGAATGTGGGTTGGTTTGGCAGCAAAAGCTTGCGCAGTTCTACCGGATCGACCAATACGTTTTTTTCGCTGTCCCATTTCTGGTATTTGGTAATGGCCTGGCAAAGTTCGTCTTTATTTATCGGTTTCAACAGATAATCGATACTCTTGAGCTTGAAAGCTTTGATGGCATATTCGTCGAAAGCAGTGGTAAAAATGATTTTCGATTGTACCTGCGTTTGTTCGAAAATAGCAAAGCTCAAATCGTCTTCCAGTTGAATGTCCAGAAAAATAAGGTCCGGGATGCGGATTAGACCTAAACCACGCTACAGATTCCTTCACCGATTGCAATTTGGCTACGATTTCGATCGACGGATCGCATTCCTGTATCAGGTTTTCGAGCCTTCGGGCAGCATATTCCTCGTCTTCGATAATGATTGTTCTCATGGTTGCATGGGGTTAATTATATCGTTAAAAATATTAGGATTTACGGGGCAAAAGTACTTTGGTTGATTCCGGTACTTGGTAATCATATCAATCAAATCGGACTGAATGATTGGTTTAAGCAGGTAATCAATGCCTTTGAGTTGAAAAGCACGCGCGGCCAGCTCGTCAGTAGCAGTGGTAAATACTATGGCACAGCAAATGGAAACCTCTTTAAAAATGGCAAAACTCAGGTTGTCGTCCAAATGGATGTCCAGGAAAATTAGATCTGGTTCGGGATTGGTTTTGAACCAGGCAATCGACTCTTTTACCGATTCCAGTTTAGCTGCCACTTCAATGGTTGGATCGAACTCGCGAATCATATTTTCCAGCCGGCGTGCAGCAAACATTTCATCTTCAATAATTACTATTCTCATCGTTGTATGTTTTTGTTTATGCCAAAACCACCAGCGGTACTTTGGCAATAAAATGCGTATTTGTTTTTTCGAAAGTTGGTTGGGTGTTGTTCAACAACAGGTACCGGTTTTGAATATTCTTCAGTCCTACGCCCGTTGAAACCAATTGCGATGGACGTTCCTGAAGGTTATTCACAATATTCAGAAAATTATCTTCGTCAATAAAAATGTCTATCGTCAACGGGTCACTTTTCGACATGATATTATGCTTAATGGCATTTTCGATAAGCAACTGCATGGCCAGCGGAATAATCTGGTCGCCGCGCCGGTTGTCCGGGAATATTTATATTTACCTTCAGTTTACCAACAAACCGGATGTTCAGCAAGAAAATATAAGCATCCAGGAAGTTTAGCTCCGTATGCAAATCAACCAATTCATTATCTTTGTTTTCAAGCACATACCGGTACACTTTCGACAGTTGCTCCGAAAACTTTTCGGCCAGGTCTGGTTCCAGCTTTAATAAGCGAAGTGAGTACATTCAAACTATTGAACAGAAAATGCGGGTTTACCTGTTGTTTCAGTACATCGAACTGCGACTGGAGGTTTTCCTTTTGCAGGTTGATTAACTGGGTGCGGGCCTCGGTAAGGCTTTCGGAGCTTTCTTTCACTCTTTTTTCCAATTGGGTGTTGAGCAATTCAAGTTTATTCTTAGCTGTTTGCAATTCATTTTCAATTTTTATACGGTCGGTAATGTTCCTGATAATTATAAACGCAGCCGGATTTCCATTGTAATTAGAGGTGCGGGCATTTAATTCCACGGTTATAATTTTTCCATCTTTGCGGATAATCCGGCTTCGGTACAGCGCAGTGAAATCTTCACCTTCCATTCGTCGTTTATGAAAATCCTTCATCACCTGCTGGTCTTCTTCCACCACAATGTTTACGAATGGCATTTCAATGAGTTCTGACTCCTGGTACTGAAGCATTTCGCAAAGGGAATTATTTACAAACTTGAGCCGCCCCAATTGTGTGATGACGATCCCATCAGTGGCTTTGTCAATCACCGTCCGGTATTTTTCTTCGCTTAATTGCAGTTGTTCTTGCATCCGGCGGGTTTCGGTCAAATCGTGAACGGTAATGTAGCTCACCACCTGACCGTTTAGTTCCAGCACCGACGAAAAAACATCAGCTTCCCTGAGTGAACCATCTTTAGCTACAAAACGGAAAATATCGTTTACCGTGGAATGGTCTCCCTGTTTTCGCCGTTCCCTGATTGCCAGACCACGCGGCTGGTCTTCTTCGTAAAGCAGACTTGATGCAGGTTTATTGTAAAGTTCTTCCGGCGTATATCCCACTATTTTACAGAAAGTATTGTTGGCAAACAGGATTTTTTCTTCAACAATTGCAAAGATGCCATCCTGCGAGTTTTCAATCAGTGTTTTGTATTTCGATTCGCTTTCGCGCAAGGTGTTTTCCATCGAAATCCGGCTGGAAATATCCCGCGAAGTTACAATCTGTATACTCCTGTTTTTGAACGTTGTAAAACCTGCGCTAAGCTCAACCGGAAAAATCGTTCCATCTTTTCGGCGGTGCAACCTGTGATTGACAAGCGGTTCACGGTTCCGGGTAGCCTCGGCAGTTTTTTCGGGCTCAGCCGAAACGTCTGTATTTTTCATTTTCAGCAGTTCTTCGCGCGAGAAACCGTAAATCTGGGTTGTGGCCGGGTTTATATCTAAAATCTGTCCGGTTTCTGCATCAATCATAAAAATGGCATCCGATTCGGCAGCGAAAAGTTGGCGGTATTTCTCTTCGCTTTCTTTCAGTTCCAACTGCATCCGTTTGCTGTCCGTCACGTCGTGGATCGTAAAAAAGCTGGCCCATTGTCCTTCGAATTCAATCAACGTGGAAGTAGTTTCGCATTCTTTGATTTCGCCATTTTTAGCAATCATCCTGAATGTTTCATTGATAGTTGAAAAGTCCTGATTTCGCCGTCCTTTCACCAATAGCCCGCACTTTGTATTGGTCGTCGGGGTGAATAATGTCCACCGACGAAAAAAGATTCATCCCTTCTGCGCAGTATCCCAGCACATTGCAAATGGTGTTGTTCGCAAAAAGTACGCGGTTGTCCCTCACAATCAGGATTCCATCCTGCGAGTTTTCCACCAGCGTTTTGTATTTTGCCTCGCTTTCGCGTAATGCATTTTCCATTTCGGTACGTTCGGTAATGTCGCTCATGGTAATAAATGAAGCATTTTTCCCGTTCACCTGCACGGTGGTAGCGTTCAATTGAGTCAGAACCCGTTTGCCCGATTTATGTATGAAACTGGCGGTGTAATTTTGCCTTTCAATTTCGCCGCGCATCCTGCTGTAATGCAAATCCATAACACGTTCGCGATCTTCGGGGGCAATAAAACTCTGTGGTTCCATGTTGAAAATCTCTTCGTTGGTGTACCCGAACATTTTGCAAAAAGCCGAATTGACAAGCAGAAAACGTCCATCCTGGTTTAACGACACCGCATCCATGGAACTTTCAATCAGCGTGCGGTAAAACTGTTCGCTCTCCTTGAGCGAAACTTCCATTCTCCGTCTTTCGGTCGTATCTTGCTGAATTATCACGTAACCTTCAATATTGCCCGAATCATCTTTGTAGGGCGCCGCAATGGTATTTGCCCAATAAGTAGAGCCGTTTTTATTGTATGTAAGCAATTCGCCCTGCCACTTTTCTCCGGCCATGAGGCTTTTTACCACCTCGAAACGCGTGTCGGGCACATCTTCGTGGTAAAAAAGCTCAGCCACCGTGCGGTTTATCAACTCTTCTTTCGAATATCCCGAAAGCTTGGTAAAACTGGGGTTGACATATTCGAACCGGAAATTTTTGTCTAAAATAAATATAGCGCCGGGGGTTTGCTCAAATACCAACCTGAGTTTATTCAGTTCAGTATCATTCGACTTCTGATCTGCATCCGAACTGCTTTTGCTATTTATTTTTTCCATATTCTAATGATTTACAATACTACAAAGATATATTTTATCTAAATAAATAGCAAAAAAAGCAGGTTGAATGCCGGAATATGAGTTGTGAGTCGGGAATTTCCGGCTTTGAACCGGAATTTTATCACTGTAACGTAAGTTTTAGCGAGAAAATAAATGTCCAGATTTGCAACGTACCGATGTTCAACCGTTCCACCAATCCGAAATACGGCAGCTTATTTACAAAGAAAATAGCGCATAAGCTGCCGAAAATCAGAATCAGAAAATCCTGTTATTACAGAATAAACGCCAAATGATTTCCATGTTTGATTTTTCATTAAGCCAAAGCCAATAAGAATAGGCGACAAAATCGTAAACGGCACAATTAAAGCTGTGACAACAATATGCATTACTCCGCCAAATGTGGGCTCATGGCCCGGCAAATCCTGTGGGAAAAGCCCGTAGGAAAGGCTGATCAGGTGCATGATACAAAACATGATTCCTCCCCAAACTGCTACTTTTTTGTGTTTACCTGATTCCAGTATGGTAAAAGACAGAGCAAAAATCAGTGCCAGGATGCCGTAAATGGTTGTGAGCACCAACATGGAACTTTTGTCAGGAGCACCCGCGGCTGTCAAATCGCTGATGGGTTGGTGCAGGTGGTTGTATCCTTCCCACAGGAAACCGCCCACCAGAACATGGATTACATAAAAAAGCACGGCAATCATGCCCGTTCCGAACAATATCTTTCTTAGACTCATGCGACTTTGAAATAAAGGATTAGAATACAAAGTTATAAAGGGTTTGCTAAAAACCTAAATTTCAGTAGAAATATAATGGTTTAATTCCCTATAAGTATATTACGAAAATCAGTTTTTATTATTCAATACATACCTAACAGGTTTTCAAAGCCTGTTAGGTATACCAGAGTTCTAAAACAACACATTGTATTTAAAACAAACCAATAAATTTTCTGATAATTACAGGTTATTTCGCAAATAGAAGATTAAAATTTAAAACCGTATCCGATTTTTCCTACCAGATTAAATTTATCTCCATGGAAAGCATCAAATTCATAACCAGGGCCCAAATCCAGTTCAAAATATTGATTCTTCGAAAAATAAATACTGGTTCCGGCAGTTATTCCAAAACGGTTTATGTTTTTACCACTAAAATTCAGATAATCAGATTGGGTGTACAATCCTGTATAGGTGGCAGATAATCGCCAACCGATTTCGGTTTTTCCATTTTTTAGCGTGTGCATGGGGCTGAAATAATAGCGTAGTGAACTTGAGAAATACGGATTTAACGCCACCACACCAGCATAGATATTTTTGTTTTCTACTGCATCGATTATTTTTTCCCAATATGATATTCCGGCTTCATTGTGCCATGAAATGCTTGGACTGAAGAAATACTCGAGCCCGTAACCGGCACCCAATAAGTTGATTTTAGAAACGGCTTTGCTGCTTTGAGCTGAGATTGTCGCCGCCATTGTTATTGCCACGGCAATGAATAAAATTCTCTTTTTCATTTGATTTTTTGCGTTTATTGAATAAATACTTGTTCTGAGCGCAAAGGTATTTCGAAAGAAAATCCCGTGAAAAAGGTATCCGGTAAACGACGGATTTTGAGCGTTGAAGTATCGGATTTGACTCTTGAATGAGTTCCGGGTGGGTGGGGAGAACAGAAAAAAACAAAGCCCGATATCACATCGGGCTTTTGTCGTGAAAAAACACATTATCCAGCTACAAAAAAAGATTATCGCTGTTTTTATTAAATCTATGAATCTTATTAATATGAGAAAACAATGCTTTAAATTGTAATAGAGTTGACGGTGGTGGACGTTGATAAAGTTGCTGATTTCTTGTTCGTAGCTCCTGAATTGGAGAAAACACCATCAAGATACAGGTTATTCGTAGATGTTCCACCGGAATATGATCCTCCGGTATAGATTACATACGAAGCACCCTTAGTCATTTGAGGGGTTGAAATCAAGCACGCCCCTCCACCGTTTTTGGGTTTAAACGATACCACTCCGACTCCAGCTACAGCCACCGTGTACATTGTACTGTTGCTTAATGTTGTTTTAATAAACAAGCAGGCTTGAGTAGATGTCGTACTTGGAGCTTTTTGCATTTGGGAGCTTCCACAACCCACAAAAACTCCACCGTTGATATTACAGTTACCATTGATATCGCAGTATTCTTCGGCACCAGACGAGGGGCCGTTGGAAAACACAATTCCTCCTGTCATTGTGAAATTACCATTACTATCAATTGCATCGGCACCAGTTACATAGGTGGTTCCGCCACTAATTGATAAAAGGCTGTTATCGTTAGATTCAGTTCCGCCCGAAACGGTACCCATGGTTACATTTATGCCATCGTTAGAAGAGTTAATGGTGTTGGTACCGCCGGTAATATAAATATATTTACTTTCTATTCCCTCTAATGAAGTAGTAACCGTATTGGTTCCTCCGTTAATTGTAAGGGAAGTTTCTGAATGTATGGCATCGTCGGTAGAAGAAATGGTGGTAGTTCCGTTATTGAGTGTAATGGCACCATTGCTCACCATTGTTTTCGGGTGGCAATAATCAGTTCCGGAAACCAGAAACTTCGCACCGGTTGTAGTCAGGTTTATGGTTGGAGAACTTGTAGTGCTGCCAATGGTTATCGTACCATCGGCCGACATGCCTTTTCCTCCTGCGCCTGAGCTGCTGCAGGTCAGGCTTCCTCCCGTAACGTTCAGGTTTGCAGATGCTGTGAAGCAGGATGAATTGTAGGAATCTTTTACACCTGAGGAATTTACGTATGTTGTTCCGGTGCCTGAACAGGTAATGTTTACCGTGCCTGAACTCATGTTTATACTGCCATCGGCCGAGATGCCTTTTCCTGCGGCTCCCGTGCTTTTGATGGTAATGTTGGCTCCGGCAATATCTACATTGGTATTTCCTTTAATTGCAGTGCAATAGGAAGCGTCGTATCCCGAACCA
Source organism: Paludibacter sp. (assembly GCA_047600405.1). Taxonomy (GTDB): domain Bacteria; phylum Bacteroidota; class Bacteroidia; order Bacteroidales; family Paludibacteraceae; genus Paludibacter. The sequence goes on from JASGLA010000007.1 coordinate 111,185, forward strand.
AGGGCGGCGAGTACAACTCCACCCGAAGTGTTTATGGTAATGTTGCCTCCGCTCAGGGTCATGGCTTGCTTCGATTTGAGGCCTTTTGACTGGTTTCCGCTGACGGTCAGGTTCAACGTTCCTCCGGTAATAGTCATCAGGCTGTCGCAGGAAATTCCTTTGGTGTCGGCCACTGCGTTTACAGTGGTAATGGAGCCCCCGTTGATGATCACGTCGCCCAATTCACAATCCACACCATCGCCGGTGGCCGTAACATTAAGTGTACCGCCATTCATGCGGAAATAATCTTTGGAGTGGATGCCATCTTTTACCGCTCCGGTAACTGCTATGTTTCCAGCATCGATCTGGATATAATCGTCGCTGCAAATAGCATGGCTGTTGTTGCTTTTTACCGAAAGGCTTCCGCTGCCTGTGAACTGGAGCTGCCCTTCGCTGAAAAATGCTGCTTTCTGGTCTTCGGTGCTGGTGGCATAAACCGCTCCATCGGTCAACACGTTGGTGGTTCCGACAGCTAAGTTCACGCTTATTTTTTTACCAGATTGAATATTGATAGCAGGGCCATCCGAATTGCTAATATTTACCCCGTTCAGGTTTAGGTTTAGACGGTAATTGCTATACACTTTAAACGAACCTTCGGTGGCTGTTCCGGACAGGATATAGGTTACTTCATTTTGGTCAAGAGCCGAATTTACAACAATATCGGCACCGGATTGGGTAATTTCCACCCCGTGTTTTTTCAGCGGATTAACTACGGTTGCCGAAGCACCGTTGTAGGTAATAGTCACCGTATCCGGCCCATTGCCAAAATTCAGGCTGTCGATAGTTGCAACGGCGTACGAAGAGATGGAATGATCGGTTTTGTGAATATTCAACACGGTTTGGTTGCTCCCGAAACTCAGGCTATCAATGGTTGAAACCAACACTTCCAGCACCGATTTATCGGTTTTATGTATAAACAATTTGTCCTGTGCCAATACGGTGAACAAGCATGCCGCACTTAGAAAAATGATACCCGCTTTCTTCATAATTTCATAAATTTCATGGCCTGGTTGCTCACTTTAATCACATAAAATCCTTTTTTCAGCATGCTGATGTCAATTTGCTGCGTTGCTGATATCAATTTTGATGAAAGCAAAATGGTTCCATCGAGCGCATAAATGCTAAAATTCAATTCTCCATCAGGAGCATTTTGCAGGCAAACATAATCGCTTGCCGGATTGGGGTAAATGCTTAGTTTACTGCTATTGCTAATGCTTACAGATTCAACGCCTGAAACAACTGCCCGGAAAATCATGTTTTTTATAGTTGATTCTTCAAAATTGCCGGATGTTCCATTGGTATAATTCAACAACATGCTGGTTCCCGAAAAAGTAATTTTATCGAGCGCTGCCAGCATTGAACCGTTTTCAGTGCCATTTGTAAACCGCAATATCAGACTGTTTTGCGATTGCGATTTCGCAACGCCCAGTCCGATAAGCGGAATTAGTATAGTGAGTAGTAATAGTTTCTTTTTCATTATGTGATGGTAATTTTATATCAACAATACTAAATTTTGTGTGAAAATACAGTTCTTTTACTGTTTAATGAAAACAGTATCTGTGAAATGCCTGTTTTTATCAGTAGAAATTAGCATAAATGAAATTCGACGTGAGTTTTGCAAAAAGCGATAGTTCGTCGGGACTTAAAATCCTATTGAAACGTATTTCGTTTTGATTAGTTAAGAGAAAGCATGTTGGCGACATGGAGCATTTGTATGACATACAAACGGGCTATGTTGGCAACATGGAGGTTTTGTATGGCATACAAAGAGGCTATGTCAGCAACATGGAGCATTTGCAACCTTACAAACAGGCTATGTTCGGAACATGGAGCATTTGTATGGCATACAAAGGGGCTATGTCGGAAACACGGAGGTTTTGTACGGCTACAAGGAAGCTATGCCGGAAACATGTTGTTGTATTTCGTTGTGCCATGAGGTAACACCTACAGCATTATTGCACATAGATGCTCATTTTCAGGTTTTGCAGCGACATTTCAGCTAAAAAAAGCCATGTAACAGTTAAATATTTATTTTTTTGATTATTTCAAATCCAAATGATATATTCGTTGCGTCTAACAGGAAAACAAACACTAAATTGACATTTAAAATTCTACAATTATGAAACGTATTGGATTTTTATTAGTAGCTATATTCCTGTTTTTAGGGGTGCAAGCAAATCCGGCAGGCGTGAATATCGACAGCCTGAAAAATGAATTGAAAGAAGAAGTTGTGAAAAACAGCGAAGAACTCCATAAGTTGCAGAAAGACTCGTTGCTGCTTTCGAAATTATCGCCGAGCCAGCTTCTTGATTTGAAACGTCAGGAATTTGAGGTTGAAAAACAGCGCATCGAAAACGAAGGCCGTAACGACATGCCGTTGAACGGATTTGGTATTTTTATGATCGTGTTGCTGCCTTTCGTTTTTATCATCGTGGTTTTGTTTATCCAGGCACGGGCCCGCAACCGGGAATCGCAACGCAGGTACGACATTTACATGAAGTCGATTGAAATGGGGCAAAGTGTGCCGGAACATTTCTTCGACGAACCGAAGAAAGCCAATGCTCCTTCGAACCTGAAAAAAGGTATCCTGTGGCTGGTTATCGGACTGGGAATTGTTATTTCATTCCTGGTAATAAATGAAAAGGATGGTCTGATTATCGGAATTATTCCATGTTTTGTCGGTATAGGTTATTTATTGGTTCATCAATTGGACAAACCCAAAACCGATTCAACACTAAACAACGATGAGCAACACGGATGATATCCGGTGGGTTACCCAGGTGGCATTGCTTGGCGATAAAAGCGCATTTGATAAGCTGACCTGTAAATACCAGTCGTCCATACGCAGGTTCTTCCTGAACCTGACTATGGGCGATGTCCCGTTGAGCGACGATCTGGCACAGGAAACCTTTATCAAGGCTTACCTGCATATCAGTTCGTTCCGCGGGCTATCGGGGTTTTCCACCTGGCTCTACCGCATTGCGTACAACGTGTACTACGATTCGGTGAGGGCGCATAAACCTTATGCAGATATTGACGAATACCAGATTGACAGCCAGCATCAAACCCAAAACGAGTTTTCGGCAGAGAAAATGGACATTTACAAAGCGTTAAAGATTCTGCGGAAAGAGGAACAAACGGCTGTATTGTTGTTCTATATGGAAGACAAAACGCACAAAGAAATTGCCCGCATTATGAATTGTCCGCTCGGAACGGCCAAAACATACATTCTGAAGGGAAAAGAAAGATTGAGTAACTATTTAACTCAGGCAGGATATGGAAACAAATGACAACATGCTGAAAGACTTTTTCAGCGAAAACAAAAAGGAAATTGCCGATTTCGGATTCACGCAACGGGTGATGCGCAAACTCCCCGAACAACGCGACCGCAGTTGGATCATGTGGCTTTTTGCCGCCATAGGCATTGTGCTTACATTGCTGTTGGGTTTATATACCGGCCTGGTTCAATACCTGTTTTTATACCTGCAAATCATCCCGCAGATATTCATTTTGATAGGCGTACTTGCTTTCTCATTGGTTGGAGGAGTCGGCATCCTATTGGGACAAAAAAGAAATTATCGGACGATATGAATCGTCCGATAATCTCTTGTAATTTCCACTTCCCGTCCAAGTCTAAATGCATTATTTTTAATGGTTATCATCACGACATAGCATTTGGCAATTTTCTTCAGTGCTTTTACCGCCCCGTGCCACGAAGTAATGCTGTCTTTAGTATGTTTTTTCTGATTCTTAGTTAATCAATTTTATTGAAATTTCAATTTGCCGGGATGCTGCCTGGTATCAAAAAAACGTAATAACTCAACATGAGTTTTCTTTTCTCTGTAAAACAGGCTGTTGTGTTTGCTTATCACACATTTCCTGATTTTTAGCTTTTTATTGACAATTGGATATTGTCGGGGATGAACTGCAAGTTGAAGCAAAATATAATCTATTTCATCCAAAAAATCCGATACGACTTGCTCATTCCTGTTTTGTTGAAGATGGTCAACTACTTTTTCTACATCAACCACCGCAAGTGGTGACCAAACAATATGCCTAGGCATGTGATGCTTTATTTCTTAATTTTGTCATCGCATCCTGATGGAGAACTCCCTTACCTTCGTTTAGCTCTTTGATAGCTGCTTCAATTCCTTTTAGCTCCGATTTTGAAACACCAATCCACTCATTAGTATCTTTCTTACTGTTCACATAATTCAGCAATACTCCATAAAATTCTTTGAGTTTTCCGGCATTTAAACTATCAATTTGGCGGAATATCTGAAGTTTTATTTCATCTGTACTCATATACTGATTATTTTATTATTTATGCAAAGATAAACGGATTTAAAAGAATGGCAATCGCCTCCGGCTAAATTTTCATTCATAAAGATATAATTTAGGAGCTGCTAAAAAGTACATAATCTGCGATTAATAAGCATTTATACTTATTTCCTAACAAAACCGTAAGTCCTTATTTTTCAGCACATCCAATTTACTAGTACTTTGTTGCCTTTGGTCGATTTTTTGAGTATTATTGAATATAACATCTTGTTTTGAAGCACAAAAAAAAGGAATTACCCGGATTTTCTCCCGATAATTCCTTTCTGAAATTTGTATTAAAAGCCTTATTTCAGCGCTTCCACCCGGAACCAATCCACATCGGCATAGCCCGAGTCGTTGAGCCAGCCTTCGCGTTGACAGAAAATACCTACTTTGGCTCCCACCCATTTGCCTTCCCAGGCTACGAATGGTTTGCCGAGAACAATAAATTTATTACCATCCAGGCTATAGCTGAACGTGCAGGTAGCTTTCGGCTCCTGAATGCCTTCGTTGTTTTTCTTATCCTTGGTTTGTTTAACTTCCACACGGAAATAAACAGTATTTTGCTTAGTGGCTACAGAGTCGTTGATAACTTCAGCAGTCCCTTTCGGAGCATTTTTGCAAGCCGATTGGCTGATTCGAAACCCTTTGCCAGTGTTGTCGATAGTGATCGTTGAGTAGTCTTGTCCGAAAACAACCAGGCCGGCGCGTTCTCCTTTTCTAAATGGGCTGAAGGTCAGTTTGGTGGTGGCTTTAAAGTCCGGAGCCGGGAATTTCTGCATCAACAAAGCCGGTGCATCCCACAGGTTTTTGGCATTGCCAATGAGGTTCCAGGCAAAAAGGCGCAAGTAACCCTTGTCACCGGCCGGGAAACACCACAGCGGATTGCTGTTGGCCTGCCATTGCCATTGAAGTCCAAGGGCATTGTTATTAAATTCGTCACTTTCTACAGGCGTAGCAATAGGATAGGTTTTGCCTACAGCCGGTTTTTTATAGCTGGAGTACGGATTACCGCAACCGTCACCATCTTTATCCTCGCCAATCACGGGCCAGTCGTTCACCCATTTCATTGGTTGCAAATGCACTGCACGACCATAGGCATACAAATCCTGAAAATGGAAAAACCAGTCTTGCTTTCCGTCCGGCGTATCCACCCATGCACCCTGGTGGGGCCCGTTGATGTCAGATTTTCCTTGTTCCATCACACGCTTTTCTTCATAGGGACCATATACGCTTTTAGAGCGTAAAGCCAGCTGCCAACCGGGTTTCACACCACCGGCCGGGCAAAGGATATAGTAATAACCATTGCGTTTGTAGAATTTCGGCCCTTCGGTGGTAGTATTCACCGGATGACCATCAAACACCAGGCGGTCCGGGCCAATAGCTTTTGTTCCATCGGCCGACATTTCGAAAACGCCCAATACACTTTTCATTCCGGCGCGGCTTCCGGCATAACCGTGAACCATGTAGGCACGGCCATCTTCGTCCCACAGCGGGCAGCAGTCAATCAGCCCCTTGCCTTCTTTCACCATGGTGAGTGGCGACCATACACCCCGTGGATCAGACGCTTTGGTCATGTAAAGCCCGGCATCCGGGTCGCCAAAATAGATGTAAAACTCGTTGTTGTGGTAACGAATGCTGGGTGCCCACACCCCGTTGCCGTGCTGCATGGTGCTGAAGCGGTCTTCGGGAGTCATTTGCTGAATGGCATACCCGATAATGGTCCAGTTTACCATGTCGTTGGAATGCAGGATCGGAAGTCCGGGAATATGAACGAACGATGACGCCACCATGTAGTAATCGTTGCCAACACGGCACACATCCGGGTCGGAATAATCGGCATAGAGTACCGGATTCTTGAAATTTCCATTTCCCAGATCAGAGACCCATACTTTAGATATACTTCTGGGCCGACAACGGAAAAATGGACATAAAATCAGTGATAAGACGAAAGTAAGATTGTTAGTTTCTTCATGAGGTAAGAAAGAAATTCCCCATTGGGGCTTTATTAAACGTAAGATACTATACTCGATAGTTATCGGGGTATTTAATATTGATAATCCTGCTTCTAAGAATTAGTGCTTTAAGTCCCCTATGGGAGTTTAGGGGGCTGGTTTCGCCGGATTCCAGCCATTGTAGCCTTTCAGCACATTTTCGACCGTGTATTCGGCAGCTTCTTTTTTGGTCAGAAGTTTAATCCATGCCGCACGAGCGGAAGTATTGGCACCTTCGCCCGAATTGTTGTATTCCATGTATCGGGCTGTCGCTTCGTTTTCCACCTTGCCCCAGTTGTGCCAGCCAATGGCTTTAATACCTTTGGGCAACTGGCAGTTCATAAACAACGTCATGGCATACGGCACGCCACGGCCGGCCCAGGTATTCGCCGGTAACTGTTGAATCCAGGAAGCTGACGTTGCAATGGTTGAAAATATAGCCGTATTTGATATGTTCGGGAGTGCTGGCTGCTGTTATGTAGGAATTGGATTTACAAACAATATCACAGCCTTCGAACCAACAGGTTGACGGACCAAAAATAAAGTCGGTAGTTCCTTCAATATAACAATTCTGGAAATACTGGCGCATGTTTTCGCGGCCGGTATAAATAGTATCCTGATGCCCCAGAAACCGACAATTGACAAACACACAACGATCGCCTTCGACGTGTAGGGCGACAGCTTGTCCGAGGCGGGCGGATGAATTCTCTACCGTCAGGTTTTCCAGTTGAATATCGTTGCCACAGATTTTAAACGTATAGGTCCGGAATGTACCCATTTTGTTGATATTGGCATGATCGTCCCAGTTAATAATTGTTTTATCACGGTCTTCGCCAATGAGCAACACATTGCAGCAATGGGTAGGAAGTAGCAACTTCTCCTTATAATAGCCTTTTTTAATAAAAATGCTAATACGTCCGGCGGGATTAAAAGCCCGAACCGAGTCGATGGCTTGTTGGATATTGCGGAAATGTCCGGTGCCATTACGGTCGACGATAATATCGTATTTTTTTTCCTGTGCAATACCTAAAACACTTATTGACAGAAGAAAAAACAGCAGGATCTTTTTCATAAAATTATAGTGGTGTAATTATTTCTTTTTCAGAATGCAACAAGAGGTTTCTTTTGATTGATTATCAATAATGGGTTGAACCAGGCTGTTCAGGTAAACTTCGAGATAGGTATAACCCTCTTTATTTAAATCGGCAGCCTTTTTGCCCGGGTAATTTTTCTCCAGCCAACCATCCGGAATGCCATCTAAGTTCGTATCTGCAGGAGCTTCTTCCGTTTTATATTCAGGCCAGCCACCCACATCGCTTTGTGAGTCAATCAATCCCGGACGTTGTGTAAGCTTGCCTTTGTAAGTATTTATCCCTGTTTTCACTTCATTTGTTACCCGCGTATCCACGGCATCACGTTTGTACGAAGCACCGGCAAAAGCCAGCACTTTTTCGTAAGCTACTTCGGCCGGTTGCGTTTTTACGGTAGTGCCGGCAAACGGTTTCCGGGCTTTGCTGACAAGCGGATCAACGCCATCGTCCAGCGACACGCCTTTCCAGTTATCTTTAGTTACTTCAGGAAAACCAAAGACATAATTATCCTGAATGAAATAGCTACCATATCCCGGTGCACATTTCGTGGGGTCAGCATCCATATCAATCTGTGTAATTCGGTCTTTTATTTTGGGGTTGGTTCCGGCTCCGGCCTTGAAATAATTAGCTACGATATTGTAGTTGCCACTTTCACCACCATACGAGCTGTGGTCGCCCCAGTTGTAAATCACATTGTTGCGAAAATCAACCCGTTCTTCGTCCTGCGAATTTCCATATTTCAATCCTGCACGTTTAAAACCATTGAATCGTGGGTTGCGGCTGTTGTTATCGGCAATCAGGTTGTGATGAAACGAAGCGTTTTTGCCTCCCCAGATTCCTCCGTAACCATGTGCTCCTTTGGGATGTTCCGAATTATTCAGGGCTTCGGAAATAATACACCATTGCAGTGTAAAATTCTCATTGGAATAGAACGAAGCACATTCGTCGACCGACCAACTGGAAGAGCAATGGTCGATTATCATATTTTTCTGATTACGTCCACCATAAGCATCCGGCTCATGCTCTTTGACCAAATCGCCCAGGCGGAAACGCATAAAACGGACAATAACATTATTTGCATTGATAAACATATCGTAATCTTTAATGCAAATTCCATCACCCGGAGCCGACTGGCCGGCAATGGTGAGCGAATCGTTCTTTATCGACAATGGTTTTGTCAGGCTGATTGTTCCCGAAACGTTGAAAAGGATGGTTCGTGGCCCCTTTTGATAAACAGCCCAGCGCAATGTTCCTTTCGAACCATCATCGGCAAGTGAATTTACAATCAACACTTTACCACCGCGCCCTCCGGTTGTGAACATACCGCCACCTTCAGCTCCCGGAAATGCGGGAGTTTGTGCGTAAGTCAACAAACATGGCAGAATAAAAGCAACTACAAAAATGAATTTTCTCATATCGTTTGTATTATCAAATTAAAGACTGGACTCCGTTTACGCGAATTATTAAACCTATGAAACTCCGGTCACCCATCAATTAATTTCATTTAGCCGGAGTCGGAACTCCGGCCACCCGTTTTCTATTTTTTAAGCAATACACTTACCATAATGAAGGGAGCAACTGCTTTAGGGTCGTTGTCGCGTTTGGGTTCAGAGATATAGTACTGGAAACTGCCATCGCGGTATTTGGGTTCACCTCCCAAGCCTGCTACAGAACATCCATCAGTAAGAGAGATAGTTCCGTCCTCATTTTGCTTGATAAATCGTTTTACATACTGATCGTAGGCTTTCTTCCCTTTTGACAGATAGGCTTTGGGCAAATATCCTTTTTGAGCACCTTTTACCCAGGTGTAAATAAACATGGCTGAACCCGATGATTCTACATAATTGCCCGGTTCAGTACCCTTATCGGTTACCTGATACCACATCCCGGTTTTCGGGATCGCGGTATTTCTCGAGCGACTGGCTCAGGTTGGTCAGGATTTTAATAATTTCGGGACGTTGCGGATGATCTTTTGGCAAATAGTCCAACACATCCACCATGGACATCATGTACCAACCCATGCTGCGCGACCAGAAGTTAGGCGAGCAGCCAGTTTCAGGGTTTGCCCAGCGTTGTTTGCGGCTTTCGTCCCAGCCGTGGTAATACAAACCGGTTTTCGGGTCGTAACTGTGTTTAGCCATAGTAATAATCTGATGAGCTACCTCATCAAACAATCCGGTTTCGCCAAAACGATACCCGTACTCAGCCAAATATGGAGAAGCCATGTACAATCCATCCAACCACATCTGATGGGTGTAAATTTTTTTGTGCCAGAATCCGCCATCGGCAGTACGCGGATGGGTTTTCATTTGGCTGCGAAGCAAGTCCATCGTTTTTTTCAGCTTTTCTTCTTTGGTAACCTTGTACAGATCGAATAACATCTTGCCTGAATTCAGCTTGTCGATGTTGTAATCTTCAAGTTTGTAACCGCTTATCGTTCCATTGGAAGAAATAATGGTATCGGTATAGCTTTTTACGTAGTTAAAGTATTTCTGATCTCCCGTAAGTTTCCAAACCTGATAGATAGACTGCAGTTCCAGTCCGTTGCAATAATCCCATTTCAGTTTTTTGGCAAAGTCAGTCATCCAGCTTTCGGGCATCCGTTTCATTTCTGAATCGGCCATACGCACCGAATATGGTTTTGCTGCCCAAGCCAGCACGGGCAAACACAAAAGTAAGCCAATTATCGTTTTTTTTCCTTTGAAATTCAGCATTTTAGTTGTTTTTTTGATCCAAGGTAATTTTTTGTATTTTTAATAGACTACAAATATAGTAATTGTGTACTAAGTAGTACGATAATAATTTTCTCTTGCTGATTAATAATTACTTCCAGAATTTTACCTCATTCGAATCCGCTTTTCCCGACAACAATATCAGGCTCTTGTCTTTTTTTTCAAAAGGCAGCAAAATATTTTTCGTTTTTTTCCCGCTGATACTAACAGGTTGTTCCAGTTCTTTAGGATATTCAAGCCCGGTTGCCGAGAAATTTTTTACATTTTTCAGGTTAACGGCTGGCCCTTGTTTCGGAATAATGTTTACATGTGTAAATTTAACTCCATCGACCTCAACAAGTTCTGCACCAAACTGTGCGGAGATAATTGCATTTTCCAGATTAATGTTGGAAATATTCATTTCGGGTAATCCATTGAAAAACATGGCCCGGCGGGCATTGCGCGAAACAAGGTTCTTAACGTAGATATTGCGAAAACAAGGGGTTTCTTCATTAACAGCAGGCAAAACATTTGACTCTACTGCGCTATCCGACCCGTCTTCCAGGGCTTCGGTTGCTGATTTGCCTCCATAATACAAATCGAACAGGAATGAATCCGTTGCAATGTCCAGCATGTAAATATCATTAACATATATGTTTTCAACCACACCCCCACGTCCACGGTTGCTTTTGAAACGAAGCCCCACATCGGTTCCCAAAAACTGGCAGTTGGATACAGAAATGTTATGGACTCCACCCGACATTTCGCTTCCCACCACAAAGCCGCCGTGTCCCTGAAAAACCTTGCAGTTATCCACAATTATATTTTCGGCTGGTCGGCCTCGTTTGCGGCCGTCCTCATCTTTTCCCGATTTTATGCAGATGCCATCATCGCCCACATCGAATGTACTGTTTACCAAAATAACGTTTTTACATGATTCAATATCAAGCCCATCACCATTTTGCGCATAGGCCGGATTGCGGGCAAAAACACCATTGATAATGAGGTTTTCGCACATAAGCGGGTGAATATTCCAACTGGGTGAGTTTTCGAAAAGCACGCCCTGAAGTTTTACATTTTTACATTCCACAAGGCTGATCATTACCGGACGCAGAAAATCTTTCACTTCGTTCAACTGACTATCAGTCATCGCTTTGCGCGGAACATTCATATCACTCATGGACTCGCCTTCGAGTGATTTTGTGGACGGAAACCAGTATCCGGGATTTTTTAATACTCCACCGGAACTAACCACCTCTTTCCACTTTGCATCGGTTACTTTGGCTTTTTTCACCGGCCGCCATGCGTGACCTGAGCCATTGATAGAACCTTCGCCGGTAATGGCCACATTCACCAGATTTTTTCCAGTCAGGGGCGATTGGCAACGAGAGGTTTCCAGCCCCTCGAACGAAGTTTTTACCAGTGGATAAAGATTAAAATCCGGAGAGAAAAGAATAACAGCTCCTTTATCGAGATGCAGATTTATATTTGATTTCAGGACAATGGGCCCGGTAAACCAAATACCGGAAGGAACAACCAGTTTGCCACCGCCTTTGGCCGAAAGTGCATCAATCGCTTTTTTAAACGCTTCGGTATTCAGCGTAATACCATCTCCAACTCCACCGTAGCTACAAATTGAGATTTTCGTACTGGGTATAACCGGCTCCGGGACTTCTGCCATTTTAAACGGGAGTTTCTTATACAAATATCCGTATTTATAGTTCCCCGAAAAAATGCTGCCCGAACACAAAACTACTAAAACTACAACCCAAACTACCTTTTTCAAAATGCTCATGTTTTTAAACGTTATTTTTTATGATTATCCGTATGAATGCCTATCCTTAAATTTTATTCAAAAGGTAATGTTTATTCTGCGGATAAACATTTTATTTTCAATAATACCATTGATGATTTTTTCAGTTTGTAAAACCGAATGCAAATTTGGGGTATTTTTAAATACTCAAAGTAGAAAAATTGATTTTTTACTGGGAGTTTTTGGTATACCAACATTTAGACCGTAGTTTCTTTCCTAATGATTTATAATTTTGTGACATAAAGTCAAAAAGAATAAAGATGATAGATACAGATGCTTAAGATGGCCCTTTTGAAACGAATCATTAAAACAATTACACGCTTCTTTCCAGCCGGAACAATTTAAATGTCTGTACAAAAAATTATTTACCTTTGTAATGAGCTTGATCTGATTATAAACCAAATCCTACTGAAAAACAAACATAAAACCAGTCCCGTTTTGATGAGCCGGCGGGCAGGTTTCATGCAACCTTAAAACAATTATTCCCACATGAAAAAAATCATATTTCTTATCTTATTTTGCTCCATTTCTTTCATTTCGACAGCCCACACACACACGCAATTCTCTCATTATTCAGTCAAAGAAGGCTTGTCTGAAATTAATGTGCTGTGTATGCTACAGGATAGAATCGGGCAAATGTGGTTTGGTACATTTGATGGACTGAATAAATTCAACGGATACACGTTTAAAACATACAAAAGCAATCCGGGACAACTCTTCGGAATACAAAACTACCGCATCGACATAATCCGGGAAGATGTTGATGGGTATCTTTGGATCAAAACATATGATGGGTGCGTGTACCGCTTCAATCCTCAAACAGAAAGATTCCTGCAAGTGCCGCAATGCAAAGAGGAATTTAAAAGCTACAAGGCAAATTTCGAGAACATTTATACCTTTCCGGATGGTTCGGTATGGCTCACCGGCGGAAATAATGGTTGTTTCAGAGTACAAAATTTGCCTGAAAACGACGATGTAAAGCTATGGCATTTCAACGAGTCAAACGAGTCACTCAGTTCAAACAAAATAACCCGTATTTTTCAGGATAAGCGCAAAAACACCTGGGTACTGACCAGCAACGGGCTGAATATCGTTAAACAAAACAGCCAGAAACCGGTACAGTTATTTAAAGAAAAATCCGGTGGAGCCTTCTTTTCCATTGCCGAAAGCGGGAACTATATCTGGATCGGAGGGGAGCACGGTAAGATACGCCTTTACAATACGCAAAAACAAACTTTTGATGGATTGATAGTGCCGGAGGCCACTTCAATTATTGATATTAAAGCAATTACACCAAACCAATTATTCCTGCTCAGTAACCGGAGCGGATTCTTCCTGTACGACATTCAACAACAAAAATTCACTTCGTTCAACAAATCCAACGGATCGGGGGTGATTAGCGATTCGTTTTATTCGTGCTACATGGATAAAAAACACAATATCTGGATAGAAAGTGAAAAACCAAGCGTGGTTTATTTCCAACCCCAACAACAAAAAGTCAATAACTTTGATATTCAAATTGCAAATTCGAGCCAGTTTGCCCCGCTTCCCAACTTTTTTGTACTCGAAGATAAACTCGGAAACATCTGGGTGCATCCGCGGTTGGGAGGCTTCAGCCGCTACAACCCGGAGCTAAACACACTGGAAGCTTTCTACAATGCACCAAACTCGGCCGACCGCCGTTTTTCGAACATGATGCATTCGGCCTATTCCGATCAACAGGGAAATCTATGGTTATGCCCTTATTCTCATGGTATTGAGAAAGTCGTTTTCAGCCAATCTCCTTTCAATTTTATCAAGCCGCAACCGGCCGAAACAAGCTCTGCCAGTAACGAAATACGCTCTATTTTTCAGGACTATAACAACCGGATGTGGGTGGGTGCCAAGAATGGGACGATAAGTATTTTCGATCCCAACAATGTCTATCTGGGCAAACTGGGAACCGATGGTTTTTTGAACAGTGCCAATCCACTGAAAGCATCTGTTTATACTATTTTTGGGGATTCCAAAGGCAATGTATGGCTGGGTTCCAAAGGCAGCGGTCTTTATAAGCTTGAAAGGAGTGAAAATGCCAACCGCTTTAAAATAATCAATTATCGCTACAACGCCGATGATATTTACAGCCTTAGCAGCGATAATATTTATTCCATACTGGAAGATCATCTGCACCGGATTTGGGTAGCCACGTATGGTGGGGGAATCAACCTGCTACAGGAAAAAGACGGGAACATTCAGTTTATTAGCGCCCGTAATAAATTGAAGAACTATCCAATAACCACCTGTAGCCGCACCCGCTGCCTTACCGAAGATACGAAAGGGCGTATTTTTGTGGGAACCACCGGTGGTATGGTTGTTTTTAAAAACGACAATACCGGGCCCGAAAACATCGGTTTTACCATTTTTACACACGATCCCGGCAATCCGAAAACGATTTCGGGCAACGATGTTCACAATATACTCACTGCCCGGGATGGAAAATTATATCTGGCTATTTTCGGTGGTGGACTGGATGTATTGAATGAAGAACTTGACCTGAGAAAGAAACCTGAATTTAAATCATACATGGTAGGAAACGGTGCTCCTTCCAATGTTATTTTTACCCTGAAAGAAGACTCTAAAGGAAATATCTGGTTCTCTACTCAAACTGAAATCGGCAAATTTATACCCACTGAGGAGCGCTTTGATGTATATCAACCACTTAACGATAATGCTTACTGTTTTGTTGAAGCCTCGGTGTGTCAGGCCCGGCAGGGGAATCTGGCCTACGGAACTACCGAAGGATTTGTGCTGTTCAATCCGCTTAAAGCAACAAAAAGTACGTATACACCGCGTATTGTGCTTACCGATTTTCAATTGTTCAACAAAACAATGGAAGTAGGCGTGGAGGGCTCGCCACTGAAATATGTAATTAACGAAACCAGTGAACTGAAGCTAAACCATGAACAGAATATCTTTTCCATTGGATTTGCTGCGCTTGATTATAACAATCCACAAAATATTCAATATGCCTATAAACTGGATGGATTTGAAAAAGAATGGAACTATGTGCACGACCAGCGCATTGCCACTTATACAAACCTGCCCAAGGGGAAATATGTTTTCCGCGTAAAATCGACCAATGCAGAGGGTGTGTGGGTGGAAAATGAGCGAAGTATTGTTATTATCAAACAACCATCATTTTGGGAGTCGTACTGGGGGTATCTGTTTTATCTGATTATCTTTTTAGGACTGGCAGGGCTGGCTATTTACATCCTGTCTACAATTTTCCGGCTGAAAACGAGATGTAGAGGTTGAACACCGGATCACGAACCTGAAACTACGTTTTTTTACCGATATTTCGCATGAATTGCGCACTCCGCTGACACTAATTGCTTCACCGGTTGAAAATTTGCTACGGACCGAATCCCTTTCCGAACCAGCCAAAGAGCAGCTAACCATGATACAGCGCAATACTGATAGAATGCTCAGATTGATTACCCAAATTCTCGATTTCAGAAAAATCCAGAATAAAAAAATGAAATTGGTGGTGGAGCCCATTCAACCGGGTGTTTTTATAAAAGAAATCTGTCAAAGTTTTACTAAATTAGCTGAGGAGCGAAAGATTATTTTTGAAGTAATTGATGAGAGCAACAATGCAACACTGTGGGTGGACAAGGACAAATTCGAGAAAATATTTTATAATTTACTATCCAATGCATTTAAGTTTACACAACCCGGAAATCCAATTGAAGTAAGCGTTGCAGAGGAGAAAGATAACGTGAGTGTTACGGTCAAAGATCGTGGCATGGGGATGAGTAAAGACCGTATGAAACTATTGTTTAACCGCTTCGAGAGCCTGGCTGCTTCGAATGTGTCGTTTCAGGAGGGTACAGGTATAGGGCTGTCGCTGACAAAAGAACTGGTGGAATTGCATCATGCCAAAATAGAAGTAGAAAGCGAACCGGGCAGAGGGTCTGCATTCAAAGTATCATTTCTGAAAGGGAATGCTCATTTTGCCGTGGATGAGGAATTGGTAATCAACGAAGAAACTGCCCCAACGCCGATGCCTGCCGACATTCCCGAACTCAAAAAAGAAAGAGGCACGGAAGAACAGGAAACGGATTTCGACTCCATGAAACAAACCATTCTTATTGCTGAAGATAACAATGAGTTACGTGCTTTCCTTAAGACGATTTTGAGTGCGAGGTATGAAGTACTGGAAGCGGAAAATGGCCGACAGGCCCTGGAGATTGCCCAAAACAACATTCCGGATATGATTATTACCGATGTAATGATGCCAGAAATGAGTGGTTTGGAATTAGCCAAAGCCATCAAAGAGGATATTAACATCAGCCATATCCCATTGGTGCTGCTTACCGCCAAAACGGACATGGAAAACAAACTGGAAGCCCTTCAATACGGAGTTGACGACTACATTACCAAGCCTTTCAGCTCGGCCTACCTGGAAGCCCGTATTGAAAACCTGCTGAAACTCCGCAAGCAATTGCAGGAATTGTACCGCTCATCGCTAACCAGTGGCGTTATTTCGCCTTCGAAACCCAACGTGATGTCGCAGGATGATATTTTTATTCAACGGATTATGTCGTTCATCGAGCAAAATATTGATAACTCGGAGCTCACCATCGAAGACATTGCTATTCATATCGGATTCAGCCGGTCGGCGTTTTTCAAGAAACTCAAAAGTCTCACAGGCCTGGCTCCCGTAGAATTTCTGAAAGAAGTGCGCATCCAGCGTGCCGCGCAACTTATTGAAACCGGGGAATACAACTTCAGCGAAATAACCTATATGGTGGGAATCAACGATCCGCGCTACTTTAGCCGCTGTTTTAAACAGAAGTTTGGCATGAGCCCGCGGGAGTATAAGGATAAGTGCGGAGAAGCGGAGAGATAATTTCCAGCCTGAATAATTGCGAATAACAGGCAAACAGCAATATAAATTTCATGAGATATTGCCATACAAACTTTATTGGCAATATCCCATACAAATAATATTGCCAATAAAGTCTGTATGGCAATATTATTGAGCAATAATATTGCGAATAATATCTGTATCGCAATTTCATAAAGAGATATTATTGCTAATAACACTTGTACGGCAATACTCTATAGAAATACGAGACCGATCAAATTAGATTTATGATTCAATGCCATTCAGTTAAGCACGCGAAATACACGGATTGTACAAAAATATATACCGGAATATCTTCTGTAGCAAATACATCCCTGACAAAAAAGCCTGACCGTATGAAATTACGATCAGGCTTTTTTTCGGTAAAATATATTTCAAATTACTTCACTATAAATTTCTGAACATTGGTACCGGCTTTCACTATATAAACACCTTTTGAGAGGTTAGCTACCGATAGTTGGTTTACTTGTTTTGCTGATTTAAGCAGTTCGCCTGTAACGCTGAAAATACTTACATTTTGTGTTTCATTCAATTTAATTTCAGTTCCATTGAAAGAAATAGCTGTCGAAGAAGTTTTTGGAGAATTAACGGCGGATTTTAATTTATATCCGCGGGGGTCACCAATTGTGTTTAGTTGAATAGGATAAGTTGTAACCACGTAATTGGCATCCATAGCCAATGAATCAACAGCTACCGTATTAAATGCCGACCACGCAGCAGAAGTATTAGCAGGTGATATTAACGAAAGTACTTTGTTAGTAAACTGATTTGGACAAATAATAGAGTTACTTAATGTAAATGACGCTGCATCAGGGGTTACGGATGAGAAATTAATCGCTCTGTTGACCATTGTATCAGCTGCAGCTGTAGTGATACCCTGAAAATAAACA
Organism: Paludibacter sp.; assembly: GCA_047600405.1. GTDB lineage: Bacteria > Bacteroidota > Bacteroidia > Bacteroidales > Paludibacteraceae > Paludibacter. Next base: position 128,952 of record JASGLA010000007.1, read on the forward strand.
ATGCTGTTGGTTACCGAGAATTTTGAACCAGTTGGGTTTCTAAAACCAATAATAGGCTTATTACCTGTTTTGTCGCAGTTATAAATAGTTACATGATCCACATTCAGATTCAATGATGTAGAAGTATCTTCGCTATAAAGAACACCGCTAAGGCAATTAACAAAAGTAGTATTTCTGACAGTGATGTTTGACACTTTAGCCGTTTTCAAACCAACAGTACAATAGGTAGTACTTACTGAACTGGCATTGCTAATGATGCAGTTATCAATTACGATAGTTCCTATGGTGGCAATGTTGGTGGTATTGTCAGCACGTATAAGGCCACGCCCAAAATTCAGTGCCTCGCAATTTATTATTTTGATTGAGTCGATAGAAGCAACCTCAGCCACGGCCGTAATGCCATATTTACTGTCTGTTGCAGTAGCTGATCCCGGCGCATCATAGAAGAACTTGATACCTTCCAACCGGATAGAACTCCCATTTTTAAGAGTGACACCAAGTTTTACAGACGGTTTAGCGGTTAATCCGGTGTTAGCTTTAATGGTAATTCTCTTAGTCACAGTTAAAGCAGTTTGATTGAATACCGAGTCGGTTTGACCTAATTTAATAATATCGCCATCGATAGCTGCGGCAACTTTTGCTGCCAGATCGGCAGAGGAATACACTACATATTCAGCACTTTTAGCAAGAAAAGTTACTGACAAAAGGACAACGAATAGAAGTAAAATTTTTCTCATGATAATAATGATTTAAAATTTATTGTAAAAGAGAATTAATTGATACAAATTTAATCGTTGAGAAATTATACGGGTGCGAAAAATTGGTATTAATACTGCATTTTTTGGTAGAAAAACATATACTAATCCAGGGATACTGAGTCTATGTCAATTATTCTTCGTATCATAAATCCCCATTTCTCTGAGCCAGGCATCCAGAATGGGCATCCAGAGCGCAGTACTTCCGGGGCTTTTGGTCAGATTGATGGCATGTCCGCCGTGGGGGAAAATATGCAAGGAGCCCTCAACGCCTTTTTCCCGCAATGCCGTATAGAACATTACGCTGTTGAGCGAAGGCACGGCTTTATCGTCGTTGGCATGAAACAGAATGGTTGGCGGAGTTTGTGCGGTTACATGCAACTGGGTAGAGTATTGATCGATCAACTCTTTGGCTGCATCTTTGCCGAGCAGGTTTTCGCGCGAGCCTTTGTGTGCATACGGCTCAGCCAGTGTAATGACGGGAGACAGCAGGATCATAAAATCCGGACGAAACGGGTATTTACTGAGCGAATCCTTTACTTCGGTATAATCATCGGTGTAAACGCCAAGCGACGAAGCCAAATGGCCGCCTGCCGAAGTGCCGAAAACGCCAATTTTATCTGGCCGAATAACCGTATTTCGGAGCCAGCGCGCGCATCATTTTAATGGCCCGCTGGCCGTCCTGCAACGGTCCGGTCTCACGCTGTTTCAAATCCGGAGTTACCGGCAACCGGTATTTCAGCACGAAAGCCGTACCACCAATGCTGTTGATGAATTTAGCAATCTGCGAGCCGCTTACCACATGTGCCAACCGAACGTAACCGCCACCGGGGATGACCAACACGGCAAAACCCCGATTCTCTTCTTTGGAAGGAGTATAAACCTCGATATTGGGATTTGCCACCACAAACTGGCGGTCGTTGGCAATACTATCGGTCATTTTCAGACCTTTGCTGTTGGGCATTTTCCCTTTTTCCCACAAATAAATTTGCGCCGAAGCCATTTGGCAGAAAAGTGCCAATACAAGAATGATATAAATTCTGCTTGTTTTCATGTGTAAATAATTGTTTTTAGGTTTTCACAAGGAATTGTCAATTGTCCATTGTCAACTGTCCATTATAAACTGTCAACTATTTCAGGACATTATTGTTCGGAGCCCATTTTTTCTGCCATTTGGGATACTTATTCAGCACCTCCTGAGGCGAATAGGTATACCAACCATAACCGGTACGACGTTCACGGCTTACTTCAGACATCGAGTACAGGTACTTACCGTTGCGGTCGCAAAACAAGGGGCGGTCCGTGCCAAGTTCGTAATACCTGGTCCAGATCGGCCTAGCCGTTGAATCGGTTACTACCACTTTATCGGTGGTAATGGTTCTGTAGCGGGATGGTTCAGTGGTACCTTTAATGGTTTCAATGCGGGTGTTCATAATTCTCGATTCATTAAGCCATTTTACGGCACATTGAACGGATTGGATTATTTCATCACCGGGATGTTCCAGGTTCATCAGGAACAGAACAATGGATGAGCTTTCACCGTTGCAAATGGAGGGTGGCTCAAATGCTCTTGCCCATGCGGGTTGTAACGTAACTTCATCGTGTTGCTGGCACCATACCGTAAGCCGGCCATTATCCAGAATCTGCGTTTTCAGTATGCAGTTCAATCCTTTTTGATAGGAGATCTGTGCTTTTTTGCGCAGTTCTTTTCCTACAAAAGCGAAATTGGGATCGTTGTTCACAATCTTCTGCATCAACTTAAGCACACCCAGATAAGCCCCATCGTTGTACGTTATGCGCCGGCTGTAGTTCTTTTTGTCAAGAGGATAATATTGTGGCCAACCGCCGTTTGCATATTGTGCATCCAAACAAAAATGAATCCCTTTTTCGCAGGCTTCCCGGTATTTTTCAATATGAGTGATGCTGTACACCTTTGCCAAATAGTCAATATGCGTATATGTAGTTGAATTATCGAAAGTTGTGTGCAAAATGTCCTTCGTTTTCACAAGACTATTTAGCTGTTCGGGAGTCAGTATGGCCGTCATATCGTAATTCTTGGGCCACCCGCCATTATTGCGTTGATAAATAAGTATATTATCAGCAATGTTGGTGATCTCATTCTCGTTGTACTTTGGTTGGTTCGGAACTGCATTCACGATATTGCTTGGATCGGCAATTCCGTACCAATGTCGCATGCTGTCGCCAAATGGCTCCATACTGATAGCAGGATAGTTTGCCGCCTGAGTTTTTTCCTGTGCCCAACATTGGCAACTAATAGCAATGAAACAACCGAAAACGATCAATAATTTTTTTCTCATGGTTTTTGCGTTTATAATTTCTTTATTGACTGCAAAAGTAGCATTAGGATTAATGTTTAAAGATGAATTATTGATTTTTGATCTGCTTATTTTGATAAATGTATTTACAGAAAGAATGCCGACCCGGTTCTCAGGTCAGCATTCTTCTTTTTTATCAGCAGAATTTATTTGATCACTTTTACAACAGAGCTATCATTCCCTGATTTTACTTTCACAATACAAGGAGTCAGAAAATTGAAAACAACCGTATTGCCTGAAGCTGTTCTCTTTGCAAGCATAGTGCCTGTAAGCGAGAACAGCGATATTTCAGACCCTATAACCGCATTGGTTATCATGACTTTACCATTCACTCTGTTTGCTTTTACAGAGGCTACACTCTCAACTGCATCCACGGGTGTAAGTTTGGTAGCAGTTGCAGCCGTGCTCAATGCTCCTGACTCGGCCACAGCACTCACCTTGTAGGTAGCTCCCACAGCATACGAAGCATCCGTGTAAGCATTGGAAGTAGTAAAACCGATTACTTTACCATCCCTAACCACCACATAGCTAATAGCATAAGGGGTAGCATCCCAACTCAGAGAACCATTATTGGTAATTTTTACATTAGCAGGAGCATCGGTTGGCTCTGTTTGGGTTTTCGGATCCCACGCATCGATGCCCGATACCACATTTTCGTAGGTGTAAGTAGCCGCTTCGGTAGCTGTAAAGGAGTTTTTAGCTTTACCGCTGACAATGCTTGCAGAACCGTCAGTATTGGTCACCGTGTATTGGTATTGTGTAATACGGTTGCTCAAATCGATCGGATTTCCATTGGCATCCATGGTGTTGTAATCGGCAAAAATAGCAGGAATACCGCCCATAGTATACCACCAGCCTTGCGGATAAATACCAATTTTGGCAATGGTATTGAAGAACGATGTTTTTGGCGCGTCGTGCCACGGACGGCCCAGATAAGTAATTACACCCGCGTTGCCATCCAGTGTGCAATTACTGAAAACATATCCCCATGCCGTACCCACTGCATGATTAGGAGCTACAATATATCCACCGGTGGGACGAACACAATAAATGATGCATTTATAGAAGAAGAAATCGCCTTGCCCGTAAATAAAGTCAACAGCTCCATCGATGCGGCAGTTAGTCAGGTATCCACGATATCCGGCTTTGCTTGCGGTCAGATAAGTATCCTGATAACTCCGCATCCAGCAGTTTTTAAATACCATGCGGTCATTATTGGTATAAACGGCCAATGCTTGCGGTCCGGCTTGCTTGGAGTAGCCATAACTGTTCTCGAACGTGATATTTTCAAAATAGCAATCGCTGCCTTTTACCACCACCGTTGCTCCCGGATCGACAGAATATACAGGAATGCTGGCATCGCCGGTACTGCCCGACAAACGGTTGTCGGAAATAATAACGCTGTCGCGGGATTGGCCAATCATGTGAATAAATGGTTTGGCTGCCGGAATATCCACATGTCCGGTATACGTTCCGTTTTTGATAAATATAAGATACGGAGTTACAGCACCGGTTGGAGCCGCATCGATTGCCGCCTGAACGCTAGTATAACTTCCCGGACCATCTTTTGCCACTACGGCATCAAATACTTTGGCAGTGGGCACAGGACGATTCATTGTTTTAAAATGCAGGGTAATGGCTTTGCACGGATTTCCGGCAAGATCGGTCAGAGCACCGGCAGGAATGGTAAATTCATAATTGGTATTGTAACTCAATTTGGCATAAGCAAAAGTTACCGTTTTAGACCCGAACGATGGAGTTAAAGCCGTGGAACCGAGTGTACAATCTCCGGCTCCGGTCATCAGTTTTTCATCAAAAGTTAGCACAACAGCTCCATTGGCCGATGCGTTGGTGGCATTTTCGGCCGGTACTGTTGAAATTAATGACGGCGGAATAGTGTCTTTAATACCCGCCTTATCGGCAAAAATAAAAACTTTTGCCAGGTAAGTTCCGTCAACAGCAGTACTGCTTCCCACCAGCGTACTTGTGGGGTCGGCCATCCAGCGTACATAAACTTTATCCCGTCCTTCGTAAACAACAGGCAAAGTGTCATTCAGGTCTCTCCATACGGCAGTTGACAGTTGCACCGTATCGAGGTCGGCATAAACTGTATCGTTGAGCGAAACCTGTAACTTTTGCACCAGATAATGCTGGTTGTTGCCGGCCATTTGCGATTTTACACAGATATTTTTGTAACCTTTTGTAGAGAATGAAGTTTTAAAATAACGACGATCGGTGGCAAACGAGGCTGCGGGAGTATTGAGATAAATGGCCGGCGTCGACGGGCTGAAAGCACCTGTGGTAGCACTCCATGCGGTAACCGTGCCTGCCTGATTGTATCCGTTCATGGTTCCCATGTTAGCCGGATCGGCATAATAATCGCCGGGACGAACCGAAGTTGGCGTTGTGGTCTGAAAATCCCATCCGGTAATGAATGAGGCTTCATCGAAAGTGGCCGTGAACGTTTTGTCGGCATCCATCAGTATGGTACGGCTTGTAGCGGTGGTGTTATCATCCCAGAAACTGAATTTAGTCACCGGATTGGGCACCACGCTCATCACAACGCTTGTGCCGGCTTCATATTTTCCGTTGGTTGGAGCAGGATTCAGGACCACTTTTCCCCAGCTGCTTCCTGCAATAGTTACAGTATAGTTATAGGTCGTCAATGGCTCATAAACAGCCACAATATTGGTATCTTTGACTAACCCGAATGTGAATGCAGCGTTGGTTGAAAGTATATTCCCTTTACTATCCTGCCATTCTTTAAACGTATATCCAAAACTACGGGTGGCAGGTGTCAGCGTAATGTTTGTGCCATCGTCAAAAACGTTGCCTTGTGGCGAATTAGTTACCGTTCCGGCTCCTGCAGGGGATACAGAATATGCCAGCGTATGTGTTTTGACTGAAGAAAGCGTTCCTTTTGTAACACCTTTCACCACTACATTGGCCACTCCCACCTGCTTGGTATTTCCCAAAGTATATATGTAAAGATACAAAGCACAATCTCCTGCGGAAGGAGCAATCGTTCTCAAAGAAAGATTAATGGAAGCATGAGTAACGGTTGCAGTTCCGTTTCTGGCCGGAACAACAGCGGTGGCAACTTTAGTTGTATCTCCACTGGCTGATTTCCAGACAACATCGATTAACCCGCCACTGGTTCCAAACCTTTCACAATCAAACGAAATGAAAGTTGGAGTGAAAGTTAACCCTGTTTTGGGTCTTATATTAAAACTGACATAATCGTTGGCAGTAACTGCATTGGACTGTATTATGGGCTGAAATGCTGTGTATACTATATTATTGTCTGCCTTAGTAGTGCTGAAATAATTCAGATTACTTCCCAGCGCTACCCAGTTGGCATTGTAATAGGCATCGGTTCCGGTGGAGAAAGTAGCCGTTTGCCCAGCTGTACCAAGATTGAACGGCCAGGTAACCGTTGTGCTGTCATTGACCTCCGCCCATATCGCAGGGGAAACAAGGCATAACAAAGCAATAAGAACTTGTTTGTAAAATGTTTTCATTTTGTTCAGAATTCAATATTGATAAAAATATACAACTTTCCCAAAGTTTTGAACTTTGGGAAAGTTGCTTAATAGAAATATTATTTTACGATTTTGAGAACAGAACTGTTATTTCCTGTTACTACTTTCATGATACAAGGCGATACAAAATCGAACGTTATCGAAGTAGCTGTGGCTGTTTTCTTTGCCTGCAATATTCCATTAACAGCATACATTGATACCTCTGCACCCGGTGTCAGGTTTTTAACCACCACTTTACAATCAGCAGTGTAAGCATAGATATTAGCATCAGCATTTTTCAGATTTGCATCCGTGGGAATACCGCTACCTACTAATGCCGAAGCGCTCAACGGACCAAATTCGGCTACCGCGGTAACTTTGTAAGTAGCTGTTGCACTGTAAGAAGCATCGGTATAAGCATTTGTTGTTGGGAAACCGATCACTTTTCCGTTTCGTTCCACTACATAACAAATAGCATAAGGCACAGTATTCCAGGTCAGACCACCACTAACACGTTGCAGGTTGGCCGGTGCAGCAGTTGGAACAATCAATGCTTTCGGATCCCAACCATCTGTGCCCGAAGTCACATTTTCATAACTGTAAGTAGCTGCTTCGGCATCGGTAAACGATTTTTTAGCTGTTCCCCAAACTTTAGCCGAGGCATCACCAGTCCAGTATTGGTCGATGCGGCTGGATAAGTCAAGCAGAGCACCGTTGGCATCCAGCGATTTGTAATCGGCAAAAATAGCCGGTATTGCTCCCATATGTTCGTACCAGCCTTGCGGATAAATACCTATTTTGCAGGTGGTATTGAAAAACGAAGTCATAGGCGAACCAGTCCACGGACGACCAAAATAAGTGGTATAGGATGCACTTGGCCCATCAATGGTACAATCACGGAATACATACCCCCATTGGGTGCCGGTCTGATGGCTTGGCGCCACGATATAACCGCCGGAGGATCTTCTGCAATAAATCAGACATTGATCGAAAAACACATCGCCCCCACCGTAGATAAAGTCTACAGCACCCTCAATACGGCTATTCTTTACATAATGACGATAGCTAACGTTGCCATAAGTAGTGAGGTAAGTATCCTGATAACTACGTAACCAACAGTTATTCAGAATTAAACGATCGTTCAATGTGTACAATGCCAATGCCTGAGGTCCGCTCATATTTTCGTATCCAAACTGATTTTCAAAACAGATGTTTTCAAAATAGCAATCGGCTGCTTTTACCACCACGGTTGCTCCGGGGTCAACGGAATAAACCACTGAATCGGGGAATGCCGTTGAACCGCCACACAAACGGGCATCGGTAATAATCACGCTGTCGCGGTTTTGGCCAATCAGGTTGATAAATGGTTTGTTCGAAGGAACATCCACATGCCCTTTGTAACGACCATTTTTCACATAAATCAACCACGGAATGGCACGACCTGCCGGCGCTGCATCGATAGCTGCCTGGATGCTGGTATAATTTCCGGTGCCATCTTTGGCAATCACCGCATCGAACTGACGTGGAGCAGGTATGGGTTTATCCATGGTGCGGAAGTTGAGTGTCAGACCCGCGTAAGCATTTCCGGCCATATCGGTAAACGCCCCGGCAGGAACGGTGAAAGTATAATTGGTACTGTAAGCCAGTTTGGTGTAAGGCAAGGTTACGGTAAGCGAGCCAAAAGTGGGTGTCAGGGTTTTAGAAGCAAGGGTGCAATTGCCTGTACCGGCTTTTACGCGTTCGTTGAAAACCAACACTACCGAACCATTGATAGAGGCGCCTGTGCCGGAAGCAGCCGGAACGGAAGAAACCAGTACGGGTGGCGTTACATCATTCACCGGCACCTGGTCGGCATATACAAATACATTGGTAATGGCGGTACCATCGGCATCGGTGGAGTTGCCAACCAGCGTACTGGTAGCATCGCCCACCCAACGGACATACACCCTGCTCTGGTTTTCGTAAGCAGCCGGCAGGGTATCGTTCAGATTTCCCCAGGTAGAAGTAGATACGTTCAGGGTTTTGCGGGGAGTAAAGTTCACACTATCCAGCGACACCATCATTTTCTGTGTCAGGTAATGCTGGTAGCTGGCGGCCATTTGTGAGTTTACACGGATATTTTTGTACCCAACAGTAGAAAAAGCAGCCTGGAAATACCGGCGGTTGGTAGCATAAGTGGCGCCTGTTGTCCACAAATAAGCACAAGGCATAACCGGGCTAAATGCTCCGGTGTGAGACAGCCACGAAGTACCGGTTTCATCCTGATTGTAGATGGTGAAAAGCCCTCTGTTCGCAGCGCTGGAATAATAATCGCCGGGGCGCAATGATTTGGGAATGTCCACGCGGAAATCCCAACCTGCAATAAACGGAATTTCGTCGAAAGTGACGCCCACCGTAGTATCTTTGCTAATAATAATGGTTCGGCTCAGCGAGGTGGTTTTATCGTCCCAAAAATTGAAATTAGACACGCCGTTTGGCACCACGGTCATGGTCACAGTCGTTCCGGCTTCGTATTTACCGTTGGTGGGTGCAGGCGACAAGGTTACCTGTCCCCACTGGCTTCCGATTTTATTCAGGGTGAAATTATAGGTGGTAAGTGGCTGATAAGCGGCTACAATGGCGGTATCTTTCATCAGTTTGAAGGTAAACGATGAACCTGTAGACAGCACATTGCCTTTGCTGTCCTGCCATTGTTTGAACTGATAACCAAAGCTTCGGTTGGTGGAAGTCAGGGTTATATTGGTTCCTTCGTCAAATTCGGTTCCGGCAGGGCTGATGCTTATACCGCCCGCTCCAACCGGCGAAATGGAAGTGGTGACTTTGCGTGTGGGAGCTGTGGGTACATACACTGTACCGTAAATGCGGCAAAAATCAAGATTGAAATTATTGGAAGAGCCTGTGGAACTTGTGTTTGTGAGCATGCGCACGATCACCTGATTTTTGTTCCGCGCTCCGATAGTAGCTGTATAGGTTTTGTACAACCACCATCCGGCTTGTGTGGCATAATTTGTACCTACATCCAACCAGGAGGCTCCGCCATCAGTGGAATAAACCAACCGGATAAAGTCGGCAGTAGAGTTTTGGCCACCACCAAAGTTAAAACTCAGCGTGATATTTTCGTAACCAATGGTTGGGAATATAAACTGGTAATAGTTTTTGTGCGTGCTGCCATCGGTATAAATGCTGTAAGTGGTGGCACCCGGGTACTGCACCCGGGCTACCATATTGTTATAACCTCCACATAACTGCATGGAAGTGGCTACCTCATTAAATGCATAATTCTGTAGGGCGGTTATGGCTGTATCCGGATAAACCTTAAACTTTGAATTGGGAAGAGCTACTGCTGTACTTCTTGCGGTAGTTGCCGGCGTATAAAAAGTACTATCGCCGGCTGTATTTTGAGCCGTTGAATACATTGTATTGAAATTCCATGCCGCCAGTTTTATTTGTTGCGCATTGGCCAGCAAAGGAATCGTTAAAAACAAGGTTATCCATAAACCCATTGGAAGTAATTTTTTCATAAATGCTTCTTTTCTTTGATTAATAATTAAAAGATTGGTTGTATTAAATTTGATGATAAAGGTCTGATATGAAGTTTCTTTATTTCAGCAACAAAAAAACCGGCCACAATGCGCGCTCCTTTTTCGTTCAGGTGGGTATTGTCATCGAGTCCTTTGGGATAAAGTTTGCTCGATCCGTCTGCCGGAATTTTATGAAAATACTGCTTAGAGGCATCAACACCTTCTTTTACCAGCCAATCGGTGGTGAGTTTTTGCATGTCAATCAGCGGAATTTTTTCCGCTTTGGCCACTTCGCGGGAGATAACCGGATAAACCCCGTGCGTATCCAACAGTTTGCCGTCTTTATCAAACTTGCGGCGCATAATGGAAGCGCAAATAATGGGTTTTCCGCCTTTGGCTTTCACTTCGTGTACAAACCGAAGCAGGTTGGCGCGGTAATCCTCCGGCGAAGTGTACCTGTCCGGTTTATCCTTGGCGCCATTGTTGTGGGCAAACTGAATGATTACATAATCGCCTTTTTGCACATTGCTGATAATTTTTTCCCACCAACCCTGTTGGATAAAGGTTCGGGTGCTTCGCCCATTCTGCGCGAGGTTGTCAATCACCACCTTTTCGTTGAAAAACTTCGGTAGTAACATCCCCCAGCCACGTTCCCGAAACGGTTCCTCCCATTTCTGACCTGTAACTGAGTCTGTTCCCGATTTTGAAAGCACCTTATTGGCCATGGTAGAATCGCCTGCCATGAAAACATGAACAGGACGTGATGTGCCTGAGCACAAAAGAATAAGCAAGCTTATGAGAAGGAATCCTTTGAAATAATGTTTTTTCATGTGTAAATAATTGTATTATGGGTAATATGGAACTCGGCCTGTAAAAACGGGAGCCGGTTTGTTCTGAATTATTTTCTTACAATTCTAATAGTCTGACTGCCGGTACCGGAAGTAATCGTAACAAGGTACAACCCGGAAGACACAGACGAAAAGTCGATCACTTGTTGATAATTATCAGCGGTTTGGTTTTTCTTCTCAATCAGTTTTAATGTCCGACCGTCAATGGACTGAAGCGATATTTTTACATCCGAATGTTGCTTCAGGGAGTATTTCAAGGTAGTTATACCGGTTGTTTGTGTCGGAAAACAGTAGGCGTTCAGTTCTGACGAACGAACATTGGGCGTAGCCGAAAGCGCCGACACCATTCCTTTGATCAGCAAGCCGTACAGGCAAATGGTTTTACCCGTGGCAGTGCCGTTGTACCACGGATACACACGCAGGTACAAGCTCTGACCCGCAGTTAGTTCCACCAGTTTGTTGTAAGTCAATGGCGTACATGGTATTGCTGGCATTAGCAGTAGTTCCGTGGTCCGAAATCATGGTGGTCACATCCGGATTGCTAAACAGGGAATCTTTGGAAATATATACTTTGAAGCGCATGCCGCTACCTCCTGCACCACCGGCATAGAGCCCGATAGAGTCGATGTCGAATACCGTTCCGGCAATGGCATTTACCCCAAACTGCATATAGCGGTCGTTTACGATATCAATTTCGCCGGCCGGCCATACCGAACCTGTAGCCGAAATCACATTGCGCTGTGTTTTTACGGTGGTGGTAAAGCAGTTCCGTTCCAGCTGGAAGTTCCGTTCCAAACAGTAGCGGTACCACTCGGAGCGGCATAACTTTGTAATACCATGTTGCTGTACGTTTCCGGAATTACATTAACCGGACCCTGAGTCGCTACACTGCCCGGTGCTGCCGCAAGTTCCCAATAGGCACTGGCACTCTGGCCGGTAATGGCTACACACTCTCCCGAAACAGCTATTTTCTTTGTTTTGGTACCATTGCTGATAACCAAACTATCATTATAGCTTCCAACCAACGCAGGATTAAATTTTACATAAAAATTTGTCAGATTAATAGTTCCCAACGTATAAGCATACTGAAGTGTTTTGCTGTACGTTCCGTTTTGCGATGTAGACAGTGAATATCCATTAGGGGCGGTAATGGTCAACGTTCCTGCATCAGGAGTGAGGTCGGTGCCGCTCAGGCTCACTTGCGAGATGGAGGATGCGTTTGCATAGCATTTTCCGTAGGCAAGACTGGTGGGACTTACCAGAATGTCCGGATTGGCATTCAGGTAATTGGTCAGAATTCCCTGGCGGATAAGTTCTTTCACCGCAAGACGGGCATAAGTTGTTGCACCAAAAATACCCAGGTGAGTCCCATCGCCCACATTATAAATCAGTGACGTTGTTTGCGACTGCCCAATTTGTTCGCAATACGCTTTTGTCAGGGCTGTATGATCTACCAAAGCTACTTTCAAACTATCAGCCACTTTTTTCACGGCAGCCGGATAATCAATGGGGCGGCCAATGGAATCGGTTCCAATATTGTGGCAAGCGGTGGCCGTCATAGTACTACCCGAAAATCCATTACGCACTATCGGGGTAAAAAGAACTGGAACCGCTCCCAAAGCACGGACTTCGTTTACATACGCACAAAGGTAGCGGGTGTACAAATGCCAGGGATTGGTGCCGATGCCGGTATAAGCCGTGCCATTGTGAGCGCTCTCCCAACCGCCATTCTTTTTCATTGTTGTGTCCAAACTGGATAATTACATAGTCGCCGGCTTTAATCTGTGGCTTAACAGTAGGCCAAAAACGGTAATTTCCGGCAGCGTCTTTTCCTTCGTAAAACGTGAGCGAGCTGGTACCACTTTTGGCACGGTCGTTTATTGTTGCTCCGTTAATAACAAACTGGGCCAACATTTGCGCCCAGCCACGTTGGCCATTGGGATTGGATATGGAATCGGTGGCTTTTTGCTCCATGGTGGAATCTCCAATGGTGTGAATGGTAAGCTGTGCCCTGAGAGAATTCAGCCCAAATACGGCAAGAAGCAATAGTGGAAGTAATGTTTTTTTCATGAGAATTAAATTGATTTTATACGTTACCCGGATAAAAGCCCGTTCGTAGGCTTTATCCGGCATACAAATGTAGAGGAAGGAGAAAAAGTGCAGGGGTGACGAACAGATAAAATGGGGTGGATAAACTGGTAATGTGCTGTAGAAATGATATTGGGATCCTGCGCAAACAAATAATGTAGGTTAATTACCAATTCTTCACCTCTTAAAAAAACGAGGTTCTCAGCGCGTTGCTAAAAACCTCATTAATTTCAAAAACCAGCAAATTACCCGTTATCATGAATTCCGGTTTTTCTTTGCCTTATACTCGCTTGGGTTCACTCCAAAACGTTGTTTGAAACAGCGGCTAAAGTATTTGGTGTCGTTTATTCCTACCGAATAGGCAATCTGGCTGATGTTGGTTTCGCCGGATTCGAGCATTTGTATCGCCTTTTGTATGCGGTATTCCCGCACAAAATCGACAGGTGCAAAACCGGTAAGGCTTTTTATCTTTTTAAAGAAGGAAGAACGACTGACTCCTGCGAAAGCAGCTATATTATCGATATTCATTTCCGAGTCCCCATAGTTCTCATCGATGTACGTCAGCGTTTTTTGTATAAACTGTTCATCCACACTGGTTATCTCGGGTTTCGACAAGGTAATAATCCCTCCCGTGGCTTCCAGCGACGATTTGAAATAAGCCTGAAGCTGTTCCCTGATTTTCAGCAGATTCTCTATTCTGGCCTCCAGATAAGTCAGGCTGAATGGTTTGGTAATATAATCATCCACGCACAAATTCATGGCCTGGAGCTTGGTATCCAAATCAATTTTTGCCGTCAGCAGAATAAACGGGATGTGGCTGGTATTCATATCCTGTTTAATCTTTTGGGCAAACTCAATACCGTCCACACCAGGCATGGTTATGTCCGACACAATCAAATCCGGCAATTCTTTCAGGGCAATATCCAGCGCTTTCCATCCATCTTCGGCTTCCAGAATATCGTATTGCCGACTCAATGTTGCTTTTAAAAAGCCCCTTAGCTCTTCATTATCTTCGGCAATCAGAATGGTTGATCGTTCCGTTGCCCTATTTTTAACAGTTTCGGTTTCGGTTGGTACTTCTGGGTGAGTTGTATTGGCAACCGCATCACTTTGATTCCCGTCATGCAGTACAAATTCGTTGCCGGAACCAAAATGGTTCAGCCCCTTGCGGAAGATCACTCTGAATTCAGACCCTTTCCCCGTTTCGCTTTCCACCTCAATTCTCCCTTTGTGCAGTTCCACTAGTTCTTTGGTTAGCGACAAGCCAATGCCGGTGCTGTTTTGCATCATTCCGGCGGCATTTGCAAAGCTTTCGAAGCGGTTGAATAATAGTTTTATACGGTCTTTCTGTATTCCAATGCCTTGATCCCGGACCGTTATAATCACATTACTTTCATTTTCGTCCAGAAGAACATTAATGTTTCGTCCCGGTTCGGTAAATTTAAACGCATTGGATAAAAGATTGAAAATGATTTTTTCGAATTTATCCTTATCCACCCACAGCCGGGCATTATTTGTATCATTTGTAACGTGCAACCGGATATTGTTTTCTTCGGCCAGTTTGGTAAAACTCATACAAATTTCGTTCAGAAAAGATGCTATTGCTACTTCCTCCACGATAAGTTTCATCTTTTCACTCTGAATTTTCCGGAAATCCAGTATCTGATTAATCAAACGAAGCATCCGGGCAGTGTTTTTCTCCACAATTTCAAGCTGCTCCCTGACTTTAGCCGATATGGGCTCTTTTTTGAGGATACTTTCCACGGGCGAAGCAATCAGCGTCAGCGGGGTGCGTAATTCGTGCGATATATCGGTAAAAAAGTGCAGTTTCATATTTGTAATGCGCTGTTCCACTTCCACTTCATTGCGCAAGCGATAAATAATAAACAGCACATAGGCCACCACCGCCGAGAAAACCAAAATCAGGATAATGTAAAACAACCATCCCCAGGCTGACTCCCAGAAAGACGGCAATTTCTCAATCCTGATTGTTCTTTCGTTTTTCGCCCATTCACCATCCGCGTTGGTGGATTTCACACGAAAAACATATTTCCCTTTGGGTAAATTGATGTAGGTAGCCGTGCGCTGGTTTCCCACATAATTCCATTCCCGATCGAAACCATCCAGTTTGCAGGCATACTGGATGCCCTGCGGATTGGCATGATCCAAGGCAGCATACTCAATGGAAAAGGTATTTTGCTTGCTGGATAAAATCAACTCACGGGTTTCATCAATGGCCTGTTTCAATGGCGAATCCGGATCACCGACGTTTACTGTTTTGTTGAACAACTGAAATTCTGTGAAACAAATCGTCGGCACAAAATTACTTTTGCGAAGTTTAGCGGGATTAAACGTTACAAAGCCGTTGGAAGTGCCGTACACAATTTCGCCCTGATGGGTGCGGCAAACAGCAGCCTCACTGAAAAAGTAATTTCCGCGCGAAACGGGTTTAAAAACATTCGAGTTTTTTATCCGGCAAATGATATCGGAATACCTGTGTTTGGGTCGACATCCACAGGTTGTCTTTTCCATCATCCGTTATGGTATAAACGGCATTTATCGGTGTGCCATCCGTGCTGTTTAAAGCACTAAACCTGGGGACGATGTTCGGTCTGATTCCTCCAGTTATTGCATCCACCCCACCACCTATCATTGATAAGTAAACGTCTCCGTTACGGGCTACCGAGATATATTGCACATTGTTGCCCGACATTGAGTTGAAATTGGCAGGTTCATGCTGAAAGAGCCGGAAGTGCATATCTTCCGGTTTTTTCCGGTTGGGATTAAACACCAGCAACCCCTGTGTGGTTCCGGCCAGAATCTGCCCGTTTTTATCTTCGGAAAAGCACCGGATTTTTATACAAACATCTGCCGGATAGTTGCTCAGTTTGTTACGACTATTAATAAAGCGGATTTCCCCGGCTTGCGTATCCAGCAAGTTCAGCCCACCCCAGAAAGTACCTACCCAAATCCGGTTTTTACTATCTTCGAAAACTGAATAAACGGAGTTGGAGTTGATGCTGTATATATTCTGCGGGTCGTACCGGTAGTTGACGATCGAGAAATTGAAACCCGCTTGGGGAGTAAGACGGTACAAACCGCTGCCTTTGGTACACAGCCAAATGGTTCCGTTATGATCTTCCTTAATGTCATAAACCGGTGAATTGAAGGGAGTTTTGCTGTTTAACCGCCCATCACTTCCCAGATAGCCCTTCAATTTTCCATTCTGATCGTAGATATACACATATCCTTTTTTGGAACCTACCCAAAGCAAATGGTGCGAATCCTGATAAACGGAACGTATCTCGTTTTTCGGATTATAGGACACAGCATCCACTGGCTTTGTAAATGAGAAAGGAGAGTGTCGGTAAACAATTTTGTCAACTCCCTGTAAATAAGTACTTAACCATATATTACCCTGTTTGTCGGCCAAAGCGGAATGCGTCAGGTTGCTGATACTTTTTTCATCGTCTCCACGTTCGGAAATGGGTTCCAGCATCCGCAACTGCTTGTTGTACCGATAAAAACCACCGGCATGGGTCAGCACCCATATATTATTAAACTTGTCTTCAGTGATCGAAAATTTCAGCGAGCGGGGATTTACATAGCCGGTTGTGTCTACCGGTAAATACTGGATGCTGCGTTCAGCCGGGTTAAAAAAAAGACTTCCCGGATTATCGGTATCTATCCAAAAATTGTTACTCTTGTCTTTATAGCAACCGTAGATAGCTTGTTTTTTCTGTTTATCCAGCCGGAATTCAGTAAAATTACCGCTTCGTGGATGATAAACATAGAAAAACGAGGAGTTGGTGAGGATAAATAATTCGTCATTGTTTATTTTCTGAATATCAATAATACTGACTGGATGTGGTGTTTTACGCAACTCAAATGTCTTATTCTTTTTGTTAAAAATCCACAATATCCCATGTTCACCCCCAATGTAATTGTTGGTATCAGTTTCAATCATTGACAGCAAAGCACCGGCATTTTGTTTGAACAAATGGGAAGCTGTCGAGGCGTTCTTTTTCACCAGATCAATTCCGGTGGAAGTCAGCAGCCAGGTATCCTGATATTGATCGAGGTAAATTTTGCTAATTTTATTTGGCACATTGGAAGCAGCCACGGGGAAATGGGTAAGCCGGATTCCTTCGCTTTGCGGGATGTTTTCCACCCGGAAACAATCCTCTTTTCCGGTTTCGTTAGACGACAACCAGATAGTTCCATCCCGAAGCACTTCTATTTTATTCAACGGCTTTTTATAATCACTAAACTCTTTTATGCATTGCGGAACGGGCAGAAACGTTTCTGTAACCGGGTCGAACCGGTAAATACGGCTGTCGTTGGTTTGCAACCACAAGTGTCCTTGTTTATCTTCTTTCAGGCGGTCTACCCTGTAATTGCTCAATTGGTATTTTTGGTTGACCCGTCCTTTGAAATGTCTGAACGTGTACCCATCAAACTTATTCAACCCATCATACGTACCAAACCACATGACCCCTTTCCAATCTTGCAGCATGCACAAAACGTGGTTCTCGGACAAGCCATTGTCCACCGAGTAATGGGTAGTTTGAGAAATGATCTGAGACGAAAGTGAAAATGATTTCGCCAACAACAATACAAGCAAAATAAATCCGATAGTTTTATTTTTAATTTGGATGTTCATGGTGATTCAGACTAGTTTATTGGCCGCGTAAAAGTATATGTTTTTGGGGATTTAAAGTAATTGCTTTTAGTATCAACAAAGAAATTCTTGTTTTTTTGTGTCTTCGTGACTTCGTGTTTAAATTGAAAAAGAGCCACTTCTAAAAACAAGAGCTTGCCCGGGTACGTCAGGCAAGCTCTCTTATAATTCATATTTTTCCTTTATTTAATTACTTTCAGACTAACAGACCCGCTGGCAGAATTCACCTTCACAATACAGGAAGATGCAACCGGAAGCGTCACTGTGTTGCTTGTGGCAATTTGTTTTTGAAGCAACAAACCGGTGAAACTGTAAACCGAAACCGTTGCACCCGGTTCAACATTATTCAAGATTAGATTCTTTCCATTTAAAGTTGCAAATACATTGCTTTTCAGTTCCTCCAGGCCGTTTGCACCACCGTTTACACCGTTGGAAGCGGCACTCAATCCGCCCATTTCGTTAGCAGCACGAACGGTATAAATTGAACTTGTTGATACCGGAACAGTATAACTGTTTGTAGTTACGAACTTCACAAACACACCATCTTTAAACACTGCCCAGCAAAGCACATAATTGTTATCCGCCCAGGTGATAGTAGATCCGTTAATTGCAATTACCGGGGCTGCTGCCTGATCGGTATACAATTTAGGTTGCCATGCATTCTGTTCCACCTAAAACATTTTCAACTGTATATGTTGCTGCTTGTTCGGCAGTTAAATAAGGATCAACCGGGGTAGTAACATTATTATAAGTAAAGCTTTTTTTACGGCCCGATACATCAATTGGAGTTCCTTCGTAAGTTGTACTGTTATATTCAGCAAATAATCCGGGAACAACTCCCATTTCAGTCCACCCTAATCCGGTTGGTAATACTTTCATTTTAGTATTGATATATACCGAACGAGGCGAATTTTGCCATGGACGACCTAAATTATAATTTCCGTTTGTTGAAGCATATCCATCAATAATGCAGTTTGAGAATACATAACCCCAGTTTGAAGCTGTTGCAGGTGCTGTAATACAGTTGCCTCCTCTGTCTTCAAGATACAATAAACACTCGTTGAAGAATACATTGCCACCACCGCAAAGGAAATCTACTGTTCCGTGTAATGCACTGTTTTCGAAATATAAACGTCCGCTACCTGAATAATAAGTATCCTGATTAGACTGTACCTTAACGTTTTTGTAGATGTTTTTATTTCCCTGATCCTGAAGGGCTACACAACGACCCATTGAAGTAAATGAGCCTGTAGTACTGCTTCTGAAGTCTTTATTACGCAATGTCAAATCCTGAACATAAATATTATTTGCAGTGCTTGTAAAATACATTGTTGCTGTAACACCAATGCCCTCTGAAGTATTTTGATTATAAAGCACCACATTATCTGAACTCTGACCAACTAAAGATACATTTGGCAATGTAAAAGTAGTTTTCTGGTTTGTATCACCGGTATTTGCTCCAATATTATAATCTCCATTCGGGAAGAAGATACGGAAACGCTCACCTGAATTTGAAACAGCGGTAGCAGCAGCAATAGCAGCTTTGAAATCGCCATCAACACCAACAACAAAATCGAACATTTTTTTAGTTACAACCGGACGAGTCATTGTTGTAAATTTGAAGTTGATTTTGCTGGTCAGTTTATTTCCACCATAATCTGAAACGTTATTTTCACCCAAATCGAAAGTATATTCAGTATTATAATCGAGACCGGAATAAGCAAAAGTGAGTGTTTTTCCTGACACATTCGGTTTTATAAACTTACCATTTAACAATGCAGCAGCCTGAGCATCCACTTGAACTTTTTCATTGAAATTTAAAACAACTTTACCGGTTGTTGAAGCATTAGTTGCTAATGCGGCAGGTATAGAACTTGCTAACACAGGCGCAACACCATTGTTATAAATTGAAGGAGTTCCAAAAACAACTATGTTTGAAATTGATGTTCCATTGTTAGCGGTAGCAGTAGTACCAACTAAGGCAGAGGTATAATCCGGAATCCAACGTACATAAACTGTTGCTGCATGATCAGCTGCAGCTGGTAAAGTAAAAGTACTATCTACCCAAGCGCCACCAGCCGATAAATTGATTTCGCCTAAACGGGTAAAATCTGTACCGTTGGTTGAGTATTCACAATATTGTTTAGCATAAGCATTATAACTGTATAACATACCAGCTTTAACAGTCATATTGGTAAAATCTTTAGCATTAAAACTAATCTGATAGTAATACTGATCAGCTAATGGTTTCCAGTTTACAGCAGAGCCTCTTCCATAATTACCTGTTGCTGCAACAATCGATTTGTCTAACCAGCCATTTAATGTACCATCAGCTTTACGCAATACCAGATTTGCAGTTTGGTTATCAGTTGTAGAATATAAATCTGCAACCCTGCTATTATTGCCTGCCTTATAAAAATCCCAGGCCACTACATAATCTTTTGCAGAAAAAGATGCCGTAATATTCTGGTCTTGTGTCATTGAAACAGTTTTAACAGAATTTGTTTCACCACCATTCCAGTTTGTAAATGTGAGCACATTGTTGTTACTTGCTGTTAGCGTAACTGTGGTGCCTGTTTCGTACATAGTTTGATTATTCACAACCATACCTTTAGGCGTTACATCCACCATATACGATGGAGCGCCTTCGGTAGTTAAGGCAAACGCATAAGTATTAATTGGATCGAATACTGCTTTTACATTCGTATTTGCGTTTAATTTAAATTCATAAGGATTAGCAGTCGACACAACAGCATCAGTAGTTGCGTTACGCCATTCTTTAAACTGATAACCAAAGTTACGGTTTGCTGTTAAACGGATATTTGTACCTTCATCAAATGAAGTTCCAACCGGAAAAGTAGTGATTGTACCTGAAGAAGCAGGAGAAACTGAAGAATTTAACGTGTATTTGGTTACATTTACTACTTCTCCTTCAATGTTTCCTGAAAGGGCAATTGATGATAATCCAATTTGTTTAGTATTACCTAAAGCATAAATGTAAATATACAATCCGCAATCACCTTTTGATTCAGGTATAGTAAATGTACTTAAATCGTAAGTTGCTATTGATGGACCAGCAGCATTATTATCTCTGTTTGGCTTAAGAGCGGTAGCAATAGTTGTAGGTGTTCCATTTGCTGACACCCAAACAACATCAATAGAGCCACCATCGGTTCCATATCGCATACATTTGAACGAAACACTTGTAGGTCTGAATCCTAAACCTGTAGCAGGACGGATATTAAAACTAACAACATTTGCGGCATCAGCAGTACCTGTTGTTAAAGGTTGAAAACGGGTAAAAGTAACACCTGATGCCGCATGTGTAGCTTTATCCTTAATGGTTAAATTAGTCCCCACATTTACCCAGTTTGTACTAAAATAGGACTCTGTACCTGCACTGAAAGCAGCTACCTGCCCGGCGGTACCCAAATCGAAGGGCCACGTAATTGTTGTAGCCGTGTTTACTGCCTGTGCATATAGCCCTAATCCCAGCAAACAGAATAAGGCACACAGAAATTTCTGATGTAATAATTTTTTCATAAAATAATTGTTTTTTAAGGTCGTATGAAACCTGTCTGCCGCAGGCAGGCCCGTCCTGCCCAAACCGGACTTGTTTCATACTGGATTGTAAATAATTATGATTTATTTTAGAACAAAAATAGCTGTGGGCAAATAAACAGACTGATAAAAATTGGTTTAATTGTTGGACTTTTTAATTCGGAAGTATTTTTTTTGAACTGTAACTGGTTTGCCACGCTGTGGTTGTAGATAATACCTGTTCGGAAAAACAAAACACACCTGCGAGGTTTCGAGAGCCTCGCAGGTGTGTTTTGAATACAGTAAACTAATTTCCGTGTTGTACTTAGTTTATTTTACAATTAATTTTTGAGCATATTCTTTTGAATCCGAATTAAATTTAACAATATAAATTCCGGATTTTATGTTCTTTTCAAAAACTGTTTGCATTGAAACGATTTGTTTTACATCAATTAACTGTCCCATTGTATTGTAAAGTTTAACTTCGCCATTGGCTACTGCATTATTGATATAAATTTTTGAATCCACAGCATAAGCAAACTGATTCATTTCTGTTTGTTCGAAACCAGTCGTCATTTTAACACCATAAACATATACATTTGTAATAGCTGTACCATCATTATCTGTGGCGTTACCAAGCAATGCACTTCCTGTATTAGCAATCCAACGAAGATAAACTGTAGCCTGATTTTCGTAGGCAGCGCCAAGTGTTGCATTTAAATTTCCCCATGTCGTTGTTGAAACATCAACAGAAGCTACATCGGCAAAATCAGTTCCATTAGTTGATGCTTGTAGTTTTTGAGTTAAATAATGTTGATATGATGCAGCTATTTGTGAAGCCACTGTCACATTGGTTATACCTAAAGTAGAGAACGAAGCCTGGAAGTAACGGCGGTTTGTAGCAAATGTAGCACCTGGTGTCCATAAGTATGCACATGGTGTTGATGGCGAGAAAGAACCAGTGTTTGACAACCAGCTGGTTTCAGATCCATCCTGATTATAAATCTTAAACGCTCCTTTATTAGCTGCATCTGAATAATAATCGCCTGAACGGTTTGTATTTGGAGAAGCCACTTTAAAATCCCAACCAGTAATAAATGGTGTTTCTGTAAAATTAGCAGTTACAGTTTTATTGGCATCCATAGTAATTATACGAGGCGTTGCAGTTGAGTTATCTTCCCAGTTTACAAAAGAAGCAACACCATTCGGAACAACAGTTAAAGTTACAGAAGTACCTGTTTCGTATTTTCCATTAACGGCAGCAGGCGATACGCTTACATTTGCCCAGTTACTTCCCACTTTGTTTAGTGTAAAATCGTAAGTTGTTACAGGGTCAAATACGGCGACAAGTGAAGTATCAGTGTTCATGGTTACTGAATATGGATTTGAAGTCGACACGACCTCATTTGTATTAGCACTTCTCCATTCTTTAAAAGCATATCCAAAAGCCTTAGTAGCAGTCAGGGATAGTACTGTACCGGCAGCAACTGTGGCCAATGAAGGAGCAACCGTACCTGCATTTGCAGGTGATACAGAAGTTGTCAATGCCTTTGGATTCACAATTGGTTGTGGAAACCAACGAGGATCACCGGCAACAGATTTACCTACGAAATTTGCATCAGTGATAGTAAAATCATCTCCTGCAGGATTCATAAATAAATTGGACGGTGAATTTTCAGTATAAACAGCAGTTGATATACTTCCTTTATTACTTCCCAAAGTCATTTTGTTTGAATAATAGTTGGTAGAATCAGCATCTGATATTGCACCTGTGCTATTGGTGTACAAAAGTTGTAACGCAAACGAAGTAGCATTGCCGGTTGAATATAGGTTATTATTTTCTTTAATATAACCTGTTGTAAATGTGCCAGAACTCAAACGAAATAATCCACGTCCCTGAGTTCTAGGATAGTAAATCGTATTATTTGAAAAATTAATAGCCGAAGACACTGAGCTAGCTGTTCTGAAGTCTATAAAATAATCGGAACCGGTGGTACCTGATGCATCTCCACCCACATTATTGAATGTGTTTTTTTTGATATTGATAACCGGCACACTACCTGTTGTTACAGTTATAATACCTCCATTGGCAATATTTTTGAAATAGTTATTGTAATAGTTTATTTCTGAAGTAGTTGTAGCTAAAGAAGAATTAAATACCACGCGATAACCTTCAATCCAACTGTTTCTTATAGTAACTTTTGAAGGAATTTTTGTTGCTGTACTTGCTGAAGGTTGAATCAAATATCTACCTACAGTTCCGGTTTTTACATTTAATCCATCGATTATTAGACCGCCTGCCATTAATCCATCACTAAAAGTAAAAGTGTTTAAATACAGTGTAGGTTTTGTTGATACTGAAGGAGCAGCATACAAAGTGAGTTTGGTAACTCCGGCAGGTATTGTTAAAGTAACATCGCCATTGGAAGCTGAAGTTCCGAGCACATAACCATCCGGAAATTGTAGTGTAATGTCAGTATTTCCCGCAGTAACAGCATCAGACATTGCTGTTTGAATATCAGTTACTGTTGCTGTTGACCCAATAGGTACAGTTACTGCTCCCGCAAATAAATTCAGGGTTATTGCTAAGGTAGCCATTAAAAATGTAATTTTTGTTTTCATAAGTAGTATATTTAAAGATAATTAATTTCGTAGATTTTGATTAACCGTTACAGTGTGCTTATAACTACCAAATAGATGTTATAAAAAAGCTGAAGAAAACAGAAATTTCTGATGTAGTAATTTTTTCATACAAAAATTGTTTTTTAAGGTCGCATGAAACCTGCCTACCGCAGGCCAACTCGTCCTGCCAAAACCGGAGTCGTTTCATACTGAATTGTAAATAATTATGATTTATTTCCGAACAAAAATAGCTGCGGGCAAATAAACAGACCGATAAAAATTGGTTTAATAGTTGGACTTTTTAATTCGGGAGTATTTTTTTCACTGTAACTGGCTCGCCACGCTGTGGTTATAGACAATACCTGTTCGGAAAAACAAAAAGTGGCTGTCTCTAAAGTTTTTTAGCACACAAAATTAGCTACGCTGACCTTTGGTTCGCAAAGGCCGCAATCCCGATAGCTATCGGAACATAAGAATATTTTGGTGATAGTAAGTGCTTTATAATCGTTTATACAAGACGGTTTTGCGAAAATTTGCGCTTTTTGCGTTATTTGCGTTCTTTTGATACAGCCACAATACCGGATTACCATCATGGAATCATAAATTTGGGATTCAAAACTCCGAATGATTAATTCGTGTCTAACAAGAAAGTTGCATTTATTTAAACACTTTATCCAGAAAATGAACCATGTAGCCAACAGTAGGCTCGAACCATGGGTGCAGCAACCAAAACGAGTGTGGGCTATCCGGAATAGTATGGGTTTCGGAATAGATTTTATGCTGATTGAGCATATCTATCATCTCATCACGTCCGGCGTGGAAGCGGGGCTGGGTGCTGCAAATGAATAAAACCGGAACCGAATGCTCATTGACCAAAAAAATGGGGGAAGCATCTTTCCAAATCAAAGGTTTCTCTTCGAAAGTTCCTCCCAACCAGTACGCATCTGGGGAATCAGGTTTGCGTGGTGTTTTAAGTGAAGCCGGTGCCATAAAATCAACCACTCCATCAACGTCAATTACGGCCTGCACACAGCTTGAGGCTGACAAAACGCCCTCGGTTCCTTCAAATTTTGAAACGTTATTTGTCATACCCACCAGCATGGCCAGTTGCCCGCCAGCCGATTCTCCTTCAATGGCAATACGCGTGGTATCAATGCTGTATTTCCCGGCATTGGCCTTTATCCAGCGAATAGCAGCCTTTATGTCGTGAATAGCTGCCGGATAACGTGCTTCGGTGGATAATCTGTATTCCACCGGAACCGCAACATATCCCCGCAATGCAATTCGCTGCGCCATAGGAGCTTCCAACGATTTATTACCCGAACGCCATCCCCCGCCGTGAATCATAATTAATGCGGGATATTTCCCAGGTTTTTGTGGGCGAAAAATGTCCAGATGCAACTCTCTCGGACCATTGGCCGAATCAGTAACAGTGGCATACACCTGGTTGTAATTTCCGGTTACCGGTAGTTGGTGCTCCTGTAAAGCAATCTTTACGTCCGGATACTTTTTACGGATCTTTTGCCAGGTCTGATAGGCAGTGTAGCTTGTGTCGGGCGCTAAAGTTTCAGCCTCCAGGTTGGTAGAGGCTAATAAAGATACAAGAATGAATAAATATCTGCAAATTTTCATCTTTAATCGTTGTCTGAAAAAATTAGCGGAAAGAAAAAATTGTAGCGGGAACAGAATTCAACGCTACAATTTTTCTAACTCCACAACTTTTAAATCTATTTTACCTCAAACATTATAGGCTTTAAATCTTTATCGGCAGAACTTCCGCCTACCAGCAATTCATAAGAGCCCGGTGTAACGTGCATCGAATTTGTATCTGCATCCCACCATTCCAGATCTTTCGCATTCAATTGAAAGTTGACCAAACTGGTTTTTCCGGCCACAACAGCTACGCGTTTGAAAGCCCTCAGTGTTTTTATTGGCCCATCAGTATCATTTTTTTTCTTCAAATAGACTTCAACCACAGTTTCGCCATCGCGTTTTCCGGCATTAGAAACCGGTACGGTTAAATTCAGGACATCAGCCTCAGAAAAATACTTCTTACTCAGTTTAGCCTTACCGTATTTAAACGTGGTATAACTCAATCCATATCCGAAAGGGAAAAGTGGCTCTTGCGTAAAATACCTGTAAGTGCGGCCTTTCATATCGTAGTTTTCGAAATCGGGCAGCTGTTCAATGTTTTTATAAAAAGTAATGGGTAGCTTGCCCGAAGGATTGTAATCGCCAAACAAGGCAGACGCAACCGCTTTTCCGCCAGCCTGCCCAGGATACCAGGCCTGCAAAATTGCTTCGCAGGATTGTGTTTCACTGTCGAAACCTATTGCCGAACCGGAGAAATTCACAAAAACAACTTTCTTTCCAGCCTTGTGTAGTGCCGCTATTAAATCGCGCTGAACGGCAGGCAATTCAAGGTTGGTACGGTCACCTCCTTTAAATCCGGGCAGGTTCACGCCCATTTCTTCTCCTTCAACAGAGGGAGAAATACCGCCTGCAAAAATAACAACATCGGCATCTTTTACTTTTTCAACCGATTGGGCAATATCTATTTCTTTTTTAAAACCCAGGTCGAAATCCAACTGGGCATCACCCATAGTATACTGGAAATCAACCTGAATATCATAATTCGACCCTTTTTCCACCTTAATTTTTTGAACTGCTTTACGTGCGCCATGATTGCTCTTGTATGTTTTAGGTTCAGCATTATTAACCGTTACTTTCAACGCTCCGCAATAATAGAAGTCCAGAAGCAGTTCGCCGGTTTGAGGTGCGGTGAAAGTGCTTTTGTAGGTGGCACTGAAATCAGTCAGGTTTACTCCCGGTGCAAAGACAGTAGCTCCGGAAGTGCACATTTTAAATGGAGTGTGAATTTGCGTTTCGGCTACTGATTTACCTTCGAAATTGAGATTGTTCCAATAGCTGGCGCTGAATCCTTTAGCGACAGGAGTAGAACAATTGCTGAATGCACTCTTAAATAGCGTATTTTCTATCAGATCACAGCCTTTTTCATAAACTAATTTTGATTGCTTGCCCAATGCGCTTCTTACACCCTCAAGAACGGTAACAGTGCGCACAGGAGTTCCATTGTAGTTTCCCCATTGCATAACCGAATCGTTGGCATTTGGCCCCATGACAGCCACTGTAATTCCATTCTTTTTTAAGGGGTAATACATTATTTTTATTTTGCAGCAAAGTCAATGATTTCAGCGCGGTAAGATACGACAGCGAATCGTGTGAGGCAGAGGCAACCACAGAATAAGGGATTTTTGTCCACGAAACAACCGCCGGATCGTCCATTTCGCCCAACTCGAAACGCGCTTTCAATAGCCGGATAATGGAAACATCGATGTCCTTTTCCGTAATGAGCCCCTTCCCTACTCCATCGATTAATGATTTATAGCTGGAACCGCAATCCAGATCGGTACCACTCAGCACGGCCTCGGCCGAAGCACTTGCAGCATTTGCTGATACAGCGTGTGCATTGGGTTTGTAAAAATCGGCAATCGCACCGCAATCGGCCACCACAATGCCGTCATATCCCCATTCTTTTCTCAAAATGTAATTCAGCAATTTCTTGTTGCCACAGCAAGGCTCGCCCTCAAAACGGTTATAGGCACACATCACTTCTTTCACTTTAGCATCTTTGACCAATGCTTTAAACGCAGGAAGATAGGTTTCGTACAAATCCCGTTTACTGATATTTTCGGCGTTGAAAGAATGGCGATTCCATTCCGGGCCCGAATGTACCGCAAAATGTTTTGCACAGGCATGGAGTTTATCGTATTTTTCGCCCTCCGGTCCCTGCAGGCCTTTTACCACCGCCACGCCCATTTGAGCTGACAGAAACGGATCTTCGCCGTAAGTTTCGATGCCACGCCCCCAGCGCGGATCGCGAAAAATGTTTACGTTTGGGGTCCACATCGTCAGCCCCTGATAACGCTTGTAGCTGCCTTGTAGTGAGGTTTGTGTGTTTTTGGCTCTGGCTTCATCAGATACAGCCGTAAAAACCTGAAATATGGTTTGTGGGTCAAACGTAGCAGCCATCCCTATTGGTTCGGGGAATACAGTTGCTTGCCCAGCCCGGGCCACTCCGTGCAGTGCTTCATTCCACCAGTTATAGGTTTTGATGCCCAGGCGGTCGACCGACTTGGACGCGTCCACCATCAGGCCAATTTTTTCTTCCAATGTGAGGTGTGTAACTAAATCGGCCGCACGCTCGCCGGCGGTTAACGACCTGTTTTGATATGGTAGTTGTGCTGTCACAATGGCTGACAAACAAACTCCAAAAGCCAGGCTTAATACTCTTTTAATGTTGCAATGCATTTTTTCTTTGTGTGTTTTAGTGATTTGTAATATTTAGCGTAGACTCGTAGCTGTAGATTTAATTTTCTTATGCGAATCAAGGGTTGAAATGCAGCATTGCTCTAATTTAGATGTCAGGGCTAACGCCCCTGCATTTCCATGTAATCTTTTTTCTACCAAGATAACAGGACTACGTCCCTAAGAATTGTATGTATAAGCAGCGTAGCTGTGAAATCTTGGTAATAAATGTGTACATGGGCGTATTTAAGGGGCGTTAGCCCTGACATCTAAATACCAATAGAGCGATGTCACAAATTCAGATAAGTATTTTGTCGTGATTTGATTGGTATTTAGGCTTAAATCAACACTTGATTCGCATTTCTGATACAAAGATATATGCAGCTCAACAGGCAGATTGTTTATTTATTGGTAAATAAGGTGTACTTTTTAGTCTGACTCTGCAAATCTATAAAAAAGAGGCTAACGCCATGTGGGTTAGCCTCTTTAATCTTATCTGAACAAATTATGGAGTAACCTTGGTTCTCCAGCGTGGATCTCCAATACCTAACGTATAAATTTCGTGTGTACGAACTGCATCGGTATTTTTAAAGTATAAACCATTTAAATTATGCTTGTGCATATCTTTACCTGTAGGAGCAATCGGGTTCGGATCTTCCATCAAATCGGTTGGTGAAATAGGATTTGCTCCCAATTTAACCATTGTTTGGTCAAGACCTCCGATATTTAACGCTCCAGCCTGATAACCGGCGCCTTGAGTGGTACTGCTAAATCCATTAGTCGTAAATATCTGTCCGTTTGTCAGGTTTGCATTGGTCGAATAGTTATCAGCTACATTGAATACAACACCATTGAAATTACGGATGTCCATACCCGCCATATACAACGAACGTGTATCACCTGCTTCTTTGGTCAGTACGAATAAGTTCTTTTTCACCGTAAAGTGACTGTTAGAAGGATTATAACGCATATTGAACAAATAACGAGGGGTAGAACGTGTACTGAAATTGATGAATGTATTGTTTATCAACTCAATATTCCATGTTGTAGATGCGGGCCAGGCTCTGTTGGCAGCTTCGCTGAACAATTGATCGAACGGACTGTCGCAGAAAGTATTGTTGGTCACCTTTACATTATTGAAGATGTTTGATTTGTCGTTGGTACCATCACCTGAGAAATACTGATATCCACGGCCGTTATTGTCGTAAACACCACAATCATACCACAAACATTTATCCACCACAATTTTCTCGATAAACTTACGGTTTGGTCCCTGAATACGTACCCAACCACGGGTTATCCGGCGGAAATCGCAATTATGCACTTCGAAAGCTTCGCAAACAAAAGGCATAGCACCAGAAGACTGGTTAATAAAGTAATTACCGGAACCTGAAGTTTTACCTGTTGGCAGATTTACATAATTCCATGCAAACGGAGCATTGAAATTAATGTTGTTAAATACAATTGCTTGAATATTGATTCCACCTACTTCGCCGGGGAATGGATTACGGCCAAATGAGAAATTATATGCATATGCATTATTTGATGCATTATAACCTAATCCCATTCAAATATGCTACCACGCACATTAGGATCAGTACATTCAAGTGTTAACCCTTTTGAAATCGTAACTTGACTTCCCAAATAATAATTTTTGCCTGGCTCTAACCTGAAAATGGTACCTTCGGCAAGGGTATTATCTTTCATGTAGTTATTCAAAATAGTATCCAAACGCGAAGCATTGTACTGACGCGCCAAAGCTGTTGTATCCACAACGTGAGGAATGAGAATTGGCGCTCCCGGATCACCTTTCATACGAATCATTACCGTATTGTACAATCTGTCCCAGTAACGTTTGATATTGTTATTCAAACCATTGATCACATACACTGCATTCGAAGTCAAACCATCCACATCCACATAACCGCGCGCTTTGTCTTCATCAGTAAGTTTGAATGTATATGAAGGCAAACCAGGATTAGTCATTGAAGGTTCCACCTTAATTTCATCCATTAAGAATTTGCCATTGGCATGTTGAAAGACAGTATCGGAATTGACATAGTTCAAATCAAAAGTAACCCTCAATGATGTTTTGGTAACATATTGCACACCAATAACATCCGGAACAGGCACACGGTCGCCCATACGGTATTCGCAACGGTCATTGTTATGGCTTCCATTGCCATAGCCATACCATAATGAGTTATAGGCCTCGCCTTTGGGCGAAAGTACCTGGATGGCAAAGTTATAAATGGTTGTATATTGCAAATCCTCAATGGTCATTTTAAGCACTTCCGGACCAACAATGGTATCCAACAAAAGCGGATCGGTCCAGGGAGAGGCTTGCAGCTTCATTTGTATCCGGTATCCGGCAGCGCCTTCCACACCATACCAGGTGAGGTACATGTCGTTGGTATTTACAACCTGGCTTGCTTTTGCTTCGCCACTTATACCTGTATTTGCCTGCTGACGGAACATTGTCATAAACATTCTGTTTTTTTCAATGTCCGAAAGCTCAAGCAGGTCTTTCTGACAGGCATAAAAACCTGTGGTCATTAATGCAATTAGCACTAAATAATATAGTTTTTTCATTTTTTTCTGTATTAATATCAGATGAATTCAAAATCAATTATATCCGTAATAATTTTTATAAAAGCCAGGAGCCATTTGCAACACTTTATTAGGATATGGTAAAATGTAGCGCACCGGGGGTAAGCTATTCGGATCAAGTGTTTCGTAATTGGCATTTTCACCCTCGCGTACATAGCCGCGGAACGAATACAAGCATTGTGCTGTCGGAAATTCACTGTCATCCGAACCTTTCCAATCGTAAAAAGTTGCACTTAAATTATATCCCGAAGTTGTTCCCGGATTTGTGGCATTGTTATAAAGGTTATAAAAATCCAACACCTGAAGTGTAGTATTAGCATACAGATCAATATTATTCGGGTTTGTTACACGACGGTAAAACATTTCGAATGGGAAATTTTGAAACTTTTCGTAGCCTGGTAAAAAGTTGGCTTTTGCATAGTTTCCAAGGATAAAATAATCTTTAAAGCTTTCGTACACCACTTCCGAGTATTTATTCCAGCGCACTAAATCTTTCCAACGCATATTTTCGCCACCGAACTCCCATTTTCTTTCGTTCATAATGGCTTTGAAGAATTCTTCTTTTGATGCGCCGGCAGCTGTCACATACTGATCCACTTTTTCGGCGCGATCGGCAGCATTGAATGCTCTGTTACGTACCATTTTAAATGCATTGATAGCGCTTTGGCCATTGGCGCCTGTTACACCGTTTTCGAGTTCGTTCACTGCTTCGGCATACATTGAGAAGCACATTGGCATAACGCATGTATGGATAATTGATACCTGTATTGCCACTACTGCTCACACCCAGCGAGTTCCCGGGAGTAGCCCAGAATTTCGACCATTTGTTAGCATGTGTGCTATAATCAATACGTATTTGAGGCACACCTGTTGCATTGTAATACCACATACCTACCGTATGGTTCAACCGCAGGTCTTTTCTATCGAACGAAAAACGATAAAAGGCATTTAAACGCAAACCACCGTTGCTGGCACCCCACACATTGGCACCTGAAGTTATACCATTGGTTGCCGAGCCCGAAGGACCGTGAATATAGCCTACATTACCACTGCTAAGTTTAAGAAACGGTATTTCGAAGATAGGATCATCAGCGTTGTCGACAATAAAATTACATTCGTCAACAAATACACTTGCAAACGATTTGCTAAGCGTGTGCGTGTTCGATTTAATAACCGAGTCGGCATACACTTTAGCTATTTCATAATAGGTCAGATAATCATTGGGACGTTTCATAGTGCCGATTTTTGAAGGATCAGACAAATCGGGATATAATGAATACCCACCTCTGGTTAATGCCATACGGGCAATTAAAGCCTGACAAAACTCTCTCGATACGCGTTCAACCCCATTGGTTAGCTGAGCAGCATATTGCAATTTTGACCCAATCCCTCTCAATTCATTAATCTGCTCTGTCAAAATCACATTGCGGTCAACTACAGGCAAGGTTAATGACTCCAGATTGTAGGAAGGTTCTGTAGTATAAGGTATATCACCAAATAACACTACCATATCATGAACGAACATTGCACGCAAAACTTTAGCCTCACTTAACATTTGCATTAGTTCTGTATCTGTTTCATCATAAATTGCTGAGCTTTTTATACCGTTAATCACCAAGTTTGCACGTTCAATTCCCTGATATGCTGCAGTCCAGGTATTTGCAATTGATGAAGCATGACGTGTACCATTGAAACATTTAAAATCTTCACCGTTTACACTGCGAATAGATGAACTAAAAGCCGAAAATTCAACATTTGTATTTAATGCATAAGTAGACATATAACTATTGCCATATGTATTACCATTCATTAAAGAAGTATAAACAGCGTTCAATGCCCGGTTAATCTCAGGTTTTGAAGAAAAAACAAATTCTTCTCCATATTTCGAATCGGAACTTACCACCAGGAAATCTTGGCAAGAGGTAAGAGCCAATACCATTACACTAAGTAATAAAAAATATTTTTCATTTTCATTTCTATTAATTGAATAAATATTAAAATGTAAGATTTAATCCGAATACATAGTTTCTACTACGTGGATATCGGTTATAGTCGACTGATGGAGTTAAACCGGATTGAACATTTACCTCAGGATCGTAACCTGTATAATTAGTTAAAATGAATAAATTGTATCCACTAAAATACAAGCGCAGATTATTTAAACCTACTTTACTCATTAATTTTTTAGGGAAAGTATATCCAAATGTAATATCCTGTAAACGCAGGAACGACCCATCTTCAATAAAGTAAGAATGTGTTACTTTTTTACCAATATCCGATGGATTAAATGTGGTTGCTTTTGAATTAATGTCGATATATTGTTGAACATACAGTGCATTGTTAAGCATACGGTCACCATTATCATTCGAGTATCTCCAACGTTTATCGGCATTAAACTCAGGCAGGATATTGTAATAGTTATTGGTATTGTTTTCGAACGACGACAAGGTGTAGCGGGTAGCATTGTTCACATTGAAACCATACATATAGTTGAAGTTACATGAGAAGTCGAACGATTTCCAGGTACTGTTCAAACCGAAACCACCTGTAAAATCGGGGTTGGTATTACCAATAACCACACGGTCGTTTTCGTTCACGATATTTACATTGCTCGGACCATCCACGCCATCCACAAAGTTTTTGAATTTAGGTTTACCCGGAGCTGTGCCAAACAACGCATTGTTGTTTACAGTACCTGCTTTAGGAGTAAAACCGTAATTATTTGTTGCGTCAAACTCATTGAAACCATAAATGCCATCATACACATAACCGTAGATAAGACCTAACTGATCGCCCACTTTTAAGCAGTAATCATACGATGATGAGCTCCAGCGTGACGATGAAGTCCAGATAACATCTTCGGTACCGTTTAATTTATCTATACGGGTTTTGTTCGATCCAAAGGTAAAGTTACCTTTCAATTGGAAATCTTTGGTTTTGATAATATCAGCATTGATTGTCAATTCCACACCGCGGTTTGTTACCTGTCCGATATTTTGCATTTGTTGAGTATAACCTGAAGTGATAGGAATGTTGCTCTGATACAATAAATCTGTAGTTGTATTCCAGTAAACTTCCGGAGTAATGGTAATTCGATCGTTAAACAGACCTAAATCGATGGCAAAGTTGCGTGTAAGCGTAGTTTCCCATTTAATTTTTGTATTTGGGAAAGTATTACCTCCTGAGTTGGCATAATATTCAGATCCATTCTGGTCTACTTCACCAAAACCAGGTCCACCGGTTGTATTAATAACATATTGATAACGCCACATATCATTGTTAATACGGTTATTACCAGCTTTACCCACCGCCATACGTAGTTTCAATAGCGAGAAAACAACCTGATCGGCCATAAAATTTTCTTTGGTCATTATCCAGGCTCCCGAAACAGCAGGGAAGTAACCCCATTGATTGCCCGGTGCAAATTTGGTAGAACCATTGGCACGCATTGTAAACGACAACAGGTATTTGTGTGCATAGTCGTAATTGGCCTGCCCGAAATATGAAATAGATCTATCAGGAGAGGTAATATTTGAAGTTGATTTCCAGGGTGTACCTAACCCCATATTTTGCAAAGCAATATTGGGCTTTATGTCTTTTGAGAAATAACGGGTCGAATAAACCATTGTACGTGTTTGCGAGCTTTGGAATTCTTGCCCCAATAATACGGAGAAGTTATTTTCACCACGATCAAAACCGTAAGATAACACATTGGTAACCTGATATCTATTGCGGAATGTATTGGCAATTTCGGCTACCGGTTGGTTATTGTTGCTACGACCGGTAGAAGTTATGTAACCCCAAAAACGGTTATTATCGGCAAAAGATAAATTATGCATACCCTCTACTCTCAAGTTAAGTCCTTTGAGGATATTCCATTCAAACGAAGCCTGATTGGTAAAGTCGTAGGAGTTTTGCACATTGTAGTTTTGGTCAATGTCGCCTTTCGGATTTGTATATTGGAAGTATTTTTCTTCTTCCGGGTCAATGTCTTCCAAAGCAACATGCGCAAATTCACGCAACCCATTGGTTGGGCGATAACGCAATACATCAATAATACCACCACCACCAACGGCATCAGCACCAGCACCTTTGTTCTGACGGTAATTAAAACGCTGATTAATTAACAGTTTGGTGTTTTTTGACAGGTCGGCACTGACTTTTGAATTTATACCCGTACGGATAACACCCGAGCCAATAAGCACGCCCTGCTCATCGTTATGCGTGATACTTGTGTTAAATTTCAAATTTTCGCTACCTCCACCTAAAGTAAGGTTATACATTTGGCTGATAGGAGTTCCTCCAAGAATTTCGTCCTGCCAATCGTTGGCATCATAACGCTTATAAAGGTCAAAATCGAGCGGGTTACCAAAATTACCACGGAATTTCTGACGTTTAGTATTATCACCTACCACACCATCATATTGCATTTTAACGAACTCGTAAGGGTTCATTAATTCAATTTTACGTGCCAATGTACGTAATTGGGTTGTATGGTTAAAAGTTGCCTGTATTTTACCAGAACGTGCCGATTTGGTGGTTACAATTACTACCCCGTTTGCACCTTTAGAACCATAAATGGCAGTCAACGAGGCATCTTTCAACACATCAATAGATTGAATATCAGTTGGTGGAATATCGTTGATACTGCTTACCGGGAAACCATCCACGATAAACAATGGAGAGTTGCTTTGAGTTACCGAGGTTCCCCCACGTACACGAATGTTGATTTCGGAACCGGGAGCGCCATCGACACTTGACACCTGCACACCGGCAATTTTACCTGTAAGCGCTTCGGCAGCTGAAGCAACCGGAACACGAGCAAGTGCAGTACCTGATACAGACCCGACAGAACCTGTAAGATTTGCTCTTACTTTACTTCCCCCATAACCAATTACAACAAGTTCGTCCAATTGGCTTGCATTTGACTCCAACTGTACCGATATTCCGGAAGTTTTACCATTCAGCGGAAGTTCGAAAGACTTCATACCAATGTACGAAATTTTCAGAATGGCAGTTGATGGATTTTCCACTTTCAGACTAAACTTCCCGTTAATGTCTGTCATAGCCCCACCATTAGAGCCTTTAACAATAACTGATGCCCCGGGGAGTAACTCGCCAGTATCATCTTTAACAACACCTGTGACGGTGGTCTGAGCATTCGCATAACAAACGCAAAGGATTGTCAGCAGCAATGTGCAGAATAGTTTTCTCATAAAAATTAGATTAGTGTAAATAAATAATCGTTTATATCTTTCGTTATCGAAATTTATCAGGTACAAAGAAACTCTAATAAATGTGTAAAAATGTGGAATAATCGGTAAACATGTTGCATATTTTGGGATAATAGTCAAACACACCGCACTCGCAACGAGGCATTTACTCTACTGAAAATAAGCCACTTTCAAGCAAGTGAATGACTCCGTTTAAATCCAGATGAATCAAAAACAGAACGGATTTCAGGTAAGATCTGAGAAAACGAAAAATGATCAGCCACGTAACTGCCAAAACTGACTATCCACATTTTTTTATAATTTTGCAGTCTGGTAATTGACAGATAACAAAATAAATATGCGAGTAGTAATTCAGCGGGTAAATGAGGCTTCGGTAGAGATAAATCAACAGATTAAATCGTCAATTGGCGTGGGTTTGTTGGTATTGGTTGGAATTGAAGAAGCCGACACCACGGAAGACAGCAACTGGCTAGCCGGCAAAGTGCTGGGCTTGCGTATTTTCGACGATGAAAACGGAGTAATGAACCGTTCGGTAACTGATGTGGATGGCGAGATACTGGTAGTGAGTCAGTTTACGTTGCACGCCATGACCAAAAAAGGGAATCGCCCATCATATATTAAAGCCGCAAAACATGAAACGGCCATTCCGTTGTACGAGCACTTTTGCAATTCACTCAGCCAGAAGCTTGGAAGAGAAGTAAAAACCGGTACTTTTGCCGCCGATATGAAAGTGGCGCTGGTTAATAACGGGCCGGTAACTATTTGGATAGACAGTAAAAATAAAGAATAAAACGACCCCCAACCCCCTAAAGGGGGCTTAAAATGACTCTGTTAAAACACTATAAAATCATGAATAATTCAAATATCAACCAAAATAAGTCCCCTTTTGGGGGATTTAGGGGGCTTCGGCATATCCCCAATTTTATAACCTGTCTCAATCTGTTTTCAGGTTGTGTGGCTGTTTATCTGGCATTCAAAGGCAATTATCAGGGGGCATTTATAGCCATTTTGGTTTCGGCTGTTTTCGATTTCTTCGACGGATTTGCGGCGCGAATGCTCAAAGCCTATTCGCCAATGGGCAAAGAGCTTGATTCGCTGGCCGATGTGATTAGTTTTGGCATGGCACCGGGCGCTATTGTTTTCTCACTTCTGACCGAAGCCAATATCAACGAATGGTTGCCTTATCTGGCTTTTCTTATTCCGGTTGTTTCTGCTCTGCGCCTGGCAAAATTCAATATCGACGAACGCCAGACTTCGTCATTTATAGGAATGCCAACACCGGCAAATGCTATCTTTTGGGGCGGATTAGCGTTTTCGTATTCCACCATATTAGTGCAAAATTATTGGATATTAATCATTTTGACCGTATTGTTGAGTTACCTGCTGGTGGCCGAAATTCCTATGTTTGCCCTCAAAATAAAAAATCTGGCCTGGAAAGATAACCAGATCCAGTATATTTTTCTGTTGGTAGCGGTTGCTCTTCTGGTTGTATTTCAGGCAAATGCCTTTGCTCCTATAATCGGTTGGTACATTCTGTTGTCTGTTTTCGCAGCCATTTTCAATAAATCGGGTGGCAAGGTTGCTTGATTTTTCAATCCCATTCAGAATTAGTACTTTTGCAAATTCAATTGTAATACAGTAACTGTGTCAATCAGCATCTCAAATCTTTCGAAAAAATACGGCGACCAAACCGTGCTGAACAACATCAATTTCGAAATTGGTGAAGGCGAAGTAGTTGGTTTCCTTGGGCCAAACGGTGCCGGAAAAACCACCACTATGAGAATTCTGACCGGAGCGTTGAGCTATGAAACCGGCTCGGCCAAAGTGTGTGGCATGGAGGTAAGCGAAAAACAATTGCAAACGAGTGCTTTGGTCGGCTATCTGC
The DNA here is from genome assembly GCA_047600405.1 of Paludibacter sp. Taxonomy (GTDB): domain Bacteria; phylum Bacteroidota; class Bacteroidia; order Bacteroidales; family Paludibacteraceae; genus Paludibacter. Next base: position 166,922 of record JASGLA010000007.1, read on the forward strand.
CCGAACAAAATCCACTTTACGCCGACATGTACGTGAAGGAATACTTGCTTTTTGTGGCCGAAACTTATAAACTAGGTAAAGAAAAAGAAAGTCGGGTAAATGAATTGATTGACAAAGTAGGACTTCGCCCAGAATTTCATAAGAAAATAGGCCAACTCTCCAAAGGATACCGCCAGCGTGTGGGACTGGCCCAGGCATTGATTCCCAACCCCAGAGTACTCATTCTGGATGAACCTACTACCGGACTCGATCCCAACCAACTTGAAGAAATCCGCAGCCTGATTCGTGAAATAGGAAAGGATAAAACCGTGTTACTTAGTACGCACATTATGCAGGAAATCAAGGCAATCTGCAACCGGGTGATTGTGATAAACAAAGGAGAAATTGCTGCGGATTATACCGACCTGTCTAAAATCAGTACGTTCGACGAAAATAGTTTCAGTTTTGAAGTGGAATTTACGGAAGCCGTTATAGTCGAAAGCCTTGAAAATCTGGAAGGTATAATCGGCATAACAGCCATCACCGATACTCGTTTCACCTTAGTTAGTTCTGCAGATATTCGCGGAGAAATTTTTGACTTTGCCGTGAAAACAAAGAATAAAATTTTGACAATGAAGACAATTGAACGAAGCATGGAGGATGTTTTCAGAAGCCTGACAAAATAATCTCACGCAAAGACGCTAAGTCGCAGAAAATATATTAAAATGCTTACATATGACAGAAAACGAATTATCCAAAATTATTGTAAATACAGCCTACCAAATTCACACCAAACTTGGCCCTGGACTTCTTGAATCTGTTTATGAAGAGATTATGTGTTTTGAACTAACAAGATTAGGGTTAAAAGTAGATAGACAAAAGGCAATTCCTGTAATTTGGAATGAAACAAAGATGGAGATTGGTTTCAGAGCAGATTTAATTGTAGAAAATAAAGTAATTATTGAATTAAAATCTGTAGAATCATTGGCTCCTGTTCACTCAAAACAGGTTTTGACTTATTTGAAACTAACGGGATTAAAACTTGGATTGTTGATTAATTTCAATGAGAATCTTATAAAAGATGCCATTACCAGAATAGTAAATAACTTGTAATATCTCACTCAAAAATTGCGTCTTTGCGACTTTGCGAGAAAATAAAATGGAAGAAAACTTCGACATAAGAAATAATCAAAAAGGCGAAAAGGAATTTGAAAACGCTTTGCGGCCACTGACTTTTTCGGATTTTAGCGGACAAAATAAAATTGTCGAAAATCTGAAAATCTTTGTGCAGGCTGCCCGTATGCGCACCGAATCGCTCGACCACGTGTTGCTGCACGGGCCTCCCGGGCTGGGCAAAACCACGCTTTCAAACATTATTGCCAACGAGCTGAACGTGGGTTTCAAAATCACGTCGGGGCCGGTGCTTGACAAACCGGGTGATTTGGCCGGGTTGCTCACAAGCCTGGAACCAAATGATGTGCTTTTTATCGACGAAATTCACCGCCTTAGTCCTATCGTGGAAGAGTATCTGTATTCGGCCATGGAGGATTATCGCATTGATATCATGATAGATAAGGGGCCAAGTGCACGATCCATCCAGCTAGAACTGAATCCGTTCACACTGATTGGTGCCACTACCCGCAGCGGATTGCTTACGGCACCGCTTCGAGCCCGTTTTGGAATCAATTGCCATTTCGAATATTATGATATTAAGGTTATTACCGGAATTATTAAACGTTCGGCCAGTTTGCTCGATGTGCCTATCGAACACGATGCGGCAGTTGAAATTGGTAGTCGCAGCCGTGGAACCCCTCGTATTGCCAATGCGTTGCTTCGCCGCGTTCGCGATTTTGCCCAAGTAAAAGGAAACGGCAATATCGATGTGGAAATAGCATGTTATGCCCTTGAAGCTCTGAATATTGACAAATATGGGCTGGACGAAATCGACAACAAGATTCTGAATACGATTATTGATAAATTCCGTGGCGGACCGGTAGGTTTGAGTACCATTGCCACTGCTCTTGGCGAGGATGCCGGAACGCTTGAAGAAGTGTATGAACCATTCCTGATCAAAGAAGGTTTTATGAAGCGGACTCCTCGTGGACGCGAAGTGACGGAATTGGCTTATAAACATTTGGGAAAAGTAAAATTAGGCGAAACCGGAACGCTGTTTTAATCCAGCTGTAAGGAGTAAGAGGTAAGAATGTAAGTGAAAATTTTCAGCCCTTAATATAAATGACTTATGGACGGACTGGTGACTATCAGAAGCTTTAGCCAATCAATTGATTTTGAAATGGTAAAATCTTATCTCGAATCGTTCGGAATTGAATGTTTCGGAAAAAATGAGCTGATAAACAGGGCATATATCAACCTGGTAGATGGGGGAATACAGCTTCAGATACGTCCGGAGCAAGCCGAAGAAGCTGTTAAGTTGCTTCTGGAAGCAGGTTATCTGAAACCAGACGATTTTGAGCCAACTCCCGAAATGAAATGGGCCGAAAAACTGTTGAACTTTTTTAGACACAAATAAGGGAACTTCTAAAAACCCCAAAATCAAGGCTTGCGACTGAGGCGAAAGCGGAGTTTACTTACGTAAATGAGCATTTTGCCGAAAGAGCGTAACGCAGAGTTTGGGATTTTTAGGAGTGCCCATAAGATATTAATCTGTATAAATTCAGGTATAGACAAACCTGAAATTCGAAAAGAATTATGGCAAAAGAAATGAAATCGTTGGCAAAGGATACTGCCATTTATGGGGTAAGCAGCATTCTGGGGAAATTTCTTGGATGGTTGCTGGTGCCACTGTACACTTACACACTCGAAAAGCAAGCTGATTACGGGATAGTAACCAATTTGTATGCATGGACGGCCTTATTGCTCGTGATTTTGACTTATGGAATGGAAACTGGCTATTTCCGGTATGCCAATAAGGACACGTATAATTCCGATAAAGTATACGGAAATAGTTTAATTTCTGTGGGGTTCACTTCCATGCTTTTTATGGTTTTCGTGGTGCTTTTTCACCAGCCTATTGCCAATATTTTAGGATATTCGGCTCATTCTGAATTTATCTGGATGTTGGGTATTACTGTTGCTATGGATGCTTTTGCCTCCATTCCTTTTGCCTATCTGCGCTTTGTGAAACGCCCTATTGCTTTTGCTACGTTGAAATTTCTGTACATATTGCTTAATATTGCTCTCAATCTTTTCTTCCTGGTGGCCTGTCCGTGGTTGATGAGAGTAGCTCCAGACACAGTTTCGTGGTTCTACGACCCTCATTACGGAGTGGGTTATATCTTCTTGTCCAATATCATTGCAACCACAATACAAACCATTGTTTTGTTCAAATACATTTTTGTAGCGAAATTTACGTTTGATTTTCAGTTGATAAAACAAATTCTGCAATATTCTTTCCCGTTGCTTTTTCTCGGAATTGCCGGAACTGCCAATCAAAACCTGGACAAAATACTTTTTCCGTTTATGCAACTCGGCGAGCAGGGTAAAATGGATTTGGGTATTTACGGGGCAGTGTCAAAAATTGCTATGGTTATCATGATGTTCACCCAAGCTTTCAGATATGCTTACGAACCGTTTGTATTTGCCAAAAACAAAGATAAAAACAGCCTGGGAATGTATGCCGATGCCATGAAGTATTTCATTATTTTTTCCATGCTGATATTTTTGGGAATGGTGCTGTACATGGATCTGATAAAATTCATTATTAAACACACCTATTGGTCGGGACTTGCTGTGGTGCCAATAATCCTGTTTTCATTCATTTTCCAGGGAATATTTTTTAATCTGTCAATTTGGTATAAATTGACTGATAAAAATAAATACGGAGCCTGGTTTTCGAATATCGGAATGGTAATCGTATTGGTTGGAAATATTATTTTAGTGCCGAAATTCAGCTACTGGGGATCTGCCTGGGCGGCATTTGGAGGTTATTTCGTGGTGATGTGCATGTCATATTTTTTTGGACAAAAATACATGCCTATTAAATACGATTTTAAAACCATTGGGCTATATACTGCTGTAACTATTGGACTGTATATTATCAGTTCATTTATCGAAACGCCATATTTAATATTAAACATTGCGCTTAAATCGGTACTTATGATTGCGTTCCTGACTTTGCTTGTAAAACGCGATTTCCCATTGCACACTATTCCTGGGTTGAACCGAATTTTTAAAGCGCCGGCAGTTAAATAGGCGACGGCAAGCTACAACTTATTTTCTCCCGAAATCTGCGGGTATTTCGCCCCAGATTTCGGTTTCCCATTTTATAATTTGCGTGGTGTATGTATTTTCGGCCAACCACTTTTCAGCTCGCTCAACCATGTCGAACAGAATGGCGTTGTTTTCGTTTTTTACTAATAATGACTTTGTTTTCTTTGCTTTTACCCAGGCCATAGCTGTTTTGCTGTCGGTATAAATAGGCAACGGGCTATTTTTCTGCTTGAGAAAGGCCAGTCCGTGAACCAGCGCCAGAAATTCCCCGATATTGTTCGTTCCATCTTTGAACGGCCCCTGATGAAAAATCACTTCACGGGTTTTGGTGTATACGCCCTGATATTCCATTAAACCCGGGTTGCCGCTACAAGCTGCATCTACCGATAAACTTTCGAAGTTTGGTGTACCGTATTTGGCAATATCTTCGGCACTTGGCTTTTTCGGTTTGGCATTTTTACCAATATAATCCCAACACGGCGACACCATAGCTTCACGCGCTTCAGCTTCGGTGGCAAATCCTTTGTAAATGGCGCCTCCATAGCCGTGAATCTGGCGTTTGCACTCCTCCCAGGAGTGGTAAATGCCAGGCTCTTTGCCTTCCCAAACTACAAAGAATTTATTTTTTGCCATAATGGTTATTGTATCGTTTTTACAGTAATAAAAATATCAAAATCAGATTTTAATCAATGGGGCGTTTATGTTTCCAACGGTTGTGCGTCCAAAGCCAGAATTCGGGATATTTTTTTATTTTATCCTCCAGCAAATGCATATATTTTTCGATAATTTCGTGTTTTTCGGAGTTCAGAGGATCCGGCTCAATCATTTCAAATTCGCAGGTGTAATAGCCCCGTTTCTCGCGGATTACATTCATAAACAGCACAGGATAATTAAATTTCTTGGCCAATTGCTCGGTACCTACTATTACAGCTGTGTCCTGATTCAGAAAATCTATCCAAAGCCGCGCACTTTTTGGTGCTGCTCTTTGATCAGCCACCATGACAAAAGCGCCCAGTTGTGAATTATTTCTCATCGTGAGCATAGTTTTGAACAAATCCTGAGTTTCTATGCTTCCTCCTCCGAATTTCATGCGTAAGGTACTCATCAACTTATCAAAATGCTTATTTTTAAGTCGCTTGTATATGCCATAAAAAGTTTTATCAGCCGGCAGATGCATGGCCAATGAAGAAATCCATTCCCAGTTACCGTAATGGGCAGTCATGAGCATAACACTTTTGTTTTGCGCGTATTGCTGGGTAATCAGCTCTGTGTTTTTAAATGTCATCCGCTTCAATACCTGCCGCTTACCCAAATGGGTTTGGCACATGGTTTCGATAAAAGTGTCACAGAAAAAATGATAAAATTTCCGTTCAATTTGCTTGATTTCTTCGATGCTTTTCTCTGGAAATGAGTTTGTCAGGTTTCGTCTCACCACTTTACGCCGGTATCCGAAAACATAATATACAGGGTAATACAACAGGTCCGATATCAAATACATAACCCTGAGCGGGAGTGAAGTAATAATCCAGAAAAATGCGTAAATCAAGTAAAACATAGAATTGTGTTGTAAAAACTTATGTGAATGAATAATAAGCCCAGTAGAACAATAGAATTGTAAAAGTTAACTCTTGAATCGTTTTTATTTCTCGTCAAAAAAATGTATTTTTGCGCTACCTAAAAGAGGTCCTGTAGTTCAATGGATAGAACAAGTGTTTCCTAAACACTAGATCCGGGTTCGATTCCCGGCGGGACTACAATTTTCAATTGACAGTTGACAATGGAAAATTGACAGTTGATTCTGAAATTAATCTTTTTCATTATTCCCTTTTGAAGACTTCACGATGCTTATTAGGAGTCTGATTAATTCTCTACAATCTTCAACTACCGAAAGATAAGGCTTCTCGTCAAAATACTCACTTCTGTATAATAACTCCAACCAATACTCTGTTTCATTTGCTTCTTTAAGGGCAATATTCATTTTGTTGATAAAATCCGCTTTTGATTGAGCGTGTTCAGCTTCCTTTATTAATGCTCCAATTGCAGTACCGCTTCTTAGAAGTTGCTTTGATAAAATAAATTCTTTCTTTTCTGCACAAAGAAATTTATATGATTTTATTATTCTCAATGCAAAATCAAAAGATTTTTCCATTACGATATTTCTCATAATTATTTCTTTCTTAATTGTCAACTGTCAATTGTCACCTGTCAATTGAATAAGTCCATCCCGCATTTCTATCACCCTGTCCGACAACGCAGCCAACTCTTTATCGTGTGTTACAATCACAATAGTAAGGCCGAATTTATCGCGCAAATCAAAAAGCAGTTTGTGAAGTTCGTCGCGGTTTTTTGAGTCAAGGCTTCCCGAAGGCTCATCGGCCAAAATCAGCGCGGGATCATTAATCAAAGCACGTGCTACTGCAACACGCTGTTTTTCACCACCCGAAAGCTCACTTGGTTTATGCTCCATGCGGTCGGAAAGCTGCAAATACGCGAGTATTTCTTTGGCTTTCTGAGTGGTTTTTTTGTTGTCTTTCCGCGCAATCAATGCAGGAATCATCACGTTTTCGAGCGCTGTAAACTCCGGCAACAATTGGTGGAACTGAAAAATAAAACCGATATGTTTGTTTCGGAAAGCTGCCAGTTCTTTTTCGCCCAGTTTGCTGAAGTCGATATTATCAACAAGCACTTCGCCGGTATTAGGCTTGTCCAGTGTTCCAAGGATTTGCAGCAAAGTTGTTTTTCCGGCACCGCTTGGCCCCACGATGGAGACAATTTCACCTTTGGTAATATTCAGTTCAACGCCTTTGAGAACTTCCAGATCGCCGAAACTCTTGTGTATATTTTTAGCTTTTATCATTTTTTCGTGTTTTCCGAAATTTTGTGCAAAGTTATTCGTTTCAGGCAATAAACTCTTATTTTTTGCTCAGAAAAAACGTACCTTTGTGGTGCTATCAGATATATTTAATCTATTTTTCAGTCGAATATGTTGTCCGATCCGGAGTTAGGAACCATTGAATTTGTCCGCAATGAGCGCTCGAAGCACATCCGCGTACGCATTTTGAGTAATGGCTTGAAAGTGACTTTGCCACCCCATTCTACCGAAAAAGATGCGATGAAATTCATCAATTCCATTCGCTCCAAGCTAATCCAAAAACAATCAAAGTTGGAAAAAGGACTTGAGAAACGGAATATCCTGATTGACGAAAACTCCCGCTTGCAAACGCTGACTTTTGTGGTTGAAGCCAAACCTGCCAATCGAAAAAACATCTATTTTGCTTTAAAAAACAATACATTAAACATTGAATTTCCCACCGGAACTGATTGTTCTGCCACAGAAACCCAACAGTATTTCTGGAACGGAATCAGTTACTTTCTGCGTAAAGAAGCTAAACGGCTCTTGCCGGGCCGCACAAAGCAACTGGCCGATAAGTTTGGGTTTGCGTTTTCGGACGTAAAAATTCAATCGAGCAAAACTCGTTGGGGAAGCTGCTCCAGCTCAAAAAGCATCAATCTCTCGCTTTACCTGATGCTGCTTCCGGCTCATTTAATTGATTATGTGATTCTTCACGAACTTTGCCACACCCGCGAGATGAATCACGGCGACCGGTTTTGGGCCTGGATGGATAAAGTAACCGACGGGAAAAGCAAAGACATGCGAAAGGAACTGAAGAATTATCATATGCCAAATTAGGCTTAGCCGACATTTGCCCTTCGGGCGTTATCAGGCTTCGCCATATTAATTTCGCTACGCTCATGTTATTTGCCCTTCGGGCGTTATTGATTGTGTGCTGTAGTTAATTGTAAGTATAAATATCGCCCGAAGGGCAAATAACGCGAACAACGTGAGTAAATATCGTGAACGCAGTGAACAAAATATCGGCGAAGCCCAATAACATGAGCAAAGCGAATTAATATCGCCCGAAGGGCGAATAACAACGAACGAAGTGAATTAATAACACGAACAACGTGAGTAAAATGAACTGGAACCAACTTTTATCCACCAAACGCTTCGGACAAGAGGCTTACCACGCTGTGCGCGATGACGACCGCAGCGAATTTCAGCGCGATTACGACCGGCTGATTTTTTCCGCACCATTTCGCCGGCTTCAAAATAAAACGCAGGTTTTTCCGCTTCCCGGAAGTGTATTTGTACACAACCGCTTAACACACAGCCTAGAAGTGGCTTGCGTGGGACGTTCGTTGGGAGTGACCGTAGCGCACAAACTGAAATCGAAGAAACATGTCGAAACGCCCTATCTGGAAGAAATCGGCTCCATTGTTTCGGCTGCCTGCCTGGCTCATGATTTGGGCAATCCACCTTTCGGACATTCGGGTGAAAAAGCCATTGCCACATACTTTTCAGAAGGAGGCGGACAGCATTTGAAAACTCAAATGACCGAAGAAGAATGGAAAGACATTACGTGTTTCGAAGGAAATGCCAATGCTTTCCGGTTGTTGACCCATCAGTTCAATGGCCGTCGTCCTGGCGGTTTTGTGTTGACATACAGTACCCTTGCGTCGATTGTAAAATATCCGTATGCATCCATTTTTTCAGATCCAAAGAAGCAAAAGTTTGGTTTTTTTGATTCCGAAAAAAACGATTTTGAGAAGATAGCTGCCGAACTGGGCATTCCACGCTCACCTGCCGATCCAAACCGTTTTGCACGTCACCCGTTGGTTTACCTCGTGGAAGCGGCTGACGATATTTGCTATCAGATTATGGATATTGAGGATGCCCATAAGCTCCGGATTTTGACAACAGAAGAGACAAAAACGTTGTTTCTTGATTTTTTTAACGATGATCGAAAAGCACGTCGGTTGGAAACCATGAACATGGTAACGGATGTGAATGAGCAAATTGCCTATCTGCGCTCGTCGGTTATCGGGCAGCTGATCGAAGATTGCTCCACTGTCTTTGCCGAAAATGAGGAAGACATTCTAAATGGTACATTTAATTCGCCACTTATAAAAAAAATACAGCAAAATTCGGCCGAAGCATATAAAAAATGCGAAAAAATGGCCTTTGCCAAAATATATCGTTCGTCTGAAGTGTTAGATATAGAACTGGCGGGTTATAAAATTATTCTTACGCTGCTGGAACATTTGGTTACTGCGGTGTTAAGTCCCGAAAAAGCATATTCGAAACAGCTTTTAATGCGAATTCCGGAGCAATACGAAACCAACAACCCTACTGTTTACGGAAAGATTATGGCTGTGTTGGATTACATTTCAGGCATGACTGATATTTACGCACTTGATTTATATCGAAAAATTACCGGAATGAACATACCGACTTTATAAACTGGATGTTAAATAAACTAAACCGAAGCGTTATGAAAAAGGACAATGAAAAAAACAAAAAGCCGGAAATACCGCTATGGCTGTTGACTGATGCAATGTCCCTGGATGATATTATTGATATTATCTCCGAAAATTCGGGTTCCACTCCCAGAGTAGTGAAAGAAGCTATGCTGGAATTTCAGAAAGTATTATATAAAAAACTAAAGGGAGGCTATTCGGTAAAATCATCGTTTGGAACGTTCTATCCTCACTTTGGCGAGTTGGACGCTATCACCGGACAAAGGGAATTTTCTGTGGAATTTGTTCCAACAGAAGAAATGCTCCGAAAAATTGAAGCACGGAAAATGAAACGGTTGGATAACATTTCCCTTAACTAAGCATTTCCCAAACAAGGATTATTTTATTTCAGATAAATGATTATAAACAACAAAAGGTTGCCCGTGAGAGTAACCTTTTGCTGTTTATAATATTACATGAATAAGTTTTCGGGAGTTGCTCGCTTGTTTATAAATAATAATTCCCGTCATCCTTGGATGATCGGTTCTTCGAGAGGATAAACCTCCAGTCATCCAGGGATGCTCAGCTCTTCGAGGGGATGAATGATCAGTCATCAGGGCTGCTCGGCTCTTCGAGGGGATGAATGATCAGTCATCCAGGGATGCTCGGCTCTTCGAGGGGACGAATGGTCAGCCATCCTTGGATGATTGGCTCTTCGAGTGGATGAATGGTCAGTCATCCTTGGATGGCGCTTTTTGCGAAGAAGAATTCAACTTTATAAATATCAATATCCTACCGTTTGGGCAATAATAAATTTGTAATTTTCACCCAGATTCATAGCTTTCAATAGTTCCGCTTCTTTTGCTCCGGCCCGCACCACGCATTTTAGCCCTTCGGAAGCGCAATACAGGTAAACATTCTGGGCACAATATCCGGAATCCATCATGGCCGACTCAAATTTATCCCCGGCATTTCGGGCTTTGGCAATAAAAAGCAAATTGAGTGGAGCTGTATCCACAAATGTTTGCCGGCCTGCCAACGGACGGAAATCGCCTTTTACAAGCGGTTCTAATTGATGTTTCTGCGGATTGTAAAAATAAATCCCGTTAGCCAGCACGGCGTAGGTTTGCAAAGGGTATTGAGCCATAGATGATGGAACTGTACGTTTCCCGTTGGCACGATTTATTCCGTTGGCTACCCAAAGGATTTCGGATAAATGCTTTAACGACAAGTTTTTTGTATCGAACTGCCGGTCCGATTTTCGGCGCGAAATGGCCTGCATAAGCAGTTTTCCTCCCAACGTGTCGGGAGCCAGCAGTTTGATGGTGTCAAAAGAAGTGAGTTCCAATGGCAGATTTGCCGGGCTTGGTTTAGCTTTTGAGGTTGTTTGTGCCGATGCAAAAGTTGCAATCAGCAATGAGCATGCAATTATCAGATTTTTCATGACTTAATAATGTTTGGATGAATTCTTAAACCGCAAACTTACAACTTTTTCATGTATTTTTGTGTTCTAATGCAATTAATTCAATTTTCACAGACAGGTCGCGACCTGTCGCTACCGCAAACAATGAAATATATTCCTGCAAAACCAAACACGCTTGGACTCATCCAACTTACTGATATTGATTTACGTGAAATTACACCCTTTATCGACTGGGTATTTTTCTTTATGGCCTGGCGCATGCCGGGCAGATTTGAAGGTATTGAAACTGTTCACGATTGCCTTTCGTGCAAAATGAGCTGGTTGCAGCAATTTCCCGAAGCCGACCGTGCCAAAGCCGAAGAAGCGTTGAAACTCTACAAAGATGCACAGGAAATGTTGCGCCACATGCTCGATGAAAAGATTGTGTCTGTAAATGCCAGTTTCGGGGTTTTCGAAGGATATGCACAGGACGAAAATGTGTATATAATTGACAATAATCAAACAATCGTTGTTCCGATGCTTCGGCAACAGCATCCGGCTACCGATGGATTTTGTTATTCATTGGCCGATTTTGTGGCCCCGGAAAACGATTATGTAGGGGCATTCGTAACTACTGTCCAGGGCGTTGAAGCATTTGCCGAAGCTTTTGAGAAAGATGATGATGTGTATCATTCCATTTTGGCTAAAACGCTTTCCGACCGTTTGGCCGAAGCTGCTGCCGAATGGCTCCACTACAAAGTCCGCCGCGAGTACTGGGGCTATGCTCCTGACGAAAACCTGTCGATAAAAGAAATGCTGAAAACGCAGTACAGTGGCATTCGTCCGGCGGTGGGTTATCCTTCTTTGCCCGACCAATCTATTATTTTTGCACTGGATCCGCTATTGAAGTTTAATGAAATAGTGGTGGAATTGACCGAAAATGGCGCTATGTTTCCAAACGCATTGGTTTGCGGGCTGTATTTTGCCCACCCGAAATCAAAATACTTCATGATAGGTAAGATTGACGAAAACCAGTTTGTCGATTATGCCCGCCGGTGCGGAAAATCGCCCGATGTATTACGGAAATGGATGGCAGCCAATCTTTGATGTGATGATGAGTTGATTCGGTAATGTGATAATTAATTCTTAAACCTGAATGATTTATTGGATTAAATATTTCGATTCAAAAATTCCACAACACCAAATCTTCTTATCAACTCATCAACACATCAACTCTATCATCACATTACCACATCAATTCATTTTTTCGTACCTTTGCACTTTCATTATTAATCCGAAAGAATGCGCATTGATATTATCTCCGCCGTACCTGAGTTGCTGGACAGTCCGTTGAATTATTCCATTGTAAAACGTGCCAAAGAAAAAGGGTTGGTAGAAATTTATGTGCATAATTTGCGGGAATATACCACCAACAAGCATCGGCGGGTGGACGATTACGCCTTTGGCTTCAGCGCCGGAATGGTGATTCAAATTGAACCGGTGGATCGCATTATTTCCAAACTGAAAAGCGAACGCAATTACGACGAAGTGATTTATACTTCGCCCGATGGTGAGAAATTCGATCAGAAAATGGCCAACCGCATGTCAATGTCACAAAACCTGATTATCCTTTGCGGACACTACAAAGGTATTGACCATTGCATTCGCGAGCATTTGATAACCCGTGAAATTTCCGTTGGCGATTTTGTGCTTACGGGAGGCGAGCTTCCTGCAGCTATTATGACGGATGCACTTGTAAGGTTAATTCCCGGAGCAATTGGCGACGAACAATCGGCGCTTTCCGACTCGTTTCAGGACAATTTGCTGGCTCCACCTGTTTACACCCGCCCGGCCGAATATAACGGCTGGAAAGTCCCGGATATTCTGCTTTCCGGCCATCAGGCAAAGGTAGATGAGTGGAATCACCAACAGTCAGTAGAACGGACAAAACGTTTGAGACCGGACTTACTGGAGTAATTCATAATTGAGAATTCATAATGCATAATTATTGGCTCTGGTATTATTTCGGAAGTGTGAATGTGATCAGCGGACTGCTTTTTGCTTACGATAAAAACGCGGCAAGGAATAACCGCCAACGGATTCCGGAACGAACCCTGCATTTGCTGGAAATTCTAGGAGGCGTATTTGCCAATCTGCTGCTAATGTACACGCTGCGGCATAAAAACCGCAAGTTTAGTTATTGGGGTTGGACGTGGTTGGTGATGATTGGGTGGATAGTGGTACTAGTAAGCCTTAAATTTTGTAATTAATTGCTTCTTTCAAACAAAATACTTACCTTTGGCGTTAGTAATTTAAATCGACACTATGATTATTTCCTTTGGGTCAAAAGATACTGAGAAAATATGGGAAGGCGAACGAGTTAAACGTGTACCTGTTGAAATTCAACAAATTGGACGTAGGAAGTTGAGAATGCTAAATAACTCACAATCAATTCTTGACTTGAGAATTCCGCCATCAAATCGTTTAGAAAAACTCTCCGGTAAGTTATATGAATTTTACAGTATCAGGATAAATGATCAATGGAGAATTATCTTCAAATGGGAAAATAATCATGCTTTAGAAGTTGAAATTATTGATTATCATTAAAAATCAATCAAATGGACAAGCTAAATAACATACATCCCGGCGAAATTTTGAACGAAGAATTTTTAATTCCTCTGGAAATTTCAGCTTATAAACTTGCGAAAGATTTGGAAATACCTCAAACACGTATTTCGCAGATTATCAAAGGTAAACGAAGAATTACAGCAGATACAGCTTTGAGGCTTAGCTCATATTTTGGCAATTCGGCCAAATTCTGGCTTGGATTGCAGGATGATTACGATATCGAAGAAGAAAACTCAACCCAGACTGTTGTTTTTGAAAGAATAAGAAATCGAAAATCAATACAGTCGGCAGTTTAATCGAAAAAATAAAACAATATATACTCTCATGACAAAAATTAAAGTAGGCGTAATAGGCGGTGCAGGTTATACTGCGGGCGAATTGTTGCGCATTTTGATTCATCATCCGGCTGTGGAAATTGTGTTTGTAAACAGCAGCAGCAATGCCGGAAATCCGATTACAGACGTGCACAGCGGCCTGATTGGCGAAACTGATTTGGTATTTACTTCCGAATTACCTTTCGGCTCTGTGGATGCACTTTTTCTTTGCTCGGCACATGGCGACAGCAAGAAGTTTATGGACAATAACGAAGTTCCCGCTTCGATTAAAATCATTGACTTGTCGACAGATTATCGTGCCAAAAGCCCGGGTCACGATTTTATTTACGGATTACCAGAATTGAACCGCGACGAGATTCGCAAAGCTACACGCATTGCCAATCCTGGTTGTTTCGCCACTGCCATTCAACTGGCTTTGTTTCCGTTGGCAGCAGCGGGCTTGCTTACCGATGAAATTCATGTGAATGCCATAACCGGCTCAACCGGTGCGGGTGTGAAACCATCGGACACATCGCATTTCAGCTGGCGCAATAACAACATTTCCATTTACAAACCGTTTGGACACCAACATTTGGAGGAAATAGGACAATCGCTCCGCCAGCTTCAGGCAGGATTCAAAAAAGCGGTGAATTTCATTCCGGTTCGTGGAAATTTTGCACGCGGTATTTACGTAACCACTTATACTCACTGCGCATTGAATCTGGAAGATGCTAAGAAATTATACAAAGATTTCTACAAAGACGCAGCTTTTACCTTTGTGACTGACAAAAATCCGGACATGAAACAAGTGGTAAACACCAATAAAGGGATTGTTTACCTTGAAAAACACGGCGACAAGTTGTTGATTATATCAATGATCGACAATTTATTGAAAGGAGCTTCGGGTCAAGCAGTACAAAACATGAATCTGATGTTCGGATTGGATGAAAAAACCGGATTGGGACTTAAATCGATAGGATTTTAATTCTCCGGAACACAAATATTGCAAGTTTATGAATGACGGAGTGGCTAAAAAAGTCTCTCCGTCTTTCATTTCTGAACACCAGCATTATTAAAAGGTGTGAAAAATCATCTAATTTTCCATTGAAATAGGTACAAAAGCATAAAAATATGTTATAAAACATGATTTTAGCACAAAATTCCAAGAAAACTCTTGCAAGTGTACAAAATACACATTATCTTTGCATTGTGATTTTTTCATAGTATTAGATTTAAGGTTAACAAAGATTGGTAGTAAGGCGTTACTACCTTTCGCGTTTTTAAGAGGGTACGTTTCCAAACAACATATATGGCGAGTTCTGAACTTTTGGTTCCGGACTCGTTTTTTTATATACAATAGATTGATTTTTTTCCTAATTTTGAACCTGCTTACCAAAAACAGCCCAAGACATTAAAAAAATAGATTGACCATGAAAAACAGAAGCCTCCAGACAGAAATTGATGCCTGCTATTTGTATCGAAAATTAGCTGAAAATGAATCGGATGAGGCTATCGCCAATGTGTTTCGTCAAATGGGTGAAATAGAGCAAAGCCATGCCGAAGCTTTTGCGCGCAGGGAAAATGTCTCGCTCGAAAATCTTATTACACCTTCGTGGCGGGCTAAAACCATCAATCTGATAGGAAAGATATTTGGTTACGATTATGTGCTTGGAGCATTGATGGATACCGAAAAAAGCCTGTCGAACGCCATTATTAAAACCAAAGAAAGAAACAAACTGGAGATAACAGGAGCAGAAACGAACCATGTAAAAATCCTGTGGTCGATTCTGGAAAACGATAAAAATATCTCGGGTGCCCAACATGCCAAATTCGAAAAGCGTCATCGCTCTGTTGGCGGAAATGCTATTCGCGCAGCAGTGTTGGGAGGTAATGATGGTTTGGTATCCAATTTCAGCCTGGTAATGGGAATTGCAGGAGCTACTGCTGGAGGTCAGGGAGTTTTGCTGGCCGGAACAGCCGGTTTGTTGGCCGGAGCATTATCCATGGCGTTAGGCGAATGGATCTCGGTAAAAAGCTCGCAGGAACTGTACGAGAACCAAATGGCCATAGAAATGGACGAACTGGAAACAAACCCAGAAGGCGAACAACGCGAATTAGCCCTGATCTATATTGCCAAAGGAATTCCGGAGGCCCAGGCACACACTATGGCAGCCGAAATTATGAAGGACAAAACCCATGCTCACGCCGTGCTTGTGAAAGAAGAACTTGGAATAAATGCCGATGAACTTCAGGGCTCAGCTATCGAAGCAGCTTTATATTCGTTCTTTTTATTTGCCATTGGCGCAGTTATACCATTAGCACCATTTATTTTTACAACAGGTTTTCACGCTATTATTCTGAGCGTAATTTCCAGCGCCTGCGGTTTATTCCTCATTGGTGGAGCCATAACGTTGTTTACCGGCAAAAATGTCTTGTATTCAGGCTTCCGTCAGGTTCTTTTCGGTCTGATTGCTGCAGCCATAACCTTTGGAATAGGAAATTTGATTGGAGTAGCTATTGCGTAATCCATTTAATTGAGATTTTTTTTAGCTCATTAATAACTAAATCCCAATTTTGTCAACCCTGCTTGCACATCCGGATTTTGCATAAACAGATTCCAAAGTAATCCGGTGCGGTAATTTTCAATCATCACCACAATTGGCCCCTGATCAATAGCAAGGTACGAATCGGCAAACCAATGTTTATTGAGATTGAAAGCATCTTTGAAACCATATTCGCCCCACACTTTATCGCCCAGCGTGTAGTAGAAGAAATGTAGTGCACGCATGCTTTCTTCGGGCGCGTAAGGAAACGACGAAAGTGCTGCAGTTGGTGCAATTGTACCACCATCGTTGTTAGGCGAAGAGGCAGTGTAACCATTGGGTATATCACTGGCCGTTAATCCCCAGCAATCAACTCCATATCCAAAATTCTTTTTCGGATTAGCTACGCAATACCGGTAATTGATTTGCGCATGAGCCGTGTTTTGTGTCCAGTAATTAGCATAAGTATCTGATAAATGTGTGGGATTTAGACCTAAAAATGAGTAATGAGCAAAAAACATCGGGCCTCCATTATCTTCTCCCAAAGGAAGTGTAATGCCAAAAAATGTTTTAGCATTTTTCATGGCTCCGTTGCGTGCCCAACCGTTATCGTAAACTGATTTTGTAATGGCATGAGTAGGCGATGAAGCCGCCAGGACGTAAATAATCAGCCCTTCGTTCCAACCGGTTATGGGCATATTCATATCCCAATTGTAGGTTGGCGACCAATGCCAGTAGAGCTTTTGTTGTCCGTTTTGTTGAAACCAATCCCATTCCACGTTTTCCCAAAGCGTTTGAATGTTTGCACACATTGCCTTTTCGGCAGTATTCCCATTTTTGAAATAAGATTGAACAGTTAGCAATCCTTGCATTAGAAATGCAGTTTCCACTAAGTCGGCACCATTGTCTTTAGTCCCAAATGGTATAACTTTTCCTGTTGTACCGTTCAGCCAGTGTGGAAAAGCTCCATGAAATTTTTCGGCTGTATTTGTCAGAAAACCGACTATTTTATTCATGCGTTCGTACCCTTGCTGGCGGGTTATAAAACCTCGTTCAATTGCTACCGGAATAGTCATCACTCCAAAACCGGAACCACCAGAAGTAACTATTTCATCGGAACCAAGCCGCTCACGTGCCAATCCTGAAGTGGGATGCGCATAGTTCCAAAAGTATTTAAAAGTCTGTTTTTGAACCAATGTAAGCAGACTGTCATTGGTGATTACAGGAAATTTAGGGGTTTTATCCAGTTCGGTAACAAATGTAAACTGAAATGAATCGATTAGTTTTACACCCAAATTTTCGCCATCGGCAATGTAAAAGGTGTAGTTTGTATAATAATTCAATGTTTTCTGAATGCGGAAGGTGAGTTGCCTTGACGCTGTATCTGACAGAATAGCAAAAGATGTATCAACTCCGTTGCTTATATAAAGCTTGGTCGGGTCAATCTTTTTTTTATCAATTGCTGTGGAAAGATGAATGCTGATTACGACAGAATCAACAGGAATATTATAAGCAGTTCCTCCATTGTAAACCGTATTGCTATTAATGCTAACCGATTCTATATAGGCATTGGTAAGCGGTGTTGGTTCCGGATCTTGTTTACAGGAAAACATTGAGAATATGGCAAACAGTATATAGAAGAATTGTGATTTCATTTTTGTAGCTCCCTTATAAAAAGAACAGGGAGAATGCGATACATCCTCCCTGCCAAAGAAAATGAATAATTAGTTGATTACAGTAACTTCAGCATTGTACAATGCTTTCACTTCAGCATCAGTCAATGCTTTGTTGTAAATGCGTAGTTCATCAAGCAAGCCGGGATAGAACCTCATCCAATCCTGCTGTGTTCCATCTAATTGTTGAGCCCATGCACCGATAAGAATTTTGTTCATATCTGTTCCAAAGGTAATAGGGCCTAATGGAGGTTGAGTATCGCCTACTTTCGGACCTGCATAGCGAACAGAAGTCGTTATAGGCAACCCATTGGCATACAATGTTTCTGTCGAAGTTGCTTTGTTGTACGAATAGACAATGTGTACCCATTTGTCAGACAAAAACGCTTTGTTTGCTTTACGGATGTCCTGACCTTTCCATTCAGTTGTAGAATTATAAAGGTAACCTTTAATGTCCAGTGAATCAGTGTTTGAACCTCCTTCGAGCATTAACACCAGATTGCCCATAAAGCTATCACCTCCATTTAATCTGAAAATATCTGCTGCACCTCCGGCAGCAGGTGTTTTAATCCATGCTGCCATGGTGAACTCACTCATGCTTTTGAACAGATTGGTAGCTGCTACATTATATTCCAGATAAGCTGCGGTAGTTGCTCCTTTGTAAGCATTGCCCCTACGGCCGGTTACGAAGCTGGCAGCGCCACCTTTTTTACTGTATGTTACACCTGCACCTACTTCAATTGAAGCAGTTTCCGATTCGAATGGGAAATAAGCCACTAAATTAGAATGCAGCAATAGTCGACGGATTTGTTTTTCCTGCATAAGGATCCGGTTCTTCTGTTTTACACGATGTGAATGATACGCTCAATAAAAGAGCACCTACAGCGAATACGCTGAGAAGATTGATTTTTTTCATAAATAATTGTGTTTTAAAATTAGAAATAAAATTAATTGTTGATAGTTTTTTCTTTTGTTGATTATTAATTGTAACCCTGATTTTGGGTCAGGTTCGTATTGAGTTGCATTTGTTGGGCCGGAATTGGGAATAATACATGTTTAGCAGCATTAAAGCCTTTGCCGGATAGAACGGTAGCAGCTTGCCCGGTGCGGACTAAATCGAAAAACCGGTTTTCCTCCAGCGCCAGTTCTGCCCGGCGTTCATCCCAGATATCCTGCAAAGTAACCGAGCCCAGCGGTGATAGTTTTACACGCTCGCGGACTTTGTTAACCGCCGAAGTTGCGTCAAACCCACTAAGATTACCGGTGGTAGCTCCATGTGCTTTTGCTTCGGCAAACATGAGTAGTACATCCGAATAACGTATAATGCGTACGTTATAATCGAACCCATAACCATTGTAGTTCCACAGGTTATATTGCGACGGAGTATATACTTTTCCGTTGTAAACCGGATTGCTACAGGCAGCTTTGATACTGTCGCCTTCAGGTGTTTTTGTGCCCCGGTATAAAAATGTCGTAGCAGCCCGCACTGTTTCTCCACGGGCCGTTAAGAAATTAATCAGACTTGTACTTGGCGTACAGAATCCCCAACCCTGCATATTTCCCGGAGAATTTCCACGCGGTCCCTGAACGTAAGCATATTCCAGAAATGTAGCATCGCCTGTGGATTTTCCAAGCGTTGAACTTTGAATTTCAAACAATGATTCTTTGCTGTTTTCACCATCAATGGAGAAAACTTCACGGAAATTCGGCAGCAAATCATATTTACCTGAAGCCATAATCCGATCAGTTAACGAGGCCACAGAATCCCATTCATTCTGATAGAGATGTATTTTTGCTTTCAATGCCATAGCCGTATATTTATTGATTCGTCCGGCCCAGTCTTTTGTATACGATTCGGGTAATGCGGGGATGGCTTCCAGCAAATCTTTCTCAATGAAGTTGTATAATTCGGCGGTTGAGGATTGCTGTTTGGCGGCCAATTCTTCGGCAGTAAGTGTTGTTTCAATAATTGGAACCCGACCAAAAAGCCTTGTCAGATTGAAATATGCGTATGCACGAATGACTTTGGCCTCAGCTGCACATTGACGTGTGTACTTTTTAGAATCCGCGTTCTGCAAAGCATTTTCAAAAAGCGGCATTTGCTCAATGGCATGATTTGCACCACTCACTACGTCGAAATAGCCAGTCCATAATTCATTTAGCAACCCGTTGCTTGAATCGAAAGTGAAATCATCCAATTGTTTCATAGTTGGATTGTCTTCGGGCGTGCTGCCCTTGTCGGCATCGTCGGAAGTTATTTCGAAAGCACCGATGTATGGAAAGGCGTGAGTGCTGGCAGTCCGCATTTTGGCATACGCAGCGCTAACAGGAAGAAATATGTTTTCCGATTTGGAATAATCCAATCCGCTCGAAGGAACTGTTGCCTCGGGACGAATATCCAGAAAATCCTGACAGCCCGAAAGCAGAATAATGCTTAATGCAATTAATAATATTTTGTTTTTCATAACGAGTAGATTTTATAAGTTCATTTTTAAGCCAACACTGTAAACAGCTTGCATTGGATATACAGAGGTGTCTATCCCATTGCTGATAGGAGCTCCTCCTACTTCGGGTGTAAAGCCTTTGTAAGTGAAATAGGTAAATGGACGTTGTGCAGATATATATACCCGTAAACTTTTTACGCCTTTAATCTGATTGAAGGTATAGCCAACCTGCACATTTTGTACACGGATATATGATGCATCTTCTACAAAGAAACTGTTAGCCTGCTGGATGAATGATGTGTTGTAAGCTTCAGCAGATGGATAGATTTCTGATTTGTTGGTTGTAGTCCAGCGATTTTTATAAAAATCCTGATCATAATTTCCATCAGCAAATACATCCCTATTCATTCGTTTGGCGTTCAATACTTTGTTCCCAACTTGTCCTTGCAATGACAAGCTTACATCCATTTGTTTGTAATTCATTCCGAAGTCGATACCACTCATTAGCCACGGAATGGGGCTTCCCAAATACACTTTATCTTTGGCATCAATGACTTTATCTCCATTTTGGTCTTTGTACTTAAAGTAACCTCCAAGTTTAATATCCTGGCTTACCGGATCGCGCAACGCCTCTGATTCACTTGCATAAACTTTGTCTATTTCATATCCGTAAAATGCTCCGATAGGGTGTCCCACAGCTGTACGAGTGGTATAATTGCCACGTACCGATGCGCCGGGGATATAATCGCGGCCTTCAAGTTTCAGTACTTTATTATCAATTGTCGTGGCATTAAAACCGATATTGTATGACAAATCATTGCTTATTTTATCGCTCCAGTTCAGATTGAGTTCGACACCCTGATTTTGAACCGTTCCGTTATTGCTCAATAATTCAGCTACACCACCACCAGTTGCAATGGGTGCGTAAAAAACCACATTATTGGTTACCCGGTTATACAGATCCAATTCACCTTTCAGTTTCTGATTCAGTATGGTGAAATCAGCTCCCAGATTAAATTCATTGACAACTTCCCATTTCAGATAGCGTTGTACAACGGTTTGTGCCCCAATTCCATTGACCAGCGCATCACCAAAAATACCGGAACTGCCGGCTCCCGATGAGCCAAGGATGACTGCTGAATTGGCAGGTATATTGTCGTTTCCAAGCATACCCCAGCTTCCACGCACTTTCAGATATTGGAATGTTTTCTGTTCTTTCATAAAATCTTCACCAGTCAATATCCAGCCCAAGCCAAGTGATGGAAAATAACCCCATTTCTCCTGATATTTTGAGCTCGCATCGGCACGGAAAGTAAGAGAAGCAACATATTTATCGGCATAGTTGTAAGTTCCACGGGTGAAAAATGATAGGCCATGATATGTACCGGCACCATCATTGGCAGTTCTGTCGCGAAATGAGCCTGTGGTTAAGTAAATGGATTGTTCATCAAATCCGGGAACATCCTGGGCATTGCCGGACATCCACGATTGCTTTTCAATACGGGTTGATTGCCCCAGCATGACACTAAAGTTATGCATGTCAACTTTGTCGGTGTAGGTCAGTAAATTGTCAATAATTTGTTTGGAACTCATTCCAAATGTTTTGCTCAAGCTTGATTTACGAACTCCTTGCGAACCTCCCACATTAAATTCGGGAGTGTAATTTTGCGATTTCCAGAATCCGAAATCCAGGTTGTAAGAGGTTTTGAATTTCAGTTTGTTGGGAATTAAGTTGAATTCGGCAAAAGTGGAGAAAACAAGTTTTAATCCGTCCTCTTTGCTGTTGTTGTAATAAGCTCCGGCAACGGGATTTCCATACTGATTTCCAAATCCGTATGTTTGCGCCGAACCAAACCGGACAGGATATGCTGCCGTATTTGTATCATCGTAAAAGCTGTAAACCGGCGGATTTACAAACGCCTGGAAGAATGCATTATTATTAGGATTGCTTTTGTTGTAATCTGAAACAACTGTATTAACCCCCACATTAAACCAGTCATTTACTTTTTGATCCACACGTGCTCTGAAGTTATACCGTTCGTAGTCGTTTTTGGTATTCATAATACCTTCCTGATAGAAATAATTAGCACCAACGGAGTAGCTTGTTTTTTCTGATGCTCCTGAAATGTCAATTGCATGGCTGTGCATCATGGCATTGCGTAGTAATTGAGCATACCAATCAGTACTTGCCGGATAATTGGCAGCTACTTTGGGAGTATATCCGGTTGTGTTTGCATTAGCTTCATTTACTAAATCAACATATTGTTGTGTGTTGGCCAGTTTCATTACGTTAGTAGGAATTTGGACGCCAACGTAGCCTTCATAGCTGATGTTGGTCTGGTCAATTTTTCCCTTTTTCGTAGTAACCAACACTACCCCGTTAGCGGCACGGACCCCATAAATGGCTGCTGCCAATGCATCTTTCAATACTGTCAGGTCTTCAATATCCCCACTGCTCAGAAAATCGATATTATCTACGAAAACTCCATCAACAATGTAAAGCGGACTGGCATAATCACCGATTGAACCCACTCCACGTATTTTCACGTTTGGACCGGCACCGGGAGCACCACTGTTCACAATTTGCACACCAGACATTTTACCTTGCAAAGCCGACATTGGGTTAGCTGCAATTTGTTTGTTCAGATCGCTACCTTTTACCGAAGAAATAGGTGCTGTCATGTCTTTTACTTTCTGGGTTCCATACCCCACCACAACCACTTCTTCCAGTGATTTTGTATCCGGTGCGAGTTGAATGCGCAACTTGCTGTCATTTTTTACAACTACTTCCTGACCAATATAGCCAATATACGAAACATACTAAATGTTGATCCGGTGGGAACTGAAATTGTAAATGCACCATCAATGTTAGTTATGATTCTATTGTTTGCTCCTTTTTGAACTACTGAAGCTCCAATTAATGTTTCGCCCGTAGTTTTTATCAACAACTACACCGCTGATGCTCAGGTTTTGAGCCCAAAGTGTACTTGCTGCTGTAAGCGCAACAAATAAAAGTAAGGTGATTTTTCTTCTCATAATATTGTGATTTTTTCGGTTAACTTATTTCTGCTGTTTTAAATCCTAATTTTTGTAATCCGGTGTGTATTTCCGGATTACTCATAAACAATTTCCAAAGCAAGCCGCTGCGGTAATTTTCAATCATCACGGCTATTGGTCCCTGGTCGATAGCCAGGTAACTGTGCACTACCTGCTGACCTTCCACCATACCGGGATTAAATGCGTCGTAAAATCCGTATTTGCCGAGCAGTTGCTTGCCACGGTCGTAATAAAAGTGCTTAAGAGCGTCTAATGATTCTTTGGGAGTGTAAACAATTGACGATAGTGCCGCTGTTGGCGATATGGTTCCATTTTCGTCGTTGGTGCCCGGATGGTGCGATGTGTAACCTACAATCGGATCGTCCGATGAAGTGAATCCCCAACAATTTGCTCCGTAACCCACCTGCTTTTTAGGATTGTCTACAGCATAAGCAACATGAATCAGCGCATGTGCCCGGTTTCGTTCGAAATAGTTAGTATACTTATCTGTCAATCCATTCGGATTCAATCCTAAAAACGAATAATGGGTAAAAAATAACGGACCACCATATTCCATTCCCAAATCCAGTTTTATTCCATAATAAGTTTTTCCATTCAAATAATAGTTCGAATTAGTATAACAATTCTCATACACAGAACGTTCAATCGGGTATGTGGGCGAAGATGCTGCCAGTATGTAAGTTATCATCGTTTCGTCAAATCCTCTGATCCGGTGGTTCATTTTGAAACCATAGTTTTTAGACCAGTGCCAATAAAGCGCGTCGGTTGATCCCTGCGTATACCAGTTCCATTCTATGGTTTCCCAAAGTTTTGTAATGCGCTCTGCCAATCCTTGTTCCAGGTTATTTCCATCGAGTAAATAAGCGCGGGCAGTGAGTAATCCCTGCGTAAGGAAAGCTGTTTCAACCAAATCACCGCCATCGTCAAACTCACTGAAACTGAATGGTTTTCCTGTGTTTGCATCGTACCAGTGCGCCCAGGCTCCGTGAAAACGCTCTGCTTTTTCAAGAAAACCGACAATTCTTTCTAGCAC
The DNA here is from genome assembly GCA_047600405.1 of Paludibacter sp. GTDB lineage: Bacteria > Bacteroidota > Bacteroidia > Bacteroidales > Paludibacteraceae > Paludibacter. The sequence continues at coordinate 191,523 of JASGLA010000007.1, forward strand.
TATGTAAGCATTGTTTCTGTTAAAGTATTTTCGTGTGGCTCCGGCTACAAGAGCCATAATTCCAAATCCGGTTCCACCTGTGGTAATAATGTCACCGTTTACGTCGTTGCTTCGTTCGCGTGCCAGCCCGGTTTGTGGTTGTGCAAAATCAAAGAAGTAGCGAGTCGTATAACGTTGTGTCATGTCCAGCAAAGCTTCATCTGTGGCCGGTTTTACGGTTACTCTTACTTCAAATTTAGATGCATCCGGATTTTTCAGACTTAACCCTTTAGGCAGGATTCGATACAGGTATGTTTGTTCTTTTTCTACTGTTTTCCCAAAGAAATCAAGATAAGAGTCAGCGTTTGTTTCGCCTGCTTTTACATATTTTTTACCGCCATCTGTCGAACGGTAAATTTCGTACACAAATCCGTTTCGGTTTACCCAACTCAATTCGGTATGTGCCGGATAAGCCTGTCCTTTCAGTTCGAAAGGAACAACATAATTCTTCTTTTGGGCAATGCTGCTTCCAATGGTCAGAATTAATAATAGGCTGAGTATGATTAGTTTTTTCATGATGTTTGTTTAAAATTACCCCTAACCCCTAAAGGGGAATGGAGTTAGTTTCGTCTGATATATATGTTTGTATAGAAAAAAGTGCACAATGCTAACCAAGTTCCCCTTTAGGGGCTAGGGGTCACTTCAATTTAAAATTTGCTTCCTTCACGTCCCGTGAATTACCTCCAATGAACAGTTTGTAATCGCCGGGTTCAGTACCCAAGGTCATATCGGCTCGGTGAAAAGCCAGCATGTCCGGTTTTATAGTGAATGTCACTACTTTGCTTTCGCCCACTTTCAGCGAAATTTTTTCGAACCCTTTCAGTTCTTTTAGAGGTCTGGTGACACTACCCACCAAATCGCGAACGTAACATTGAACTACTTCCTCGCCAGCTTTTCCACCAGTGTTAGTTACGTTTACCGAAGCTTTCAATTCTCCGTTTTCAGTCAGTTCTGTTGTTGATAATTTTATATCAGAATAAGCAAAGGTGGAATAACTCAACCCATAACCAAATGGAAACAACGGATCGTTCGGGCAATCAATGTATCTTGATTTATACTTTGGATTCTCCAAATAAATGGGGCGGCCTGTATTTTTTTCGTAATAGAATATCGGAACTTGTCCAATTGTACGAGGGAATGTCATGGTCAGTTTTCCGGACGGATTGTATTCGCCAAAAAGCACATGAGTAATGGCTTTTCCGCCCATTGTTCCAGCATACCAGGTTTCAAGCATGGCGTCGGCAAGGTCATTTTCTTTAGATAGATCCAATGGTCGCCCATTCATAAGCACAACTACAATTGGTTTATTCAAAGCTTTCAGTTTTTCGAGCAATTCTGTTTGCACTCCCGGTACATTGATGCTTGCACGGCTGGCGGCTTCTCCCGTCCATTCCCAGTTTTCGCCTATTACCAATACCACTTTGTCGGCATTGCGGGCAGTAGCCAAAGCGGCAGGAAAACCGCTGCGGTCATCGCCTATCGTTTTACAACCCAGGGCATAAGTTACATTAGCCTCGCCATTATAAGTTTTAATTTCATCGAGTGTAGATTTCATAAAGTCCCAATCGCCGGCCGCTTTCCACGAGCCCAGCAAATCGCGGGTAGAAGCTGCCAGTTCACCGATAACAGCAATTTTTTCTCCTTTTTTCAATGGCAATACGTGATTGTCGTTTTTCAATAGAACCATCGATTTTTTGGCAACATCAAAAGCCGCTTCCAAATTTGCAGGAGCATATACCACCTTTTTTTCGCGTGCCTCATTGCAATAGCGGTATGGATCGTCGAACAAACCAAGCATGAATTTGACGGTCAATATCCTGTTCACAGCATCATTGATGACTTTCATGGGTACTTCACCATTTTCCACCTGCTTTTTCAGGTATTTAAAGTATATTTCGCCTTGCATATCCATGTCCACACCTGCTTTGGCAGCCAGTTTGCCGGCTTCAGCTTCATTGGCAACCACCCCGTGATTAACCATTTCGTTGATGGAAGTGTAATCCGTAACCACGAACCCTTTGAAACCAAGCTGATCGCGTAAAATATCACTGAGCAAATAATGGCTTCCGGTGGCTGGAATGCCATCCAGTTCGTTAAATGAAGACATAACGCTCATAGCGCCTGCATCAATAGCGGCTTTATAGGGTGGGAGATAAGTATCCAGAAAAACTCGTTGCGACATATCTACCGTATTATAGTCGCGTCCGGCAAGTGGAGCGCCGTATGCAGCAAAGTGTTTTACGCAAGCCAAAACGGTGAGCGTGTCGGCCAGGCTTTTGCCTTGAAAGCCACGGACGCGAGCTGCTGCAATTTTAGATCCCAGGTACGGATCTTCGCCGGCACCTTCGGAAACGCGGCCCCAGCGTGGTTCTACCGAAATGTCGCACATGGGCGCAAAGGTCCAGTTAATACCCGATGCGGCAGCTTCGGCAGCCGAAACCTGCGCCGATTTCTCAATGGCAGCCAAATCCCACGAGGCCGATTCTCCCAACGAAATCGGGAAAATCGTTTTGTGCCCGTGAATTACATTGTAACCAAACAACAACGGAATACCTAATCTTGATTCTTCGACAGCAATTTTCTGGAGTTTGCGTGTGTAAGCTGCCGTATGTGCATTGAATATATTTCCGCAGTTTCCTTTCCGGATCTCGTCCATATATCCTTTCTTGAGTGAGGGTCCTGTCACATCCCAGTCGCTGGTGTACAGAACCATTTGACCGATTTTTTCTTCAAGGGTCATTAACTTCATAACTGAATCGACTCTGGCAGCAATTTTTTCGTCCTGCGACGTTTGCGCCATGTTTTTACAAGCGGTAAGAAGGATAGCCGCTAAAATTGCAATCGCAATGTTTTTTTTCATGTCAGTGTGATTTTGTTTTACCTTAAAAAGTTAACGCTGCAAAGTAACGGCTCAATTTTTCGGCAAACAAATTTTCTGACCCAATAAGAACACTACAAAGAAAAATAGTCAAAAAAGGAAACCCTATTTTAACCCTACAAAGGATTAAAACAGGGCTTTAATTGTCTGTTTGTTTGATTGTTAGATGAATGGCTATTTTTGAAAAAATTATTTAAATTCAATCATAAATTCAGTCAAACTCTTGGTTGATTGGAGTCCGATTTTCTTACGGATGCGATAACGGCCCACTTCTACGCCTTTCAGCGAGATATTCATCAAGTGGGCAATATCCTTGCTGGAGAGGTTCAGACGGAGATAAGCGCAAAAACGCAGGTCGTTCGAAGTTAGTTCGGGATACGTACTGTGCAGGTTCCGGAAGAAGTTTTCATGGATGCGGTCGAAATTGGTTTGGAAAATAGCCCAATCGTCTTCCGAGGATAGATTCTCATCCAGCAATCGGATCAGTTTATCGTAATATTTATTGGGGTACTGAGAGCCCAATGCATTTTTCTGATGAACCACTTCCTCTTTTATAGTGACTAGAATTTCATTTTTTTTAATAAGCGTCATGGTAGATTCAGCTAACTCTTTGCTTTTTATGGTCAGTTCCGATTCCAGTTTTTCATTTTGAAGAGCTATGATTTGTTGTTCGCGTTTTTCAATTTCCCTGTGGCGTATTTCTTCCTGTTCGCGGTGGATTTTCTCTTTTTTTACCTGAAATTGTCGTTGGATATACATGTAAATGCCTATTCCTGATAGAATTATAAGAATAAAGTAAAGGATTTTAGCTGCCAGGCTCAGGTAAAACGGAGGTTCAATGGTAAACGAGTAGCTTGTTTCCGATAGTTTTATACCACTTTTGGTCAATACTTCCACGTTAAGCTTATACTCACCGTGAGGCAGATAACTGTACGCTTTTTGCGACGAAGGGCTGGCTTCGCTCCATACCACATCCAAACCATCCAGTTTATAGCGGAAAAAGACATTATTCAGGTTGTTGTATTGTGGAAAGGAAACAGTGAACTGGATATTGTTTCTTTTGAATGGAGTTGACGGATTCGTTTTGGGCGTAAGTGGCAGAAAAACCGTTTCGCTTGATTTGGCATCCGAGGCTTGGATGCTTTTCATTTGCAGTGACGTAGAATTTGTTTTTCGCGCCAGTTTATCAGTATTATACAAGGCCAGGCCATTTTCCAGCGTAAAAATACATTCATTATCCGAAACCGGAACGATGTTTTGGTAATCATCCACCGTTTGGTTGAGAAATAGCGCATATTGGACTACATCCAACACCTTGGTATCCCCGGGTTTTACCTGTACAAGGGCTGACTCGTCATCGTGAATGAACCAATATAAGTCTGCTTTAAAATGGCAAACCCTGTAAGCGTGCGCAAAATACCCCAGGTTTTTATTCAGTTCAGTGTAGGGAATAATTTTCTTTTGAATGTCGTCATAGGTGTAAAAAGCATTGTTATCTGTGAATACCACGCGGTTATTAATGGAAAAAACATTAATCGGGTAATTGTGCTTTTTATCCAGCGAGTTGTACGTGCTTATCCGTTCAATTTTTTTCAGGTCCGGTGTTAGCCGGATGGCATACAATCCCTGATGAAGGTGGCTGGCCCAAATTGTTCCGGTGTAGTCTATTTCAATGTAGCGCACCGGATTTACAAAGTTGTCCACAGCATGGCTGAAACTCCATTTGCCATTCACTTTTTCGTAGATACAAAGCTGTGTGTACGTTCCCTGAACCAATACTTCTTTTCCGTGGATATACCCTTTTTTAATGCAAATTCCGCCTTTTACGGGTGAAAGAAAAGTGGCACCGCTGGCAGATACATCGAATGTGACTTCATTATTTCCGCAAATCTGTTGATTGTCAAAATTATCCACACTCCACACCTGGCCTTTTATTTGTGGTACAAGTTTTAGGTTACGGATACTTTTTTTGTCGGTGCTCAGTTCAGCTTTGTACAAACCCTGATTGGTGCCTATAAAAAGAGTAGGCTCACTATAGCTGAGCGAATAAATAGCACCCACCGACGGATCAAAAGAATGAATATAGCTGATAGACGAATTAAGTTGTAACAGTGCAATTCCTTTATCCAGCGCCAGCCACAGGTTATTGTCACGGTCGCAGTACATGCCCAGTACCGTGTTGTTTTGCAATACATTGGAAGTGTTGAGTGTCCAGAGCTTTATACCCCTTTTGTTGATAGCCGTCACACCGTTTAGTATTGTCCCGATCAGAATTAGTCCGTCTGGCGAAATTACTACCCGGTTTATTTCCGCTCTTTTCAGTTCTTCGTCTGCATTTGTTGTAAACCGGCTAATGGATTTTCCATCATACAAAAACAGTCCATCGGATTTTGTGGCCAGCAGGGCACGTGTTTTGTCGAATGACAGCACAGATATAACCGGACTTTTCAATATGTTATTCTGTACAGGAACGATTTTGTTTTTGCCGGAATTAAGCGTGCTCAGTCCATATTGGTCGGTATGGGTGAAGATATTGTGGTTGTAAATGTTGAAGAAAAGGAAGGTGTACGGGCAACGGAAACCTTTTACTACGCCGTTTTTAAAGGTAAAATAGGAGGTAAACGATTGGAAAATGATGGTCCCGTCCAGATTCAGTATGGTCCAGATTTCATCGTTTTGCATAGAGTAGTTCCGCAGTTTCGAGGAAAGCGATTTGTAGCTCAACTGGCCTGTTCCATCAGGCTCAAAATAGCCAAATTCTTCGAAAGATCCGACATAAATACGCCCATCCTTATCGACCATAAGTGAACGAACCGTCTTGTTTCCAGCCATTTTGTGTATTTGCCACATCGAACCATCGAATTCCAGCAATCCCTGATTGTTTCCAAAGTACATAATGCCATTCTTTCCCTGGCCTATCGACCAGTTTTGATTCGAAGCATTATAGTCTTTTTTAGTAAATTGGGTTACAACGGGCGTAAACTCCTGCCCGATGGCGGCAACAGAAATGAAAATCAGAGTAAGAAGTAAATGCTTTGTTGGCAGTACATTCATAAGCGTATGATTTCGGTTAGGCTAGCTTGGGAATTGATCTTTTCGATTGACAAATAACGGAAAGTTCCGTGACATTACAAAATAATTTTAGCTTAAACTGCTTTTCCTCTCCAACTGAATTCGATTTTTGGTCAGTCAGACTTGATCAGTATTTGCATTTTTACGGTGTGGCACAGATTTTGATTTCCTGCTGTTCGGCTCAATAAACAGATGGCCGAATGATAATGTAACTGATTGGCAATACGCGCACAGCTTGCTGTCGTTCAACAAAAAAAATTATAAATCCGGCTTGTTTCTCACGAAATAAACCCATTAATTGATTAAAATACGTACTTTTGTATGCTTTTTCCAAGTCAAATCGCTTGGGGCATTTAAAATAAATTATGCGAGTATTCGTTATTAAAAATATCTTTAAATAAAACAAGTATAAAAATGATGCTTTCACTCATTCTTCAAGCCGCTCCATTAACTGATACAGTAAGTTCTGCAGTTAATTCCATTCCTGTCGTTTCGCAACCAGCCGCTATTTCGCTTTGGGATATCATCCAAAAAGGTGGATTAATCATGATTCCAATCGGGTTACTTTTTGCGGTGGCCATTTATATTTTTATCGAACGCTACATCACCATTCGCAATGCTTCGGCCAGCGAAGGAAATTTTATGCATGATATCCAATCGATGATTGAGTCCGATAAAATTGACAAAGCACTGGCCCTGTGTTCAAAAACCAGTTTGCCTATTGCCCGCATGGTGGAAAAAGGGATTAAACGTATCGGCAGGCCTATCAAGGAAATCGAAGAATCGATTGAAATTGTAGGTAAGTTTGAAGTATATGAGCTCGAGAGAGGGCTTCCAATCCTGGCCGTAATTGCCGGTATTGCTCCAATGTTCGGGTTTTTGGGAACTATTCTGGGGGTAATCAAAATCTTCTTCGATATTTCGCAAACCAGTGACGTAAGTATTGGTGCTGTGTCTTCAGGTCTTTATGTGAAAATGGTTTCGAGTGCTTCGGGGCTTATCGTGGGTATTCTGGCTTATGTTTTCTACAACTGGCTTAATATTAAAGTGGCTAAAGCGGTGAATAAAATGGAGCGCAATGCCATGAACTTCATCGATTTCCTGCAGGAACCTAACAAATAACGTAAGTTTCTGATGCATTGAAAATTGCATTCGGCTATTTAAGAACAATTTTTATCCGATGAAACGAGCCCCGTAAAACGGGACGAGTTCCATGCGACAGTTAAAACCAGTTATTAACGCATGAATCTACAGTCAAAAAATAAACCCAGTGCAGAAATTTTCACTTCTGCCATGAACGATATTATGTTTTTCTTAATGTTGTTCTTCATAATTGTGTCCACTTTGTTGAGCCCTAATGTGATCAAGCTGAGCCTGCCAAGTGCAAAGAACTCACAATCGCTCCACAAGAAGGAAATTTTGCTTTCGGTAAATAAGGATTTGCAATATTTTGTCAATAACAAACAGGTCCCTTTTGACCAGCTTGAATCGGTTTTATCCGTTGAAGCTTCCAAAGACAAAGAAGCATTTGTGGTGTTGCGTTGCGACAATACACTGGCCATTCAGCAATTGGTCAATGTGTTGGAAATTGGCAACAAACTCAACGTAAAAATGATTTTGGCTACCCGCAAGGAATAATTTATTGAAACCATACGCATAATCAAATTAACTTACAGCATTATCCATGTTCAATTCTTTTGGGCATGGATAATTGCCGTTTGAAGCTGGTAAAACAATGATTTCTCTTAAAAAATCGAAAAGCCATTTTTTAGCAGCAATCGGTACAGTACTCGTACATATATTGCTGCTGGGGCTGCTTAATCTCGAATTTTCAGGAGAAGGATCGTCTAAACTGTCGGACGAAGATATTGAAAATCTGGAACTTCAAATGGAAAATTTGACCCCTGAAGACATTTCCATCTCGCCTCCGGGCAAAGATCCACTGAGCGAACAAATTGATAAAGCTTCCGAGAGTGTATCCAAAGGGAAAGGTGTGCAAAAGGCGCAACAAGAGGCCGCGCCCGAACGGACCGTGGAAGAACAGGAAGAGCAGGCGCTTGCCAACCCGGACACCATCGTTGTTCCCAAACCGGAGATAGTTCTGCTGAAAAAGGAAGATTCGGTTAAACAAGCCGAGAAGGATTCCACAATCCTCGCCCAGATAGCCGACTTGCAAAAACCGAATCCAAAATCGGATGCCAGCAGCCAGCGCTATCAGAAAGAGCGCGAGAAATTCAAATTTTACCAGCAAAACTACAAGAGCATTCGCAACTTCAAGAAAGTGTATCCTTACGCCCTCAAAACGCGCGAAATACTCGATAACCTGAACACCCAGCTGGCTACAATGACAAATGAAGCCGATAAGAAGAAGCTGATAAAGGAAACAGAACAGAAGTTGTTTAAGGAATATGAAGCTGCTGTGCGCACTATGACTACTTCGCAGGGGCGTCTTTTACTGAAGCTTATTGCCCGCGAAACCAATAAAACAGGCTACGAAATTATTAAAGATTATAAAGGCGGTTTCTCGGCTTCGTTCTGGTACGGAGTGGGCAAACTTTTCGGCACCGACCTGAAATCCGAATTCCACAAGGAGAAGGAAGATTCAACCATCGAAACCATTATTGACAAATACAAGAAAAACGACTTATATTAGTCGTTTGTTCCTGCTTATTGTTCAATTCTCGTTACAAGCACTTTATCAATCCGTTGCCTGTCTTTGTCAACTATTTCCAGTTCGTAAGAATCAATGATGAGTTTGTCACCGATATTTGGCAGGTTATTGAATTTATAGATGAAAAAGCCTGCAATTGTTACGAAGTCGCCGTCGATATCTTCTTCCATTTCAATATCGAAATACCGCAAGAATTCGGTAAAAGAATACTGCCCGTCAACGAACCAGCTATTCTCATTCCGTGCTGTAATCTGGTATTCGCTCTGGTCGTGTTCCGTTACGTCACCTACCAGCGCATCTACTACGTCGTCCATGGTGACAATTCCCTGAGTTGACCCGTATTCGTCTACCACAATTCCGTAATGCATCCGTTCTTTCTTAAATTTTTCTAACAGTTTGTAGGCAAAAGTCCCTTCATTCACATACAACGGCTCCCGGATATAGTTTTGAAGTTTGAAATTTTTCTCAATTGAAGGCGTAAACAAGTCTTTGAGCAACACAATTCCGACCACTTCGTCAATATTATTGTTGCTGCAAACCGGGTAGGCGGAGTGCTTTTCGGCTGTAATTTTCATGCGGATGGTTTGCAGGTCATCCGTGTCGTTAAAGAAAATAATGTCATTTTTATGAGTAAACAGGGAGTTTACCCTTCTGTCGCCTAATTCAAACACACGTTCCACTATATCCTGCTCAATATCCTGTATCTCGCCTCCTTCGGCACTTTCTTTAATGATGGATTTGATCTCTTCCTCCGAAACTTTACTTTCCATGGTGTTTTGGATGCCCAGTATTTTCAGGATAATGTCGTTGGATATGGTCAGCAGCCAAACAAAAGGCGAGGTAATGACCGACAAAACTTTCATGGGTTTGGCCATGAATATAGCCACCGGTTCCGGGAAGGCAAGTCCCAACCGTTTTGGAAATAACTCGCCCAGCACTATAGACAGGTAAGTGATAGCCACCACAATTAATCCTACTGCAATATCGTGGGAGTAAGCTGCTAATCCTTGAAATTTGTTGAGAAACAATTCTACGTCGTGGGTTAGTTTCTGGCCACTGTAAACTCCCAGCAGAATCCCGATCAGGGTGATTCCTATTTGCACGGTAGACAGAAACTTTGTGGGGTTTTCCGAAAGTTCTAGGGCTGTTTTTGCCCCTTTGCTTCCTTTTTTCTTTGAACTTTCGAGTTTGAATTTCCGCGAAGAGACGAGCGACATTTCGGCCATGGAAAAAATGCCGTTGAGAAGGATAAGCGCTATAATAATTATTAATTCCAAAATCTGATCTTTTAGGGTCTGTGAAACGTTCTGACAAATATACTAACAATTTTTGTGACTGTAAATATTATATTTCACGGAATTATTTGTTCTATACAAACAGATGCATGAGCAATTAATAAAGCTAATTGTTAGTTAATAAATGTGTTGCCTACAGGAAATCAGCTTGTAAAAACGCATTTTAATGCATATATTTGCATAAATGGCATTGTTAAATAGAAGCTTTGCTTGCCTGTTGAGGCAACTTTAAACAATAATTATATGGGACATTTACCAAGTTTAATAGCCGATTTGGCACTGATTCTGATAACCGGGGCAATCACCACCCTGCTATTCCGTAAAATAAAACAACCGGTTGTACTGGGCTACATCATTGCCGGCTTTTTGGTTGGGCCGCATTTGTCGCTTACTCCAACGGTGGCCGACACAGCCAATATCGAAACCTGGGCCGAAATCGGGGTAATATTCCTTTTGTTTAACCTGGGGCTGGAGTTCAGTTTCAAAAAACTGAAGCGGGTTGGAGGTGCGGCTTCCATTACCGGCCTGTTCGAAATTGCTTTTATCAGTATCCTGGGCTACTTCACGGGCCAGTGGTTAGGATGGTCGGTGATGGATAGCCTTTTTCTGGGCGGGATGCTGGCCAGTTCTTCTACCACCATTATTATCAAAGCATTCGACGAACTGGGTGTGAAAACGCAGCGCTATGCACAAATTGTGTTTGGAGTACTAATTATTGAAGACCTAGTGGTGATCCTTCTTATGGTGCTTCTCTCGACGCTGGCAGTAACCCGTGAGTTTGAGGGTGCCGACATGATTTTTACGGTTGGCAAGCTGGTGTTTTTCCTTGTTTTGTGGTTTTTGGCCGGTATTTTTATCATACCTACTTTATTGAAAAAAGCCAAATCGATACTGGACGAAGAGACTTTGCTGGTGCTGTCCATTGGGCTATGCCTGGGCATGGTAGTACTGGCTACGCAGGTGGGCTTTTCGGCCGAGCTGGGTGCTTTTATCATGGGTTCCATATTGGCCGAAACCACCTCTGCCGAAAAGATAGAACATATTACCAAGCCGGTTAAAAACCTCTTCGGGGCTGTGTTTTTTATTTCCGTAGGGATGCTTATCGACCCCAAAGCCATTGTGGAATACGGGTTGCCGGTGATTGTGATTACGTTGCTGATGATATTTGGAAAACTGTTCAGTACTACCATTGGTGCCCTTATCTCGGGTCAACCTCTGAAACAGTCGGTGCAGGTAGGGATGAGTATGGCACAGGTGGGCGAGTTTGCGTTTATCGTGGCATCGCTGGGTTTGTCGCTGGGTGTTACCAGTAATTTCCTTTTCCCGGTGGCAGTGGGCGTATCGGCCATCAGTACGTTTACTACGCCGTATATGATAAAGTTCTCGCCGACACTGTACAGTTGGCTGGTAAAAGTGCTGCCCGGCAAATGGCTGGAGGCTATCCGCACATACTCGTCGGGCGCACAAAGCATACAAGCCGAGGCAAACTGGAAAAAGGTTTTACGCCTGTATATGCGGATTATGCTCATCAATGGTTTCATTATCCTGGCATTGCTGATCCTGGTTTTCAGGGTGTTTTTACCTTTCCTGGACGAGCAGGTACAAAATATGGTTTTGCGCAGTAGCATTGCATTGGTGGTGTCGGTAAGCGTCATAGCACCATTCCTTTGGGTATTTATGACTAAGAAACCCAATAAAATGAGCTATAAAGAATTGTGGCTCGATAAGAAGTATAACCGCGGACCGCTGCTTATGATTGAAATTTTTCGGAATATCGCGGGCATTGTCGTGCTCTGCGTTATCGTTTCCAGGATATTCCCCACCAGCATTGTTATGATAGCTGTTGTACCGATTATTATTTTTGTGATGTTCCTGTTTTCGAAACGCATCAATAAATTCTACGACCGCATCGAGGGCGATTTCCTGACGAACCTGAATGCCCGCGAAACGGCCGAGAAATCTAACGGCGGAAACGCAAATGTGCTTAAAGAACATTTTGAATCGTCGGTGGGGCTTGCGCATTGGGATGCCCACCTCATCGACATTGAAGTGAAGCGTTATGCGGCCTGCATTGGAAAAACACTGGAGGAGATTGCCTGGCGGGATCAGTATGGCATTAATATAGCCTATATTAAGCGGGGCGACAAGCTTATTTATGCGCCCCAAAAGGACGAACGGCTGCTTCCTTTCGACCAGGTGGGGATTATTGCTACCGACGAGCAAATACAGGGATTCAAGCCGATATTTGATACCGAGCAAACAGTTGATACTACGGTTGAAAATGTAGAAGATATCGTTATTCAGAATTTTGTGGTGAACGAGCAGAACAAGCTCAAAGGGCGCACCATTCTCGATTCGGGTATTAAAGAGCGTACCAACTCGCTTGTTATTGGCCTGGAGCGAAACAACGAACGGATTGTCAATCCGCAGCCGGATACGGTTTTCGAATGGGGCGATATTGTGTGGGTGGTAGGCGAGCGCAAAAAAATTCAGCTGCTCAATAGCATTTAACGCGAAGAAGAAACATTTAAGTTCAACAATTGAGCGCGATTGTAAAATATTTATTTCGAATGAATCAGATTGTACATTATAAATCAAGGTTTATGAAGCTTCCGAAAATAATGTATTACTTCATGTTGCTAATGTTTGTTTCCTGCACTGGAAATGATCCTGCCCAATCATCAAACGAACCACTGGAAAAAGCCAATGTTGCATCAAACGAATTGACCATAGTCGTTCAACCATTCGATGATTTGCCCGAAGGATATCTTGGCCCCGTTATTAAAGAATTAAGGAAGGTGTATCCGCGGGTAGTGGTACAACCGCCGATTAAATTACCTCCTACAGCATTAAACCAGTCGGGAACACGGTACAGGGCGGATTCGCTCATACGATTTCTCAGGGACTACAGGTACTTCATTAAATCCGGGCACGTAACATTAGGCCTTACCTCAAAAGACGTAAGCGTAACCAGAAGCCAGATATCCGATTGTTGCATAATGGGCTTAGCCTTTCGGCCGGGGAATGCTTGTATTGCCTCTTCTTTCCGGTTAAAAGCCGGTAATAAAACGCGGAATCTGTTCAAACTTGCTTTGCATGAACTTGGACATACACAGGGGCTGCATCATTGCTCCAGGTGGACTTGCCTGATGAGAACAACCCGAAAAAACCACTTTGATGAACTGAAAGGCTTCTGCCCGAAATGCAAAAAAACTTTACTCAAAGCGGGATGGACTCTGAAGTAAGATTAGCCACAAATACATTCCTAACCAAAGTTTCCCGTCCGGCTGCAACAGAATAAGATGTTCTGATTTACAGGTGTCTTTATACAAAAAAGCCTTACTGAACTTAATCAGCAAGGCTTTTTCGGCTTTTATAAAACGTAATTCAATGAATTATTTTTTTTCTTCCAATGTTTTTTTACTTCTTCTCATTCTTACCAGTTTGTCCATTTCTACGGTAACAGGCGAAGCGATAAATACAGAAGAATAAACCCCAATAACAATACCAAGCAGCATGGCAAAGATAAATCCGCGGATAGAATCGCCACCGAAGATAAACATCGCCACCAGAGTAATGATAACGGTAAATGTAGTACTGAACGTACGTCCTAACATTTGATTTACCGAGTCGTTGATAATAGAGATTCTGTCTCGTTTCGGATATAAGCCCACATTTTCGCGGATACGGTCGTAGTTGATCACCGTATCGTTGATGGAGTAACCAAGTACCGTCAGGATAGCAGCTATAAACGATTGGTCAATCTCCATGGAGAATGGCAGAAATCCCCAGAACATCGAAAATACTCCCATGGTAATTACCACGTCGTGAGCCAGAGAGATAACAGCTCCAAGCGTGTAACCCCATTCGCGGAAGCGGATCAGGATATACAAACCGATTCCGAAAATCGCAATCAGGATTGCCCATACAGCCGAAGTCTTAATGTCATCAGCTACCGTTGGTCCTACTTTCAATGAGCTTTTTATATGACTGGCTTTAAACTGTGCTTCCGTTACATTATTATCCAATAATGGTTTCAGGTTGGTATAAAGCTTAGCTTCAATTTCATCATCAATGTTGGTCCCGTTTTCGTTGATTTTGTATTTGGTAGAGATACGAACCTGATTGTCGTTACCGATAGTAATAACCTGAGGTAAATCTCCTTCAAAAGCATCTTTCAACAACGATTTCACGTTTTCTGTTTTCACCGGTTGGTCAAATGTAACAACATAGTTACGTCCACCAGTAAAGTCGATACCCAAACTGAAACCGCGTGTAGCGAAAGAAATAAAGCTTGCTAAGAACAATACCGCAGATAAGATATACATCGATTTGCGGATTTTCATGAAATCAATATTGGTGTTTTGAAGGAAGTGCTCCGAAATTTTTGTATGGAAAGGCAGTTCCTTTGCGTTTTCACGAGCAGCATAAGCTTCAATCATGTAACGGGTGAGGAATACGGCAGTCATAAATGTAGTGAGGATACCGAAGCTCAATGTCACCCCGAAACCTTTGATAGGTCCTTGACCGAAAATCACCAATACAATACCGGTAAGCAGTGTAGTTACGTTCGAGTCGATAATGGCATTCAACGCATGTTTGAAACCTTCTTTTATCGCAGCACGCATGTTCTTGCCATGTCGCATTTCTTCGCGGATACGCTCATAGATAAGCACGTTCGCATCCACCGCCATACCCATGGTGAGCACAATACCCGCGATACCAGGCAGAGTAAGTACCGAAGAGAATGATGCTAAAATACCCATTAGGAAAAACACGTTTGCAAACAAAGCGATATCGGCAACAAGTCCCGGAATCAATCCATAATAAATAATCATGTAAAGAAGAACAAGAACGAATGCGATAATAAACGAAATCAAACCGTTGTTGATTGCTTCTTTTCCTAACAGATGGGCCTACAATGTCTTCCTGTACAATGCGTGCAGGAGCAGGCATTTTACCCGATTTCAAGGTGTTTGCCAAGTCTTTTGCTTCTTCAACAGTGAAGTTTCCGGTAATTTGTGAGTTACCACCTTCAATTTCAGCATTTACAGTTGGGAATGAATAAATATATCCATCCAAAGCAATAGCAATTGATTTACCGATATTTTCTTTTGTCATGCGTGCCCACGTTTTTGCACCTTCCTGGTTCATGCTCATACTTACGTTAGCATAAGCTGAAGTTTGTTGGAAATCGGCACGTGCATCTGTAATTACATCTCCGCTCAATGGCGCGCGTCCATCGCGGTTTGTAATTTTGATAGCGATCAACTGGAATATCTCGGATTTTTCGTCCAATGGTTTTACTGTCCAGCGAAGGCCTAAATCGCGAGGCAATACTTCGCGAACCTGTTTCATTGCTAAATAAGCATTAACGGCAGCAGTATCTTTGCCCATAGCCATACCTACGATAGGACCACGGCCAATTTGTCCGCCCGCACCAAAGTTAGGCTGGAGCACTGCAAACAAAGGATTTTCCTTGCGGCTTTGTTCTGCCATTTTGGTTGAATCTGTAGAAGTTGCAGCTTTTTTGCCTAACGCAGCTTTCAGGCTATCAACGCCTGAAACAGTATTGGCAGGCTTAGCTTCAGCAGTTGCAGCAGCAGTAGTGTCAACAACAGCTGTTTTGCCACCGGCAGCTTGCAGGGTAGCCAATACCTTGTTGGCAGCCACGATATTTGAGTAGATTTCGCTGAAATCGTAAGTTTCCCAGAATTCAAGGTTAGCAGAACCCTGAAGCAATTTACGTACACGTTCCGGTTCTTTGATACCCGGAAGTTCGATCAGGATGCGTCCGTTACCCAACTTTTGAATGTTTGGCTGAACCACACCGAAACGGTCGATACGTTCACGCAATACGTTGAAAGAGTTGCTGATAGCACCTTCTATTTCTGATTTCAGGACTTTCACAACGTCCGCATTCGAAGTTGTCAGGGAGATTTTGTCTTTCAGTTCGAATGTGCTGAAGATGGTTGCCAATTTGGCTTGCGGGTCCAGTTTGGTGTACGACTCTACAAACAAATCGATAAATTCTTTCTGGCTGTTTGTTTTTTGAAGTTCAATCGCGTTGTTAATCGCCTGATTAAAAGTCGGATTTTGGTTGAAATCAGATAATGAACGGAGAATGTCGGCTACCGACACTTCGAGTGTTACGTTCATACCCCCTTTTAAGTCGAGACCAAGGTTAATTTCTTTCTCGCGGCACTCTTTAAGCGTGTAATTCAACCAAACTTTTTCACTGCCAATAGAGTCCAAATAGTTGTACTCCTTCATTTTATCTCCTTGGGCATATTCTTTTGCCAATCTGTTGTAATGGGTAGTTACAACGCTAAAGGATAGATAAAATATACACACTAATGAAAGTGCAATTGCAAAAAGTCTGACAAGTCCTTTGTTTTGCATGGAAATTTTATTTAAAATAAGACATCAATTATTTCATTTTTTTTTAAGAGGTGCAAATATAACGTTTTTTTTATTACAAACATAAAAAATCAGGTGCCAGAAATCTGATTGTGGCTAAAATAAACAATATTTTATTTTGTTTGAACGTATTTTGTTCGAATTCTCTCTTTTTGTTCTTATTTTTGAATTATTTTTAAAGAAAAATAAACATAAAAGAGGCTTAAAATCAATTTTATAGAGTGGTGCGCTATCAAATAGTCAGAAAAAATAACGAAGAAAGATTTGCAGGTTTCAAAAAAAGCAGTACTTTTGCACCACAAAAATATCGCGGAGTGGAGCAGTGGTAGCTCGTTGGGCTCATAACCCAAAGGTCGTTCGTTCGAGTCGGGCCTCCGCAACTAAGAGAAAGAGAAATTGTTTAACAACGGTTTCTCTTTTTTTGTTTAACACAATTCTCTGTAAAAGTTGCCCCAATCGGACAACTACAGCAGGAAAAGCTCTTTTTGATATCGACAAATGGGCTCGCATTTCAATTCTTATTGTATCTTTGTCAAGCACATGGGATGTTATTATTGTTTATTTCCGCAGAAAACGGCAAGAAGTTTATGTTTGAAAATAACTATAAATTAATTCACTACCCATGCGCAACCTCTTTTTTGACTATTTTTATCTCAAAAGTCAAAAACGGCTTCTTCATTGCAAACCCAATAGACTATCATTAATCCTTTAAATATGGCTATCCCTACTTCCCGAACAAAAGAAAATGCAGAGGTCACCATTAACTCCGATAAATGCAGCGGTTGCGGCATCTGCGGGGACGTTTGCAAGGACTTCAATTTTGAAATAACAGACCATAAAGCCCGGATATCAGGCAAAGCCGTTTTCGGATGCATTGCGTGCGGACATTGCGAAATGGCTTGTCCCACGGGTGCCATTGCCATTGAAGGACGTACCCTGACTCCGGCCCAATTATTCGACTTGCCGGACAAAAGCCTGATTCCGACTTACGAAAATCTGCTGGCTATGCTCGTACATCGCCGCAGCATCCGTGAATTTAAAGACAGGGCGGTAGAAAAGGAAAAAATCGACCAGATCCTGGAAGCGGCCCAAACCGCACCTATGGGTTTGCCCCCTTCGGATGTACATGTATTGGTTCTCGAAAACAAAATCCAGGTTCGCCGTTTTGCAAGCGAATTTTCCACATATCTCAAAAGTGTTCGTTGGATGACCTCCAATTGGTTTATGGCACTTATGCGCCCGTTTTGGGGAAAAGCAAATGACGAAATGATGCACGAATTTATAAAACCGGCATTTAATATTTTTGTTGACGATATGGCCAAAGGCAACAACTGGATCAATTATGATGCTCCCTTGGCTATGTATTTTTACGGATCACCCTATTCCGACCCTGCCGACCCGATTATTGCAGCTACCTACGCCATGCTCGCCGGCGAAAGCCTGGGACTGGGAACCTGCATGCTCGGAGCCATTCATCCGTTCATCCAGAATGGGAAAAAAGCACGGAAATTCAGGGAGAAATGGGGTATAAAATACCCTTCGCGTGAGGGTCTGGTTGTTATTTTCGGCTATGCTAACGTGCATTATTCCAAAGGGATAAAAAGGACTTTTGCCGATATACACAGGATCAAGTGACAATGGACAATGGACAGTTGACAGTTGACAAGTGATAATTATAAATTGTGAACTGTCAACTGTCCATTGTCAACTGTGCATTGCCGAAAGGTATTCCTGTTCGGTTTGCCCCGGGGTGGGAATCAGTTCGGCTTTGTGCAGGCAGCCCAAAGCATCCAAATCCATAATGGACGAATATCCGGAGCGGCAAACAATTCTTTTAGCACCTATTAAAACTGCAGCTAATTCCGCATCTGCCATGTGCCGAACTAAAGTTACATTTCCAATCTGCCGTTTATAATTCTCTGCCTGAGGTTGCCCACGAACGATAAGCGTTTTCTCCATGCGGTTTTTATATTTCAAAATCAGAGAATCTTCAAAAATCGTTCGCTGAGGCTCCAACCCTGAAATTACCGCCACCACATCAAAATCGGTATTCGGCTGAATATTTTTCAATTCCTGAAAGCGCGATAAGGTGCCAATAAATCTTGCATTTCGCGGCAAGGGATATTTATGAGACAAATCACCCGACAAACCGCCGTTTTCTACCCTGTCAGGAATCCAGCATTCGTCATACCGGTTGATAAAAAACTTGTGAATATGATGAACAAGTGGCTCCAAAAACTTCAGGTTATCCGGCATTTTTATCATCAACTGATGAGTAATATACACAGAGTGAACCCGTTTATTCCACATTCCAAAACGGTTATCCGAAATTACCTGGTCAAAATGTTCGGAACGAAGCAAGTTGTGCAACCAGACGTACTCAGCCACAATGCCTTTTATAATGTTTGGGAAGTTGAAAATCATAGCGCCAACCTGCGATTTTCCTGCAGCATAATATACATCATCAGGATGGATATTCGATAAAACGAAGTGTTGGAAATTCCTGTCGAAGAAATGCTAGCGGAAAACCATCTGCCACAATAACCGGCTCATGACTTTCGGCCAGGAGTTGCCGGATAATTGGCACACAGCGGGTGGCATGGCCCAGCCCCCAGTTAAGCGGGCAAACTAACACTTTACCCCTAACCCCTAAAGGGGGATCGACCCCTAGCCCCTGAAGGGGAACTAAATTACTTTCGTCAGATATGTTCTTCTCGTTGTTCATATAAATTTAAAACAAACAGTTGTAATTTAGTTCCCCTTCAGGGGCTTGGGGTCGTTTTCATCCTGCCACCGAAACCTCAAAACCATTTGCACGGACTTTTTCCGCAATTGCATTCAACTCTCCAATGTTTACTTTTTGGAGTGTTTGCGTTGGCGCTTCCCGGTCGAGGCTGTAAATCATTACCTGCTGTGGATTTATTTGTTTCAAAGCATTCAACCACGCTTCAATCTCTTGATCAGTGGTATTGTCAATCGGTTCACCTTTCACCTCTCCACGCAAAAACATGGTTTGGATGATCAGTTTGCCGTGGAATTTTTTCAAATGCTCAATAAACCAGGCTACATTAATATGCTTTCCTACGGGCTGATCCATCAGTTTCATAGTGCGGTCGATAGCCGAGTCGAATTTAAGGATATTATTATCCACCTTGTTCAAAGCTGCAAAAACATGCGGTTTGTAAATACGGGTAGAATTGGACAAAACACTTACTTTCGCCGTGGGGCAATAGGTATCACGCAGCGCAATAGTATCATCTATAATTCCTTCGAATTCGGCATGAAGCGTGGGTTCACCGTTTCCGGCAAAGGTAATTACATCCGGAATCTGGCCTTCGGCAACCAGCTCCTTTAATTTGCTTTCCAGCGTTTCGCGCACCTGCTCGCGCGTTGGGATCGGCGATTCCTGCATGGTGGTATTGAAACCGCACTCGCAGTAAACGCAATTGAACGAGCAGATTTTTGCATCAACGGGAAGTAAATTAACACCCAGTGAAAGCCCCAAACGCCGACTACGGATCGGACCGAAAATTATTTCGTGGAATAAAAACATTCTCTTTTTATATATGAACATTTCAAAAGTTCAGAACTTTGGAAATGTTTTATGAATCTTCTAAAATTTTAAAATTATCCTCTCACCCAGCGTTTTGGAGAGCTGTTTTTTCACCACCTCCAGTTGGCTCATCTCCCGCATTATTTCATTCACCAATGCATGGTTTTTAGCATCGTTGGCAGTTTTCATTTGCTGCAACTTTTGTTTTATCATATCCAGAATAATAATATTCTTCAGTTCAAAAACAACCCTTGGGATAAGGTCAATAAACCGCTCGGCATCGGTTTCCACACGCTTAATTTTAGAGTGTACCTTGCTCAGCGTATATTTTTCGGTTACTAAATCGGCTGCAAGCAGGCTGATCTGACTATTGGAATGATAAAGGAAAAAACGCTCGGCAGCAAAATTTTCCTGCTTATGATGAATTTTATACTCTTCCAGCATGAGCGCATGAACGGGATTCCCGAACACCAGATTATCCTGGGCCAACTCATCAAGTATGTAATCGCCTACCGTAACGGGATGTTGTTTTTCCTCATCGGCGTAAAAAAACACTGCTTCGCCATGCTTTACCAACACTTGCAGGATATTCCGCTCCTGTTCTTCGAATTTTGATGCTATAATGGTTTCATGTGGCGCAAAAAATTCATCGGGCGGAGGCATGTCGGGCGCCTGGTTCTGAGCCCGGTTGGCAGCTTTCTCCTGATCGGCAGTTTTCAGTTTATTGATTTCGTAGTAAAGCATTTGCTCATCTACGTTCAGCAAGGTGCTGCATTCCTTCACGTATTCGCCACGAATGGCTGTGTTGGGAATAATAGCAATGCTTCGCACAATATCCAGCACCAGTCCCGCACGTTTTACCGGATCTTTTCCGGCGTCGGCCAGCAACAAATTGGTTTTGAAACGAATAAAGTCGGAAGCATTTTGCTCCACATATTCAATAAAATCGGAAGCATTGGTTTTGCGTGCAAATGAATCGGGGTCATCGCCATCGGGCAAGAGCAATACTTTTATATTCAGCCCTTCTTCCAACAGCAAATCGATACCACGAATGGACGCTTTGATACCCGCTGCGTCACCGTCGTAAATCACCGTCACATTTTCGGTGAAGCGGTGGATCAGCCGGATCTGCCCCGGCGTAAGCGAGGTTCCTGACGAAGCCACCACATTTTCAATGCCGCTCTGGTGCATGGAAATAACGTCGGTATAACCTTCCACCAAAAAACAACGATCTTGTTTTACAATGGCTTGCTTGGCAAAGTAAATTCCGTAAAGCTCGTTACTTTTGTGGTAAATTTCCGATTCGGGCGAATTGACGTATTTCGCCATTTTGTCGTCCTTCTTGAGAATACGACCACCAAACGCCACCACTTTTCCCGAAAGCGAATGCACAGGAAACATAACGCGCCCCCGGAAACGATCGGCCAGGTAGTTATTATCGCCTTCGAGGGTAAGGCCTGTTTTAACCAGGTATTCTTTGTTGTAACCGGCTTTCAGGGCAGCTTGGGTGAAAGCATCGCGCTGTTCCAGGCTGTAGCCGAGTTGGAATTTTTTGATAATATCGTCGCGAAAACCACGTTCGCGAAAATAACCCAGCCCGATGGCCTTTCCATCGATATGGTTATGAAGCGTATTTGTAAAATGCTTTTGGGCAAACTCATTGACCAGGAACATGGACTCGCGATCGTTGCGCACAGCCATTTCTTCGGGACTGAGTTCCCGTTCCTGCACTTCGATATGATATTTGCGGGCCAGGTATTTGAGCGCATCGTAGTACGAAATCTGCTCGTGCTCCATGATAAAATGCACCGAATTACCCCCCTTGCCGCAACCAAAACATTTGAAAATGCCCTTGGCCGGCGAAACGATAAACGAAGGGGTTTTTTCTCCGTGGAAAGGACACAAGCCCAACAGGTTTGCCCCGCGCTTTTTCAGGGTAACGAAGTCGCCCACCACATCTTGTATCTGGGCGGTTTCGGTTATTCGGTCTATGGTGGGTTGATCTATCATTGGGTATGTCTTTATGAAACGCATGCCATGCGTTTCTACGCGAAAAATTTGATCGCAAAATTACTTATTTTATTCCGTAAATCGGCTACCGGCAAAATTAAAAAAACAGGGCTGACTATATCCAAAATTAAAAAGGCCGGGGAACATCCCGGCCTTTAGTGCATTAATTGACAACACATTGTCCCACATACCTAACTACTCTAATTTTATTCGGGTTTTACCTTTTTATACCAGATAAACCAGGCCGGACTGTAATACCCTTCGGGAACCAGCGTTGCATCGCCTTCATCGGCTTTAGGCGGTACTTTTACCAACACATCACTCCCTACTTTCCAGTTTGCGGGAGTGAGCACCTTATCTTTGGCACTTTCCTGCAAAGCACTAATCGTTCTGACAAGTTCATCCAGATTTCTCCCAACATTCATCGGGTAAAAATAAATTGCCTCAATAACATCATCCGGATCTATAATAAAAACGCCTCTCACACTCCTGGTTGAGTTCGATTCTGCATGAATCATCCCATATTTTTTTGAAATGGAAATGTTCGAATCATCTACCAGTGGAAATTTAATTTTCAGATGATCTTTATCACCGATTTTAATCATTTCCAAAGCTTTTTTCCAATCATAATGAGTTTCCAGGCGATCGGTAGAAACCACAACTATTTTTACATTCAATTGTGCCAATACATCCTGTAGTTTTGCAAGTTCGAGAATTTCAGTGGAACAAACCGGGGTGAAATCCTGCGGGTGGCTGAACAATACTTTCCATTTACGGCCGTAATCCGTTGGAAAATTTACTGTCCCATTAGTTGATTCAGCTGTGAAAGAAGGGGCTGTCTGCCCAATCAACGGAATCCTGAAATTGCGGTCCTCTTTTGCGTTTAAGTCTGCTGCCTGGGCAACATGGATCTGCGAAAATAACAATACAAAAATACTTATCGAAAAAATTAGTAAACTTTTCATAATAACATTTTTTAGTTTATAACAGAATGCTGGATAATCGATGGCCGCTGCCATTTGGACTTCAAAACAGAAGTTGCACCTGTGAAGTTCCTCCTTATAGCAATAATTATAAATTATTGACACACCTAAAATCAGTAATAACGGGGTTTAGAGAAGATTTTATGATATTTTGCAATCAAAAATTCCCGCGAAAGATGATGTTAATTCCATAGCCTGAATTTCTCAAATGCCCATGAAAATTGGATGGAATGAGTTTCCGGAAGAACCGCCAATTAAAGAAATTTTGTAGTGAGCAGAATCGATTACAAATAAGCTTTGGAAGTAATGTCGTTTTTAGGATAACAAAAATAAAAGGACTTAAAAGTGAGAAGATGTGTGGTGGAAGATTCGGGTTTCGCGGCTAGAACTTAGGGTTTCGCGGTTTCCAACCGCGAGTACTCAAGAACGCGGTTAGAAACCGCGAAACCCGGCTGCCCCTTAAAACCCTTTGGCCCGAAATTTGCAAAGCACCCGTCTTTTCCTTTACATTGTTCCGAAAAAAGCTTATCTTTGCGGTCTATTGTTTGATCAATTGCCTATTCCTTTTTTATGCTAAAACAGCAGTTACAACAAAAGTTACAACAAAAGTTGTCGCCTGCGCAAATTCAGGTTATAAAAATGCTCGAGGTACCTACCCTTGAGCTGGAGGAACGTATCCGTCAGGAACTGGAGGAAAACCCGGCACTGGAAGAAGGCGCCGAAGCCGATAAGGAATCGGAAGATATGGACGATTTAAGCCTCGACGATGGTGGTAACAACGATGATTTTGACCTGGATGAATACGTTGCCGACGATGATATCCCCGATTACAAGCTCAAAGCCAACAACGCTTCCAAAGACGACAAATACGAAGACATCCCATTTTCGGTGGGCATGACTTTCCACGAATTTCTGATCGACCAGGTGGGACTGCTCCCGCTTACCGACCACGAACGCCATCTGATTGAATACGTGATTGGCAACATTGACGACGAAGGTTACCTGCGACGCACCCCCGAAGCCATGGTGGACGACATCGTCTTTCAGGCCGGCGTGCAAACTACCGATGAGGAAATGTACCGCATCATTCATCAGGTGCAACAGCTCGACCCCGCCGGCGTAGGTGCATCCACCCTGCAGGAATGCCTGCTGCTGCAGCTCCTGCGCAAGGACACCTGCGATTCGGTGAAACTTGCCATACGGCTTGTAAAAGATTATTTCGACGAATTTTCGAAAAAACATTACGACAAAATACAGCGTGGGCTGGAAATGGATGATGCAATGCTCAAAAAGGTGATGACCGAAGTGATACACCTCAACCCCAAGCCTGGAAATGCCTGGGGAGGCAACATCCTGGAAAAATCGATGGCCACCATTGTTCCCGATTTCATTCTGGAAAATGATGAAAACCAGCTGACCGTGTCGCTCAACAACAGCAACATTCCTGAACTGCGAGTAAACTCGGCCTACAGTGAAATGTTCCAGGATTACGCCGGCAACAAGCAGAACCAGAGTCGCGAGATGAAAGATGCTGTGATGTTTGTGAAACAAAAGATCGACTCTGCGCGTTGGTTTATCGATGCCATCAAACAGCGTCAGCAAACACTGCTTACCACCATGATGGCCATTGTGGATTTCCAGCGTGAATTCTTTATCGAAGGCGATGACACCTATCTCAAACCAATGATTCTGAAAGACATTGCAGACCGCACCGGATACGATATTTCAACTATTTCGCGCGTAAGCAACAGCAAATATATCCAAACCGAATTTGGAATTTTCCCGGTGAAATACTTTTTCTCTGAATCAATGACCAACGACTCGGGCGAAGAAGTTTCAACCCGCGAAATCAAAAAAATACTTCAGGATTGTATCGACAATGAAGACAAACGCAAGCCCTGGAACGACGACGCGCTGGCCGATGTACTGAAAACCAAGGGCTACATTATTGCCCGGCGCACGGTTGCCAAATACCGCGAACAACTGAACATTCCGGTGGCACGCCTGCGGAAGGAACTATAAAAGCCCCCTAATCCCCCACGGGGGACTTAAAGACTTATTCTCTATATAATTTTATATAATCCGGAGTATATAAAGAATAATGTATTTTCAAATATCGCAAAAGGTATTGAGAAGTAAGAAATATAAAATATGACAACAAACACAAATAACAATACAACTAACTTAAAGTCCCCCAAGGGGGATTTAGGGGGCTTGTTCTATAAGATAATTTCCCTGGTTTTTCAACCGCTGCTCATGCCAACCTACGGCATAATCCTATTGATGAACATGGATATTTTTGATACACTGCCCCTTTTGTGGCGCTGGATTGGCATTGTGGGAACATTCCTCTTCACGGCCATTCTGCCTGCCATTCCCATCTACCTGCTCATGCGCAAAGGCGAAGTGCACGACCTGTTTATTTCCAAAAAGGAAGAACGCACCATGCCCTACCTGTTCTCGTTTATGGCTTACAT
This sequence comes from Paludibacter sp., assembly GCA_047600405.1. Lineage (GTDB taxonomy): Bacteria > Bacteroidota > Bacteroidia > Bacteroidales > Paludibacteraceae > Paludibacter. Next base: position 216,921 of record JASGLA010000007.1, read on the forward strand.
ATTCTGGGCATTGTTCATGTGGCGCACCATGCAGTTCCCTATGTTCATAGTTGCCATGGGAGTGGGATCGGCGCTTTCTATTTTTATTATCGTATTTATCAACCTGAAGTGGAAAATCAGCGCCCACTTAGCCGGAATCGGAGGCTTAGTAGGTTCTGTATTTGGGGTATGCTATCGCACCGGCATCAATCCGGTATGGTTATTTGTACTTCTACTCGCCATTTCAGCCCTGGTTGCCCTGTCGCGCATCGAACTGAAAGCACACACTCCCGGACAGGTAATTGCCGGATTTGCCATCGGGTTTACATTGGTGTTTACACCTTGCTTTTTCTTTTAAATCAATAACAATTTTCCTAACAAACAACTTTTCTAAAGTTCCAAACTTTGGAAAAGTTCAATACAACTAATTAAAAATATGATAACTACAGACCAACTGAAAGATGTGTTGGAACGCGAGTCCGCGTTGAGGAGGTACCTTTGACATCGATTCTAAGACCATCCAAATAGAAGAAGAAGAACTAAGGACACACGCCCCTGGTTTTTGGGACGACGCCAAGGCCGCCGAAACCCAAATGCGCAAGATCAAAGAACTGAAAAACTGGATTGAAGGTTACAAAGGGGTAAAAACAGCTACCGAGGAACTTCAACTGGCTTTTGATTTCTTCAAAGAAGAAGTCATGAGCGAAGAAGAGGTAGACGAAGCATATCGCCACGCCCTGGAAATAATCGAAAACCTGGAAATGAAAAACATGCTTTCGCATGAGGAAGACCAGCTTGGAGCCGTGATCAAAATTGTGGCCGGAGCTGGTGGAACTGAAGCGCAGGACTGGGCATCAATGCTTTTCCGCATGTACCAGCGCTGGTGCGAACGCCAGGGTTACAAATGCGAAATCACCAACCTGCAGGACGGTGACGAAGCCGGAATCAAAACGGTGACCATGCAAATTGAAGGCGAAATGGCTTACGGCTACCTGAAAAGCGAAAACGGGGTTCACCGTCTGGTCCGCGTGTCGCCGTTCAATGCCCAGGGCAAACGCATGACATCATTCACCTCGGTGTATGTGGTTCCGTTAGTCGACGACACGATCGAAATTGAAGTCAATCCCGGCATGCTCTCGTGGGATACATTCCGTTCGTCGGGAGCCGGTGGCCAGAACGTAAACAAGGTGGAAACGGGTGTGCGGTTGCACTACAAATTCGTGAATCCGGTTACGAACCAGCCCGACGAAATAGTAATTGAAAATACCGAAAGCCGTTCGCAGTTTGGCAACAAGGACAATGCTATCCGCTTGCTCAAATCGCAACTTTACGAACTGGAGCTGGAAAAACGCCGCGCTGCCACTGCTATAGTAGAAGCCGGGAAGAAAAAAATCGAGTGGGGATCGCAAATCCGCAGCTACGTGTTCGACGACCGCCGCGTGAAAGACCACCGCACCAATCACCAGACTTCGAACGTGAATGGGGTGATGGATGGTGATATCGATGCGTTTATCAAAGCCTATCTGATGGAGTTTCCGGATTAATGTAAAATTCAAGGCTGAAAATCTTATAAAACGAATCGTGTTTCGGGATTGAACCGGACACGATTTGTTTTTTAGATCAAAACCCGCATTTTGGAATAATTCTCGCGAAATTCTTTGGGAGTAACTCCCTTTCGTTTCTTGAATATCCGGTTGAAATTGGACAAATTGTTAAACCCGCACTCAAAACTAATTTCGCCCACTGTTTTTGTAGTATCTACCAAATAGCGGGAGGCAATTCCCAAACGGATATCATTCAGATACTCAATGTAATTTTTCCCGGTTCGTTTTTTCATAAACCGGCTGAAAGACACTTCCGACATATTGACAAAGTTAGCCACATCGGCCAAATGAATTTCTTTCGAATAATTTTCGTGCAGATAATTGATAACCTTCTGAATGCGCCGGCTATCCGAAGAATCGTCTTTCTTGACAAACGAACTGGAACTCAAAATACGGGAATTCTCGTCCACCGAAAGTTCATAAAGTATATTTAGCAATTCCATTACCGAATAGAAACCGTTTTCTTTATTGCTTAATGAGTCCAACCTGTCTTTTACCTGCGAGATAACTTCCCTTGAAAAAACGACCCCTTTCTTGGCATTTTCAAGCATAACAGCCACTGAATGAAACTGACGTTTATTGAGTAAACTTTCTAAAAACAGGTCTTTGTGAAACTGAATGGTAATTTCATGTATTTCGCCCGACTGGCAATGTCCGTTCATCCAGGCGTGTTCCAGATTTTCGTTACCGATTAAACACAACTCCAAATCATCAATCTCTTCTATTGAATCGCCCACCACCCGTTGTGCTCCTTTGGCATTTTCAATAAAATTCAACTCATATTCGGGATGAACATGCACAGGGTATGAAAACTCTGTTTTTGTACGGTTTATAATAACAAAACAATCTTCGGCCGACAAGGGAGTAACTTCCCTGAAAATAGCAGATGTATTCATGGTGTAGATTATTTACAGGCAAATGTAATCAATTTTTGATTGATTGATCAATGAATTGACAAAGCGGGATTTGATAAAAACTCAATTTTTTCCAATCACTTCCCACCACTAGCCTTGCGTATGCTTTCACGGGCTAAGTTCCCCCACGGTTTAATCAAATCGCCAGTCCAGTTTCCGGTAGAAGATGCCCTTGGAAGTAGCATAGAGCAGGTTTCGTTTTTATCCGATACCGACCAGGCTATCCAGCTCAGTTTGCGGTCTTTCATCCAATCAACGAAAGCAGTCCATTCAGCCACATCCAGCGAGCCATCGCCCGAAGCTTCCATGCCCGCACATTCGGATACAAATACAGGAATTCCTTTTGCCATGGCCTCATCGGTGCGGTCGCGGAGCCATTTTTTGTGCGTCCCGGCATAGAAATGCATGGTGTACATGATGTTCGATTCGCCCTTAATCGGGTCGGCAGCAACTTTGTCCAAATCCTGATCCCAGTGTGGATTGCCAACGAGGATAATATTATCCGGGTCAATGGCGCGAATAGTTTTGATGACTTCTTCAGAGTAAGCTTTTACTTCTGTCCATTCGAAATAATCCGGTTCGTTCCATATTTCGTAAATCACGTTGGGGTATTTGCCATATTTTGTGGCCATTTCTGTAAAAAAAGTTTTGGCAAAAGGCAGGTAATTTTTATGTGCATGAAAATCGATAATCACATAAATCCCATTTTTTACAGCGGATTCAATGACTGGTGTCATACATTGCAGGGCGAATTCAGGATTTTCGCGGTAATTATCCTCTATTTGCAGCCCCATTGCCGCACGAATAACCGAACATTGCCAGTCGGAAACCAACCATTTAACCGCTTTTTTATTGTAGAAACGAGGCCAAAGATTATGCCATCCCAAACTGGCACCATGCAATGCAATTGGGTCTCCGTGTTGGTTGCAGAGTTGTATGCCTTTTACCTGAAGCTGACCGTTTGTGGCAACAGGAGTGGTTTTGTTGCCGGCAAATAAGGATATTGTGAAGAACAAAAGGAGCATTAGAACAAAAAAAAAGCCCCCTAAATCCCCCTTGGGGGACTTAAAGAATATCTTGTTTTGAAAATATGATCTTACTTTCATTTGTAATAAATAATTGGATGTATTGAATAAAACGATGCTAATCAATAAGTCCCCCAAGGGGGATTTAGGGGGCTTTGGTTACTTTATTCTATCTATCAGCTCCAGACACATGCGTCCGTTGTGATACGGACATTTCCAGAAGCCGGCTTTATCATTTTGCTGATCGCGCACTCCGTTTTTGGAAACCGACCAAAACCATTCGCCGTTTTCGGAATCTATGATGAAATTTTGTGTAAAGTCCCAACATTTCAGCACATTTTCCAGATAAAAATCGTTGCCGGTAAGCTGCCAGGCATTGTAATAGCCCACCATAGCTTCGGCCTGCGGCCACCAATCACAGTTAGTATCCAGATGATTTTTATCGCATTCCTTTTCGTTCATCAGCCCACCATCCTCACGCAGGCCTTCCGAAGCGGCGATAGCCAGTTTTACGCAAACCTCTTTCACCTTTTCGTGAAGAGCGGTATTGCCCAATATATGTGCAGCTTCGTCGAGCAACCACGAGGTTTCAATATCGTGGCCGTAGGAATGAATGGCTGATTTGCAAGTCCAGTTTTCATCGAAAAACAGGTCGAGATGCCAAGTATCGGAATTGATAATCTTATCCAAAAAGATTTCGATCAGATTTTTCAACTGACGTTCCAACAAAGGATCTTTCCACACCCTATACAAATTAGTGTATGCTTCCAGAATATGCAAGTGCGTATTCATGGTTTTCTTTTCGTTGGCATTCTTTTTCGCTCAGGCGAAGATCTTCAAGCAATACCCAATCACGGCTATAAGCTTCGAAATAGCCGTTTTTTTCTTTATCAAAACTGTGCTTTTCTATTAAAAGGAATAAGTCTTGGGCTTTACTCAAAGCTGTCTCATCTCCCAATGCCCGATAGTATTCCACCAGCGCATAGATAAAAAATGCCTGGCTGTAAATTTGCTTTTTAGTGTCGGCAGCCGTGCCATCCGAGTTCAGCATCCAGTAAGTGCCCCCATTTTTCTCATTGAAAAAGTTTTTAAATATATAATCTTTAGATCGGGTGGCTATATCCAGATATTCCGTTGATTTGAGATGAAGAGCCGACGACGAAAATGTCCACAAAATGCGGGCATTCAGGATTCCACCCTTCGGAGCATTGGTTACAAGCTCGTTATTACCCGTTACCTGCCCATAAAAACCATCATTCTGGGTATCTGTCATTCTGTTGATCCAAAACGGAAGAATATTGTTGGTCAGTTCGTTGCGAACCTGTTCTTTTAATTGCAATAAAGAGTCGCTCATTTTTGTCTGATTAGAAATTATAATTCAACTTCAACGTTATAAATTCCGTCGGCAGGTTTCATTGGTATAATGTTACCAACTACCTTTTCTCCAGCCACTGTGAGGGATTTTACACCTTTCATATTTCCGTTCGGATTCTTCACCGTTATTTCGTAAGTGGCACCGCGGAACCGACGGATAACAGTGTATTCTTCCCATCCGGCGGGGATGCACGGGTCGATGCGCAACCCTTCGTAGGTAGGCTGAATGCCAAGAATGTATTGCGAGATAGCGTAGAAATTCCACGCCGCTGTACCTGTAAGCCAGGAGTTTTTGGCCTCGCCGGGACGAAAAGCATCTTTTCCGGCAATCATTTGCGCGTACACGTAAGGCTCCACTTTGTGAAGGTCGCTGATGTCCTCGGTGTAGGACGGACAGATTTTGCGGAAATACTCCCATGCACGGTCGCCGCGTCCCTGCACCGTTTCGCCGATGATGATCCACGGATTGTTGTGGCAGAAAATGCCTGCATTTTCCTTGTAGCCGGGAGGATAGCTGGATATTTCGCCGTATTCGATATAATATTTAGAGAATGCGGGATTGTTGAGCACGATACCGTGTTCGCAATCAAGGCGTTCTTTCACCGAGTCAAGCGCTTTTTCTACAAGCCCCTCTTCCAGCCCGATACCGGCCATGGTGCACCAGCCGTTGGATTCGATAAAGATTTTGCCTTCTTCGTTTTCGTCAGAACCAATTTTGTTGCCATAAAAGTCGTAAGCACGCAGGAACCATTCGCCGTCCCAACCGTGTTGTTTCACAGCTTCAGTCATTGCATCCACATGTTGTTGCGCACGTGCGGCCTCTTCGTCTTTACCCAGTTGGAGGCAAAGTTCCACATAATCACGACCGTACACCACAAACAAACCGGCAATCATCAAACTTTCGGCTTTGGAGCCTTCCGTTTTGTTTTCGGTAGTTTGGAAGCTTTCGTTCGGGTCATTGGAGAAACAATTCAGGTTCAGACAATCGTTCCAGTCGGCGCGTCCGATCAGTGGCAGTCCGTGAGGTCCGAGGTTGTTGATCACATGGTCGAAAGAAACTGTCAGGTGCTCGAACAGCGACACTTCCGAGCCGGGAGCATTGTCAAACGGCACGGGTTCGTCCAAAATGCTGAAGTCGCCAGATTCTTTGATGTAGGCCGTCGTTCCAAGAATCAACCACATAGGGTCGTCGTTGAAACCCTGACCGATTTCGTTGTTTCCTTTTTTGGTCAATGGCTGGTATTGATGATAGCAACCACCGTCGGGGAACTGCGTAGAAGCAATATCGATAATGCGCTCGCGGGCACGTTCGGGAATCTGATGCACAAAACCCACCAAGTCCTGATTGGAATCGCGGAAACCCATGCCGCGGCCGATACCGCTTTCGAAAAACGAAGCCGAGCGCGAAAAACAGAAAGTGATCATACATTGGTACTGATTCCAGATGTTCACCATACGATCCAGCTTTTCTTCACCGGTTTTCACGCTAAAAACGTTTAGCAGATTGCTCCAATAAGCGCGCAGTTCGGCCAAGGCGGCATCCACTTTTTCGGCCGTATCAAAACGGGCAATGGTGGCTTTGGCTTTGGTTTTATTGATGATGTTTTTGCTTTCCCACTTTTCTTCGTTGACATTTTCCACGTAGCCCAATACGAACACAAAATCTTTCGATTCGCCAGGTTGCAAAGTCACTTCGATGTAGTGCGAGGCGATGGGCGACCAACCGTGTGCTACCGAATTGCGGGGCGAACCTTCCACTACGGTTTGCGGTTCGCCGAAACCGTTGTACAATCCGAAGAAAGTTTCACGGTCGGTTTCGAAGCCGTTCAACACCACATTGGCAGCATAGTAAGCATAATGATTGCGACGCTCTTTGTATTCGGTTTTGTGATAAATCACCGAGTCCTCCACTTCCACTTCGCCTGTAGAAAAGTTGCGCTGGAAGTTTTCCATATCGGTGGCGGCATTCCACAAACACCATTCAACGAATGAAAACACTTTCAATGTTTTTACTTCCTGTGTTGTATTGCGCAAAGTCAGTTTCTGTACTTCAGCCCATGTTTTCAGCGGCACAAAGTATAGCACTTCGGCTTCCACGCCGTTTTTTACACCTTTGATGGTGGTGTAATTCATCCCGTGGCGGCACTCGTAGCTGTCGAGCGGCGTTTTGCAAGGCTTCCAACCCGGGCTCCAGATGGATTCGCCATCATTGATGTAAAAATACTTACCCCCGCTATCCATCGGCACATTGTTGTAACGGTAGCGGGTAAGGCGACGGAATTTGGCATCTTTATAAAAAGAATAGCCACCGCCGGTGTTCGAAACCAGGCTAAAAAAATCTTCGTTTCCTAAATAATTGATCCAGGGCCACGGTGTGCGCGGGTTGGTGATGACGTATTCACGTCGGCTGTCATTGAAATGTCCGAATTGCATATAGATTGTATTTACGTTTTTATTTGCGATACCAACTTTTCCAAAGTTTCGAACTTTGGAAAAGTTTATTTAGAAAACCTCAAAACTCACTCCTTTCAGATTTTCCGAATTGGGGCCAACCAATACTTCGAATTCGCCCGGCTCGATGATTTTTTCGAGATCCAGGTTGTAGTATTCGAGTTTATCGGGGGTGACGGTGAATTTCACTGTTTTAGTTTCGCCGGGCAAAAGACTAATGCGTGTAAAGTCTTTTAGTTCTTTCACGGGGCGGATGCCTGTACTAACTTTGTCGCTGATGTAAAGTTGCACGACCTCCTCGCCTGCTTTTTTGCCTGTATTGGTAATATCTACTGATAACTGCATTGATTCTGTTTTTCCTATTTTTACTCGGTTAATTCTCGGGGCACTGTAACTGAAAGTGCTATACGAAAGCCCGAATCCGAAAGGATACAACGGGCCATTGAGTCCCACATAATTGCGCATGCGCGATGACTTGCGGCTATAGTAGCAAGGCAATTGTCCTACCGACTTGGGAATGGTCACAGAGAGCTTTCCTGATGGATTGACTTTCCCAAACAACACATTGGCAATGGCGGTGCCTCCCTCCTGCCCCGGATAAAATACCTGAACAATGGCGGGTACTTTTTCTGCAATGAAATTAAATGTCAACGGACGCCCACCAAACATAAATACAACAACCGGTCTGCCTGTTTTCAGCACGGCTTCCACCAGTTTATTTTGATTACCCAAAAGATCCAAACTTTCGCGGTCGCCGGTATGTTCGTCGCTCCAGGCTTCGCGGCAGAAAGATTCCGTTTCGCCCAAAGCCATTACCACTACATTGCTGCCGGCGGCCGTAGTTACAGCTTGTGCAATTAATTTTTCATCATTCTCTGGACTATTGGGCGTTTGGGTTCCGTTTTGCCAAAACGAACTTTCTTCCAAAGTCAGTTTGCAACCTTCGGCATAGTTTACCTGAAACCGCCCTTTTGCAAATTCGGTAATACCATCCAACACATCAGTACCTTTGCGGGGTTCAGCGGTATATCCCCCAAAATGAACGCCTTTGGCCAACGGTCCAATGACTGCAACAGTTTTTATTTTAGACGAATCCAACGGAAGGACATTGGATTCGTTCTTCAACAAAATCAATGATTTGTGTGCAGCTTCCAACGCCAGTGCCCGATGAGCAGCATTGTTGGTCACCTTCAACATTTCTTTTTCGTTGATTTCTTTGATATCAAACAACCCAAGTTGATATTTGAGCGTAAGCACTTTCAACACAGCTTCGTCCACCCGTTTTTCGCTGACAGCTCCGGATTTTACCAGATTCGCCAGTTCATCATACGCCCCCATAGCATAGCGCAAATCTACGGCAATGCCATTTTCGATGCCAATTTTAGCGGCACCGGCCAAAGTGGAAACTGTGTGATGCGTTTTGTACATTTCGCGCAACGCATCCTGATCGGCAATTACCAAACCTTTGAAGCCCAGCTTGTCGCGCAGAATATCCTGAATCAGCCATTTGCTGGCATGATTCGGCTCGCCATTCATCTCGTTATACGAAGGCATCACGCTCATGGCTCCGGCTCGGATGCATTTTTCGAACGGTAGAATGTGGCTGTTCATCAAATCAAATTTCGACATACTAACCGGGGCTGTATTCCGTCCGCCTTCAGGCTGACCGTGCCCCACAAAATGTTTCAGCGTGGCGGCTACATGCTGATTATCGGGTTCGCCATTACGCCCCTGAAAACCCCAAACCGCAGCCTGACCGCACAAGGCAACCAGATAAGCATCTTCACTGTACATTTCCTCGGTACGTCCAAAACGTGGTTCCCGCGCGAGATCAAGCACAGGTGAAAAAAGTTGCTTTACGCCACGGGCAGAAGCTTCGATGGCGGTGGCATTAAAAATTCGTTCTAGTAAACTGGTATCCCATGTACAACCCAGGGCGATGGCCTGCGGATAAACCGTAGCACCGTTGGCCATAAATCCGTGTAAGCCTTCGCCAATGAAAAGTGGTGGAATATTGACGCGCAAACTTTTGTTGTATTTGCGAAGATTGTTGGCAATTTTCACGTACAAGGAAGGCTCAATACCCCAGCCAAGGCCAATTTCGCCCACTCCGTAAGGAAAGTGTTTCTTCAGGCTGTCGGTGTTCACATTGCCCTTTTCATCTACAAAGGACTTGATTACATCATACGAACAATTTTTGAGCTGAGCTACTTTTTCGGGCAAAGAAAAGCTGCAATAATAGCTTTGCAGCCCTGTCGGCAGGTTCTTCCTGAATCACATTGCCGGCGTAAGAAGTACTTACCTGCAACGCGAAAAATATAAAAAGTAAGAAACCGATTTTTTTCATTTCTATTAAATAATTGGGGCGGAAAAGCTGATTAACCGCCCCGTTTGTCAACACAAATCTTTATTTTGATTATTCCCTTTGGATATTCTGAAAAAACAACGATCTATTTTTTACTTCGTTTCAGATTTAATTGTTCCGAAATTTCTTTCACCTTTTTGTCGGATAGTGGGTAAAACAGCATTCCAATAAATGCCAGAACGCTACAAACCGCTGGGAAAAGGCTGATCATGATATGCTCTCCGAAAATGGTGTCGCCACTTTGCTGTGCGGCATCCGGCATATAATGGAAAATAGCCAGAATCCATCCGCTCATGGCTGAACCCAATGCCCAACCCAGCTTTTGAGACATGGAAGAGGATGAGAAAATCAGACCTGTAGCACGACGGCCGGTGATTAGTTCCTGATGATCGACAATATCGGCAAACATTGACCACAACAGTGGCAACACATAACCCGCAAATACCGAAATACAGAACTGAAGGGCAAGAATCGCATAAATATTATTCGGGATAAAATAAAAACAGGTACTCAGCACACCAGCAATCAGAATGGCGATCATATAAGTGCGTTTTTTTCCGTATCTGGCCGAAATAGAAGGAGCTGCCATTACACCAAGCAAATTCGCAGCCTGCCCAACCAGAAAGTAAATGGTGGTCATATCCCAACCGGTACCTGCCATTCTGTAATTCACTTTTACATAGTCGCGGAAATAGTAAATAGCCACACTGTCGCGAATGGCATTGAAGAGTAATGCAGCCAAACCGGTACCCACCAAAATCCACCAGGGTGCATTATGCAGCAGGTTTTTCAAATCCTGTTTGATTGATGTATTTTCATCGCTCGAAATTTGCGTTACACGTTCTCTTGTCCAGCTAAAACACAACAGGAACAGTACGACACAAATGACACCGATAGTTCCAACGCCCATCACCCAGCCTGTTGGCGAAGTACTTACGGTTGTTTCTATGGCTTTGGTTGCCAGCAGGGTTTCATCTGCCCCAAAATGGGAGGAGAAAAAGTCGATGAGCGGTTGCAACAGCATAAAAGTTACAAAGCTACCGATAAACGCAAACGACATGCGGTACGATGACAAAGAGTTACGCTCTTTAGGGTCGGCAGAAATAGAGCCCAATAAAGAAGCATAAGGCACATTGATAAGCGAATACACAATCATCATTAACGAATAAGTGATATAGGCGTAAACGAGTTTCGCAGTTTGTCCAAAATCAGGAGAAAAGAAAGTGATGGCACCCATTACCGCAAAAGGAATAGCAAACCACAAGAGATAAGGACGATATTTACCGTATTTGCTTTTGGTGCGGTCGCTGATAATCCCGACAAATACATCGAAGAATGAATCCCACAGGCGGGCAACCAAAAACATGGTACCTGCGGCAGCAGCAGTAATTCCGAATACATCGGTGTAGAAAAACAGGGAGTACATCCCGAAAATCTTCCAAAACATGGAAGAAGCGGCATCGCCAAAACCGTAACCGATTTTTTCTTTAAGTTTGATTTTTCCTGAATCCATTTTGAGTGAATGTGATTTTTTATAATTAGTGCACTGCCATAAACAGAGCTTTGTTTTAAAGTTGACACAAAATTAGCCCTTTCATCGCCTTCTCTTCGTGTCAGTATGTTTCCAAATAGATACTATTTTCGTGTTTTTGAAGTTTTAGCCGAAAGTTTCAGGCAAAGTGCATCGTGTACAGGAACAGTTACTTTCAGAGGTTTGCGGGTATCACCGATTACTTTCCCGGCCCAAAGGTCGTTGAGCTGATAAATAACTTTCCCGGAGGTATCCAGCATTTTCCCGGACAGGTCGTCTTTCACATTGAATGCCTTCCAATCCTGTGTAATTGTTTTTGGCGTTTTGGCCCGATTGAGGTACACTACTGCCCATTGGTCGTTTTTCAGCGGTTTGAGCCATGTTTCCACGCTGTCAGTGTTAGCATATTTGAATCCCTGTATGCCGAGGCTGTCCTGGTTTACTGCTATCACTTCCGGATTGGTTAGTACTTCCAGCGTTTCTTTGGTCATGTTGCGCAAATCGTTGCCGGCAATCAATGGAGCGGCCAGCATAGCCCACATGGTGAAATGTGCCCGTTCTTCGTTTACAGGCATCCCGTTACCCACTTCCAGCATGTCTGGGTCGTTCCAGTGGCCCGGACCTGCATATTGGCGCAATCCATCCTGTTTATCCAGAATTTGCATTACTCCGAATGATTTCCAGGTCCCATGATCTTCAACACAGTCATAGCAATTATAAATATCGCCCGTTGTACGCCACATGTGACCCACATTTTTTGCCCACTTCCAGGGTTTGTTATCGCCCCATTCGCAAAGGCTGAACAAAATAGGACGACCCGCTTCTTTCAACGCCATACTCATGGTAGTGTAAGCACCTATTCCGTTGATATTTTCGGTAAAACACCAGTCGTATTTCAGGTAATCAACGCCCCATTTGGCATACTGTAAAGCATCCTGGTATTCGTGTCCGCGACTGGCCGGACGGCCGCCGCAGGTTTGCGCACCGGCGCAAGAATAGATGCCGAATTTCAATCCTTTAGCATGAATATAATCGGCCAGGGCTTTCATTCCAGAAGGAAAACGCTGCGGATCTGCCACAATAAATCCCAGTGAGTCGCGGCCCACCTGCCAGCAATCATCAATTACCACATATTGATAACCGGCATCGCGCATGCCGGACGAAACCATGGCATCGGCAGTTTCTTTAATTAATTTTTCGCTCACATTACAGGCAAATTTGTTCCAACTGTTCCAGCCCATGGGTGGTGTAAGCGCCAGTCCTTCGAATTTTTGAGCCGACAAACTTAAAGATGCCATTAAAATGCTGGCGATTACAAAAAAATTGAGTTTCTTCATTATGGTATTAATTTTTATTTATTCGTATTTTACATTCTTCATTTCCCATTTAGTACGATACGTTTTTTACGCCTTCGATTTTCTTTTCCGAGGCTTTGGTTTGAAAAAGACTGATTAGCTGTTCAGCACTCAGTTCATTGATTGGTTGAAACTGAGGTGAACCAACATAATTGATAATGGCATTCAGCAATTGCACATTTTCCTTGTATTGCAAATTGTGCGTCAAATCAGCCATGCAAACCAGCAGTTTTCCTTTGCCAACTTTACATTCGAATATTAACCCCAAATAATGCACTCTTTCCACATTGTCGATAGTTTCCACAATCGGGTGAATAACAGCTCGGTAATCGTCCAGAATAATCGGATTGGATTTCCGAACTATCGCCCACCATTGCCAGTTGCTGTGCGTTTCAGTCGGGAAAGAGCGAAACAGCAGATGTTGGTTGTCAATCAATAATCCCATTGTGCCGGGCGAAACAGGTTTCTTCGCATTCTCCGAAATGGTTTTGAACATGGAATAGTTCCAGTAATCGGTTGTGAACAACCCACCCACTGTCTGCTTTGGATAATCATTCTCTTTAGGCATCAGAATGGCTTTTCCTCCGGCATTCAAAAAAGCCATGAGTTTTTCATCACATTTTTCAAATAACTGACAAGATAAATTCTCAAGATTCTTTTTCGGAGCAATGCGCGGATAAATCCATACCGGCCAACTATTCCTGATACTCGTCCCGTCCAATTCTATGTAAAGATTTGCCCGAATGGCTGAACGAATGTCACTTAAATCTATCTTAATTTCTCCTACCGACTTTAAACTTGCGCAGGGAATATCAGCAACTAAAACACCCTGATTCAACAGCTTTCCAGAATCGTCCACCAACGACCAGTTGATTTTTTGTCCGATTAACTCCCAAGGGCTGTTATTCGATATTTTTATTTTTCCTGAGAAAATACTGTCGTTATACCAGGTATACGTCCCGGCTTCCCACAAGGGCATCACATTGTTGTTCCATTGTTTGAATTCGGCGTCCGAAATAATGCCTTTGGATTGCATTAATGCATTCAGAATTCCCACTACCGCCGTTCCCTGACCGGGATAATCCTGCAAATCGAGCATTTCGAAACCAGCCAGATTGGGCGTGCGACGCATCATTTCCAGATCGGCTTTGTAGCAAATCAGACTCAGCGCTGCCGAAGCATCAAAAGTACTGTTGGTATTTTGCGGTTCCTGCTTTCTCCCTGACACGTTGAATAAAAATTTCCAGATTCTGCGGCAACAAAACGCCGGTATAATTCTGAATTTCTTTCGGATCGGGATACATCTGAAACTGCCCGGTTTCGTGCGACACAACCGGAACATTGGTCATTTCCACACCTGATTCCAGTGTTCTGTTTGTGTTTGGATAAAGCGCGTTCAGAATTCCACCCTCTTTGGCATCCACAAAAGCGAAAGAACTACGCACATGTGATTCGTAGATATCATCGTTTTTACCACCAACCCGACAGGCAATCAGGTAATCTTCGCCCGCACTTGCTCCCGACCATCCTGAATGATAGTTGGTTCCAAAAGTAAATAACGGACGGTTATCGTGATTGCGCAATGAATCGGTCAATTGCTTCATCGAAGCCACTTTTCCCCAAAGCTCATTGCCATTGGAAAATAGCACAAACGAGGGATGATTCGCGTATTTGTTAAGTATCGCTTTGCCTTCGCGCAACAGGAAACGATTGATCGGGGCAGTCATACTGCTATCCACCCCACCCCAAAAAGGGAGTTCGGGTTGCAGGTAAAACCCACTGGCATCCGCAGCTTCGAAAGCAGCTTCGGGCGGGCACCAGGAATGAAACCGAACATGATTGAATCCATATCTTTTCAGAATATCAAAGTACTTCATCCATTCTTCCTTTTGCATCGGAGCATAGCCTGTCAGCGGAAAAACACAGGCATTGTGCTTTCCACGAAGGAAAGTATACTGTCCGTTGATGCTAAAGAATTTTCCATCAGCGCTGAATTTTCGCAAACCAACAATCGTTGAACAACTGTCCCAAACTGTTTTATTCGTTTTAAGCTGAATGCCAAGTCGATACAAATCGGGTGAATATTCGTTCCAATGTCTGGCATTATTGCCCAACGGGTAAATGACACGATAATTGAATAACCCTTTTTTCAACAATGCAGAAAAAGAAATAGTCTGCTCATTTACCACGCTGATTTCTATAGCCGATTTCTTTGCTGACCTTCCACGATTTTCAATGCAAAAATTCAGTTCAACGGTATTGTTATCGATATTCGGAATTGTTTTTACCGAACGAATAAAAATTTCATTTTTTGCTTCCAAACTTATTTCGCCCAAAATACCATTCCAATTGGTTTGCGTTTCATCGGTCCACATGTGCGAGGAACCGATTTCTTTCGGCAATCCGCAATCAGAACCATTGTCCACACAGACTGTGAGCAAATGTTTTCCCGGTTTGAGCCGAGAAGTCAGGTCATATTGCTGTTTTACACAAAGCAATGAATCGCTTCCAACCAACGTTCCATCCACCCACACATGACTCACACGGGTGCGTTCCATATTGAAAAAGAATGTGCTTTGATTTCCAGTTGGCGGAAACAATAATTTCCCTTTGATACCACGCTTTCCCGTAAAAACTATATTTCCGCAGGAAACGGGAAGTAATAGAGTTTGGTACTGATTTTATTCCCTTACCCGCCTCGTCGAGCGAAACAGGCAGAAGAATTTTATCATCGAAACTAATTTTATCCAACGAAAGTCCGTACTCATTTTTCAGGTCAGTGAATAAATTCCACTCACCCGCCAACGATATTTTTTGTGCCGTCGATCCAGGAATAAGTAAATGTATCAGGAGAAGCAATATGAGTGATTTTCGTAGCATGTCAGCGTAAAGCCTTTTAGTTTCTTAATATCCGATTTTTTTATTTTTAGCAATCAATGCTTTGATAGTTTGTACCGAAGCCGTTGAACGGTAACCATCTGCAGGTGTGTTAAGTACATAATCCAGCAGTTGTTCAACTGAAGATGTCGCCACATGCATGCGGGTATCCGACGAGGCGTAATAGATAAATACCTTTCCATCTTCATCAGCAATCCATCCATTGGTAAACAGCACGTTAGATACATCTCCCACACGCTCTTCACCAATCGGACCCATAAAATGGCCGGCAGGTTCGGCAATCAATTTAGAAGGATCTTCCAAATCGGTGAGGTAAAGATACAACACGTAGCGCAACCCGGCAGCGCAACCGCGTACGCCGTGAGCCAGGTGCAACCAGCCTTTTTCGGTTTTAATCGGGTGCGGCCCTTCGCCATTTTTCACTTCCTTGATGGTGTGATAAAAACGCTCATTGATAATTTTTTCTTCTTTCACTTCCGCATTTGCCATGTCGTCGATCAGTGCCCAGCCGATGCCGCCACCGCTACCGGCATCGATAAAACCATCCTGCGGACGGGTGTATAGTGCGTATTTTCCATCCACAAATTCAGGATGAAGTACCACGTTGCGTTGCTGACTTTTGGTTTTCAAATCCGGCATACGTTCCCAGTTGAGTAAGTCTTTGGTACGTACAATGCCTGCTGCTGCCACTGCCGACGATAAATCGCCCGGTTTGGCATTCGGATCTTTGCGTTCGCTACAGAAAACGCCATAAATCCAGCCGTCTTCGTGAGCCGTCAGACGCATATCGTACACGTTGGTGTCGGGTTCGTCGGTTTCGGGCAAAGTAACCGGTTCGTCCCAGAAGCGGAAATTGTCAATTCCGTTTGGGCTTTCGGCAATGGCAAAAAACGATTTGCGGTCATTTCCTTCCACGCGAACCACTAAAATATATTTACCGTTCCATTTCATGGCACCTGAATTTAGCGTAGCGTTTACGCCGATTCGTTCCATCAAAAACGGGTTTGTTTCAGGATCCAAATCGTAGCGCCAGTGCAGCGGAGCATGTTCAGCCGTCAAAATTGGCTGGGTATAGCGGTCGTAGATACCGTTTCCATTGGTCACTTTTTCGTTTTTACGGCTCAAAAGTGCATCGTGTTTTGCTTTTAGCTCATTCAGAACTTGTTTAAAATTGCTCATCTCGTTATCTTCAGTTTAATTATTTATACATTGGATTGATTTCCTTATTCAAAAGAACGGAGGGGAAATCGGTGAATTTTTTAAAGTCGGCAGCCGAAGAATGACCTTCGTACGGCACATAAAAATGCTCTGGCTTGTTGAATGCATTGCGCCAGAATAGCACATAGCTAATTTTATAGGATTTCATAGCTGGCCAGAGTATTTGCGTGAAATAATCGTTCACTTTGACACTTTCCATCCCAGTTTCCGAAAGCGTTGGAATTTTACCCGATCTCTCAGCGTATTTCGTCACGACCGACAACCCTTTGCTAATTTTATTTTTATACGTGTCAATGTCCTTTTGTTCAGTGCCATAAGCATAGGTATCAAAGCCAATCATATCCACCCAGGTATCACCCGGATAGCGAACCAAAAATTCAGCTTCGGTCATAATATCAGCTGGCGAAAACGCGTAAAGCAAATTGTGAACATGCTTTACATCCCGCAGGTAGCTCACGGTCAGTCGGTATAATTCGTTGTATTCGGCCGGCGTACATTGTTTGCCTCCCCACCAAAACCAGCTTCCGGTATGCTCGTGATACATCCGGAAAATGACAGGAATCAGTTCGCCGTTTTTATCCTTTAAATCCAGGAAAAATGCTGCCACACGGTCGAGGTATTTCAAAAATCGTTGATGGTTACTTCCGTCGGGCAACAGGCTGCGAACCACCGAGTCTTGTCCGCAATCCCAGGCCGTTTTGCCTGTAACGATATTATCGCCATGCCAACTAATGGTGTTTATGCCACCCCTTTCGTACACTTCGCGGATATAACGTTTCATATCGTTGAAATAGATGGAGTCCAGGTTGTAAGCAGCAGCGATTTCAATATGTCCAATTTCCCAGCCCGTCACGGCAGGATAATCGCCTGTTACAACTTTTACGTCCGAAGCGCCTGCTTTGCCGTACCAGTTATGCCCATAAGCCGCATCGTCCTGATGGCCAAGCATGATTCCCTTGGCCAACTGTGCTTTCATGTTGCGATACAGAGCTTTGGTCTTTGGAGTTGCATTCATATCTACCAATGCGTCTTCTCCACGAATTCGGTCCGCATAATATTTCACCTGTGAAACTGTTATATCGGTGTCAAACACCGAGTTCAAACCCTGTTCTTCCTGAGCCGGGTCACCCATATAATCATCGCCTTTTTGCCAGAAAATATGAGCACCGTTCGGACGGGCTTCGCCACCCCATGCCCAGAAGTTGCAGCCTGCCAACACATCTCCTTTTACCGATGATTCAAGCACTTTCGCGAAAACCGAAGCATAATACTGGTCGCGCAGCGAAGTGCCGTCGGTGGTATTGTACTGATGATGGTCGCGTGGAAAGCCAAATTCCTCCATCACCACCGGTTTGTGTAGTTTACGAGCTACATCGATATGTTGCTGCATGTATTCGACTGTTTTCTCAATGCTGTTTTGCAAGGTTCCTGCCATATTTTTCACATCCAGCCAGCTCCAGTTTTTAGGCCAGATATGCATGGTCAGATAGTCGATATTTTTATCTGCATGAATTTGTTCAAACAATTTCAGATCATTCTCGCAGCCCCACGAACCTTCCGAACCAATACTTACCATGTGATTTTTATCCAACGATTTGATATAAGCCGAAATTTCTTTCAGCCACGCACCAAACAAGGGCTTGTTTTCGTCCGAAAATGCACGGGGTTCGTTGCCAATTTGCCATGAGAAAATAGCCGGATCGGCGGTATATTTTTTCCCTGTATAGCGGTTGGTGCGCGTTATCACTTTGCGAATATGCTTTTTCAGCAAATCTTTACACGCTTTATTGCCAGCATATTGCTTCACATAGTCCATGTATGCAGGCCAACCATCCACCGACGGAACAGGATTTTTTCCCATGCCCACCCAGTTCAGATACTGACTATAGCCGCCCGACCATTCCCACGAGTTAGTGAAAAACAGGACTGCTTTCATCTGACGTTTACCCATTTCGGTCAACAAAAAATCCAGTCCGTCGAAAATTGTATCGTTATATACACCAGGCTTTTTCTGAAGCGTTGGTTCCACTTTCGAAGGAACGCCGTTTTCACCATCAGCACCAATCAGCACCCGCAAATTATCAATGCCATGCGCTTTCATAAAGTCCAGTTCGCGCAAAAGTCGTTCGCGGTTACCACCTTCGCCCTTACTCCCAAGGATAGCCCCGTACCAAAAATTGGTTCCAATGTAATAATACGGCTTTCCGTCTAGCATAAACTGGCCATTTTGCATCTTGACAAACGAAGTTGCTTTCAGCATTCCACTTATTGAAAGAAGTAGAAATAGGAATGTTGCATTTTTTAACGAAATCATTTTGAAATTTTTAAATAGAAAACATACTGCAAATTCATCATCACATCGATACATCAGTACATCATCAAGGTTTATACTCCATTTTATCTGTCCTGAAAGGCAGCAGCGGTAGCCCGTTTACATCAAACACATCGGGCATGGCATCGTTGGTAAAGCAATAACGCACGTTTACGGGCACTTTTACTTCTTTGCACGAAACCGTAATGGAACCATCTTTTTCTAATTTAGCTACGGCCGGATAAAATTGGTTATCCTCTCCGGCAAGCTGAAAGTTAGCAGGCGTTTTAGCCTTACAAACCAATTTACCCGTGGTGATAAAGCTGATATTTATTTTGTCTTTTTTGATGCTGATACTTTTAAAATGCGGGAAATATGGATTCGTCCCCTCAACCCCGTAATGCTCTTTCAAAGCCAGATTCACCAGCCGCAGACCCACTTCTTTCTTAATCCGGGGGTGAATATCCTTGATATTATCCACCAAATCGCCAACGCCAACCATCCCGGTTTTAGGCAAACTAAGCACGAATCCTTGCTGCTCGCGCAGATAAGCCGAGCTGTTTTTCCAGTAACCATTCCAGGGTGCAATCTGCACAAAATAGAATGGAAATTCGTTGTTGAAAGCCTTCCGCCATCCGGTAATCAGCCCTTCGAAAAGGGCTCCGTAGTTTTGTGGTTCACCAGTGTTTGCCTCACCCTGATACCAAATGGCTCCGGCAATTTTATAATTAACCAACGGGTGCAACATTGAGTTATAGATAGCAGATGGTTCTACCGGCGCCCAATTTACCGGTTTGGTATCTTCGGCCAATTTTTTCAAATCAGCATTTCGTTGGTACACTTCGTTTGGAGTCCATGCCTGTACACAGCTTCCGCCCCAGTACGACGCTATCATCCCCACAGGTACATGCAACTTTTCGTTGATTGTTTTGCCAAAAAAATAGCCGGCCACGCTCATCGAAGGCGTTGTTTCGGGCGAACTTATTTTCCATTCACCATCAGAATTTTCTTTGGGGTAAACACTAAACGTATGAGCGAGCTGAAAGAAACGCAACTGGCTATTGGCCGACTGAGCCACTGCATCGCCCACATCAATGGGTTTCGATTCCCAGTTAAAAGCATATTCCATGTTCGACTGCCCGGAGCAAAGCCACACTTCGCCAATCATAATATCTTCAATTACCACTTTTTGAGTGCTGCTGATAAATGTGATGGTATACGGACCACCGGCTTTGGGTGTTTTTACAACAGCGTCCCAAGTCCAGTCTTTACGCGGTTCCGCTTTTATCGTATCGGTTGGATTCCAGCTGCAACTAATCTTTACGGTGCTTCCGCTTTGAGCCCACCCCCAGAGTTTCACATCGGCCGATTGCTGAAAAACCGCATGGTTACTGATGATAGCCGGCAGACGAAAAGCCCATTGGGCGGAAGCAGACAGGGATAGTAATAATAAAAAAACAACCCCTAACCCCTGAAGGGGAACTAAGTTAGCACTGGTTTTTATAAATCGTTTAATGTTCATATTCTTATCGCTTTTTTATTCTTACATTTTATTTTCAGACTCCCCTTTAGGGGTCGGGGGTCATCTACTTCAAACTTGGCATTTTATCCCTGGTAATGACGTAATCGTAACTGAAAAATTTCTTCCACCACGTAGCGCCGTTATGGCTTGCAGATTCGGTATAATCTCCGTTCCAAGGCATAAACCACGACCAGGTATCGCCATATTCCATCATCAGAGCCGGATCGGGAACGGAACCGCATTCGCTCAGGGTGATCATTTTCTTTCCGGCGGTAAATTCACGCACTTTATTGAACGAGATATATTGCGAACCATGTTGATTGGCTCCAGGATAAATATCCATGCCCAGTATATCCACATACTCATCGCCCGGATACCATGCAGCTGCGTTGGGCGAAGCACTCGTAGTCCAAACCCAGAGCAAGTTATTCAGTCCATGATAGTTCACCAACCTGTCGAACATCAACCGCCAAAGTGCTTTGCAAGGTTCGGCTCCTTTAGCTCCCCACCAAAACCATCCGCCTTCGGCTTCGTGCAATGGCCGCCAGATAACGGGGATATCCGCATTTTTAAATGGTTTCAGATAGCCGGCTATCACATCAATGTCTGCAATCATGGCTTTGTATTCGGCCGAGTTAGTATCCGTCGCTTTTAACACATCGAACGTTGTTTCGGAAGTACTGAAGCTTCCCGACTTGGTGAGCGGATCGCGCCAGTGCCACGAGAAACCAACCACGCCGTTGTTATTCCACCAATCCTGCCCTAGTGTAAATGGGTCGTTATATTTTACCCAATTCTGGTTCGGGTTGGTGTGGTCAATAAAATCAAAGAACGTAAAAGCGGGCCATTTGCCCGTATTGGTATGTACCCAGGTAGCTTCGTTGATATTCGTACTGTGAGCCGCCATCGTACCCGAAATAATTTTTGTGCCAAAGTTCGTTTTCAGAAAATTGTACAAATTACTAAGCTGTGCCAAAGGATTTGGAGTAACCGGTGCTGATACTATATTGAAAGCAACCGGGCCAACTGTGTTTTTTGCCAGCTTTAAATAATCGAGCTGAATGTACCCCCAACTTTTTACCAGAGCAATGGTGTGAGTACCGGCTGTGAGTTTTAGCATAGCAGCTTTTGTTTCAGCCCATGCCGTTGTGGTGGGGAACGAAATTTCGGCAGCCTGCGCGCCATCTACATACAAATAATTTACCTTGGGAGCAGTAGCCATATAATTCAGCAGCACATCGTAATAACCGGCTTCGGTGACTTGTACGGTAAATGTCACATCGCCCGCATTGGTATTTACATAGCCCGTACCCGAATATCCACCCTGCGCGAAAGCGATGGCAGCGCCACCCGTAAGTACGGCTTTCTCGGCCTCATACACTCCATTTATGTTAGAAACGCCTTTTGTTGTAAAAATAATTTTAATTTCTTTCGCGTAATTTCCGGCGGCGTCAGATACCGCGTTG
The DNA here is from genome assembly GCA_047600405.1 of Paludibacter sp. Classification (GTDB taxonomy): domain Bacteria; phylum Bacteroidota; class Bacteroidia; order Bacteroidales; family Paludibacteraceae; genus Paludibacter. The sequence goes on from JASGLA010000007.1 coordinate 238,934, forward strand.
CCCGGAATAATCAGCGTATAGGTTGTTCCGGCACTCAAAGTTGCAGCCACAGTGAGCGTTTGGGAGTTAACCGTGGCAGAAACCGCCACATCATTCAGGAGAATCGTTGCCGTTGACGACAAAGCGATTTTTTCGTTGTAATTAAATGAAATGATTCTATTTAGTTCAACATCCGATGCGCCATCGGCAACCGTACCTGAGATAAGCAGGGGAGCTATCGTATCGACATCCTCATCGGGCTTGCAGGCTGCAAACAACAGGATGAAAATTGCCAGAAAAACAGGGGAAAATATAATTTTGTTGAACATAAATGCATGTAAAAAATGGAGAGAAATAAGAAAAAACTAATACCTGTGGATTAACAAACAACTTTCTGTTTTCTATGAAAAGTAAAAGAAAGGGGGATTATTCCGGAGAATACCTCCCCCTTCAAGTTTTTAGAAACCGATTAATTTGAATTTAGCAACAGAGGAAGGGCTACTGCTTGCCGGTTCAAATCGAATATTGTCTATACAAAGATTGACATGTTCGGCTGTACCTCCTGTATAGGCCATACCAAAGTCGGAATCAATATTATTCATGTTAGGAATTGTGGCTCCGGCATCTGTTACGAAACTAGTCAGTGGAACAGTAATTGTATACCAGCCTCCCATGTTTTTCATACCAGGAATTGTAGCCCAGAAATCACCATCAGACCCTTTTAGTCTTAGCTTCATATTTCCGGTAATGTCAGCCAACGGATTTACATCCAGTTTAACAACCCAACCAGCGGTAGTTACACCTGTAGTGTTGAGACCATTCTTTCCATTTCTCCAGAAGAAACCAGTCCACCATGGGTTCATATCAGCATTTACATGGAAGTAACTTGTTCCATCTAATGACAAGGTTGCATCATTTTCAACAGAACCTTTATCTCCCCACCACGACCCTTTACTATCAAAGTCAAAATAAACATAATCAGTGTTATATATAGGGTCAGTACCATAAATAAACGTTGGTGACACTATTTTTTCTCCAGCGAAGGAATTCATGGTGAATGTAGTTCTTCCATGTTTAGCTGCCATCGGAATAAACACATGGATTTCTGTTTCGCTTCTTGTTCCGTAAAGCACAGCTTTTACGTTATCTTCAAAATAAATAGACTCAACATAATTCAGGTTCTTTCCGATAATGGTCATCATTCCACCCGGAGATACAGTTTGTGTAATGCTTATAATAGCCGGAGTGGTTGCGGCTTTAATGGTCAGTTGATCGGACGAAACCACCTTGCTACTGTTCACAGTTTCCAATGTTACAGATCCTGTGCCCGCAGTGGTAGTGGGTACTGTTACTTCGAGTGTTGTTGCACCGCTTGCAGGAGTTACGCTCACCGTTCCGCCCAGGAATATTACTTTGCGTACCAAATCAAGATCCGTACCGGTAATGGTTACTTTATCGCCGGCGGTTAATGATAGTGGGCTGATGCTTGTGAAGGTCGGTTTAACCATGGTCAACGCGGCAGAAGAAGCTGTCAGGCCTGAATTGGTATTCACCACCACAGCGCCATCAGTGGCTGTCATAGGCACAGTTACTTCGATGCTTGTTGCCGATTTGGAAATAATTGTTCCGTCTACTCCTCCGACAAAAGTTACATTGGTAACCAAATCCAGGTCGGTGCCGGTAAGTTTCAGCGTTTCGCCATTCTTCACCGTTAAAGGCGTTGCTGCCGTAATAACAGGCGCTACCAGTTTCAACGGCTGCGAAGCAGTTATTTCTTTACCCGAATAAGTAATCACTTTTACATCACCATCTTTGGCCTTTTCAGGAACGGTAACAGAGATTTCTGTTTTGGCAGCGTTAATTGTAATATTCGCGCTGTCAATTTTGAGTCCATCGGGGATAATCACCGTTTTAATCAAATCGAGGTACGTTCCGGTAATTTTCAGGGTGGCTCCCGCTTTTACAGGTAGCGGCGAAATGGCTGTGAGCGTGGTTGGATCCACAATTGTGGCAACTCCGGATGTGTACACAATCACAGGTATCTCGGCGCCGTTTGATACAGCCACTTTTCCAGTCTTGGCCGCTTTGGGAACTTTCACCTCAATTTTCTTGCGGGTCTGGCTTACGAAATCAGCGCTGTCGACCACGGCTCCGTCAGTGAAAATAACCTGTGCGATCAGCCCCAGGTAATCTCCGTTGATGGTAAACACATCACCGGCTTTAACGGCCGCGGTTGTATAAGTATCAACCGAAATCGGTTCCGAGAAAGTCAACGGAGTTTTGGTAACAATGTCGCCGCTGCTGCTTTTCAGGGTAACAATACCCGGTTTGGCCGTTTGCGGAATGATAATGGAAATTTCCGAAGTGCTTGTTCGGGTTATTTCGGTAACTTCGATATTTTCGGGTAATATTATCAATGTAATCTTATCCAGATTCGTTCCGATAAACTTCAGTTCGCCGCCACGCAATGCAGGCGAAGGACCAAAAACGCTCAACGTTGGCTCAAGGGATACTTCTTCTTGCTTGCAGGAGTTGAACAACAGCCCGCCCAGCAGTAAGCAAGTCACAAAACTTGCATAGAGGAATTTATTTATAGTATGTCGCATAATTGTTGTTTTTATTGATGTTATAAATAATTATTCAGCAGGTACCACACGTATGTTGTCGATACAAAGTTCAGGTGAGCTATCCGCACCTTTCGCATCTTCGCCACCATGCCACAAGAAGAATGTCAGACCTCCGTAATTTCCTTTATCCGCCATCTTTAATTCAGCTCCGGTGTGCGAATACTTGAAGTTCTTAATCGGAAGGGTAACTGTTATCCAACCATTGGTTTGGAAACTTCCCGTGCTTTTCCATGGCATCCACAATCCTCTGGCGGTAACTCCATCGCCTATATACCCGTTTGTTCCGGAAGTAGCCCAGGGTGTAAATATCATTTGCAACGCGCCGCTCTTCCAGGCATTAGGCACATTTATTTCAAACTTCAACACCGCACTTTCAGGCGCAATATCAAACAAATCGCCTTGCGGACGGCCGTTGGCAGTTCCCCACAAATTGAACGAGAAAGCATCTTCGTTCCAGGTTGCACTCGGGTCGGCAGTCATGCTTCCTTTGAAGCGCACATAATTACCGGTTATTCCGGCCGGATTGGAGTTTCCAATAACTCCCGAACGCCATCCACCGCTTGCATTGGTATTGTCCCAATCCAGAATAATGCCACGGTTATCCCGGAAATAGAATGATTTCGAGCGGGTTGTACCATAACGGCTCTTAACCGAAACCGGCCCTACCCCTGCTCCTGCTGGAACCTTCACCGTAATTTTATTGATGCTGTACGATACCACTTCGGTAGCCGGGATGTTAGGCGTAAAAATCACTTCAGGCGCATCAGAACCTGCAACGGGAAGGAAATAATTCCCATTAATCGTAAATTCACCTCCATCAGCCACATATTCGCAGTCGGCGCTTAGCAACAACGGACTGGGCACATCTACGCCAAAATCCACTTTTACCGTATCGCTGTTTTTGTTTATCAGGTAAATTTTATTGGTCACATTATCCGGAATTGTATTCGGAACCACTACGATCAAAGCGTTGGCTGTGATGAGGCTTGTATTCAGAACAGCCTTTTGGTCGTTGAACCACAATTCTTTTACACTGGTCAGATTTTCTCCAACAAGAGCCACCGTTTTTCCCATGAAAGCATGTGTGATTAACGAATCGCTGCTCAACGCATCCGGTACACGTACATACTGTACCGTAGGGACTCCATCAGTAATTGCATAAGCATCAGGATTATCGTTGCACGATGGCAGCAAAACAACTGCCGAAAGCACTAAGGCTGCGCTAACGATTTTAAAAATTGAATTATATATATTTTTCATATTTGCTTAATAAAAATATTTTAATACCCTATTGAATTAAAATCAAATGACACAGGATCCTGGCTTAAATGAGGATTAGCTGCCAAATCGGTATCCGGGAATGGGATAGTGAATTTGATATTGGAAGCAGTCACTTTCCAGGAGCCAAGATTTACGGTTGATGCATCGGCCTGGCCTTTGTAATAACCTTCAAGGCCATTCCAATAACCCCTTTCCTGATTCGCCAGGCGGGCACGGGCATCCGATTCTTTGTAATAACTCAAACGAACAAAATCATACCAGAAATCGCCTTCGCATGCAAGTTCCAACCGGCGTTCGTTAAATATATCATCGAAAGTAACCGACGTTTTATTTACATAGTTTTTTACACTACGGCCACGAACGGCATTGAATGCAGCCAACGCACCGGCATCGGAAGTAGAAGCGGCATTGCCTAATTTTGCTTCGGCATAAATCAGGTACACATCGGCCAAACGAAGGATATGAGTGCTTAATGCAGTTGCCATCCGGTTCATTCCCATACCAATACCCGCAACGTGATCGGCATTGTCGCCCACCAAATGTTTAACACAATTGGTACCGGTAGAACTTCCGTAAGTTACTGTCAGTGCTCCATCGCTCGAATTCGGTTTTTTCCAGTCATAGTCAAAGCCACCTTTGTCGGCCCAGAAATAATCGTAATGGTCGCCCTGCATCATCATGGTAGATTTACGGCGCGCATCATTGTTATTGCGGGTCAGGCTTGAAGCATTTTCGCCAAAAGCAGTTTGCAGGTCTACAGTCAGGCCTACCCATGTTCCCCACGAATCGGCAAATTCAGAAAAGCCAGCTAAACCCAAATCGGATTGAAATGTATTTTGGCTAGTCCAATGGTTGCCTATTGTCCAGTGCCATGCAATAAGACTTTCGTCACTGAAATTATTTTTTAATCTGAAAATATCAGAATAAACCGGTGTCAGAACACGTCCACTTTCATCAATTACTTTTTTGGCATATTCGGCAGCCTTATCCAAATCGGCTTGCAGACGGCTTCCGTTTTGTCCGTAACCGGATTTAGCCAGATATACTTTTGCCAACAACCCGTATGCGCTGTATTTGTCAATCCGTCCCGCAGCATTATTTTCAGGCAGCAGAACAATTGCTTTTTCCAGCGTTTTTACAATGTAAGCATACACATCTTCCACTTTATTCTTGTAAACGCTGTTAACATTGCTCGAATGCAATAATTTCGCTGTTGTTGTGAATAATGGGCACTGCGCCAAAGCAACGTACTAAGTAAAAATACGTCATAGCCTTCCAGGTTAACGCCTCTCCCTTCACTGTATTCTTTGCTTTTTCGGTAACCTTTGGCCCTGCTTTCAGATCGATATTTTCAATGAGGGTATTGCAATAGGCGTTTACCGACCATAACGAAGCCGAAGCATTGCGAATATCCTCATCGCTCGATTTCAACACGAAACCCTGATAAGCATTATCCGTTCCGTAATAGACATTACCGGACAGGACATCGCCAATTTTTACAAATCCACGTTGAAAATCGTACCATGGCGAGTTATAAATTGGATTTACAGCCTGAAAACATTGTTCGTCGGTCTGGTAAAATCCATCAATGGTGTAATTGTCAACGGTCGGACGATTCAGAAAATCTTCGCAGGAAGACAATCCCCCCATTACAATTATTGCTGTAACCAGCACTTTTATATTATTGAGAATTTTCATATAATTGATTCCTTTCATTTTAAATTAGAATGAGAAGTTAACTCCAAAAGAATATACCTGAGGTGAAGGATAACGGCCGTTGTCCAAGCCATAAACATTCACATTGGCTGTGTTTACACCTATTTCAGGATCAAAACCTGTGTATTTTGTCAATGTCACCAGATTTTGGATATTGGCATAGACTTTCAACGATTCCAAATGCAGGTTTTTCAACATACTTTTTTGGAAAGTATAACCCAGCGAAATGTTTTTAACCCGCAAATACGATCCATCCTCAATGTATCTGCTCGACAAGCGGGCATTGTCATTCGGGTCGTTTTGAATGGTACGCGGTACGGTTGCGTTGGGGTTAGCCACTTTCACATTATCAATATCATCGAACCAATTGTAAACCATGTTTCCTGTTGAATTTACATACGGATAGGTAATGGCTGTATTTATTTGTTCCAACCGTGCACGTTCAGTCACTACGGCCAACTGATTGTTCCATAACGATTTCATATTCGACAGGTTGCGCGACATGTAGTTGAATACTTTATTTCCATAACTTCCGTTCACAAAAACTGTCAGGTCAAAGTTTTTGTAACGCACGGTATTGGTAAATCCAAAGGTAAAAAGCGGAAGCGGAGAGCCTAAATCGGTGCGGTCGTATTCATTGATAACGCCATCGGGAGTACCATTAGGACCGCTAAGGTCTTCGAATTTCAGGTCGCCCGGATAAACCGTATTTGCACGTCCGAACGATTTTCCGTCTGTAGGATAGCTTGTTGGTTTGGGGCTGTTTTTAATATCAGCCAAATCCTGATATACACCTGCCACTTTATACCCATAATAGCTATACAGTGGTTGGCCAATACCCGAACGGGCAACTACATCACTCCACTGTCCGTAGCCTTCAAGGTAAGAGTTTCCGGTTCCTTCCAGCGAAACGAGCGTGTTTTTATTAAAACTCAACTGAAGTTCCGAATCCCATTGAAAGTCTTTTTCTTTTATATTGTGTGTGGTCAATGCTATTTCAAGCCCTTTGTTGTCAATGGTTCCATAGTTTCCATAAGGAGCCGCCAAAGCGCTTGAAACATTACCATCAGTACCCAGGTAGGATGGTAATTGCGCCTGCATCAACATGTTTTTCGATACTTTATCATACACATCTACAATAAGTTCAATGCGGTTGCTGAACAAGCCTAAATCTAACCCGATATTGGTTTGTTCCTGTGTTTCCCACATTATACGAGGATTGGCAATATTGCTCTGGCGATAGCCCAACCCTAAACCTGTTTCCATTTTAGAAATAGCTGCACCCCATGCATAACCGGGGATAAACTGGTTTCCTGTTTGTCCCCAGCCTAAACGAAGTTTACCGTTTGAGATAACATCTTTAACTCCGGCCATAAACTCTTCGTTCGAAAATCTCCACGATGCAGCTGCCGCATGGAACGAAGCCCAACGCTTCAACGGACCAAAGTTGGAAGACCCATCCCTACGGAAAGTATAGGTTGCATAATACTTGTCAGCATAGTTATAAGTTCCGCGGGCAAAAACGGATGCCATGGCACTGCTTCCAAAACCAGAATTAATCAACGGATCCGAACCCAATACCGGGTTATGAATCACGTTATCGGGCAGATTTGAAGCAGAAGCTGCCAAATATTCCCAACTCGATTCCGACATTTCCTGTCCGATCATAAAATTTGTTTTATGCAAGCCAAAATCTTTCGTGTAAGTCAGATAATTCTTCAATTGCCAGAATAAATTCTGGTTATGCTGTTTGGCATCGCTGTTGATGCTCCGTTTCCAGCTGCCATATTCGGCTTTCGGACGGAAACGTTCCGCGTCAGAGCCACCCATGCTTGTTGCAAATTCCGAACGGAGTGTCAATCCTTTGAAAAAAGTAATATCTGTAAAGAAGTTTGCATCTAAAGAATTTCTGTTCAGAAGGTTGTCTTCATCCAAGGCTTTGGCGATAGGGTTAATACGTGAAGCTACACCTTCGCGCGAAACGCTGGTGTAATTTCCATCCATATCGTAAATTGGAACATCTGGTGTAGAAAGCAAAGCGGTATTGATAATTCCTTCATCGCTATCGGCCAATCCCAATCTTTCTTTGGTGGTAGAGTATGACAGATTCAACCCTAACTTCAACCATTTTTTCAACTGGGCATCCAGATTACTGCGAAATGCGAAGCGATTGAAGTTTGAACCGATAACAGTTCCCTCCTGCCCGAGGTAAGAGCCGGAAACAAAATACTTAACAATATCAGTTCCTCCCGAAGCATTTACGGTATGGCTTTGCATGGGCGCAATCTGAAAAATAGCATCCTGCCAGTTTGTGCCAACGCCTAACAAGGAATGGATCCCGAAATTCTTCGCGCAGATCGCGGCCCGCTGTTTCACCCGCCATAGCGTTGCTATATTCGGCAAACTGCTGTAAGTTCATCACATTAAGGCGTTTTGCCTGACGCTGAACTCCATAAAGTCCTTCGTAGGTGAACTTTGCTTCGCCGCTTTTACCCCGTTTGGTAGTAATAAGTACAACCCCGTTTAATGCGCGGGAACCGTAAATAGCCGTTGCAGAAGCATCTTTCAGAATTTCCATGGAAACAATATCGGCAGGATTGATGGTCGACAATGGCGATATGGTTGATACTTTCCCGTTTCCAAGGGCATCACCCAACCCAAAATCGGCACCCGAAGTTCCGCTTACACTTACCGGTACTCCGTCAATTACATAAAGGGGTTCGCCACTGGCATTAACAGTACCTTGTCCACGTACGCGGATTGAAACCGAGGAACCGGGCTGCCCTGAAGTTTGCACGGCGGTTACACCGGCAACACGTCCCTGAAGAGCCTGGTCCATGTTGGTAATAATGGAACCTTTAAGTTTGTCTTCACCTACCGTAACCGAAGCTCCGGAAAGATCGCTTTTTTTCATGGTTCCGTAACCCACGGCCACTACTTCATTGAGCATTTGGCTGTCGGAGGACAACGATACATTTAAAACTTTGGATTGAGCCTTGATCTCCTGTTTTACCATACCAATGTAATTGAAAACAAGAGTGGCACCTTGCTGGGTAGTTAATGAATACTTTCCGTTAATGTCGGTTACTGTACCGGATGTAGACCCTTTAACTTTTACGGACGCGCCAACAATCGGAGTTCCGTCACTGGCATCGGTTACAACTCCCGAAACAGAAAGCTGCTGAGCAGACACTAAGCACACTCCAAAAAGGAGTAGCACGGATAGAAAAATGATTTTTCTTCTCATGGAATTAGATTTAATATTTGAAGGTTATTTGTTTTATCAAAATGATACATTTCGACACTGCAAAAATAGAGTATCGGGTATATTCAAAAAGATATTTTTTTATCTTTATATGATACTTTTTCTACTCGCGTTCAGTTATATTTGCCTTTAATGGCATTTTTAGGGCAAAACGCTCATGTTTTTCTATCAAAATTAGTTTTTTTATTGTTTGTAAAAGCAACAGCATTATCCATAAAACAGTTGTGAAATAAAATCTAAAATAATACTTTTGTAACAGTATGTCGATTCAAAATCATTTTTATTTCTATGTCACATTTTGTTATAACGTTATTGCTTTTTCAGAAAAAACAGTATAAAAAATACTTTAATCTTAATTTTAGAGTTCTATTGCTATGCATTCAACTTATTCAATAGACATTATATAGAATAAAGAATTACAAGTCTGAATAATAATATTTTAAACACGAAGTCACGAAGACACAATTTTCTTTTTAATTTAATACAAGAGTACGAAAAAAAACATATTTATATGTTTTTCCTTTGTGTCTTAATTCTCTTTGAAAGTCCCGAAACGCAAATGAGCCATGCCGATTTATCGGTAGAAAAACCAATCTTCATTTCGATTACCGTAAAAGAATTTAAATAAATATCTGTATTATTAGTATTTGAGTCTTGGTGTCTTCGTGTCGATATTTATCTTATTTTTAAGCACATAACATTCTATTCCATATAAACTCTAATAACAAAACGCATTTCTATGAAACAAAAAACTCTCCTGATAATTCTGTTATTATTGCCTCTGGGTTTCATTTCCGCCGCCGATTACTCCAAAGTGGATAAGCAATCGGGCAACATTCCTGCCACCCTGAAAACGGCACCCGAGATATCTGCTTACCTCACCCGCAACCTCTCCACCCCCACCGAGAAAGTCCGCGCTATATACTACTGGATTTCGCACAACATCCGTTACGATGTATCACAGCTTGCAGGTGTAGGTATCACATACCAGATAGGCGAACGAAACCTGCTGAATGAAGTGCTTCAGAAACGCATGGGAGTTTGCCAGCATTATGCCGAGTTGTTCAATGCCTGCTGCAAATCCGCCGGAATCAAATCGTATATTATTTCGGGTTATACCAAAATGGACGGGAAAATAGCTGACCTCCCCCATGCCTGGAATGTAGTTATAATTGATGGAAAGTATTATGAAATTGATGCTACCTGGGCATCTGGTTATTTGGACAACGGAAAGTTCACAGCCCAATTCACCGATATTTATTTCATGATTCCTCCAGCAGAATTTATCAAAACCCACATTCCTTTTGATCCTGTCTGGCAATTTTTGGATAATCCTATTTCCAATAAAGAAGTTGAAGCCAACGATTTTTCAAAATTAAAAACACCTTCGAATTTCAATTTTGCCGATTCTATTAAAACCATTGCGGGCTTAGATTCGCTAAATGTCCTTGTCCGCGAAAACAAAAGAATTCGGGATAATGGGCTTACGAATGATCTTCTCCGGGAGCGGGTATCGCAAAACCAGCAAAATATTGTCAACATGAAATACAACCTGGCTGTTGCGGAAGTGAATAAGGCAGTGGAATCGTACAACATTTATGTAACGAATAAAAACAAACAATTCAACGGTACAACGATGGAAGTTGCAAAAATTCTGGATTTGCTCTCCTCGGCCCGAAATTTCACCGAAGCGGCCGAAAATCGTATCCGGTTTCTGAACTCTGACAATGCTACGATTATAAGAAATATTTCCGACATCCAGGTTGCAATCAATCAGTTGAAAAAAAATATTGATACCGAAGATGCATTTATGAAAAAATATGTTTCGACCTGGAAACCCTTCCGGATGTTGTTATTCATGCGCTGAAGTAATAATGAAAGTTAAGAATAGCCTGAAAATTATAACGATTACAATTTACATAATTTGTCTGGCGTTATTATGTAAATGAATTCAAATTTAATTACAAAATTATGAGACAGAAAAGAAATTTCGCTATTTTTCTGGTTGCAGCCAGTATGTTGCTGATCCATTTTGCCTGCTCTTCGGGCAACGATCCGGTAATCAACAATGCAGTAAAAACAGCCGGTTCTCTATCGGTTACGGCTACTACCAGCACTTACAGCGGGCAATATGCCCCAAGGCATGTACTGGCTATTTGGGTGGAAAGCAGTTCGGGCACCTTTGTAAAGTCACTCATGGTTTATGCACAAGCCCGCAAGGAGCACTTAACCAACTGGCTTTCGGCGACAGGTTCCGGAAACACGACTGACGCAGTAACCGGTGCTACACTACCGAACCATGGAACGCGTAACTGCACCTGGAATGGCAAAAATGCAAGCGGAGACGTGGTGGGCGATGGGGCATACAAAGTTTGTGTAGAGTACACCGAGAGCAACGGAACCGGAAAAATCGCTCGCTTCGGTTTTACCAAAGGTACTGCTGCTGATACACAAACTCCGGCCTCAGCCTCGGGAGTTTCAAACATTAGCCTGAAATGGACACCTAATTAATTATAGGTTCATATTCAACAATAGCAATAAAAATACCCATACATCCGGAAATGTATGGGTATTTTTTCAACCAAAATGCTCTCATAAGCGTTAACTATTTAGACTTACTGCAAATTCGTGTTCTTAACTCTAAACTAAACACTTATGCAACTGATAGAAACAAATGATTCCGGATATAGCGACGAAATTGCCTCAATGTACATCCAGGCATTCTCAACCGGAATATCACAGCAACATATCGATTTTGCCGAATTGAAGCTGTATATCAATTTGATGCTGAAGGAAGGAAGCGCATTGCTTGCAGTTGAAAACAACACAGTCTGTGGAGCCATTCTTATCGTGCCCGCTGGAACACGACAAATTGCTTACCCGACGATATTCGTCAGAACTTTAATATCCAAAAATGTGTTTATCTGGCTGAAATGATGGTTCAGGAGAAAAAACGCGGACAGGGAATCGGCAAAAAAATGATGGACCGGTTCCTGGAAACAATTGACAAATTGCGTTTTAACGATGCATTTATCAGGGTATGGGAAGAAAATATCCCGGCACTGACTTTATATAAAAGAATGGGATTTGAGCCTGTAAGCACCATTGAACAAACAAAAACAAAGCTAAACGGAACGGATACTTTTGTTATGAAAAAAATTTACTTACACAAAAGGCTGCACTAATTTGTGGCTACTTAATTGATCAGAAATATTGATTTGCGGAGTGAAAATGACACAGTTATAAAAAGCCGGGGACAAAAGCAGCGAAAGCCTTAAGAAAAAATAAATACAACTGTTTTTGAAAATTAATTTATACTTTTGCAAACCCAAAACACATAAATTTATGAATCCATTTAAAAAACTTCGAATTGCCATTTGCAATGATCATGCAGGCTATGAGTTAAAAACAAAAGTAGTGGAATACCTTGAAGGAGAAGGAGCTGAAGTAGTAAAAGACTTTGGAGCATTTTCCTCTGAAAGTTCCGATTATCCTGATTTTGCTCACCCCATGGCATCGGCTATTAAACGTGGTGAGTTCGATTTTGGAATATCTATTTGCGGAAGCGGAAACGGAATCAGCATGACGCTCAACAAGCATTTGGGAGTCCGCGCCGCGCTTTGCTGGAAACCCGAAATTGCAGCTTTGGCTCGCCAACACAACGATGCCAATATTCTTTCATTGCCGGCCCGGTTTGTTACCGAATCGGAAGCCTTAGACATTGTGGACGTGTTTTTCGCATCCGACTTTGAAGGTGGCCGCCACCAACGGCGTATTGATAAAATGAACAATATTCATTAACCTTTCGGTGTGTGCAAAACACATTTGAGAGTTTAAAAATAACCTATATTCAACTTTCCCAAAGTTTTAGAGCTTTGGGAATGTTAGTTTTTAAGAAAACAACATGCAACGAACAGAAATATCAACCTACGGAGAATTCGGGCTTATAAAACATTTGACTGAAAGGTTCAAAATAGAAAATACTTCAACACAAAAAGGCGTGGGCGATGATGCTGCAGTACTTAGTTACGGCAACAAGAAAGTACTTGTAACAACTGATCTTTTGTTGGAAGGCATTCATTTCGACCTGGTTTATGTTCCCCTGATGCACCTTGGCTATAAAGCGGCTGTGGTAAATTTTTCGGACATTTACGCCATGAACGGCACACCGAAACAAATGACTGTATCACTGGGCATTTCCAAACGTTTCTCCGTGGAAGACCTGGAGCAACTGTATGCCGGAATTGAATTGGCCTGCAAAAAATACGGTGTTGATCTGATTGGCGGCGACACCTCGGCATTGCTTACCGGATTGGCCATTAGCGTTACCTGTATTGGCGAGGGCGAAGAAGGCAAAATTACCTATCGGAACGGAGCCGGGCAAACCGATTTGATTTGCGTGACAGGTGATTTGGGGTCTGCATACATGGGCTTGCAATTGCTTGAGCGGGAAAAAATCGTTTTTGCCGGGAACGAAAATGCCCAACCGGACTTCGAAGGAAAAGATTATATCCTACAACGCCAGTTGAAACCCGAAGCCCGCAAAGACATTGTGGAACTTCTGAACGAAAAAGGCATTGTTCCTACTGCCATGATGGATATTTCGGACGGCTTATCGTCGGAATTAATGCATATCTGTTCGCAAAGTAATACTGGCTGCCGGGTGTACGAAGATAAAATCCCCATTAGCTATCAAGCCGTGGTCATGGCCGAAGAACTGAACATGAATATCGTTACGGCGGCACTGAATGGTGGCGAAGATTACGAATTGCTGTTTACCGTTTCGATGGCGGACTACGACAAAATTGTAACCATGGAAGGTGTTGCCATTGTAGGTCATATGACTAAGCCCGAACTTGGATTGAACCTGATTGGTCGCGAGGGCGAAGAAATTCAATTGCAGGCCCAAGGCTGGAACTCACTAGAATAAAGCATTTTACAACAATAAACAGGCAAGGTCTTCATAAAAATGAAGACCTTGCCTGTTTATATATTACGGCGAATCATTATAAGTGTTCGGACGTGGGATCAATAGAAATATTTGTCATAATTTTACCACGACCTACTCCATGAAAACGACTTGCTTTTTTATTGATAATCAACGTTGAAGGTATATATTCGAGTTCTTTTTTGTCGGAAGAAGAAAGATGATTCCAGGTTTGATAACTAATCAACATAAAACTATGTTTCAAAAGGATGCTGGAGCTGATTCGCGTTGCTTTGTTCACCTTCACCTGATTAGGAAACTGCTTCCTGAGTTCGTGAATGCCATCCCTGATAATCTGGCTGTTGGCTGCCAGTTTGTTAATATCCAGAATATTGATAGTCACCTCATTATTATTGCGGATCAAACGGCGTGCATAACGCAACAGAAAATCATCAGTTTCGTATTGAAGCAAAACCAGTGTAGTGGTAATGGCTGTAAAACCACGGTTTACAAACACTCCTACGCTACAATTACTGTTTTCGATAAAATAACGTGTCTTATCTTTTATCAAAGTTCCAGGATAAAAGAAAGCCTGTTTTTGCGAAACCTTATTGATAAATTTATTCAACCAAACGACTTTGCCAAAGATCTTGGTTTCTTTAAAAAACGGAATGCCCGATAATGACACCCCGGCTCCAACCAGCAAAAAATCAAAATTATTGTGATTCACCGTTTTCACAATTCCCGATTCGATGTTGTCGGTCACTTTGTATTCCGTATCAATGGGAATACTCAAAACCGAAGCTTCATTCTTTTACTCCACGAAAACTCTCTACCGAAAATTGTTCCCCATAAATGGGGTTGGTATCGGTTCCGGGAGTGATATGCAATACTGTCACTGCCAGGCTGTTTTTTGTACCATCAAGTACTGTTTTGGCCACATTAAGCAATGTTTTGCCATTTTCGGGGTTTCCTAACGCAATCATGGCTTTGAAAATTCCCTGTGCCTGCTGGATAATATATTCTTCGGCCACATTTTTCTGTGGGAAAATCCAGTTTATGAGAGACAGGGCGGGCGTCGTCATAAAGGTGGTAACCAGAGCCATGATAACCAGCATTACGAAAATAGGCGGAGGAAGAATGCCCATTTCGTAGCCGATATTCAAAACAATCAGTTCCATGAGGCCGCGTGTATTCATCAGCACCCCGATAGAAAGACTATCTTTCCAGTTTTCGCCCAAAATGCGAGCCGTAAATGCCCCACCCACAAATTTTCCGGTTATCGCCACGGCAATAAACAAGGCACAAATACTCCACAAATAAGGCGTATTCAGCAACCCGATTTCGGTGCGCAGACCGGTAAATACAAAAAACAGCGGCAAAAGCAAGGTTACAGAGACATCCTCTATTTTCTCGATAACCAGTTTTCGGAAATTAGGTAGTGGAGGCATTACCACACCGGCCAAAAAGGCCCCAAAAAGGGCATGAATACCAATTAGTTGTGTTGCATAAGCCGACAAAATCAGTATCAATAACAAGAACGCCACAATACTTTTGTTCAGTACTTCACTGTTGCTGTAAATTTCGCCCACCCGCTTTAAAAACGGACGAACCAGCATCAGCATAAACATCACGTACAACACCGAAAAAAGAATCGTGTACAGCGAACTCACAAAGCTACCGGTTTTAGCAATAGCAATTACAGCAGCCAGAATACACCAGGCAGTAACATTGTCGTTTGCGGCACTGGCAATGGCTATCGTTCCGAGATGCGTTTTGGACAATCCTTTTTCCTGCACGATGCGCGCCAGTACCGGGAAAGCCGTAATACTCATGGAAATTCCGATGAATAACGCAAAGGACAGAAAATCGGTATGCCCGGCGGCAAATTCCTCGTAAACGAAATAGGCCAACAGCATTCCTAAAAAATACGGGATAAGAATACTGGCATGGCTGATTACATACGTTTCTCCTATCTTATCTTTTAATGTATTCAGGTTCAGCTCCATCCCAATGGTGAACATAAAGAGGATAAGCCCGATTTGGCTTAAGATGTACAGATTTCCTAATGATTTGGGAGCAAACAGGAAATGGAAAGCGTCGGGATAAAAATAGCCCAGCAAGGATGGCCCGAGTACAATTCCCGCCAAAATTTCACCGATCACGGTAGGTTGCCCCATTTTGGCAAACAACAAGCCGAAAATACGGGATACAATGAGTATGGAGATGATTTGAAGCAGCAACATGGAGGCCGGCTCGGCAATGTTCGACAGGATAGACAGTTTAAACAGGCCAAAATTCCCATTCCGCCGAAGCTTCGGCCACAGCATGGCTTTGACCGTTTGCAAGGTGTAAGGTTTTAAAAGAATCTGCTTTTTGAAACAAAATATAGGTGAAGATGCAGAACAAAATCAGCATTAAAGCATAAAAGAGCCAGGTTCGGAAGTGGGGTTTACTCATAAAATCCTGTTTAGTAATTCACAAATTAGATTTCCTGAAAACTTAAGCATTGGTCAAAAATGCTATACAAAGCGAAGGAAGAAACTGTTAAATGCACCCTTCATCCGCAAAGATAGTTATTTTTGATATTTAAAAATCGCGTATTGAAAAAAAAATCATTCCTAAAATCAGACCAAGAACCTTTTTTTGCTCGTATGCGTTTAAATGATTAACTTTGTGTGCATTTGAATAGTATTATTCATGTTTAATTAAAAAAATAAGTAAATGGAAATTGGTATTGGTTTTTGGCTGGGGTTTGTGGCTTTTGTAATAATAATGCTTGTGCTCGACCTTACAGTGTTTCACAAAAAAGACGAAGTAATGAAAGTGAAAACAGCATTGCTTTGGAGTGCATTTTGGATTGGATTGGCTGTGCTATTCAACATTGGTGTATACTTTGTTGGTGGCAACCTTTGGGGTGCGGAAATTGGCAAACAAAAAGCGCTTGAGTTTCTCACCGGTTATCTGATTGAGGAATCGCTCAGTGTCGATAATCTATTCGTATTTATAATGATTTTCAGCTTCTTTGGCATTGAAGCAAAGTATCAGCACCGTATCCTTTTCTGGGGTATTATCGGAGCTATTGTGATGCGCGCCATTTTTATTTTTGCCGGCGTGGCTATTATCGAAAAATTTGCCTGGGTAATGTATATTTTCGGTGCATTTCTGGTTTATACCGGTATTCACATGTTGTTTGAAAAAGACGACAAAGAAGATTTCGATCCGAATAAAAATATTGCTGTGCGCCTTTTCCGCAAAATCATGCCGGTAAGCGACGATAAATCACACACCAACTTTTTTGTCCGCAAAAATAAAATATTATACGCCACACCGTTTTTCATTGCCCTTTTGTTAATCGAGGTGTCCGACCTTATTTTTGCCATTGATTCTATTCCGGCCGTACTTTCGGTATCCAAGGATCCGTTTATTGTTTACACGTCCAATATCTTCGCTATATTAGGGTTACGTTCATTGTATTTTGCCCTGAGCGGTGTCATGCAGTATTTCCGTTATCTGAAATATGCTCTGGCCTTTATCCTTACCTTTATCGGGATTAAAATGTGCGTGAACGAGTTTTGTAGCGAGTTGGGGTATTCATTCCATATCAGCAACTTCTTTTCGTTAGGAGTTATTGTTACCTCGCTCACACTTTCCATTATTCTATCCATAGTTGCAGAAAAAAGGGAAAAAAGCAGAGCTGTGTAAACTAATTTGCTTCAAATAAAAACGCCTTCATTCAGCAGTTAATTGCAGGATGAAGGCGTTTTTTCTATTATGTCCGATTATGGAATTCAGCTAAGCATATCTTTCTTTATCTCATTAATTTGCACCAGTTTATTCACAATGGCATAAATGGTAAGACCCGCCGTACTGTGAATTTCCAGCTTTCGGGCAATATTGCGCCGGTGCGTAATAACCGTATGCGTTGAAAGAAACAAAGCTTCTGCAATTTCCTTGTTGGTCAGCCCCTTAACCACGCTCACAATCACTTCTTTTTCTCGAAGGCTCAAAGCGTCTGGTGTCGTCCGGATTTTCTTCCACCGGCGAATCAAGCAATTTTTCGAGCTTTTCCTTCAACTGGTCCACGTTGTCGTAAATGCTGATCGATTCGTCGTATGCCCGCAACAAACTGTCGTCAACCGCAGAACTGAGCAATGCCAGCCAGCGAAGCTCGGAATTTTCTTCTTTCAGTTTCGAAATATCAAAATATCCCCAAAAAGACGGATTGACAATCAGAATATCGGGTTTGTGCAACCGCAGGAAGTTTCCGAGCGACTCGATAGAAATAATTTCCATGGGCTGGATGCGAATGCCCGGAATCCTCTTCAACGCCACAGCCAATCCGCTGCGGATAATGATGGAAGGCTCTGCAATAGCTATTTTTATCAAATCGTTGTTCATTTTGCGTCTGTGTTTTTTTGTTCAATAGCTTCAATAGCCGGTACAAACAGGTAATCTTCCACCTGGTTGTGCGACGCCAGATCCTTTTCGCACGACAAAATATCGAACAACACTTCAGTGAGCAAATGATTATTTCCGGAAGCAGGGAAATACTTGATCAGGATATTTTTCAATTCCGCCAGCTTGGAATCTATTTCATTATGGCGGTCTTCGAAAACGGAGATACTGTATTTCTTATTACGCTTACCCAAAAGCAAATCAATCACATACGGAAAAACCACTTTATTTTCATATTCCATATGTTTACCAACTTCGGAAACATATTCGTCGTAGAATTTCAACAGGATAGTGGAATAAGGCGCCTGTTGATCGGGCGAATCAACTGCCTGCAAGAGTTTTCTGCCTTATGGCCGGAAGTTTAAAATCGACAAAATAGGTATGTGCATTTTTAAGGTAACCAATCACGGATTCCGGATCGATGCCTTCATAAGCATTTCCCACTTCAAAGTCGCCTTCCGAAAGGAAATTGACTATGGCCAAAAAGGTTTCGCAATGAATATTGTTGACTTTGCAGACCTCCTTCACTGTATTGTCGCCAAACCCGAGCGAAATGCCAAAACGACTGATAACTAACAACAAAGAGTAGTCTTCATTAATCAGATCAACCATTTTGTCCTTTGCCGAGAATTTATGTTGTTGTTGCATAAATAAAAGATATTGTTTTCGTTCGTGTTAAATTGAAATAGTATAACACTGCAACTGTTTTAAATGTTTATTTTTATGATTAGCCGCAAACGACCTAAGCCTATTTACAATGGGGCTTCCGCCCCTTGACCCCGACTTACTTTTTGTCTTAACACAAAAAGTAAGCAAAAAAGTCAAGCCTGCGCCCGCTTCACTCGAAAAACTAGCGTTCCGTTGGCTGAAACTGTCCAAACTCGCTCCTTCGTCGCTCAAACAGGACTGTTTCTAACGCCAACCTCACTGGTTTTTCGGTTCATTGGACGAGGTCACTCACTGGAGAGACTTTGAGCATTAAACTGATCGCTTTGCGGATAGTCATATTTACTTTTAAGATTAATCAACCAAAAAGGCCGGAACACAAATGGCTTTAAGTGCTCCGGCCTAACAATCTTGTACTAATTATTACAAACAAAAATCCTGTAAATTTTTCTGATACAAAGTTCGGTGTTTGTTTACAATAACGCAATCCCCTGTTTTAGGTATTTTAAACCATATTGAAAGTGTCCGTCAGCTGACGGTTGACTTTTTGTAGCAAGTTACCAGAAATAAATTATTTCTAACAAATAGAAGAAACAAATACAAATTTGTTTAAATGGGTATTGATTAAGATATCAGGGCTAACGCCCCTCAATTGCAAAGGATTTGATCTATCTACCAAGATATCAGGACTACGTCCCTGTTGATGTACATTTAAAATAAAGGAGCGTAGCTCTGAAATCTTTGTAGAAAAAAGTGATAATCAAACCCGAGGGGCGTTAGCCCTGATATCTTTAAATGTGTTGCCACGTTATTGTTTAACGCTAACTTTGAATTTATTTCATGAGAGCCAAATGATTCCGGATTTGAGGTAGAAGCCCCTAATTAAAAAGGACTCATCCTAAATTCACTATGTTTTTTTTAATTCGGTTTCAAAGACAACCGCCGCAGCACCGGATTAATTTTAGCCGTGGTAGCTACCACAATCAGGGTCATAATTCCACCAAAAGCTACCGAAGGCACCAGACCCATAAACTTTGCCGCAACGCCCGATTCGAAGGCTCCCAGTTCGTTGGACGAACCGATAAATATGCTGTTGACCGAAGCCACGCGCCCGCGCATTTCGTCCGGAGTGTAAAGTTGAAGAATTGTTCCGCGGATAACCACACTCACATTGTCGAACAATCCGCTGAGAAGCAACAAAAGAGCCGACAACCAAAAATATTGCGAATAGGCAAAACCGATCATGCACAATCCAAAGGCAGCTACCGCCAGCAATAAGGTTCGTCCGCTGTTTTTCAGAGGCGGATTAAACATCAGGTAAAACGACATCAGGATAGCTCCAATGGCAGGGCAAGCGCGTAGGAATCCCAATCCTTCAGGGCCAACATGCAACACATCCGAAGCGAAAACCGGCAACATGGCCACAGCGCCACCGAAAAGCACCGCAAACATATCCAGCGAAAACGCTCCCACCAGCTCGGGCGATTTCATTACGAAACGGATTCCTTCGCGGATGCGGCTGAAAATAGCTTCCTCTGCATTTTTCTGCGCAACATTGACCATGCGCTTAACCTGAACCCGACCAATCATTACGACCGAAAGCAGATAAATTACGAAAACAGAAACGTAGGCAAAGGAAATAGACGAAAAACCATATATCAACCCACCTACGGCGGGTCCCATTACTGCCCCCACTTGCCAATTAGCGCTGCTCCAGGTAGCCGCGTTGGCATAATCTTTTTTATCAACCAACTGGCCCAGCAAAGCCGTGTGCGCCGGCATAAGTATTCCACGCGAAAGGCCAGTCAGAAAAATAGTTATAAAGATGGGCCAAATGCCGAGGCGTTCGTACGAATGAAAGGATTCGATACTATATAGCGTCAGGATGGCTGAGCCCAGAAGCAAAAGCACAGTGGTGTTTCGGACAATTTTCTTTCGGTCCCACAAGTCCACATAATGCCCGGCAAACAGCGAAACGGAAATTTGTGGAATCACTTCCACCAGTCCGATCATACCCAGCCAAACCACATTATGCGTGAGAAAATACATGTGCCAGCTCACTATCACCGACTGCATTAGCGTAGCCATTGTCATCAAAAACCTGTAACCCAGAAAATACCTGAAATTGCTGTTGCGCACCGCCGCAAAAGCCTGGCCTGTAAATAATCTTGCCATTTTGCCCAATCTTTTTTATACGGGCGCAAAGGTACGGAATAATTCATTCATGTAATTTAATTGTTTGAGCCAAATATAAAGTCACACTTTCTAATTATTGTCTCCCCTTCAAATATCAATATATCTATACGTCTATATATCAGAGATTTATTTTGAAAAAGTCTGGCCAATAAAAAACCGTTGAGAAATTATCGCAATTTCTCAACGGCATTGTTAACTAATCAATTTTAATCTTTAATTACCTTTTATCTATCTTCTGTCTGAGTTGTTCCGGCTTCCTCTGTCCGATTTGTTTTCGCGGTTCTGGTTGTTGTCCGACCTTCGTTCTACGTTTCTTGGTTCAGACGATCTGCTGGGTTGGTTTACAACCGGTGCCGGTCTGCTTTCCTGACGTCTCTCGTTCACAACAGGTGCCGGTCTTGAGTTTGTATTTTCGCGTTCTACAGCCTGTTGCCTTCTTTCCATATTTGGATTGTTGGCCGGCCGTTGCCGGTAAACATCATTTCCACTGTTACGGTTCATTTCAGTACTCCTATTGGCAGGAGTCGGACTTTGAGCCGGAGTTGAATATATTTGAGTATTCCTTTCCGAACGGCTACCGCTGTTCTGGCGGTTTTCATTGCCATTGTTTCTGCTTCCGCGGGTTTCGGAGCGTGGCGAACGGTTTTGATACACATTGTCCTGTGTTCGGTTTACGCCTGAATTCCGGTTTGTAGAAGGAGTATTAATCCGTTGGTTCATTCCGTTGTCAGAGTTTCTTCTTTCAACACTTCTTGATCCGTTGTTTTGGTAGTCATTGTTTCTTGATCTTCCATTGTTATCGAATGACCTTCCTGATCTGCTTTCGGAGCGATCATAGATTGTATTGTTCTGACGTACCCTATCGAAATCTTTTTTGCTGGAGATATTGTTATTCCTGCTGCTGAAGTTCCGGTCCGGATATCTGGTGCCATAATCGTTCCGCCTTACGGAGTTGTACAATCTGTCTGCATGTTCATTCCTGTATCTGTTTCTGTCGGAATAATAATACCGGTGGTTGTGATTGATATGTGAATGAATGTGCGATAAGTATATGTTTACTTCAAACGGACGGCGGTAACGGTAGTGGCGCGGATAATATCCGTAATAGTAAGGTGAATACCACCTGTGATAATTATATCCCCAGAAGAATGAATAAATCGGAGGCGTGTAAACGTAAACCGGTTCTATAATGTAGTCATATCCGTACAGATAAGGGTCGCCTACAATTTGAACCACTGTTCTGCGGTTTGCCCTTCTTTCCACCACAATGGTTGCTACATCCTGATAAACATCTCTGTCCAGTATGGCCTGAATAACCACTACGTGAAGATTGTTTTCCATATTTTCAATAACACGAAGGTAATCTACTTCACCATCGTTGTTTAAGTCCAGATTCGAAATCTGGCTGTCGTAATCGTTGAGCCTTCTTTCAAAATCTTCCAAATCTCTTGATTCGCCAAAGGTAGAAGCCACAGCTTGTAAATCGAGATTATTGCTAATATCACTGTTTTGAGCTTCAACCCTAATTGTTCTTTGAGCCGTACATGAAATAGTGGATACGAATAAAACCACTAACAGGCTTGCCACTTTTGTTTTCATAATCGTAAATTTTTTAGCTGTGAATACTATGTCTTCCGAACTTAACGGGATATTGTTTTTTTATTGTGATAGTCTTTATCCAATTTCTGTGCCAAAAATATTTTTAAGATTTTAGATCACGTTTGGCAACAATTCAATTTTATTTAACTGCGTTTTATTCAGCACATTATACAGGCTGTGACGCCATGCAAAAAAATGAAATATTTTTTTCAATGATATTTTGCTGATCCGTCATAGAGAATACGAAAACGGCTTAACTCAAAAAAATATCCATTGAATTTTCATATCTTTGCATTTCAACAAGACTGATTTTTGGGAATATGAACAAACTGGATCTGATTCTTTTATTACCCGTTGCATTGGGGTTTGTTTTTGGCCTTTTCAAGGGGTTGATAAAAGAAATTACATTGCTGGCGGCTATCGTTTTAGGAATTTACGGAGCTAAACTGCTGGCGCCATTTGTTTCCGGTTGGTTGGTTGGTTCATTTCATTTTTCCGAAAAAACAGCCATGCCGATTTCCTATCTTCTGCTTTTTGTGGGTATTGCCGTTGGCTTGCTTATTTTGGCTAAATCGCTTGAGAAAGTATTTGATTCCATGTCGCTGGGCGGGTTGAATAAGCTGTTTGGTGGTGTTTTTGGTGCGCTGAAGTATGCATTGATTGTCAGTGTATTGTTAGTTGTTTTTGATGCTGTTGACAGCCGGTTTTCAATAATAAGTCCCGAAACAAAAGAGAATTCCATAGCCTACAAACCATTGATGAAACTGGCCCCCACACTTTGGGATGAGGCCAAAAAAGAACGTCAACCCAACAACCAGGACACTTCCGATGGAGAAAGCGAAAATTACAGCAAATGATTCGTTGCTTTTTGATGACTTTTCAGGTCTGAAAGCCTTTTATTCCAAGTACACTTACGAATGTGGTTGTGACGAAGCCGGGCGCGGTTGCCTGGCCGGACCGGTGGTGGCTGCAGCTGTTATTTTACCGGCTAACTTCGATTGTCCATTGCTCAATGATTCCAAGCAACTTACCGAAGCTGAACGCGATGCACTTCGCCCGGTTATTGAAAGGGAAGCGCTGGCGTGGGGAGTTGCCGAAGTTGACAATAACGAAATTGATGAAATAAACATTCTAAATGCTTCCATTCTGGCTATGCACCGGGCTATTGACAAGCTTTCCATTCGTCCGGAATTTATTATTGTCGACGGTAATAAATTCAAACCTTACGCCGATATCCACCATCAAACCATTGTAAAAGGTGATAGTAAATATCTTTCTATTGCAGCAGCTTCCATTTTGGCAAAAACGCATCGCGATGAAATTATGCAACGATTGCACGCTGAATTTCCCGGGTATGATTGGGATAAAAACAAAGCTTATCCAACCCCGAAACACAGGGCGGCCATCCGTAAATTGGGAACAACACCTTACCACCGCATGAGCTACGACATGCTAGGTGAAAAGAAAGCTCAGAAACTGGCGCTTTTGAAAGCAAAAAATTGATCGTTTTTTATGAATTTATATTCATTTATTTTGCTCTATGACTGAAAAAAACATTAATTTTGTGCGCTAAAAAATTCAAACTAAATGACAATCATAAATTTATCAGAAAACAATTCTGTACTGAAGCATTATATTAAAGAAATCCGCTCAGTAAAAATTCAGAAAGATTCCATGCGTTTTCGCCGGAATATGGAGCGAATCGGTGAAATAATGGCATACGAAATGAGCAAAACCATGCGCTACAAAGGAGAAGAAGTAAAAACTCCGCTGGGCATAGCTCACACCGAAGCTATCGACGAAAAAATTGTAGTATCCACCATTCTGCGTGCCGGATTACCCTTTCATCAGGGTTTTCTGAACTACTTTGACGCTGCCGAGAATGCCTTTGTTTCAGCTTACAGGAAATACAAAGACGCCTTGAAATTTGATATTTTTATCGAATACATTGCTTCGCCCGAACTTACAGGTAAAACACTGATTATCACTGACCCAATGCTGGCAACCGGAAGTTCAATGGAACTGGCGTACGGCGCATTGCTTACCAAAGGAAAACCTGCTCATATCCACGTTGCTACGGTTATTGCCAGTCAGCAAGCTATCGACTATGTGGCTTCGCATTTCCCGGAAGTAAAAACCACCGTTTGGGCTGCAGCTATCGACCCAGAACTGAACGAACATTCATATATTATCCCGGGAATTGGCGATGCCGGCGATTTGGCTTATGGTGAGAAAATATAAAAATAAACCATAACGCTACCGGAAATAAAAACCCTTCATTCAAAAAATTGAATGAAGGGTTTTTATTGATAATTAGAAGCTTTCTTATTTTTTATAATACTTCATGGCTTCTGGCAAAAATGCTTTCAACTTGGCAATACGGTTAACATCCGAAGGGTGAGTGCTCATGAATTCCAAAGGCGCACCTTGTGAGTTGGCAGCCATCCGTTCCCAAAAAGCAATAGACTCGGAAGGATCGTAACCGGCCATAGCAATGAAAATAAGCCCTAATTGGTCGGCTTCATATTCATGTTTACGTGAATAGGGCAACATAACGCCGTATTGAGCGCCAATACCGTAAACAGTATTAATGGTAGAGCGGGTTGCAGCAGGTTTGTCCGACAACAGCGCATCAGTAATAGAAGCACCGTATTGCAATATCATTTGCTGGCTCATACGCTCGTTGCTGTGCTTTGCCACAGCGTGAGCCACTTCGTGACCGAGCACTACTGCCAGTCCCACTTCATTCTTAGTAATGGGCAAAATACCTTCGAAAACAACAACCTTTCCACCGGGCATGCAAAATGCATTAACCACAGTGTCCTTTACCAAATTAAACTCCCAGGCATAATTGGCAACGTCTGCTTCCATTCCGTTAGCTTTCATGTAGGCTTCCACAGCCGCCGAAATTTTACCCCCCACTTTTTTTACCAAAGCAGTATTTACTTTATCCTTTGAAGCGGGAACAGAATCAATAAATTGCTTGTAGCTTTGAAAACTGGATGTCAGGATTTCCGAATCAGAAACCAATAACAGCTGTTTGCGCCCTGTGAGCATCACTGTCGAACACGACACTAAAATACAGGCGAATAAGACAAAAAAGGTTATTTTTTTCATATTCCAATAATTTTATAGGTGAATTTTTAATTTATAGTTGTAAACTTTTATCTTTGCAAAGGTAATTATTCGATTCTATTTTCAAATAATTTTTTAAAATTCATTTCAATTCTCTTTATTATTTCAACCTAAACTTAACATAATGATTATGCTTAGAAATATCCGGTATTACTGGAAATCAATCATTGCCATACTTTTTATTTTGTATCTGTCGTTTTCCGGTCCAGCAACTTTTGATAAAGTACCCAACTTTACCTACAAAGACAAGATTGCGCATTTTATTCTCTATGGTGGCCTCACGCTTTTGCTCATACTTGACCACCGTAAACATAAAAAAAACAATATAAGTTACACTTCGTTCATAATCTATTGCATAATTTTTCCCATTGTGTTAGGCGGACTGGTAGAAATTTTCCAAAAGTATTTTTTCTTTCCACGCACAGCCGAGTGGCTGGATTGGTTGAGTGATATAATCGGGGTACTGGTTGGTTGGCTTGTTTTATATTTAAAAAAAATGACGCCGACATATTCAACCTTTAAATCGAAATAATCGAATCTAAATCCTGATATTTATCCAGCATGCAAAAAATATGAACGATGAAACCCTGAAATACAAAATTGGCATTACGCTGATTAAAGGCATTGGTAGCAATCTGGCCAAAAACCTTATTGCTTACATTGGCAGTGTGGAAGGTGTTTTCAAAGAAAAGCAAAAAAATCTGGCTAAAATTCCCGGAATCGGTGAGGTGCTTTCCAACGAAATAGCATCACAAAAAGTACTTCCGCGGGCAGAAGAGGAAATTGAATTTATAATCAAAAATAAAATCCAGACTTCCTATTTTGCCGACCGCGACTATCCCTTCCGATTGAAAGAATGTGCCGATTCGCCCATAATGCTTTACAGCAAAGGCGGTTGCGATCTAAACAACGGCAAATTTATAGGCATTGTAGGCACTCGCAACGCCACCGAAACCGGAAAGGAAAACTGCAAAAAGCTTATTGCCGACCTGGCTGCCATGCAACCCAATTCGATAATTGTGAGCGGATTAGCATACGGAGTAGATATTTGCGCCCACAAAGCCGCATTGGACGCAGGCCTGCCTACCATTGGCGTAATTGGGCACGGACTGGACCGCATTTACCCGGCAGCACATTGGCCCACGG